>NZ_JASITA010000015.1:41291-131523 GCF_030063415.1 Streptomyces sp. H27-C3 | reverse complement strand
CCCCCCCCGGACCGCACTCGGCGCCGAGCAGCGCCCGCGCGAATCCGTCGGCCTGCTCGGGCTGCACCCCCGGCACGGACAGCAGCTGCCAGGGGTCGTCGCGCAGCACCTGCCCGGCCTGCTCCCCGAGCGTGGCCGCGACCGGCTCGGCCAGCGCCACGGGCGCACCGCCCTCGGCGAGTACCTCCTGTACGGACGCGACGGCCTTCGGAGCGGGGGGAGCGACGCCCGTGACCGGCTCGGGCGCCTCCCGCCGCAAGGCTGCGGCAGGAGCGGGTGCGGCGGGGCGCGGCGCGGTCGGCGGGGACGCGAAGAACGCCTCGCCGGACTTCGCGCCGCTTTCCACGGCCCGTACCGCCGCGAGCAGATCGGCGGCCTGCCCGCTCAGCTTGGCGCCCGCCTCGACGGGGGCTTCCTTGGCGGCCTTGCGCTGCGCGATGCGCTCCCGCAGCACCCGCTGAGCGGCCAACTCGGCCTCGGCCTCGGAGCGCTGGGGCACGGCGGCCTCGGCCGTGGCAACCACCGCGTCGGCGTCGGCTTCCGCCCCGGTCTCCTCGGCGGCGGGCGCGACCTCGGTGGCCTCGGCGTGGCCGGCCTCCCCGGATTCTCCGGTCGCCTCGGCCGGCTCGTCCTGGGCACTCCTGTCGACGGGCGCGGCCTCGCTGTCAGGACCGCTGCCGTCGGACCGGCCGTCGTCCTCGGACGGGTCGGCTCTGCCGGACTCGACCGACGGGGTGTCGTCCCCGGCGGCCTCGTCGGGCTCCGAGTTCACGTCCACCTCTCCATCCCCGTGGCCGTCGCCTTCGGCTTCCGGCGACGGCGAGCGGGGCGGCGCGGTCGACACCTCGGCGTCGGCCCCGTCCTCGCCCGGCGCGCCGGCCTCGATGGGCTCCGGCTCCGGTGCCGTGTCGGTGGCCTCGCCCGCGGCAGCGGTGTCGCGGTCCGTACTCACAGCGTGCTCCAGTCCTGGTCGGGATAGCGGTGCACGGGCGCCGACACATCGTCGAGCGCCTGGCAGATCTCGTCTGGAAGACTAAGCGCCTCCACTGACAATGCGGCCCTGAGCTGCTGCGCGTTGCGCGCGCCGACAATCGGGGCCACCACACCGGGCCGGTCGCGGACCCAGGCCAGCGCCACCTGGAGCGTGGTCGTGGCCAGCCCGTCCGCAGCCGTCGCGACCGCGTCCACGATGCGGCTCGCCGCGTCGTCCAGGTAGGGCTCGACGAAACCGGCCAGATGCTGGGACGCGCCCCGGGAGTCCGCCGGGGTCGAAGTGCGGTACTTGCCGGTGAGGACGCCCCGGCCCAGCGGCGAGGACGGCAACAGCCCCACTCCCAGGTCGATCGCGGCCGGCAGCACCTCGCGCTCCACACCGCGCTGGAGGAGCGAGTACTCCATTTGCGTGCTGGCCAGCCGGGTCCGCAGCCCCGGAGCGGCGAGCTGCCAGGTGGCGGCCTTGGCCAGCTGCCAGCCGCAGAAGTTGGACAGCCCCGCGTACCGCGCCCGGCCACTGCTCACGGCTATGTCGAGCGCCTGGAGGGTCTCGTCGAGCGGGGTCCCCGGGTCGAAGGCGTGGACCTGCCACAGATCGACGTAGTCGGTGCCCAGTCGCTCCAGGGAGGCGTCGAGCGCGGCCAGCAGGTGACCGCGTGAGCCGTTGAAACGCCGGTCGGGCTCGGGCACGCTGCCCGCCTTGGTCGCGATGACCAGGTCCCGCCGCGGCACGAGCCGTTCGACGAGCTGTCCGAGCAGATACTCGGCGTCGCCTCCGCCGTACACGTCCGCCGTGTCGACGAGGGTCCCGCCCGCGTCCCAGAAGACCTTCAACTGGTCGGCGGCGTCGTGCTCGCCGGTGTCCCGGCCCCACGTGAGAGTGCCGAGCCCGATCCGGGATACGCGCAGGCCCGTGCGGCCGAGATGCCTCTGCTCCATGGGCGCTGAGATTACTGGCCAGGAGTCCGCTGCAAGCAGCCCTGTGGACAACCCGGTCCTGACGGATCGCGCTCCCGCGCGCTAGAGTCCCCGGCACAAGGACGTTACTCACCAGTAAGAGGAGCGGTTATGCGGCTCGGTATCAACCTCGGCTACTGGGGCGCGGGGATGGACGGCGACAATCTGGCCGTCGCGCAGGAGGCGGACCGCCTCGGCTACGACGTCTGTTGGGCCGCCGAGGCCTACGGGTCGGACGCCGCGACCGTGCTCACCTGGGTGGCCGCCCAGACCGAGCGCATCGACGTGGGCTCCGCGATTTTCCAGATCCCCGCCCGCGCACCCGCGATGACGGCGATGACGGCCGCCACCCTCGACTCCCTCTCGGGCGGGCGCTTCCGGCTGGGCCTGGGCGTCTCGGGCCCGCAGGTCTCCGAGGGCTGGTACGGCGTGAAGTTCGACAAGCCGCTGGCCCGCACCCGCGAGTACGTGGAGATCGTCCGCAAGGCCATGACCCGCGAGCGCCTGTCGTACGAGGGGCAGCACTGGACGCTGCCGCTGCCCGACGGCCCCGGCAAGCCGCTCAAGCTGACGGTCCACCCGCAGCGCGAGCACATCCCGCTCTACATCGCCGCGATCGGCCCCAAGAACCTGGAGCAGACCGGCGAGATCGCCGACGGCGCGCTGCTGATCTTCCCCTCCGCCGACCACCTCGAAGACACCGCGATCAAGCACCTGCGCGCGGGCCGCGAGAAGGCGGGCAAGACCATGGACGGCTTCGACGTCTGCCCGACGCTGCCGCTCGCGGTCGGCGACGACGTCAACGCGCTGGCCGATACCTTCCGCCCGTACACCGCGCTGTATGTCGGTGGCATGGGCAGCCGCAAGCAGAACTTCTACAACCAGCTCGCACAGCGCATGGGCTATGAGAAGGAAGCCGCCGAGATCCAGGACAAGTACCTGTCCGGCGACAAGACGGGCGCGGCCGCCGCGATCCCGCACCAGCTGATCGACCAGACCACCCTGCTGGGCTCCGTGGAGCGGATCGCCGAGCGGATGCAGGCCTATGCCGCGGCCGGAGTGACAACGCTGACGCTGGCCCCCGCGGGCTTCACGCTCGACGAGCGGCTCACGGCCCTGCGCGCCGGCACCGACGCCCTGGAGCGCGCCGGTTTGGCCTAACGACCTCGGGGGCAATGGAGCGTGGGCTCCCGACGTCATGCGACTCCGCCTCCGGCGTTGTCGTCGGTCGACGACGCTCCGCGTCGCCTCCCTCCTCCGCCTAGGACGCGAAGCCGCATGACGCCACTCGCTGATCCACGCTCCATTGCCCCCGAGGTCGTAACCGCCCGGGGCGGTCGGCGTAACCGGCGAGGAGAGAAAGTCTGCGGCCGTGGTGGGGGCTCGGGGGTCTTCCCCGCCACGGCCGTCGTGGAGAACAACGCTTCACGAGCCCGTGGGTTACGCGCAGATACGGTTCGCCCTGTCCTTCTTCCGGCTGAGTTGTCCGGCGCAGCTGTTGCCTGCCCTCCCATCACGCACTTGACTTGTTCTTTGCGGATGTATTCACGGAGGTGTGCCCGATGCTCTCGGCCCGAATCCTGTTCCAGGAAATCATCGACAACGACGACTCCTTCCAGCTCTTCTGCTCCATCGCGGCCAGCGGCGAGGCCCAGGGCGGCTGGGAGAACGGCCGGATCGCGGCCCTGGTCCCCGAGAGCATGCGCGCCCTCGCACCCAAGATCACCCGGCACGGCGCGGACGAGGACAAGCACGGCAGGCTCTTCAACGCCCTGCTGAAGAAGCGCGGCCTCGAACCGGTTCCGGTCCCGCCGGACACCGACTACACGATGCTGCTCGAACGCAAGGGCATCGGTCTGGCCCACGAGAAGCTGCGCCTCGACAAGCCGCTCACCGAGCAGGACATCCTCGTGTACCTGTCGCACAGCCGGGTCACGGAGCAGCGCGCCGCAGACCAGATGGTCATGCTGGTGAAGTACTTCGGCGACCACCCCGAGGCGGGCAGGCCGATCAGGATGATCTGCCACGACGAGGACAACCACCTCGCGTACTGCCACGAGGAGCTGCTGCGCCTGGCCCGCGCAGGGCACGGCCGGGAGATCCAGCGTGTCCTGCGCGAGAGCGCCCTCGCCGAGATCGGTGTCCACCGGGACGTGAGCCTCGCCGTCATGGCGCAGATGGGCCGCATCCTGGGCTGGCCGAAGTCCAAGGCCGCCGCGCTGGCCACCGGAATCCGCGGCATGTACGCGTACGAACGCCTCGGTGGCTGGCGGCGAATGGTGAGCCTGACCATGCCGGAGCACCGGGGCGCACTCGACGGCCCGTCGACGTCAGCGCCCGAGTTCGCCTGAGCCCAGCAACCCCGAAACCCGAAGCCTCTGAGCCCGAACGTCCGAACATCGGGCTCAGAGCCAGCCGCGCCGCTTGAACTGGCGGTACAGGCCGACCTCGCACAACGCCATGAACAGGACCACGGCCGGATAGGACCACGTCCAGGTCAGCTCCGGCATATGCTCGAAGTTCATGCCGTAGATGCCCGCGACCATCGTCGGTACCGCCGCCATGGCGGCCCACGCCGAGATCTTCCGCATGTCGTCGTTCTGCCGTACCCCCATCTGTGCGAGATGCGCGGACAGGATGTCGGACAGCAGTCGGTCAAGACCGTCCACCTGCTCGTTGGCCCGGGCGAGGTGGTCGCTCACGTCTCGGAAGAACGGCTGAGCGTGCTCGTCGACGAACGGCAGACCGGGGGACGACAGCCGCAGCATGGGCTGGGTGAGCGGCCCCGTCGCACGGCGGAATTCGAGTACCTGCCGCTTGAAGGTGTAGATCCTTGCGGCCGTGGATGGCGCGCGGGGCGTGCCCTTGGCAGGCGACCCCGTCGGCTCCCCGACCGGTGCGAAAACCTCCGCCTCCAGCTCCTCCAGGTCGGTCTGGAGCTCGATCCCGACCTCCAGATAGTTGTCCACGACGGCGTCGCTCACGGCGTACAGCACCGAGGTGGGTCCGTGCCGCAGGACTTCGGGGTCGGATTCGAGGCGGTGGCGCACGGCGGCCAGCGGTGAGCTCTCGCCGTGCCTCACCGTCACCACGAAGGAATCGCCGACGAAGAGCATCAGCTCGTCCGTGGTCACGGTGTCGCTCTCCGGCTCGTAGAGCACCGGCTTGAGCACCGCGAAGAGCGAATCCTCGTACACCTCCAACTTGGGCCGCTGATGGGCCCTGAGAGCGTCCTCCACGGCCAGCGGATGCAGCCCGAACTCGCTGCTGACGAGAGCGAACTCCTCCTCCGTCGGCTCATGCAGCCCGATCCACAAAAACGCGTCCCCGGCGGCACGCGCCTCCGCGAGGGCATCCGAAAAGTCGGAAGGGCCCTCGGTGCGGCGCCCTTCCCGGTAGATGGCACAGTCCACGATCACGGCGCGCATTCTCCCCCGGTAAGGGCCCGAGCGCACCTCGGCGCGATCCGCCGCCTAGGCTGACCGCCATGGCCACGCTGATCCTCGTACGCCACGGACGCTCGACCGCCAACACCGCGGGGCTGCTCGCGGGCTGGACGCCGGGCGTCTCCCTCGACGAGCGCGGTACCGCCCAGGCGGCCGCCCTCCCCAGCAGGCTGGCAGCCGTGCCGCTGGCATCCGTCGTCAGCAGTCCGCTCGACCGCTGCCGCCAGACCCTCCAGCCGCTGCTCGACGCGCGCCCCGGGCTCCCCCTGCACACCGACGACCGCATCGGCGAGTGCCACTACGGCGACTGGACGGGCCGTAAGCTCGCCGAGCTGACCGACGAGCCGCTGATGGCCGCGGTGCAGCAGCACCCGTCGTCCGTCACCTTTCCCGGCGGCGAGTCGATGCGCGCCATGCAGGCGCGCGCGGTCGACGCGGTCCGGGACTGGAACGCGCGCGTCGAGGCGGAGCACGGCGAGGACGCCGTCTACGTGATGTGCTCGCACGGCGACATCATCAAGTCCGTCGTCGCCGACGCGCTCGGCCTTCACCTTGATCTCTTCCAGCGGATTCACGTCGACCCGTGTTCCCTCACGGCCATCCGCTACACGGGACTGCGCCCGTTCCTCGTGCGCCTCGGCGACACCGGAGACCTCGGCTCGTTGGCCCCGCGGGAGAACGGCAACGGCGCGGACGCGGCCGTAGGAGGCGGCGCGGGCGCACCGTGATCGCTTCGCGCAGTAGGGTGGACGGGCCCTGAGCCCGCGCGTACAACCGAATTCAAGGGAGAGCAGGACGTGTCCCGTCAGGTATACCTCTACGACCCACCGGACCGCTTTGTGGCCGGTACGGTCGGGCTGCCTGGACGTCGTACGTTCTTCCTGCAGGCGTCGGCGGCCGGTCGGGTCACCAGCGTCTCGCTGGAGAAGACCCAAGTGGCCGCCCTCGCCGAGCGGATCGACGAACTGCTCGACGAAGTGGTGCGCCGCACCGGCGGCAACGCACCGGTGCCGGCCGTCGCCCCCGCCGATGTCACGGACAGCGCGCCGCTGGACGCCCCCGTCGAGGAGGAGTTCCGCGTCGGCACCATGGCGCTGGCCTGGGACGGCGAGGAGCAGCGCATGATCGTCGAGGCGCAGGCCCTGGTCGAACTCGACGCCTCGGACGAGGAAGACCTCGCGGACGCCGAGGAACGGCTGCTCCAGGACGAGGAGAACGGCCCGCCGATGCTGCGGGTACGGCTCAGCGGCGCGCAGGCCAGAGCCTTCGCCAAGCGCGCCCTCGACGTCGTCAACGCGGGGCGGCCGCCCTGCCCCCTGTGCAGCCTGCCGCTCGACTCGGAAGGACACGTATGTCCGCGCCAGAACGGATACCGCCGCGGAGCGTGACGCCGGTGGATCAGCTCACTGTCCTGGCGAAGGGGCAGCTCACGGTCCGCGGACGGGTCCGTGAGGCCTCCAACGCGGTGCTCTACTGCGGGATCGAGTACGAGGGCGTGTCGGCGTCCTGCGTCTACAAGCCGGTCGCCGGGGAACGGCCCCTGTGGGACTTCCCCGACGGCACGCTCGCGCAGCGCGAGGTCGCCGCGTACGAGATCTCCGAGGCGACCGGCTGGGGCCTGGTGCCGCCGACCGTGCTGCGCGACGGGCCGTACGGCGAGGGCATGTGCCAGCTGTGGATCGAGGCGGACGCCGACGGCGGACTGCTGGCCCTGGTCGAGGACGAGGAGCCCGGCGAGGGCTGGAAGCCGGTCGTCTTCGCGGAGGTCGCCGAAGGCCGCACCGCGCTGCTCGTGCACGCCGACGACGAGCGGCTGCGGCGGCTCGCGGTCCTCGACGCGGTCATCAACAACGCCGACCGCAAAGGCGGTCATCTGCTGCCGACGGCCGACGGGAAGCTGTACGGCATCGACCACGGCGTGACCTTCAACGCCGAGGACAAGCTCCGTACCCTGCTGTGGGGCTGGGCCGGTGACCCCCTGACGGCGGAAGCCCTGGAGGTTCTGGCGCGGATGTCCGACGCCCTGGCGGAGGGCAGGCCCCTGGCCACCCGTCTGGCCGAACTGATCACCCCGGCCGAGGTCGAGGCGGTGCGCGCACGGGTGACGGCACTGCGGACCACGGCCCGCCACCCGCAGCCGAGCGGCGAGTGGCCGGCTATTCCCTGGCCGCCGGTGTGATGTCTCACCAGCCGTGACCGGTGATCCGTTCCGCATCCGGTTCGTATCCGGAACGTGCGTCCGGTTACGCTCATGACATGCATGCCTGGCCCGCTTCTGACGTCCCCGCCCTGCCTGGTAAGGGCCGCGACCTCAAGATCCACGACACCGCGACCGGTGGTCCCGTATCCCTGGACCCCGGCCCTGTCGCCCGTATCTATGTCTGCGGCATTACGCCGTACGACGCGACCCACATGGGTCACGCGGCGACCTACAACGCGTTCGACCTCGTTCAGCGCGTGTGGCTCGATACCAAGCGGCAGGTTCATTACGTCCAAAATGTGACGGACGTGGATGACCCTCTGCTGGAGCGGGCGATCCGCGACGGCCACGACTGGACCGAGCTCGCGGAGCGTGAAACCGCTCTGTTCCGCGAGGACATGACGGCCCTGCGGATGCTCCCGCCGCAGCACTACATCGGCGCGGTCGAGGCGATACCCGGCATCGTCCCGCTCGTCGAGCGGCTGCGCGACAAGGGCGCCGCGTACGAGCTCGAAGGGGACGTGTACTTCTCCGTCGAGGCCGACCCGCACTTCGGTGAGGTGTCCGGGCTCGACGCCGACGCGATGCGGCTGCTCTCCGCCGAGCGCGGCGGCGACCCGGACCGTCCCGGCAAGAAGAACCCGCTCGACCCGATGCTCTGGATGGCCGCCCGTGAGGGCGAGCCGAGCTGGGACGGGGCGAGCCTGGGCCGCGGCCGGCCCGGCTGGCACATCGAGTGTGTGGCCATCGCTTTGGACCACCTCGGCATGGGCTTCGACGTGCAGGGCGGCGGCTCCGACCTCGCCTTCCCGCACCACGAGATGGGCGCTTCGCACGCCCAGGCGCTGACCGGCGAGCACCCGTTCGCCAAGGCCTACGTGCACGCCGGGATGGTCGGTCTGGACGGCGAGAAGATGTCGAAGTCCCGGGGCAACCTGGTCTTCGTGTCGAAGGTGCGCCGCGACGGTGTCGACCCGGCCGCGATCCGTCTCGCCCTGCACTCGCACCACTACCGCTCCGACTGGGAGTGGACGGACCAGGTGCTCGCGGACGCCGTCGAGCGTCTCGCGCGCTGGCGCGCCGCCGTGTCGCGCCCCGACGGACCGTCCGCCGACGCCCTGGTCGAGGAGATCCGCGAAGCCCTGGCCGACGACCTCGACACCCCGTCCGCGCTGCGTGCGGTGGACCGCTGGGCCGCGCTCCAGCAGTCCGACGGCGGTACGCAGGAGGGGGCGCCCGGTGTGGTCTCGCGCGCCGTCGACGCACTCCTCGGGGTGGCCCTGTAGCTGAACCTCTCGCAGAGCCCCTTGTAGGGACATGACGGTGCCGGGCGGAGGATTCTCCGCCCGGCACCGCTTTCTTGGGATGCCCTGTGCCTGTGTTTCCTGTGCCTGTGTCGCGTGCCTTTGACGGCCACCCTCCGGTCGGCCCGCCGTTCCTGCCCGCACCAACTCCCCTTGCGATCAAGGCGAATGGGCAACCCTGGCACTCCATCCGGATAGAGATGTGACGTGGTATTCCGGCCGAACCCTGCGGAGAGTCCTGTCGTGTGGTGAGGTATGTGCGTCTGTAGACATTCGTCGGAAGGACGACTCATGAACCGTTCCTTCGCACGTCGAACACTGCTCACCACCGGCGCCGCCCTGACCGGCACGGCCCTCCTCCCGCCACTCCCCGCCGCCGCGCGGGCGTCCGGAGCGGCCCCCGCTCGGTGGCCCACCCGCTTCCCGCTGCCGGACGGCTTCCAGCCCGAAGGCATCGCCATCGGCTCGCGTCCGTACGCCTACTTCGGCTCGCTGCGCGACGGCTCCATCCATGGTGCGAGCCTGGCCACCGGCCGGGGCCGGATCATCAGCAAGGGCACTGGCGCGATGTCCGTCGGGCTCAAACTGGACAGCGCAGGCAGGCTGTTCATCGGCGGCGGCTACTCACGTCAGATCAGGGTCGTCGACACCCACGGGGGCGCGATCCTCGCCACGTACGACGTCGGCACGGCCACCAGCATGGTCAATGACGTTGTACTGCGGCCGGGTGTCGCCTGGTTCACCGATTCCTTCAACCCGGTGCTCTACGGGCTCCCGCTCGGGCGGCGCGGCGAACTGCCGCCGACGAGCGCGATCGTCACCCGCGAGCTGACGGGGGACTGGGCCCAGGGGTCCGCCTTCACCGCGAACGGGATCGAGCGGACCCCGGACGGCCGGGCCCTGCTGGTGGTCAACACCGTCGTGGACGGCGGTGCGCTGATGCGCGTCGACCCGCGCACGGGCGTCGCCCGCCAGGTCGACCTGGGCCCGCTGAAGATCCCCAATGGAGACGGCCTGTTGCTGCTCGGCCGTCTCCTGTACGTCGTCCAGCAGTCGCAGAACGCGATCGACGTGGTGCGGCTGAACGCGAGCGGCACCAGAGGCGTCGCGGTCGCCCGCATCACCGACCCGCGCTTCCGGATTCCTACCACCGCGGCGGCCTGGGGCGACCGCATCCTTCTGCCCAACGCCCGCTTCGACGTGCCGCCGACGCCCGACACGGAGTACGACGTGGTGTCCGTGCGCAGGGTCTGAGGACCGGGCCGCGGAAGCCCGCGGGCTGCACATGCGGTGGGGGCGGCGCCACAAGGCACCGCCCCACCGTCATCGTTCACTGCCGCGCCGCTCCCGGCCCGCTACTCCTCCGAGGAGTCCTCCGCGCCGCTGCCGCCCGCCTCGTCGGCGCCCCCCTCCTCGGGGACCGCCTCGTCGGGAACCGCCTCCGCGCGCGGCGGCCTGGGCGGCCGGGTGCGACCGCCGGCGTTGTCACGCAGATACGACGTACTGCTCTCGCTGCCGTCCGTGGCGTGACCGGGGCCGGACACACCGGGTCCCGGACCGCCGTCGCGCCGCCGCAGGTACCGCTCGAACTCGCGGGCGATGGCCTCGCCCGACGCCTCGGGAAGGTCCGCGGTGTCCCGCGCCTCCTCCAGCGACTGCACGTACTCGGCGACCTCGCTGTCCTCCGCGGCCAGCTGGTCCACGCCGACCTGCCAGGCGCGGGCGTCCTCGGGCAGCTCGCCGAGCGGGATCCGCAGATTGATGAGGTCTTCGAGACGGTTGAGCAGGGCGAGCGTGGCCTTGGGGTTCGGCGGCTGCGAGACATAGTGCGGTACGGCCGCCCACAGGCTCACGGCCGGGACACCGGCATGCGTGCACGCCTCCTGGAGGATGCCGACGATGCCCGTGGGGCCCTCGTACCGGGTCTCCTCCAGATCCATCGCCCGCGCCAGATCCGCGTCCGACGTGACACCGCTGACCGGCACCGGGCGGGTGTGCGGAGTGTCACCGAGCAGTGCGCCCAGGATCACGACCATCTCGACGCCCAGCTCATGTGCGAAGCCGAGGATCTCGTTGCAGTACGAGCGCCAGCGCATCGACGGCTCGATGCCGCGGACCAGAACGAGGTCGCGGGGCTTGTCGCCGCCGATCCTCACGACGGAAAGCCGCGTGGTCGGCCAGGTGATCTTGCGGACCCCGCCGTCCAGGAACACCGTGGGACGGTTCACCTGGAAGTCGTAGTAGTCCTCGGCGTCCAGCGCCGCGAACACCTCGCCCTTCCACTCCCGCTCCAGGTGCGCGACCGCGGTGGAGGCGGCGTCGCCGGCGTCGTTCCAGCCCTCGAACGCGGCCACCATCACCGGGTCGATCAGCTCGGGAACACTCTCGAGCTCGATCACCCGGTGCCTCCTTCCGAAGCGTGTGAAGTTCCTTTGTGCATGTGCCAACCCTACGGCTTCCAGCAGGTCCGGCCGCAGCCCCTGCGCACGGCCGGGTGAACACGGTGACGCCTGATAGCACCGGGGAAGCGTGCCCCTTCGTGCGCGAAATCATTCGAAAGGGACGGAGCGCGCTCAGAGCGTGGTGCGCAGCCACTGCTCGACGCTCGCGATGTGCACCGTCGCCCAGGACCGCGCCGCCTCCGCGTCCCCGTCGCGCAGCGCGGTGAGGATCGCGCGGTGCTCGTGGAGCGTGCGGCTGACGGCGTCCTCCTGGGTCAGGCCGCGCCAGATGCGGGCCCGGGTCGTCGGGCCGGAAAGCCCGTCGAGCAGGGAGCACAGCACCGAGTTGCCGGAGCTCTGCACGATGACACGGTGGAATTCGAGATCGCAGGCGACCAGCTCCTCGACCGAGGGCTGCGGTCCAAGGGCGTCCAACTGGTCGCTCAGAGCGTCCAATTGGGCGCCGGTGATCCTGGAGCTCGCCATCGCGGTGGCGGCGGGCTCCAGGATGCGGCGTACGGCCAGGAACTCCAGCACCGTGTCGTCCCGGTGGAAGTCCACGACGAAACTCATCGCCTCGAGGAGCAGTTGCGGGTCCAGGCTGGTGACATAGGTCCCGTCGCCCTGGCGCACGTCGAGGATGCGGATCAGCGACAGGGCGCGCACCGCCTCGCGCAGCGAGTTGCGGGACAGGCCCAGCTCGGCGGCGAGTTCGCTTTCCTTGGGGAGGCGGTCGCCGGGCCGCAACGCGCCCGAGACGATCATTTCCTTGATCTTCTCGATGGCTTCGTCGGTGACGGCCATGGACGACCTCCTCGTTGCGTCCGGCAACTGTCACCAGACATCCGATGTATCGCCTCATTATGCCGCCCCGCAGTACCGGTGAGTATCGGCCGCACGCGGACAGCGGTGGGGCCCGCTCAGACCTTGCGGGCCAGTACGTCATCCACATTGCCGCGGATCTCGTCCGTGGCAAGGCCCCGGATCGTCAGCGTCGTACGGCGGCGCAGCACGTCGTCCGCCGTCTCGGCCCACTCGTGGTCACGGGCGTACACGACCTGCGCCCAGATCTCCGGCGCGTCCGGGTGGACACGCTCGGCCAGCGCCGGGTTGTCGTTGGCCAGCCGCGCGATGTCGAAGGCCAGCGAGCCGTAGTGGGTGGCCAGGTGGCGGGCGGTGTCCCCGCCCATCCGCGGACCGGGGCTGCCGCCGTCGACGAGCAGCCGGTGCGCGACCGCGTTCGGGTTGGAGATGCCCGGCAGCGGCTGGTGCTTGGGCAGCCGCGAGATCGGCTCCATGTCTTCGCCCAGCGGGTGGCCGGGCAGCGCGGCGAGCTTGTTCACGACGGTGCGGCCGATGTGACGGAACGTCGTCCACTTGCCGCCGGCCACCGAAAGCATGCCGCCGCGGCCCTCGGTGACGACCGTCTCGCGCTTGGCCTTCGAGGTGTTCCCGGGGCCGCCGGGCAGCACCCGCAGACCGGCGAACGAGTAGGTGATCAGGTCGCGGGACAGCTGCTGGTCGCGGATCGAGAAGGCGGCCTCGTCCAGGATCTGGGTGATGTCCTTCTCGTTGACGGCGACATCGGCCGGGTCGCCCTCGTACTCCTCGTCGGTCGTACCGAGCAGGAGCTGGTCCTCCCAGGGCAGCGCGAAGGTTATCCGGTACTTGTCGATCGGCGTCGCCAGCGCGGCCCGCCAGGGGGCGGTGCGCTTGAGGACCAGGTGCGCGCCCTTGGAGAGGCGGATGGACGGCGCCGCGTCGGGGTTCTCCAGCTTGCGCAGGTGGTCGACCCACGGGCCGGTGGCGTTGAGCACCAGACGCGCGTCGACACCGAACTCCGTACCGTCCATGCGGTCTTCCAGCTCCGCGCCGGTGACCCGACCGTTGGTGAAGCGCAGCCCGGTGACCTTGGCGTGGTTGAGGACGGTGGCGCCCGACTCGACCGCCGCGCGGACCGTCATCAGGGCCATGCGGGAGTCGTTCATCTGGTCGTCGCCGTAGACGGCGACGGCCTTGAGGTTGTCCGTACGCAGCTCGGGCACCTCAAGCGCTGCCTTTTTCGCGCCGATGACATGGCCGACGCCGTCACCGAAGGCGGACAGCGCGGAGTAGGCGAAGACGCCCGCGCCGAGCTTGGCCGCGCCGTGCGGACCGCCCTTGTAGACGGGGAGGTAGAACTTCAGGGGGTTGGACAGGTGCGGCGCGACGTCGCGGGAGACCGCGCGGCGCTCGAAGTGGTTCTCCGCGACCAGCTTGACCGCGCCGGTCTGCAGGTAGCGCAGACCGCCGTGGAGCAGCTTGGAGGAGGCGGAGGAGGTGGCGCCGGCGAAGTCGCCGGCGTCCACCAGCGCCACCCGCAGCCCGGACTGCGCGGCGTGCCAGGCGGTGGAGATGCCCAGGATGCCGCCGCCGATCACCAGGAGGTCGTACGTCGCCTTGGAAAGTCGCTCCCGAGTCTCGGCGCGGCTCGCTGTGGAACCGTCAGCCGGGTGCGTCCCGAGGGCCGGGACGCTCTGCAGGGTGGTCATTGTTTACTCCTCGTCCTCGATCCAGCCCATGGTCCGCTCTACGGCCTTGAGCCAGCTCTTGTACTCGCGGTCGCGGGTGTCCGCGTCCATGCGGGGGGTCCACTCGGCGGCCCTGCGCCAGTTGGCGCGCAGTTCGTCGGTGCTGGACCAGAAGCCGACGGCCAGGCCGGCGGCATAGGCGGCGCCGAGGCAGGTCGTCTCGGCGACCATCGGGCGCACCACGGGTGCGTCCAGGAAGTCCGAGAGGGTCTGCATCAGCAGGTTGTTGGAGGTCATACCGCCGTCGACCTTGAGTGCGGTCAGCTCGACGCCGGAGTCCTTGGTCATGGCGTCACTGATCTCGCGGGTCTGCCAGGCGGTGGCCTCCAGAACGGCGCGGGCGATGTGAGCCTTGGTGACGTACTGGGTGAGACCGGCGATCACACCGCGGGCGTCGGGGCGCCAGTACGGGGCGAAGAGGCCGGAGAAGGCCGGCACGAAGTACGCGCCGCCGTTGTCCTCGACGGAGGACGCCAGCGTCTCGATCTCGGCGGCGCTCTTGATCAGGCCCATCTGGTCGCGCATCCACTGGACGAGCGCACCGGTGACGGCGATCGAACCTTCGAGCGCGTAGACGGGCTTCTGGTCGCCGATCTGGTAACCGACGGTCGTCAGCAGGCCGTTGTACGAGTTGACGGGCGTATTGCCGGTGTTCATCAGCATGAACGTCCCGGTGCCGTACGTCGACTTCGCCTCGCCCTGCGCGAAACAGGTCTGGCCGAACAGGGCGGCCTGCTGGTCACCGAGCGCGGAGGCGACGGGCACACCTGCCAGCGGGCCCTGCTTGGCGACGCCGTACACCTCGGAGGAGGAACGGATCTCCGGCAGCACGGCCATCGGGATGCCCATGGACTGCACGATCTTCTCGTCCCACTGCATCTCCTGCAGGTTCATGAGCATCGTGCGGGAGGCGTTGGTGACGTCGGTGACGTGGACGCCGCCGTCGGTACCACCGGTGAGGTTCCAGATGATCCAGGAATCCATGGTGCCGAAGAGGATGTCGCCGCTGTTGGCGCGCTCACGCAGGCCGTCGACGTTGTCCAGCAGCCAGCGGGCC
Source organism: Streptomyces sp. H27-C3 (assembly GCF_030063415.1). Taxonomy (GTDB): domain Bacteria; phylum Actinomycetota; class Actinomycetes; order Streptomycetales; family Streptomycetaceae; genus Streptomyces. The sequence continues at coordinate 116,555 of NZ_JASITA010000015.1, read as the reverse complement.
TTCGGACCGGAGAAGTAGCTGGCCAGCGGCAGGCCCGTCTCGCGGCGGAAGCGGTCCTGGCCGACGTTGCGGCCGAGCTCCTTACAGAGCGCGTCGGTGCGGGTGTCCTGCCAGACGATGGCGTTGTGGACGGGCTCACCGGTGTTCTTGTCCCACATCAGCGTGGTCTCACGCTGGTTGGTGATGCCGATCGCCTTGACGTCGTCGGGCGTGATGCCCGCCTTCTCGATGGCGCTCGCCACGACTTCCTGGACGTTGGTCCAGATCTCGGTCGCGTCGTGCTCCACCCAGCCGGGCTTGGGGAAGATCTGCTCGTGTTCCTTCTGGTCGACCGCGACGATCCGGCCGTCCTTGTCGAAGACGATGCAGCGGCTGGAGGTGGTGCCCTGGTCGATGGCCGCGATGAACGGGCCGGTGGTGTGTGCGTCGGTCACGGTGTGCTCCCGGAGGTCTGTAGAGGGTCGGCCAGTCGGCTCAGGCGAACGCGAGGTTGTAGATCCCGGCGGCGAGTGCTCCGCCGACCAGTGGTCCGAGGACGGGGATCCAGGCGTAGCTCCAGTCGGAGCCGCCCTTGTTCGGCAGCGGGAGCAGGGCGTGCACGATGCGCGGGCCCAGGTCGCGGGCCGGGTTGATCGCGTAGCCGGTCGGCCCGCCGAGCGAGAGGCCTATCGAGACCACGACGAGCGCGGTGATCAGGGCGCCGAGCACGCCCAGACCCTTGCCGCTGTCGTTGAGCCCCTGGGTGAGCACCGCGAGCACGAGCACGGTGGTGCCGATGATCTCGGTGGCCAGGTTCTGCCAGACGACTCGGACTTCCGGGCCGGTGGAGAAGATACCGAGCACCGGGCCGGCGTTGGGAGCGGCCTTCTGGTCGATCAGGCCCTCCTCGGCGGGCTGCGCCGCGAGGATCTCCGGGTCCGTGAGGTGGGCCTGGAACTGGCCGTAGTACGCGATCCAGACCAGGGTGGCGCCGATCATGGCGCCGAGTATCTGACCTGCGAAGTAGACCGGAACGTTGCTCCAGTCCCCGTCCTTGATCGCGATACCGACCGTGACCGCCGGGTTGAGGTGAGCGCCGGACAGCGTGCCGGTCATGTAGACGGCGGTCATGACGGCGAAGCCCCACCCGAAGGTGATGGCGAGCCAGCCGGCGTTCCGCGCCTTCGAGCGCTTGAGCACAACGGCGGCGACGACGCCACCGCCGAGCAGGATGAGTACGGCGGTACCAATGATCTCGCCGATGAAGATGTCGGAGCTGGACACCCGCGACTCCTTTGTCCTTCGTCCAGGGAAAAGGCGGAACCCGGGTCCCTCCGGGTGGTCCGCGCCCTCGGTGAGGGCCTAGCCGGTCCCGTGGCTTTGCCACACTCTAGCGCGTATTGCCGGTAGGTGTTCGGCATTGCCGACCGATGAACGGCAGTTTTGCTTCCGGTAAACACCACGTCAAGGGTTCTGAGGCGAGTGTCGCGATCGTTACCAGCGTGACAGCAGATGGCCGATCGCGCCTCAGAAGCGCCCGGCGCCCAGATCCCGGGAGACGGCGCGGGCGCAGTCGCGTACCGCGGCGACCAGCTCGGGACGGAGTTCCCCGTTCTCGCACACGCGCTCCACCGCACCGGTGATGCCGACCGCGCCGACGGGCATCCCGCGCCGGTCGTGGATGGGCGCGGCGATCGAGGCCACCCCGACCCAGGTCTCCTCCACGTCGGCGGCCCAGCCGCGCGCCCTGGTCAGATCCAGGACGGCCTCGAAGTCCACCGCGTCGGTGATCGTGCGCGGCGTGAAGGTCTCGCGGTCGTTCTCCAGGACCTCGTTGTGCGCCACGGGGTCGTACGCGGAGAGGACCTTGCCCAGGGCCGCGGAGTGCAGCGGCTGCATCGCCCCCACCTCAAGAACCTGCCGGCTGTCGTCCGGGCGGAAGACGTGGTGGATGACCAGCACGCCACGCTGGTGCAGCACGCCCAGATAGGCGCTCTCGCCGCTGGAACGGGCCAGATCGTCGGTCCACACCAGTGCGCGGGCGCGCAGCTCGTGCACGTCCAGGTAGCTGTTGCCCAGGCGGAGCAGCTCGGCGCCCAGCTGGTATCGGCCGGACGCGGCGTCCTGTTCGACGAAGCCCTCCGCCTGGAGGGTGCGCAGAATGCCGTGCGCGGTGCCCTTGGCCAAGCCGAGCGAGGAGGCCACCTCGGACAGGCCGAGCCTTCGTTCGCCACCGGCGAGCAGGCGCAGCATCGCGGCCGCCCGCTCGAGCGACTGGATATGCCGTGCCACCGCTCTGCCTCCTCCGTCTCGGTTCGACAATGCTGAACAGTATCGGCTCATGTCGACTCAGTGTCACCGCGCACCGCTACGTCCGCCTCGTGGGACGCATCTCGGCGCGAACGGCACCACAGTTACCCTGGCCGGGTGCGCCTTCCGCCGGAAGACGCAAAGCCGACAGCCGTCGCACCTCAGGGAGTATTTCCATGGCCTCGTTGCCGACCCCCACCCCTGCCAGCAGCAGCACCCGAGTAGCAGCCTTCCGTGAGGCGCTCGCCACGCGTGTGGTGGTGGCCGACGGGGCGATGGGCACGATGTTGCAGGCGCAGGATCCGACCATGGAGGACTTCGAGCAGCTGGAGGGCTGCAACGAGATCCTGAATGTCACCCGGCCCGACATTGTGCGTTCGGTGCACGAGGAGTATTTCGCGGTCGGTGTGGACTGCGTGGAGACCAACACCTTCGGTACGAACTACGCGGCGCTCGCCGAGTACGACATTGCGGAGCGGGTCTTCGAGCTGTCGGAGGCGGGGGCGCGGATCGCGCGTGAGGTGGCGGACGAGTTCACGGTGTCGACCGGGCAGCAGCGCTGGGTGCTGGGTTCGATGGGCCCGGGTACGAAGCTGCCGACGTTGGGCCATGCCCCGTACATCACTTTGCGGGACGCGTACCAGCAGAACGCCGAGGGCATGATCGCCGGTGGTGCGGATGCGCTGCTGGTGGAGACGACCCAGGACCTGCTCCAGACGAAGTCCGCGATCATCGGCGCCCGGCGGGCGATGGACGTCGCGGGGATCAGTCTCCCGCTGATCTGCTCGGTGACCGTCGAGACGACCGGCACGATGCTGCTCGGCTCGGAGATCGGCGCGGCACTGACCGCGCTGGAACCGCTGGGCATCGACATGATCGGGCTGAACTGCGCCACGGGCCCGGCCGAGATGAGCGAGCACCTGCGCTACCTCGCCCGCCACTCGCGCATCCCGATCTCCTGCATGCCCAATGCCGGCCTGCCCGTGCTCGGCAAGAACGGCGCGCACTACCCGCTGTCCGCCGGTGAACTCGCCGACGCACAGGAGACGTTCGTCCACGAGTACGGCCTCTCGCTGGTCGGTGGCTGCTGCGGTACGACGCCCGAGCACCTGCGCCAGGTCGTCGAGCGCGTCCGCGACCTGCGCCCCGCCGGGCGCACGGCGCACCCCGAGCCGGGCGCCGCCTCCCTCTACCAGACGGTCCCCTTCCGGCAGGACACCTCGTTCCTGGCGATCGGTGAGCGTACGAACGCCAATGGGTCGAAGAAGTTCCGCGACGCCATGCTGGAGGCCCGCTGGGACGACTGCGTGGAGATGGTCCGCGACCAGATCCGCGAGGGCGCGCACATGCTCGACCTGTGCGTGGACTACGTCGGCCGTGACGGCGTCGCCGACATGCAGGAGCTGGCAGGACGGTTCGCCACCGCCTCCACGTTGCCCCTCGTGCTCGACTCCACCGAAGTCGACGTGCTGCGGGCCGGGTTGGAGAAGCTCGGCGGACGGGCCGTCATCAACTCGGTCAACTACGAGGACGGCGACGGCCCCGAGTCGCGTTTCGCGAAGGTCACCGCACTGGCGCAGGAGCACGGCGCGGCGCTGATGGCGCTCACCATCGACGAGGAGGGCCAGGCCCGTACCGTCGAGCACAAGGTCGCCATCGCCGAGCGCATCATCGACGACCTGACCGGCAACTGGGGCATCCACGAGTCCGACATCCTCATCGACTGCCTGACGTTCACCATCTGCACCGGGCAGGAGGAGTCCCGCAAGGACGGCATCGCGACCATCGAGGCCATCCGCGAACTCAAGCGCCGCCGACCCGATGTGCAGACCACATTGGGCCTGTCCAACATCTCCTTCGGCCTCAACCCGGCCGCCCGGATCGTCCTCAACTCCGTCTTCCTGGACGAGTGCGTGAAGGCCGGACTGGATTCGGCGATCGTGCACGCCTCGAAGATCCTGCCGCTCGCCCGGCTGGGCGAGGAGCAGGTCTCCGTCGCCCTCGACCTCATCCACGACCGCCGCGCCGAGGGCTACGACCCGCTCCAGCGCTACCTCGAACTCTTCGACGGTGTCGACACGAAGTCGATGAAGGCGGGCAAGGCCGAGGAGCTGCTGGCGCTGCCGCTGGGTGAGCGTCTGCAGCGGCGGATCATCGACGGTGAGAAGAAGGGCCTGGAGGCCGATCTCGACGAGGCGCTGGAGACCCGTCCGGCGCTGGCGATCGTCAACGAGACGCTGCTGGAGGGCATGAAGACGGTCGGTGAGCTGTTCGGCTCCGGTCAGATGCAGCTGCCGTTCGTGCTCCAGTCCGCCGAGGTGATGAAGACCGCGGTGGCGCATCTGGAGCCGCACATGGAGAAGACCGACGACGACGGCAAGGGCACGATCGTGCTGGCCACCGTGCGCGGTGACGTCCATGACATCGGCAAGAACCTGGTGGACATCATCCTGTCCAACAACGGCTACAACGTCGTCAACCTCGGCATCAAACAGCCCGTCTCCGCGATCCTGGAAGCCGCCGAGGAACACCGCGCCGACGTCATCGGCATGTCGGGTCTGCTGGTCAAGTCCACGGTGATCATGAAGGAGAACCTCCAGGAGCTGAACCAGCGCAAGATGGCGGCCGACTTCCCGGTCATCCTCGGTGGCGCCGCGCTCACCAGGGCGTATGTCGAGCAGGACCTGCACGAGATCTACGAGGGCGAAGTCCGCTACGCCCGCGACGCCTTCGAAGGTCTGCGTCTGATGGACACCCTCATTGGCATCAAGCGAGGTGTCCCCGGCGCCGTACTGCCGGAACTGAAGAAGCGCCGGGTCGCCAAGCTCGACACCCCCCTCGTCGAGGAAGTCCCCGAAGAGGGCGCCGCCCGCTCCGACGTGAGCATCACCAACCCGGTGCCCACCCCGCCGTTCTGGGGCACCCGCGTCGTCAAGGGCATCGGCCTCAAGGAGTACGCCTCCTGGCTCGACGAGGGCGCGCTGTTCAAGGGCCAGTGGGGTCTCAAGCAGGCCAGGGCCGGCGACGGGCCGACGTACGAGGAGCTGGTGGAGACCGAGGGCCGGCCGCGGCTGCGCGGCTGGCTCGAGCAGCTGCACACCAGGAACCTGCTGGAGGCCGCGGTCGTCTACGGCTACTTCCCGTGCCACTCCAAGGGCGACGACCTGATCCTCCTCAACGACGACGGCTCCGAGCGCACCCGCTTCACCTTCCCGCGTCAGAGCCGGGGCCGCCGCCTGTGCCTGGCCGACTTCTTCCGCCCGGAGGAGTCCGGCGAGCCGGACGTGGTCGGCCTGCAGATCGTCACCGTCGGCTCGAAGATCGGCGGAGCCACCGCCGCACTCTTCGAGTCCAACTCCTACCGCGACTACCTCGAACTGCATGGCCTGTCCGTGCAGTTGGCGGAGGCCCTCGCCGAGTACTGGCACGCGCGCGTGCGCACCGAGCTCGGCTTCGCGGGCGAGGACCCCGCCGAGGTCGCGGACATGTTCGCGCTCAAGTACCGCGGCGCGCGCTTCTCGCTCGGCTACGGCGCCTGCCCCAACCTGGAGGACCGCGCGAAGATCTCCGACCTGCTGAAGCCGGAGCGGATCGGCGTCGAACTCTCCGAGGAGTTCCAGCTGCACCCCGAGCAGTCCACCGACGCCATCGTCATCCATCACCCCGAGGCGAAATACTTCAACGCGCGTTGAGCTGTCGAGCCGTACACTGGTCCGTCCAGTGCAGGCCGGCCGCCCTCCCCACCAGGAGGGTGACCGGCCTCCTCGTCCCTCAAGGAGGTGTGCCCGGATGACCAGTACGGTTCCCGCGCCCAGTACCCATCCCCAAGCTCGCAACTCCGTTCGAGCAGGGGAGACCCCACTGGCCGAACGCTCCGCCCTGCAGGCCGTCCTCCTCGACATGGACGGAACCCTGGTCGACACCGAGGGTTTCTGGTGGGACGCCGAAGTGGCCGTCTTCGCCGACCTCGGGCATGTGCTGGACGAGTCGTGGCGCGAGGTGGTGGTCGGCGGGCCCATGACCCGCAGCGCCGGCTATCTCATCGAGGCCACCGGCGCCGACATCACGCTCCCCGAGATCACCGTGCTGCTCAACGACCGCTTCGAGGCCCGCATCGATCACGGGGTGCCGCTGATGCCGGGCGCCGCCCGCCTTCTCGCCGAGCTGGCCGCACACTCCATGCCCACCGCCCTGGTCTCCGCCTCGCACCGGCGCATCATCGACCGTGTCCTGGAGTCGCTCGGCCCGGACAAGTTCACGCTCACCGTCGCGGGCGACGAGGTGACGCGCACCAAGCCGCACCCCGACCCGTATCTGCACGCGGCGATGCGGCTGGGAGCCGCCCCGGTGCAGTGCGCCGTCATCGAGGACACCGCGACCGGTGTGGCCGCGGCGGAGGCGGCCGGCTGCCGTGTGGTGGCCGTGCCGTCCGTCGCCCCGATCGCGCCCGCGTTCGGCCGGGTGGTCGTGGGCTCGCTCGAAGAAGTCGACCTTGCTTTTCTCGGCACACTGATTACGGGAATGCACTGACCGTTCACCGAGCGTGCTTTCCTGAAAGGGTGCAGGGAACTCCCGGCATTGGAATGTGCTTTTTCCGTACCGGGCGGAACGCAAAAAAAGGCCGTTGATCAATAGCCCGCCCAAGGTGATGTTCATCACGAGCGGGCCGGCTGATGCGGCCGTGCGCGAGCCCTCGACCGCCGCCACGAGGTCGTTTTTGGCACCCTTGTGTCCGCATTGGTGGAGTGGTGTACGAATCATTCCCGAACCCCGGCGACGGCACCCCGTCGATCATGATCACCGGCCGATAACAGTCCGACCGCGCACCGGTCCTGCTTCCGTGGCGATTCCCACTAATCTCGTCGTGAGTACTTCGCCGCATCAACGCGTGCCTCAGCACTCGACCAGTTGCTGACACCACGGAACCGATCGCACTGCATCCGGCCCGATCGCCCCGCCCAGACCGGGTGGCGGCGGCGGAGTGTCCCGCAATCGCTCAAACTCAGTGCCGGATGAGGGAGAACGTCCAGGATGAACCGCAAGACTCTGGTGCTGCCGGCCGTGATCGGTCTGCTGGCCCCCGTGCTGGCCGCGTGTGGCGCGACGGACAGTGGGGGCAAGGGTGGCGACGCCATTGTTGTGGGCACCACGGACCAGTTCGCAGCCACCAAGGACACTCCGGCGCCCTTCGACCCCGCGTTCGCCTATGACGCGGGGTCCTGGAACATCCTGCGTCAGACCGTCCAGACACTGATGCACATCCCGCGCGGCGGCGGAGAGCCGGTGCCGGAAGCGGCCTCCAGGTGCGGCTTCACCGACACCCAGAACGAGAGCTACCGCTGCAAGCTGCGCAGCGGGCTCAAGTTCCCCGGCGGCGAGGCGCTCAACGCGGAAGCCGTGAAGTTCTCACTTGAGCGCGTGGTGAAGATCAAGGACAGTAGCGGCCCGAGTGGTCTGCTGACCAACATCGACACGATCGAGGCCAACGGCGACAGCGGGATCGTCTTCCACCTCAAGACCCCGGACGCCACGTTCCCGTACAAGCTCTCGACGCCGGCCGCAGGCATCGTCGACCCCGAGGCGTACGAGGCCACCAAGCTCCGCGACGGCTTCGAGATCGGCGGTTCGGGCCCGTACACCATCAAGGCCGAGACCAAGGACAACAAGGTCACCAGCGCCATCTTCACCAAGAACCCCGACTACAAGGGCGACTTGAAGCTGCGGAACGACAAGGTCGAGCTGCGCTCGTTCCCGGACGCCGACGCGATGGAGAAGGCGCTCAAGGACGGCGAGATCGGCATGATGACCCGCACCCTGACGCCCGAGCAGATCGAGCGGATGTCGGAGAACCCGCAGGAAGGCATCGACCTCGTCGAGATGCCCGGCCTGGAGATCCGCTACCTGGGCTTCACCACCGACGACGCCACGGTGAAGGACAAGGCGGTGCGCCAGGCGATGGCCGCCGTCATCGACCGCGGCGAGCTCGCGGGCAAGGTCTACCCGGCCACCGCCGAGCCGCTGTACTCCCTGATCCCGGCCAGCATCGCGGGTCACCAGAACTCGTTCTTCAACAAGTACGGCGAACCGAACCGGAAGAAGGCCGCGAACATGCTGAGCGCGGCCGGCATCACCACGCCGGTGAAGTTCACCTTGAACTACACCACCGACCACTACGGTGCGGCCACGGAGAAGGAGTTCGAGGTGCTCAAGGAGCAGCTCAACGCCAGCGGGCTCTTCAAGGTCGACATCAAGGGCACCGAGTGGACGAAGTTCCGCGAGAACCAGAACCGCGGCGACTACGCCGTCTACGGCATGGGCTGGTTCCCCGACTTCCCGGACGCCGACAGCTACGTCGCCCCGTTCCTCGACGAGGACAACTTCCTCAACAGCCCGTACGCGAACACGGAAATCCGCACCAGGCTCATCCCCGAGTCGCGGCGCGCCGCGGACCGGGGCGCCGCGTCCGAGCCGTTCGAGCGGATCCAGGAAATCGTCGCCGAGGACGTGCCGCTGCTGCCGCTGTGGCAGGGCAAGCAGTACGTCGCCGCGCGTGACGACATCACCGGCGTCGAGTGGTCGGTCACCGGCTCCGCGGACCTGCAGTTGTGGGAGTTGGGCCGCGGCGTCTGACGGCGTCGGCAGTACCCGGTCGCGGAGAGCACACGACCGGTGGGCAATTCGGTTGAAGCATCGGTAAATCAGTGAGGCAAGTCTGTGAAAACGCGTAATCAGTGGCTGACGGCCCCGCTCGCGGTGGGTCTGGCAGCGGGTCTGCTCGGCGGCTGCGGCACCAAGGAAGGCTCCGGGAACAGCGGCGACGAGGTCGTCATGGGAATGTCGGACGAGGTGCTGGCCACCGACCCCGCCTCGGGTTACGACCCGGGATCCTGGCTGCTGTTCAACAACGTCTTCCAGTCCTTGCTCAGCTTCCCCAAGGGCAGCTCGGTCCCGCAGCCCGAGGCCGCCGAGAAGTGCGGCTTCGACAACGGCAGCAGCACCATCTTCCGCTGCACTCTGCGCGACGGGCTGAAGTTCAGCAACGGCAACACGCTGGCCGCCAAGGACGTCAAGTACTCCTTCGAGCGCGCGCTGAAGATCAACGACAAGGCCGGTCCGGCGCCGGTCATGCTGTCCACGATCGACACGATCAAGACCCCCGACGAGAAGACCGTCGTCTTCAACCTCAAGGTCCCGGACGCCACCTTCCCCAGCAAGATCGCCTCGGGCGCCGGATCCATCATCGACCACACCGAGTACGCCTTCGACGAGCTGCGCACCGACAAGAAGGCCGTCGGCTCGGGCCCGTACAAGCTGGACTCCTTCAGCGACGCGGGAGCCGACTTCTCGGTCAACGAGAGCTACCGGGGCACCGCCGAGACGAAGAACAACGGCGTCACCATGAAGTTCTTCCACGGTGACCAGAAGGCGCTGGCCGCCTCGTTCAAGAGGCGCGACATCGACCTCGCCTACCGAGGCCTCACCGCCGGGGACATCGCGGAGCTCGAAAGGTCGAAGGACAGCAGCGACAAGGACGTCGAGATCGTCGAGGGCACCAGCGCCGAGGTCCAGCACCTGGTCTTCAATGTGAACGACCCGGTCGTCGGCAAGATCGGCGTGCGCAAGGCCATCGCCTACCTCGTCGACCGCGACGCACTGGTACGCGACGTCTACCAGTCCACCGCCACCCCGCTGTACTCGATCGTCCCGGCGGGCATCGGCGCCCACAACACGGCGTTCTTCGACACCTACGGGGGCAGCCCACAGCCGGCCAAGGCCGCGAAGGCACTGCGGAACGCGGGTGTCAACAGCAAGGTCAAGCTCACGCTGTGGGCCACACCGAGCCGCTACGGCCCCGCCACGGTCCAGGAGTTCGAGGCGATAGCCAAGCAGCTCAACACGAGTGGGCTCTTCGACGCGACGGTCAAGTCGGTCGAGACCGAGCAGTACGAGAAGGACATCGCGGCCGGCAGGTACGGCGTGTATGTGAAGGGCTGGGTCCCCGACTATCCGGACCCGGACAACTTCACCCAGCCGTTCTTCGACAAGGACAACGTCCTCGGCAACAACTTCGAGAACGAAGAGATCACCGGCCGGATCATCCCGGACACCGCCGCCGCCGCCGACCGCACCACGGTCGAGGAGGACTTCGGCAAGCTTCAGGACATCGTCGCCGCCGAGCTGCCGATCCTCCCGCTGTGGCAGGGCAAGCAGTACGCCGTGGCGCACGACGGCATCGCGGGCCTCGAATGGACCCTGGACGCCTCGACCGTCTTCCGCTTCTGGGAAATCAGCAAGGCCTGACAGATCCGAGGCCTGACAGATCAACAGCGGGGACCGACACCGTCGGTCCCCGCTGTTGATCCTGCTGCCGAACCCCGCTCACCGGGCCCGGCGTCCGCTACTGGGCGCCGGGCCTGACCAGTCCGCTCTCGTACGCGTACACCGCGGCCTGCACCCGGTCGCGCAGACCCAGCTTGGTCAGCACATGACCGACATGGGTCTTGACCGTCGTCTCGCTGACGAACAGATCCGCCGCGATCTCCGCATTGGACAAGCCGCGGGCCACCAGCTTGAGCACCTCGACCTCGCGATCCGTCAGCGTGTGCAGAGTGTCGGGCGTCTGCTCCTCGCCCGACGGCAGATGATCGGCGTACTTGTCGAGCAGCCGGCGCGTGATGCTCGGCGCCAGCATCGCCTCACCGGCCGCGACCACCCGGATCGCCTGGACGAGCTCATTGGCGGGCGCGTCCTTCAGCAGGAACCCACTGGCGCCCGCCCGCAGCGCCTCCACCACATACTCGTCGAGGTCGAAGGTGGTCAGCACGAGCACCTTCGCCGGGCCGTCACGGCCCGGCCCGGTGATCTGACGGGTCGCCTCGACCCCGTCCATCCGCGGCATCCGGATGTCCATCAGGACCACATCGGGCTGCAGCGCCCGGACCTGGTCGAGCGCCTGCAGACCGTCTCCGGCCTCGCCGACGACCGCGAGGTCCTGCTCGGCCTCCAGAATCATCCGGAAGCCGGTGCGCAGCAGCGGCTGGTCGTCGACCAGTAGGACGCGGATAGCCACAGGTTCTCCTTCTCTAGACCGAGCCCATTCTGCCTTGGTCCGCCCCGGCCGATTCGGCCGGGCGCACCGGCAGCGGATACACCGGGGGAGTGCCGCCGAATTCGGGACATACCGCCTGGTAGTCGCACCACCCGCACAGCTTCGTTCTGCGCGGCAGCCACTCACCCGTCTCGGTGGCCTCCTTGATTGCGTCCCACAGTGCGAGCAGCTTGCGCTCCACCCGCTCCAGATCCTCCTCGACCGGGTCGTACGTCACCACATCGCCGCTGCCCAGATACACCAGCTGGAGTCGGCGCGGCACCAGCCCCTTCCACCGCCAGATCACCAGCGCGTAGAACTTCATCTGGAACAGCGCACCCTCGGCATACTCCGGCCTCGGCGCCTTGCCCGTCTTGTAGTCGACGACCCGCACCTCACCCGCCGGCGTCACATCCACCCGGTCGATGATGCCGCGCAGCCGCAGACCCGACTGCAACTCCGTCTCCACGAACAGCTCACGCTCCGCCGGCTCCAGACGCGTCGGGTCCTCCAGCGTGAACCACCGCTCGACGAGCTCCTCGGCCTGCTCCAGCCATCGAGACAACCGCTCGCCCTGGGGATCCTCCGCGAACAGCTCGACCAGCTCGGGCTTGGACTCCAGCAACCGGTCCCACTGCCCCGGCACCATCGCCCTGGCCCGCGGCGCCGTGCGCTCGGTCGCCGGATCGTCGAACAGCCGCTCAAGCACCGCGTGCACCAGCGTGCCGCGGGTCGCCGCCTCACTCGGCTTTTCGGGCAGCTTGTCGATCACCCGGAACCGGTAGAGCAGCGGACACCGCATGAAGTCGCTCGCCCGCGAGGGGGACAGCGACATGGGGCGCTGGGCGGCATCGGCCCGACCGGTACTCGTAGTCATGACTCAGACCCTACGACCCGCCACTGACAGCGAGCCGCATACCATCGACGACAGAGGCACCCGACCCGCACGATCGCAGGGCCGACCGCCCGGCGGGAAGCGAAGCACCGAGCGATCCGCACGTGAAGCATGACGACCGAACGAAGGGACACCGTGGACGAGAGCGGCGAGAGCGGACAGCCGCAGTCCGGCGCAGGGGGCAAGAGCCCCGGCGCCCCGCCCGACGGCGGCAAGCCGCAACGCCCCCGCGAACCGGGCGGCGGACTTCTGATGGGCCGTCCCTTCGGCGTACCGGTGTACGTCGCCCCCAGCTGGTTCCTCGTCGCGGCGCTCATCACCTGGGTCTTCGGCGGCCAGCTCGACCGCGTACTGCCCGAGTTGGGAAACCTCCGCTACCTGGTGTCCCTCTTCTTCGCCGTCGCCTTCTACGCCTCGGTGCTCGTCCACGAACTGGCCCACACCGTCGCGGCCCTGCGCTTCGAACTGCCGGTGCGCCGCATCCAGCTCCAGTTCTTCGGCGGCGTCTCGGAGATTGAGAAGGAGTCCGAGACCCCGGGACGCGAATTCGTCCTCGCTTTCGTCGGCCCCCTGCTCTCCCTCGTGCTGTCCGGCGTCTTCTACGCGGGCATGAAGGCGGTCGAACCAGGCACCGTCCCCGGCGTCCTGCTGGCCGGCCTGATGATCTCCAACCTGATCGTGGCCGCCTTCAACCTGCTCCCCGGCCTGCCCCTCGACGGCGGCCGGATGCTCCGTGCCGTCATCTGGAAGATCACCGGAAACCCGATGACCGGCACGGTCGCCGCCGCCTGGGTCGGCAGGGCCCTCGCCGTTACCGTCCTCATCGGCCTCCCGCTGCTCACCCACACCGGCGCCCTCGGAAACTCCACCGCGGACATCGGCGGCATGGAAACCGTCACCGACGCGCTGCTCGCCGCCATCCTCGCCGCCATCATCTGGACCGGCGCCGGCAACAGCCTGCGCGTGGCCCGCCTGCGCCAGCACCTCCCCGACCTGCGCGCCCGCACCCTCACCCGGCGCGCTGTCCCCGTCGAGTCCGCAACCCCGCTCTCCGAGGCACTGCGCCGCGCCAACGAGTCCGGCGCCCGCGCCCTCGTCGTCGTCGACGGCCAGGGCGAGCCCACCGCGGTCGTCCGCGAGGCGGCCATCGCCGGCGTACCCGAGCACCGCCGCCCCTGGGTTGCGGTGAGCGGCCTCGCCCAGGACCTCACCGAGGACATGCTCGTCCCCGCCGAACTGGCGGGCGAAGCCCTCCTGGAGCGCCTCAGGGCCTCCCCGGCCACCGAGTACCTCGTGATCGAGGAGAACGGCGAGATCTACGGCGTCCTGTCCACCACCGACGTGGAACGCGCCTTCGTCGCGGCCATGGCGAGGCCGCAGTCCTGAAGGACCCCAGGTCCGCCCGCCGGTGCGGCGGCCGGCCGGGGTGAACGGGGCCTCAAAAAGGCCGGTACTCTGGTCACATGTCCGAACCGACCGGTGCCGCCCGCCGACGCGGCCCCTTCAAGGTCGGGGACCAGGTCCAGCTCACAGACCCCAAGGGACGCCACTACACGTTCACGCTCGAAGCCGGGAAGAATTTCCACACCCACAAGGGTTCCTTCTCCCACGACGAGCTGATCGGCCTCCCCGAGGGCAATGTTGTCCGTACCACGGGGAACGTCGCCTACCTTGCGCTGCGCCCCCTGCTCCCCGACTATGTCCTGTCCATGCCCCGCGGCGCCGCCGTGGTCTACCCCAAGGACGCGGGGCAGATCCTGGCCTTCGCCGACATCTTCGCCGGCGCCCGCGTCGTCGAAGCAGGTGTGGGTTCCGGCTCGCTCAGCAGCTTCCTGCTGCGCGCCGTCGGCGACCAGGGCATGCTGCACTCCTACGAGCGCCGCGAGGACTTCGCCCAGATCGCCACGCAGAACGTCGAGCGCTACTTCGGCGGCCCGCACCCCGCCTGGCAGCTCACTGTCGGCGACCTCCAGGACAACCTCTCCGACACCGAGGTCGACCGGGTAATCCTCGACATGCTCGCTCCTTGGGAATGTCTTGATGTCGTCTCCAAGGCGCTCGTCCCCGGCGGCATCCTCTGCGCCTATGTCGCGACGACCACCCAGCTCGCCCGCACCGTCGAGTCGATCCGCGAGCACGGCACGTTCAACGAGCCGGCCGCCTGGGAATCAATGGTCCGCAACTGGCACGTCGAGGGCCTCGCTGTCCGTCCGGACCACCGGATGATCGGCCACACCGGCTTCCTGCTCACCGCCCGCCGCCTCGCGGACGGCGTGGAGCCCCCGCTGCGCCGCCGCCGCCCCTCCAAGGGCTCGTACGGCGACGACTACACGGGTCCCGGAAGCGAAAGCGGGTCGGCCTCCAAGGGCTGATCCGCCAACAAGCAAGCGCCGCCGCTGAGTTCTCCGACCGACCGGGGAACTCGGCGGCGGCGCTTTTCCGTTGCCCGGCGCACCACCGCCGGACCCTCCGTCAGCGGCCCCGAAAATCCCTGTGACCCCGCCGCTGCGCCGCACTGTGACATGTGGCACGATGCTCGCCACCCCACCGGACTGCCCCACAGGAGACATCCCGCGTGCAGACCTCCGTCGTCCCGGACCTCGCGCACACCCGGCCCCGCCCCGTGCACTGGCTGGCCACGGCCGCCGTGATGTGCGCGGCCGTCGCCGCGGCCGGACTGCTGCAGCCCGGCGCCGCCACCGCCTCCCAGACCGCCCCGGGCCCCGGGCCGGCCGGCGGCGAAGCGATTCCCGCCGCCCCCGATGCCTCCGCCGCCGCCTATCCGCTGGAATGCGGGGGAGCCAAGAGCGTCGTGGTGAATCAGGGCTCGGCCGACCTCGACGGCGACCGCAGGCCCGAGACCGTGGTGGTCGCGCGCTGCGAGTCCGGCTCAGGCACCCCGCCGAGCGGCGTCTACGTCCTCACCCGGCCCGCCCGCGTCGTGGCGACACTGGTCGACCCGGCGGACCGGCTGAGCATCACGGATTTCGCCGTACGGGAGGGGACGGTCTCCGCGACCCTGCTCGGCTACTCGTCGCCCGACGTGCCCCGCTGCTGCCCGGACGAGCGGGAAAAGGTCAAGTGGCAGTGGCAGGGGGACAAGTTCGTACGGGCCGGGCGGCCGGACGCGCAGAGTATGTGAACCGCTACGGGGCGTCGGGCCCGAACACCTCAACACTGTCCGAAACTCGACGTACATGAATACAGTCGCCGGGGCACTCCTTGGCCGAGTCGACCACATCCTGCAGAAGCGTCAGCGGCACGGGCGCGGTGGCGCCCGGACTCTGCAGGAGCTCGTCCGCGGGGCTCTTCACATACGCCAGACCGTCGATGTCCAGCTCGAAGACATCGGGAGCGTACTGCGCGCAGATGCCGTCGCCGGTGCAGAGGTCCTGGTCGATCCACACCTCTAGCGGGTCGCCGGTCTGCGCGCCGTCGTCGGTGGGAGCCTCTTGCTGCACGGTCATTTCTCCTGCCGTTTCCTGCGCTGTTGTAGCAATTGAAGCCACCCTTGACGGGTGTTGAACACTTCGACGATACAACCGGCCGCTTTCCGATGTTGATGGGTGGGTATTCCTCTGACGTGAGGGAGTACGCAAGGGTGAAGATCGGACACACCCCGACCGTCTTTGTGATCTAGGGGTTTCAACAAGCACCCGCCCAGGTAGGGTCAGGAAGCGTCCAGCTCCCCTTGGAGGAGGTGAGGACCGTGGCAGCCCACGACGACGACATCAACCGCGGCATCCGGTCCGCGCGAGGGTCCGAGGACCCCGCCGGACAGGTTGCCTATCTCGAGCAGGAAATCGCCGTCCTGCGCCGCAAGCTCGCCGACTCTCCGCGTCATACGAGGATTCTCGAAGAGCGGATCGTCGAGCTGCAGACAAATCTGGCAGGCGTGTCCGCGCAGAACGAGCGGCTCGCCAACACGCTGAGAGAGGCCCGCGACCAGATCGTGGCCCTCAAGGAGGAAGTCGACCGGCTCGCGCAGCCGCCGGCCGGCTTCGGTGTCTTCCTGCTCGCCAACGAGGACGGCACCGCCGACATTTTCACCGGTGGCCGAAAGCTCCGGGTCAATGTCAGTCCCAGTGTGGAGCTCAATGAGCTCCGGCGTGGCCAGGAGCTCATGCTCAATGAGGCGCTCAACGTGGTCGAGGCCATGGAGTACGAGCGCGCCGGCGACATCGTTACCCTCAAGGAAGTCCTTGAGGACGGCGAGCGCGCCCTGGTGGTCGGGCACACCGACGAGGAGAGGGTGGTGCGGCTCGCCGAGCCGCTGCTGGACGTAACCATCCGCCCCGGCGATGCCCTACTGCTCGAACCCAGGTCCGGCTACGTCTATGAAGTGATCCCGAAGAGCGAGGTCGAGGAGCTCGTCCTCGAAGAGGTTCCGGACGTCGACTACGAAAAGATCGGCGGCCTGGGCAACCAGATCGAGCTGATCCGCGACGCGGTCGAGCTGCCCTACCTCTACCCCGACCTCTTCAAGGAGCACGAACTGCGCCCCCCGAAGGGCATCCTGCTCTACGGTCCGCCCGGCTGCGGCAAGACACTCATTGCCAAGGCCGTCGCCAACTCCCTTGCCAAGAAGGTCGCCGAGGTGACCGGCCAACCCACGGGGAAGAGCTACTTCCTCAACATCAAGGGCCCCGAGCTCCTCAATAAGTACGTCGGTGAGACCGAGCGGCACATTCGCCTGGTCTTCCAGCGTGCCCGGGAGAAGGCGAGCGAGGGTACCCCCGTCATCATCTTCTTCGACGAAATGGAATCGCTCTTCCGCACCCGTGGTTCCGGTGTCAGCTCGGACGTGGAAAACACCATCGTCCCGCAGCTGCTCGCCGAGATCGACGGCGTGGAAGGCCTGGAGAACGTCATCGTCATCGGCGCCTCCAACCGCGAGGACATGATCGACCCGGCGATCCTGCGACCGGGCCGACTCGACGTGAAGATCAAGATCGAGCGTCCGGACGCCGAGGCGGCAAGGGACATCTTCGCCAAATACCTCAAGTCCCACCTCCCGCTGCACTCCGACGACCTGGCTGAGCACACGGGCTCCAGGGAAGGCGCTGTGCACGGCATGATCCAGACCGTCGTGGAGCAGATGTACGCGGAAACCGAGGAGAACCGCTTCCTCGAGGTCACGTACGCGAACGGCGACAAGGAAGTCCTGTACTTCAAGGACTTCAACTCGGGCGCGATGATCCAGAACATCGTCGACCGGGCCAAGAAGATGGCCATCAAGGCCTTCCTTGACCAGAACCAGAAGGGCCTTCGGGTCTCCCATCTCCTCCAGGCATGCGTGGACGAGTTCAAGGAGAACGAGGACCTGCCGAACACCACGAACCCGGACGACTGGGCCCGGATCTCCGGCAAGAAGGGCGAGCGGATCGTGTTCATCCGCACCCTTGTCACCGGAAAGCAGGGCGCGGACACCGGACGCTCCATCGACACGGTGGCAAACACCGGGCAGTACCTGTAGATCACAGACCGGCTGCGGGTGCCTGCACGGGCATCCGCAGCCGGTTGCTTTCTCCGACACGGCGACCCGCGCCTCGACCACGGCAAGCAATGACGGAATTGATCTCCCCACCAGCGCATGGGCGTTCTAGGCTCTCCGGTACCGCCGGGTCGCGCAGTGCGGGGACGGGCACCGCACACGCACCGGACAACCAGCGGTACTTGAGCGTCGCCTCCGTCCGGGGGCGACGCCGGGCAAGGAGGGCCGCATGACCGTACGGCGAGTAATGGGCATTGAGACGGAGTACGGCATCTCTGTCCCCGGCCACCCCAACGCCAATGCCATGCTCACCTCGTCCCAGATCGTCAACGCCTACGCGGCGGCGATGCACCGGGCGCGACGCGCCCGCTGGGACTTCGAGGAGGAGAACCCGCTGCGGGACGCACGGGGCTTCGACCTCGCACGCGAGTCCGCCGACTCCAGCCAGCTCACCGACGAGGACATCGGTCTGGCCAATGTCATCCTCACCAACGGCGCGCGGTTGTACGTCGATCACGCGCACCCCGAGTTCAGCTCACCGGAAGTCACCAACCCGCTGGACGCGGTCCTCTGGGACAAGGCCGGCGAGCGCATCATGGCGGAGGCCGCGGAGCGCGCGGCGCAGCTTCCCGGGGCCCAGCCGATCCACCTGTACAAAAACAACACCGACAACAAGGGCGCCTCGTACGGCACCCACGAGAACTATCTGATGAAGCGGGAGACTCCCTTCTCGGACATCGTGCGCCACCTGACGCCGTTCTTCGTGTCCCGGCAGGTCGTCACCGGCGCCGGCCGGGTCGGCATCGGCCAGGACGGCCACGAGCACGGCTTCCAGATCAGCCAGCGCGCCGACTATTTCGAGGTCGAGGTCGGTCTCGAAACCACCCTCAAGCGACCCATCATCAATACGCGCGACGAGCCGCACTCCGACGCCGAGAAGTACCGCAGGCTGCACGTGATCATCGGCGACGCCAACCTCTCCGAGATCTCGACGTACCTGAAGCTGGGCATGACGGCCCTGGTGCTTTCGATGATCGAGGACGGCTTCATCAATGTGGACCTCGCGATCGAGCAGCCGGTGCGCACTTTGCACCAGGTCTCGCACGACCCGACGCTGAAGCAGCTGATCACGCTCCGCAGCGGCCGTACCCTCACCGCCGTGCAGCTTCAGATGGAGTACTTCGAGCTGGCGCGCAAGTACACCGAGGAGCGGTACGGCGTCGACGCGGACGAGCAGACCAAGGACGTCCTGATCCGTTGGGAGGACGTGCTGAACCGGCTGGAGAACGACCCGATGAGCCTGTCGGGAGAGCTGGACTGGATTGCCAAGCGGGAGCTCCTCGAGGGCTACCGCCGCCGCGACAGCCTGGACTGGGACGCGGCCAGACTCCATCTGGTGGACCTCCAGTACGCCGACGTACGCCCCGAGAAGGGCCTCTACAACCGGCTGGTGGCCCGGGGCAAGATGCAGCGGCTGCTGGGCGAGGGCGCGGTCGAACGGGCCGAGACGAAGCCTCCTGAGGACACCCGTGCCTACTTCCGCGGACGCTGCCTGGAGCAGTACGCGGACGACGTCGCGGCGGCCTCCTGGGACTCGGTCATCTTCGACCTGCCGGGCAGGGACTCGCTCCAGCGGGTACCCACCCTGGAACCGTTGCGTGGTACACGCAATCACGTCAAGGAGCTCCTTGACCGGTGCCGTACGGCCGAGGATCTGGTCCGGGTGCTCTCGGGCGGCTGAAAGGGGCAGCGGGTGGGAATCATTGAGGTGGTGACCGCGCGTTGTGGAAGTACGGCGCGAATGTCGGACCCCACTTGTAGGGTCTGATCAAGGACATCGAACCGAGCGAGCGGGGTGAGGTAGAGATGGCGGCCAAGGACAACGACGGCGGACAGCAGAAGGCGACGCGTTCCACCGAGGAGGTCGAGGAGACCGCGCAGGACGCGCAGGGTTCCGAGGACCTCAAGGAGCGGCAGGAAAAGCTGAGCGACGATGTCGACTCGGTGCTGGACGAAATCGACGACGTACTTGAGGAAAATGCGGAGGATTTCGTACGCTCATTTGTGCAAAAAGGTGGCGAGTGAGGGCGAAACGGGCATGGCGGAATCGGCCCACTCGAAACCGTGTACAGGCTGCCAGCGAACACTGCCGCTAACGGCTTTCGCCGCTGACAGGAACCGGCGTGACGGCCTTCAGGTGCGATGTCGCCAATGCGTTGCCGAGTACGGCGCCGAGCACTACCGGCGTCGTCAGGCAGCTAACGGCAAGGTCGTGCGGGAGAAGAGGGATGCCCCGGCGGGCCATAAGGAATGCCGCGGCTGTGGCGAGATCAAGCCGCATAGCGAGTGGCATCGCAGTACCACGGCCTCGGAAGGACCGTCGACGCGGTGCAAGGTATGTCGGGCTGCTCTGGGGAGAGCCGATCATCTGAGGCGCCAATACGGGATGACGGAGGCCGAACGGGATGACCTGATCTCATCCCAGATGGGGGCCTGTTCGATCTGCCTGGCTGCCCCAGCAGTTCATGTAGATCACTGTCACGAGACGGGTAGGGTCCGAGGCGTACTTTGCTTCAACTGCAATTCGGCCATCGGCAAGTTGGGGGACGACCCCGATACCTTGCGTCGGGCCATCGCATACCTGGAGGGAAACGCGTGGAAGCCAACACTCGTAGCACCGGGCGTCTACCAGCTGCCTTCCTGACGCCGGGCTCGTCGTCGTTCATGGACTTCCTGGGCGATCACTCGCCCGAGATGCTCCCGGGCCGGCGCACCCTGCCGCCCGTCAAGGGGGTCATCGAGGCGCCGCACGGCACGACCATCGTCGCCGCGACGTTCCCCGGCGGTGTGGTGCTCGCCGGTGACCGCAGGGCCACCATGGGCAACATGATCGCGCAGCGCGACATCGAGAAGGTCTTCCCTGCCGACGAGTACTCCGCGGTGGGCATCGCGGGCACCGCCGGGCTCGCCGTCGAGATGGTCAAGCTCTTCCAACTGGAGCTGGAGCACTTCGAGAAGGTCGAGGGCGCCACGCTCTCCCTGGAGGGCAAGGCCAACCGGCTCTCCACGATGATCCGCAGCAACCTGGGCATGGCGATGCAGGGACTGGCCGTGGTCCCGCTCTTCGCGGGGTACGACGTCGACCGCGAGAAGGGACGGATCTTCTCGTACGACGTCACGGGCGGCCGTTCCGAGGAGAACGGGTACGCGGCCACCGGCTCGGGCTCGGTCTTCGCCCGTGGGTCGATGAAGAAGCTCTTCCGCGAGGATCTGACGGAGCAGCAGACCACCACCCTGGTCATCCAGGCGCTCTACGACGCCGCCGACGACGACTCGGCGACCGGCGGTCCCGACGTGGCCCGACGGATCTATCCGATCGTCACCATCATCACCGAGGACGGTTTCCGCAGGCTCACCGAGGCGGAGTCCTCGGAGGTGGCCCGGGCGATTCTGGAGCGGCGTATGGAACAGCCCGACGGACCGCGCGCCGCGCTGCTCTGAGTCTGTGCCTCTCCGATGCTTTTGCCACTGACAGAAAGGGACGGATAGCCGGTGTCGACGCCGTTCTATGTCTCACCCCAGCAGGCCATGGCCGACCGGGCGGAATACGCCCGGAAGGGCATCGCCCGTGGTCGCAGCCTTGTTGTGCTGCAGTTCGCCGACGGCATCGTGTTCGTCGGCGAGAACCCGTCCCGTGCTCTGCACAAGTTCAGCGAGATCTATGACCGGATCGGCTTCGCGGCCGCCGGCAAGTACAACGAGTACGAGAACCTGCGCATCGGCGGTGTCCGGTACGCCGATCTGCGTGGATACACCTACGACCGCGACGATGTGACGGCCCGTGGCCTCGCCAACGTCTACGCGCAGACGCTGGGCACGATCTTCTCCAGCAACGCGGAGAAGCCGTACGAGGTGGAGCTGGTCGTCGCCGAGGTCGGTGCCGAGGCCGACGGTGACCAGATCTATCGCCTGCCGCACGACGGTTCGATCGTGGACGAACACGGCTCGGTCGCGGTCGGTGGCAACGCGGAGCAGATCAGTACCTTCCTCGATCAGCGTCACCGCGACGGAATGACGCTCGCGGAGGCACTCAAGCTCGCCGTGCAGGCCCTCTCGCGGGACACCAACGGCAGTGAGCGGGAGATTCCCGCCGAGCGCCTCGAGGTCGCGGTCCTGGACCGTACGAGGCCGCAGAAGCGCAAGTTCAAGCGCATCGTCGGCCGCCAGCTGACCCGCCTCCTTGAGGCGGACGGCAACGCGGCCGAGCCGACCGAGGTGCCTTCGGACACCGAGGAGGAGTAGCCCGGCCGCTCTCCGGGCGCTTTGTCTGGTCCCCGGCCCGCCCAGCGGTCCGGGGACCGGTCGCGCGCGGGTCGCGTCTGGTCTCCGGACCGCTGGGCGGGGGACCTCAGGCGCGGGCTGTGGAGCCGCGGGTGACGAGTTCCACCGGGAGGTCGCCCCCTTCGGGTGTGCGGCCGTCCAGGACGGCCAGCAGCGCTGCCATGCCGCGTTCTCCGACCCGCTCGGCCGGCAGTCGTACGGTGGTGAGTTCGGGCTCCACAGCGGTGGCCAGGGCCAGGTCGTCGAAGCCGGAGACCGAGACGTCCTCGGGCACCCGCAGACCGAGGCGCCGCACCGCCTTGCAGGCGCCGGCCGCGATGATGTCGTCGTCGCAGACGAGCGCCGTGGGCCGTGGGCCGGGCCCGGTGAGCGCAGTCTGGGCGGCCTGCCGGCCGCTGTGCACGTCCAGCGCCGTCGGCACCGTACGCAGAACGACGTCCGGGACTCCGCGCAGTGCCTCCCCGATCGCCCGGGCCCGCACCTCGAAGGTCCAGGAGTCCACGGCCGACGCGAGGTGGACGAACCTGCGGTGGCCCAGCGCGAGCAAATGCTCCGTCACTTGGCGCATCCCGTCGGCGATGTCGAGGTTCACATGGGCGGCGGCGCCGGGGTCCGCCGGGTCGCTGTCGAGCATGACCAAGGGCAGTGCGGCGCCCCGGATCGCGCCGAGCGCCCCGGCTGCCATGGACGAGGCGATGACGCCGTCCAGTGCGGCCCGTGCCGAGGCGAAGGGGTCCCTGGCGGGGCCTGTGCCGTCGGGGGAGGGGTAGAGCACCACGCCGAAGTCGTGCTCGGCGGCGGTGCGGGCGGCGCCCGTGTAGACCCGGGCGAAGAATTCGTTGGTGAGGGCGGGGACGACGAGCAGGGCGGTCCTGGTGCGGCCGAGCCGCAGATTGCGGGCGGCCAGGTTGGGCCGGTAGCCCAGTTCCCGCGCCGCCTCGCGAACCAGTTCCGCGGTGCGCTCCGAGACCCGTCCGCGCCACTTGTCGCCGAGGACCAGGGACACGGTGGCTTGTGACACTCCGGCGGCCCGTCCAACGTCCCTGCTGGTCGGGGGGGCTTCGGCGGCCGATTCGGGCCTCGCCCGGCGAGGCGTGGCGGCGCCGTGGATGTCGTCCGGGCTGGTCACTCGTGCCTCCGCGCGTCAACGGTTTCGCTGTCGCGGGGTGGACCCGCGGACTCGGCCCATGGTACGTATGACCCTGGAAGTTATACGTAAAACTTCGGCGCCCGCCGGAGGAGAGGGGCGGACATGGCTGCGGGATACGCGGAGCTGCTCAGAACCCGGTACGCCGCCCGCCTGCTGGCCGGGACGCTGGTGGGGCGCCTGCCGAACGCCACCGCGCCGATCGCGATCGTGCTCTTCGTCCGTGCCGAGGGCGGCAGTTACTCCCTGGCAGGCGCTCTGGCTGCGATCTACGGACTCTCCAACGCGGTCGGTCAGCCGCTGCTCGGCCGCGCCGTCGACCTGTACGGACAGCCCCGCGTTCAGCTCCCCTCCGCCGTCCTCTCGGCCCTGGGCATGGTCCTGCTCACGCTCGCCGGCATCGACCCGCTGCTCCTCGCGTACGCCGCCGTGATCGTGGCCGGCCTCTTCACCCCGCCCCTCGAAGGGGGTCTGCGGGCACTCTGGACGGACGTACTGGGCCGCGAGGACCGGGTGCACCGGGCGTACGCCATGGACGCCGTGGCGCAGGAGGTCATGTTCACCGTCGGGCCGCTGCTTGTCACCCTGCTCGTGTCGCTCCGGTCGCCCGCCGCCGCGCTGCTCGTGATCAACGCGATAGGCGTCCTCGGCGCGCTCTCGGTCGTCCTGTCGAAGCCCTCGCGCGCGTGGCGCTCCGCACCCCGTGAGGCCCACTGGCTCGGCGCGCTGCGCTCACCCGGTCTGCTCGCCCTGCTCGGCGCCTTCTTCTTCGTCGGCCTCGCGCTGGGCTCGATCACGGTCGCCGGAGTCGCGTACGCCGACGACCACGGCCGGGAGTCGGTGTACGGCCTGCTGATGGCCGCGCTCGGCCTCGGCGCCCTGTTCGGAGGCCTGTTGTACGGCGCCCGCCAGTGGGCCGGCGCCCCCGAGCGGCGGCTGCGGGTCATCGTGGCGCTGCTCGCGCTCGGCTATCTGCCGCTGATGCTCACTCCGGGCGTTGCCGCGATGACCGTGCTCGCCGGCGTCGCCGGTGTCTTCCTGGCGCCCGCACTCGCCTGCGCGTTCATCGTCGTCGACCGGCACTCCCCGCGCGGCACTGTCACCGAGGCGTTCTCCTGGCTGGTGACCACCTTTGGCGTAGGCGCGGCGGTCGGTACGGGCGCGGCGGGACCGGCCGTGGAGCACGGAGGCACCGCCGCGAGTTTCGCCGTCGCGTCGGCCGCCGGAGTCGCGGCGCTGGTGGTGCTGCTGACCACCCAACGGGTTCTCACTCCTCCCGTTGCCGCCGACCCGGTGGTAATCCCTTCCGGAAATGATCGAATCCGTGCGGCCGAACCCGGTTTCAGGACAGGCCATAAGGCGTAATGTTCAGTCATGGACCGCCGCATTTTCGGGCTGGAGAACGAGTACGGCGTCACATGCACGTTCAGGGGACAGCGCCGACTGTCTCCCGACGAAGTGGCGCGCTACCTCTTCCGCCGTGTTGTGTCATGGGGCCGCAGTAGCAACGTCTTCCTGCGGAACGGCGCCCGCCTCTATCTCGACGTGGGATCGCATCCGGAATACGCAACTCCTGAGTGCGACAACCTGACCGAGCTGGTTACGCACGACAAGGCAGGCGAGCGCATTCTCGAAGGCCTGCTTGTCGACGCCGAACGCCGCCTGCACGAGGAGGGAATCGCGGGCGACGTCTATCTCTTCAAGAACAACACCGACTCTGCGGGGAACTCCTACGGCTGCCACGAGAACTATCTGGTGGCCCGCCACGGAGAGTTCTCCCGGCTCGCGGACATCCTCATCCCGTTCCTTGTCACACGGCAGATGATCTGCGGTGCCGGCAAGGTACTCCAGACGCCACGTGGCGCGGTCTTCTGCGTCAGCCAGCGTGCCGAGCACATCTGGGAGGGCGTCAGTTCCGCGACCACCCGCTCCCGGCCGATCATCAATACCCGCGACGAGCCGCACGCGGACGCCGAGCGCTACCGCAGGCTCCACGTCATCGTCGGCGACTCGAACATGTCCGAGACGACCATGCTGCTCAAGGTCGGAGCCACCGACCTGGTGCTGCGCATGATCGAAGCGGGCACGGTGATGCGTGACCTCACCCTGGAGAACCCGATCCGGGCCATCCGCGAGGTCAGCCACGACATCACCGGCCAGCGCAAGGTGCGCCTGGCGAGCGGGCGCGAGGCATCGGCCCTCGAAGTACAGCGCGAGTACTACGAGAAGGCTGTGGACTTCGTCGACCGGCGGGGCATCCGCACCGGCAATGTCGCTCAGGTCCTCGAACTGTGGGGCCGCACCCTGGACGCGGTCGAGGCCGAGGACCTCGACCGGATCGGTACCGAGATCGACTGGGTGATGAAGTACAAGCTCATCGAGCGGTACCGGGCCAAGCACAACATGACGATGTCGAATCCGCGGGTCGCGCAGATCGACCTGGCGTACCACGACATCCATCGCCGCCGCGGGCTCTACTACCTCCTGGAGAAGAGGGGGCAGGCCGCCCGTATCTGCAACGACCTGAAGATCTTCGAGGGCAAATCGGTGCCCCCGCAGACCACAAGGGCGCGGCTGCGCGGCGACTTCATCCGCAGGGCCCAGGAGCAGCGGCGGGACTTCACCGTCGACTGGGTGCACCTCAAGCTCAATGACCAGGCGCAGCGCACCGTGTTGTGCAAGGACCCGTTCAGGTCGGTCGACGAGCGTGTCGAAAAGCTCATCGCCGGGATGTGAGCCGCACCGGTGGTGAGCCGTGCACACGGTCAGCACCGGACAGTAGCGGTCAACACCTGACACGGCTGCGCGCCGGGATGTACATGTCCCGGCGCGCAGCCGTGTGAGTACTCGTGGTGCTTCTGGGGCGAAGTCGTAGAGTGGCGGGCAGTGCCCGGACCCCCTCTACTCGCGAGTTGGACTGAATGAACCCCACTAAGACTGTCCGCCGTGCCGCTGCGGTACTGGTAGTTCCCGCTCTGTTGCTGACCGCGGCCTGCGGGTCTGACTCAGGTTCCGAGGACGGCGAGGCGAAGAAGAGCAGCGCCGCCACGGTTTCCGGAAAGTTCGGCGCCGAGCCCAAGATCGAGATTGCCAAGGACGCGAAGCCCTCGAAGAAGCTCGTTGTCAGCACCGTCAGTGATGGTGACGGCGCCGAGGTGAAGAAGGGCGACTTCGTACGCGTCGATCACAGCGGCAAGGCGATGAAGGATTCCAAGCCCCTCGGCAGCAGCTGGACCAAGGCTCCGGGAGCCGACCCCAAGGCGCCGCGCACCCAGGTCGTGCAGGAGATCGGCGCGCCGAGCCAGATGCTGCCCGCCAAGGTGCTCGATTCGCTGGTCGGCCAGAAGGTCGGCAGCCGGGTCGAGATCGAGGGCACCGCCGACGCGATCATCGGCCAGCAGCTGAACCCGCAGTCCGGGATCAAGCCGACGGACGGCCTGGTCTGGGTCGTCGACGTGGTCGCTGCCAAGAAGATCGACAAGAAGGCCGAGGCCAAGGGCGAGCAGGCGGCGTCCGAAGCCGGCCTGCCCGCGGTGAAGACCAACCCGCAGAAGGCTGCGACGATCACCATCCCCAAGGGTGAGAAGGCCCCCAAGGACCTCAAGGACCAGGTCCTGATCAAGGGCTCAGGCGCCGAGGTCAAGGCGGGTCAGGGCCTCGTCGCGCAGTACACCGGCGTCAAGTGGGAGGACGGCAAGAAGTTCGACTCCTCCTGGGACCACGGTGGCGCCACCGGCTTCCAGATCGGTGCCGGTGCGGTCATCCCGGGCTGGGACAAGGGCCTGGTCGGCAAGCACATCGGCGACCGTGTCCTGCTGAGCATTCCGGCCGCCCAGGCGTACGGCTCGAACCCGCAGAGCGAGCTGGCCAAGAACAACCTGCTCTTCGTCGTCGACATCATCGACACCGTCTGAGCCGGTCGTCCCTGATCCCGTCCGACCCCGTGCCGACCGCCCGCCCGTGGCAGACTGGCTCGGTTGTCCACAAGATTCATTCGTAGGAGCACTTTCGTGAGCATCGACAAGCCCGAGATCGACTTCCCGGAAGGTCAGCCGCCGGCCGACCTCGAGATCAAGGAAATCTGGGAGGGTGACGGCGCGAAGGCCAAGGCGGGCGCCACCATCAAGGTCCACTACGTGGGTGTCGCCTTCTCCACCGGTGAAGAGTTCGACGCCAGCTGGAACCGCGGCGCCCCGCTCCAGTTCCAGCTCGGCGCCGGCCAGGTCATCGCCGGCTGGGACCAGGGCATGCAGGGCATGAAGGTCGGCGGCCGTCGCAAGCTGACCATCCCCGCGCACCTCGCGTACGGCGACCGCGGCGCCGGCGGCGGCGTCATCGCCCCGGGCGAGACGCTGATCTTCGTCTGCGACCTCGTCGCGGCCTGATCAACCGGTAGCACTACGAGGGCCCACGCCTTGTGGCGTGGGCCCTCGGCTTTTGCCGCGACACCCCGGGGCGGTACGGTCAACGGTCGTAGAGCAAGAGAGAGGGTGCCGATGGCGATTGCCAAGGCCGAACGGTTGATGAATCTGGCACTGTGCCTGCTCGGGACCCGGCGCCCGCTCAGCAAGCGGGAACTGCGGGGGTCCATCGAGGCCTACCTGGAAGCCAGTACGGACGACTCCTTCAACCGGATGTTCGAGCGCGACAAGGACGATCTGCGCGAACTCGGTCTGGTCATCGACACGGTCGAGAACCTCGACGGCGACACGGGCTACCTCGCCCGCCGCGACAGCAACCGGCTGCCCGCCATCACCCTCGACGCCGAAGAGGCCGCCGCGCTCGGCCTCGCCGCGAAGGTCTGGCAGCAGGCCCGGCTGGCCGGCGCCGCCAGCGGCGCCCTGCAGAAGCTGCGCGCCGCGGGGATGCCGGAGGCGGACGACCCGTACGAAGTCCACCACAGCGCCCTGGAACCGCGGATCCCCGTGCACGAGGCGGCCTTCGAGCCGCTGATGCTCGCCTGCCGCGACCGCCGCCCCGTCGTCTTCGACTACCGCAAGGCCACCGCGGCCCGCCCCGAGACCCGGCACGTGGAGCCATGGACGCTGGAGTGCTGGCGCGGCCACTGGTACCTCGCGGGCTGGGACCGCGACCGCGGTGCCGAGCGCGTCTTCCGGCTCTCGCGGATCACCGGCAAGGTCCGCTCCCGCACCGGAGCGTTCACCGCGCCCGTGCCGGACGTGGTGACGGTCCGCGAGACCGTCGAGAGCTGGGCGGGGGAGACGGCGACCCGCACGGCCCTGATCAAGCTGCGCTCCGGTTCCGGCTACCCCTTGCGCGCCCGCGCCACGGCCGTGCGCGACCTGGGCGGCGGCTGGGACGAGCTGGCCATCCCGTACGGGCACGGGCTCGACGCCTGGCTCGTCGAATTCGGCCCGGACGTGGTCGTACTTGAGCCCGCTGATCTGCGGGCGGACGTCGTGGACCGGCTGCGCGCCGTGGCCAAGGACTGAGAAGGACTGAGGGGGACCCGTACTTCATGGCCACGAACGCGATCGACCAGACCCGCCGGATGCTCTCGCTGGTGACCTATCTGCGTGAGCGCCCCGGCGCCCACGTCACCGACGTCGCCCGAGCCTTCGGGATCACCGAGGACGAGCTGATCTCGGACCTGGATGTGCTGCCCATGTGCGGCACCAGTTTCCGGGGCGGTGACCTGCTCGACATCGACACCGACGGCGACCGCATCTGGTGGCACAACCCCGACGACGTCGCCGAGCCGCTGAAGCTCGCCGCCGACGAAGCCACCGCGCTGCTCGTCGCCGCCCGGGCCGTCTCCACCCTGCCCGGACTGCGCGAGGGCGACCGGCAGGCCCTGCTGCGCGCCACCGCGAAGCTGGAGGCCGCGGCGGGGGAGGAGGCGAGCGCCAGCTCCCGCCTCTCGGTGACCTTCGAGTCCGAGGGCGGGGTCTTCGCAGACGTCGACCGCGCGATCTCCGAGCGGCGCCGGCTGTGGCTGCGCTACTACTCACCGGCGCGCGACGAGCTGACCGAGCGTGAGGTCGACCCAATCCGGCTCTTCGCCGTGGGCCACACGTACATGGAGGCCTGGTGCAGACTGTCCGAGGCGCGGCGTACGTTCCGCCTCGACCGGGTCGCCGAGATCAGGCTGCTGGACGAGCCGTCCGTACCGCCGGAGATCGAGCTGCGCGACCTCTCCGAGGGGCTGGTGCAGCCCGCTGCGGACGACCCGGAGGTCGTGGTGCAGGTCGGCCCCGGAGGCCGCTGGGTGGCCGAGTACTACCCGCACGACAGCGCCGAGGAACTGCCCGATGGCGGCCTGCGGATCACCCTGCGCACCCCCGACCCGGCCTCGCTGCGGCGGCTCGCACTGCGGCTCGGCAGGGACGGGCACATCGTGGCGCCCGGATATCTGGCCGTCAGCGCACGTCAGGCGGCGCGTGAGGCGCTCACCGCCTACGACCGGCAGGCGTGAGGGCGCACCGGTCGACGTAAGCAGGTTCAGGAGATTCGGAGAGATGTCGATGATGCCCGGAACGACCACCGCGGTGGGCCCGGTCCTCTTCAAGGCGGCGTGCCCGGACTGCCGGGCCCACTTCGAGCTGTCGGCGGGCTCGCTGCGGCTGGCCATCGGCGCCAGCAGCCGCAAGACCTTTTACTCCTTCACCTGCCCGGAGTGCGGCTCCGCGGTGCGCAAGCCGGCCGGTGAGCGCATCGTGGAGCTCCTCACCGTGGGCGGTGTACGGACGCTGCGCCTCCACACCACCTTCTGAGCGTCTAGGCTCTGCGTATGCTCTGGCCGATGCTCGCAATCGCTCTTGGTTTCTGTGGTCTCGCCGTACTCGGCGTCCTGGCGGTCAAGGTCTTCCTCGAAGTCCAGCGCCTCGGCACCCAGGTCGCCGACACCTCGCAGCAGATCAACCGGGCCGCCGAGAATCTGGAGCGGGCAGCGGAGGATCTGGCCCGCACGGGCGAGACGCTGCGGTAGGGGATGCGCCCTCCACCGGAGCGTCCCTGCGGCGTACCCTGCAGATGGCGGCCCATTTGGTGAGGCGCGGGCCGCAATCAGGAGTACGCGCGGGCATTGCCCTGTGTTTACCCCTACGGGTTACGATCGCTGTCAGCAGGAAGGGCGGACATCTGTCCGACCGGAACGGCAGCGTCGCAGCTCAGTTCCCAGCCGCCTCGGTGAGAAGGAAGTAGCACATGATCGGCAACCTGAAGCCTCTCGAGATCATTCTGATCATCGCCGTCATTCTGTTGCTTTTCGGTGCCAAGAAGCTCCCCGACATGGCGCGCTCGCTCGGCAAGTCCGCTCGGATCCTCAAGAGCGAGGCCAAGGCGATGAAGAAGGACGACGAGCCTGCGGCCGACAACGACGCGGCCACCGACGCGTCCAAGACGACGCCCCCACAGGACGCGGCGGTCCCTCGTACGATCCAGGCGGCTCCCGGCGACGTCACCAGCTCCCGTCCGGTCAACGAGCCGAACCACACCACCAAGAGCTGATGTAGCCGTCCGACGGCTGCCACACGAGACAAGGGACGTGGGTTGCTCAAGTCCGCCCGCAAGCAGGACAAGGATGCCGAGGGGCGCATGCCGCTGGGCGAGCACCTGCGTGAGCTGCGTAACCGATTGCTGAAGTCTGTCCTGGCCATCGTTGTGGCGGTGATCGTCGCAGCGTTCTATCAGCGGGAAATTTTCAGGTTCCTGATGGAGCCCATCCTGTCCTCGGTCGGCTGCACGAACGGTGCGACGACCATGGTCAACGGCAAGCCGTGTGCGTCGATGACGACCAACGGCCTGCTGTCGCCCTTCACCATCGCGCTCAAGGTCTCGCTGATGGCCGGTGTGCTGGTGGCGACTCCCGTGTGGCTCTACCAGCTGTGGGCGTTCGTCGCGCCCGGGCTGCACAGCACGGAGAAGCGCTACTCGATGGCCTTCGTGGCGGCGGGTGTTCCGCTCTTTGTGGGCGGCGCCTACCTCGCGTACTCGATCCTGCCGCAGACCGCCGAGATCATGCTCAGCTTCACGCCGGACGACGCGCAGAACCTGCTGCCGCTCGACGACTACCTGGATCTGATCACCCGCATGGTGGTCGTCTTCGGGCTGGCCTTCGAGCTGCCCCTGCTGCTCATCCTGCTCAACATCACCGGCGTTCTGACCGGTGAACGCATGTTGCGCTGGTGGCGCGGAATGCTCGTCGGACTGACCGCGTTCTCCGCCATCGCGACCCCCGGCGGTGAGCCCATCTCAATGCTGCTGCTGGCCGGCCCCTTGGCCGTCCTCTACTTCATCGCGGTCGGCTTCTCGCTCCTCAACGACCGCCGCCGGAAACTGCGCAACCCGGACCGGGACCTGGACGACGACGAGGCGTCCGAGCTCGACCTCACGCCCCAAGCGGTCGACGAAGTCGAGACGGTCCCCGCGTCGCGCGCGCTGCCCGAGCAGGCGGGCGAGCAGAGCGGCGCACCGCGGCCCAAGCAGCTGAACGGGTACGACGACGTCACCTGAGCTGCAGCCTGCGGATCAGTTTTGACGGCCCGTATCTGCCCAAGAGCTGATAGGAAGGCCCACCAGTGATACTGGTGGGCCTTCCGGTAGTTACAGGGAACTTAGATGGCCGGCGTTCCGCCCAAGAACCAAGTCTGGTCACCGGCACCATCGTTCTGGATGTTGTACCAAATCTTGGCGTCCGCAGTCCATCCTCCGGCGCAGCCGTTATATGTCGCCGTTGAGTGGCCAACACTTCCCGACTCCGTCAGGTTCGTGGCCGATGCGCATAGGGGCAGGCACTGCCTCAGTGTCGACGCGAATCACACATACTGCGCCGAGCTTTCGCAAGCCGCTCGGTATCAAGTATCGGATTCTGAGGCGATCGCCCCATATGTTCGTGCAGTCGAGGGGTGGCTTGCCGATTCTTGAGAATTCCCTATCAACTCCAGGCCCGGGGGGTCGGGCCAGCCCCCCGAAGTCTGTCTGATTTGGCATGGGGGAATAATGCGTTCACTGTACGGCAGCCGAAGACTGCTTTCTGGTACAGCGATTGTCGCTACTGCGCTTCTGGCCACACTCACTCCGGCGATAGCGGCCGACAGTCCGGCAGATAATGCTGTTAATGCAGCTAAAGGGCCTTGCTTGCGGTCCGCTCCTGGCTCACCCCCGCCACCACCCTCAACTGCTGGTGGCGGGCCTGGATGGATAAGGACCGACCCGCCGAACTCCAGCCCCTGGTCGACGCAGTCACCTCCGGCAGACCTCTTGATCTCTACCGCCGGGTTTAACGAACTACCGGTAGTCGGTTTCGTTGCGCTGGAGGTGAAGCATGACGTCGATTTTCTCCATGTCGGCACTTGCCCCGCCGCCCCGTCCGACCAGCGAACTTGACTGTCGCCTTGTTGTTGGACCCGTCACGGGTGATGCAGAGCGTGACATAGAGGTCGAGGTTGGGTCCGACCGTGTCTATTTCTTTATGCTGCTCACCAGTGCATTTTGTTGCCGCTGCGGCTGCTGCCGGTGTCGGTACAGCTATCACCCCGCAAGGGCGAGAGCGGTAATGGCAGCGGGTGCGGCGAAAGTGGATCGAACGAATCTTCGTGCGTCCTCATGTTTGAGCGGAATCTCTGAGTGATCATGTGACCACGTTCTGATCTTGCCGATTGGTGAAGTGGTAGTCAAGGGAGATATTTTGGGCAACTCGGCTGGCGCTTACCGTGAGTTATGGTCCTGACGACCGACCTTCTATCCGAGGGTCGTCGTTCAGTGGGCGATGCCAAGTCGAGACGGTCGGGTGGCGAAGGGCGCCGACTGTATGGGCGGGCTGGCGGCGCTTGCCGCGAAGTACGTGTTTGGCGCTGTCCGGGGGTTCGTGCGCGACGATCCGTCTGGGCGTAAATGATCGGGCTGAGTGTCATACCTGGCGGGTAGGCTCTTGAACAAGATGACAGAGGAACTCTCCCCAGCTGAGCGGTACGCCGCAGCTCGAGCGCGCACCGCCGAGCAGGCCACCGCGCTCGCACCCTTCCGTGAGCTGTACGACTTCGATCTCGACCCGTTCCAGATCGAGGCGTGCAAGGCCCTTGAGTCCGGCAAGGGTGTGCTTGTCGCCGCCCCGACCGGCTCGGGCAAGACGATCGTCGGCGAGTTCGCCGTGCACCTGGCGCTCGCCGAGGGCCGCAAGTGCTTCTACACCACGCCCATCAAGGCGCTGTCCAACCAGAAGTTCCAGGACCTCGTCAGGCGTTACGGCGCCGACAAGGTCGGCCTGCTGACCGGTGACAACAGCGTCAACTCCGATGCCCCGGTGGTCGTCATGACCACCGAGGTCCTGCGGAACATGCTGTACGCGGGCTCGCAGTCGCTGCTCGGGCTCGGCTATGTGGTGATGGACGAGGTGCACTACCTCTCCGACCGCTTCCGCGGAGCCGTGTGGGAAGAGGTGATCATCCACCTCCCCGAGTCGGTGACGCTGGTCTCGCTGTCGGCGACCGTGTCCAACGCCGAGGAGTTCGGCGACTGGCTGGACACCGTTCGCGGTGACACCGCGGTCATCGTCTCCGAGCACCGGCCCGTGCCGCTGTGGCAGCACGTGCTCGCCGGGCGCAAGACGTACGACCTCTTCGAGGAGTCCGACGACGGCAGGGGCGGCAGGCGCGAGGTCAACCCCGACCTGGTGCGCATGGCGCGGACGGAGAACAGCACCACGTTCCACGCGCGTGGCCGCCGCGGCAGGGAGCCGCGCGAGGCCGACCGGGAGCGCGAGCGCAGAGCGCGCGGACGCATCTGGACGCCCGCCAGGCCCGAGGTCATCGAGCGGCTCGACTCC
The DNA here is from genome assembly GCF_030063415.1 of Streptomyces sp. H27-C3. GTDB lineage: Bacteria > Actinomycetota > Actinomycetes > Streptomycetales > Streptomycetaceae > Streptomyces. Next base: position 82,515 of record NZ_JASITA010000015.1, on the reverse strand, counting down.
GCCGGACTGCTGCCCGCGATCACCTTCATCTTCAGCCGTGCGGGCTGCGAGGCCGCCGTACAGCAGTGCCTGTTCGCGGGCCTGCGGCTCAACGACGAGGACGGGCGCCGGCGGGTGCGCGAGATCGTCGAGGAGCGCACGGCGTCGATCCCCGACGAGGACCTGCATGTCCTCGGGTACTACGAGTGGCTCGAAGGCCTGGAGCGGGGAATCGCCGCGCACCACGCGGGCATGCTGCCGACCTTCAAGGAGGTCGTCGAGGAGCTGTTCGTCAAGAACCTGGTCAAGGCGGTCTTCGCGACGGAGACCCTCGCGCTCGGCATCAACATGCCCGCCAGATCAGTGGTGTTGGAGAAGCTCGTCAAGTGGAACGGCGAGCAGCACGCCGACATCACACCCGGTGAGTACACCCAGCTGACGGGCCGTGCGGGACGCCGTGGCATCGACGTCGAGGGCCATGCGGTCGTGCTGTGGCAGCGCGGCATGGACCCGGGCGCGCTGGCCGGCCTTGCCGGCACGCGTACCTATCCGCTGCGGTCCAGCTTCAAGCCGTCGTACAACATGGCGGTGAACCTGGTGCAGCAGTTCGGGCAGCACCGCTCGCGTGAACTCCTTGAGACGTCGTTCGCGCAGTTCCAGGCGGACAAGTCGGTCGTCGGGATCTCGAAGCAGGTCCAGAAGAACGAAGAGGGCATCGAGGGCTACCGGGAGGGCATGACCTGCCACCTGGGGGACTTCGACGAGTACGCGCGGATGCGCCGCGAGCTCAAGGACCGTGAGACCGAGCTGGCCAAGCAGGGGGTGGCGCAGCGCAGGGCCGCCGCGGCGAACTCGCTGGAGAAGCTCAAGATCGGTGACGTCATTCATGTGCCGACCGGTAAGTTCGCCGGTCTGGCGCTGGTGCTCGATCCGGGGCTGCCCGCCGGGCGCGCCAACGGGCACCGCGGGATGGAGCACCACGACGGCCCCCGGCCTCTGGTGATCACCGCCGAGCGGCAGGTCAAACGGCTCGCTTCGATCGACTTCCCGGTGCCCGTCGAGCCGCTGGAGCGGATGCGGATCCCCAAGTCCTTCAACGCGCGCAGCCCGCAGTCCCGCCGCGACCTGGCGTCCGCGCTGCGCACCAAGGCCGGGCACATCGATCCCGACCGGCACCGCAAGCCGCGGGCGGTCGCGGCCGACGACCGTGAGATCGCCCGGCTGCGCACGGCCCTGCGGGCGCACCCGTGCCACGGCTGCGACGAGCGCGAGGACCACGCTCGTTGGGCCGAGCGTTTCTACCGGCTGCAGCGGGACACGCGGCAGCTGGAGCGGCGCATCGAGGGCCGGACGAACACCATCGCCCGTACCTTCGACCGGATCTACGCCCTGCTGACCGAGCTCGACTATCTGCGCGGCGACAAGGCCACCGAGCACGGCAAGCGCCTCGCCAGGCTGTACGGCGAGCTCGATCTGCTGGCTTCGGAGTGCCTGCGCGAGGGTGTGTGGGAGGGACTCAGCCCGGCCGAACTGGCCGCGTGCGTCTCGGCCCTGGTCTTCGAGGCGCGGCAGTCGGACGACGCGGTCGCGCCCAAGCTGCCCACCGGTCCCGCGAAGTCCGCCATGGCGGAAATGGTCCGCATCTGGGGCAGGCTCGACGCCCTGGAGGAGGACTTCGAGATCAACCAGACGGAGGGGGTCGGGCAGCGCGAACCTGACCTCGGCTTCGCCTGGGCGGTGTTCATGTGGGCCTCAGGGAAGGGGCTCGACGAAGTGCTGCGCGAGGCCGAGATGCCGGCCGGCGACTTCGTCCGCTGGTGCAAGCAGGTCATCGATGTGCTGGGCCAGGTCGCGGCGGCAGCGCCGCACGACGGCAGTACGGTCGCGAAGAACGCTCGCAAGGCCGTCGAAGCCGTGCTGCGCGGCGTCGTCGCGTACTCGTCGGTGGGCTGAGGCCGACCGGAAGTTGCGGAACGCCGGTGCACCGTCCCTCTTTTCGGGGGCGGCGCACCGGCGTTTTTGTCCGGAGGCGGGCGTCAACCAGCCATCCGGCCGGTGGAGTTGTCCACAGGGGCTGGTGGCGTGTCGGACCCGTCGGCTTCGATGGGGTCAGTCGCGCGCAGCACCCACTGCGCGCCATCCGAGCAGGGGAGACCCCAACATGACCACGGACGCCGGTGCGGCCGTCGACGTACAGCCGCAGGAGTACCGGACCGTGCCGGGGCCGCGCGGGCTGCCGTTCCTCGGCAACCTGGCGCAGTTCGGTAAGAACCCGCTGGCCTTCTTCGAGCGGCTGCGGAGGTACGGGGACCTGGTGCGGTGGCGGTTCGGCCGCACGCCGTGTCTGTTTGTCGCCGATCCGCAGCTCGTCGGTGAGCTGATCACCGAGGTCGAGCGGAGCTTCGACCAGCCCGAACTGGGCATCGCCTTCCGGACGTTGATGGGCAATGGGGTGATCGTGGCCCGTGGCCCCGACTGGCGGGGCAAGCGGTCGTTGGTGCAGCCTTCGGTCCGCCCCAAGCAGGTACGGTCCTACGCGACCACCATGACGGAGTGCGCCGTTGAGCTCGCGGACGGCTGGTCGGACGGTGAACGCGTCGACATCAAGCGCGAGATGGCCGTCCTGACCCAGCGGATCGCCGTACGCACCGTCTTCGGCGCGGGCACCGCGGCCGACGCCGAGGCGATCGGCCGGGCGATGGATGTGGCGCAGCAGGAGATAGGCGCGGAGTTCAGCGGGATCGGCGCCCTGCTGCCCGACTGGGTGCCGACGCCGGGGCGGGCCCGTATCAACCGGGCCGCAGCGGTCATCGACGCGGAGGTCGCCCAGGTGGTCGAGCGGCACCGGAGCGGCGACGGCGAACGGCCCGACCTGCTGAGCCGGCTGCTCGCCGCGCAGGACGAGACCGGAGCCCGCCTCTCGGACGACGAGATCCGCGACGAGACCGTCACCCTGTACATCGCCGGGCACGAGACGACCAGCAGCACGCTGGTGTGTGCCTGGTATCTGCTCGCGCGCGATCCGCGGGTGCGGGCGGCACTGGCCGAGGAGCTGGAGCGGGTGCTCGGCGAGATCCGCGGCGCGCAGCACGCGCCCGTCGTACCCGGGCAGCGGCACATGGAGCGGGCCGGTCCACCGTTCCGGGACGGCCGAGGCGCCGTACACCGCGCCCGCGAGGCCGCCCGTGACCGCCGCCACCGTGTCCGTTCCCCACCCAGGTCGATCGCGGCGCACAGCGCGTCCTCGAGCCGCCGGTCGTGCGCAGCGCCCACAGCGCGGAGCCCAGGCACGGCCAGACCGCGCCGTTGAACTCGGTGGCGTCGTCCGGATGCCAGCCCGGCGCGAGCACGGTGGACCACCGGGCGCGGTGAATCCGGGTGGACGCGCGCGAGAGCGCCCTGGACGGCGGCGAGCGGACCGGCGCCGTCCAGGGCGACTCGTACCAAGTCGTGGAAGATCGCGGTGCCTTCCCAGGCCGCGCGATCCCCGTGGGTGAGGGCCGCGATGCTCCGGGCGGCGCCCATCGTGGCTTCCTGGCCCGCACCGGCGAAGTACACGGCGGAGGTGGCGGCCCGCATCAGCGAACGGTTGCCCGCGGGCCGCCCGTTGAGCTGGAAATGCGGCGCGGTCGCGAAGTCCCACGGCTCGCCGTTGGTCAGGACGTCCTCCGTCTGGAGCCCGATGTCCTTGGGTCGCCGGCGGCCCAGCGCTGGAACCGCCGGAAGACGTCCGGCAGTCGCAGACCGTCGCACTCCAGCAGGGACTCTCCGACGAGCACCGCCATCTGTGTGTCGTCGGTGGCCTCGCCGGGGTCCCAGCCGCCGCCCCCGCACATCGTGGCGACGCCGTCGGGGAAGCGCTCGGAGAGCGCACCCGCGAGTCCGAACTCGAAGGGCGCGCCCAGCGCGTCCCCGACCGCCGAACCGACGACTGTCCCCACCACCCGGCCCGCCCGGTCCGTCAGGTTCACCGGGCAGGCGTAAGGGGGATGGGGCAGCGATGCGTCGCGGGCCGGTTGCTCCGGCATCAAGGCCGCTTCGGCCTGATGGCTGGGCGTCGGCTACTACTTGGGCATCAGGACGGTGTCGATGATGTGAACCGTGGCGTTGGCGGTGGGGACGTTGCCGCAGACGACCTTGGAGGTGTCGTTCACGGTGTAGGACTCGCCCGAGCCTGCAGTGGCCAGGGTGCTCTTCTCGAGGGTGGGGTAGGTGCCCTTCTCGAGCTGCTTGGGAGCGAGCTTCTCACCGACGACGTGGTAGGTGAGGATCTTGGTGAGGGTGGCCTTGTCGGCGAGGACCTTGTCCAGGTCGGCCTTCGGGATCTTCGCGAAGGCGGCGTTGGTCGGCGCGAACACCGTGATGTTCTTGGCGTTGTTCAGCGTGTCGACCAGGCCGGCCTTCTTGACGGCGGTGACCAGGGTGGACAGCTCGGGGTTGTTCGACGCTGCGGTGGCGACCGGGTCCTTGGCCATGCCGTCGAAGCTGCCGGCGCCGTCGGCCGGGACACCCGCACAGGCGGGGCCGAAGGGCTTGTCCGTCATGGCGGCGTCGTCGGCGGGGGGAGTCGACTTCTCCTCGGCGGCCGTCGGGGTGGAGTCGGCCTTGGTGTCCTTGCCGTCGTCGCTGGAGCAGGCCGTCAGCGACAGCGGAAGAACTGCGGCGCCGACGACGGCGAGGGCGATGCGCTGGAAGCGAGTGGTGTTCATGACGTACTCCTTGAGGGGGTGGTGTGTGTACGGAACGTGAGGTGCGGTGGCGCGTGGCCGGTGGGCCTATGTCACGGGGGACCACCTGCTGCCGGCCCGCACCTGTACCTCGCTCGTGCCGTGCGGCGAGCGGGTGTCCGGCTGGTCGGCCGGTCGCCCTGCGAGGACGGCTTCGCGCCGGTCCTCGCGCATCGGAAGTCCCCGGCTGATCCGCCCGGAGCGGCGGGGCGGACACGCGCCGGGCGCGCGGTCCTGCCCGGGGCGCCGCCCCGTGCTGCCGGAACTTCCTGATCTTGGCTCACACCCGTTATTCGGGGCCGGGCCGCCCTCGGATTGGTCGTTCCCTCGAAGGAATTACTTCTCGTACCACCGAGCGAATAATTCGCCCGTGGCGTCAGCCCAGTCCGCGTGCCTGCTCGAACCTGCTCCGGCCGTCCGCGAGGTCCACGATCGGCTCCGGATAGCCGAGGCGGGCGCGGTCGGGCGCGGGGAGCTTCCACGGCTGGTGGACGGCCGCACCCGCGAGCTCGGCCAGCTCGGGAACCCAGCGTCGTACGTAGTCGCCGCGGGGGTCGAAGCGCTTGGCCTGGGTGAGCGGATTGAGGATGCGGTTGGGGCGGGTGTCGGTGCCGGTGCCCGCCGCCCACTGCCAGTTGAGCTGGTTGTTCGCCAGGTCCCCGTCCACCAGGAGGCCCAGGAAGTGGCGGGCGCCAATCCGCCAGTCCACATACAGGGTCTTGGTCAGGAAGCTCGCCACCAGCAGCCGGCCCCGGTTGTGCATCCAGCCCTCGTGCAGCAACTGGCGCATGGCCGCGTCCACCACCGGATACCCGGTGCGGCCCTCCTGCCAGGCGGAGATCTCGTCCTTGTCCGCACGCCAGTGGTCGCCGCGTGTGCGGTAGTCGGCCCAAGAGGCGGCCGGGCGGGCCGCGAGGACCTGGTGGTGGAAGTCCCGCCAGGCCAGCTGCCGTACGAAGGCATCCGCGCCAGGGCCGCCCTTGCTCCGCGCCCGGTGGACCAGCTCGGCCGCCGACAGGCACCCGAAGTGGAGGTAGGGCGATAGCCGCGAAGTGGCGTCGCCGGGCAGGTCGTCGTGGCGCTCCTCGTACGCCGTGACGGCGTCCGCCAGCCAGCCGCGCAGCAGGGCCCGGCCCTGGCGCTCACCGCCCAGCACCAGCCCCGGGGAGACCCCGGTGACGGCGTCGCGTGGGGGCAGCGGGCGGCCGGCGATCTCCGGGACCCGCACGGTGCGCGGAGCGGCCAGGGTCTCGCGTGTCCCGGCCGCCTCCCACTTGCGGAAGTACGGCGTGAACACGGCGAAGTGGTCACGGCCCGCCGGGGTGACCTGCCCCGGCGGCAGCGCCGTGATCACGGCGTCGTGCACAAGGAGCGCGCACCGCAGGGGCTCCAGGGCGGTGCGCAGTGCCTCCTCCCGGCGCAGCGCGTAGCCGCTCACGCCCGCCGCGACGTGCACCTCCCGCGCCCCGCTCTCCGTCACCACCCGGCAGACCTGCTCCACCACGTCGCCCGCCCGGACCACCAGCCGCCCGCCCCGCTCGCGCAGCGCGCCGTCCAGGCCGGCCAGGCAATCGGCCAGGAAGGCGCTGCGGTTGGGGGCGTCGAAGCCCGCCTTGCGCACGCCCGGGTCCAGGACGAAGAGGGGGACGACCTCGTCCGCTGCGCGCAGGCCGGCCCGCAGTACCGGCTGGTCGTGCACGCGCAGATCGGAGGTGAAGAGCACCACGGCGACACTCATGAGGGGTTCCTTTTCGTTCTTCGCGCTGTTCTGCCGTGCCGCTCCGCAGCCCGGACGGCTGGTTACGCGGGGAAGTTCATCAGGGCCAGCGGATCGGAGGTCGGTTCGGGCGAGCCTCCCGCGGGCTCGACCGTGATGCCCATGCCGGAGGCCGCGTCGACGGGCCCGTCCATCAGCACGCCGCCGGAGGAGGACGCGAGGTCCATCAGACCGGCCGAGCGCATGGTGCCCTTGTCGTTGAACCACAGCTGGTAGACCTTGCCGCTGGGCGGCTTGGGCATCCCGGAGGCCAGGAAGGCCGCCTTGTTGCGGTCGCGTGAGACGACCACGGTGCCGGTCGCACCGTCCGTCAGCTTTCCGGTGCTGACCTTGGCGTCCGGCGCGGCGAGCACCGTGGCCAGTGCCTCGGCCTGGCGCTGCGACTGCTGGGCCTGGGTTTGTGCGTCACGGGCCTCCTGGTTCTGCCACACCGCGATCCCCCCGAACGAGGCGGCAGCGGCCAGACAGGCGGCCAGTGCGAAGCGGGGCAGCACGCGCGCCCGGCGTGCGCCGGTCGCCGGGACGGGCCTCGGGACTCTGGGGGGCTCCTGGCGCTCGGTGGAGATCTGCCGCATCACCTGGCCCTTGAGCGTGGCGGGTGGCGTCCGGGTCATGGCCAGACCCAGTCGGGCCGCCGTGGCGGTCAGTTCGGCGACCTCCTGGGCGCAGGCCGGGCAGTCCTCCAGGTGCCGCTCGAATTCCGTGCGCTCATCGGGAGCCAGTGCGTGCAGCGCGTAGGCGCCGGTCAGCGTATGCAGTTCCGCCGTGCTCATGTGCTGACCCCCAGGCAGTCGCGCAGCCGGATGAGTCCGTCGCGCAGTCGTGTCTTGACCGTGCCGAGTGGTACGGCCAGTAGTTCGGCGACTTCCCTGTAGGCCAGCCCCCGGTAATAAGCGAGCGTCACCGACTGCCGTTGCAGTTCGGTGAGAGTACGCAGACAGCGCCGCACCTGTTCACGTTCGAGGCGGCTCTCGACCTCTTCGGTGACCTCGTCGAACGCCGGCGTGCGGTCCAGCAGCGCCGCCCGGTGCTCCCGGTCCGACGATGCCTGGGCCGAGCGCACCCGGTCCACGGCTCGCCGGTGGGCGAGGGTGAGCACCCAGGTCATGGCGGAGCCCCTGGTGGGCTGGAAGCGGGCGGCGGTCCGCCACAGCTCGATCAGCACCTCCTGGGTGACTTCCTCCGACTGGGCGGGGTCGCGGAGCACGGCGCGCACCAGGCCCATGACGGGCCCGGAGACCGCGTCGTAGACCTCGCTGAAGGCATCGCGGTCACCGCGGGCCACCATGCCGAGCAATTCCTGCAGATCAGGCCCCGCCGAGGCGATGCCCCCGATGTGCACGGCTTCTTTCACGCGACGTTCCTCCAGGTGTGGACCAGGCCCAGGACGGGCTTCACGACGTATTCGGAGCCGCGGCTGCCTTGGATTGGTCCGGGTCCGGATTGTTGTGGAGATGGTTCCACAGCGCATGGAAACGGCGCTGTATCGCCTCGACGCGCGGGATGGCGCAGACGGACGAGCCCGCCCGTCTGCACGGCGACGAACGGACCCCCGGCTGAGCAGCCGGGGGTCCGTGGGTGGGCGGGTGCGCCGGGTCAGGCCGCGCTCTCCTGCTCGCGCTCCACCTGCTCGTTCCACTCGCGCTTCGCCGCGCGCCAGGCGTCGTCGTCCTGGCCCAGGCGCCAGTAGCCGGAGATGGAGAGCCGCTCGCGCGGGATCGCCCGGTCGATGCGCAGATGGCTGCGGAGGTCCTTCACGAAGCCCGCCTCACCGTGCACGAACGCCTGGACGTCCCCCGCGGGGAAGTCGAGACCGCGCACGGCGGCGATCAGGCTGTCGCCCACCGGGCTGTCGCCGCGGTGCAGCCAGGTGACCTCGACGCCGTCGGGCGTGACGATCTTCTGCTCCTCCTCGGCGTTCGCCACCTCCACGAAGGCGCGCACCACAGCTCCGGCGCGCATCCGCTCCAGCGAAGCGGCGATCGCGGGCAGCGCACTCTCGTCGCCGACCAGCAGGTGCCAGTCGGCAGCCGCGTCCGGGACGTAGCCGCCGCCGGGGCCGAGGAAACGTACCGTCTCGCCGGGCCGGACCAGCGCGGCCCACGGCCCCGCCAGGCCCTCGTCGCCGTGCACCACGAAGTCGACGGCCAGCTCGCGCGCGGTCGCGTCCCAGCTCCGCACGGTGTACGCACGGGTGGCCGGCCACTGCTCCGACGGGAACTCCTCCCGGATGCGGGCCATGTCGAAGGGCTCCGGGTAGGTCACGTCCGCGGCCGGGAAGAGCACCTTGATGTAGTGGTCGGTGAACTCGCCCACGGTGAAGCCGGCCAGGCCCTCACCGCCGAGGACGACCCGCACCATGTGCGGGGTGATCCGCTCGGTGCGCGTCACCTGTGCCTCGTGAACCTGCGGTGTCTTGCGGGCCGGTCGTTCTGCCACGGTGGTTCTCCCCTGACGCTGGTCTGGTTAGGCTTGCCTAAGTTAGCACTCTAGTTCCGCAGAGTGGAGAGCAGCCGCTTCAGGGCGCCGCCGAGCCCCCACCGGTCCGCCAGCGCGTCGAGCAGCTCCGGATCGAGCGGCTCGGACGGCAGCGCCGGGTCGAACTCGGGCAGCGGCACGTCGGAAGCCACGCGCACGACCTTGGGCGCGACCGCGACATAGTCCCGCGACTCGTCCAGCCGCTTGCGCTGCGACGGTGTCAGCCTCGACGCCGGGTCACCGACGGCGGTCATGATCCCGGCCAGGTCCCCGTACGCGTCGAGCAGCTTGGCCGCGGTCTTCTCGCCGATACCGGGGACGCCGGGCAGTCCGTCGCTCGGGTCGCCGCGCAGCAGCGCGAAGTCGACGTACCCCGACGCGTTCACCGCGTACTTCTCACGGAGCCACGCCTCGTCGGTGATCTGGAGCTCGCCGACCCCCTTGAGCGGGTAGAGCACCCGCACCCCGCGGGCGTCGTCGACCAGCTGATAGAGGTCGCGGTCGCCGGTGACGATGTCCACCGGCCCCGTCGCGCGACCCGCGAGCGTGCCGATCACATCGTCCGCCTCGTACGAAGCGACACCGACCCGGGCGATGCCGACAGCGTCGAGCACCGCCTCGATGATCGGCACCTGCGGTGCGAGCGTGTCCGGGGTGGCCTCTTCGTCGGGGCCCGTCTCGGTCTCCACGGCCACCCGGTGCGCCTTGTAGGACGGGATCAGCTCGACCCGCCACTGCGGCCGCCAGTCGGCGTCCATGCAGGCCACGAGGTCGTCGGGGTGGTGGTCCTGAACGAGCCGGGTGATGAAGTCGAGCAGTCCGCGCACGGCGTTGACGGGCGTGCCGTCGGGGGCGCGGACGGTGTCGGGAACCCCGAAATAGGCCCGGTAGTAGAGGGAAGCGGTGTCGAGGAGCATCAGGCGTCGCGTCACCCTCCGATGATGCCGTACGCGACACAAGAGGCGACGGCGTGAAGTGGATCACTCTTGTGTTTGGCCTGTGTAAGCACGGGCAGGTGCCGCGTCGGAGCGGACCCCATTTTGGTTTCAACTTCTTGATGGGTGAAACGGGCCGAATCCGTGCCGCTCGACGGCCCGCCGACCGGGGGTGATGGGCCGTTTTCAGTTCAACGCGTGAGGTGTATGTGTCCAGGCTGCAGGCTGAGCACTTGTACAAGGTGTTCGGCAAACGACCCGAAGACGCGGTTCGGAAGCTCGAAAGTGGAGCCGACCGTGACGAGCTGCGGGCCGAGGGTACGACCGCCGCGGTGATCGACGCCACGTTCACCGTGGAGCCAGGGCAGATATTCGTTGTCATGGGTCTGTCCGGATCAGGCAAGTCCACGTTGCTGCGCATGCTCAACGGACTGCTCGAGCCGACCGCCGGACGGGTGCTCTTCGACGACCAGGACCTCACCGCGCTGAGCCCGTCGGAGCTGCGCGGCGTTCGTTCTTCGAAGATCAGCATGGTCTTCCAGCACTTCGCGCTGTTCCCGCACCGCAGTGTCCTGGAGAACGTCGGCTACGGCCTCGAAGTACAGGGCATACCCCGCGAGGAGCGCCTGAAGCGCGCCACCGAGGCCCTGGAACTCGCCGGCCTCAAGGGCTGGGAGAAGTCCTGGCCCGACGAGCTGTCCGGCGGGATGCAGCAGCGCGTGGGCCTCGCCCGCGCGCTGGCCACCGACGCCGACCTGCTGCTCATGGACGAGTCGTTCAGCGCCCTCGACCCGCTGATCCGCCGTGACATGCAGGACCAGCTCCTCGAACTCCAGAAGCGGCTGAAGAAGACCATCGTCTTCATCACCCACGACCTCAACGAGGCCATGCGCCTCGGCGACCGCATCGCGGTCATGCGCGACGGGCGAATAGTCCAGATGGGCACCGCCGAGGACATCCTCGTCACCCCCGCCAACGACTATGTCGCCTCCTTCACCCAGGACGTGGACCGCTCCAGGGTCCTCACCGCGGGCGCCATCATGGCCGACCCCGACACCGCCTTCGGTACGAAGACCGACGAGGGCGTGGAGCTGCGTACCGCCGATGACGTCCTGAAGGCCGCGGCCGCCACCGTCACCGCGGACACCCCGATCATCGAACTCTTCACCCCCTGCTCCGCCAGCAGCGCGCCTGTCGCCGTCATCGACGCCGAGGGCAGGCTGACCGGCGTCGTACCGCGGTCGCGGCTGCTCGCCGTACTGGGGGAGCCGATGACTCCGAGCGACGCGCCGAAGGCCGCCGCCGAGACCGTCGTCCCCATGAGCGTCAACTCCGTGAGCAAGGTGATCGCCGGTGCCTAGGTTCCCCCTGGGTGAGTGGGTCGACAGTGGTGTCGAGTGGCTCATCGAGAACTTCACCTGGCTGTTCGACGCGATCACCGCTGTCGTCGGCGGCCTGCACGACGCCGTGTCCGGCGCGCTCACCGCGCCCGAGCCGCTGCTCCTCGCCGGAATCTTCGCCGTCATCGCCTGGTGGCTGCGCGGCCTGACCGCCGGTGTGCTGGCCTTCGCCGGATTCGCGCTGATCGACTCGGTCGAACTGTGGGACGACGCGATGTCGACCCTGTCGCTCGTACTCGTCTCCACCGTGATCATCCTGGCGATCTCGATTCCGCTCGGCATCTGGTCCTCGCGGTCCAAGACCGTCAGCGCCGTGACCCGGCCCGTCATGGACTTCATGCAGACCATGCCGGCCATGGTGTATCTGATCCCCGGCGTCATCTTCTTCGGCGTCGGCGCGGTCCCCGGCATCGTCGCGACGATCATCTTCGCGCTGCCCCCCGGCGTCCGGATGACCGAGCTCGGCATCCGCCAGGTCGACGGTGATCTGGTCGAGGCCGCCGAGGCCTTCGGCACGACGCCGCGCAACACCCTGCTGCGCGTCCAGCTCCCGCTCGCCCTGCCGACGATCATGGCCGGCATCAACCAGGTCATCATGCTGGGCCTGTCCATGGTGGTCATCGCCGGCATGGTCGGCGGCGGCGGCCTCGGTGGCGCCGTCTACCGGGCGCTCGGCAACATCGACGTGGGTCTCGGCTTCGAAGCCGGCCTGTCCATCGTCATCATGGCCATGTACCTCGACCGGATGACCGGTGCGCTCGGCAACCAGGTCTCCCCGCTCGGCCGACGCGCGCTCGCCAAGGAGCAGGCCCTGTCCAGCGGTTCGAAGATCTGGAGCTACCGGCCGCAGCCGGTCGTCGCCATCGCGGGCGTTGTCATTCTCGCGCTGGTCGCGGGCGGCATGGGCCTCTTCGGCGGCTCCTCCACCAAGTCCGTCGCCGACTCCTCGAACGTCGGCCAGGGCAAGAAGATCTCCATGGGCTACATCCCGTGGGACGAGGGCATCGCCTCCACCTTCCTCTGGAAGGAAATGCTGGAGCAGCGCGGCTATGAGGTCGACACCAAGCAGTACGAGGCCGGCTCGCTCTACACCGGCCAGGCGGCCGGCCAGATTGACCTGCAGACGGACTCGTGGCTGCCGGTCACCCACGAGAAGTACTGGAAGAAGTACCAGGACAAGCTCGAGGACATGGGCCCGTGGTTCGGCCCGACCTCGCTGGAGCTGAGCGTCCCCTCGTACGTGAAGGGCGTCGACTCCCTCGCGGACCTCAAGGGCAAGTCCGGCAAGTTCCAGGGCAAAATCATCGGCATTGAGCCGAGCGCCGGAATGATGGGGCTCCTCAAGGACAAGGTCCTCAAGGACTACGGCCTGGAGGGTGAGTTCGAGGTCATCGACGGCTCCACGCCCGCGATGCTGGCCGAGCTGAAGCGCGCGTACGCCAAGAAGGAACCCATCGTCACCACGCTGTGGTCGCCGCACTGGGCGTACAGCGACTTCGACCTGAAGAAGCTCAAGGACCCCAAGGGCAGCTGGGGCAAGGGCGACGGTGTGCACACCCTGGCGCGCAAGGGCTTCTCCCAGGAGAACCCCGCGGTCGCCAAGTGGATCAAGAACTTCAAGATGACCGAGAAGCAGCTCACGGACCTTGAATCGAAGATCCAGACGACCGGCAAGGGCAAGGAGCAGGAGGCCGTCCGCGCCTGGCTCAAAGACAACCCGGACCTCCTCGACAAGTGGGTCCCGGTCGCCAAGACGCCCAAGGCCGCGAACGGCAAGGACGAGCGCGACCGCGCCGTCGGGATGGCCTGGTTCCCCTGGGAGGAGGACATCGCCGCCACGTACCTGTGGAAGGCGGTGCTGGAGGAGCGCGGCTACAAGATCAACCTCAAGCAGTTCGAGGTCGGTCCGATGTACGCGGCGATGTCACGCGGCCAGCTCGACGTCCAGCTGGACGGCTGGCTGCCGTACACGCAGAAGAACTACTGGGACAAGTACGGCGACAAGCTGACCGACATCGGGTCCTGGTACGGGCCGACATCGATCGAGGTCGCCGTCCCCTCGTACGTCAAGGACGTCAAGACGCTCGAGGACCTCAAGGGCAAGGGCGACAAGTTCAAGGGCCGGATCATCGGCATCGAGCCCGGCACCGCGACGATGGAGAACCTCAAGACCAACGTCCTGCCCGGCTACGGCCTGGACAAGGAGTACAAGGTCGTCGACGGCTCCACGCCCGGCATGCTGGCCGAGCTGAAGCGCTCGTACGCCAAGAAGGAGCCCGTCGCGGTGCTCCTGTGGACCCCGCACTGGGCGTACAACGAGTTCAAGATGACCAAGCTCAAGGACTCGAAGAAGCTCTTCGGCGAAGGTGACCGGCTGCACATCATCGGCAACAAGGAGTTCCCGAAGAACTACCCGCGGCTGACGGAGTGGTTCAAGAAGTTCAAGCTGTCCGAGGAGCAGCTCGGCGGCCTGGAGAACGAGATCCGGAAGCGCGGCGCAGGGCACGAGGAAGAAGCCGTGAAGGCCTGGATGAAGGAAAATCCGGGCATCGCGGAGAAGATGACGCCGGCGGCCGGCTGACCGTTCGCCGCCGTACGCGACACCACCGAGGGGTGGCATCACCACAGGGTGATGCCACCCCTCGCGTTCTTTGTCCCGCCCGACGGGGAAAACCTTCCCTGACGTATGTACGAAACCGTCGCGTGAAGCTGCGTAGGCTTCACTCAGCCGGTTCGGACCGCGAGCCAGGGAGGGAGCCGGAGCGATGGACGACAAGGAAACCCTTCGGGTCGGTACGGCCGTCCGGAGGCGTCGCAAAGCCCTGGAACTCACCCTTGCCACGGTCTCGGCCCGCAGTGGACTGTCGGTGCCGTTCCTCAGCCAGGTCGAGAACGAGCGGGCCCGCCCCAGCACGCGCTCACTGGAGCGGGTGGCCGAGGCGCTGAAGACCACGGTGGGCGACCTGATCGCGGCGGCCGACTCGGGGCTCATGGTCGATGTCGTACGGGCCACCGACGACGTCGGGGACTCCGACGGGGTGCGGTGCGTGGTGCGCGGCCGGCATCAGCTGAAGGCCACCGAGTACACCGGCGAACAGGACGCCCGCCGCGAATTTCAGCACCACGGCGACGAGCTGATGTACATCGCCGACGGCGCCGCCGAGGTGGAGGCGGAAGGCCGGGCGTACCTGCTGGAGCGCGGCGACACGCTCTTCCTGTCCGGCGGCGTACGGCACCGCTGGCGCGCCACCGAGCCGGGCACCCGCATCCTGATCGTCGCGGCGGCCGGCACCGTCGGCCACAGCGGCTGACCGGGCCGCCGTGCGCGTCGTCTCGCTGGTGCCGTCGCTGACCGAGGCCGTGGCCGTGAGCGCGCCGGGGCTGCTCGTCGGCGCCACCGACTGGTGCAGCCACCCGGCGGAGCTGGATGTCGTACGCATCGGGGGCACCAAGAACCCGGACGTCGAAGCGATCGTGCGGCTCGCCCCCGACCTCGTCATCGCCAACGAGGAGGAGAACCGGGAGCCGGATCTCGCCGCGCTGCGGCAGGCGGGCCTCACGGTCATGGTCACCGTCGTCCGCGACCTGCCGGAGGCCCTGACGGAGCTGGAACGGGTCCTGGTCGAAGGCTGCCGGCTGCGCTCCCGCCCGGCCTGGCTCGACGCCGCCGGGGAGGCGTGGGGCGAAGCGGCCCCCGCGCGGCGGCTGACGGCGGTCGTGCCGATCTGGCGCAGGCCGTGGATGGTCCTGGGCCGCGACACCTTCGCCGGGGACCTGCTGGCCCGCCTCGGCGTCGACCACCGCTACGCCGGGCACGTCGAGCGCTATCCGCGCATCCCGCTCGACGAGCTGCGCGCGGCCGGGGCCGACCTGGTGGTGCTGCCGGACGAGCCCTACCGCTTCACGGCCGACGACGGGCCCGAGGCCTTCCCCGGGCTGCCCGCGGCGCTCGTCAGCGGCCGGCACCTCACGTGGTACGGGCCGTCATTGGCCGAAGCACCGGCGGTGCTGCGAGCAGCGCTCCGCCGAGCAGACCGCGCAGCGTACGGACCGAAGCCACCGCCCACGCCGTGACGAGCGCGGCATACAGCGCGACGGCCAGCCAGGTGAAGGCGTCGAGCCCGGTGTGGCGGGCGAGCCCCGCGGCGCCCGTCACGCAGGTACCGACGGGGAAGGTGAAGGCCCACCACGTCATCGCGAAGGTCATTCCGTCGCGGACCGCGCGGACCACCAGAGCGACGGCGAGCGCCAGCCACAGCAGCGCGAACCCCATCACCGGCACGCCGTAGAGCACGGCGAACGCGCCGAGTGCGTGCGCGTACGGCGCCCCTATCGCGCCCGGTGCGACATCCGCGAGCGTGTTGACGGCCGTGGTCGACTGACCGAGGGGCCCCAGGACGAGAAAGAGCGTCGGTGTCAGGACGAGCGGCAGCGGGCCGTGATGGACGAGGCGGGAGAAGATCAGCGGCAGCATCAGCAGCGTGGCCAGCAGGCTGAGCCCGAACATCGCGTAACAGGCCAGCAGCATCGCCTCGCGCCACTGCCCCTCGGGCAGATGCGGGATCAGCTGCGGGCCGAGCGCGGCGGAAACCATCGGCGAGACCACCGGCAGCAGCCACACCGGTGAGGCGGCGGCGGGGTCGACCCGGTGACGTACGACCATGAGGTACGGGATCGCGACGGCGGCGGCCAGGCCGACGGCCGTTCCCGCGCACCACAGCGCCGCGGCGGCCGCCAGGGCCGCTCCGGCGCCGACGACTTCCCCGCCGACCGCCGCCGTACCGCCGCCGACCGCGAGCAGCGCCATCGCCAGACACCCGTAGAACGGGGCGACGGCCGGGTCGAGGAGGTGCGTCCTGGCCTGGTCGCCGTGGTGGGCCCAGTGGCCGGCGCGGGCCGCGAGGAGGGCCATGAGCATCAGGACGGACAGCGCCCAGACCATCGTGTACGCCGCGCGCAGACCGGGTGCGTCGACGGGCAGCGCGGCGCCGGCGTTGGCGACGACGGCGGTGCCCATGACGGTGGCGTACCAGTTGGGGCCGAGATGGCGCAGGGCCGGGCGGCGCGGGCGGGTGGCCGTGAGGAGGGGGTGGGGCTGCGCGGAGATGGCCATACGACCACCCTCCTCGGCGGGAGCGGCCCCCACCAGGGACGATTCTTGTATGGGGTCATAAGCTGGTTTTATGACTCACCCAGGCTTCGGCGAATACCAGGACTTCGGTGACGCGATGGGCTCGGAGCCGGAGCCGGGCTCGGAGTCGGGTTCGGGTTCGGAGGTGGGGGCGGGTTCGGCTCCCGGTCCCGGCTCGGACATGGGATCAGGATCCGCCCGCGGTCCCGGCTCGGCTCCTGCTCTCGGGTCGGGTCCCGGTCCCGGCTCAGGGCTCGGCCACGGCCACGGCCACGGTCCCGGGAGTGCTCGGCCTCCGTCCGCATCGGCGGACGGGGCGGACAACCACCCGGGCTCCGGCGACCGGCCGCCGCTCGCGCACCGGGTGCCCGATCTCGGCTCCATGGAGCTGCTGCTCGCCGTCGCCCGGCTCGGCAGCCTCGGGCGGGCGGCGCGCGAGCTCGGCATCACCCAGCCCGCCGCGAGCAGCCGTATCCGCTCGATGGAACGCCGGCTCGGCGTCGCCCTGGTGGACCGCTCACCCCGCGGCTCCCGGCTCACCGACGCGGGCGCCCTCGTCACCGACTGGGCCCGGCAGGTCGTGGAGGCGGCCGAGGCCTTCGACGCGGGCGCGCAGGCGCTGCGCGGACGGCGGGACTCGCGGCTGCGGGTCGCGGCCAGCATGACGATCGCCGAGTACCTGCTGCCCGGCTGGCTGATCGCCCTGAGCGGCCAGCGCCCCGGCACCGCGGTCTCGCTGCTCGCTGGCAACTCCGCGGCGGTCGCGCAGCGGCTGCTGAGCGGCGAGGCCGATCTGGGCTTCGTCGAGGGCCTGGCCGTGCCGGACGGGCTCGACGGCGTCGTCATCGGCCACGACCGGCTCGTGGTGGTCGCGGCACCGACCCACCCCTGGGCCCGGCGCCGCCGCCCGGTGGCCGCGCGGGAACTGGCCGAGGCTCATCTCATCCTCCGCGAACGCGGCTCGGGCACCCGCCAGGTCCTGGACGCCGCCCTGGCCGGGCACGGCGGCCTCGCCGACCCCCTCCTGGAACTCTCCTCCACCACCGCGGTGAAGGCCGCCGCGGTCAGCGGCGCGGGCCCCAGCGTGCTGAGCGAGCTCGCGCTGGGGGAGGAGCTCGCCTCGCGCCGCCTCGTCAAGATCCCGGTCGATGGCGTCCGGCTCAGCCGTGACCTGCGCGCGGTCTGGCCGACCGGGCCCCGCCCCACGGGCCCCGCCCGCGACCTGCTGTCGCTCACCCGCCCGGCAAGGGAGGGCGGCTGACCGTTTGCCACCGCCCCGAGCGGTTACCCGCAGGCCATGACTGAAGACGACAACACCAAGACCACCTTTTCCAGTGCCGCCGCGAAGGTCGACGCCGACGCCGCGGTCTCGAAGGCCAAGGACGCCGCAGGAAAGGCTATGGAAGCGGCCGAGAGCGCGAAGCTGTCCGGACTGAAGGGTGTCCAGGCGGGCCGCCACGCCCTGGAGTCGGCGTCGGGCAAGGTCGCGTCGACCGCGACCACCGCGTGGACGGTGATTCAGACCCGCAAGGCGTTCGTGGCGGGCGCCGGTGCGGGCGTGGTGGCCATCGGCGCCGCGTCGTTCGCGGCGGGCCGCAAGCTGGAGCAGCGCAACCGGGGCCCGATCACCCGCCTCCTCGCCGGCCGCATCTGACCTGGCTCGGGGCCGCGCGCGTACGCCCGTGGGCGTTCGCGTACCGGCAGTACGACATGGGCGGGCAGGCGCGAGCGAATGCACGGGCCCTGCCCGCCCCGTCGTGGTTTCGGGGCAGATCCCGCGTAGACCGGAGGAGCCGACCCGCGCCATGTTCCGTGGTCAAGCACCCGCGTGGCCCCGCACCCGTGCGACGTACCCCCGTGACCGCGCAAGCCAAGTCAGGGGACGAGCCAAGTCATGGGCCGAGCCGCGTGACCGTACGAGCTGCATGGCGTGACGGGCCGAGCCCCGTGACCGTACGAGTCACGTGACCCAACCACCCGCCCCTCCCTCACCGCACCGCAGCCGCCGCGATGTTGCGGGCCATCCCGCCGAACACCACGCCGTGGAACGGCGCTACGCTCCACCAGTACGCGTGCCCCGCCAGCCCGTGCGGATGGAACAGCGCCCGCTGCCGGTACACCGTCCGGCCCTTCTCGTCCGTCTCGACCCGCAGTTCCAGCCAGGCCAGCCCCGGCACCCGCATTTCCGCCCGCAGCCTGAGCAGCCGGCCCTGCTCGACCTCCTCCACGCGCCAGAAGTCGAGCGAGTCGCCCACGCGCAGCCGGGACGCGTCCCGGCGGCCGCGGCGCAGCCCGACGCCCCCGACCAGGCGGTCCAGCCAGCCCCGTACGGCCCAGGCGAGCGGGAAGGAGTACCAGCCGTTCTCGCCGCCGATGCCCTCGACCACTCGCCACAGCTTCTCGGGCGACGCGTCGACGGTCTGCTCACGGGAGTCCGTGTAGAGGCTGCCGCCCGCCCAGTCGGGGTCGGTGGGCAACGGGTCGCTCGGCGCGTGGGCCACCGACGCGGAGGACCAGCGGGTGGTGATATCCGCCTCCTGCACGCGCTTGAGGGCCAGCTCGACCGCCCGGTCGAAGCCGATCGCACCGCCCGGCGGCTCGGGAACGTACTGCGCGATGTCGTTCTCGTGGCACACCACCTCGTGGCGCAACGACTCGGCCAGTGGGCGCGCGATGGAGCTGGGTACGGGCGTCACCAGCCCCACCCAGTGGCTGGAGAGCGCCGGTGTGAGCACCGGAATGGGGAAGATCAGCCTGCGCGGCAGCCCGGCCGCGCGCGCGTACCGCTGCATCATGTCGCGGTAGGTGAGGACGTCGGGACCGCCGAGGTCGAACGTCCGGTTCACCTCCGACGGCAGTCGCGCACAGCCCACCAGGCAGCGCAGCACGTCGCGGACGGCGACGGGCTGGATCCGGGTCCGTACCCAGCTGGGTGTCACCATCAGCGGCAGCCGCTCCGTCAGATACCGCAGCATCTCGAAGGACGCCGAGCCCGACCCGAGAATGACCGCGGCCCGCAGTACGACGGTCGGCACCCCGGAGTCAAGCAGGATCCGGCCCACCTCGGTCCGGGAGCGCAGATGCGGGGACAGCTCGCGCTCCGGGATCCGGGCCGGGGTGAGCCCGCCCAGATAGACGACGCGCCGCACGCCGGCCGCCCGCGCTTCCTCCGCGAAGACCTTGGCCGCCCTGCGGTCCGTGTCCTCGAAGCCGCGGCCGGTGCCGAGCGCGTGCACCAGGTAGTACGCGACGTCGATGCCCTTGAGCGCACTGGCCGTCGACTCCGCGTCGGTCACATCTCCGCGTACGGTCTCCACCTGCCCGGCCCACGGGAAGTCCCGCAGCTTCTCCGGAGTGCGGGCCATGCAACGCACCTGGTGCCCGGCCCCGAGCAGCTCGGGCACCAGCCGCCCGCCGATGTATCCGCTCGCTCCGGTCACCAGACACCGCAAGGGCGCCTGCGCCTCGTCCGTCGTCACGCCGGTTTCCCTCCTGCCGTCGGACTCGCTCGTACCTCTCCACTGTGGCGGTTGGAATGGGTGTGCGGGTCGATGGCGCGGCCGGAGGAGTGGTGCAGGTTGTCGGTCAGGGCGTGGGCCGGCCGTTCGTGGCTGCCGTGACCAGGGCCTGCATCACCCGTAGGTCCTCGCCCATCTCCGGGTGCCACTGGACGCCGAGGACCCAGGCGGCGCCGGGCAGTTCGACGGCCTCGGGGGTGCCGTCCGTCGCGTACGCCGACACCACCAGGCCGTCGCCGGGCCGGTCGGCGGCCTGATGGTGGTACGTCGGTACGTCGCAGTCCCTCGGCACGATCGACGCGTACAGCGTGCCCGGCACCGGCCGCACGGTGTGCGTGCCCAGGACGCCGACGGACGCGATGTGGCCCTCCAGATGCTGGACGAGCGTGCCGCCGAGGGCGACATTGAGCAGCTGCATGCCCCGGCAGATCCCGAGCAGCGGGGTACCGGACGCCAACGCGGCCTCGATCAGGGCGAGTTCCCAGGCGTCTCGCTCCCGTGCGGGCGGCCCGGTACGCGGGTGGCGCTCGGCTCCGTACCGTACGGGCTCGATATCGGGCCCGCCCGCGACGACGACCGCGTCCAGCCGGGCCACCACCTCTGCGGCCGACGCGGTCTCGTCGGGCGGCAGCATCACCGCGATCGCGCCCGCCGCCTGTACGAGCCGGGGGTACCCGGCGGGCAGTAGGGCGGCGGGCAGGTCCCACACGCCCCACTTGGCGGACGGTTCCAGATAGGTGCTGATGCCGATCAGCGGCTTGGGGGCGGGCACGTGCACGGTCCTCCGGTCGTTCGTGGGTCAGTCGTGGGTCACTTGCGTTCGAGTTCGGCCTCGGCCGCGGCCAGCGCCGCGAACTCCTCCTCGGGAGCCGCCGCCACCAGCCGGTGCCGGCTGTAGAACGCGAAGTAGGCGAGAGCGACGGCGTAGACGCCGAGTGCGATGAACGCCGCGTCCTTGTCCACCAGGAACGTCGCCACCAGCGCGGACAGCGCCAGGACGAAGGCCACCGAAGAGGTGACAATGCCACCGGGTGTGCGGTACGGGCGAGGCAGTTCGGGCTCCCGGCGGCGCAGCACGATGTGCGACAGGGCCATCAGGGCGTACGAGATCGTCGCCCCGAAGACGGCGACGTTGAGCATCCGCCCGCCGTTGCCCGATCCGGCGGCAAGGGCGAAGCCGATCGCACCGGGGATGAGCAGCCCGAGGTAAGGGGCCTTGCGGCGGCTCGTCAGAGACAGGAAGCGGGGCAGATATCCGGCCCGGGAGAGCGCGAACAGTTGCCTGGACCCCGCGTAGATCAGCGAGAAGAAGGAGGCGACGAGACCCGCCAGGCCCGCGTAGTTCACGAACCGGCTGAGCGCCGTGGGATCGCCGTCGCCCTGGAGCGCCACGACCAGCGGATTGCCCGCGTCCTGGATGGCCGCCGAGCCGCGCGCACCGGTCGCGGCGAAGAACGTGACCAGGGCGAGCAGCGCCAGCACGGCCATGGAGATCGACAGGGCGCGCGGCATCGAGCGCACCGGGTCCTTTGCCTCCTCGGCGGCCAGCGGCACCCCCTCGACGCCAAGGAAGAACCACATGCCGAAGGGGAAGGCGGACCAGATGCCCAGCAGGCCGAAAGGCAGCCAGGAGTTGGAGCCGAAGGCTTCCTTGTCGACCGGGATGTCATTGAGGTTGGAGCCGCTGAACTCGGTGAACGCGCCGACCGCGAAGATCAGCAGCGCGGCCACCGCGATGGCGGTGACCACCAGGCTGAAGCGCAGCGCCTCGCCGACGCCCCACAGATGGATGCCGATGAAGATCGCGAAGCAGGCGAGATAGACGGGCCAGCCCGCGTCGAGGCCGAAAAGATTGAGCGACTCGACGTAGTCGCCGATGAAGATGGAGATGGCGGCCGGCGCCAGGATGTACTCGATGAGGATCGCCGTGCCGGTCAGGAAGCCGCCCCAGGTGCCCAGCGCGCGCCGGGCGAAGCCGTAGCCGCCGCCCGCGGTGGGCAGGATCGCGGACAGCTCCGCGAGCGCGAAGACCAGACAGGCGTACATCACGCCCATCAGGAGGGTGGCGATCGCGAGCCCGCCGAAGCCGCCCTCGGCAAGACCGATGTTCCAGCCCGAGAAGTCACCGGAGACGACGTACGCGACTCCGAGACCGGTGAGCAGCAGCCAGCCGGCGCTGCCGCGGCGCAGCGCGCGCCGCTTCAGGTAGAGGGCGTCGGGGGAGTCCCCGGAGCCGGCCGAGGATGCGGACGGTGGGGTACGCGATTCGGTGCTCTCGGCCATGAGCCGCTCCTGCCTCGGGTGCAATGGTGGGATGCCATACCTTTGTGGTTCGGCTGGTCCCAGCGCAAGACCTGTGCGTTAACCCGCTGTTACGGATGTCGCGGACGTGGCGGTGGCCGGTTCACGTCGAGGCGGCCTGTGCGGATCGGGGCGGCCGGTTCAGGTCGGGGCGGCCGATTCACGTCAAGAAGCCCCGCAGTAGCGCCGCCGTGCCCCCGCAGTGCTCGCGCATCACCTCGCGCGCCCCGTCCGCGTCTCCGTCGAGCACCGCGTCCACCAGCGCGGTGTGCTGCTGCTGGGAGTGCTCCAGGTTGCGCACGAGCAGCGGGATGCAGTCCAGCAGGCCGTTCACGTCCGCGCGCACGGCGGCGTACTGCGCGGTCAGCGTCGGCGACCCGGCCAGCTCGGCCAGCGTCAGGTGCAGCAGCGTGTCGCGCCTGCGGTAGTCGTCCAGGGGCGCGTCGTGCGTGGCGGCGAGCGCCGCGCGCAGTCGCCGTACGCCCTCGTCGGTCAGCCCGTGCGCCGCGCACAGCCCGGCCGCGCCGACCTCAAGGACCTCGCGGAACCGCAGGACGTCCTCCACGTCGACCGACTCCAGGCGCCGCCGCAGCTCTGCCCCGGCGGAGCCGCCCGCCGGGGTGTCCGGACGGGGCAGGACGAACGTACCGCCGTAGCGGCCGCGTCTACTCTCCACCAGACCCTGGTCCTGCAGCACCTTCAGGACCTCGCGCAGCGTGACCCGGCTGATCCGCAGGCGCTCGGCGAGATCACGCTCGGCAGGCAGCCGCTCGCCCGCGGGCACCAGACCGAGCCGCAGTACCTGGAGGATCTGCTCCAGCGCCTCCTCGAACCCATTGCCGGCCCGCACCGGCCGCAGCACGGGCGTCAGACGGTCCGCAGAATCGATTTCGCTCGCCACGTCGCGGTTTCCCCTTCCCAAGCAATGGTCTTCAGGAATACCTTATGGCTTCCGGCTGACCGAAGGAGGACTTTTCCGTGGCAGACCGCACACCACCGCTCGCACTCCAGGAACTGCGCGACCTGATCGCGAGCGGCGAGATAGACACAGTCGTCCTGGCCTTCCCCGACATGCAGGGACGGTTGCAGGGCAAGCGGTTCGCCGCCCAGTTCTTCCTCGACGACGTCCTGGAGAACGGCACGGAAGGCTGCAACTACCTGCTCGCCGTCGACACCGAAATGAACACCGTCGACGGTTACGCGATGTCCTCCTGGGACAGCGGATACGGCGACTTCGCCATGCGCCCCGACCTCTCGACGCTGCGCCGCGTCCCGTGGAACGACGGCACGGCCATGCTCATCGCCGACCTCGCCTGGCCCGCCGACAGCTCACCCGTCGTCGCCGCGCCCCGCCAGATCCTGCGCCGCCAGTTGGAACGGCTCGCCGAGCACGGCTACACCGCGCATGTGGGCACCGAGCTGGAATTCATCGTCTTCAAGGACACCTACGAGCAGGCCTGGGACCAGGGCTATCGCGATCTCGTCCCGGTCAACCAGTACAACGTCGACTACTCGGTGCTGGGCACCGGCCGGATCGAGCCCCTGCTGCGCCGCATCCGCAACGAGATGACGGCGGCGGGCCTGACCGTCGAGTCGGCCAAGGGCGAGTGCAACCCCGGCCAGCACGAGATCGTCTTCAAGTACGACGAAGCCCTCACCACCTGCGACCAGCACGCCATCTACAAGACCGGCGCCAAGGAGATCGCGGCCCAGGAGGGCGTCTCGCTCACCTTCATGGCCAAGTACAACGAGCGCGAGGGCAACTCCTGCCACATCCACCTCTCGCTCCAGTCCGTCGAAGAGGCCGGCCGCAACGTCATGGCGGGCGACGGACCCGGCGGAATGTCCCCGGTCATGCAGCACTTCCTCGCCGGACAGCTCGCGGCGCTCAGGGACTTCTCCCTGCTCTACGCCCCGAACATCAACTCGTACAAGCGCTTCCAGCCCGGCTCGTTCGCCCCGACCGCCGTCGCCTGGGGCCACGACAACCGCACCTGCTCCCTGCGCGTCGTCGGCCACGGCCGCTCGATGCGCTTCGAGAACCGGCTGCCCGGCGGCGACGTCAACCCGCACCTCGCGGTCGCCGGCCTCGTCGCGGCCGGCCTGTACGGCATCGAGCACAAGCTCGAACTCCCCGAAGTGTGTACCGGCAACGCCTACACCGGCGACTACGAGCACGTCCCGCTGAGCCTGCGCGAGGCCGCCGAGCTCTGGGAGAACAGCCCCATCGCCAAGGCGGCCTTCGGTGACGAGGTCGTCGCGCACTACCGCAACATGGCGCGGGTCGAGCTGCAAGCCTTCGACACCGCGGTGACCGACTGGGAGCTCCGCCGCTCCTTCGAACGACTGTGAGGCCCGCCTTGCCCTTCGAGCACGCCACCGAGCACCACATCCTCAACCCGGCCACCGAAGAGGTCATCGCCACCATCGCGGCCTCGACGGCCGCCGATGTCGACGCGGCCGTCGTACGGGCCACCGGGGCGCAGCGCGCCTGGGCGGCCGCCGCCCCGGCCGACCGCGCCCGCCTGCTGCGCCGCTTCGCCAACGTGGTCGACGACCATGTCGAGGAGCTGGCCCACCTGGAGGTCAGCGAGGCCGGCCACACCGTGGGCAACGCACGCTGGGAAGCGGGCAACGTACGCGATCTGCTCGACTACGCCGCCGGGGGAGTGGAGCGCCTCACCGGCCGTCAGATCCCCGTCGCGGGCGGCATCGACTTCACCCTCCTCGAACCCCTCGGTGTCATCGGCGTCATCGCGCCGTGGAACTTTCCGATGCCGATCGCCGCCTGGGGCACGGCCCCCGCGCTCGCCGCGGGCAACGCCGTCATCCTCAAGCCCGCCGAGACCACCCCGCTGACCGCGCTGCGGCTGGCCGAGCTCGCCCTCGAAGCGGGGCTGCCCGAAGGCCTCTTCCAGGTACTGCCCGGCGCGGGCGCCGTCGCGGGCGACGCGCTGGTCGAACACCCCGGCGTGGCGAAGATCGTCTTCACCGGGTCCACGCGCGTCGGCAAGAAGATCATGTCGAAGTGCGCCGACCGCGTGAAGCGCGTCACCCTCGAACTCGGCGGCAAGAGCCCCAACATCGTCTTCGCCGACTCCGACATCGAGGCCGCGGCGGCGGCCACCCCCATGTCATTCCTGGACAACGCGGGCCAGGACTGCTGCGCCCGTACCCGCATCCTCGTTCAGCGCTCCGTGTACGACCGCTTCCTCGAACTCCTCACCCCCGCCATCGAGTCGGTGGTCGTGGGCGACCCGTCCGACGAGAAGACCCAGATGGGCCCGCTGATCTCGCGGTCCCAGCTGGAGCGCGTACGGTCCTACGTCCCCGAGGGCGGCAGGGCGATCAGGGGCAGCGCCCCCCAGGGCCCCGGCTTCTGGTTCGCCCCGACGGTCCTCACCGACGCGGCACCCGGCTCCGACGTGGCCATGGAGGAGGTCTTCGGCCCGGTCGCCGTCGTCCTGCCCTTTGACGACGAACAGGACGCGGTCCGGCTCGCCAACGCCACCCCGTACGGCCTGTCGGGGTCGATCTGGACCCGTGACGTGGGCCGGGCCCTGCGCGTCGGCGGCGCCGTCGCCGCGGGCAACCTGTCGGTCAACTCGCACAGCAGCGTGCGCCATTCGACCCCGTTCGGCGGCTACAAGCAGTCGGGGCTCGGACGCGAACTGGGCCCCGACGCCCTCACCGCATTCACCGAAACCAAGAACATCTTCATCAGCACGGAGGCCTGAGCCCACATGAGCGAAACACCTGCACTTCCTGAGGGCACCTGCCGCCGCCTGGTCGGCCGTACCGCGGTCGTCACCGGAGCGGGCAGCGGCATCGGCCTCGCCACCGTCCGCCGCCTCGCCTCCGAGGGCGCGAACGTCGTCTGCGGCGACATCGACGAAGCCGCGGGCAAGGCGGCCGCCGAGGGGGTCGGCGGTACCTTCGTGCGCGTCGACGTCACCAACCCCGAGCAGGTCGAAGCGCTGTTCAAGACGGCGTACGACACCTATGGCTCGGTCGATATCGCCTTCAACAACGCGGGCATCTCACCGCCCGACGACGACTCGATCCTCACCACGGGGCTCGACGCGTGGCAGCGCGTCCAGGACGTCAACCTCACGTCCGTCTTCCTGTGCTGCAAGGCCGCCCTGCCCTACATGCGGCGCCAGGGCCGCGGCTCCATCATCAACACCGCCTCGTTCGTGGCGCGGATGGGCGCCGCGACCTCGCAGATCTCGTACACCGCGTCCAAGGGCGGCGTACTGGCGATGTCCCGCGAGCTGGGCGTGCAGTTCGCCCGCGAGGGCATCCGGGTCAACGCGCTCTGCCCGGGTCCTGTCAACACCCCGCTGCTCCAGGAGCTGTTCGCCACGGACCCGGAGCGCGCCGCGCGCCGCCTGGTGCACATCCCGGTCGGCCGGTTCGCGGAGGCGGACGAGATCGCCGCCGCGGTCGCCTTCCTCGCCAGCGACGACTCCTCGTTCATCAACGCGACCGACTTCCTGGTCGACGGGGGCATCTCGGGGGCGTACGTCACACCGGTGTAGCCCCGCGCTGCTCTTTGTGCATCGGCCGGGCGTCGGGGTGGCGCCCGGCCGACGGGTGCGGGCCTCTACAGGAAGGTCCGGCCCTCGCCCCGGTACGTCGGTACGGTCGCCGTCACGCGGTCGCCCTCGATCAGCTGCAACTGGTCGAAGCGCTCGCACATCTCGCCGGCCTTCGCGTGCCGGAACCACACCTTGTCGCCGATCAGCAGATCGTCGGCGGGGGAGCCGAGCAGCGGGGTCTGCACCTCGCCGGGCCCCTCCTGCGGGTCGTACCTCAGCCCCTCGGGGAGATAGGGGACGGGCAGCCGGTCCGGGCCCGCGACCCCGGAAGCCGGATAACCGCCGCCCAGCACCGTCACCGCGCCGACGCCCGGCCTGCGCACGACGGGCTGGGCGAAGAGGGCGGCGGGGCGGCCGGTGAAGGAGGAGTAGTTGTCGAAGAGCCGCGGCACGTAGAGCCCGGAGCCCGCGGCGATCTCCGTCACCGCGCTCTCGGCGGCGGTGTGCTGGACGCTGCCGGTACCGCCGCCGTTGACGAACTCCAGGTCGGGCGCCACGGCCCTGACCGCCGCCACGACAGCCGCACGCCGGGTGGCCAGCTCCTTGCGGGCCGCCTTCTGCATCAGCCTGATCGCCCGGGACCGCACCGGCCGGCCCGCGACCGAGTCGCCCACCCCGGCGACATGGCCCTCGTACGCCATGATTCCCACCAGCCGGAAGCCGGGGCGGCGCGCCACCGACCTTGCCATCTCGGCCAGTTGAGCGGGCTCGCGCAGCGGTGAGCGCAGCGCGCCGACCCGCACCCGGCCGCCCAGCAACTGGAGCGAGGTGTCCAGTTCCAGACAGACCCGGACCTCCTCCGTGCCGCCGTCCCTGGCCCGGTCGATCAGCTCCAGCTGCGCCGGATCGTCGACCATCACGGTCACCGCGGCGGCGAGCTTGGGGTCACCGGCGAGCTCCGCGAATCCGGCACGGTCCGCCGACGGATAGGCGAGCAGCACATCGTCGAACCCCGAGCGCGCCAGCCACAGGGACTCCGTGAGGGTGAACGACATGATTCCCGCGAACCCGTCCCGGGCCAGCACCCGCTCCAGCAGCGCGCGGCAGCGCACGGACTTGCTCGCCACTCTGATCGGCTTGCCCGCCGCCCGGCGGACCAGATCCGCGGCGTTGTCGTCGAAAGCCTCCAGATCGACGACGGCGAGAGGAGCGTCGAGGTGGGCAGTGGCCCGGTCGTACCGGGCACGGTCGGCGGCGCGGGGTGTCATGGCCAGAGCTTGCCAGAGTCGATTACCACTGGGTAGGGGGATGATCCGGTCAGATCCGCCCGACTCCCCCCGG
The DNA here is from genome assembly GCF_030063415.1 of Streptomyces sp. H27-C3. Classification (GTDB taxonomy): domain Bacteria; phylum Actinomycetota; class Actinomycetes; order Streptomycetales; family Streptomycetaceae; genus Streptomyces. The sequence continues at coordinate 54,387 of NZ_JASITA010000015.1, read as the reverse complement.
ACCTCTGCGACTGGTTCCCGCCCGGCCCACGTCAGCCCGTAGAGTGGCGCCCACGTGGTGAGGATACGAACGGACCTGCCCCGAAAGGCGATCGGGCATCGTGGGGCACAGGTCGGGAGAACACGAACGGGGGGCGGATGAGCACCGAAGCGCACCGTGCCCCGGCACAGCCCTCCACCCCACCGGACCACCCACGCACGAACGCCCCGGCACCGTGGCCGCCGGCACCCGGCCCGCCGCAGCCGCCCCACCCGCCCGCCGAAGGCGCCTCGGCGCCGGCCACCCGCCCGCCGGGCAGACGGCCGGAGCACCCGCCCGCCGAAGGCGCCTCGGCGCCGGCCACCCGCCCGCCGGGCAGACGGCCGGAGCACCCGCCCGCTTCCGGCGAACGCGCCGCCGCTCCCGGCACACGGCCCGCGCAGCCGCGCGATGCGGCGGAAGCTCCCCGGGCCGACGGCCCGCAGCCCCCGGCCCGCCCCACGCGCGCGCCCGCGCGCCCCGCCTTTGTTCCGCCGCGCGTGATCGGCGAAGCCCCCTCTCGGACCTCCGGCCCCCGCGTCCCCGCGCCCGGCCGTGCCCCTGGCCCCGCACCCGCGCCCGGCCGCGCCCTCGGGCCCGCGCGTGGCGCCGCACGGGACGCGGGAGTCGACGCAGGCTCGGACTTCGGGACTGGTACCGACACCGGAACTGGTACCGCCCTCCCGCCGAGGCCCACCCGGCACCCGCGTTCCGCTCCGCCGGTCGAGATCACCACCCGGCTTCGCCCCGTCACCGCCCCTCTCGCTCCAAGTCCGCGGCCCACCCAGGCCCCGCCCCGGCCGACCGGGCAGCCCGTCGGGCAGCTTGCCGACGGGCCGTTGCCCGGACCTGTGCGCCGCAGGGCCGTCGGCGCCGTCGACCTGACGCCGCAGCCCCACGCCGGACGCCCCATCGCGTTCGAGCCGCCGGTGCACTGGACGGCGTACGAGGCCCCCACCGAGACCACCACCCAGCTGCGCCCCGTCCGCACCCGCCATCCCTCGCGGGTCCTGGCCGCCGCCGTCTGTGTCGTGTTCGGGCTCGGGCTGATCGGCGGCGCGGTCACGGGGAGCTGGCTGACCGGGGACTCCGCCGCCGACGCCACCGCCCCCACCGGATACGCCGAGGCACGCGGCAGCTGGCACAGCGTCCCCGTCGACACACTCTTCCCCCGCACCATCGAGGGCAACGGCGCGGGACCCGGCGGCGCGGACCGCGACTGGACGCGGATCGCCGTAGCCCCGGACAGCAACTGCGCGAACGCATTCGACCCACTGCTGCGCAAGGCGCTCGCACCGGTCGGCTGCGAGAGGCTGCTGCGCGCCACCTACACCGACGCCACCACCAGCAGCGTCATCACCGTCGGGCTGCTCTTCACCGAGGCCCAGGCACCGGCGATGCGGACCCTGCGTACCCGCTTCACCGGCGAAGGCCTCGCGGAACGCCTCGACTTGATGCCCCGCAGCTACCCGGTCGACGGCACCGCGGCAGCCGGCTTCGGCGACCGGCAGCGCGCGAGCTGGACGGTGAGCGTGCTCACCGACGCCCCCGTCGTCGTGTACGCCGTCTCCGGGTTCGCCGACGGACGTATCGTCACCGACCCGCAGCCCGCCGAACCCGCCATGGTCAAGGGCGCGACCACCGCCCCCGCCCAGGCGGGCCTCGGTCACGAGGCGAAGGGCATCGCGGACCGGATCGAGCGCGCCCTGCGTAGGACGGTCGCCCCGGTCCCGGAGACACGGCGATGACCCGCCCCGCCCACCGGGCCGTCGCCGCCATCCTCGCGGCCACCGTCCTCGCGCTGCTGCCCGCCGCCCCCGCGCAGGCCGCCGACGGCATCCGCGTCCAGCAGTGGGCGCTCGACGCCATGCGCACCGAGCAGGCCTGGCGCACGACCAGGGGCGAGGGCATCACTGTCGCCGTTCTCGACACCGGCGTGGACGACGCTCACCCGGACCTCGCGGGGCAAGTGCTCGCCGGCAAGGACCTCATCGGCTTCGGGGCCCGGCGGGGTGACCGGCCGTGGGCCCGGCACGGCACCGCGATGGCCGGCATCATCGCGGCCCACGGACACGGCCCCGGCCGCACCGACGGCGTGCTCGGCATCGCGCCCCGGGCGAAGATCCTGCCGGTCCGGGTGATCCTCGAAGGCGGCGACACGGCCCGCAAGAAGGCCCGCAGCTCCCGGGGCAACGCCCTCGCCCAGGGCATCCGCTGGGCCGCCGACAACGGCGCCGACGTCATCAACCTCTCGCTGGGCGACGACAGCAAGTCCGCCCACCCGGAGCCCGCCGAGGACGCCGCCGTCCAGTACGCGCTCGCCAAGGGCGCCGTCGTGGTCGCCTCCGCGGGCAACGGCGGCGAGGACGGCAACCACATCTCCTACCCCGCCGCGTACCCCGGCGTGATCGCGGTGGCCGCCGTCGACCGCGACGGCTCGCACGCCCCGTTCTCCACCAGCCGCTGGTACGCGACCGTCAGCGCACCCGGTGTCGATGTCGTCATAGCAGACCCCGACCGCCGCTACTACGAGGGCTGGGGCACCAGCGCCGCGTCCGCCTTCGTCTCCGGCGCGGCCGCACTCGTACGCGCGGCGCACCCCGGACTGTCCCCCGCCCAGGTCAAGGAGCTCCTCGCGGACACCGCGCGCAACGCGCCCCGCGGCGGACGTGACGACGCCAGGGGCCACGGTTTCGTCGACCCGGCGGCCGCGATCCGGGCGGGTGGCAAGCTGCGCCCCGCCAGCCTCCGCCCGGCCGCGGCGACACACGGGGACACGTACTTCGGTCCGGGCCCCACTCCCGTGCGTGAGTCTTACGAACCGGCCAACTGGTTCGCCCCCCTGGCCGGTGGCCTCGGCGCGCTGCTCCTGGCGGGAGCGGTGGTCCTGTGGCGCGGCAGCCGCGTCAGTGCCACCCGCCGCACCTACTGACGGAGCCCGGCGCCCCCCCCACCGGACCCGCACCCCGCACTGCCGCGGTCGGGCTCACTGTCAGCCGTCCCGCGCCCCCGCTGGACCGCACTCCTGCTCGGCTGCACCGGCCCTCCTGCTCGCCCCGCACCGGGCGGTACCGGAGCCGTACCCACTGACGCGCCCCCACCCCACCGGCACTCCTGCTCGCCCCGCGCACCCAGTGCTGCCGCGCCCACCCCCACCGACAGAACCACCCCGCAGGCGCACCCAGCGCCACCCCAGCCGCACCCACTCCGCCGACGACCCCGCCGGCCCCGCACCTCCGCCCCACCTACCGCCGTACCCACCCGCCCACCGCCTCCCGTGCCACCCGCTCGACCAGCGCGACCCCCGCCTCCCGCGTGGCATGGCCGTCGGAGAGCACGGCGACCAGCAGGGTCCGGCCGTCCACGGTGACGCGCCCGATGCTGTTGACGGTCCACAGCCCGTCCGGGTCCCGCGGCATCCAGCCGTTCTTCACCGCCGCCCCCGAGCCTGCCGCCGACACCCCCCAGGCCTGCTCCGGGACCACCCGCTCCATCAGGCACCCGATGCGGGTACGGGAATCCTCACTCAGCACCGAACCCCGCAGCGCACCGACTGGCCCGAACACCGCCCGCAGCAAAGCCAGTTGATCCCGAGCCGTGGTCCGGGTGCGCCCCCAGGCCCGGTCCGCCCGCGTCTGCGTGAGCCCCAGCCGCCCCAGCGCCGCGTCCAGCCCCGCCGCGCCACCGATCGCCGCCCACAGCTCCGTCGCCGCGTCATTGTCGCTGCGCCGGATCATGGCGTCCGCGTACGCCTCCTCGCGCGCGCCGAGCCGCCGCCCGGTGTCCTGGGCCCGCAGCAGCAGCGCCGCGAGAATGCCGACCTTGACGATGCTCGCGCTCGCGAACCGGCCGTCCCCGTCCGTCGCCACGCGCTCGCCGACCGGCTCGGACACGGCGCAGGAGACGTTCATGGGAGGCGCCCTGCCCGCGGGCCCGGTGAGCAAACGCGCGGGGACCGGCCGCTAGGCTCGGGGGGTGGCGCTCAAGAACATCCCGGACCCCGGTTTCTCCGAAGACGACGGCACGGCCGACCCGCGGCTGACCGCCGCGCTCTCGGCCTGGGCGGACGACCCGACCGCCGAGCCGCAGGTGCTCGAAGCGCTGGCGGGCGCCCGCCTCCTGGTGCCGGTCGTCGCCGTACTCGGCGAGGTCGAGACCGACGAGAACGGCCTGCGCCGCGAGAAGACCAGCGACATGGCCGTGCCGACTCTCCAGGCCGGTGACCGCCGCGCCCTCCCCGCCTTCACCTCCACCGAAGCCCTGGCCCGCTGGAACCCCGAGGCGCGCCCCGTCGCCGTACCCCTGCACCAGGCCCTGAAGGCGGCGGCCCACGAGGGCGCCGACACCGTGGTCATCGACCTCGCGGGTCCCGTCCCGTACCAGCTCATGGGGTCCGCTCTGCTGGCGCTCGCCGAGGGCCGCACCAGCGCCGCGCCGCTCGACGACCCGGCCGTCACCGAGGCGGTGCGCGCCGCGGTCGCCGCCGAACCGGCGGTGCTCCGGGCCCACCTCGGCCCCGGCCGCGCCGACGGCGCCCTAGCCCTGGTCCTCGACCCGGCCGCCGACCCGGCCACCACCGCGCGGCGGATCGCCGAGGCGCTGGCGGCGGACGACGTACTGAGGGCCCGCCTGGTGCGCGGTCTCGACCTGGCACTGCTGCCGGCCGAGGCCACCCCACCGGGCGAGCCCCTGTTCGTACGCGAGTAGCTATGCGGCCATAGCGAGTAGCTACGCAGCCACAGTGGGGCAGGCAGTAGCTATGCAGCCATAGGGGGACAGGTCAGCCGTAGACGGGACCGGTGTACTTCTCGCCGGGGCCCTTGCCGACCTCGTCCGGCACGATCGACGCCTCACGGAACGCCAACTGCAGTGACTTCAGGCCGTCCCGCAGCGGTCCGGCGTGGAAGGAGCTGATCTCCGTGGTGGTCGCGTCCATCAGCCCGGCCAGCGCGTGCACCAGCTTGCGCGCCTCGTCGAGGTCCTTGTGCGCGTCGCCGTCCTCCGTCAGGCCGAGCTTCACGGCGGCGGCGCTCATCAGGTTGACCGCGACCGTCACGATCACCTCGACGGCGGGGACCTCCGCGATGTCGCGGGTCATGGCGTCGAAGTCGGGAGATTCATTGGGGGAGGTCGCGTCGCTCATGCTGCCCACGATATGCCCCGCTGTCCCGGCGCCCGCCCCGGCCACCGGTTAGCCCCTCCGGGCAGGAGCTGCTAACCTTGTGTAACGACCGGCCGGACACCTGTGTGCCCGGCCCACAAGTGGAGGCTCCGATCTCCCACCTTGCTGTCCTCGCGGACGGCGGGTCACCGGTCAAGCGGTCCCCATCGTTCCGTACGGACGATGGAACCGTTCGATGCGCCCCGCGGTAGGTACGCGGTGGTGCTCCGGTATTTCCAGGAGCCCCGCCTGTGTCCCGTCCGGGGCTTTTTTCATGTGCCCTCGCGGTTGGTCCCAGGAAAATAGACGTTACGCGGCTGTCTGCCAGGCGGCCGTGTGGTGCTACTTAGGAGGATCCATCAGCGCCGAGCCCCGCATCAACGACCGGATTCGCGTCCCCGAGGTGCGACTTGTCGGACCCAGCGGCGAGCAGGTCGGCATTGTGCCGCTTGCCAAGGCCCTGGAGCTTGCACAGGAGTACGACCTGGACCTGGTCGAGGTCGCGGCGACAGCCCGTCCGCCCGTGTGCAAGCTCATGGACTACGGGAAGTTCAAGTACGAGTCGGCCATGAAGGCCCGTGAGGCGCGCAAGAACCAGGCGCACACGGTCATCAAGGAAATGAAGCTCCGGCCGAAGATCGACCCGCACGACTATGACACCAAGAAGGGTCACGTCGTTCGGTTCCTCAAGCAGGGCGACAAGGTCAAGATCACGATCATGTTCCGTGGTCGTGAGCAGTCCCGCCCCGAGCTTGGCTTCCGTCTGCTTCAGCGACTCGCTTCCGATGTCGAGGATCTCGGCTTCATCGAGTCGAACCCGAAGCAGGACGGCCGGAACATGATCATGGTTCTTGGCCCGCACAAGAAGAAGACCGAGGCCATGGCCGAGGCTCGCGAGGCCCAGGCGGCCCGCAAGGCCGAGCGTCAGGGCTATGCGACGGACGACGACGCCGAGGCGTCGACGGACGAGGCCGCCGAGGTGTCGACGGACGAGGTGACCGAGGCTCCGGCCGCGGCCGCCGAGACTCCGGCCGAGACCCCGGCCCCCTCCGAAGCGTGACCTGCGGGGCTGCCATCCAGGCGCCCCCGGGTCCCGCCCGGAACCACATACCAAAGATCTGACGCTCCAGCATTCCGGTGTTCGCACCGGGGGAGCGCCACTGACGAGGAGAGAACGGCGCCATGCCGAAGAACAAGACGCACAGCGGTGCCAGCAAGCGCTTCAAGGTCACCGGCTCCGGCAAGATCATGCGCGAGAAGGCCGGCAAGCGCCACCTCCTGGAGCACAAGTCCTCCAAGAAGACCCGCTCGCTGACGGGTGCGGTCGTCGTGTCCGCGGCCGACGCCCCGAAGATCAAGAAGCTTCTCGGCAAGTGATGTTGGGCCCCTGGGTGACCGGGGGCGCGACATCGAGACCGGGACCAATTCGTTTCCGGGCCGTGTGAAGACACCCACGGCCCCGCTACAAGGAGTCAACAAGTGGCACGCGTCAAGCGGGCAGTCAATGCCCACAAGAAGCGCCGGGCAATTCTCGAGGCGGCCAAGGGCTACCGCGGTCAGCGCTCGCGTCTGTACCGGAAGGCCAAGGAGCAGGTCACCCACTCCCTGGTCTACAACTACAACGACCGCAAGAAGCGCAAGGGCGACTTCCGTCGGCTGTGGATCCAGCGCATCAACGCCGCTGCCCGCGAGAACGGCATGACGTACAACCGCCTCATCCAGGGTCTGAACGCCGCCAACATTGAGGTGGACCGTAAGATCCTGGCCGAGCTCGCGGTCAACGACAGCAACGCGTTCGCCGCGCTCGTCGAGGTCGCCCAGAAGGCGCTCCCGAGCGACGTCAACGCTCCGAAGACCGCCGCCTGACCAGGGCAGCAGCTCTTCCCCATCGGACCCGCAGGCGTCTGTCGCCTGCGGGTCCGATGCGTCCTGCGGGTCCGAAGCGTCGTGCAGAACCCGTTCCGTACGTAAACGTGCAGGACCCGTTCCCTACGCAGACGTGCAGGACCCCTTCCGTACGCAGAGAAGTGAGCCGCCGACCATGGGCACCCCCGAGCTGATCTCGCCGCGATCCCCGCGCGTCGCCGCCGCCAAGCGGCTGACCAGGCGCAGCTTCCGCGGCAAGGAGCGCCAGTTCATCGCCGAGGGGCCGCAGGCCGTGCGCGAGGCGGTCGAGCACCGCAGTGACGGCCGGGCGACCCTGATCGAGCTGTTCGCCACCGTCGAGGCGGCCGATCGGTACGCCGACATCGTCGACGCGGCCCACTCCGCGGGTGCGCGGGTGCATCTGGCGCCCGACGAGGTGCTCGCCGAGGTCTCGCAGACCGTCACGCCGCAGGGCATCGTCGGCGTCTGCCGCTTTCTCGACTCGCCCTTCGAGGAGATCCTCGCCGCGAAGCCCCGGCTGGTGGCCGTCCTCGCGCATGTACGCGACCCGGGGAACGCCGGGACGGTGCTGCGCTGCGCGGACGCCGCGGGGGCCGACGCGGTTGTCCTCACCGACGCCTCGGTCGACCTCTACAACCCCAAGTCGGTACGCGCCTCGGTCGGTTCGATCTTCCATCTGCCCGTCGCCGTCGGCGTGCCCGTCGAGCAGGCGGTGAGCGGGCTGAAGGCGGCGGGCGTACGGATCCTCGCCGCCGACGGCGCGGGCGACGACGACCTCGACGACGAGCTCGACGCCGGCACCATGGGCGGCCCCAGCGCCTGGGTCTTCGGCAACGAGGCCTGGGGACTTCCGGCGGAGACCCGCGCACTCGCCGACGCCGTGGTGCGCGTGCCGATCCACGGCCGAGCCGAGAGCCTCAACCTCGCGACGGCCGCCGCGGTGTGCCTCTACGCCTCGGCCCGTGCGCAGCGTGCTTCCGGAGGGTGCCGCAGCGTTACCTCCAACTAGTAGTGTGACGGGCCTGGGGGCCCACTGCGCTAGGTGAAAGAGGTGGGGTACGGGGATGCCTGTCGGCATGAACGGCCTGTCCGGTCTGCGTGATTCCTTGCTGCACACGGCCGAGGGACCGGACGGCTTCGGGATCGATCCCGACGACCTGCCCGACGGTCTCGCCGTCTCCGACGAGAGCGGCCGTGTCATCTGTTTCAACGACGCCGCGGCCCGCATCACCGGCATCGCCAAGGAAGCCGTGCTCGGCAGGCCGCTGGAGCTCGCGCTGCCGCTGGAGGACCTCGAAGGCCGCCGCTGGTGGACACTGACCGATCCGTACGGCGGCCTCGCCATCAGGGTCGGCCAGCCCGAGCGTAATCTGCTGCTGCCCGGCGGCCGTGAGGTGCTGGTCTCCGCCCGGTACGTGCGCGAGGAGCCGACCGGGCCCGTGCGGCGGGTCGTCGTCTCCATCCGCGGCACCGAGGCCAGGCGCCGCACCGAGCGCAGCCACGCCGAGCTGATCGCCACCGTCGCCCATGAGCTGCGCTCCCCGCTGACCTCCGTCAAGGGCTTCACCGCGACGCTGCTCGCCAAGTGGGAGCGGTTCACCGACGACCAGAAGCGGCTGATGCTGGAGACCGTCGACGCCGACGCCAACCGGATCACGCGGCTGATCGCCGAGCTCCTGGACATCTCCCGCATCGACTCGGGCCGCCTGGAGCTGCGCCGCCAGCCCGTGGACATCGCCGCGGCCGTCGGACGCCATGTGCAGGGCGCGATCGCGTCGGGCCAGGAGCCCGACCGCTTCCTGGTACGGGTCCAGCAGCCGCTGCCCGATCTGTGGGCCGACCCGGACAAGATCGACCAGGTTCTGGGCAACCTGCTGGAAAATGCGGTGCGCCACGGCGAGGGAACGGTCACCATCGAGATGGCACCCGCGCACCTGAAGTACGCGGAGCATCTGGCGAACTCGGCGAAGGGAACGGCCGTCACCGTGAGCGACGAAGGCCCCGGCATCCCCGAGGAGTCGATGGGCCGTGTCTTCACCCGCTTCTGGCGGGGGAGCAAGCGCGGCGGGACCGGCCTGGGCCTGTACATCGTCAAGGGCATCGTCGAGGCGCACGGCGGCTCGATCGCGGTCGGCCGCGGGCCCGGCGGCGGCGCCGAGTTCCGATTTATTCTGCCCGTCGGCGCTCCTGCCTATCTGAGCTGAGCAGCCCACGGGCCACTCCACCCCTCGCGACCTTTAGACTCGACCTTTGGCACCTTTGCGTCCTCAGCGGTCGAGCGGGGCCGCGCCACCAGCCAATCGGAAGTACGGGAAGAGATGTCCGCACCCAATAAGTCGTACGACCCTGTTGAGGTCGAGGCGCTGAAACCGGCCGAGATCGAGCGCATGCGCGACGAGGCGCTCGCCGCCTTCGCCGCCGCCGGTGATCTCGACGAGCTGGCCCGGGCGAAGACCGCGCACAGCGGCCCCACCTCGCCCCTCTCGCTCGCCAACCGTGAGATCGGCGCACTGCCTCCGGCCGCCAAGGCCGAGGCGGGCAAGCGCGTGGGCATGGCCCGCGGCGCCGTGAACAAAGCGCTCGCCGCCCGCCTGGCTGCCCTGGAGACCGAGCGCGACGAGCGCGTGCTGGTCGAGGAGGCCGTGGACGTCACGCTGCCCCACGACCGGGTCCCGGCCGGCGCCCGCCACCCGCTGACCACCTTCATGGAGCGCGTGGCCGACGTCTTCGTCGCCATGGGCTACGAGGTCGCCGAGGGCCCCGAGGTCGAGGCGGAGTGGTTCAACTTCGACGCCCTGAACTTCGTGCCCGACCACCCGGCCCGCCAGATGCAGGACACCTTCTTCGTCCGTGACGCGGACGGCGGCACCGGCGACGAGTCCGGCGTCGTGCTGCGCACCCACACCTCCCCGGTCCAGGCGCGCACGCTGCTCGACCGTGAGCCGCCCGTGTACGTCGTCTGCCCGGGGCGGGTCTACCGCACCGACGAACTGGACGCGACGCACACCCCGGTCTTCCACCAGATCGAGCTGCTCGCCGTCGACGAGGGCCTCACCATGGCCGACCTCAAGGGCACCCTGGACCACATGGTCCAGGCGCTCTTCGGCGAGGGCATGAAGACCCGGCTGCGGCCGAACTACTTCCCGTTCACCGAGCCGTCCGCCGAGATGGACATGGTCTGCTACGTCTGCCGCGGCGAGTCCGTCGGCAACCCGGACCGACCCTGCCGCACCTGCGGCAGCGAGGGCTGGATCGAGCTGGGCGGCTGCGGCATGGTCAACCCGAAGGTGCTCGTCGCCTGCGGTGTGGACCCCGCCAAGTACAGCGGATTCGCCTTCGGGTTCGGCATCGAGCGGATGCTGATGTTCCGGCACAACGTGGAAGACATGCGAGACATGGTCGAGGGTGACGTCCGGTTCACTCGACCCTTCGGGATGGAGATCTGATGCGGGTCCCGCTTTCCTGGCTGCGGGAGTACGTCGATCTCCCCGCCACCGAGACAGGCCGTGACGTACAGGCCAAGCTCGTCCCCGCGGGGCTGGAGGTCGAAGCTGTCGAGCAGCTCGGCGCCGGCCTCAAGGGCCCGCTGGTCGTCGGCAAGGTCCTCACCATCGAGGAGCTGACGGAGTTCAAGAAGCCCATTCGCTTCTGCACCGTCGACGTCGGCCCGGCCAACGGCACCGGTGAGCCGCAGGAGATCGTCTGCGGCGCCCGCAACTTCGCCGTCGGCGACAAGGTCGTCGTGGTCCTGCCGGGCGCCGTCCTGCCCGGCGACTTCGCCATCGCCGCGCGCAAGACGTACGGCAAGACCTCGCACGGCATGATCTGTTCCGGCGACGAGCTGGGCATGGGCGACGACGGCACCGGCGGCATCATCGTGCTGCCGCCCGAATTCGAGGTGGGCACCGACGCCATCGAGCTCCTGGAGCTCGTCGACGAGGTGCTCGACATCGCGGTGACGCCCGACCGCGGCTACTGCCTGTCGATGCGCGGCATCGCCCGCGAGACCGCCACCGCGTACGGCCTGCCGCTGCGCGACCCGGCGCTGCTCGACGTGCCCCCGCCGAACTCCTACGGCTACCTGGTCAAGGTCTCCGACCCGCGGGGCTGCGACCGCTTCACCGCCCGCACGGTCACCGGCCTCGACCCGGAGGCCCGCTCCCCGATCTGGCTGCGCCGCAGGCTCCAGAAGGCCGGGATGCGCCCGATCTCGCTGGCCGTCGACGTCACCAACTACGTGATGCTCGAAGTGGGCCAGCCGCTGCACGCCTACGACCGCTCCCGCATCGACGGGACGATCGGGGTGCGCCGCGCCGAGCAGGGCGAGAAGTTCACCACCCTCGACGGCACGAAGCGGGTGCTCGACGCCGAGGACCTGGTCATCACCGACAACCGCGGGCCGATCGGCCTCGCGGGCGTCATGGGCGGCGCCAACACGGAGATCGCCGACGCCGAGACCGACGCCGAAACGGGCCGCGCCAAGGGCACCACCGACGTCGTCATCGAGGCCGCGCACTTCGACCCGCTCTCCATCGCCCGCACCGCGCGCCGACACAAGCTCGCGTCCGAGGCGTCCAAGCGCTTCGAGCGCGGTGTCGACCCCGAGGCCGCTTCGGCAGCCGCCCAACGGACCGTCGACCTGCTCGTGCTGCTCGCGGGCGGCACCGCCGAAGCGGGTGTCACCGAGGTCATCGCGCCCTCGGCGCCCCGCTCCATCAGCATGGGCGCGAACCACCCGGACCGCGTGGCGGGCGTCGAGTACGGCCGCGAGACCGTCGTACGCCGCCTCCAGGAGGTCGGCTGCGACGTGTACGGGCAGGACGACCTCGTCGTCACCGTGCCGTCCTGGCGCCCCGACCTGGCCTTCCCCAACGACCTGGCGGAAGAGGTCATCCGACTGGAGGGGTACGAGAACCTCCCCTCCACCCTGCCGACACCGCCCTCGGGCCGCGGGCTCACCGGCCGTCAGCGGCTGCACCGCCGCGTCGGCCGCGCGCTCGCCGGGGCCGGTTACGTCGAGGCGCTGAACTACCCGTTCATCGGCAACGCCGTGCTCGATCAGTTCGGTCTGGACGCCGACGACGCCCGCCGCCGCACGGTCGAGCTGGTCAACCCGATCTCCGACGAGGAGCCGGCGCTGCGCACCACGCTGCTGCCGGGTCTGCTCGGCGCGCTGCGCCGCAACGACGGCCGCGGCTCGCACGACCTCGCGCTCTTCGAGACCGGTCTGGTCTTCCGGCCGACCGGCGACGAGCGCAAGGCCGTAAGGCTGCCCGTCGACCGTCGTCCCACCGACGAGGAGATCGCCGGGATCGACGCCACGCTGCCGCGTCAGCCGCGCCGCGCCGCCGTTGTTCTCGCGGGCGCCCGTGAGCAGGCCGGCTGGTGGGGCAAGGGCCGCCCGGCCGACTGGGCGGACGCCGTCGAGGCCGCTCGTACGATCGCCCGCGAGGCGGGCGTCGAGCTGATCATCCGCGGCGACCGGCACGCCCCGTGGCACCCCGGCCGCTGCGCCGCGCTCTACGTCACGGTCAATGGCACCGAGACCCTCGCGGGTCACGCCGGTGAGCTGCACCCGCGCGTCATCAAGGAGCTCCACCTCCCCGAGCGCAGCTGCGCCATGGAGATCGAGCTCGATGTGCTGGAGCAGGCCGCGGGCGGCGCACCGCCCGCGCCCCGGATCTCCACCTTCCCGGTGGCGACCCAGGACGTCGCGCTGGTCGTCCCCGCCGGTGTGGCTTCGGCCGACGTCGAGTCCGCGCTGCGCGCGGGCGCGGGTGAACTCCTCGAATCGCTGCGGCTGTTCGACGTCTTCACCGGAGAGCAGCTCGGCGAGGGCAAGAAGTCCCTCGCGTACGCGCTGCGCTTCCGCGCCGCCGACCGCACCCTGACCGTCGACGAGGCCTCGGCAGCCCGCGACGCCGCCGTCGCGCTCGCCGCCGAGCGCACCGGAGCGGTGCTGCGCGGGGCGTAACGCCGGAGCGGTGTGAGGAAAGCAGTACTGAGGGGCGGGGCCCGGCCCCCGGCCCC
>NZ_JASITA010000015.1:0-41281 GCF_030063415.1 Streptomyces sp. H27-C3 | reverse complement strand
GGCCGGAATGATTCTGCGAATCTCCCGTATGTGCGGGCGGACCCCGGACGCGCCCCTCACTCATTCGGGTGAGAAGTACGGGCGGTGTCCGCCCGCACATACGGGAGATTCGCAGAATCATTCCGGCCACGGTGCCGCACGTCGTACGGGCGAAGGTCCAGGGGCCGTCGGGATGATCACAGTGAGAGCGGTGAGATCCTGCTGGGACGTGTGCGCGGACCTGCTGTGCGCACGGCGCGTCCTTCACTTCGGCCTCCCCGCCGTCTGGCTCGCCGCCGCGGTCGCCTGGGAGCTGGCCTGCCCACTGGCGCTGCGGGAGGGGCTCGGCCCCCGCCTCGTCACCTGCGGGGCTTTCCTCTCCCTGGTCGCGTATCTGCTCACGGTCGTGGCACTTGGCCCGGTGCGAGAGCTGCGCCGGGCCCGCGAAGTGGCCCACGCGGCCCAGCAGGTGCTTCTGAGACCGCTGCCACCGCGGCTCGACGGCCTCGCGCTCACCGCCTGGCAGCTCTCCGCGAGCCGCGGCGCGACGGTCGGCGGTGATCTGTACGAGGCGGTGGCCACCCTGCACGGGGTGCGGGTGGTCATCGGCGATGCGAGAGGCCACGGCCTGCCCGCCATCGGGGTGGTGGCCGCGCTGCTCGGCAGCTTCCGGGAGACGGCGCACGACGAGGCCGAACTCGCGGGCGTGCTGCGCAGGTTGGAGCGGTCCCTGCTCCGGCATCTGCGAGAGAGAGCGATGGCCGAGCACCCGGCGGCGGGCGGCAGCGGTCCGAACAGCCCGACGGCCGAGGAGTTCGTCACCGTACTGCTGCTCGAAATCCACGAGGACGACGAAGTGCTCGCACTGAATTGCGGCCACCCGTGGCCGTACCGGCTGGGCCGGACCGCGGAGCTGATCGCGGGCGGCGACCCGCTGCCGCCGCTCGGCCCGTTCCCGCTGCCCGAGAACCTGTCCGCGCGTCGGTGCACCCGCCTGCCGCGCGGCGAGGCGCTGGTGCTGCACACCGACGGGGCCGAGGACGCCAGGAACCCCGACGGGAGGTTCTTCTGTCTGCAGCAGCCCCTCGCCGAGGCGGCCACTCCCGGCGGGCCGGACTCACCGGCCGTGGTGGTGCAGCGCGTTCGCAAGGCGCTGCTGCGCCACACGCACGGACGGCTCACCGATGACGCGGCTCTGCTCGTGCTGCGCAACGATCGTCGTCGGATCGAAGCGCGGCCCGGTGAGCCCGGCCTGCGCCGGTCCTGCGCCGAACCCTCCCATCGCTGAGTGGTCGCGGACCGGGCTGCCGACCGTCCGTCCGCCCTGCCGTGGAGTGCCGGGCAGACGAGCAGGGCGGACGGTGCGAGAACGGGCCGCCGCACTGTACGAGGGGGGAGCCGGCGGCCCGGCCACCTCTTGGTGAGGCGCTTGCAGTAAAACGCGTGCGGCCTGTGGCGCGGGAGAGTACGCGGGGCAGGAACGTGAGCGTTCCGTTCACACCCCGTGTGAAAGCGGCTCCACTACGCTGAGTTCACCGAGTCACCGGAGAGGCCCATGCAGCCCAATACTCTGCTCGACGCTCTGCTCGACGAGGCGGGCATCTCCAACGCCGGTCTGGCCGCGCACGTCAATCAGGCGGGCAGTGCCAGAGGATTGGCGCTGAGATACGAACACACCGCGGTAGCCCGCTGGTTGAAGGGGCAGCGGCCACGCGGCCAGGTGCCCGACATGATCTGCGACGTGCTCGCGGCCCGGCTGCACCGGCCGATAACTCTGGACGACATCGGCTTCGGCGTGCCGGGCGAGACGGTCATGCCGCACGGCTCCCCGCTGACGGGTTTCGTGGAGCGCGCCACCGCGCTGTGGCGCTCCGACGAGCAGCAACGCCCCCATGTCCTGGTCGCGCCCGCGGTCACCGGCACACCGGCCGTGATGCCCGTCTGGGAGTGGGAGAACCCTCCGGAGGACTCGGACGTCTCCCGCAAGGGCCAGACGCGGGTCAGCGTCGCCGACATCCAGATGCTGCGCGCGGCCAGGGCCCACTACGAGCTGATGTATCGCAAGGCGGGCGGAATCGCGACGCGCTCACGGATCGTGGGCTTCCTCAACGCCGAGACCGCGCCACTGTTGCGCGGCAGTTACTCCAATGCCATGGGGCGTCATCTGCACCGGGCGACGGGCGGGCTGGTCGCGATGGCCGGCATCTGCGCGTACGACTCGGACGCCCAGGGGCTCGCTCAGCGATACTTCCATCAGGCGCTGAGGCTCGCGAAGTCCAGTGGCGACAGGGGACTTGGCGCCTACATCATCGCGCTGCTCGTCAACCAGTCGCTGTTCATGGCCGAATACCGGCAGGCGGTGGCCTTCGCGGAGGCGGCCCTGCGGACGGCGGGCAAGCAGATCACCCCGGCGCTGGCCGCCGATCTGCACGCGATGCAGGCCAAGGCGTACGCCCATCTCGGCGACGGGAAGGGCGCGTTGTCCTGCATCCGGCGTGCGGAGGCTGAGGCGGAGCGCATCAGGCGCGGCCACGAACCGGACGAGACGGGGTACGTCCAGCCGGGTCTGGTCAATGTGCAGGTGGCCGAGGCGCTGCTGAGCCTCGGTGACCTGCCGGCCGCGCGGGAGCACGCCGCCGCGGCGGTGGGCACGCCGGCGCACGACAGGGGGCGCGTACACCGGCTTGCCATGCTCACCCATATCGAACTGCGCCAGGGCAAGGCGGATCGTGCCGTGGAGATTGCCACGGAAATGGCCGAGCGGGCCAGAGGAATGGAGTCCCAGCGGATGCGGGACCGGTTGCGGGCGGTGCGTGAGCATCTGGTGGGGAGTGGCTGCGCCGGCGCCGAGGAGGCGGCCGAACTGATCGACGGGGCACTGCGCGTTCCGCTGTGACCATAGTCCTGCTGCGATGTTGCCACCTACTTGTCGAAAGGTGGCAGAACAGTGCAGTGGACGAATCTAAGCGAACAAACTGTGTACGAAAACCGATGGTTCCGGATCAACCTGGCGGATGTCGAGCTTCCCGACGGACGACACCTGGACCACTTCGTCATACGGCTCCGCGCGGTTGCCGTGGCAACGGCGGTCAACGAGGCGAACGAGGTCCTGCTGCTCTGGCGGCATCGCTTCATCACCGACAGCTGGGGCTGGGAGCTCGCGGCGGGGGTGGTGGAGGACGGCGAGGACATCGCGGAGGCCGCGGCCCGCGAGATGGAGGAGGAGACCGGCTGGCGGCCGGGACCTCTACGCCATCTGCTGACCGTCGAGCCGTCCAACGGCCTCACCGACGCCCGTCACCACCTCTACTGGGCGGACTCCGCGACGTACATCGGCCATCCCGAGGACGACTTCGAGTCCTCGCGGCGCGAATGGGTACCGCTCAAGCTGGTGCCCGACATGGTGGCCCGGGGTGAGGTCCCGGCCGCCAATATGGCGGCCGGGCTGCTGATGCTGCACCATCTGTGCCTCGGCTGACTCCGCGTCCCGACGGCTCTTCACCGGGGACGGCTCCGCTCCCGCGCGGCGTCCACCCCGTGCGTCCTACTAGCGGCCGAGTGCCTGCCAGAGGGTTACACCGAGAGATCCGGCCGCGGCGACCGCGGCCACCGCGGGGATCGGCCATCGGTTGTGTTCAAGGGCCGCGACGCGCGCGGTCAGGCCGCTCACGTCGTTGTCGGCCTGGTCAATACGCTGAGCCAGCAGGGCCAGTCGTCCGTCGATGGTGGCGGCACCGACGTCCAGGCAGCGGCGTAACTCGGCGAATTCTTCTACGACCACGGGCTGGTCGGGGTCGAGGCTCACTGATCTGCTCCTTTTCGGCAAGGCGTCCAACGTCCTTGTCTGGGTGACGCAGAGTCAACTCGCCTTGTGCCCATGGCGGGAGCGTGTGTGCGAGGCATATGCGGGTACGCCTCGCACACTCCGTGCGAATCAGGAGTACGGGTAGAACCCGGAGCTCGTCTTCCGGCCGAGCCTGCCGGCGTCCACCATGCGCTGGAGCAGCGGGGGAGCGGCGTACAGCGGCTCCTTGAACTCGTTGTACATCGAGTCGGCGACCGAGGCGACCGTGTCCAGACCGATGAGGTCCGCGAGCTTGAGCGGACCCATCGGGTGGGCGCAGCCCATCTCCATACCGTTGTCGATGTCCTCACGGCTCGCGATGCCCGACTCGAACATCCGGATCGCCGAGAGCAGATACGGAATCAGCAGCGCGTTGACGACGAAGCCGGACCGGTCCTGGGCGCGGATGGCGTGCTTGCCGAGCATGTCCTGCACGACGGCCTCGGAGCGCTTGATCGTCTCCTCGGACGTGGTCAGCGCCGGGATCAGCTCGACGAGCTTCTGCACCGGGGCCGGGTTGAAGAAATGGATGCCGATGACCTGGTCGGGACGCGAGGTCGCGACGGCCAGCTTCACCAGTGGGATGGAGGAGGTGTTCGATGCGAGGATCGCGTCCGGGCGGGTCACCACCTGGTCGAGGACCTGGAAGATCTCCGTCTTGATCGACTCGTTCTCGACGACGGCCTCGATGACGAGGTCGCGGTCCGCGAACTCCCCGAGGTCGGTCGTGAAGCTGAGGCGGCCGAGTGTCGCGTCGCGCTCCTCCTCGGTGATCTTGCCGCGCTCGGCAGCTTTCGAGAGGGAGTTGTGGAGCCGGGTGCGGCCGATCTCCAGGGCTTCGCCCGAGGTCTCGGCAACCATGACTTCGAGGCCGCTGCGTGCGCACACCTCGGCGATGCCCGCACCCATCTGGCCACAGCCCACTACTCCGACGCGTTCGATGTCGGTCACATCGTGCCTTTCGCTGAACAACAGTGCATGGGGTCCCCCAACCGAAGGCTAGGGGAAAGGTTCACCGGTGATTCCGGCGCCCGTCGGCCCCCGACGTTACTCCGGCCTTATGGGTACACGAGGGGCCGGGGCGGGCATGCTGTGCGGATAAGGCGGGACGAACTCACCGAACCAGGGGCAATAAATAGTGCAAATCGGGCGTAGGGGATTCTTGTTGGGAGCGGTCGGGGCGCTGTCCGCGCTGTCCGTCGCCGGAGACGCCGCGGCGGTGGGCCGCCGGGCACCGAAGAACGAGCTGCGGGGGATGTGGCTGGCCACCGTGGCCAACCGGGACTGGCCGTCGGCGCCGGGCCTCACCGCCGCCGAGCAGAAGGCCGAGCTGCTGGCCCACCTGGACACGGCGGTGCGCCGCAGGCTGAACGCCGTGGTCCTCCAGGTGCGGCCGACCGCCGACGCCCTGTGGCCGTCGCCGTACGAGCCGTGGTCCGCGTGTCTCACCGGCGTCCAGGGCAAGGACCCCGGCTGGGACCCGCTGGGTACCGCGGTACGCGAGGCGCACGAGCGCGGACTTGAACTGCACGCCTGGTTCAACCCGTACCGAGTGGCCAATCACACGGACCCGTCCCGGCTGGTGGCGAGCCATCCCGCGCGGGTGCACCCGGACTGGGTCCTGCCGTACGGCGGGAAGCTCTACTACAACCCGGGGCTGCCTGAGGTCAGGAAGTTCGTCCAGGACGCGATGCTCGACGCGGTGCGGCGCTACGACATCGACGCCGTGCACTGGGACGACTACTTCTACCCGTACCCGGTGGCGGGCCAGACGTTCGCGGACGGCGACGCGTACGCGCGCCACGGCGGCGCCTTCCCCGACCGGGCCGCCTGGCGGCGCGACAACACCGACCGGCTGGTCAGCGAGACGGCCGCCCGCATCAAGGAGATCAAGCCGAAGGTGCGCTTCGGGATCAGCCCCTTCGGGGTGTGGCGCAATGCCACGACCGACCCGCTGGGCTCGCCGACCCGGGCCGGTGTGCAGACGTACGACGATCTGCACGCCGACACCAGGAAGTGGGTGAAGGAGGGCTGGATCGACTACATCGCGCCCCAGCTGTACTGGAACATCGGCTTCACGGCGGCGGACTACGCGAAGCTGCTGCCCTGGTGGGCCGACGTCGTACGCGGCACGGGCGTCGAGCTGTACGCCGGTGAGGCCCTCTACAAGGCGGGCGATCCGGCCCAGGGCGCGCCCTGGCAGGACCCTGCCGAGCTCTCCCGCCATCTCACCCTCGCCAAGAAGTCCCCCGAAGTGCGCGGCCATATCTTCTTCTCGGCGAAAGAGGTCGCCGCGGACCGGATCGGGGCCATGGCGAAGGTGGTCACCGACCACTATCCGACCCCGGTCCGGCCACGCGGCTGACCCCTTCGCGCGGACGACTGGACGGCTAAGGGGCGTCCGGCGGGTTCACATGCCGTACGACGGAGTCCGGACCCGGCGACACCAGGGCCTCGTGCCCGTCCGGGAAACGGACCCGGTAGGGCGGTGTGCCGTCGGCCCCCAGCACCTCGACGATCTCCGCGACCCGGTCCTGCTGACCGACGATCCTGCCGTGCAACAGAAGCTGGTCGCCCATACTCGCTCGCATCGGGGTTGACCTCCTTGAGGCTGGCGGTAGGTGACTGCCAGTCTACGACCGGGGGCGGGGGTTGCGCCCGTACGTGAACCCCGTGACAACCCCCTGAATGCCTCCTCAGGTCCGCGCGCGCTGGGTGACCGCGATCGACAGGAGTACACCGACGGCGGCCAGTGGGACCGGGGGGTAGAGGTGCTCGCCGAGCAGCAGGACCGACCAGAGCAGGGTCAGCAGCGGCTGGGCCAACTGGAGCTGGCTGGCCTTGGCCACTCCGATCCGGGCCATCCCCCGGTACCAGACGACCAGCCCAAGGAACTGCGAGCCGACCGCGACCCAGATCAGCCCCGCGACGCTGTGCGCCGTCAGGTGCACCGGCTCCACGGCGAGGGAGACGGCCGCCGCCGGGAGGGTCAGCGGCAGGCACAGCACCAGCGCCCAGCCGATGACGTGCCAGCCAGGCATCTCGCGCGCCAGCCTGCCCCCTTCGGTGTAGCCCGCGGCGCACACGAGCAGGGCGCCGAAGAGATACAGGTCGGCCTTGGACAGTGCGCCGCCGCTCTGCTGGAGGGTGAAGGCGATCACGATGCCGGCGCCGCCGAGCGCGGCCAGCCAGAAGGTGCGGGACGGCCGGGAGCCGGTGCGCAGTGCCGAGAAGGCGGCGGTGGTCAGGGGCAGCAGGCCGACCACCACGGCGGCGTGCGAGGTGCTCGACGTCTGGAGGGCGAGCGTGGTCAGCATCGGGAAACCGAGCACCACACCGGCGGCGACCACCGCGAGCCCCACCCGGTGCCGGCGGGCGGGCAGCGGCACGCGCAGGGCGAACAGGGCCGTCCCGGCTACGAGGGCGGCCAGCGCGCTGCGTACGGACACCAGCGACCAGGGGCCGAACCCTTCGAGGCCCCAGGCGGTCGCGGGGAAGGTGAGCGAGAAGGCGGTGACTCCCAGGGCGGCGAGCACGGTGCCGTTGCCGATTCCCCGGCCTGTGCCGGGGGCGTCCCCGGCGTCGCTGTCACTGCTCACCGCTACTGCGGTGCCGGGAGTAGCGCTATTCTGTGCTGTCATGCAAGAGCGTAGCAGCGTCAGTGAACTGGCCAACTCCCTCCGGCGGGATCTCGACCGCTACTCGCCAGGTGGAAAGCTGCCGTCCAGTCGGGTCCTGGTCGAGCGCCATCGGGTGAGCCCGGTGACCGTCTCGCGGGCACTTGCCCAGCTTGCCGCAGAGGGCCTGGTCGTCACCCGGCCGGGCGCGGGCGCCTTCCGGGCCCAGCCCCGTGCGGCGGCAGCCGCGCCCGGTGACACGTCCTGGCAGCAGGTGTCGCTCAGCGCCGACGGGGCCACCGAGTCCGTGCCGCGCTCCGTCGACGCGTCGGGGGTCCTGGCCACCCTTGCCGCCCCGCCACCGGGCGTCATCGAGTTCAACAGCGGCTATCTGCACGCCTCGCTGCAACCCGAGCGGGCCATGGCCGCCGCCCTGGCCAGGGCGGGCCGCCGCCCCGGCGCCTGGGGCAGACCGCCCGTCGAAGGCGTCGCCGAGCTGCGCGAGTGGTTCGCCCGCGGTATCGGCGGCGCGATCACCGCCGCCGAGGTGCTGATCGCGGCGGGCGGCCAGAGCGCGCTGACCACAGCGCTGCGCGCGCTCGCCCCGCCCGGCGCCCCGGTCCTGGTCGAATCACCCACGTACCCGGGAATGCTCGCCATCGCCCGCGCGGCGGGGCTGCGCCCGGTTCCCGTACCGGTGGACGCCGACGGAGTGCGTACCGACCTCCTCGCCGCGGCCTTCAGGGCCACCGGCGCCCGCGTCTTCGTCTGCCAGCCGCTCTTCCAGAACCCGACCGGCGCCGTGCTCTCGGCCGAGCGCCGCCCCGAGGTGCTGCGCGTCGCCCGCGAGGCCGGGGCCTTCGTCGTCGAGGACGACTTCGTTCGGCGCCTCGTCCACGAGGACGCCGGGCCGCTGCCCCGGCCGCTGGCCACCGACGACCACGACGGCGTGGTCGTCCATGTCTGTTCGCTGACCAAGGCCACCTCGCCCAGCTTCCGGGTGAGCGCGCTGGCCGCGCGCGGGCCCGTGCTCGACCGGCTGCGCGCCATCCAGGTCGTCGAGAGCTTCTTCGTGCCGCGCCCCCTCCAGGAGGCCGCCGTCGAGCTGGTCGGGTCCCCGGCCTGGCCCCGCCATCTGGGCGCGGTGTCCAGGGAGTTGAGGGTGCGTCGCGACACGCTGGCCGCGGCCCTGCGGCTGCGGCTGCCCGAGCTGGCCCTGCCGCACATCCCGGCGGGCGGCTACCACCTGTGGCTGCGGCTGCCCGACGGCGCCGACGAGAGCGCGATGGTCTCGGCGGCGCTGCGGGCGGGGGTGGCCATCGCCCCCGGCCGCCCGTACTTCAGCGCCGAACCGCCCGCCGGGCACATCAGGCTTAGCTTCGCGGGCGTGGCGGGAGCGGCCGAGATCACGGAGGGGGTGCGGAGGCTGCGTACCGCCTGCGACGAACTGTTCGGGTGACCCGGATCGGAAATCGGCTCGACAGGCAGGCACTCGGCCTGCGAGTTTCCTGCCATGAACGAGATGCCCGAGACGACTCCGCTGCTCCCCGCCGGATACGAGATCTCCACCGACCCCGGGCGCCTGGACCGCGCCCGCGTCCACCACTGGCTGTCCACCGACGCGTACTGGGCCATCGGCCGCAGCCGTGAGAAGCAGGACCTGGCCATCGCCGGATCGCTCAACTTCGGTGTGTACGAACAGGCTTCGGGCGCCCAGCGCGCCTACGCCCGGGTCATCACCGACCGCGCCACCTTCGCCTGGCTCTGCGACGTCTACGTGGACCGGCCCGCGCGCGGCAAGACCCTCGGCACCGCGCTCGTCGCCGCGATCCGCGACGAGCTCGCCCCGTGCGGGCTGCGCCGCGTCCTGCTCGCCACCGCGGACGCGCACGGCGTCTACGAGAAGATCGGCTTCAGGCCCCTGGACGTCCCGGAGCACTGGATGGCCCTCACTGCCCAGTGAGAGCAGGCGCGGGGCGTCAGCGCTTGACGGCGCGCAGGACGACGAACTTCGGGTCGCTCGCCATGACCTCGCTGTTGCCGAAGATCCGGCGCAGCGCCACGTGGTAGCGCAGGTGCCGGTTGCCGACGACCCACAGCTCACCGCCGGAGCGCAGCGCGTCGCGCGACTCGGTGAACATCCGCCGGGCCGTGGCGTCGGTCGTCGCCTGGTGGCTGTGGAACGGCGGATTGTTCAGTACGAGATCCACCGTCCCCTCAGCTACGCCCGTCAGGCCGTCGCCCACCAGGAACTCGGCCTTGGCGTCGGGCCCGGCGTTCGCCCGGAAGGTGGCCTCGGCCGACGCCACCGCCTGGAACGACTCGTCGGCGAACAGGATCTGGGCCTCGGGGTTGATCACCGCGGCTGCCGTGCCGACCACTCCGTTGCCGCAGCCCAGATCCACCACGCGCTCGGGGCCGTGGCGCCGCGGAAGCTGCTGGAGGAAGAACCGGGTGCCGATGTCGAGGCGGTCGGCGCAGAAGATCCCGGCGTGATTGGTGACGGTCAGCCCGGAGGCGGCGCCGGTGCCGGCGGGCAGCGTGTAGGAGCGCGGCCAGGGGAGGGGGCCGCGGGCGAGCGCGGGTTCCGGCGTGCAGAAGATGAGCCGGGCCTTTTTGGCCGCCAGCGAGGTCCGCGTCGTACCGAGGATCCGTTCGAACAGCCTCAGCGTCGAGGTGTGGATCTCCTTGACCATGCCGGTGCCGATGACGACGGTGCCCGCGTGGACCTGGGGCGCGAGCCGGTGCAGCTGGTCCTCCAGGAGCGCGAGGCTCTTGGGCACGCGGATCAGCAGGACGTCGATCCGGTCCGTCGGGGCGTCCCTGGTCGACAGGAGCCGCACGGCGGCGGTGGCGATGCCGTTGCGCTCCAGGTTGGCCAGGGTCGCCTGCTGGGTGAGGAACGAGTCGCTGATCTGCGTGGGCCGGGAACCGGCCAGCGCGGTGGCCAGTGTCCCCCATCTGTCGCCGACCACGACGACGTTGCCCGACAGGTCCGTCGGCCCGTCGTCGTCGATCCCCTCCAAGTGCCGTAGTAGGTACTCGTCGGCAGCGTCCCAGGCACGGAGCCTGTCGCGGGGGTCTTCGGGGAAGCGGGCCAGATCGAGCTCGCCCCACGTCGTCACATCGTTCATCGTGCACCAGGCTAACCGAGCCTTCGCCCAGCTCACCGCATGATCATGCCAGGATCGTGCCGGCCGGCCTGGCGATGAGGTCGAAGACATTGCCGAGAGGGTCGGTGATCTCTGCCATCCGGCCGTACGGGGTGTCCGATACGGGGCCGGCCGAGCCGCCCGCGGCGAGGGCGCTCGCCACCGTGGCGTCGGTGTCCGCGACCTCGAACGTGGTCTGCCAGCGGGTGGATGTGGCGGTCGGGTCGCCGAAGACTCCGCCGATCTCATGGCCGTCCGGCCGGCGGAGGAAGGTGAAGTCGGACTCGGGCAGATCCTGGTTGCCGTCCAGGGTGAAGTCGAAGACATCGGCGTAGAAGAGCCGGGCCGGTTCGGGGTTCGCGGTGATCAGGTCGTTGCGGACCAGGGTGCCGGGCTCGTTCACCAGCCGGCAGCCGGGGTGCGTGCCGCCCTGCCAGAGCCCGAAATGGGCGCCGACGGGGTCCTCGGCGAGGGCCCTGCGGCCCAGACCGGGCACGTCGAGCGGGCTGAGCCGCACTGTGCCGCCCGCGTCGGCGACGCGCTTGGCGGTGCTGTCGCAGTCCTCCGTGGCGAAGTACACGCACCACAGGCCCGGGGCCGCGGGCGTGGCCGCCTGCCTGAGCCCCGCGACCGGCAGGTCCCGCAGCAGACAGGTCGTGTAGAACCCGTTCGCCGCGTCCGCCGTGGTGAAGTCCCAGCCGAAGAGTGCGCCGTAGAACTCCCTCGCGCGGTCGAGGCCGGTTGCGGGGACGTCGAGTTCGATCCAGGTCGGGGTGCCGTACGGCTGGTTGCTGCTGACAAGGCTCATGGGGTCCTCCAACGATCCGGGGCTGTTCGTTCGAAGTTAGAACCCATGTAGGTCGGATGGTGTCCGCGACGGTCGGTGGGACATGGCCGGTGGAGCCCGGGCGGGGAATCTGCCGGAGTGGCGATGATTTTCCGCTCCTGCGACGGTCGATACACGTACAGGTACCGGACGAGCGGCCGAGGAGGCTGTCATGCCCAGGATCACGCCCAACCTCTGGTTCGACACCGAGAGCAGGGAGGCCGCCGAGTTCTATGTCTCGGTCTTCCCGAACTCGGAGATCAAGAACATCTCGTACTACGGCGAGGCCGGCCCGCGGCCGGCCGGCACGGTCCTGACCGTCGACTTCGTGCTCGACGGCCAGGAGTACACGGCGATCGACGGAGGTCCCGAATTCACCTTCGACGAGTCGATCTCCCTCCTGATCAACTGCGCCGACCTAGTACTACAGGGATAGATCTTGATCGATGCGTGCGGCATGATGGTCTGCCGTGAGCATGCGACTCCATGACACAGATCTAGCCCTGTAGTACTAGGGTTCCCTTGGTTCAAGGCCAGGCGATGTCGCTCCAGATCTCGACGCGCATGTTCTTCATCTCTCCAGGGGTCGTACGGCGCAGGAGGCCCCCTGCGCACCTGGTCAACATGCGCGCGGACCGGGCCATTCCCGGCGGCGCAACGGCTGTCCGGCGCACCGCAGACGGCCCAGAGCGCTCCGCTTTCGGGCGACGCCGCAGCCCGGCGTCCACCTTGCGCCGTCCGTATGCCCCACGATCACAGGCGGCTGGCCCCACCCCGGCCGTGGACCGCCTGACCACTGGGAGACCGCCGTGCACATCCTGCTCGTCGCGAGTGCCTTCAACAGCCTGACGCAGCGTGTGCACGCGGAGCTGAGAGATCACGGTCACACGGTGGCCGTCGCACTCGCGCTGCCCGACCCCGCCCTGCACGACGCGGCTCTCCGGGAGGCCGTCCGCCGCCACGAGCCCGAGCTGATCGTGGCCCCTCTGCTGAAGACCGCCGTCCCCCAGGACATCTGGACGGCACACACCTGCCTCATCGTGCATCCGGGACCCGTCGGCGACCGGGGCCCTTCCTCGCTGGACTGGGCGATCCACGAGGGTGTGTCGTCTTGGGGAGTCACCGTCCTGCAGGCCGACGCGGTCATGGACGCCGGCGCTGTCTGGGCCACCGCCGACTGCCCGGTACCTCCGGTCGGCAAGAGCGACCTGTACCGCAACGAGATCTCCGACGCCGCGCTGCGGGCGGTGCTGCTGGCCGTCGAGCGCTTCGCGTCAGGAACGTACTCCCCCGAACCACAGCAACCACAGCAACCACAGGCTCAGCAACCACAGCAGGGGCGCTTCCGCACCCGGCCGTATCTCCGACAGGAGCAGCGGCGCATCGACTGGCGGGCGGACTCCACCGGGACAGTGGTCCGTAAGCTCCGCGCCGCCGATTCGAACCCCGGGGTGCTGGACGAACTGCTCGGCGGCGAGTGGTTCCTGCACGGCGGCCATCCGGAGGACGAGCTGCGCGGCTGGCCGGGAGAGCTGCTGGCCACCCGGGCCGGCGCCGTCTGCCGGGCGACGGCCGACGGGGCCGTGTGGATCCCGGAGCTGCGGCCCCGGCGCAGACCCGGGGAGCCGCCCACGTACAAACTGCCCGCGGTCAGCGCACTCGGCGTCCGGCTCCCGGAACTGCCCGAGCTGTACGCGCCCCTGGAGCCGGACGGGGAACGCCGTACCTGGACCGACATCCGCTACCGGGAGGTGGGGCAGGCGGGGTTCCTGACGTTCTCCTTCCCGGGCGGCGCGATGAGCACAGCCCAGTGCGGGCGGCTGCTGGCCGCGTACCGGAAGGCCCTCGCCCGGCCCACCTCGGTCCTGGTGCTGGGCGGCGGCCGGGACTTCTTCAGCAATGGCATCCATCTCCATGTGATCGAGGCGGCCGCGGATCCGGCGGCGGAGTCCTGGGCCAATATCAGCGCCATGGACGACCTGGTGGAGGCGGTGCTGACGACTGCCGACCGGCTGGTGGTCTCCGCCGTGGGCGGCAACGCCGCCGCGGGAGGAGCGATGCTGGCGCTGGCCGCCGACGAGGTCTGGTGCAGGGCGGGCTCGGTGCTGAATCCGCACTACCGGCTGATGGGGCTGTACGGATCCGAGTACTGGACCCGCACGCTGCCGCGCCGAGCAGGTGCGGATGCCGCCGGGGAGCTGATGCGGCGGGCCCTGCCGGTCAGCGCGGCTGCCGGGCAGCGCATCGGTCTGGTGGACCGGATCGTCGAGTGCGGGCCGCAGGACTTCCCGGCCGCGGTCGCCCGGCTGGCGACGCTCCTCGCGTCGTCCTCCGGTGCGCAGTCGCGGGCCGCGGCCAAGAAGGCGGAACTGGACCGCGAGGAGGCGGTCAGGCCGCTGGCCGCGTACCGGGAGGACGAGCTGGCGCGGATGGCCCGCACTTTCAACGATCCGGACGCGCCGTACCACGCACTGCGCCGCGCGTTCGTGCACAAACTGCCGCTGACCGGCACCCCGTCCCACCTCTAGCTAGCCGTCGCGGGTGCGGCGGAAGAAGCTCGCGGGCGCCAGCTAGTCTGAGATAGGACTAGTCCTACCCGTGACTAGATGGCAATCGCCACTACTACGGCGCCCGCCCTGGTGGCGCACCGAGGCGGCGGAGATCCTCGTCGTGGCGATCGGCGCCGTACTCGGCGCAGCGGCGTTCTGGTACTGGCTGCACGACGGTCATGTGTGGGCCGCCCACCTGCTGGCTCTCCCCTTTGCTCTGGTCCGGATCTGTCGCGTTGCGCTGAGGGTCCGCCGTCTGATCCGCTGAGGGGCGACTTCTCGATCCCGGCCGCTGTCGGGGGTGCAGGGCGATCGGAAATTCGTTGCATAAAAGTGCGGCACTGCGTATAGTCATGCCATCGACGAGGAGGGCTCGATGGCCGTACGTGCAGCAGTGGCAGGGGCAAGTGGATACGCGGGCGGAGAGCTGCTCCGCCTGCTCGTCGCCCACCCAGGGGTCGAGATCGGGGCCCTGACCGGCCACTCCAACGCCGGACAGCGCCTGGGCGTGCTGCAGCCGCATCTGGTGCCGCTCGCCGGCCGGGTGCTCGAGCCCACCACCGCCGAGGTGCTCGCAGGCCACGACGTCGTATTTCTGGCGCTCCCGCACGGGCAGTCCGCCGCCGTCGCCGAGCAGCTCGGCGACGAGGTGCTCGTGGTCGACATGGGCGCCGACTTCCGGCTCGCGGACACCGCCGACTGGGAGAAGTTCTACGGCGCGCCGCACGCAGGCACCTGGCCCTACGGCCTCCCCGAGCTGCCCGGCGCCCGCGCCGCGCTCGCCGGCT
This sequence comes from Streptomyces sp. H27-C3, assembly GCF_030063415.1. Classification (GTDB taxonomy): domain Bacteria; phylum Actinomycetota; class Actinomycetes; order Streptomycetales; family Streptomycetaceae; genus Streptomyces. Next base: position 26,526 of record NZ_JASITA010000015.1, on the reverse strand, counting down.
CCAAGCGCATCGCGGTGCCCGGCTGCTACCCGACCGCCGTGTCGCTCGCCCTTTTCCCCGCCTACGTCGCGAAGCTCGCCGAGCCCGAGGCCGTGATCGTGGCCGCGACCGGCACCTCGGGCGCGGGCAAGGCGCTCAAGCCGCACCTGCTCGGCAGCGAGGTGATGGGCTCGATGTCGCCGTACGGCGTCGGGGGCGGTCACCGGCACACCCCCGAGATGATCCAGAACCTCAGCGCGGCCGCGGGGGAGCGGGTGACGGTCTCGTTCACACCGACGCTGGCTCCCATGCCCCGCGGCATCCTCGCCACCTGCAGTGTCAGGGCGAAGCCGGGAGTGAGCGCCGAGGGCGTGCGCGCCGCGTACGAGAAGGCCTACGCCGACGAGCCGTTCGTGCACCTCCTCCCCGAGGGGCAGTGGCCCGCCACCGCCTCCGTGTACGGCTCCAACGCCGTCCAGATCCAGGTCGCGTACGACGGGGCCGTCGGCAGGATCATCGCGATCAGCGCCATCGACAACCTCACCAAGGGCACCGCCGGCGGCGCCGTCCAGAGCATGAACATCGCCCTCGGAATCCCCGAGGACACAGGGCTTTCCACGATCGGAGTAGCACCGTGAGCGTCACGGCAGCACAGGGATTCACGGCGGCGGGCATCGCGGCCGGAATCAAGGACAGTGGCGGACCCGACCTGGCCCTCGTGGTCAACAACGGGCCCCGCCTGGCCGCCGCGGGCGTCTTCACCTCCAACCGTGTGAAGGCCGCGCCGGTCCTCTGGTCCGAGCAGGTACTCAAGGGCGGTCGGGTCTCCGCCGTCGTCCTCAACTCCGGTGGCGCCAACGCCTGTACGGGACCCCAGGGCTTCCAGGACACGCACGCGACGGCGGAGAAGGCCGCCGAGGTCCTCGCGGAGCACGGCGCCGGTGAGATCGCCGTCGCCTCCACCGGGCTCATCGGCATCAACCTGCCGATGGACAAGCTCCTGGCGGGCATCGAGCGGGCCGCCACCGAACTCTCCGCGCACGGCGGCGAGAAGGCCGCCATCGCCATCAAGACCACCGACACCGTCCACAAGACGGCCGTCGCGGGCGGCGAGTGCTGGACCGTCGGCGGCATGGCCAAGGGCGCGGGCATGCTCGCCCCCGGCCTCGCCACCATGCTCGTCGTGCTGACCACCGACGCCGATCTGCCCGCCGACGCCCTCGACAGGGCGCTGCGCGACGCCACCCGCACGACCTTCGACCGCATCGACTCCGACGGCTGCATGTCGACCAACGACACCGTGCTGCTGCTTGCCTCCGGCGCGTCCGAAGTGGCGCCCGGATACGACGAGTTCGCCGAGGCCGTACGCACGGTCTGCGGCGACCTCGCCCGGCAGCTCATCGGCGACGCCGAGGGCTCCAGCAAGGACATCCGCATCGAGGTCATCAACGCGCTGACCGAGGACGACGCCGTGGAGGTGGGCCGCTCCATCGCCCGTAACAACCTCCTCAAGTGCGCCATCCACGGCGAGGACCCCAACTGGGGCCGGGTGCTCTCCGCGATCGGGACCACGCGGGCCGCCTTCGACCCCGACCAGCTCAACGTCGCCATCAACGACATCTGGGTCTGCAAGCGCGGCTCGGTCGGCGAGGACCGCGACCTCGTCGACATGCGCTACCGCGAGGTGAAGATCACCGCGGACCTCGCCGCGGGCTCCGAGACGGCCGTCATCTGGGCCAACGACCTCACCGCCGACTACGTCCACGAGAACAGCGCGTACAGCTCATGAGCGCACGCAAGCACACCGCGTTGCCCAAGGCGCAGATCCTCGTCGAGGCGCTGCCGTGGCTGACCCGTCACCACGGCCGCACCGTCGTCATCAAGTTCGGCGGCAACGCCATGATCGACGAGGAACTCAAGGCAGCCTTCGCCCAGGACGTGGTCTTCCTGCGCCACGCCGGGCTCAAGCCCGTCGTCGTGCACGGCGGCGGCCCGCAGATCAGCGCCCAGCTGGACCGGCACGGCCTGGTCAGCGAGTTCAAGGCGGGCCTGCGGGTCACCACGCCCGAGGCCATGGATGTCGTACGCATGGTCCTGGCGGGCCAGGTGCAGCGTGAACTGGTCGGGCTGCTCAACCAGCACGGGCCGCTCGCCGTCGGCATGACGGGTGAGGACGCGCACACCATCACCGCCACCCAGCACTACCCGCTGATCGACGGCGAGTCCGTCGACATCGGGCGGGTCGGCGAGATCGTCGAGGTCAACACCGGCGCCATCCAGGCACTGCTCGACGACGGCCGAATCCCGGTCGTCTCGTCCATCGCCCGCAGCGCCGACGACCACCATGTGTTCAACGTCAACGCCGACACCGCGGCGGCCGCGCTCGCCGCCGCCCTGGGCGCCGAGACCCTGATGGTCCTCACCGACGTAGAGGGTCTCTACGAGGACTGGCCGAACAGCGACGAAGTGATCAGCAGGCTGACGGCGAAGGAGCTGGAGACGCTGCTGCCCGAGCTCTCCAGCGGCATGGTCCCCAAGATGGAGGGCTGCCTGCACGCCGTACGCAATGGGGTCAACACCGCCCGCGTGATCGACGGCCGGGTGCAGCACTCGATCCTGCTGGAAATCTTCACCGACGAAGGCATCGGCACGATGGTCGTGCCCGACGAGTACGAAGGGGAAACGAAGTGACCGCGAACGAGGAGCTGATCGGGCGCTGGCAGGGCGTCATGGCGGACAACTACGGCACCCCGAGGCTGTCGCTCGTCCGCGGCGAGGGCGCCAAGGTCTGGGACGCCGACGGCAACGAATACGCCGACTTCGTCGGAGGCATCGCCGTGAACGCTCTCGGCCACGCCCACCCCGCCGTCGTCGAAGCGGTGTCCCGGCAGATCGCGTCCCTCGGCCATGTCTCGAACCTTTTCCTCGCGGAGCCGCCCGTCGCGCTCGCCGAGCGGCTGATCCAGCTCTTCGGCCGCCCCGGCCGCGTGTACTTCTGCAACTCCGGCGCGGAGGCCGCCGAGGCGGCCTTCAAGATCGGGCGACTGACCGGCCGTACGCACATGGTCGCCACCGAAGGCGGCTTCCACGGGCGGACCATGGGGGCCCTCGCGCTCACCGGCCAGCCCAAGAAGCGCGAGCCCTTCCTGCCGCTGCCCGGCGACGTCACGCACGTCCCGTACGGCGACGTCGAAGCGCTGCGCGCCGCCGTCACCACCGACACCGCGCTGCTGGTCATCGAGCCGATCCAGGGCGAGAACGGTGTAGTCGTACCGCCCAAGGGCTACCTCGCGGCGGCCCGTGAGATCACCCGGGCCACCGGCACCCTGCTCGTCCTCGACGAGGTCCAGACGGGCATCGGCCGCACCGGCCACTGGTTCGAGTACCAGGCACACGAAGGCGTCGAGCCCGACCTGGTCACGCTCGCCAAGGGCCTCGGCGGCGGACTGCCCATCGGCGCGACCATCGCCTTCGGCCCCGCAGCCGACCTCCTGGAGCCCGGCCAGCACGGCACGACCTTCGGCGGAAACCCCGTCGCATGTGCGGCCGGACTCGCCGTACTCGACACCATCGCGGCCGACGGTCTCCTCGACCGGGTCAAGCGGATCGGGGAAAAGCTCCGCGATGGAATCGAGTCACTGGGACACCCTCTGGTCTCCCACGTCCGTGGCGCGGGACTACTCCTGGGTATCGTGCTCACCGAGCCACTCGCCGCCCAGGCGCAGCAGGCGGCTCAGGACGCCGGTCTCCTGGTGAACGCGCCCGCCCCCGATGTCGTACGGCTCATGCCGGCGCTCGTCATCGACGACGACGAGGTGGAAGCGTTCCTCCGGGTCCTGCCCGGGGTTCTCGACACCGCACACGGGGACCGATGATCCGGAGACTGACGACGATGACCGAGGCGCAGGCGAAGGACAACGAGCACAGCGGCCCTGCCGTACCGCAGACCCGTACGGCCAGGCACCGCCGGATCGTGGACATCCTGAACCGGGTGCCGGTGCGTTCGCAGAGCCAGCTCGCCAAGCTCCTCGCCGACGACGGGCTGCACGTCACCCAGGCGACGCTCTCCCGCGACCTCGACGAGCTGGGCGCGGTGAAGATCCGCAACACCGGCGGCGAGCTGATCTACGCGGTACCGAGCGAGGGCGGCTTCCGCACCCCGCAGGCACCGCTGGGCGAGTCCGCGAAGGAGGAGCGCATGCGGCGCCTCTCCAGCGAACTGCTGATCTCGGCGGAGGCCTCGGCCAACCTCGTGGTCCTGCGTACGCCCCCGGGCGCCGCCCAGTTCCTCGCCTCGGCCATCGACCAGGCCGAACTGCACGTCATCCTCGGCACCATCGCGGGCGACGACACGCTGCTCCTGATCAGCAGGGACCCGGCGGGCGGCCAGGCGCTCGCGGACCATCTGCTGCGGCTGGCCCAGAACGACCGCTAGCGCGCGCGTCTTTCAGGAGGCGGCCGGATCGCACCTCGGTCCCGGCCGGCGCCGCCGCGATGCCGAAGGCGTACGGCAGGTCGTACAGGCCGGTGGGCGTGGTGTTCGTGCCCTGGGCCCGCCGCCCGTCGTCCACCAGCCCGTTCGCCCCGAACCTGGCCTCGGCCGAACCGGTCGGCGACCAACGCCCGCCGCGCCGGTCCCACCAGGTCAGCCGACCCGTGGTGGAACCGGTGTGCGGAGCCTCGGCGGTGATCAGCTGGGTGCCGCCGCCGGTGTCCGCCATCCGCTCGGGGAGCGGCGCCGGGGGCTCGGGCGCGGCGCCGAGGGAGGCGAGGGACAGGAGCGCGGCGCCGACGACGAGAGCTGTACGCATGTTCGGGACCGTACGCCGAACCGGTACTGACGGCCTCTCAGGGAGGGCCCCACTGCCCCGTACGCGCATTCCTCCGGCACGGGGGCGGGATCAATCGGCACGAAGGGGGAGAGGCAGCGGCAGCGCCGGCAGCCCGTCCAGGCTGACCCCGATGTAGTCTTTCTTGTCGCAGTACGCGGCGAACTCCTCGTCCGTCTTGCGGCCGAAGTACTCGGCGTGCTGCGTCCGTTCCTCCTGGTACTCCATGAAGGGAACGGCGAAACCGCAGCTGTCGCTGATCCGCCGGGCGTGGACGACCACGATGGCGCGGGCGCTCGGTCCGTCGACGTCCTTGAACCGGGTGATGAGGTCGGCCCACCGGGGGTCGTCCCGGAACAGGGCCTCGCCCTGTCCGTGCACCCGCAGCACCTTGGGCGGTCCGGTGAAGGCGCACCACATCAGCGTGATGCGCCCGTTCTCCCGCACATGCGCGACAGTCTCGGCGCCGCTCCCGCCGAAGTCCAGGTAGGCGAGGGTCATTTCGTCCAGGACGACGAGGGTCCCGGCCCGGCCCTTGGGCGAGATGTTGATGTGTCCGTCGTCGGCCAGTGGCGCGGTGGCCGTGAAGAAGAGGGGCTGGTCCTCGATGAAGTCGCGGATCCTGCCGTCTATCCGTTTGAAGAGCTTTCCCATGGCACAGATTATGCGCGACGGGGTCCCGGCGGCGCCCTACGCTTTGGAGATCAGCGCCTTGCTGTGCTCGCGCACCTGGTCCGGTGTGAGATACGCGGCGGCGCTCTCGAAGTCGTACAGAGTGCCCTCCCGCCGGGCCTGGAAGTCCGTACGGACGAAGTCGTCGCCCGCCACCGCGTTCAGCGCCCAGTTGGTCACCACCCGGGTCCTGGCGGTGAACGTGGGCAGCGCCATGAGGTGGTAGCCGCGGGCCACGGCCTGGGCCGGCAGGCCGTGCAGTTCGATGCCGAGGGGTTTGGACACGGCGTCCTTGCCGCCCAGGTCCACCACCAGGCCCAGGTCCTTGTGGAGGTACGGCCTGAGCGGGGTGCCCCGCAGTCGCGCCACGATGTTGTCGGCCATCGCCCTGCCCTGGCGCTGCGAGTGCTGCGCGGTCGGCGGGCAGATGGCGTCGCCGCCTTTGGCGAGGTCGGGGACGGCCGCGGCGTCGCCCGCCGCGAACAGCCCGTCACAGCCCGGCACGGTCAGTTGGGCCGTCGCGGCGAGTCGGCCGCGCACGGTCTTCGCCCCCAGCGTCGCCACCAGGGGGCTCGCCGCGACGCCCGCCGTCCAGATCAGGGTGTGCGACGGCAGCATACGGCCGTCGGTGAGCTTGACCGAGGTCGCGTCGACCGAGGCGACCGAGGTGCCCAGCGAGAACTCGACGCCCCGCTGGCGCAGCATGGCCATGGCCTTCTCGCCGAGCTTCTCGCCCAGCTCGGGCAGCAGCCGTGGCGCGACGTCCACCAGGTGCCACTTGATCAGGGCGTGGTCGAGCCGGGGATAGCGCTTGGCGGCGGCCGAGGTGAGGCGCTGCAGACAGGCGGCGGTCTCGGTGCCGGCGTACCCGCCGCCGACCACGACGAATTGCAGCCGCGCGGCGCGCTCCGCGTCATCGGTGGTGGCCGCCGCGATGTCGAGCTGGGCGATGACGTGGTCGCGCAGATACGCTGCCTCGGCCAGCGACTTCATGCCGCGCGCATGGGTGGTCAGACCAGGGATGTCGAAGGTGCGGGTGGTGGAGCCGGCCGAGAGGACCAGCTGGTCGTACGGCTCCGCGACCACCTCACCGGTGACCTTGCGGATGACACAGACCTTGGCCTTGGCGTCGATGCCGATGGCGCCGCCCGGGATGATGCGGGTGTGGCGCAGCCGGCGGCGCAGTGACACCGCGACGGACTGCGGTGTGAGAACCCCCGCCGCGACGTGCGGCAGCAGCGGCAGATAGAGCTGGTAGTCGGACGGCGAGACCAGCACCAGTTCCGCTTCGCCGGGAGACAGCTTCCGCTCCAGCCGGTTCAGGCACTCCACTCCGGCGAAACCCGCGCCGACCACGAGGATTCTCGGTCGCGTCATCGTCTCCACTGCTCCTCACGGGTACCGGTGGCTGTTCCGCTTCTCACCATCGGCGTTCGAACGGGTGCCCGCCTGTCGGCGGGGTGCATTCGGGGGCATCGCGAAGATCCGGCCGGCCGGTGCGAACCGGCATCCCCGCAGGGCGGCCCGGCCCGGCCGGTCACGGGGGCGGCAGGGCCCGGCACAGTGCCTCCACCGCCGCCCGGTACGCGTGGTCGGGTGCGGTGGCGTAACCGACGACCAGCCCGTCCTCGGTGGGCATGGTGGCGGCCGGGTGGCGGAATTCGGCCAGGCCGTCGAGCGCGAGCCCCTGCTTTGCGGCGGCCATCGTGGTGGAGCGCTCGGTGCCGGGCGGCAGCCGCAGCACCGCGTGCAGGCCCGCGGCGATGCCGGTCGCGGTGATGTGCGGGGCGTGTTCCGCGAGGGCGGCGACCAACTGGTCGCGGCGCGACCGGTAGCGCTGGCGCATGCGCCGGATGTGCCGGTCGTAGTGGCCCCCGTCGATGAAATCGGTGAGCGTGAGCTGGTCGAGAACGCTCGTCCAGGCCTCACGCTCGCCCTTGGCGGCCAGGACGGGACCGACGAGGTGCTCGGGCAGGACCAGCCAGCCCAGCCGGAGCGCGGGGGACAGGCTCTTGCTGACGGAGCCCAGGTGGACGACGCGGTCGGGGTCCAGCCCCTGCAGGGCGCCGACCGGTTCGCGGTCGTAGCGGAATTCGCCGTCGTAGTCGTCCTCCAGGATCACGCCGCCACGGCTACGGGCCCAGTCGACGGCGGCGGCGCGCCGCTCGGGATGCAGGGGGCCGCCGGTGGGGAACTGGTGGGCAGGGGTGAGCAGCACCCCCCGGATGCCCGACAGGTCCGCCAACTCGCCAGTGCGGGCGCCGTGTTCGTCGAGCGTGAGCGGGACCGTACGGACCGAAGCGGCGTCCAGGACGGAGCGGTGGAAGCCGAGACCGTACGACTCGACGGCCAACGGGCCGCGCAGCACCCCGCCGTCGAACAGCAGGCGCAGGGCGTGCCCGACACCGGCGCAGATCACGATCCGCCCGGGGTCGGTGCGTACCCCGCGGGCCCGCGTCAGATATTCGGCCAGGGCGCGGCGCAGCTCGACGCGGCCCTGCGGATCGCCGGGGCCGAAGGCGTCGGTGGGGGCGGCGTTCAGGGCCCGTCGCGCGGCGGCCAGCCAGGCGGCGCGGGGGAAGGACGCGGCGTCGGGCTGGCCCTGCCGCAGATTGTGCGCGGGAGGGGCGGTGCGGGTCGGCGTCCTCGTCGTGACGCGGGCCGGGCCGACGGGGGTGGCGCGCGCGGCGACGCGGGTGCCCGAGCCCTGCCGGGCGGTCAGCCAGCCCTCGGCGACCAGCTCGGCGTAGGCATCGGCCACGGTGTTTCGGGCCAGACCGAGATCGGCGGCGAGTGACCGGTAGGGCGGCAGCCGGGTGCCCGGGGTCAGCCGGCCGTCCCGTACGGCATCGCGCAGGGCGCGGATGAGGGTGGCGCGGCGGCTGCCGGGGCCCGCGAGTTCCAGATGCAGATCGCTGCCGACCCGCATCGCCGCCTCGGCCCACGAGCGCGCCGAATCCGCTCCCGTCGCCGGCCCTTCGGGGCCCTCTGAGCGCGGTGAATCCGCTGACTTCGCCATGGAGGAAGACCCTATCGAGGAGCGCGTTGACGAAACATACGGTGGAGTGCATACTTATGCCCATCACCACATGCATCGTAAGGAGAAGACAGTGACCGAGCGCGTCGTACTCGCCTACTCGGGCGGCCTGGACACCTCAGTCGCCATCGGCTGGATCGCCGAGGAGACGGGCGCCGAGGTCATCGCCGTTGCCGTGGACGTCGGCCAGGGGGGCGAGGACCTGGACGTCATCCGCAAGCGCGCCCTTGCCTGCGGTGCGGTGGAGGCGGAAGTCGCCGACGCCAAGGACGAGTTCGCCAACGAGTACTGCCTCCCGGCGATCAAGGCCAACGCCATGTACATGGACCGGTACCCGCTGGTCTCCGCGCTGTCCCGGCCGACGATCGTCAAGCACCTCGTCGCCGCCGCGAAGAAGCACAACGCGGGCATCGTCGCCCACGGCTGCACCGGCAAGGGCAACGACCAGGTCCGGTTCGAGGCCGGCATCTCCGCACTGGGCCCCGACCTGAAGTGCATCGCCCCGGTCCGCGACTACGCGATGACCCGGGACAAGGCGATCGCCTTCTGCGAGGACAAGAACCTCCCGATCGCGACCACCAAGAAGTCCCCGTACTCCATCGACCAGAACGTCTTCGGGCGGGCCGTCGAGACGGGCTTCCTGGAGGACATCTGGAACGGTCCGATCGAGGACATCTACGAGTACACGTCGAACCCGGCGACGCAGCGCGAGGCCGACGAGGTCGTCATCTCCTTCAAGGAGGGCGCCCCGGTCGCCATCGATGGCAAGCCCGTCACTGTCCTGCAAGCGATCCAGCAGCTCAACGAGCGGGCCGGCGCGCAGGGTGTCGGCCGGATCGACATGGTCGAGGACCGGCTCGTGGGCATCAAGTCCCGTGAGGTGTACGAGGCGCCGGGCGCGATCGCGCTGATCACCGCCCACCAGGAGCTGGAGAACGTCACCGTCGAGCGTGAGCTGGCCCGCTACAAGAAGCAGGTCGAGCAGCGCTGGGGCGAGCTGGTCTACGACGGCCTGTGGTTCTCGCCGCTCAAGCGGGCCCTGGACGGCTTCATCAACGAGGCCAACCAGCACGTCACCGGCGACGTCCGGATGACCCTGCAGGGCGGCCGTGCCGTGGTCACGGGCCGGCGCTCCGACGAGTCGCTGTACGACTTCAACCTGGCGACGTACGACTCGGGCGACACCTTCGACCAGTCCAAGGCGCAGGGCTTCATCGAGCTCTTCGGCCTGTCGTCGAAGATCGCCGCCAAGCGTGACCTCCAGGCGTAGCCTGACGCCGACTTGCCCGACCAGCAGGCTGTACCGCCTCCCCGTTCCTCCGCGACGGGGAGGCGGTCGTACATCCCCCTTTGAGGAGCAGTAAGTGAGCAGCAACAGTGGTGACGTCCGGCTCTGGGGCGGCCGTTTCGCCGACGGACCGGCCGAGGCCCTGGCGAAGCTGTCCGCCTCGGTCCACTTCGACTGGCGGCTCGCCCCGTACGACATCGCCGGCTCCCGCGCCCACGCGCGCGTGCTCCACAAGGCGGGGCTGCTCACCGAGGACGAGCTGACCCGGATGCAGGCCGGGCTCGACGCGCTCGAAGCCGACGTGGCCGACGGCTCCTTCACCGGCACCATCGCCGACGAGGACGTGCACACCGCCCTGGAGCGCGGGCTGCTCGAACGCCTCGGCCCTGACCTCGGCGGCAAGCTGCGCGCCGGCCGGTCCCGCAACGACCAGGTCGCGACCCTCTTCCGGATGTATCTGCGCGACCACGCCCGGATCGTCGGCGGCCTGGTCGCCGAGCTCCAGGACGCGCTCGTCGGCCTCGCCGAGGCGCACCCCGACGTGGCCATGCCCGGCCGTACGCACCTCCAGCACGCCCAGCCGGTGCTCTTCTCCCATCATGTGCTGGCCCACGTCCAGTCGCTGTCCCGGGACGCGGAGCGGCTGCGGCAGTGGGACGACCGGACGGCCGTGTCGCCCTACGGCTCGGGCGCCCTGGCCGGATCCTCGCTCGGCCTCGACCCGGAGGCGGTCGCCGCCGACCTGGGCTTCGAGAACGGCTCCTGCGGCAACTCGATCGACGGAACGGCCTCCCGCGACTTCGTCGCCGAGTTCGCCTTCATCACGGCCATGATCGGCATCAATCTCTCCCGGATCGCGGAAGAGATCATCATCTGGAACACGAAGGAGTTCTCCTTCGTCACCCTGCACGACGCCTTCTCCACCGGCTCGTCGATCATGCCGCAGAAGAAGAACCCGGACATCGCGGAGCTGGCGCGCGGCAAGTCCGGCCGTCTCATCGGCAACCTCACCGGCCTGCTGGCGACGCTGAAGGCGCTGCCGCTCGCGTACAACCGCGATCTCCAGGAGGACAAGGAGCCGGTCTTCGACTCCTGCGACACCCTCGAAGTCCTGCTGCCCGCCTTCACCGGCATGATGGCCACGCTCACCGTCAACCGTGAGCGCATGGCGGAGCTGGCACCAGCCGGTTTCTCGCTCGCCACCGACATCGCCGAGTGGTTGGTCAGGCAGGGCGTCCCGTTCCGGGTCGCGCACGAGGTCGCGGGCGAGTGCGTCAAGGAGTGCGAGCAGCAGGGCATCGAGCTGGACGAGCTCACCGACGAGCAGTTCGCGAAGATCTCCCCGCATCTGACCCCCGAGGTGCGCACGGTCCTCAATGTCGCCGGCTCCCTCGCCTCCCGCGACGGCCGCGGCGGCACGGCTCCCTCCGCCGTCGCCGTCCAGCTCGCCGAGGTCAAGCAGGACCTGGCGGTCCAGCACGCCTGGGCCACCGCCAAGAACTGACGACCCCTGACGACCCCTGACGACCCTGAAGTTAAAGATCCCTCCACCATAACCACGGTGAGACGTCCATGTCTCACCGTGGTTATGGTTGTCTCATGACAGTCGACCGCCAACAGGTGCTGCGCACCGCCGCCGCCCTTCTCTCGCGCAGGGCGACCGCCACGATGGACGAGGTCGCCCGGGCCTCGGGCATCGGCAGGGCCACCCTCCACCGCCACTTCGCCGGGCGTGACGCCCTGGTCAAGGCGCTGGAGGACTTCGGACTCCAGGAGCTGGAGTCGGCGATGGACGCCGCCAGGCTCGGCGATGACCGGGCCGAGGGCGCGCTGCGACGGCTCGTCGCCGAGGTGGAGCCGGTCGCCGGCCTCCTCGCCTTCCTCGTCACCGAGAACCAGCTCTTCGAGGGCGAGCAGGTCAACGACGGATGGGCCAGGCTCGACGCCCGAATCTCCGCACTCTTCCGGCGCGGGCAGGAGCAGGGCGAGTTCCGCATCGACCTCACCCCGGCCTGGCTGACCGAGGCGCTGTACGGCCTGGTGGGCGCCGGCGCGTGGTCCGTCCACGACGGGCGGGTCGCCGCCAAGGACTTCCAGTACATGATCGTCGAGTTGCTGCTGGGCGGGGCGCGGCGGAGCGTGGAGAAATGACCAGTACTGATCAGCACGCGAAGCGGCCGGACGCGGCGCGCGGACCCGGCCCCTGGCTCGCGCTCGCCGTTCTTGTTCTCGCGGTACTGCTCGTGGCCGTCGACGCGACCGTGCTCGGCCTCGCGACGCCCTTCCTGAGCGAGGATCTCAAGCCGTCCGGCACCCAGCTGCTGTGGATCGGCGACGTCTACTCGTTCGTCATCGCCGGTCTGCTCGTCTCCATGGGCAGCCTCGGCGACCGGATCGGCCGCAAGAAGCTGCTGCTTGTCGGCGCCGTCGCCTTCGGCGGGGTCTCGGTGCTCAACGCCTACGCCACCAGCCCCGAGATGATGATCGTCGCCCGCGCGCTGCTCGGCGTGGCCGGTGCGACGCTGATGCCGTCCACCCTCGCGCTGATCCGCAACATCTTCCACGACGCCAAGGAGCGCAGCCTCGCCATCGGCATCTGGGGCGCCGCGGCCTCCGCGGGCGCCGCGGTCGGCCCCGTGGTCGGCGGCTTCCTGCTCGAACACTTCTGGTGGGGCTCGGTCTTCCTGATCAACCTGCCGGTGATGGCCGTCCTGGTGGTCGTCGGCATCAAGCTGCTTCCCGAGTCGAAGAACCCGGCGCCGGGCCCGTGGGACCTGCCCAGCGTCGGCCTCTCCCTCATCGGCATGGCCGGGGTCGTATACGCCGTCAAGGAGGCGGCGGCGCACGGCTTCCACTGGTACGTCTTCGCGGCGGCGGGTGTCGGCGCGGGCGCCCTCTACTGGTTCGTACGACGCCAGCTCACGCTGCCCGCGCCCCTGCTCGACATGCGTCTTTTCCATCACCGCGGGTTCTCCGGGGCGGTCCTGGCGGACCTGCTGACCATCCTCGGCCTGTCCGGCCTGGTCTTCTTCCTCTCGCAGTTCCTGCAACTCGTCCAGCTGCACTCGCCCCTGAAGGCCGGCCTCATCGAACTGCCCGCCGCGGTAGGCGCGGTGGGAGCGGGCCTGCTGGCGGGCTACACGGCGCGCCGGGCCTCGGTCCGCAGCGCGGTATCCGGCGGTCTGCTTGCCCTCGCGCTGTCCCTGGCGGCGTGCACGCTGGTCTCGGCGGACACCGGCGTCGTGCTGCTGGGCCTGGCCCTGTTCCTCGGCGGCATGGGCGCGGGCATGGCCTTCACCGTGACCGCCGACGTCATCCTTTCCAGTGTTCCCAAGGAGCAGGCGGGCGCCGCCTCGGCCGTGTCGGAGACGGCGTACGAACTGGGCGCGGCGCTCGGCATCGCCCTGCTCGGCTCGATCGTGACCGGCATCTACCGCGGCTTCACCGTGCCCGCGGGGGTCCCCGCCGCGGTGGCCGACGCGGCGCACGAATCGCTCGGCGGCGCCGTGCAGTCCGCGAAGGAGCTGTCGCCGGAGGTGAGCGCGCGGCTGCTCTCGTCGGCGCAGAGCGCCTTCACCGACGGCTTCCAGACCGCCGCCGCGGTGGGCTCGGCGCTGCTCTTCGCCACGGCGGTCGCCGCGTGGTTCATGCTCCGCGGTCAGAAGCTGGAGGACGGCGTGGAGCACTGACGGCGTACCGGGCACACAGCGGTACGGCGGAGGGGCGGGCCACTGGTGGCCCGCCCCTCCGCCGTACCCACACTCTCGCGCCGGTCAGGCGGCCTTCGCCTTCGTCGCGTACATGTCCACGTACTCCTGGCCGGAAAGCCGCATGACCTCGGCCATCACCGAGTCCGTCACCGCGCGCAGCACATAGCGGTCGCGGTCCATGCCCTCGTAGCGCGAGAACTCCATCGGCTCACCGAAGCGGACCGTGACCTTGCCCGGACGCGGCAGCCCGGCGCCGCCGGGCTGGAGCTTGTCCGTGCCGATCATCGCGAACGGCACCACCGGCGCACCGGTCATCAGCGTGAGACGCGCGATGCCCGTTCGGCCCCGGTAGAGACGGCCGTCGGGGGAGCGGGTGCCCTCCGGGTAGATGGAGAAGACCTTGCCCTCTTCGAGGACCCGGCGGCCGGTCATCAGCGCGGCGACACCGCCACGGCCGCCGTCACGGTCCACCGGGATCATTCCGCAGCTGGTGAAGAACCAGGCCATCAGCCTGCCCTTGAACCCCTTGCCGGTGACGTAGTCGTCCTTGCCGATGTAGAAAACTTGCCGGTCACAGCAGATCGGCATGATCATCGAATCGATGAACGTCAGGTGGTTGCCGGCGAGGATGACCGGTCCTGTCCCAGGAATGTTCTGTGCGCCTTCCACGCGTGGGCGGAACATCAGGCGCATGATCGGTCCGAGCACTGCCTTGATGAGCGCGTGACGGGACAACGCTTCCTCCGGTGTCGTGGCTGGGCGGGCTGGTCGTGAGTGAAGTCTGTGCAGGTGAGGACGATACTCGCGGGCTCCGCCTGATCGCACATCGGGTTCATCAAGTGGATACGCAGTGTTGACGTCTGTTTCCACTGCGTTCCGTCCACATCCTCGTCTGCGTAAGACGTAGACGCCTACCATCAGGCCTTCGCTTTCGGCAGTTTCCAGGCAGTACGTGGACTTCACAGGTGCGGGACATCACACGAGGAGCGTTCATGACACAGGCCGGACAGAACAACCCCGGACGGCGGACCGTGCTCGGGGCGGCCGTGCTCGGCGCGGGCGGCGTCACACTCGGCCTGGCGGGCACGGCGAGAGCCGACGGCCGTCAGGCCGGGCAGAGGGGCCGCGAGGACCACGGGTCGTACCACGATCTTCCCGTACCGACCGTCGTCGCGCACCGCGGGGCCAGCGGCTACCGCCCCGAGCACACCATCGGCTCGTACCAGCTCGCCCTCGACATGGGCGCGCACGTCATCGAGCAGGACCTGGTGCCCACCAAGGACGGCCACCTGGTCTGCCGGCACGAGAACGACATCACCGCGACGACCGATGTCGCCGCCCACCCCGAGTTCGCGGACCGCAAGGCCACCAAGTCCGTGGACGGGGTGTCACTGACCGGCTGGTTCACCGAGGACTTCACGCTCGCCGAGCTCAAGACGCTGCGCGCCAAGGAGCGGATCCCCGCCGTCCGCCAGGAGAACACCCTCTACGACGGCCGCTGGGCCATTCCCACCTTCGAGGAGGTACTGCGCTGGGCCGAGAAGGAGGGGCGGTCGCGCGGCCGGCGGATCTGGCTGCACATCGAGACGAAGCACCCCACCTACTTCCGCGGCCTGGGCCTCCCCCTCGAAGAGCCCCTCGCCAAGCTGCTGCGCAAGTACGGCCGTGACAAGAAGTCCTCGCCCAACTTCCTGCAGTCCTTCGAGCCGACCAGCATGCGTCGCCTCGCCAAGCTGGTCGCGGCGCCGCGCGTCGTCCTGCTCGACGGCTTGGGCACCCGCCCGTGGGACTTTGTCGTGGCGGGCGACCCGCGCAAGGTCGACGACCTGATCAAGCCCGAGGGCCTGAAGTGGATCGCGAGCTTCGCCCAGGGACTGGGCCCCACCCTGAACCTGATCATCCCCAGGGACGCGGCGGGCAAGCTGGGCAAGCCGACCACGCTGGTGCGGGACGCGCACGCGAAGGGGCTGATCCTGCACCCGTACACGCTGCGCAACGAGAACACCTTCCTGCCCGCCGACTTCAGGCGCGGCACCGACCCCGCCGCGTACGGGAACGCGTTCGGCGCCCTCCAGCTGTACTTCGAGCAGGGCATCGACGGGATCTTCTCCGACAACCCGGACACCGCGCTGCTCGCGGCCGCCGACTTCGCCGGACGCTGACCGCCGCCGCGGGAGCCGCCGCCACGGACGGGTGATTGTCCTGGCAGGCGGCAACCGCGGGCCGTCAGCGGCACGTCCCGCGTGGCATGACCCACTCCGTACGCCACGCACAGCCCGCCCCGGCCGCCTCCGCGCCCGACCTCTTCAGCGCCCTGCGCCCCCTGCTGGCCGCCGAGGCGGGGGCGGAGGCCGCCGGGACCGGAATCGAACCCGGCGACCTCGAACAGGACGTATGGCTGCGCCTGCTCGAACTGCTCGACGGGGCCGGCCCGCCGCCCGACCCGGCGCTCTGGGTGCGCCGCGCCGTGCGCACCGAGGCACGCCTGGCCCGCAGCCGGGCACGCCGCGAACTTCCCCACGCCGCCCCGCCGGCCGCCGCCCCGGACGCCGCGTGCCCGGAACGCGCGGCGCTGAGCGCCGAGCGGCGCCGCGCCGTGCGCGACGCGGTCGGCAGGCTGCCCGGGCGCTGTCCGCGGCTGTTGGCTGCGATGTTGTCCCCCGCGGACCCCACTTACCGCGAAATTGCAGGGGAGTTGGGAATGTCACAAGGCAGCTTGGGGCCCATGCGTTCCCGTTGCCTGGGATGCCTGCGCAGAATGCTGGCGGCGGAGGTTGCAGCTCCTGGCCCAGGGGGAAAGGAGCGGTAAGCAACCGGCGGAGCAGGCGAGCGGGAGGCATGCACACATGGGCATGAGCGTGACCATCTCAGCGGCAACGGAACAGGACGCCGAACACATCCTCAAGCTGCAGTACCTGTGCTACCAGAGCGAGGCCGAGCTCTACGGCGACTACGGCATTGAGCCCCTGACCCAGTCACTCGACGACCTGCGCGCCGAACTCGGCCGCAGCCACACCCTGGTGGCCCGTCTCGGCGACGAAGTGGTCGCCTCGGTCCGCGGCAGCGTCGACGAAGCGGGCACGGCGCGCATCGCCAAGCTGATCGTCCACCCCAGGATGCGGAGACACGGTCTCGGCGGAAGGTTGCTCGCCGCCATCGAGGTGCACTTCGCGGGGGAGCCGGCCGCCAAGCGCTTCCAGCTCTTCACCGGCCACCGCAGCGAGGTCAACCTGCGGCTCTACCGCAGCCACGGTTACGCCCCGGTGGCCACCGAGCGGCTCGGCCCGGGACTCACCCTCGTCACGCTGGAGAAGGAGACCGAGGCCCAGGCCTACGTCGCGAGTGCCTAGAAGGTGTCCCGACGCGCCCTGCGCAGCCAGAGCACTCCGGTGACCGGCAGCAGCACCGGAATGAAGAGGTACCCCCTGCCGAACATGGACCAGACGGTGGTGTCCGGGAACGCGGACGGCTCCACCACTGTCCAGGTCCCGACGACGAGCACGCCCACCAGCTCGGCGGCGCAGCACACCAGCGCCGCCCTGCGGGCCCTTTCGCCGCCCCGGACGAGGGTGTACGTAATGAACGCGTAGACCACCGCCGCCACGGCGGACAGCGCGTACGCGAGCGGCGCACGGTCGAATTCCGTGGCGATCTGGTAGGCCGAGCGGGACACTGCGCCGACGGACATCACTCCGTACAGCCACACCAGCAGCAGCCCGGGACCCTTGACCAGCCTGGTGCGACCCGGCTCCCGGCCCTGTTCCTCGGCGACGGACCCGCTCATCGTCAGCCTCCCCAGATGTCGTGCAGCCGGACTTCGAGCACGGCCAGGACGACCGCGCCGGCCGAGACCGTCACCGAGCCCCAGCGGGTCCGCTCGCCCAGCGAGAGGAAGCCCGCGGCGGGCACCGCCGCGAACGCCCCGATCAGATACGAGACGAAGATCACCGCGCCCTCGTCCGGCTTCTCGCCGCGCGCGAGAAGCACGACGCCGATCACCAGCTGGGCGAGCGCGAGCACCGACACCACGGCCATGCCGATGAAGTGCCAGTCCTTGGTGGGCTGATCGCGAAACGCGGCGTAACCGCACCACGCGGCGAGTGCGAGCGCGGCCACGGAAACCGTGACCGTCAGGGCGTCGAGCATGACCACGAGCGTATTACGGAAGCGAAGGCCGCTGGACGTAGGGTCGGTCAGCATGAAGATCCAGGCCGAGGCCCTCCTGTTCGACAACGACGGAACACTCCTGTCCTCCATGGAGTCCGTGATCCGCTGCTGGACCCGCTGGGCGCAGGAGTACGGCATCACGGCCGAGGAGTTCGCCCGCGTCGAGCTGCACGGCCGACCCGCCGCGGAGATCGCCGCCGACCTGCTGCCCGCCGACGTCGTGCCGGGCGCGGTGGCCCGTATCGAACAGCTGGAGGTCGAGGACGTGAGCGGCCCCGGCGGCGTCGTACCGCTGCCCGGCACCGCCCAGCTCCTCGCGAGCCTGCCCGCCGACCGCTGGGCCGTCGTCACCTCCGCCACCCGCCGCCTCGCCGAGGCGCGGCTGGAGCGGGTCGGCATCACCCCCAAGACGCTGATCGCCGCGGACGACGTCACGCGCGGCAAGCCCGACCCGGAGCCCTTCCTGCTCGCGGCGCGCAGGCTGGGGGTGGACCCGGCCCGCTGCGTGGTGTTCGAGGACGCCCCGGCCGGGCTCCAGGCCGGCCGCGCGGCGGGCATGACGACCGTGGCGTTGGCCACAACGCACATCCGCTCCGAGCTGACGGCCGATGTGGTCGTCACCGACCTCTCGGCGGTGTCGGCACAGGCCACGGAGTACGGCGTGGAGATCGTCACGGCCGACTGATGAGGCCGGGCCCGTCCCGATAGTGAGACGTGGGCATCCGCTATTCGGACAGCAGTGATCGGTCCGTACTCCCGTCTGGTTTACTCGTTGCATGACCACGATGAGCAGCCGCACCCTTGCGACCGAGGCGACGATGACGCCCGGTGCTCGTTGTATGTGTCGAATGTGCGCCTTCTGAGGGCCCCTGCCCGAGCCTCGCGCCCCGAAGCGAGACCCGACAGCCGCCCCGCGCCCGACCAGCCACGTATGTGTCGGCCGAGCCGGGCCTGCCCCGCGCACGTGTTGCCCTCCGGTACTCACCGCCGGCTCGGCCGTGCCGCGTCCCCCCAAGACGAATGCCCCGTGCCCGGCGGACACCTCGCCGCGCACTCGACAGTGACGGAAACCCTGTGATCACCACTACGGGCCTCACCAAGGTCTATCCCTCGCGAGGCCGCGAGGTCACCGCCCTGGACGGCGTCGATCTGCACGTTCGTGAGGGGGAGGTGTACGGAGTCATCGGCCAGAGCGGCGCCGGAAAGTCCTCGCTCATCCGCTGCGTCAACCTGCTGGAGCGCCCCACCGCCGGCATCGTGACGGTCGACGGTCAGGACCTCACCGCACTCGCCGGCCGCGGCCGGCGAGCGGGCAGGGAACTGCGCGCCGCCCGCAGCCGCATCGGCATGGTCTTCCAGCACTTCAACCTGCTGTCCTCGCGCACGGTCAAGGACAACGTCGAACTGCCCCTGGAGATCATCGGGATCTCCGGCCAGGAGCGCTCCCGCAAGGCCCTGGAACTGCTCGACCTGGTGGGCCTCGCAGACAAGGCGAAGGCCTACCCCGCGCACCTCTCCGGCGGTCAGAAGCAGCGCGTCGGCATCGCACGGGCCCTGGCCGGCGACCCCAAGGTGCTGCTCTCCGACGAGGCCACCTCGGCCCTCGACCCCGAGACCACCCGCTCGATCCTGCGGCTCCTGCGCGACCTCAACCGGCAGCTCGGCCTGACCGTCCTGCTGATCACGCACGAGATGGACGTCGTGAAGACGGTCTGCGACTCGGCCGCGCTGATGAAGCGCGGGCGGATCGTCGAGTCCGGCACGGTCAGCGAACTGCTGGCGACTCCCGGCTCCGAGCTCGCGCACGAGCTGTTCCCGGTGGGCGGTCAGGCGTCCGGCCCCGGCCGGACCGTCATCGACGTCACCTTCCACGGTGAGGCCGCGACGCAGCCGGTGATCTCCCAGCTCTCCCGTACGTACAACATCGACATCTCGATCCTGGGCGCCGCGATGGACACCGTCGGCGGCAACCAGATCGGCCGCATGCGCATCGAGCTGCCGGGACTGTACGAGGAGAACGTCGTCCCCGTCGGCTTCCTGCGCGAGCAGGGCCTGCAGGTCGAGGTCGTCGAGGAGAACGCGCCCGGAACCGAAACGCCCGCGCAGGTAGCGGCGCAGCCCCCCACGCTGGTCAAGGAAGGTGCCAAGTGACCTGGTCGGAAATGCAGCCACTGCTGGAGCAGGGCACCATCGACACCCTTTACATGGTGCTGTGGGCCACGGCCGTCTCGGTCCTCGGCGGACTCCCGCTGGGTATCCTGCTCGTCCTCACGGACAAGGGCGGGCTGCTCCAGAACCTCACGGTCAACAAGGTCGTCGGCACGATCGTCAACATCGGCCGGTCGCTGCCGTTCATCATCCTGCTGATCGCCCTGATCCCCTTCACGAAGCTTCTCGTCGGCACCTTCATCGGTCCGTCCGCGATGATCGTGCCGCTCGCCATCGGCGCCATCCCGTTCTTCGCCCGGCTCGTCGAGACCTCGATCCGAGAGGTCGACCACGGACTGGTCGAGGCCGTGCAGTCGATGGGCGGCTCCGTGCCGACCGTCGTCTTCAAGGCGTTGCTGCCGCAGTCCCTGCCGTCGCTGATCTCCGGCGTCACCACCACCGTGATCGTGCTCGTCGGCTACTCGGCGATGGCGGGCGCGGTCGGCGGCGGAGGCCTCGGCAACACGGCGGTCACCTACGGGTATCAGCGCTTCGAGACCCAGCTCATGCTCATCACCGTGGCCATCCTGATCGCGATGGTGACTGTCGTGCAGCTCATCGGCGACGGCGCGATACGGCTCCTCGCCCGCCGCAGCCACATCGCCTCCTAGACCTTCCTCCCGAGCTTTCTTCCCCACACAAGCCCGCACTCCTTGTCCGGGCTACCACCCGCAAGACCAGAAAGAGGCACTTTTCGTGCGCAAGAACCTCAAGATCACTGCGGCTGCCGCCGCCTCCGCCGCCCTCGCCCTGGGCCTCACCGCCTGCGGCACCGCCTCCGACCCGGGTGCCAAGTCCGAGTCGGGCAAGGCGGACGAGTCCAAGGCACTCGTCGTCGCCGCGTCCCCGACGCCGCACGGCGACATCCTCAACTACGTCAGGGACAACCTGGCGGAGAAGAACGGCCTGAAGCTCACGGTCAAGGAGTTCACGGACTACGTCCTGCCGAACACCGCGACCCAGAGCGGCGAGGTCGACGCCAACTTCTTCCAGCACAAGCCGTACCTCGACGACTTCAACAAGAAGAAGGGCACCACCATCGTGCCCGTCGTCAACGTTCACCTGGAGCCGCTGGCCCTCTACTCCAAGAAGTCCAAGGACCTCAAGGAGATCAAGCCCGGCCAGACCGTCGCGGTGCCCAACGACACCACCAATGAGGGCCGCGCGCTCAAGCTGCTCGCCGAGAACGGCCTGATCACGTTGAAGGACGGCGCCGGCACGGACGCCAAGCTCTCCGACATCAAGGACAAGAAGGGTCTGGAGTTCAAGGAGCTGGAGGCCGCCACTCTGCCCCGCGCCCTGGACGACGTCGACGCCGCGATCATCAACGGCAACTACGCCATCGAGGCCGACCTCGACCCGGCCAAGGACTCCCTGGCGATCGAGAAGGCCGAAGGCAACCCGTACGCCAACTTCCTCGCCGTCAAGAAGGGCAACGAGACGGACGCACGCGTGCAGAAGCTCGCAAAGCTCCTGAACTCCGACGAGGTCAAGAAGTTCATCGAGGACAAGTACGACGGCAAGGTCGTCCCGGCCTTCGGCGCCGTCAAGTCCTGACACCCGTACGGCCCTTGTGAGCGAAGGCCCCGCCCACCCCACCGGGTGCGCGGGGCCTTCCCGCGTCGACCCGCGCCTGCGTGCCCCGGCCGCGATGCTGCATGCTGTGCCTTTACGTCCTTTACGACGGTCCACGGCATGGAGTGAGCATGACTACCACCTTCCCGGACATCTCCATCAGCACGGACCGGCTGGTGCTGCGCCCCTTCGACGAGTCGGACATCCCGGCGCTGACCGAGATGATGAACGACGAGATGGTCACCGCCTGGACGTCGGCGCCCCACCCGTACACCACACGCGACGCCGAACGCTGGGTCCGCAGGATCGCTCCTGCCGAGCGGACCCAGGGCCGCGGCATCGCCCTCGCCGTCACCGAGTTCCTCACCCAGCGGCTCGTCGGCAGCGTCCACCTCAAGCACACCGACTGGCGCACCCGCGCCACCGAGATCGGTTATGTGACGGCTCACTGGGCGCGCGGTGAGGGGTACGCCACCGAGTCGGTGCTCGCCATGGCCCAATGGATCTTCCGCGACCAGCGTTTCGAGCGCCTGGAGTTGCGCACCGCCGCGGACAACACGGCCTCGCAGCAGGTCGCGCAGAAGATCGGCTGCATCAGCGAGGGTGTCCTGCGCAACGCCTGGATAGCGCGAACGCAGACCCAGGACGGCGGCTGGACGGACATCCGCACCGACCTGATCGTCTGGAGCCTGCTCCCGGAGGACTTGGACGGCGTCACCGACCAGATGGCCGAGGCCGGCGGCTACGGCACCTACACCGACTGGAACTGACCCCGCCCAGGTCCGTACCAGGTACTCTCACCCTGCCCCCGGCGCCGCGCCGGGCTGCCCCGACCTGCGACAAGTTCAGGAGACTGACGACGATGGCCGACCGGGTCACGGTGATCGGCTGGGACGGTTCGCCCCTCACCGCGGCGGCCCGCTCCGCCCTGGCCGCAGCGACCCTCGTCGCCGGGGCGGCGCACCACCTGGCACTGCCCGAGGTGCCGCCGGGCGCCGAGCGCATCCGCCTCGGCAGCGTCGATCTCGCCGCCCGCCGGATCGCCGGGCACCGGGGCACCGCCGTGGTCCTCGCCGACGGGGACCCCGGATTCTTCGGCGTCGTACGGACACTGCGCGCCGCCGAGCACGGCCTGGAGGTCGAAGTGGTGTCCGCCGTCTCGTCGGTGGCCACCGCGTTCGCCCGCGCCGGGATGCCCTGGGACGACGCGCAGACGGTCGTCGCCCACCGCCGTACGCTGCGCCGCGCCGTCAATGTGTGCCGGGCGTACTCCAAGGTCGCCGTGCTCACCTCGCCGGGTGCGGGGCCCGCCGAACTGGCCCTGCTCCTCGAAGGAGTCCACCGCACCTTCGTCATCTGCGAGGAGCTGGGGACCACCCGCGAGCAGATCACCGTCCTCACCTCCGACAAGGTCGCCGACCACGTTTGGCGCGACCCCAACGTCGTCATCGTCATCGGCGGCCCCGGTGTCGCAGGGCGCGCACGAGGCCGGTGGTCGCGACTCCGGCTCCGTCGACCTCAGCGGTGTACGGATGCCCCAGCCCATGTCCAGCTCGGCGCGGTCCGCTGCTCCGGCGTCCATGGCGACGCCGCCCCCCCCGCGCCGCCCGCTCCACCTCGGACCGCAGGTGCCCGACGCCTCCGCCGGAGTCGTACGTTCGCTGGCCGACCGGGGCCCCGCCGGTGTCAGCCCGGCGCACCCCGTGCCGCTGCGCAACCCGGGGCCTGCCATCACCGGCCCCGAGTACCTCGACATTCCGCGCGAGGAGATCGACGTACTGCCCGGCCCGCAGCTCGGGGTGATCCCGTCGCAGGTCGCCACACCGTGGCCGCAGCCTCAAGTACAGCCGCAGTCCCAGGTGCCCCAGGTCGCTCAGGAGGCTCCAGCAGAAACGGTCGTTCCGGAGCCTGTGGCTCCGGAACCGGCGCCCGAGCCGTCGGCGGAGCCCGTGGCCGAGCCGGTACCGGTACCCGCGCCGGCGGATCTCCCGGCTCCGGACCCCCAGATCCAGGCCGTGGCCCCGACGCCCGACCCGGCAGCCGCAGCGGCGCCCGAGGTCGCGCCCGAGCCGGTGGCGGAGGAGGCCGTGAGCATCCAGCCAGAGCCGGAGCCGGAGCCAGAGCCAGAGCCAGAGCCAGAGCCAGAGCCGGAACAGGCCGCACCCGTCGCGCCTGTTGCACCGGTCGCCCCCGAGCCGGTCTTCGCGGAGCCCCCGGTTCCCTTGGACATCGAGGCCGAGCGGACGGAGGGCGAGCCGATCGCCCCGGCGCCGATGGCCGCCGAGCCCGTCACTGCGGAGCAGGCCGCCCCTGAACAGGTAGCTCCCGAATACCTCGCCGTTGAACCGGCCAAGGCTGCGGCTGCAGCCACGGGTGAGACTGAGGCTGTCGCCGCAGTGCCGGAGCCACAGCTCCAGCCCCAGGCCGCCGTTCAGTTCGCCCCCGCCGAGGGCACTGTTGCGACTCCAGCCCGACTCGCTCCGACGCCGGTCGAACCCATCGCTCAGGACGCACCCGCAGCACCGGTCATGACGATGCCCGAACAACTGGCACCCGAACAACTGGCACCCGAGCAGCCGCTGCTTGCGCAGCCCGTACTTGCGCAGCAGCCCCTGGCGGAATCCACTCCGGAGCCGCTGTCCGAGCCCGAGCAGCCGCAGCCGGTGGCGCCGTGGACCGCGCCGGAAGCGGAAGCGGCCGCACCAGCCGATGCACTCGATGCACCCGAGGTTGAGAGCCCGTCCGCCGATCCCGTGATCCCCGAAGCCGAGCCGCAGCCGTTGCCCGAGCCCGCTTCGGCGGTGCTCGAAGAGGCTCCGGCCGCGCAGCCCGAGGCCGAGCCGTTGCCCGAGCCCGTACCGGCGGTACAGGCCGACCCCCTCGCGGCATCGATCGTCCCCGCTCCCCGCGACGGCGGCCCCGCCGCCCAGCTGCCCGCGGAGCCCGGGACGGAGCCGGCACCGGAACCCGAGCCGGAGACCGCACCCGAGCCCGAGCCCGAGGCGGCCGTCCCTCTCACCGCTGTCCCTCTCACCGCTGTCCCCGACGGCCCCGGCCCCGCCCCCGGCTACAACGACGCCGAGCGTGAGGCGGTGCTGCGCGTGATGCGCGAGCGCCGCGACATCCGCAACGGCTTCCGCAGCGACCCCATTCCGCACGAGGTCCTGCTGCGCGTCCTCGAAGCCGCGCACACCGCGCCGAGCGTCGGTCACTCCCAGCCCTGGGACTTCGTGGTCATCCGCTCCGCCGAGACGCGCCGCACCATGCACGAACTGGCGCAGCGCCAGCGCGACGCGTACGCCAAGTCGCTGCCCAAGGGCCGCGCCAAGCAGTTCAAGGAACTGAAGATCGAGGCCATCCTCGACACCCCGGTGAACATCGTCGTCACCGCCGACCCCACCCGCGGCGGCCGCCACACCCTAGGCCGGCACACCCAGCCGCAGATGGCCCCGTACTCCTCGGCGCTCGCCGTCGAGAACCTGTGGCTCGCCGCCCGCGCCGAAGGCCTCGGCGTCGGCTGGGTCAGCTTCTTCGACGAACGCGAGATGGTCCGCTCACTGGGCCTGCCCGAGCACCTTGAAGTCGTCGCGTACCTCTGCGTGGGCTACGTCGACGAGTTCCCGGAGGAGCCCGAGCTCATGCAGGCCGGGTGGTCCAAGAAGCGCCCGCTGTCCTGGGTCGTCCACGAGGAGACGTACGGTCGTCGCGCACTGCCCGGCGAGGAGCCGCACGATCTGCTCCAGGAGACCGTCGCGCACATCCGCCCGCTGGACGCGAAGGCGCTCGGCGAGGCATGGGAGCGCCAGAAGCGGATGACCAAGCCCGCCGGGGCGCTCGGCATGCTGGAGATCATCTCCGCGCAGCTGAGCGGTCTGTCCCGGATGTGCCCGCCGCCGATCCCGGAGCCCGCGGCCGTCGCGATCTTCGCGGGTGACCACGGGGTGCACGCGCAGGGTGTCACCGCCTGGCCGCAGGAGGTGACCTCGCAGATGGTCGCCAACTTCCTCGGCGGCGGTGCGGTCGTCAACGCCTTCGCGAACCAGGTCGGGGCGGAGGTCTGTGTCGTCGACGTCGGCGTCGCGGGTGAACTCCCGGCCACGCCGGGCCTGCTGCCCCGCAAGGTGCGCGCGGGAACGGCCGACTTCACCACGGGACCGGCCCTCACCCACGTAGAGGTGCTCGCCGCGATCGAGGTGGGCATCGAAACGGCCCGCGATCTGGTCGCTGCCGGCAATAAGGCGCTGATCACGGGCGAGATGGGCATCGCCAACACCACGGTCTCGGCGGCTCTGATCTCCGTCTACACGGGCCTGGACCCGGCGGAGGTCACCGGCCGCGGCACGGGCATCAACGACGAGATGCACGCCCGCAAGATCGATGTAGTACGTCGTGCGCTGGAACTCCACCAGCCCGACCCGGCCGACCCGATCGGCGTTCTCGCAGCGGTCGGCGGCCTGGAACACGCGGCGCTGGTCGGCTTCGTGCTCGGCGGAGCGTCTCTGCGTACGCCGGTGATCCTGGACGGCGTCAGCGCGGGAGCGGCGGCCCTGGTCGCCCGCGCCATCGCCCCCGAGGCACTGGCGGCCTGCATCGCCGGGCACCGCAGCGCGGAGCCGGGCCATGTGGCGGCCCTGAACAAGCTGGGCCTGCGCCCGCTGGTCGACCTGGACCTCCGCCTCGGAGAAGGCACGGGCGCTCTGCTGGCGCTCCCGGTGGTCCAGAGCGCGGCCCGCGCGATGCACGAGGTGGCGACGTTCGACTCGGCAGGCGTGACGGAAAAGTAACCCCGCCCGCTGCGCAGAAGCCCCCACCGCCCAGCAGGCGCCCGGGGGCTTCGGCCGCAGGCCCCCCAGCCCCCCGGGCCCTCCCGGAGACGCCCCGACGCGGTACGGACCCCGGGCCCCGGGCCCGCGGGGTTTTCTCACGCTCCCGGGAGACGCCCCGACGCGATACGGCCCCGGGCCCGCGGGGCCTTTCCCCGGCGCCCTGCGCCCCCGGGGGCCTTGCCGACGGTGCCCGGGTGGGGCCGTGTCGGGGCGTCTCCCGGGAGCGTGAGAAAAC
>NZ_JASITA010000014.1 GCF_030063415.1 Streptomyces sp. H27-C3 | reverse complement strand
ATACATCCGCACCGCACGCTCACGCAACTCCAGCGAGTACTTTCTGGGGGCAGCCATGGCCGATGTTCCTCTCATGAGAACCATCTGACCCTCTGTCACCATCTTCCGCATCTCGGGGGAACCTCAGGATCCACCGTCGCACGGTGCCCGGGTGGTCACTACGGATGCCGGCAGGTGCAAGGTGCCTGCTGGGAGCGCCTACAGGTGTAGTCCCACGTGATTCACGATAAACCGCTTCCGCTCGGAATCGCGGGCGAAGTAGATGCGTCCGACCTCGTTGGGCGAGACGGCGTCCCGGACCTTGATGTGCGGCAGTCCGTCCCAGCGCTTCCCGTCGCACGTGAAGTAGCGCTTGTCCTTGTCCTTGCTGAGTTTCTCGTCGTTGGGCGCGAATTTCAGTCCGTGGTTGTCGTAAAACCACTGGGCCAGCCGGGGCATCCTGCCGGAACTGGAGTACAGGTCCATCGCAGCCTGCGCGAGAGCGGTCAGCCGGTCGGTCATCTCCTGGGGGACGGGTAGCGGGAGTCCTTCCAGGCGCGCGCCGCTCTCGCCGTGAACACGATGTGCTCCTCCGACGCCTTGGCGAGAGCTTCGAAAGTGGGCACGGCGTCCGATCCCAGAGGAGGGATCTCGCTCCAGGCGTCGAATGTAGCCGCCTGCCCGCTCCCGCCCTTAGACAGGTCCAGGTACTCGTTCTTCCAGTAGTCCCGGTCCTGACGCAGGGCTTCAGCGGTGGCGGCATCGTCTCGGGCCTTGTCGCGTTCCTCCATGCAGCGCTGCGCCACGTCCTCCCAGGATGTGGCGTCCTCTTCAAGCTGCCGGACACGTTTCTGCAGTGCTTCGAGCTGAGCGGTCTTGTCTCCGGCGGCCTGGGCGCGCGACAACTGCTCCGCCGCCCTGCGGGCTCCCGCGCGGTACGAAGCCTGCCGCGCACGCTCCCACGCCGTGTCACTGCCACGGGCGATGACAGAGAGATGGGCGAGCGACAGCATCAGCCGCCGTTCCACGAAGGACGCCTGGGACACCTCCTCACGCGAGTGAGCGGGGTGTTCCAGGTCGAGGTCGGGCCAGACCCAGCCGGGCGCCACCGCTGGGTACGGCTACCTGCTCGTGGGCCCGCCGGACGGCCTGCGCGGTCACGTAGTTCAGGGTCACCACCTGGGACAGGCCGGCCAGTTGTCCGGATGCGTCGGCCGCCGCGCTCCATCCCGCCTGGTCCCTGGGATGTATCAGGAGAATGGGGAGCCGCGTGCGCAGCGCCAGGACATTGAGGAGTACGTCAGCGTGACTCTCCTCCCGGATCCTCTCGTACCGCCCCATGGCGAGCTGGCTCAGCACCCGCACTTCGAGCCCCTGGTCGCCGAGCACCGCCCGCAGCAGGTTCGGGCGCTTGAGCTGCGGATCCTGCACCGGTGCTATCCAGCCGTCGGGGATCTCCCTGCCCATGACGATCCTGAGCCCGCCACCGCCTTCGTCCGACTGGGAGACCGTGACCCGGGTGACGAACTGGGCCGGTCCCGTGGACAGCGGCTGGTGGATGGTCATGCGCAGGGCGCGGGTGAGTTCGTCACCCGCCACGGTCCAGCTCACTGTGCGGTCACCATGGCCGGGAAACTTGCCAACAAGCACCGCCCGGCCATCCCGGTCGAGTTCGGTCACCGAAGGTGCCGGTATACGTCCGTGGTGGCCGAGCCAGTCGGCAAGATGGCCGCGAAGGCTCTCGTAGACGCGGCCCGACTGCTCCTGGGCGGACCGGATGTCGAAACTGACGGCGTACAGCGCCTGCACGGCGGCTCCCCTCACCCCCGATGCCCCTGCGACGACCGTTTCCCCCTCGAAAGCGGTCAGGGCACTGCTCGGAGAGCAACCCTAATACCGCGCCGCCCAAGTCCGTAACGCCCTGGTCGGGGCTTCGGGGCCGACAGCCCGGTCAACCGAACGCCATACCTGCTGGCCTTGACGAACCGGATGAAGTAGGGAGCCGTTGCGTACTCCGCCCAGACCGTCTTGCCGGGCCGGTGCGGTCGCGCAGGCCCCAGTCAGCGGCGAGCGCGTCAACGAGGAGCACTCTGTGGCCTCCGCCCTCGTCCGGATCGTGAGCCGGTCGCGCCAACCGGCGGGGTGAAGGTCGGTCACCGCGATTCGGACGACGCCCAGGCTCTCGTGGTGGGAAAGGGGCGGGGCGAAGCCCCGTCCGGGGACGCCGTGGAGGACTGCGTTCACGGCGAGTTCGACGACGAACGGGAGCCGGGCGAGGCCGGCTCGGCTCTCGACGACGGTGACACCGCGGGACTCGAAGCCGGTGCGGGGCTTGGCGACGACCGGGAAGCCGCCAGGGAAGGCGTCGCCGACGCCGGTTCCGTCCGACCGGCCGACGATTCGGGTGACCGGCACACGTACCGCCCCCTCGCATGCCTCGACGAGGCGCCACTTGTTCAGGCAGGATTTTCAGCGCGGGCATGCGCGCTGCTTCGCCGGGCCTGCGCGGGAGATCTCGCCCCGTCCTGGTGCACGATGGTCACGCCACCCAGCTACCGACCCACAGCGGCGGGCCCGGGCTCTCTATGGGTGTCCTGCCCCGGCGCGACCTGCACCGCCATCGCGACGCCGCAGGAGATCGGTGACCTCGCCCTGATGTGCTCGGACTGCCTGACCGAACGTCGTCCGGCCGACCCGGACCATGACACGCGCCGCCTTCTCGTAGCTGCGCAACACTGTTTCCGGGAAGCCGCCCCAGGCGCCGGCCACGCCGGACTCCAGGACTACGTCGACCACCTCGCGGCCCGCCTGGACGACCCGCACCGACGACGCGACGCTCCTCGCCCTGCGCCGGATCGGCACGTAGGGCCGGGGCAACGCGCGGGAAACAGGGTCCGGCCGAGGACCTCAGCGGCGACCTCGATGTACCGGACGGAACGCGGCCGTGCGTGGCGGCGTTGGCTGCGAGTTCCGCGACGAGCAGCGCGGCGGTGTCGGATGCCTCGCTGCCGTGCGGCACGCCCCATGCGTCGAGCTGGTGCAGCAAGAGCCGACGGGCGAGGTGCGCGCCACGCTGGGTGGAGCTGAACCGCTGGAGAAGTACAGCCGCGAAGAGTTGCGCATGGCCGGTCGTGGGAACGGACGGTGCAGTCATCCGCCCACGAGTGGCCGGTGCGCGGCAGGCGATCACACCCGGTCGACCTCGTCCGGAGACGGCACCGTGGATGACCTCCGGCCATGTCGAGGGGACGGCCCCGATGCTTCAGAGGTCTTGCAGGCGACTGCGAGGCTGCTGGTTCGACGGCGTGGACAGGGCGTCTGCGGCTGCTTCTATATCAATGTCGACCTGGACTCTGCGGAACTGTTCAAGAGTCTCGAGCTCTTGGTCCGTGAAGCCTCCTTCGCTCAGACGAATGGCCTCCGCCAGGAATTGAATGGTCTGCCCGATGCGAACGGCATCCTCCGCGGCGCCGCGGTGGAGCGATCGATAGGACGTGGCAGTGGGGCCCTGCCAGCCGGTCTCGATGCCGTCGACGATCTCGTCCATGCGCTTGAACTGCTTGCCGAGATACTCGTGCATGTCATCCAGATCGTCCGCCAGTTTTTTCAACTGCGGCGATGTATAAGCGAGTTTGGGCTCATCACCCATGTCGGCCCCCCCCCACGTTCGAACCTGTGTTGCAAGCCGACCAACCCTAGCAACACGGACACAACTTCACAGACATGGAGTGTCACGCACACGCACACCTCTATCACCCCTGCCGCTGAGGGGCCAGGCTTCGAATTGGGCAGACATGTGGTCGACATGCGACCCGGTGCCCGCACCGGACTCCGCTCAGGTGATGAGTAGCATCATTGGTGACTGTTTCTAGGGGGGGCATCACCGTGCCGGACGAAGACCGCATCACCGTTAATTTCGCTACTTTGCAACAGCTTTCGGGCGACCTGGAGGGCATCCTCCGCGTCCTCAACGAGAAGCTGGACACGTTGTACGAGCGGACCGCCAAAGCCGTGCTGAGCTGGGACGGTGAGGCACGCGAAGCGTTCATCGACGAGCTGGACAAGTGGAGCCACTCCGCCGGCGACCTCAAGGCAACCCAGGCTTGGCTCCACGAGGTCGTGGTGAAGGGGCACCTGAACTACGCCGCGGCCAACAGGTCCGTACTCGAAGGCTGGGGAGGCGGTGCCTGATGGCCGGCCCTTCCTCACCCGCCCAGCAGCCGGGTGGTAGCGGCACCATCGACGTCAAGCCGAGTGACCTCTGGTCGGTCTCCGGTCGGGTCGCCGCGCAGCAGGACTTCCTGGTGCGGGGTGCCAAGACGCTTCTCGAGGAGCTGGGCAAGTACCCCGACGCAGGCGGTGCCGGCACCGAGGCCGAGAAGTTCGCCCGGGCGTACAAGAAGATCGGCAATCGCTGGCTGGAGGTCTGGGGCCGGTCCGTGCTCAGCGTCGGCGGTGTCGCAGTCGGGTTCACCGAGACGGCCAACGCCTACACCAGGGCAGACGTGGCGGCCCACCCCAAGCCGGGGAAGACGGCCGAGCAGCGCCCGCGGCCCGCGGTCATCTCCAAGGCCCCGAACTTCGACTCGGTACCCGATATCAAGTGGGGCGACGACGACGGCGGCGACGACATCCTGCGCGGCCTGATGGAGGGCATACCCGAAATCGTCCGGGACCTCCTCCAGCCACTGTGCAAGAACGTGTTCCGGATCGGAAGGATGGCGGACGTCCACCCCTTCCCGCAACAGCACTACCTCAACTCGCTCTGTCACAGCTGGATGAACGTATCCATCACCGCGACGTTGGGGGCGGACCAGCTCACCCAGGCGGTGGGTGCCATCACCAACCACCAGCAGGCGGACTGGGAAGCCGCGATGCGGACCTTCTGCAGCGCCCTGTGGGGAGGGACGGCGTGGGGGCAGCAGCGGCACGGCTACCAATGGGGGCAGACCGCCAACTCAGGTCCGGGCACGCCGCGGGTTCCCACGGGCAGTGAGCCGGTTCTGGCCGTGCTGAAGGACACTGCGGACAAAATCGCCACTATCCTGCGCGAGTACGCCGAGGCCGCCGTCGACCTCAACCGCGATGTCGCGGACGAGCTCCACCGCGCCATGTGGAAAGCCGCAAAGGAGATCATCGAAGATCTCGCCAAGCCCAAGGACCCCAAGAGCATCCTCGGCACCGTCACCTCCGTGATCGGCAAGGGCGCGGGCCTGATCCTGTCGTTCGACGTCAAGACGGTCCTGAACATCGACACGAGCAAGCTGAACGGGATCGTCGACAAGTACACCGGCATCCTGGGTGGCCTCACCACGCGCATGGAGGCGCTGAGGGAGCCGCTGGACGAGGCATTCCGGAGCGCACCCAAGTTCGAGGCCGGCGTCGCCCGTTCACACGGCTTTGGTACCCGGGCCCTGGAGGAATTCAAGGACTCGAAGGTCTGGCTGAAGGTCGATTCGAACGGCAACTACGACCTGAACCTCGCCGCCAACGAATACATGGCGAACGGCCATACTTTGGACAAGCACGTCGGCAAGACGGACGAGCAGTTGGCGCAGCGCCTGCGTGACCAGCAGTCAGGGGGCCCGACAGCGGCCTGGCCCCACGGCAAGCCGATGCCCAGCGGCTCCTCCGCCTTCCCGAGCTACCAGCGCGCCGAGGAATTGACCGAGCGCAACCTCAACACGAACAAGGCCGCCATCGAGGCATGGATCAAGGGGCCTCCGCCGGCCTCCGACGGCGACGTCAAGTCGTTCTACGACACGGTGCCGAGCGGTGAGACCAGTGGCCGCAGCGTGAGCAAGCAGCCGGTGGACCCCAACGACCCCCTGTCCGGGTACAAGCACGGCGGTCTGAATGCCCAGGCGTACGACGTGAGCGGCGTCGACACGCGTATCCGCTACGACAGCAGCCGCAACCCTCCGTTCACCGTCATGACGTCGATGCCCTCCAAGTCCTAGCGAAAGCTGAGAAAGGCCAGCACCACATGTCCGTCGACCAAACGTCCTGGGAAGCCGCGGTACGCCACTTGTACGAGGACGCGTACCCGTACGACGCCACGGGCCCGCGCCGCCACGAGAACTGGGTCCTCGACGTCCTCGCTCTGATGGCACGGGCCCCGGACCCCCGCGGCTGGACCGGTCTCGATGACGCGGCTCAGAACCCGGAGCGCGAGGCATCCCTCACGTATCCCTTCGTCGCCCACCCGCCGGAGTACATCGCGAGGCGTCTCCAGGAGATCGATCGGGACAGTGCCGAGAACCTGCTCCTCGCCCTTACGGACGACGGCTGCACCCTGTCCAACCTGAGTCGCTTCGCCGAAAGCGAGGCGGAGCTCCGGGCGATGGCGCGCACGATCCTCACGCGCTACGGAGACTCCGCCAGTTTCCACACCAACGTCAACAAGCCCGGTCACGTGAGCGGCACGCTCGACTTCACATCGTCGGGCTGGGCGTACAGCCCGCTGAGCGTGTACTCGGAGGACTACGGCCTGATCGTCGTCTCGGACACCGAGGTGGGCATGTTCTGGAACTTCGCCGACTACTGAACCGCCTGCCACCCGAAGGAGTTCGGCTCCTGACGAGGCAATTTGAGAGGATGCCCCCGTGCTGACCCGTTCCGCCTCCTATCCCGACCGGGAGACCGCCCAGTGGGCCACCCAGCAGGTGGTGACGGCCAACGAACAGGCCGTCCACCGCTGGCTCGCCCAGAACACCCGGGTCCGCCTCACCCTCGAGGCAGCCTGGCCGTCCCGTGAGGAGCCCGTGGGCCGGGTCCAGATGGAGGGCGACCTGCTGGCCGGGCGCGGCCCCGTCGACGTGCGCGCGGCGCGCGTGGTGCTGCGTCGCGAGGCGACGAGTCCGCTCGGCTTCGTCGTCCACACGACCGTCCCGTTCTACCTGTAGGGGTCATACGCACATGTCCATGAAGCCCCTCGAACACGACCGGCGGTACGGCGAGCTGGACCAGGTGATGCGCGCGTATCTGGGTCAGTCGGCGGACGACACCCCGGAGCAGCGCAGTCGCGCCCTGGACGCGTATCTCCGTCACACCTGGCATACCCGCCCTGCGGCCGTCGCGGAGGCGGAGCGACAGCTGCGCGAGTACAGCCGTAATCCTCCGGGCCGCATTCGGCAGGAGCTGGGTGAGTTCTACTCGATCCCGGACACCGGAAAGCCCCAGTCGGACATCGGTGACTGGCTGGCAGTGCTGGCCGACCACTTGAAGAGAAGCATCGAGGAGGGCGACGTCCCCGAGCCATCGTCCCCGCAGACGCACTGGGAGTGGCACGCGCGTTACCCGGAGACCGCGCAACTGCTGGGGGGCTGGTTCTCGCAGGACATCGTCGACGAGTTCTTCGGCCACGACGCCGCGGTCGCCGACTACGCCGACACCACAAACCCGCAGTTGGTCGCCCGCCTCGTGGGTGAACTGCACGAGTTGCTCGCCCTCCCCCTGGACGAGGGGGACTACGCCCTGGCTGCCGCCGAACTCGGCATGGAGGTGGGCCCGCCGGAACCGTTCTCCCACGGCGCCTGGTTCCAGTCGCTGGCGGCGACGCTCTCCGGTGTCCGATCCGGCTGAGCGGTCGGGGGACGGGCGCTCCACAGCCGCAGGATGGCACGAACGTGCACAATTTCGCAGGGCGCACGAGGCAGCGCGCCACACCGTCAGTGTCCGAGCAGGCGGCTGACCTTCCTGGGGTGCGCTGGAGGCCGTCCGGGGGCGCTCCGGACGGGCCTGGGCGACTTCGGTGCAGCTCATAGGCTCAACAAGCCATCAAAGCCAGCGCCACTTGAGCGTCAAGAACGTTCGCGAGGCACTCCCCGCGACAACCTTCGACACCGCCCTCGCTCCAAAAGCGCAGGTCACAGCGCCTCGGACCGACCGACCTGTTACACAGGGGAAACAGGTCGAGAAACGAGCCTGATACATAAAGCCGCAGGTCAGACGCTCTTCGCAACGGGCTCAAGGATCGCCACGCACTCAACATGCGACGTCATCGGAAACAGATCGAACGCCCGCATCGTCCGCGGCTTGTACCCGCCCTCGCGGAAGTACGCCAGG
Organism: Streptomyces sp. H27-C3; assembly: GCF_030063415.1. Classification (GTDB taxonomy): domain Bacteria; phylum Actinomycetota; class Actinomycetes; order Streptomycetales; family Streptomycetaceae; genus Streptomyces. The sequence continues at coordinate 183,083 of NZ_JASITA010000014.1, read as the reverse complement.
TCCCGCGCCAGCGCCGCCGGGTCGCAGGCCACGTAGGCGATGCGGCGGGCGCTCAGGGCCGACAGGAGCTTGACCGTCTGCTTGCCCGCTCCCGCGCGCGGCGGGTCCAGGACGATCAGGTCGGTCTTGGCGATGCCCGTGCGCGGCAGGACCTGCTCGACCTTGCCCTGCTCGATGCGTACGTAGTCCATGTCCTGGAGGTTGTGCCTGGCGTCCTCGACCGCGCGCTTGCTCGTCTCGATGCCGAGCACCGCGCCCTTGTCTCCGATGCGCTCCGCGATGCCGCCCGCGAACAGGCCGACGCCGCAGTACAGGTCGAGGGCCGACTCGCCCTTGCGCGGCATCAGGCCCTGCATGACGGCCTTGAGCAGGATGTCCGGTGCCTGTGGGTGGGTCTGCCAGAAGCCGCCCATGCCCACGCGGTACGTCCGCTCGTCGGCCCGCTCGCGGACAAAGGCGCGGCCGTGCACCCGGTGCACTCCCCCGTCGTGCTCCTCCACGCGCAGGACCGATACCGGCTTGTCGAGCTCGACCAGCGGCAGCCGGCCGCCCTTCTCCGGGGTGAGGATGACCTGGCGGTCGCCGGAGCCGGTGGCGGAGATGGCTTCCACCGAGGACAGCTGCGGCCACTTGTGCTTCTCGATGCCCAGTTCGCTGACGCCCGGTGCGGCGATCAGGCAGCGGTCGATCGGCTGGACCTCGTGCGAGCGGTGCTTGCGCAGTCCGGCGTGGCCGTCGGCGTCGATGGCGTACTGGACGCGGGTGCGCCACGCGGGCACCTCGCCCTGGGGCAGCTTGTCGCCGGGGGCCGGCATGACCGTCCCGTCCCAGCCCGCCTCCTCCGGCGTGAGGCCCGCGAGCCGCTGGAGCTGCTCGGTGATGACTTCGCCCTTGAGCCGCCGCTGGGCGCCGGGCTTCGCGTGCTGCCAGTCGCAGCCGCCGCACATGCCGGGGCCCGAGTAGGGGCAGGGCGCCTCGATGCGGTCCTTGGAGGCCTCGATGACCTCGACCGCGTCGGCGCGCAGGTAGCGGGAGGTCTCGTCGCCGTCCGTCACACGGGCGACGACCTTCTCACCGGGCAGGGCGTGCCGTACGAACAGCACCCGGCCCGCGGCCGTGCGGGCGATGCAGTGGCCGCCGTGGGCGACGGGGCCGACCTCGACCTCGTACTCCGTGCCGACCAGGGAGTCCGGCACGAACGGCGCCTTGGCCTCCGACGGAGTCGAAGCGTCCGGCGCTTCCGTCGCGTCGGTGGTGTCCACGACCGGGGCCCCCGCCACGTCCTGCGTTTCCTTGGTTTCCTTGGATTCTGACTGCATGACGGGGTGACTCCAGAGGATCAAGGGGGAACGGCCGGACTACAGCCCACCAGTCTACGTGGGTGTGGTCCGGCCGTTCACCACAGCGAAGCGGCGCCGGTGAGGCGCGCGTCGGTCAGCTCTTGCCCGAGGGCTCCTTGGGCCGGCGGTCCACCGGTCCGCGGCGCACCGCGCCCGGCGCGCTCCAGTTCTGCTGCCTCTTCGCCCGCTTCTTCGCGGCCTCGGAGGACACCAGCTGGTACGGGACCGAGGTGACCATCACACCCGGTGTGAAGAGCAGCCGTCCCTTGAGCCGCAGGGCGCTCTGGTTGTGCAGCAGGTGCTCGTACCAGTGACCCACCACGTACTCGGGGATGTAGACGCTGACGGCGTCGCGCGGGCTCTCGCGGCGCAGACCCTTCACGTATTCGATGATCGGCCGGGTGATCTCGCGGTACGGCGAGTCGAGGATCTTCAGCGGCACATTGATGCCGCGCCGCTCCCACTCGTCCTTGAGCGCCTTCGTCTCGACCGGGTCGACGCTGATACTGAGCGCCTCCAGGGTGTCGGAGCGCGTCAGCTTGGCGAAGGCGAGGGCCCGCAGCGTCGGCTTGTGCACCTTGGAGACCAGGACGATGGAGTGGACCCTGGACGGACGGACACTGTCGTCGGACGGGCCCTCGTCGGCCGAGATCTCCTCGGCGACCCGGTCGTAGTGCTTACGGATCGCGCTCATCGTCCCGTAGAAGATCACCATGCCGAGCAGCGCGACCCAGGCGCCGTGGGTGAACTTGGTGGCCAGCACGATGACGAGCACCATGCCGGTGAAGAAGGCGCCGAAGGTGTTGATCGCCCGCGAGCGCATCATGCGGCGGCGCTCGGCCTGCTTCTTCTCGGTCCGCAGGTGTCGGTTCCAATGCCGCACCATGCCGATCTGGCTGAGCGTGAAGGAGACGAAGACACCGACGATGTAGAGCTGGATCAGCTTGGTGGAGTCGGCGCCGTAGACCCACACGAGCAGCATCGCGGCGCCCGCGAGCAGCACGATGCCGTTGGAGAAGGCGAGGCGGTCGCCGCGGGTGTGCAGCTGGCGCGGGAGGTAGCGGTCCTGCGCGAGGATCGAGCCGAGCAGCGGGAAGCCGTTGTACGCCGTGTTCGCGGCCAGGAACAGGACGAGCGCGGTGGCGGCGGCGAGCACGATGAACAGGAACGTGCCGTCGCCGAAGACCGCGGCTGCGACCTGCGAGATCACCGGGTCCTGGACATAACCCGCGCCGACCGCGACACCGTTGTGGATCAGGTCCTTCGCCGGGAACTCGGCCATCTTCACGTCGGTGGCCATGGCCAGGCCGATGATGCCGCAGAACATGGTGACGGCCAGGCCGCCCATCAGGGCGAGCGTCGTGGCGGCGTTCTTGCTCTTGGGCTTGCGGAAGGCGGGGACACCGTTGCTGATCGCCTCGACGCCGGTGAGCGCGGCGCAGCCGGATGAGAAGGCGCGCAGCAGCAGGAAGACGAGGGCGAAGCCGGCGATGCCCTGGTGCTCGGGCTTGATCTCGTAGTCGGAGGTCGGTGCGTGCATGGTGTCGCCCAGCGCGATTCCGCGGAAGGCGCCCCAGGCGATCATGGTGAAGACGCCCGCGACGAAGACGTAGGTCGGGATCGCGAAGAGCTTGCCCGACTCGCGTACGCCGCGCAGGTTCATGACCGTCAGCAGCACGATGACGCCGACGGCGCACAGCACCTTGTGCTCGATGACGAAGGGGATCGCGGAGCCGAGGTTCTCGATGCCCGAGGAGATCGACACGGCGACGGTGAGGACGTAGTCGACGAGCAGGGCGCTGGCGACGGTCAGACCGGCGCGGGGACCGAGGTTGGTGTTGGCGACCTCGTAGTCACCGCCGCCGCTCGGATACGCGCGCACGTTCTGCCGGTACGAGGCGACCACGGTGAACATCAGCACCACGACAGCGACCGCGATCCACGGGCTGAAGTGGTAGGCCGACACGCCCGCGATGGACAGCACCAGGAGCACTTCCCCGGGGGCGTACGCAACGGAGGAGAGCGGGTCGGAGGCGAAGACGGGAAGTGCGATGCGCTTGGGGAGAAGGGTCTCTCCCAGCTTGTCGCTGCGCAGCGCCCGGCCGATCAGGATCCGTTTGGGCACGTCGGTCAGTTTGGACACGCAGAGGATCGTAAGCGTTCCGTATGGACAGCGCTCATCCACCACCCCCCACGGGCACGGAATCTCCTGTCGCTGTCCTTCTCCCGCCGTCCGTCGCGCCCGAATTCCACCGGGATGGACGGCGTGGTCGATGGCCCGTTCGGAGTTGCCGCTACGGTGGACCGAGACAGGGGCGGGGCACTGTTGGGCACTTCTGCCCCGCACCACCCCGGTGAGCCGAGAAGGAAGATGTGAACAGGGTGTTTGTGCAGGTCAGCCGGGCGACCAGGAGTGCGGGGTAACGGGACGATGCACGTCGTCATCATGGGCTGTGGACGAGTGGGAGCCGCACTCGCGCAGACCCTGGAGCAACAGGGGCACACGGTCGCCGTGATCGACCAGGACCCCACGGCCTTCCGCCGTCTGGGCTCCGGGTTCGGTGGCCGCCGTGTCAACGGGGTCGGCTTCGACCAGGACACCCTCCGCGAGGCGGGCATCGAGGAAGCCGGTGCGTTCGCCGCGGTGAGCAGCGGTGACAATTCCAACATCATCGCCGCCCGGGTGGCCCGCGAGATGTTCGCCATCGAGAACGTCGCGGCCCGTATCTACGACCCGCGTCGCGCCGAGGTCTACCAGCGCCTGGGCATCCCCACCGTCGCCACGGTCCGCTGGACCGCCGACCAGATGCTGCGGCGGCTGCTGCCGTCCGGGGCCGAGCCGCTGTGGCGCGACCCGAGCGGCGGTGTGCAGCTCGCCGAGGTGCACACCTCGCCCGCCTGGATCGGCCACAAGATCAGCAAGCTGCAGGAGGAGACCGGCGTACGTGTCGCGTTCCTCACCCGGCTGGGCGAGGCGATTCTGCCGACCTCTCAGACCGTGCTGCAGGAGGGCGATCTGGTGCACGTCATGATGCACACCGAGGACATCGCGAAGGTCGAGGGCGCCTGCGCGCAGGGTCCCGAAGAAGGCGGTCAGTGATGCGGGTCGCTATTGCCGGGGCCGGAGCGGTGGGACGTTCCATCGCGGCCGAGCTGCTGGAGAACGGGCACGAGGTGCTCCTGATCGACAAGGCGCCGACCGCCATCTCGGTGGAGCGGGTGCCGCTCGCCGAATGGCTGCTGGCCGACGCCTGCGAGATCACCTCGCTGGACGAGGCGGCGCTCCAGCGCTGCAACGTGGCGATCGCGGCGACCGGTGACGACAAGGTCAACCTGGTCGTCTCGCTGCTCGCCAAGACCGAGTACGGGGTGCCGCGGGTCGTCGCCCGCGTCAACAACCCCAAGAACGAGTGGCTGTTCAACGAGTCCTGGGGTGTCGATGTCGCGGTCTCCACGCCGCGCCTGATGTCGGCACTGGTCGAGGAGGCGGTGAGCGTCGGTGATCTCGTACGGCTGCTGCGCTTCAGCCACGGCGACGCCAACCTCGTCGAGCTGACCCTGCCGCCCGAGTCGGCGCTGGCGGGCACGCAGGTCAGCGATGTGGCATGGCCCGAGGACACCTCGCTGGTCACCATCATCCGCGGTACGCGCGTGCTCACTCCGACCCCGGAGGAGACCCTGGAGCCGGGCGACGAGCTGCTGTTCGTGGCGGCGCAGGCGCGCGAGGAGCAGCTGGAGGACCTGCTTTCGGTCCGCAAGCTGGACGCGTCGGGCTGACACATTCCCCGCACGTAGATACGCAGGTGGGGCCCGGAACCGACCAGGTTCCGGGCCCCACCTCGTTCACGTACGGGCGATCAGGCTTCGCTGCTCCGCGTCTGGGCCGCCTTGCGCTCCTTCTCTGCCTGCTCCTTCGCCTCCATCTCGGCGAACACGTCGATCGGCGCCGGCGCCTTCGCCAGGAAGACCCAGGTCAGATAGACCGCGAGGAGGAACGGCGGGATCTTCAGCGAGACGAGCACCCAGCCGAGCTGCGCGGTGTCGGCCCACCAGTAGAGCGGGAAGAGGATCGCGCACTTGGCCAGCAGGATCAGCCCCCAGGCGTAGCTCGCCTTGGCGTACGCCTTCTTGCGGCCCGGGTTCCTGGTGCGCCAGGAGAGGTTCTCCTTGAAGACCGGGCCGAGGATCAGGCCGATCAGCGGGACACCGGCGAGCGTGGTGCCGATGTACGCGACGGCCAGGCCAAGCGTGTAGATCATGCCGGGCAGGTAGAAGTCCTTGGCATTGCCGGTCATCATCGCGAAGACGACACCGAAAGCGACGCCGAAGACCCCGCTGAAGGCGTGCTTGACGGTGTCCCGGCGGACCAGCCGTACGGCGACGAGCAGCAGGGACACCCCGAGGGCGGCGATGGCCGAGACGTGCAGGTCCTTGTCGATCGTGAAGATGGTCACGAACAACAGGCCGGGAAGCACGGTTTCCACCATGCCTCTGACCCCGCCGAAGGCCTCGAACAGTGCGGCCTCCGTGACGGCTTTCGCGGCTTCGGCCTCGCTGCTGTCTTGATCCGTGGTGGTCGGCTTGTCGAGAGACGTCACCGGCTACTCCTGTCCGAGCGGTCGGAGTTCGTATTTGGGGTTGAACAGCACACGACGTCCGTGACTCATGGATATCCGGCCCGAGGCTATGAGCCTGCGTCCCGGTTCTATGCCCACGATGGACCGCCGGCCGAGCCACACCACATCCAGGGGCGCGGTGCCGTCGAACAGCTCCGCCTCCAGGGCGGGCACGCCGGACCGCGGGCGCAGGGTGACCGTGCGCAACGTACCAGTCACTTTGACGATCTGGCGGTCGTCGCAGTCGCAGATGCGTGAGCACCCCGCGGCCTGGGCGTCCTCCTGCAGCTCCGCGGAGTGCAGATCGTCCTGCGAGGTGGACAGCCGGTCGAACATGCGGCGGAACCGGCCGGCAGGCTTCTCCGAACGAGGTACGGCACTCATACCAGAAGCGTACCGGGGAGTGGGCCGCACGGATCACCGCTCGAAGCGGTATCCCATTCCGGGCTCGGTGACGAAGTGCCTGGGGTGCGAGGGGTCGGCCTCCAGCTTGCGGCGCAGCTGGGCCATGTAGACCCGCAGATAGTTGGTCTCCGTGCCGTAGGAGGGCCCCCAGACCTCCTGGAGGAGCTGTTTCTGACTGACCAGGCGGCCGGTGTTGCGTACGAGCACTTCGAGCAGGTGCCACTCGGTGGGGGTCAGCCGTACGTCGCGGCCGTCGCGGTGGACCTTCTTCGCGGCCAGGTCGACGGTGAAGTCGTCCATTTCGATGATCACGTCGCCCTCGGCGGTACCCACCGGCTCCGCCCTGCGGACCGAGGCGCGCAGCCTGGCCAGCAGCTCGTCCATGCCGAAGGGCTTGGTGACGTAGTCGTCGGCCCCGGCGTCCAGCGCCTCGACCTTCTCGTCGGATGTGTGGCGTGCGGACAGCACGAGGATCGGCACGCGGGTCCAGCCGCGCAGCCCCTTGATCACGTCGACGCCGTCCATGTCGGGCAGCCCGAGGTCCAGGACGATCACGTCGGGGTGCCGGGCGGCGGCGAGCTGGAGCGCGGTCGCTCCGTCGTGGGCCGCGTCCACCTCGTACTTGCGCGCCTTCAGATTGATCACGAGGGCGCGAACGATCTGCGGCTCGTCGTCGACCACCAGCACCCGGGTCATCGGGGGCCTGCCTTTCTGCGGGGCGTAAGGGCTGTCGGGGATCCGCACGGCGTACGGGAAACGGTCACGAGGTCACCTGGGCGGGGAGGTCGGGGCGTGCCGGAGTGTGTCCGGCGACCGCCTTGAGGGTGAGGACCATGGTCATGCCGCCGCCGGGGGTGTCCTCGGCGGTGAGAGTGCCGCCCATGGACTCGACGAAGCCGCGGGCGACGGCGAGGCCGAGGCCCACCCCGGAGCCGCGCGGGGCGTCGCCGTAGCGCTGGAACGGCTCGAATATCCGCTCCTTGCCGTCGTCGGGGACGCCTGGGCCGCGGTCCGTCACCCGCAGCTCGACGCGTGCGCCCAGGGCGCTCGCGGCGACGCTGACGGGGGTGGCGTCCGGGCTGTACTTGACGGCGTTCTCGACGATATTGGCGACGGCGCGCTCCAGGAGCCCCCGGTCGACGGCCACCATCGGCAGCGACTCCGGGATGTCCAGGTGAACGCTTTCACCGGGGACGCCGACCAGCGCCATCGGGACCACCTCGTCGAGGTCGGTCTCGCGGATCAGCGGAGTTACGGTGCCGGTCTGGAGGCGGGACATGTCGAGGAGGTTGCCGACGAGGGCGTCGAGCCGGTCGGCGCCCTCCTCGATGCCCGCGAGCAGCTCGGCCTCGTCCTCGTCGGACCAGGCGACGTCGTCGGAGCGCAGCGACGTCACGGCGGCCTTGATGGAGGCGAGGGGGGTGCGCAGGTCGTGGCTGACGGCGGCGAGCAGGGCGGTGCGGATGCGGTTGCCCTCGGCGGATCTGCGGGCGTCCTCCGCCTGCCCGACCAGGCGCTGTCGGTCGAGTACGACGGCGGCCTGGGCGGCGAACGCGGCGAGCACCCGGCGGTCCTCGGCGGGCAGGACGCGGCCGGACAGGGCGAGCGCCATGTTGTCGCCGACGGGCATGTCCACGTCGGCGTCCTCGGGGCGGCCCAGCGGCTTGGGGCCGACGCTGCCCGCGCAGGTCCAGGGCTCGATGTCGCTCGTGCGCTCCAGCAGCGCCACGGACTCCATGGCGAAGGTCTCGCGTACCCGCTCCAGCAGGGCGTCCAGGGTCGTCTCGCCGCGCAGCACACTGCCGGCGAGGAACGAGAGGATTTCCGACTCGGCGCGCAGCCTGGCCGCCTGGTGGGTGCGCCGGGCCGCCAGGTCCACCACGGAGGCGACCGCGACGGCCACCGCGAAGAAGATCACGATGGCGACGATGTTCTTCGGGTCGCTGATCGTCAGCGTGTGGGTGGGCGGCGTGAAGTAGTAGTTCAGCAGCAGCGAGCCGACGGCGGCCGAGGCGAGCGCGGGCCGCAGTCCGCCGAGCAGGGCCGCGGCGACCGTCAGGAAGAGGAAGAGCAGGACGTCGTTGGCGAGGCCGGGACCGTTCTCCATGCCGGTGAGCAGCAGCGAGAGCAGCACGGGGGCGGCCACGCCGACCAGCCAGCCCCAGATGATCCGCCCGCGGCCCAGGCGTGCGCCGCGGGCGACGGGCAGACCGCGGCCCTTGGCCACCTCGCCGTGGGTGACGATGTGGACGTCCAGGTCGGGCCCGGAGTCGCGGGCGACGGTGACGCCGACGCCGGGACCGAACATGTACTGCCAGGTCTTGCGGCGGCTGGAGCCCAACACGATCTGGGTGGCGTTGACCCCGCGGGCGAACTCCAGCAGCGCGTTCGGCACGTCGTCGCCTATGACGTGGTGGAAGGTGCCGCCGAGGTCCTCGACGAGGGTCCGCTGTACGGCCAGTTCCTTGGGCGAGGCCGAGGTGAGGCCGTCGCTGCGGGCGATGTAGACAGCGAGGATCTCGCTGCCCGAGCCCTTGGCTGCCATCCGTGAGGCGCGGCGGATGAGGGTACGACCCTCGGGTCCGCCGGTGAGGCCCACGACGATGCGCTCGCGGGCCTGCCAGGTGGAGCGGATGTTGTGCTCGCCGCGGTACTGCTGGAGGTATTCGTCGACCCGGTCGGCGACCCACAGGAGGGCGAGTTCGCGCAGTGCGGTGAGGTTGCCGGGGCGGAAGTAGTTCGACAGGGCGGCGTCGAGCTTGTCGGGCTTGTAGATGTTGCCGTGGGCCATCCGGCGGCGCAGCGCCTGGGGCGACATGTCGACCAGTTCGATCTGGTCGGCGCGCCTGACGACCTCGTCGGGGACGGTCTCCCGCTGCCGTACGCCGGTTATCGACTCGACGACGTCACCGAGTGACTCCAGGTGCTGGATGTTGACCGTGGAGATGACGTCGATGCCGGCCTGCAGGAGCTCTTCGATGTCCTGCCAGCGCTTGGCGTTGCGCGATCCGGGGACGTTGGTGTGGGCCAGCTCGTCGACGAGGGCGACGGCCGGGCGGCGTTCCAGGACGGCGTCGACGTCCATTTCGGTGAAGGCGGCGCCCCGGTGGTCGATCTTGCGGCGCTGGATCTGCTCCAGGCCGTGCAGCATGACTTCGGTGCGCGGGCGGCCGTGGTGCTCGACGAAGGCGACGACGCAGTCGGTGCCCCGCTCGACGCGCCGGTGGGCCTCGGAGAGCATGGCGTACGTCTTGCCCACGCCGGGAGCCGCACCGAGGTAGATCCGAAGCTTGCCGCGTCCCATGGCCTCATTGTCTTTCAGAAATCCGCTGCGGCCCGATGGGGCGGCTGCTTCGAAGCTACATCCCCGGAATCCGGCAAAACGGGCGGGGGTGGTCTCTGAGCAGCACCTTGACGCGATTCTGATGGGCGCCGCCACTACCCGGCGGGTACAGGACAAACGGCCCGCGATGGTCCGTACGAGACGGATCACTGCGGGCCGCGAGGAAGCGAGGCCGGGGTGTCAGCCCATGGCGACGAGCTCCTTGAGGGCGATGTTGAGCTGCAGGACGTTCACCCGGGGCTCACCGACGAAGCCGAGGGTCCGGCCGTCGGTGTGCTCCTCGACCAGCTTGTCGACCCGCTTGACGTCGAGGGCGTTCTTCTCGGCCACGCGGTGCACCTGGAGCTGTGCGTACGCGGGCGAGATGTGCGGGTCGAGGCCGGAGCCCGACGAGGTGACGGCCTCGGCGGGTACGTCGGACGGCTTGACCCGGTAGTCACCCACCGAGTTGTCCTTGACGACGGCGGCCTGGGCGTCCTTGACCCACTGGATCAGCTCTTCGTTGTCTCCCGAGCGGTTGGTCGCGCCGGACAGGATGAGCTTGTACTGCGTATTGACGCTGTTGGCGCCGAGACCGTTGGACGGGCGCGGCTGGAACCACTTGAGGTCGGGGTCCGGCGTCTCCTGCCCCTTCTTCAGCGGCAGGTCGTAGCGCTGCCCGATCAGCTCGGAGCCGACGACCTTGCCCTCGCTGCTGACCTCGGACCCGTTCGCCTTGCCTGGGAAGACGGCCTGCGCGACGCCGGTGACGGCGAGCGGGTAGACGACTCCGCAGACGACGGTCAGGACGAGGAGGGCACGCAGCGCTGCTCCGAGCAGCCGTGCGGTGTTGCCCAGTTGGTTGTTCATGACGTCACCCGATGCCAGGAATGAGGGAGATGAGCAGGTCGATGATCTTGATGCCGACGAACGGGGCGATCAGCCCGCCCAGTCCGTACACCGCGAGGTTGCGGCGCAGCATCCGGTCCGCGCTCATGGGGCGGTAGCGCACGCCCTTCAGGGCCAGCGGCACCAGCGCGACGATGATCAGCGCGTTGAAGACGACGGCGGACAGGATCGCGGACCTGGGCGAGGACAGGTCCATGATGTTGAGCTTGTCCAGGCCCGGGTAGACCACCGCGAACATGGCCGGGATGATCGCGAAGTACTTCGCGACGTCGTTGGCGATCGAGAACGTCGTCAACGCCCCCCGGGTGATCAGGAGCTGCTTGCCGATCTCGACGATCTCGATGAGCTTGGTCGGGTTGGAGTCCAGGTCCACCATGTTCCCGGCCTCCTTCGCGGCCGAGGTGCCGGTGTTCATGGCCACGCCGACGTCCGCCTGCGCCAGCGCGGGGGCGTCGTTCGTACCGTCGCCCGTCATCGCCACGAGCTTGCCGCCGGCCTGCTCGCGCTTGATGAGCGCCATCTTGTCCTCGGGAGTCGCCTCCGAGAGGAAGTCGTCGACGCCCGCCTCGTCCGCGATCGCCTTGGCGGTGAGCGGGTTGTCACCCGTGATCATGACGGTCCTGATGCCCATCCGGCGCAGCTCGTCGAACCGCTCCCGCATGCCCTCCTTGACGACGTCCTTGAGGTGGATGACGCCCAGTACGCGCGCTCCGTGCTCGTCCTCCAGCGCCACCAGCAGCGGTGTGCCGCCTGCCTGCGAGATCCGGTCGGTGAGCGCCTGCGCGTCCCCGGAGACGCTGCCGCCCCGCTCCTTGACCCAGGCCACGACCGATCCGGTCGCGCCCTTGCGGACCTTGCGCCCGGCCACGTCCACGCCCGACATCCGGGTCTGCGCGGTGAAGGCGACCCACTCGGCGTCGACGAGTTCGCCCTGAAGGCGCTCGCGCAGCGCGTACTTCTCCTTGGCCAGTACGACGACGGAGCGCCCCTCGGGCGTCTCGTCGGCCAGCGAGGACAGCTGGGCGGCGTCCGCGAGTTCGGTGTCCGTGACGCCCTCGACCGGGAGGAACTCGGCGGCCTGCCGGTTGCCGAGGGTGATGGTGCCGGTCTTGTCGAGCAGCAGTGTGGAGATGTCCCCTGCGGCCTCGACGGCGCGGCCGGACATCGCCAGCACGTTGCGCTGTACCAGCCGGTCCATGCCGGCGATGCCGATCGCGGAGAGCAGGGCGCCGATGGTCGTCGGGATCAGACAGACCAGCAGCGCGACCAGCACGATCATCGGCTGCTCGGCGTCCGCGTAGATCGCGAACGGCTGGAGCGTGACCACCGCGAGCAGGAAGATGATCGTCAGCGAGGCGAGCAGGATGTTCAGCGCGATCTCGTTGGGCGTCTTCTGCCGGGCCGCGCCCTCGACCAGGTTGATCATCCGGTCGATGAAGGTCTCCCCCGGCTTCGTCATGATCTTGACGACGATGCGGTCGGAGAGCACCTTCGTACCGCCGGTGACCGCCGAGCGGTCGCCGCCGGACTCGCGGATGACGGGGGCCGATTCGCCGGTGATGGCCGACTCGTCGACCGAAGCGACACCCTCGACGACGTCACCGTCGCCCGGGATGATGTCGCCGGCCTCGCAGACGACCAGGTCACCGATGCGCAGCTCCGCGCCCGGCACCCGTTCCTCGTTCACACCGACGACGCGTCGCGCGACCGTGTCGGTCTTGGCCTTGCGCAGCGTCTCGGCCTGGGCCTTGCCGCGCCCCTCGGCGACCGCCTCCGCGAGGTTGGCGAAGATCGTGGTCAGCCACAGCCAGGCGGTGATCGCCCAGCCGAACCAGTCGGTGGGGTCCAGAATCGCGTAGACCGTGGTCAGCACGGAGCCGATCAGCACCACGAACATCACCGGCGACTTGATCATCACCCGCGGATCGAGCTTGCGTAGCGCGTCCGGGAAGGACTTGACCAGCTGCTTGGGGTCGAAGAGACCCGCGCCGACGCGGCCGTCGGCCTCGGGCTTGTGCCCGGTGGGCAGGTCCGGGTGCGGTGCCCGGGTCACAGTGTTGGTGCTCATGACGCGAGCCCTTCGGCGAGCGGACCCAGCGCGAGCGCCGGGAAGTAGGTCAGACCGGCGATGATCATGATCGTGCCGGCCAGCAGCCCGGTGAAGAGCGGCTTCTCGGTGCGCAGGGTGCCCGCGGTCGCGGGGACCGGCGTCTGTTCGGCGAGCGATCCGGCGAGCGCCAGGACGAAGACCATCGGGAGGAAACGGCCGAGCAGCATCACCAGGCCGATGGTGCTGTTGAACCACTGCGTGTCCGCGTTCAGTCCCGCGAAGGCCGAGCCGTTGTTGTTGGCCCCCGAGGTGTACGCGTACAGGATCTCGGAGAAGCCGTGCGCGCCCGAGTTGGTCATCGAGTTGCCCGGGGTGTCCAGGGCCATCGCCGCGGCGGTGAAGCAGAGCACCAGCGCCGGGGTGATCAGGATGTAGCAGGCGGCGAACTTGATCTGGCGGGTGCCGATCTTCTTGCCGAGGTACTCCGGCGTACGGCCGACCATGAGGCCCGCGATGAACACCGCGATGACCGCCATGATCAGCATGCCGTAGAGGCCGGAGCCCACGCCGCCGGGTGCGATCTCGCCGAGTTGCATGCCCAGCATCGTGATGCCGCCGCCGAAGCCGGTGTACGAGGAGTGGAAGGAGTTGACCGCGCCGGTCGAGGTGAGCGTGGTGGCCACCGCGAAGATCGACGAGCCGCCGATGCCGAACCGGGTCTCCTTGCCCTCCATCGCGCCGCCCGCGAGGTCGAAGGCCGGCCCGCCGTGGTGGAACTCGGTCCACATCATCAGAGCGGTGAAGCCGAGCCAGATCGTCACCATCGTGCCGAGGATCGCGTAGCCCTGCCGGACGCTGCCGACCATCCGGCCGAAGGTACGGGTCAGCGCGAACGGGATGACGAGGATCAGGAAGATCTCAAGCAGGTTCGACAGCGGGTTGGGGTTCTCGAAGGGGTGGGCCGAGTTGGCGTTGAAGTAACCGCCGCCGTTGGTGCCCAGCTCCTTGATCGCCTCCTGGGAGGCGACGGCGCCGCCGTTCCACTGCTGGGTGCCGCCGGAGAACTGGCCGACCTCGTGGATCCCGGCGAAGTTCTGGATGGCGCCGCAGGCGACCAGCAGGATCGCGCCGATCACCGCGATGGGGATCAGGATGCGGACCGTGCCGCGCACCAGGTCGGACCAGAAGTTGCCGAGCTCACCGGTGCGGGAGCGGGCGAAGCCGCGTACCAGCGCGATGGCGACGGCGATGCCGACGGCCGCCGAGACGAAGTTCTGCACCGCCAGGCCGCCGGTCTGCACGACGTGGCCCATGGCCTGCTCGCCGTAGTACGACTGCCAGTTGGTATTTGCGACGAACGACGCGGCGGTGTTGAACGCCTGGTCCGGGTCGATGGAGGAGAAGCCGAGCGATCCGGGCAGGCTGCCCTGGATGCGCTGCAGCAGGTAGAGGAAGAGGACGCTGACGGCGGAGAAGGCGAGGACGCCGCGCAGGTACGCGGGCCATCGCATCTCGGCGGTCGGGTTGGCGCCGATGACCTTGTATATCCACTTCTCGACGCGCAGGTGCTTCGTCGAGCTGTAGACGCCGGCCATGTAGTCGCCGAGCGGACGGTATGCCAGACCCAGCGCCACGAACAGCGCGAGCAACTGGAGCACACCAGCGAGGACGGGGCTCATAACGGGGCTCAGAACCTCTCCGGGTACACAAGGGCGAGGATCAGGTATCCCAGGAGGCTGACGGCCACGGCGAGGCCGACGATGTTCTCGGCGTTCACAGCTTCGCCACCCCCTTGGCGATGAGAGCCACCAGCGCGAAGACCGCGATCGTGGTGACGACGAAGGCCAGGTCGGCCATCGTGTGCTCCTAGATGAGATCTGGATGTTCGGACCTCTTGAGGAAACCTCGTCACGGTGCCGATTCGCCTTCCGTTGACACCTCCCTTACGGCCATTGGCGTCCCCTTGACGGCTTCCTTACGACTACCCGGCCTGACCCGCGCCGACCTGCGAAAACGCCGGTGGGCCGCACTCCGAACGAGGGAGTACGGCCCACCGGCCACAGCGATTTCAGGTCAGCGTTCGGCGCCTCAGCGCACCTCGGTGATCTCGGGACCGCGCTGCAGCTGTCCCATGCCACCGGAGAAGCGGGACCCTTCCTGCTCCTCCTGCTGTACGCCCTCGGGCACCATCTGGGCATCCTCGGGCAGCTTGAGGACGATCGGGTCGCGCGGCGCCATCGGCCCCTCGCCCCGTACGACCACGGTGTCCCGGAAGATCTGCTCCAGCACACCGGCGGCCTGCGGCTGCACGGCACCCTGCCCGGAGATCACTCCGCGCAGGAACCAGCGCGGCCCGTCGATACCGATGAACCGCACCAGCTGTACGCCGCCGGTGCCGTCCGGAAGCTGCACGGGCACCTGGGCCCGCAGCTCCCAGCCCAGCGGGCCCTCGACCTCGTCGATGACACCGCCCTGCTGGGTGATGCCCGAGGCGATCTCCTCGCGGACCTCACCCCAGATGCCTTCCTTCTTGGGTGCGGCGAAGGCCTGCAGCTGCACGGCACTGTCGCTCAGCACGACCGTCGCCGCGACGATCGCGTCACCCGCGACCTCGACCCGCAGCTCCATGCCCTCTACTCCGGGCACGAAGATGCCGCCCAGGTCCACCCGGCCATCGCCGGGCTCGTGGACCTCCGACACGTCCCAGGGACCGTCGGGGCGGGGCTTCGGCGGCAGGTTCACCCTGCGCGTGCCGCCTTCGCCGTCCGCGACCTCACGGGTCTCGACTTCATCGCCGACCTGCTCGGCCTCGCCCGCCGTGCCATCGGCGGATTCGCTCTTCTTGCGACGTCCGAACACGTCACTGTCCTTCCCGGTCGGATACGACCGATGCGTATCGATTCCCACCCGTTGAGCCGTCCACCGCGGCATGGCCACCGGTGGACCCGAAGCCCCCCTCGGCCCGCGCCGAGCCGGGAAGCTCCGCGACCTCATGGAAGCGCACCTTCTCGACCTGCTGGACGACCAGTTGGGCAATCCGGTCGAAGCGCTCGAACCGCACGCTTTCGCGCGGGTCGAGATTCACCACGATCACCTTGATTTCCCCACGGTACCCGGCATCCACCGTCCCCGGGGCATTCACGAGGGCGACTCCACAGCGGGCGGCAAGACCGGATCGCGGGTGCACGAAGGCCGCGTACCCGTCGGGGAGCGCGACAGACACCCCGGTGGGCAGTACCGCTCTTTCCCCCGGAGCCAGCTCGACCGCCTCGGTGGTGACCAGATCTGCGCCCGCGTCGCCCGGATGTCCGTACGAAGGGATCGGCACCTCGGGGTCGACCAGGCGAATCAGTACGTCGACAGGGTTACGGGTCATGGGTTCACCTCGAAGGCGCGAGCGCGCCTGACCTGGTCGGGGTCGGCCATCGCCGCCCGGATCTCCTCCGGGCGTCCGTTGTCGATGAAATGGTCGACCTTGACTTCGATGAAGAGGGCGTCGGCGCGGACCGCGACGGGCCCGTCGGGGCCGCCGATCCGGCCGGTCGCCGTGGAGTAGATCTTGCGGCCGTGCACCGCGGTCACCTCGGCGTCGAAATGCAGCAGGGTGTCCACCGGTACCGGGCGTACGAAGTCGGTCTCCAGCCTGCCGGTCACCGCGATCACCCGCAGCAGCCAGTTCAGCGAGCCGAGCGTCTCGTCGAGTGCGGTGGCCAGTACCCCGCCGTGCGCCAAGCCCGGCGCGCCCTGGTGGGCGGCCTTGACCATGAACTCGGCCGTGACGCGCACACCTTGCGCCGCCCGCGCCTGAAGGTGCAGGCCGTGCGGCTGACCGTCGCCGCAGCCGAAACAGTGCTCGTAGTGCGCGCCGAGCAGTTCTCCGGGCGGTGGGGCGTCAGGATGCCTGACCGGGGCTATGGCCTCGGCCGGCGGCGTCAGCGCCGCAGATCCGGCCCGGGATCCGGGGGTCTTCCCCCGGGAGTTCTCAGTACTCACAGGCGCTGACCTTACCCGCGCGGCTACCGGCAGGTCGCGCCGTGCCAAGCTTGGTTTCATGCAGCCTTCCGCCCCGCGGTACACAGAACGCCTGACCGCCCCCCGTTCCTGGTGGGGCATCGCCGCACTGGTCGGGGTCGCGTTCGCACTGATGCTGCTGCCGCTCGGCCCGCTGCCGCTGCTCGCCGGTCTGATCGGCGGTGGCGCACTGGCCGCTGTCGCGGTGAGCTCGTACGGCTCTCCGCGCATCCGGGTCGTCGCGGACGCGCTGATCGCGGGCGACGCCCGTATCCCGCTCTCCGCCCTGGGCGACGCTCAGGTGCTCGACCCCGAAGAGGCCCGCGCCTGGCGGTCGCACAAGGCCGATACGCGCGCCCACATGCTGCTGCGCAGCTACATCCCGACGGCGCTGCGTGTCGAGGTCACCGACCCGCAGGACCCGACGCCGTATCTGTACCTCTCGACGCGCGACCCCGAGGCCCTGGCGGCGGCGCTCACCGCCGTACGCGCCCCCTAGCCCTCCAGCTCCTTGCGGCCGGGCTGCGGCTCGATGACGGGCTGCTCCAGCGGAGGCAGCTCACGCAGGGCGTCCCAGGGGATCTGCGTTCTGCGCAGGTCGTCGCGAATCCGGTCGGCGAGCTTTCTGGTGTCGCGCCGGTTCATCACGGCACCGACGGCCGCGCCCACCATGAAGGGCATCAGGTTCGGCAGGTTGCGGACCGTGCGCTTCATGATCTGCTGGCGCAGCTGGCGCTTCATCTGGCCGCCCATGGCCGCGTTGAACGTGGCCGGCTTGGTCACGTCGATACCCCGCTCCTGGGACCAGGAGTTCAGATACGCGGTACTGCGGTCCTTGAGCCCGCCGTGCGGGCGCATGCCGTAGACCTCGTGCAGCTCCGCGATGAGCTTCAGCTCGATCGCGGCGACGCCGGTGATCTCGGCCGCCAGCTCGGCCGGCATCGCCGGCGGCACGGGCAGCATCGCGGCCGCTCCGATACCCGCGCCCACCGTGGAGGTGCCGTTGGCCGCACCGGCCACCAGCTTGTCGGCGAGCTGCTCCGGACCGAGGCCCGGAAAGTGCTTCTGCAGCGTCGCCAGATCGCGTACGGGAACACGCGGCGCCAGCTCCACGAGCCGGTCGGCGAGATGACCGATCCCGGCCTTCGCGCTCTCGCCGCCCTTCCGTACGCCCTGCCTGACCGCCGCCAGGCGCCGGGCCCGCGCTGAGGGCCCTTCCGCTTCTTCGAGCGAGGCCGGCAGGCCCCGCTCGTCGTCACGTGCGCCGACGGCCGCGCTCACGTCGTGCGGCGCCTCCGGAGAATCCTTCCGCCGGAGGCGCTTCTTCCAGGACGGTGTCGCGCCTGCCACGGCCGACCCGACCTAGTCGCAGTCGCGGCAGATCGGCTGGCCGTTCTTCTCCCTGGCCAGCTGGCTGCGGTGATGCACGAGGAAGCAGCTCATGCAGGTGAACTCGTCGGCCTGCTTGGGCAGGACCCGTACGGCGAGCTCTTCGTTGGAGAGGTCGGCACCGGGCAGTTCAAGCCCTTCCGCCGCCTCGAATTCATCCACGTCAACGGCCGATGCGGTCTTGTCGCTACGACGAGCCTTGAGCTCTTCAAGGCTGTCCTGGTCGACGTCGTCATCGGTCTTGCGTGGGGTGTCGTAATCCGTTGCCATGTCGCTCTCCCCCTCTGGGTGGTTGCGGTGTCTCAGCGCCGTAACGCGTGAGAGGCCGGACTTGTGCCCGACCTGAAGCGGAGATTTTGCCTCACATCAAGGTCTGTTACTCAATCGACACCCAACCGAGCTCGTGCCGAGCGATCGGTTTGGATGGCGATCGGGACCGTACACGGTCCGAATGTCGCACTTCACGGGCGCCACCCCGTGTACTTCCCGTGATCTCACCCCTAGGAAACCCGGACTTTTCCGGGTTTGCCTGGGATTTCGTGATGACGGAGAGTGGATGGCCTGAAATTTGCCCCTGTGATCGATCACACACGAATCGTCCGGGAACGAGTCCCGAAAATTCCGCGCAAAGCGAACAGGAAACAGCATCGCGAACGTCTCAGACCGGAAGGGTGACACGCATGACGAGGCCACCGCCCTCGCGAGGCTCCGCGATGATACGGCCTCCGTGGGCCCTCGCGACGCTGCGAGCGATGGACAGGCCGAGGCCCACACCCTTGTCACTGCCGGTCCGCTCCGTACGCAGGCGTGTGAACGGCTCAAAGAGGTTGTCAATCTCGTACGCGGGAACCACTGGACCCGTGTTCGATACGACCAGGAGTGCCTGGCCGTGCTCGATGTCGGTGGTCACCTCGACCCAGCCTTCCCCGGGGACGTTGTAGCGCACGGCGTTCTGTACGAGGTTGAGGGCGATCCGCTCCAGCAGGACGCCATTGCCCTGGACGACCGCGGGCTCACGCTCCCCGCGGATCTCCACGCCCTTGGCCTCCGCCTCGGCGCGCGCCTGGTCGATGGCGCGCGAAGCGACCTCGGCGAGATCCACGGGCTTGCGCTCGACGATCTGGTTCTCGCTGCGGGCGAGCAGCAGCAGGCCCTCCACGAGCTGCTCACTGCGCTCGTTGGTGGCCAGCAGCGTCTTGCCGAGCTGCTGGAGCTCCGCGGGCGCCCCCGGGTCGGAGAGGTGGACCTCCAGCAGGGTCCGGTTGATGGCGAGCGGCGTACGCAGCTCGTGCGAGGCGTTCCCGACGAACCGCTGCTGGGCGGTGAACGCCCGCTCCAGGCGGTCGAGCATCTCGTCGAAGGTGTCGGAGAGCTCCTTGAGCTCGTCGTCGGGGCCGTCGAGCTCGATGCGGCGGGACAGGTCAGTACCCGCGACCCTGCGGGCGGTACGGGTGATCCTCCCGAGCGGCGACAGGACGCGGCCCGCCATCGCGTACCCGAAGGCGAAGGCGATGACGCTGAGCCCCAGGAGGGCCAGCAGCGAGCGGGTGAGCAGCTGGTCGAGGGCGTGCTGGCGCTGGTCGTTGACGCAGGCGTTCATCGCCGCGTTGAACTGGTCGGGCGTCGCACTGTCGGGCAGGGCGCACACCGTGCTCTTGACCTGGCCGCTCACGATCTTGAAGGGCAGGTCGCTGCCCACCGCGAGGGCCTGCGCGGCGAGCAGATAGATGATGGAGAGCAGCAGGATGCCGGCGATCAGGAACATGCCGCCGTAGAGCAGCGTGAGCCGTATCCGGATGGTCGGGCGCACCCAGGGGAACGCGGGGTCCTGCCCCCTGGGGTCCCAGGTCGGTTTGGGCGGCGCTGCCGGAGGCGCCGGGCTCGCGGCCACCGGGCGTCAGATCCGGTAGCCGGAGCCGGGCACGGTGACGATGACGGGCGGCTCACCGAGCTTGCGGCGCAGCGTCATCACCGTGACGCGCACGACGTTGGTGAACGGGTCGGTGTTCTCGTCCCACGCCTTCTCCAGGAGTTGCTCGGCGGAGACGACGGCGCCCTCGCTGCGCATCAGGACTTCGAGCACCGCGAACTCCTTCGGCGCCAGCTGGATCTCATGGCCGTCGCGGTGGATCTCGCGGCGGTTGGGGTCGAGCTTGATGCCGGAGCGCTCCAGGACGGGCGGCAGCGCGACGGTCGTACGACGCCCCAGGGCCCGTACCCGCGCGGTCAGCTCGCTGAAGGCGAAGGGCTTGGGCAGGTAGTCGTCCGCGCCGATCTCCAGACCCTCCACGCGGTCGCTGACGTCACCGGAGGCGGTGAGCATCAGGACTCGGGTGGGCATGCCCAGCTCGACGATCTTCCGGCAGACGTCGTCACCGTGCACGAGCGGGAGGTCCCGGTCGAGTACGACGACGTCGTAGTCGTTGACCCCGATACGTTCCAGGGCGGCCGCCCCGTCGTACACGACGTCGACGGCCATAGCCTCCCGGCGAAGTCCGGTGGCCACCGCATCGGCGAGCAGTTGCTCGTCCTCGACGACGAGTACGCGCACGTCGCTGTCCTTCCTCTGAGCCCCTTGCGGGGCAGGTCTGTGCCATTGGCTGTGCGCTGCCATCCTGCCCCTTTCGGCCATAAACCGGCGGTAAGGCAGTAGGTCGGGACGGAGGGCGCCAGGCCCGTGGCGGGCCCCGACGGGGCCTGCGCGATTCCCGGGCCGGTTGAGGTTTTCCTGAGCCCAGCCATGGGGAGGACGACTGCACACCCCACGATCACGCCCTGTGCGTGGCACGCCACAACCCGCTCTGTCCCCCAGAGGGAGTGGCGGAGGGCGCATGTGATCCATCACCCTCGGCACACCCCCGTGCCACCGACCCATGACGAGGGGGCGCACCCATGGACGCTTTCACCGCAGGCCTTCTGCAGCGCATAGAGGCCACGGAATCGGACCTCACGCTGGCTCGCGAGGCCGGCGACGACTTCCTGGCGGAGGTCGAGCAGGCAGAGCTGGACGATCTGCACCGACTCGCGGCGGAGCACGGCGTGCAGGTCGGCGCCGCGACCGCCTGACCCCGTACAACGAAGGACCCCGCGCCGGTGTGAAGGGGCGGGGTCCTTTCGCGCCTTCAGCCGTCCGGCGTTTGAGGACCGGGGTCCGGGGCGGAGCCCCGGTTGAGGGAAGGGGCGGGCAGGGGACAAGCCCGCCGCAGGCGACCCGCCTCAGGGGTGTCCGGCCGGTCTCCGTGGCGTCGCGGGGTCCGCACGCACATCCGCGGCGTTGCCGTCGGTCGCCGACGCTCCGCGTCGACTCCCTCCTCCGCCCTGCGGCTCCACCCACCAGACCCCGCTCCCTCACTCACGGACATCGGCCGAACACCCCCTGGGAGTGTCCTGAAGATCTTAAAATCACGCCCGCATTACACCAGTTCGACGGGATTGACATTTACTGGCAATCCGGGGTGATCCGGGCGGCCGGAGCAAGATCTTCATCGGCCTTCTAGTCGTGCCACGCCCCGAAGTCCTCAAGCAGCGCCTGGAGCGGCTCGAAGACCCCGGGCGAGGCCGCGATCGTCAGCTCTCCCGAGGGGACCCGTCCCGGCCGGCCTCCCGTCAAAGCCCCCGCCTCCCGAGCGATCAGATCCCCCGCAGCGAGGTCCCAAGGGCTGAGCCCGCGCTCGTAGTAGCCGTCCAGCCGGCCCGCCGCGACATCGCTCAGGTCGATCGCCGCCGAGCCGCTGCGCCGGATGTCCCGCAGCCGGGGAATCAGTCGCTGGGCGACATCCGCCTGGTGCGTGCGGACCGTGGCGACGTAGTTGAAGCCCGTCGAGACCAGCGCCTCGTCGAGCGGCGGCGCGGGCCGGCACCGCAGGGCCACGTCGTTGGCGTACGCACCGCCGCCGAGCACCGCCCGGTAGGTCTCGCGGCGCATCGGCGCCTCGACGACCCCCACCACCGTCTCGCCGTCCCGCTCGGCCGCGATGGAAACGGCCCAGGTCGGCAGCCCGTACAGGTAGTTGACCGTGCCGTCGAGCGGGTCGATGACCCAGCGGATCCCGCTGCTGCCCTCGGTGGCCGCGCCCTCCTCCCCCAGGACCCCGTCGTCGGGCCGGTGTTCGGCGAGGAAGCCGGTGATCAGCTTCTCGGCGGCGATGTCCATCTCGGTGACGATGTCGATGGGACTCGACTTGGTGGCGGCCACACCCAGGTCGGCGGGGCGGCCGTCACGCAGCAGCGCCCCGGCCCGGCGTGCGGCCTCCAGGGCGAGTTCGAGCAGCTCGGGCAGGAGCGGGTCGGTCACGGCTCTCCTCGGGGTGCGGACGGGCGCCTACGGGGTGTCGCCCTGCGGGGACGGGCGGTCGGCCTACACGTACGGGCTGTCGACGCCCGCGGCGGCGGGTCTGGGGGCCCTGGCCGGGCAGCAGCCGACGGTACAGACGTCGTGGCTCGCCCCGAGCGTCCCCAGCGCGCAGCGCTCCGCCGCGCGCCCCCGCTCGGCCGCCGCGCGCTCCAGCAGCAGATCGCGGACGGCCGCCGCGAAGCGCGGGTCGGAGCCGACGGTCGCGGATCTGGCGGCGGGCAGGCCCAGTTCGGCCGCCTTGGCGGTGGCCTCGGTGTCCAGGTCGTACAGGACCTCCATGTGGTCCGAGACGAAGCCGATGGGCACCATGACGACGGCGGGCGCGCCCGCGGCGTGCAGATCCTCGATGTGGTCGCAGATGTCGGGCTCCAGCCACGGGATGTGCGGGGCGCCGCTGCGCGACTGGTAGACGAGTTGCCAGGGGTGCTCGGTGCCCGTCTGCTCGCGGACCGTGTCGGCGATGAGCCGGGCGATGTCCAGGTGCTGTGCGACGTACGCGCCACCGTCGCCGTGCCCGTCGGCCGGGCCCGAGGTGTCGGCGGCCGCGGTCGGGATGGAGTGCGTCGTGAAAGCGAGGTGCGCCCCGGCCCGTACACCCTCGTCCAGCTCGGCCAGGGACTTCAGGACGCCGTCGACCATCGGCCGTACGAATCCCGGGTGGTTGAAGTAGTGCCGCAGCTTGTCGACGCGCGGCAGCTCCAGACCCTCCGCGTCCAGCGTCGCGAGCGCGTCGGCGAGGTTCTCCCGGTACTGACGGCAGCCGGAGTACGAGGCGTACGCGCTCGTGGCGAGAACGGCGATGCGGCGGCGGCCGTCGGTGACCATCTCGCGCAGGGTGTCGGTCAGATAGGGCGCCCAGTTGCGGTTGCCCCAGTAGATCGGCACCCCGTCCGGGCCGTCCAGACCGTGCTCGGCGAAGTCCTTGCGGAGGGTGTCGAGCAGGAGGCGGTTCTGCTCGTTGATCGGGCTGACCCCGCCGAAAAGGAAGTAGTGCTGCCCCACCTCCTTGAGCCTCTCCTTGGGGATGCCCCGGCCGCGGGTGACGTTCTCAAGGAACGGAACCACGTCGTCCGGGCCTTCGGGGCCGCCGAAGGAGAGCAGCAACAGGGCGTCGTAAGGGGCTGCGTCAGGCTGATCGGGCATGTGACCGATCCTGCCACTCGCGTCTGAAGGACCCGCACCCGACACCCGTCACGGCGCGACGCACGGTTTCCCGGCCGTAACGACCTCGGGGGCAATGGGGCGTGGATCAGCGAGCGGCGTCCTGCGGCTTCGCGTCCAAGGCGGAGGAGGGAGGCGCCGCGGAGCGTCGTCGACCGACGACAACGCCGGAGGCGGAGTCGCAGGACGTCGGGAGCGCGCGCTTTTGCCCCCGAGGTCGTAAGCTGTACCGCCCATCTCCATGCCTTACCGGAGCGCCTCTTGCCCAGTCCCTATCGCGCGATTTTCGCGGCCCCCGGCGCCCTCGCTTTCTCCACGGCCGGCTTCTTCGGCCGGATGCCGCTGTCCATGATGGGCATCGGCATTGTGACGATGATTTCCCAGCTCACCGGCAGGTACGGGCTCGCGGGCGCCCTCGCGGCCACCCTCGCGATGGCGGCGGCCGTGGTGGGGCCGCGGATCTCCCAGTACGTCGACCGGTACGGGCAGCGGCGGGTGCTGCGGCCGGTCACCCTGGTCGCGGTCGCGGCGGTCGCGGGCCTGTTGATCTGCGCCCAGCTGGGGCTGCCCGACTGGACCCTGTTCGTCTTCGCGGCGGGCGCCGGCTGTGTGCCGAGCGTCGGCTCGATGGTCAGGGCGCGCTGGGCCGAGATCTACCGCGGGTCCCCGCGCGAGCTGCACACCGCGTACTCCTGGGAGTCGGTTCCTGTAGGTGCGAGGACTGTCGCAAATCCAGTAGCGGCGTGAGGGTTGCCCTCGCCGCCCACCGTCACTGCCCCTACACGGGGGTCCAGGACGCCTGTCAGGCGCATCGAAGGAAGGTGAGGGGCCGCTGGCGCCTGCGTGCCGCTGTAAGGCCCCAGGGCGTCCAGGAGAGCTTCGAGGAAGCCTGACTCCACCCACCTCTTGAGCGTGTTGGACACCGTTCGCCAGTAGGGCGTTCCGGGCGAGGCGTCCAGCTCGGCCCAGGAGACTCCGGCTCGGATCTTGGTGAACATGGCGTCAATGACCCTGCGGGAGTCGACCCTCCTGTCCCCGCTGAGTTTCGGGAACGCCTCTACCAGTCGGTCCCACTGGCGGTCGCTGAGTGCGTCGGGCACCATGCGGCCCGACGCCTTGAAGTACTCCTCCCCCGGGCAGACGTACGAAGTGCGCATTCGTGTCGCCTCTTCGGTGATCTCAACCCTGATATCCAGCAAGTCAGCGACCTCGGCCTTACGCGCTGGGGAAAGGTCCATCAGCCGGTCTGCCGCCATGTCGGCAAGGGCCAGTACATTTTGCTTCCGCTCTGCTACTTCGGAGATCTCTTCGAGCCGATCAGCAGCGATGTTGCGCTGCTTGGTCAGCTCTTCGATGTCCTCCTTCATCTTCTTCTGAGCAGCGGCGACGACGACGGCGTCTACTCCGGCTTCCGCATATTCGACGAGCTTGACGGTTACTAGGTTGACCTTCTCGTCGATCTGCTTGGTCAAGTCCCTGACGCGCGTTTCGTAGTCCTCGGTGTCGTCGATTGTTGCTCCAGCCCATTCCTCAGCGAGGCGGGTGAGCATGTTCCGGTCCCCGAGGACGCCGACGATCTCGGCCCACACGAGGTGCTCAATGTCGGTGGCAGGGTAGTAACCGTCAGAGCAGCCGCCCTTACTACGGCGCCCGCTGCACCGATAGCTGGAGGTCTGCGTGGCGCTGACGAAGCCTCCGGTGTAGTGCTTGCTGCACTTGCCGAAGACGCGGCCGGAGAGGAAGTAGGTGTGTCCGCTCAGCGTCTTCTTCTTGGCTGTGGTGGACAGTGTCGCGCGGATGGCCATCCGGCGTTCGGCTGGGATACCGATCGGAGGGAGGGGGATTTCGTAGGTAGGACCGAGAGTGGGGTTTCCGTTGCGGTCGACGACCAGGGAATTCTTCGTTTGTCCCTTGCGGTCCGGGTTTCGGAAGATGACGCGGCCGAGGAGGCTGTTCCCCTGGAGGATGGAGCGGAGGTTGTCGCCAGTCCAGCGCTTGCCGTTGCGGGTGCGGTAGCCCAGCGCGTTTAGGACCGTGGCGGCCTTTGGGCAGGACATTCCGAGGTCGACGATGAAGACTCCGGCAAGCTTCAAGACGCGGGACTCACCAGGGTCAGCCATGACGTATGACCCGCGCTGGCCCTTGCCTTCGAGTCGGTAGCCGTAGGGGGGTTGACCCGAGGGCCAGCCCCCGCGACTTGCCTTGTAGTTGATGCCGCGTACCGTGCGCTCCTTGATCGTGCGCCATTCCATCTCTGAGAAGGAGGCGTACTGCTGAAGCGCCATCGTTCCCATGGTGGTTGTGGTGTCGATCTCCTGGGTCACGGAGACCAGGGCGGCACCAGCGTCTTGAATGGCCCATACCCAGCGCCAGAAGGCTTTGCCGGTGCGGCCGATTCGGTCGAAGCGGTGAACTACGACGACATCGAGTTTTCCTGCTTTGACGTCAGCTTCGAGGCGGAGCATCTCCCCACGAGTTTCGGAGGCTCCTGATTCGCCTTCGTCGCGGTAGATGTCGACTACGACCCAGTTGAGTCCTGACTTGTTGCCGACGTAGGCGTGGTTCTCTTCGTCTTGTACCTGGAGGCCGTAGCCGAGTAGCTGATCTTGTGTTGAGACCCGGAGGTACAGCCCGACTCGTACGACTTCTGGGTGCATCCCGCTAGCCCTGGCCAGGTCGATGGCGCTGGCGAGGGTGGGCGCAGGCATGGTTGACTGAGTGCTCACATCAGGTCCTTTTCGTGGCTGGTGTGACTGGCCCCCACGGTGTATCCGCACTGTGGGGGCCGTTCTGTGTGGGCACAGTCTACGGTCGTTCTGAGCTGAGTGCGGTCGTAAACCGTTACGTAGCTAGGCTGCTGACTGCTCGTCTGCTTCTGCGTCAGGGGCGAAGAGGATCTCCAGGAGGCGTCCCCAGTGACTCGGCGGCAGCTCATCGGTGCGCCACTGGGTTTCGATGCCTTGTCGCTGCGGGCGAAGCGGGACAACTTGGGCGTAGCGCTCTTCCTGCACTTGGGAGGCTCCTCATCGCTGGGGAGTGTCATCCGATCACCGGACCGGTGCCGTTGTCCCAAGCAGGAGTTACTACTCAGAGTTGCGGAATGGCAACGCCTTCAAACGAGAACTGTGCCGTTGCCCTCGCACTCGATGCAGGCGTCGATCTTCGGGTACCGGCCTCGGCAGCGGGGGCAGGGCTGCTCGTTCGGCTCGTCGTCCTCACGAGTGTGGTTCCAGGCTTCGGTGTCAGTTGCGTAGTTAGTCGGCATGTCAGTCCTCAATCACGTCGGCGTCGACGATGTTCATGTCCTGCTGGGGGTGGAAGGCGGCCGGGAGTGCTCTCGGCTGGGTTGCGTCCTCGCGTCCGAAGAGCCGGGAGATGAGGCCGGTCTCTGCGGCGCCCTTTTGAGATGCCTTGATGGAGATGGAGACGGAAGCCTCGTCTGCCTTGGCTTTTGCGCCGATCATCTTGGTGAGGCGGTCAAGTTCCTCGGAGAGGACGGGGTCGAGTTCGCCGTCGCCGTAGGTCTCCTCGACGCGACGGCGTGAGAAGACGCGGCTTGTCTGCATCTCTAGGAGCGTGGCTTGGAGGTCGGTGATGTGCTCCTTGGAGCGGATCACCGGGGGCTCTGGTTGGTTCCAGGGGGCGAGGGTAGTTACTTCACCGTGCCGCGCTTCGAGAGCTTGGGTATCAACTGCCGGAGCTACCGGGTCCGTGTTCTGCTCGGGAGGCGTTGAGGGGTTGGGAGTTACTCCCCTGCGGGTGGCGTTGAGCTTTTCCACGTAGCGGGACCAGGCGTGGATGGAAAGCCGGAGTACTTCGGTGGAGTCGTCCTCCTCGATGAGGTCGACGTCGTACCCAGCGTCGATGAACTCTTGGCGGTGGCGCTTGCGGGCCCGGTCCTTCATCTTCTTCGGGTAGCGGCGCAGCTCTCCGCCGGAGTACCAGATGGTGTCGCCGAACTGGCTGGGTGAGAGCCAGCTCGTGCTGGTGACGGCGTGGAAGGGTACGGACTGGAGGAGTTCGGGCTTGGTGATGCCGAGTCCGAAGAGTCGTACCCCGGTGTCCTTGGCGACGCGGGTGAGTCGGTGGGCCAGGTGGTCGTCGATGGCGTCCTTGGGGATCGCGACGTTGGGCCAGTTTTCGCAGATGGCGATGAGGTCTTGGCCGGGGTGCCAGACGATGACGGCCTTTGCGCGGTGCTCCTCCAGCCAGGGCAGGCGCTTCATCTGGTGGTCTGGGTTGAGGCGGATTGCATCGAACTCCACGAAGTAGTCAAGGCGTTCGAGGTTCGGCGCCACGATTTCGTCGTAGTAGTGGTCGGCGATCTCGTTGAGTTCGTCTTCGTCGGGGGCGGCTGCGGGGTTGTTGTTGAGGGCGTAGGTGCCGGAGTCGAGCAGGACGTGGGCTTGTGGGTCGTAGTGGTCGGCGATGAGGTACGGCTTGGTGAACTTGTTTCGCTTGCGTAGGCCCCAGTAGCTGAGGCTCTGGTCGAGGGAGCCTTCGGCGGTGAGCAGGCGGCGGTAGACGGGGAATTCCGTGCCTGCTTGGTAGAGATGCATCGGGTGTCCTAGAGGGGTTCGGCTGTACGGCGGGGGTCGGCGGCGTATGCCTGTGCCTGGGTTTCCACTTCGTCGACCAGGGCGTCCCAGGGGCGTGGGGACTGGGTGTAGTCCGGGCGCCATTGGGGCTTGGCGAAGTGGGGCAGTGACAGGGTGGCTACCGGGTGTCCGAGGCCGAGGAGTTCGGCTGTGATGGCGGGGTCGGGCTCGATGATGAGGTCGACCTTGGTTCCTGTTCCGGTGAGGTAGCCGATGGCGTCGAGGCGTAGCTGGGTGGCCGTTCGCCAGTCGTTGGGGCGTCGGGGTTGGATGACGCGCATGTGCCGGGTGAGGCTGTTGAGGCGTAGCCAGTTCTGGGTGCGGAGGTAGTCGAGTTCGTCGCTGAGTAGGTAGAGGCTGTGTTGTGCGGTGAGGGCGTGGTAGAGCGTGCCGCCGAGTGGGATGACGCCGTCGGTGGTGGGGTTGCGCAGTGCGCCGTCGATGGTCATGGCGATGTTCACTTCTGGCTCCAGAGAGCGGCCTTGATGAGGGCGGTCTGGGCGTCGTCGATGACCTGTCCGTACAGCGCGATGTCGGTGAACTGGGTTGCTGTGGTGCCGACTTCCTTGAGCTGGCGGAGGGTGGTGACGGTGCCGGTTTCTTTGGCGGCCTGCCAGCGGAAGTTGTTGAAGTCCGAGTAGCCGGTGCCCTGGGGGCTGAATGCCTGGCGTCGGCCGAGGTGGATGGCGTCGAAGAGGCTGGTTGCCTGTGCGATGACGGTGCGCAGTTCGGTAGCGCAGTTCATCCAGGCCGGGGAGCCCTTGGCGACGGCGTTGAGGCTGGCGGAGAGGAAGCGGTAGCGGTCCAGGAGGTGCTTGGCCTGGTGCTCGTCTTCGTCTGCGGCGCTGCGGTAGCTGTCGGGGTAGCTGGAGCGCACGTCGTTGGGGAGGTTCGGCGGGGTGACGGTCCAGTCGTCGCGGGTGAGGGAGTATGCCGCGTACGGGTTGATGGCGGTGATGTCTTTGACGCCGTGCGCGGCGTTCCAGTAGAAGGTGACCTCGTAGATGCGGTCGCCGATCTGGGTGTTGGCCGTCTTGGGCCACAGGGCGTTGCGCAGGCTCTCGTTGACGTACTTGGCTGCTTCTTCGGAGGTGAGTCCGGCGTAGCGGTCGTTGTGGTGGGTGAACTGTGCGAAGTCCACGCCGAGGAGGACGTCGAGGTCCCCGTTTCCTCGGTCGGCTGCCCACTGGTAGGTGATGCCTGATCCGGCGAGCCATACCTCAGCCCACTGGTCGAAGCCGGGGGTGACGAGGAAGAACTCGCGCAGGGTGTGGAGTATCCATTCCCGTACGTTCGGCTTGAGGTGCGTGCCGTCGAACAGGTTCGGGTCGAGTTCTCGGGAGGGCTCGGAGAAATACCCGCTGGCCCCGTATTCGGGGTCGGGGATTTCCGTGAGGGACTCGGTGAGGCGTTCGTAGAAAGCATTAGGGCCACTCATAGGTGCGACGCTATGAGTGGCCCTCGCGGAAGTGTTAGCTATCCAATTCCAGGGTCATCGGTCCTGTAACGCGGTTTCGCACGAAACGCTGGTGGCGTCGGTAAATCTCGGCTCGCGCTTCAGCGGGAAGTACGGGAAGTGCGTGTACTTCCTTGAAGGCGTCGCATGAGCGGCGGACGAGCTTGGGGAGCGTCTCAGCTTCGATGAAGCTCGTGCAGGTCTCGCAGGAGCCCCAGGGTTCGTCGAGGAAGTTGTCAGTGACGCGTCCGGTCTGCGCTTCAGGTTTGGTGAGGTAGACCTGGGTGGCTGGAGCGTTGCAGCAGAAGTCGCACACGGGGGCTTTGGCTACCCACACGGGGTCTGCGGCGTGGTTGGGCACTCCCGATTGGTGGTGCCAGATGCGTTCCCCTGGGACTGTGCTGCCTGGGGTGACTGCTTCCACGGCCTTGAGCTGGTCGCCGCAGGCTGCGCAGTGAGGGTACTTGAATTCCATCTTCTTGCCTTATGCGTTCGTCGCTGTGGGAAGCGGTTCGCCGATGTCCACGAGAAGGGATTCGTCGAAGCCGTGCTGCATCCACTCGATCATGAGGGGTGTGCCGAGGACGAAGCCGCCGCCGATGAAATGGTTGGTTTCGTTGGCCTGGGCGACGGCTTCCCATTTGAAGGGGATGCCGAAGTAGGCGGTGCCGGGTTTGTCCCAGGTCGGCTCGTAGAGGGAGCCGCTGGCGTCGGCGCACCAGGCGTGTTCGGTGGGGAAGAAGGCGCTGGCGAAGCCCTCGACGTAGGTGAGGTGGTCGTGGGCGAAGGTGGCTTCCATCGAGTTGTGGAAGCAGCGCCTGGAGGGACCGGGGTTCTCGACGGGGAGGGCGCTTTCCGGGTGGAAGACCCGACCGTAGGTCTTGAGGATCTCGCCGATGTGGTGGTGGGCCCAGCCCGGGTAGCGGTCCCTGGCGTTGTTCTTGGCATTGTTCGTGAGCATGTCGAGCCACTGCACGATGCCTAGTACGCCTGTGTAGATCCCGGGTGTTTCGGGCTCTGTCGCCTTCTCCATGGTGTGAGGGTATCTGCCTGCACTGACACGCTGCCGGGGGATCTTAGGCGGTGCTCGCCCCTGTGGGCTGGTGGACTGCGTGGGACAGCTCGCGTACTCCGGTGACCTGGCGGTGGTTCTCGTTGAGTTGTGTCACGATGCTGCGGATTGCTGGCCGGTCGCGGACTTCTGCGGGCGCTACGCGGTAGGCGTCCAGGAGGGCCCGGGTCGCTTGTTCTGGTTTGCCCCATTGCCACCACGCGCGGGCGAGGTCGGTGTGGAGCCGTCCACGGCGCTCTGCGGTCTGGAACTGCTGTGGCTGGAGTCGCTCGCCGACGTGCAGGGCCGCTCCCGCGTCGCCCAGGGCCCAGTGGACCCCGACCTCGTAGAGGCTGACCGAGGCGGGGGTGATCGAGAACAGGCGGCCGGAGGGTGCTTGCGCGGGCAGGCGGCGCGCGGCTCGGGTTGCTTCGCGGATCATGTCCACCGCTTGACTGCGCTGTCCCGCTCGTGCGGCCGTGTATGAGGTTGTGCAGAGCATTTGTGCGTATGCCGCTGCCTGTGCCTGGGTAGTCAGGCCCGTTTTCTCTACTTGCGTTGCTGCGTTGAGAATCAGCCGTTGGGCTGCCTCGGGCTTGTCTTGGTGGCGCAGGACGATACTCAGTTCGCGTGCTGCGGCGGCGGCCGTCAGCGGCGATCCTGATAGGTCGGCGAAAGTCATTGCTCGGTCGGCGGTAAGCCGGGCCTGGTCGTATTTGCCGATTTTCACGAGGACCTGCGAGGCCAGGGCATAGCAAGCGGAGAGACGGGCGTAGGAAATGTCCGTACGGGTTCCGGTCGCGGCTTGTGCCGAGGCGAGGAGGTCGGGGATTACCTTGAGGAGTTTCGCGTGGTTGCCGGTGTCGAAGAGGGCGCGGGCGTCGGCCAGGCGTGCGTCGAGCGGGGTGGGCGACCCGGACGGGGCTGGCATTTCGGCGAGGGCGTCGTCTACTCCGACCAGGAGCTGGGCGGGGACTGCGAGTCCAGCGGCTGCGAGCAGGGTGCGGCGTCGCATGGGGTCCTCCTGGGCGAGATGTGGACCATCTTCCGCAACTCTAGTGGCTCTAGGGGGTGCCAGGCCGAGTGCCTCGCCCAGAACTGATTTCGGGATGCCTACCGCTTGCGCGGCGGTGCGCAGGAGGGCGAGGTCGGCGGCTGCGCCTCGGTGTTCCAGGCGGGAGACGGTGGAGGCTGAGCAGCCGATCTTGCGGCCGAGGTCTTCTTGTCGCCAGCCGAGGCCCACGCGCGCCATCTTGATCAGGCCCCCGGGATCGCGGCGTGCGATGTGGGATGCGGCTTTGGTATTGCTCCACAGCAGGTCGGTCGTGCGCATCGCGCCTCCCACGGACCGGGGGCTGGGCCTTTCCACGTTAAGGGGCTCTGACGGGTTCCGTCGACAGCGTGTGCAGCATCTGCAAACGGCTTGCACGGGTGGCAAGTTGACTACTGCGCTGTCTCGGACTGCGGTGAAGTTGTGTCACGGCCCCCGACGGGCCGGACCGACGAGGGTCATGGAGGTCAGCATGGTGACAGCAGTGGAAACGCGTGTCCGCGATCCCAGGGACTACGTGAAGCCGGAGGTGTGGGACCGGGAGGTCGCACTCCTGATCCGCGACTACCCGTTCGATGAGGTGATGGCCACTCGACTGTTCCACGCGGCCGTCTCCTACCTGATCACCGCCATCGACAAGTGGGGGCAGGGCCTGGAGATGTGCTGCGGTCGGCTCGTCGACATCGCGGTGCACGTCTTCATCCTGGACACCAGGAACTACCGGGAGTTCTGCGCCGAGCACTTCGACGGCAAGTTCCTGGAGCACATCCCGGAGATCGAGTTCAAGTTCGACGGGTCCGTAGAGCGGACGGCACAGATCATCGCTGACAACGGCTTCGAGGTGGACTGGAAGCTGTGGGAGCGGGACTACGCCAAGTGCGGTCCGTGCAGGCCGGGCGAGAACTGCCACTGATGCACCCAGCGGGCGCGGGAGTCTTCCTCGGAGGGCTCCCGCGCCTTCGGCATGGGTGTCTTCTCCTCGTAGGCGTGAGGGTCCTGCGTTCGCCCGCGCACCGGGAAGGGGAGCGGCTACGGTGTCCGCCGACTGGACAACTGCCGCCGCTCCCCCTTCGAGGAACTCATGTCACATGCGCCTCAGAATCCCGCCCTGTTCTGGGACCGGTACAAGCCTGACAGGGACGACTTGAGCCCGGCGCCGAAGGCCGAGTCGTTCGAGTGGACCCAGTACGCGGGGCACGGGCCCGGGGTGGAGCTGCTGGGAACCCCCAAGGACGCACTTGAGCTGGGTGCTGCTGAGGGCCGGGAGGCTGCCTTCCTGGCAGGCCGGGGGGTCAGGGTCACCGCTCTGGACCTCTCACCCGTGCAAGTCGCGCGAGCACGTAGGTGGTGGTCGGGTGAGCCGAACCTGGACTTCGTCGAGAGCGAGGCGTGCGCCTACCTGTCGGCGACCGAGGAGTTCTACGACGCCATCTATTCGATCTGGGGCGTAGTGTGGTTCGCCAATCCAGAAGAACTTCTCCCTCTGGCCTTTGAGCGCCTTCGTCCCGGCGGTATTTTCACCTTCTCCCAGGGAGAGACCCACAGCGACCTGTATGGGCGCCAGCCCATGTACGGCAAGGGGCCGGGAGGCCGGGAGATGACCGTCGACCGCTGGTGCTTCCCGCCTGAGATGTGGGCCGACCTCCTGAAGCGCGAAGGCTTCGTGAACGTCGATGCTTCGTGCCTGCCAGCGCCCCGGGGTGAGGGATTGGGCACGCTCATTGTTCAGGCCGTCAAGCCGTAGGCAGGACTCACGACTTGGAGGTCTTCTTCTTGTCGCGTTCGTGGCGCAGCCTCGTGTTCTCGGCGCGGGAGACGACGCGGAGATTGCTGGGGCTGTTGTCGGTGTAGCTGCCGTTCTTGTGGTCGACGGTCTCATCCGTGCGCAGCTTGCGGCCGAGCTTCTTTTCGGCGGCGAGCCGGTGGGCGTAGGTGACCTTGCCCGTTTTGGGGTCACGGACGGAGCCGTAGCCCTTCTTGGTCTTGCCGCCGGTCCACTTGCCGCCCTTGGCTGCGGTCTCTCCCGCGCTGGGCTTCTTGGCGGTGGTCTTCTTGGCTGCGGGCATCAGTGCTCCTCGGTGCGCTCGGGCCAGTGCCAGGTGCCGACGCGCGTGGCGTCGTTGTCCTGGGGGCAGCCTCGGTTGAAGTAGAGGCCCTCGGGGTTGAGGACGGCGAGGCCGATGCGGGTGCGGCCGTCGGTGTCGAGGTGCTTGTCGGTCTCGGTGACGATCGCGGCGCGGCACTCCGGCAGGAACTCGCCGCCTGGGGTGCCGTAGGTGCGGTAGTGGACGACGCGTCCGACGCTGGGCTGGGGCATGGCTACTCCTTTGGGGCGGTCTTGGCGAAGTGGTCGGTTCGCACGCGGTTCATGACGGGGCAGAAGTCGCAGAGGTAGCGGTCCTTGGCGCTGCGGTACTTGGGGAGTCCGGCTGCCTTGCGCTCGGCGTTGGTGTGGGGGGTGAGCAGGACCTTGGTGGTGCGGAAGTCGCCGCAGTCGAGGGTGCGGTTGTGTGTCTTCCAGCAGGACATGGCGTCTTCCTGGAAGGTGGCCTTGGTGGTGTAGAAGTCGGTGCCCAGGCCCTCGGAGCCGCCGTTGTGCATTTGCTCGTTGATCTTCTTGACGATCTCGGTCTGGTATTCCGGGTTGTCCCAGTGCTTCTTAGAGACGGCCATGAGCTGACCGAAATGGCGGTTGCCGTCTGGGTAGGTGTGGCGGGATACCAGGTTCTCCAGAAGGAAATCCTCGCGCGGGTTCCCCTGGTGGTCGGGGAGTTCCTCCATGCTCTTGCAGTCTTTGCAGAGCAGGATTCGTATCTGTTCTTCAACCACGGGGATTCTCCTGGTAAACGCTGATCGGCCTGACCCTAAAATTAAGGGCCGGGCCGATCAGTGTGTTAGCAGGTGGTTAGCGCATACCGGCTTCGTAGGAGCAGTGGGGCCAGGCGCCGGGGCCCTGAACGCGGAGGACCTTTTCCGCGATGCGTATCTGTTCGGCCCTGGGCTGCTGGTGGGGCATTCCGTTGCCGCCGAACGCGCGCCAAGTGGGGAGGGAGAACTGTAGACCGCCGTAGTAGCCGTTGCCGGAGTTGATGCTCCAGTTGCCCGTGGACTCACACTGCGCGAGCCGGTCCCAGCGGGTGGGCGAGGTGTTGGGAGCCGTCGGGGCAGGGGGCTGGGGAACGGGGTTCGTACTCGGCCGCGTGGGTGAGGGGGCGGAGTTGGCCGTGGTGGTCAGGCGGAGGTTCTGGCCGGGGACGATGACGTTCGGGTCGTTCCCGACGGTGGTGCGGTTGGTGGCGTAGAGGGCCTGCCATTTGCTGGCATCGCCAAGCTGCTTGTCGGCGATGCGGCTGAGGGTGTCGCCCGGTTGCACGGTGTATGTCTTGGCTGTGGCGGCTGATGCCGTGCCGGTCGAGAGCACTACGGCCGTGGCGGCGAGGGCGGGGAGAAATGCGAAAACGAACTTCCGGGTCATAGGGGTTACCTGACGTAGGGGGCGTGGTCGGCCCCGGCTCTCCCTGCGATGTATTCGCCCGAAGCTCTTTTTGGGTTATGGAGAGGCCCCGGCTTGGAGTTAGCCGGGGCCGTCCGTGTTTCGCTGAGGAGTTAGAGCTGCTTGCGCGCGTCCACGAGGACGTGCTGGTTGGCCGTCACCTTGGTCCGGGACTCCAGGCCGACGCTGAGGACGAGGAGGGTGTTGATCCCGCCGACGACGGCCTCATTCGCCTCCACTCCTGCGAGGCCCGGTACGAAGTGCACGAGTGCCGTGAGCAGGCCCACGACGACCGTGCGGCTGAGAATCGGGTTCTTCTCGATGTAG
Organism: Streptomyces sp. H27-C3; assembly: GCF_030063415.1. Classification (GTDB taxonomy): domain Bacteria; phylum Actinomycetota; class Actinomycetes; order Streptomycetales; family Streptomycetaceae; genus Streptomyces. The sequence goes on along the minus strand of NZ_JASITA010000014.1, from coordinate 147,550 downwards.
TCAATCAACGCAGTAGCCTCCGCCATGTTTCCGGCCCGACGTTTCCGTCAGCGTCAGCACCGGTCCAGCCCTGATTTATCTGAAATGCCTTGACCCCGGCCCGGGTTGTCTTTCCGTAATAGCTCGAAGGTCCCGAAGAGAGGTAGCGGCCGTATCCCTTGCGGACGAGTGCCTTGTCCACGGCCAGTACGTGAGGGCCGCTGGCCTGGTAGCTGACCTTGTCGCGGCCCGGGTAGGGCGCCGTGGTCGGCTTGGTGGGCTTGGTGGGCTTCGGCTTGGTGGGGGTGGTCGGCTTGGGAGGCTTGGCCTCCTCGGGAAGGTTCAGTTCCTGGCCCGGCTGAATGCGGTCAGGGTTCTTGACCTGTGGGTTGGCCCCGATCAGCGAAGCCAGCGTGATGCCGACCGCCGCAGCGATGGCGCCCATCGTCTGCCCGGCCTTGACGATCCACTTCTTGCCGGGCTTCGAGCCGCCCGCCGCAGCGAACAGCTTGGACACGCTGATGGCACCAGGGTCGCCGTGATCGTTTCCGGGAACATTGGCGTGGCAGTAGTGTCCGGCCTGGTTAAGCCACACCGCGCGGGTGCGCTTCGTGCCGCCCGGGTACACCGGGGGCGCGCCCATGGGGAAGCGGTCAGGGATTTTCCAGGAGCGGATGGCGGCCATGAGAGCGCGGAAATTCTTTCCCGGCTTCCAGTAGCCGGTGAAGGGGGTCTTCGCCCGTGCGAGGACCTCGATCTGGATATTGACGTGTCCGGTGCGGTTGGTCCGGCTGGTGCCGTCGTTTCGCAGGGCTCGCGCAGACTGATCCAGTGGTCCGTACTGGCCGAGGCGGTCAGTTGCCGGGTCATAGAGGATGTGCGGCTCGGCGCCGATATTGATGAGGTAGTCACGGACTGCGTTGAAGGCAGCGTTGCCGTTGCCGCTTTCGGTGCTGTGCCAAGTGACACGCGGTGGCAGGCCCGGGGTGTCCATGCTGCCGCCGATTGAGCCGTCTCCGAGCCGCTCGGCGCCGGGTATCCATCGTGTTCCCATGGTTCTCCTTTCTTGTCTCCTACGCGTACCGGTGAGAGCGCACCGGGTAGCGGTTGATGTGTATGGACCCTGCGTCGTCGCCAACGCCGAGTGAGCCGTAGGACCGGTGGTCGAGAACTGACTCGCGGGACTCTTCAGTGAGCCGTTCGACGGTGCCGCCTCGGTCCGGCGCGGCCTTTCGGATGGAGCCGTCGGATGTGCCGTAGCCCAACTCGGTGGTGAGGGGCGCGCGGGGGATGTACGCCATCAGTTCTGCACCTTCTTTGGTCGGGGTACGGCGACGGTGGTGCGCCTGGTGGAGCCCAGAGTTGAGCGGTCGTTGAAAACATTCGCCAGGCGTGACTGGGCCATGAGCTTGTCGTCGTCCACCGTGAATTTGACGTTGTCGCCCCGGCCGCTGCGCCGCCGGTCGAACATGCTCATCGGCTGCTTCTGCCTATCCGGCATGGCCGTTCTCCTTCTGCGACGTCGGGTACACGGAATCGACGGCCAGTGCGTCAGCGAGCGTGGGGGCGAACTTCCGCTTCCCGTGGATTCCGTACACGGGCCTGGGCGGGCACCAAGTCCCCTGGTGGACGGGGCCGGTGAACGCGGCGAGCATGTCGTCGACCTGCCGTTCACGGCTCGTGGACCAGGGGCGGGGGGCGTACTCCATCGGCTACCTCCACTCCGGCAGCAGGGCGCGCAGCTCGGTGCGGCGCTGGGCGGTCTGATCGAGGTCGCTGGCGGCGGCCGGGATGCGGGTCTTGCCCGAGTTCACGAGGTGGGTGCCTTCGGGGCTGCCGGTGGCGGTCCACTTCTGGCCGCGCATCTGGTGCTCGATGCCGGTCATGGGGTGGAAGTCCAGGGGCCACTGGTAGTCCTTGGCGCCCAGCCGGGAGCCTTTGTGCACGCCCCGTGTGTAGGGCCGGGTGTGGTTGCGCTCGGTCGTCCTGGGGCCGCTGTTGTTGAGGCGGTCCGAGCGGCGGGAGTTGATCGTTCCGAGGTAGCCGTCGGGGTATTCGGCGTCGCCGAGGCGGGGGGCGGAGAGGTTCTGGCGTGCCTGGGAGATGGCCTGGGCGCCGGTGAGCTGCGTGCTGCCGCCGCCTCCGACGACTGCGCTTCCGGCGCCGGGGAGCTGGTAGGGGGTGGAGTAGAAGATGTCGCTCACGGTCTGCTCCGCGCCTGTGCGTTGCGGATGGGGTTGGAACCGGCGTAGCGGGTGACGGTGTCGGCGCTGGTCTGTGCGCTCTGGCGGTTCTTGACGACCTGCTCGGGTGTGATGCCTCGGGTGCGGGCTTCGCCCTGGATCTCGGTGATGCGGGCGAGGACGCCGTCGCGGTGCTGGGAGTCCGTCTTTTGCAACCCGCCGACGACGTTTCCCGTCATGGAGGTGCGCTCCATGGGCTGGGTGCCGCTCTGCATGTTGGTCAGTTCGCGGCCGAGCTTGCCGAACTGGGTGCCGTTGAGGACGCCGGAGCCGAAGCTGAGCAGGTTCGCCATTTCGTCTCCTAGCGGTTGTAGACGGGGTTGGACTCCGTCGGGGGTGTCTGGTCTGTGCTGCCGCCGTCTGAGGAGTGGGAGCCTGCGGCCATTCCGGCGCCGAACTGGGCGCTGGAGAGCAGTCGGGATGCTCCGCCTCCGGTGGCGGCGCGGCCTGCGGTTCCGGCGGCGGCGCGGCCTGCTACGGCGCGTCCGACGGCGGGGAGTGCGGCGCGGGCTGCGGCGAGGATGAGGGGGAGCACGGGTCACTTCCCGCTGGTGTTGAAGTTGAACTTCGACGGGATGCGGGTGACGGCGCGGCCGGTGGCCGCTGCTTCGGGGACGTTGGAGACGTGGCGGTCGGCTTTGATGGAGCCGATGCCGGTGCGGTCGAGCTTGCGGGCGCGGATGCCGGTGGCGGGCTCGGGGTAGGCGCTGCCGCCCTTGGCGTTGCCCTTCTTGGAGACGGGGGTGCCGCCCTGCGGCTTGACGAAGGTGGACGCCAGGGCCATGGACTTCCCCATGGTGGGGAACTGTCCGGATGAGATGATGTGCTCGCTCATGTGGCCTCCTCATGGCCCGTGCGTTCGGGGTACTGTCTGTTGTTTGTGCCTCGTTTGGTTTTCTTCTGTCGGCGCATGTCAGGCGTGGTCTACGACGCGGAATGCGACGCCTGTCACTTTCTTTCCTGCGATGTCACTGTCGAAGAAGTGCGGCTTTACCCACAGGTCGTGTCCTCGGGGTCCGGCGAATCCCTGGGCTATGGCAATGGACTTTGCCGCCTGGTTGACTGCGGATGCTCCGACGGCACGGAGGGTGACGCGCTTTCCTTCGTAAATGCTGCGGGCCAGCATGGAGCCGAGGCTGGTCGCTGCTGTGGAGGATTTCACCAGTACGGTGATGTCCTCTCCCTCTTTTCTCTTCATCTGTGTCTCTTCTGAGAGTGGTTTTTTGGTAGTGACATATTGAGAATAGGGAGGCACTTGTCCTTTGTGGTAATACGAGAAGACCCCCGCTGGTCGGCGGGGGTCTTGGTGTCAGGCGGCCTGTTTCTGTGGGGCTGGTCCTGGCTGTTTGAGGTTTTTCACTGCGGCGAGTTCGTGCTCGTTTCCCCTGCCGGTCTGGAGGGTGCAGGCGACGCGTGCGAGGGCGTAGGCGTCGGCGAGGTTGTCGTTGTAGAAGATGGCGCCGTATCGTCTGGCGACGGTGTCGATCATCTCCTGCTTGGTGGCTGTTCCCTTGCCTGTGACGTATTTCTTGAGTGTGGGCGGGGGAACAATGACGGGATGCCGCCAGGGGCGTACTCCGGCTATCTCGGCGATGGCGAGTTTGACTACTGCACCGAGTTCGCCGAGGGCTTCGCGCTGAAATTTCGAGCCGTGGGAGTATCCCTCCATCGCGACGGACGCTATGCCGCCGAAGGAGCAGTGGACGCCGGAGAGCATCATCTGCACGTCGCGGAAAATCTTGTCGAGCCGGTCGGATTGGGAGAGGAATTTTTTGGCCTCCCACTTGCCTGTCTTGGTCTGGTAGGTCTCGCTGGGATGGCAGTAGACGGCGAACCCGAAGCCGGAGTAGGACTGGTCGATGCCGACGTAGGGGAAGGCCGTTGTACCGGCTGTGGCGTTGTTGTCGGGGAGCATCAGGCGGCCAGGTCTCCCTCAAGGGCGGCGCCCGGAACGTAGGGGGACCTGCGTGTGGTGTGGGCGCTGCACTTGCGGCAGACGAGCACGGCGTGGGCGGCGCGTGTGGAGGGGGCCATGACAAAGGCGGGCTGCCAGTCGTGCTTCTGGAGGTCGATGCAGGTGCCGGGCATCCGGCTGACTGCTGTGGTGGGCGGGCGCAGCAGGGTGTAGCAGTCGGAGGAGAACCGCTTCCTCAGAATGGAGGAGGTAAGGCCGCGCTGGTCGAGGTGGCGGCTCCCGGCGTCCACGGCGTTCTGCGTGGTGTGGGAGTTGGTGAGGACGAGGACGTGGACGCGGTGCTCCTCGGCCCTCTCCACGCGTACGGTGCGTCCGCGACGGCGGCTGTCGGCGTCGGCCCATACCTGGCCGGGGGCGACGAGGGCACTGGCCAGCTTGCTCATGACTGCTCCGGGCGGTTGGTGGTGAGAAATGCGTCGAGGCAGCGCTCACAGGTGGCTTCCCCGTCGAAGTACGCCCGTACTTCGTCCTCGCTGATGTCGTAGCCACAGGCGCAGGCGGTGGCGCTCTGGTGCTTCACGTGCGGGCCTCCCAGCGGGTGAGCAGTGCCTGGTAGGCGACCGTGCTCGCTGCCGCGTTGGCCTGCGCCGCGTCACGCTGGCTGAGTGCGGCCTTGAGGTCCTTGCGCAGGCGCTCCAGCTCGCTGGACATCGCGGTGTCGAAGGAGAAGCGCGGGCGGGAGGTGGCCACGAGCTTGGTGCTCTGATCGATGAGGCGCTGGTAGCCGTCAGAGAGGACCTGGTGCTTCTCGTGGAGCTGGGCGAAGCGCGTCTTGTGGCGGCCGAGTTCCCTCTGGTACATGTCGCAGTCGTGCTGGGCGGTGCCCGTCAGGGTGCGTTCGCGCTGGATCATTTCGTTGAGCCGGGTGATCTCCTGGGCCTGGGCGCCGATCGTCTTGGCGCTGGTGCGTTCCTTGTCGGCCTGGGCCGTCTTGTCGGCGTGGGTTCGCTCCGCCGCACGGCGGTTGGCGGTGCGCAGGTCGTCGGCGACGATCTTGAGGGTCTCCTTGGCTGCCTTGGCCTGCTTGCAGGCGTTGGTCGCGTCGGCGAGCTGGGCCTTGAGGGTGGTCACGTCCTGGTCCTGGATGGCGGTGCGCAGTCGCTGGGTGTCGCTCTCGTTGAGGACGAGGGACAGGGCGAAGCCGTCCATCCGGGCGAGGCCGCGAACGGGTGCGATGGCTTCGGGGGTGGAGTCGATCATGAGGTGGTGCTGGTTGCCGTTGCTGCTGAGGCGGAAGCGTGTGGTCATGGGGGTCTCCTGGTAGGTCAGTTGGAGAGGGGCCGGTAGTTCTTGGTGAGGTTCTCGGTGCGGATGTAGACGGCGGTGCGCTTTCCGGTGCCGAGGTTGTAGATGAAGGCCGACTTGAAGGCGGAGTTCTTCTCCGACGGCCGCAGGACGGCGAGTTTCTTGTGGCTCTTGTGGAGGTACATCTGTCCGTTGTGCACCTGGGGTCCTTTCATGACGACCAGCGCTGGGCGCGGCTTTCCCGGTCATTGCGTCCTACTCGGCGGGTCAATTCCCTTGATACGACTGCGGCCTTGGCGTTGAGGCCGTTGTAAATGGATTCGAGTAGTTTTCTGGTCGCGTAGGCCGTGTTGTAGATGTCCATGAAGGTGTGGACTTCGGGGTCGGCTGCTGCTGCGGCCTTCTGCGCGGTGACAGATTTCTCACTCTTGGCCTTGACTGCGGCGATGGCCCGGTACCGGTCGAGGTCGGTTTCAGCCTGCTTTTCGTCGACTGCTGCCTGCGCGAGCCGAGTTCCGGCGAACTCGCTCCAGTTCGTCAGCTCCACAAAGGTCGACATCAGTGCGTCGTCGGGGAGTTCCGTCAGGTCGGGCGGAAGTTCGGGAGCGTCCTCGCCTGGTCTTTGCGGGAGCTTCAAGCCCTTCACTCTCAGGCGCCTCACTGTCTTCTGCGCCAGTGTCGGCTCCGCGTCGTCCTCCTCGAACGCCTTCATCGCTCTCCTCGTAGGCGTTGCATTCCTTGCAGCCTTCCTTGGGGCAGGCTGGTGGATCGTTCTTCCCGAGCCGCTGGTTGATTTCCTCGCAGGTGGCTATGCGGTCGGCGATGACGTCGAAGTTCGCCTTGATCGTGAAGCTTTTGACGTCCTGGTTCATCTTGGATTCGTAGATGAACTCGGCTCCATCGACGTCGAGGCCCATGAAGCGGTTGGCGAGCCAGATGTAGATCTGGACCTGCCGGATGTGCGAGGGGAAGGGAACGCGGGTGTCGGTCCACAGGCCCTTGACGTCTACGTAGGGGCGGCCGTCGGCGTCCTTGTGTGAGTGCCGGGCGAGGAGCTGGGGGTTTTCGTAGCGGTAGGTCCCTTCCCCCACGGTCTTGATTTCGAGGATCTTGCGGATGGGGGTGAGGAGGCCGTCGGCGTGACCGGACATGCGGTGGGTGGAGATGGCGCGGAGGGGGACTTCGGCGTATTCGAGTGCGGTGGAGCCGCACCGGTCGCAGGTTCCGGGGCTTTTGACCCACCAGACCTGCTCGCAGTTGAGGCATTTGAAGTTGCCTTCCAGCCAGCCGGTTTCCCACGCTCGGTTCTGCCATTTCCGGTGCGCCTCGTGGCCGCTGTCGAAGATGTTCAGGCTCTGGAACGCGAACTTCTGCTTGTGGTGGATGCCGGTCTCGATGCGCAGGTAGGTGGCGCGGGGGCACCAGTCGGCTTTGGCGACTTCCGAGGGGTGGATGATGTCCTGGCGCCGTGAGTCGTCGTTGGCGTTCTTGTCGACCACGTATGCCTTGGCCTCGGCGAGGAACGTCTTGTCCTTGCCGCGTGAGGTGAACAGGTCGTCGAGGCTGGACGGGGCGGCTACTGTCTTGCGCCGGGTGCGTGGGGCCTTCATGCTGCGGTCCTTTGTGGGGTGGGGCCGCCGACGTGGCGCCAGGTGTGGCAGCGCACGATGTCCCCGATGGACGCGCGTCCCATTCCGTATTCCTCGGCCAGCTTCTGCTGGGAGTACTGGCCGCTGGCGTACTGCCTGCGTATGTCCAGCACGACGGCTTCGGTGAGCCTGGCGTGGTGGTGGTTTTCACCGAAGTGGACGGGCGGAGGTACGCCGCGCCCCTTGGCCCACATGTCGATGACGTTGTCGGCCTGGGTGCCTTCGGAGAGGTGGTCCGGGCGGACGCAGATCGGATTGTCACAGGCGTGAAGAATGACGCCTGTCGGCATCTGACCGCGGGTCAGGAAGTAGCTGTAGCGGTGGGCGTAGTAACGTTTCCGGTCGACCCAGAAGGTTCCGTAGCCGTTTCCTCGGGTTCCGCCGGTCCATGTCCAGCAGTCTTCTGTTCTGTCGACCCGGGACCAGAATTCGCTGGTGGTGTCCATTCTGGTCACTCCCCTTCGCTGAACAGGCCGAGAGGCGGGGCGTGTTCGAGCGACCACTTCTCCGGCGTTTGTCGGAATTTCTTGCGCATCCAGCCGAGCTGCTGTTGGTTGAGCCCTCCCCAGCAGCCGAACCGTTCGCAGTTCGTCAGGGCCTGGACGAGGCAGGAGGCGCGCATCGGGCAGACGATTCCGTCGGTGGTGCCGTTGCAGACGTCAGCGGCGTGTTCCATGTCGTCGAACCAGGCGTCGCTTCCCGCTGTGTGCGGGGTCGGGAATTTCCTGCATTTGGCTTCGCCGTCGAGGTCGTCTCCGGCGCTCCAGTCAGGTGCGGCTTTTCGTGAGTAGAGGGCCACTAGGTGTCCAGGAGGGTGTCGAAGGTCTCCTGACTGAGGACCATCCAGTTCCGGCCGCCGAGTTCGACGGCGAAGACCATCTCCCGGCCGGATATCAGCGCGTTCTTCTCCGCCTTGATGAGTTCGTCGACCTTGAGGGAGTACGACTTCTTCTCAGTCGTCTTGGCTTCGAAGGAGAAGCGCTCGGACCGGACGTCGTTCTTGTGTATCCAGCCGTTTCCGGAGCCGGAGTTGACGGTGCCGTCGTACCGGTCGGCCAGCTTCTTCTCCTGGTCCTGGGAGCGCTTGAGGGGGCTTTTCATGCGGCCTCGGCCTCGGTCTCCTCCGCGAAGTGCTCCAGGTTCTTCGGGGTGTCCTGGTGAATGCGCGGGTCCGAGGTGCGAAGGATGCTCGTTGTGAGGTCTTCCTGGAGGGTGAGGTCCTGGCGGATCGCGTCGATCATCGGGTCCTTGCCCTTCCAGCGTTGCTCTCCGAACTGGAAGTAGGCGCCGCGACGGTCGATGACGTCGTAGTAGACGGACCAGGTGATGAGGTCCTTGACGACGTCGAATTCGCCTGCCCGGAACCCGAGGACGGCTGCGTCCTCGAAGTAGTAGTCGCTCTGGCTGACTTTCTGGCCCGCGATCTGCTTGTTCTTGATCGTCTTGAACTTGACGACCTGCCCTATGCGGGCTTTCCCCTTGCCGGGCCGGGCCTCGTCGATCCATTCGGCTCGCGCGACTTCCACACGGCTGTAGTAGGCGAAGTTCTTGGCGAGGCCGCCGGGGGTGGTCTTGGGGACCTGGCCGTTCATGACCCGGCCGCCGATCTTCTCCCGCCACTGGTTGATGATGAGGCCGGTAACCGGGCGCTGTGTGTCGGACAGTGCTCTGCCGGTTTCCTTGCCGACCTTGCGGAAGAACTTCCCGAAGAGCCGGGCGCCGAGGGTCATGCTGGCCTCGTCCATGTCCTTCTCGGCTTCGCCGTCCGGGACGAGTGCGGGGTAGCTGTCGAGGACGATCAGGTCGACGGCGCGGGCCTCGGCCGCGTCGATCATGACCTGGAACGCCTCTTCCATCCGGTTCGTGGCGTGCACGATGACCTGGTCGACGTTGACTCCGAGCATTTTGGCCTGGTCGGCGTCGTACGCCTCGGCAGCGATCCACAGGGTCACGAAGTTGGGGTCGAGCTGCTGGTTGTGGGCGACGGCTCGATGGCAGACGGTCGTCTTGCCGGAGCCCTCCATCCCGATGACCTCGCTCCACTGGTTGCGCGGAAAGCCGCCGCCGAGGATGAGGTCGAGGCTGAGGATTCCGGTGGCGAGTTGCCCGGAATCCTTGAGGGTGCTGGCGATAACGAGCGAGCCTTCCCCGTACTGCTTGTTGATCTTGGCCATGAGCGCGACCGCTTCTCCGGTCAGGGCCATGAATCCAACCTCCCCCACATATGCGAAACAGTTGAGGAAGTTCTCATCTGTTGCTGCGATGTGGAGAGACTATGCGGGGCCCAACCCGGATGTCTCAGGCCGGAGTTGCTACGCAAGGTCACGAAAGAGTAAAGAGCCTGGGCATGGAAAACCCCGGGCCCGTAGTCCCGGGGTTTTCCTCGTCAGGAGTCGCTACCCGGCGAGATCGCCGCCCACCCGGCGCAGCTCGTCTATGACTTCAGACAGGACCTGCGCCTTCACCGCGTCGTCGTCCGTGGCGTAGGCCGAGGAGAAGTGCTCGACACGCTCTTCCAGGCCGGAGGCGACTTCCTCGAAGGCATCCGCGATAGCTGCACTGATCCCGCTCACCGCAAGACCTCCTTCTATTTCACATCACAGCCGTCCGCCGAGCACGCGTACTCCTGCGTTCCTGTGGTGTGGTCCGAATTCTCGTAGAACCACAGGTCAGACCACAAAAGGTTGGGCATCGTCTTCGTCAGCTCACGGTACGTCGCCTCGTCACATTCCTGGTAAGGCGCCTGAGCGTAGGTGTGCTCGGAGAACGGGAGGAAGGAGACCCCGGACATTTCCTCCAGGTGTTCCCACACCCATTCGCGCACCGCGTCCCACTCGGAATCCCGGACGGACACGGTCACCGATGGCTTGTGCTCGCAGTAGTGGCGCTGGAAGTCGAGCCACAGTTCCAGATGCTGAATAGCCGTCAGGTCCTCGCGCGTCATCGCGTCCTCGGCGGCGCGCTGGGGGAAGGAGAAGACCCAGTTCTGGGAATTCATCACGTCCTTCTCGTGCGGAACACCCGATTCCCGCAGGAAATCGCTGATGGGGTCCTTCACGTCGTTGCGCACCGTTCGCGTCCAGAAGCGGCTGTGCGGGGGGTGCAGTCCGGACGGCACGCCGGTCTTCTGCGAGGTCGTACCCTCCGGCTTGACGGCGGTGATCGCGTCCGAGGGCGATATGCCGATCAGCTCGGCCTCGATTTCGTTCGCCACGCGGGCCTCCTCGCGCAGCTTCGCCAGGACGTCGTTCTTCAGATCACGGCCGTGGCCGTCGGTCAGCAGCGCGCTGTTGAAGATGCCCGTCATGGAGACACCGAGCAGTCGCTCCTCCTCGGCGTTGCGGGACCACTCCTCACGCAGGAAGGGGAAGTCGGTGAGCGTCGCCTGCCAGGTGCCGAGGATCGAGGCCAGGGTGATCTTGCGCTTCAGGTCGTGGATGCCGTCCTGCGGGCGCACCACGATCGTGGACAAGTTGCAGAAGCTGCGGGGTCGCAGAATGATCTCCGAGCACGGGTTGGTGCCGTACTCCGTGTCCGCTTCTCGGCGACCCCACTTCGAGGCGATCCGGCGTGCGGCGTCCCGGTGGAAGATGCCGCGTTCACCGCTGCCGCTGTCCTTGAGGTTCTGCCACTCCGCGTCGAACTGGTCCCTGCTGACGCCGTCCTCGTAGACGGCCGAGATGTTGGCGAGCTTGCGGTGCGGGTGGTCGAGCCACCACTGGCCGGACTTCGCGGTAGCCATCTCCGTGTCGGCGAGATCGGACAGGGAGATCATGGCCGAGCGCCGGACACCGCCCACGACTACCACGTCAGCGATCTTGCACGCCAGGTCGTGCGACTCGATCGGCCGCAGCTTCCGGCCCTGCGCCTCCCTCAGCAGCTCCACGGTGTAGGTGAACAGATCCTTCAGCGGCTCAGGGCCCGACGCCCGGCCGCCGAAGGTCTTCAGCCGGGCACCAGCGGGCCGCACCAGCGAGTAGTCGACCTCGGGGACGCGGCCTTGCACCCACACGAGGTCGAGCAGTGCGTCGTACGCCTCGGCCCACCCGAGCTTGCTGTCCGCGACGGTGATGCGAGCAGAGGGGTCGGGCTTCGGGTGGGCGACGACGGGAAGCTGGTCCACGTACTGTGCCTCGACGCTGAAACCGACACCCGTGCCATTGAGGAGGATGAAGAGGACCTCGGAAAAGGACCGCAGGTCCTCCAGGGGTGTGTAGGCGCAGTTGTACCCGGCGACGTGGGAGAGGTCGAGTGCCTCTCCGGCCGTCATGAGGGCGCGCATCGACGGCAGGACCTCGTGATGGAGCACGGCGTGGCGCAGCTCGTGGGCGAGGGCTTTGTCCGGGACGTAGCCGTGCTTGTCCCTGAGGTGGCCGGTCATGAACTCGAAGTAGCGGTCGACGGTCTCCGTCCAGGTCTCGCGGCGGCCGAGGTCCTCACGCCAGCGCGCGTAGCGGGACTTGGTGATGTACGCCTTGTACGGGTCGGTGAGGTCACCGTGGTTGTCAATGAGGGTCATTCGGTTCCTTCGTTCCTAGCCGACGCGGCCGACGATGGTGTTGAGGGCTGTGCTGCCCGAGACCTGTCCCCGGGCCGGGCGCGGCGGGCCGTCGGAGGAGGACGCGATCATTCCCGAGGTCGACTGGAGCTTGGGGTAGCCGCAGTCGTAGCAGCGGTAGTTCTGGGTGTTCGGCGGAGCCATGTAGTTGCCGGAGCCGCAGTTGGGGCACCGGGAGACATCCGCTGCGGACTGCGCCTTGAGCAGAGGCTGCGAGGGCGCTGGCTGGACGGGTGCGGGCGCCTGGGAGGGGGTGGGCGGCGGAGGTGCTGCTCCTGATCCGCCGACGGCTCGGGCCCAGAAATCACTCACCGGAACTCTCCCCCGCTTTCGTGTATCGGATGATGTTCTTGTCGAAGAGATTCGCGAGCACGGAACTCGATGTGGCGAAGAAGAGATCCGCATGGTCGTGCACGAATTCTTCTTTCTCCTCCTCGCTCAGCGAATGGAGGGCGGGGTGATCCAGGATAACCTTGAACATCCCCTGAGAGAGAAGGTGCGCATAAACGCTGAGTAGTTCGTTCAGCGGCGTGACGACAGCCGCTCGACGGCGGGATGCGGAGATTTCCATCTCCATGACCTCGGGGCTCCTGCCGGGCTGTCCGAGGCTTTTCAAGCTGGCCATCAGTTTGGGGTTGCCCTCCTCACACATGTCCATGAGGAGTTCTGATTGGATCGCTTCGACGGGAATTTTCTGTATGTTCAATTACTTCGCCTCCGACCATCGGTCGCAGACCTTGACGTCTGCGGTGATTGGCACTTTCAGAACTTCCTGGATTCCTGGTCCGATCATCGCTGTCTGGAGCAGGGAGGAGCCCTCCTCGGCTTTGTCCTCTCGGCAGTGCACTACGAGTTCGTCGTGAACTGTGAGTGAGAGCCGCAGCCAGTCCTTGTTCAGCCTGCACAGGTGCCCCATGCGGATGATCGCCATCTTGTTGAGGTCGGCTGCTGAGCCCTGGATGAGGCTGTTGAGGAGCTGCCGCTCGGCCTTCTCTCGAATCCAGTCGACAGGGCTGGCAAGGTCGGGGAGGCGGCGCTTGCGCCCGACGAGGGTGCGTATGTGGGGTATCTCGTGCTTGAGCGCCTCGCGGATGAGCCAGTTCTGGAATTTCCCGACCTCCGGCATCTTGCGGGCCTGTAGGTCAAGGAATGCCTGCGCCTGCGGGACGGTGGAGTGCATCGCCTTGGCGACGGTGGCGGCCTGCGCGCCGAAGAGGGTGGCGAACGCCAGGGTTTTGCTGTCGTTCCGCTGATCCTTGGTCACATCGTCGGGTCTGACCCCGAAGACGGCACTGGCGGTGGCGGTGTGGGCGTCGATGCCCGCGAAGAAGCCGTCGTACCAGGCCCCGTATCCGAGGAAGTGCGCCATGACGCGCAGTTCTATCTGCCCGTAGTCGGCGATGAGGAGCTTCCAGCCGAGTTCTACCGACTCCTCGTTCTGGGTTACCGTCACCTTCTCCTGCGGGGCGACGAACAGTCCTCGGACTGCTGCCCCGAGTGGGGAACTGGGGGCGGGAACGTTCTGGAGGTTCGGCTCGGATGCCGAGAACCGTCCGGAGACTGTGCCGTACTGCTTGAACGTGGGGTAGATACGCCCGTTGAAGATGATGGACGGCTTGCCTTCGGCTTCGTCACCGAGGTAGCCGTGGACGTACGTCCCCAGGAGTTTGTTCACCTCCTGGTATTCAAGGAGGGTGGCGCAGACCTTGTTGTTGTCGTGCTTCTTCAGTTCTTCGGCGTCGGTGCTGTAGTCGTAGATGGTCGGCTTGGTGCCTTCGCGCTTCTTTGTCCGGCCACCCTTGGTGAGCTTGCTGGGCTTGATGCCCTGGCCCCCGGCTGCCTTCTTGCCGAAGAGCACGTCGGCTTTCTGCTTGGTGCTGTTGATGTTGAAGACTTGGCCCGCCGCCTTGTAGACCTCTTCGATGATGCGGGCGACTTCCACGGTCAGAGTGGCGTCGAGGGCGTGCAGTGCGTCGAGGTCGACCGGGGCGCCGGTGAGTGCCATGTCGAGGAGGGTTTCGAGCACTTGGAGTTCCAGGCTCATGGCGCGCGAGAGGCCCTCGGCCTGGAGAAGCGGCACCATCCGCTTCCACAGCAGCCAGGTGTACCTGGCGTCGAGGACGGCGTAGCGGGCGACCTTCGAGAAGGAGTGAATCTCGACCTGGCGGCCGACGTTCTCGGTGTCGTACTTGTGGCCGTACTGGTCCACGACGCGCGGCTTGAGGCCGTTGAGGCGGTTCTCGTCCAGGAGCCAGGAACCGACCAGCGTGCAGCCGTATTTGGGGACGGGGAGCTGGCCGTCGTAGTACTTGGCCACAGAGACGAGGTCGAAGACGGCGTTGTGCGCGATCTTCCGGTACTGCTCGCCGAAGAGGAGCGGCTGGAGGGCTTCGAAGACCTGGCCGGGGCGCAGTTGGGGTGGTGGTTCGTCCCAGACGGCCGGGATGGGGGTGAACTTGCCGGTGTCGCGGTTCTTCTTGCGGGTGGCCCTGGAGATCAGGACGTCGCCGTTGGGGTGGCCCATCGGGATGGCGACGGCGGCGCCGTGTGTGGCCATGGAGAGCCAGGTGATCTGGTTCTGGCTCGGGACGCCTCGGAACGCTCCCACGGTCTCGACATCGAAAGTGAAGGCGTCGTGCTGCTTGAAGTAGGCAACTGCGTCGGCGAGGTCTTCCCGGTTCAGGATGACGTGGGGCATGGGGGCTTCCAGGGTGTGAAAAGCCCGCCTCCCTGACCTGCTGGGATGCAGGGAGGCGGGCTTGAGCTGACGCTGGCGGGGGCCGGGGTTAGTAGCCGTCCTCGTCGCCGTCGTCGTCCAGGAGCCGGTTCACGACGCGCTTCAGTTCCTGCGGGTTGCTGAAGCGCTCCCAGGGCTCGGTGTACAGCGCGTCGTTGAGGGTCTTGAGGGTCTTGTCATCGACCTCGTCGATGTCCCAGTCCTCGTCGAGGTCGCGGGCCTTGACGGTCTCCAGGTGGTACTCGGTGTTGGTGCCCTTTCCCGTCTTGGAGATCGAGAAGTACAGACTGTCCTTGTCGAGCGGGCCCCGCTTCTTGTCGTCGTTGATGGCCTTGAGCTTGCGGCCGACCTTGACGCCGACCTCCCAGACGCGGTTCTCCCACTGATCGGTGTCCTCGTTGAACAGTGCGATGTTGAAGTACGCCAGTTTGCGTGCGTAGTGGTCGAGGTCGTCGCACAGGGGGCACTTCTCTCCGCCGCACCGGAAGCTGCGCTTGCCGGTTTTGATCTCCTGTATGTAGTGCAGGCCCATGGAGTCGAAGGGTGCGGAGTTCAGGACCTTCAGCAGTTGCTGCTTGTTGGTGACCTGGAGCTTGAGTTCCTTCTTCGCCTCGAAGTCGGTGTTGTTGCCGCCGCTGGTGGCGTTGTCGAATTCGTCCCAGCCGGAGGCGGCGTTGCGCCGTGCGGCGGCAGCGTTCGCGCGGCTCGGGCGCTCCTCGTCCTCGTCCTCGTCTTCGTCGGCCCGGGTACGGCGGCTTCGCTTGGGACGGCTCTCCTCGTCCGCTTCCTCGTCGGGCGCCGGGCGACCGCGCTTGCGGGTACGAGGCTCCTCATCGTCCTCGTCGTCGAGGCTGCGGCGGCGCTTGGGACGGCTCTCCTCCTCGCCGTCGTCGAGGCTGCGGCGGCGCTTGGGGCGTGCCTCGCTCTCGTCGTTCTCATCCAGGCTGCGGCGCCGCTTGGGTCGGGTGTCGAACTCTTCGTCCTCGTCGAATGCTGCGGTGCGGGCCACGTCAGCTCCTCTTGGTGTGCGGCTTGGTCAGTGCGGGGTGGACACGGGCGAAGGAGTTGTCCTCGGTGGTGAACTCCTTCGCCATGAGGCGCTCGCGGGCGAGGAGGCGGTCGAGCGCGTTCTCGACGTCCGTGATGCCGTCCGTCGCCGGGTCGAACTGGACCTCGGCCGTCACTTCGATGTGTTCGTAACTGCCGAGGTTGAACCGCTCGGTCACGCTCTTTCGCTGGATCATGCGGCGTCGCTTTCTCCGGTGCTGGAAAGGCCCTTGAAGAGCCGGATGACTCGCTCGGAGAATTTGGTGGCGGAGATGTGAATGCCCTCGCCCTCGTGGTGGAGGATTCCTTCCTCCTGGGCGATCTGGACCATTCCCTCGACCTGGGCCCTGGTGTACAGGCGCCGGTTGCCGCGTTCGGTCTTCCCACGGATGACGAAGGTGGGCGCCGGGATGATGCCGAGGCGTTCCCATTTCCGGATGGTGACCGGCCGCCGGTTCAGGGCCATGGAGAGGTGGCCGATGGAGAAGAATTCCTGAAGCTCGCCGCCGACTCGGTAGACGCGGGGCTTGGAGTCCCAGAGGACCTCGGGAGTTGCGTTCGTCTCGACCAGGCGCATGGTGTGGGGGTCGACGTTGCGGATGCGCCTGGATGAGCCTGGGTAGTACGCGGGCGCCTGAGGGGTTGCGTCTCCGGCGATGACGGCGAACTCTCGTTCCCAGTCGCGGGTCATCTACTTGGCCCCCACTCGCACGAAGCTCCACGTCACCTTTTCGGGGAAGATTTCATCGACTTCCTCTTCGGTGAGCAGGCCCTCCTGGAAGAGGACGTAGACCTCTTGGGCGTCGAAGGCAGGCTGGGCGGGGAAGAGCCGTCCGTGGAGCCCCTTCTCCTTGGCCAGGCGCTCTGCCGTGTCCTGGTCGGCGATCCGGGTGGTGCCCTTTTGGTACTTGAGGCCGGTGAATGCCTTGCCGTTGACCTCGTAGGAGCGGCCGAGGTCGATGACGTAACTGCCCTTGTCGTCCCGGACGCCGAAATCCTTGAGGTCCTCGACCATGTCCTCCTTGAGCGTGTCGAGGAGGTTCTGCTGCGCCTCCACGCGGTCCTTGACCAGGGCCCACTGAGCAGCCTTGCGGTTGAAGTCGGACTCGGTCGTGTTGGCGTTGGTCGAACTGGCCAAGGGGGCGTCGCTGAACTCCATGGAATCTCCCGCTGTTCGGTGTCTGTGCTGCCGTTGAGGAGTGCGGAACTGCCGCTCTCGGGCGGCCATTCCGCTTTCCCTGCGGCTGAAAGAACACTACAACAGATGCCTAAGTTCTCACCAGCTTCTCATCTGTTGACGGCCGGTCCGGGATGTGCGCCTGCGACAGGCAGCCCAAAGTCGCCAATGGCGAAATCGACAGGTCACGCACTCGCGACGACTTGTCGTCGCTTTGCGGGTATCAACTTGTGCCGGGCGCATATGCCAGAACTGACGCGGCATGAGTTTCAGGCGGTGTGACGCAGGCCACTCAGGGACCTGGTCAGGTTCGCGCGCAGAGATTCCACATCGTTGACGACACGCCCGTCCACATCCGCCCCTCGGCCGTCAAGAATCGCGCTGTTGGTCCGGCGCTTGACCGCGAGGCGCTCCATGCGCCGTTCCTCGATCGTGTCTTCGGCGACGACGTTGACCACCTCGACCTCGGCGAAAAGCGAACTGGCTCTGACGTGACGGCTGTTGCGCTGGTCCATGGCGCCAGAGGAATCCCGCTGGTCGTAGTTGATCAGGAGACTGGCTTCCGGGAGGTCGAGGCCGTAGCCCCCGGCATCGCTGGCGAGGAAGAGGCGCACCTGCGGTTCGGAGGCGAAGATCGCCTTCGCTTCCGCCTTGGCCTTGGCGTTCAGATCGCCCGTGAAGTAGACGGCCTGCCACTGGGCGAGTGCTGCGGCCACGCGTGGCAGGACACCCTTGTTGAAGCTGAAGAGGATGACCTTGAGCTTGTCGTCGGCCATGAGCCGCTTCTTCAAGTAGCGCACCACGGCGTCGAGTTTGGGCGAGCTGTCAACGCCGTCCAGGGCACCCCGGTCGACGAGGCGTGCGGCGTATTTGCTGCCGCCCTCACCGGCCGCGTAGAAGCGGGCTGAGTCCTTCAGCAGCGCCGGGTGGTTGATGAGCATCTGAAGAGCCGACAGCCGGGCCATGACCCTGCCCTGTGCGGTGTTCCCGCTGTCCGACCGACCGGCGTACACGGCGGCGAGGTCCAGGGAGCCCGATCCGCCGAGTTTTTCAAGTTCCTTCAGCAGGTCCTGGGCGATCTGCTCGTAGGCGAAGAGCGCCCGGGGGCCGAGGCGGACAGGGAGGACGGACTCCTTGACCTTCGGCATGTACGGCGCCACGTCGGCGTCGCGGTAGGTACGACGGATCATGGCCTCGCTGATCTTCGTGTGCAGCAGCGGGAGGTTGCGGTACGCGACGGGGATGCCGGAGCGGGAACGGTGGATGAAGGCCCGGTCGAACAGGTCCCACCGGCCGAGGACCTGTTCGTCAATCCACTCGAAGATGCTGAACAGTTCCTCGGGCTGGCCGTTGTCGATGACCGTCCCGGACAGACCAAGCCGGTACCTGGCGGTCAGGCGTTTGATCTTCTTCGTGCGCTGGGCACGGAAGCTCTTCACGTAGCTGATCTCGTCGCCGATCAGGACGTCCGGCCGGATCTTGCGTACGGTGCGCCAGTCGTTCACGACGTTCTCGTAGCTGAGCACTACGTAGTCGGGACGTGTGTCCAGGATCGCCTGGTACTGCTTTTCCTTCTGGGCCTTCGTTCCGTCCACCACGATGCACGCGCTGTCGTCGGGTACGTCAATGAAGGCCCGCCCCACCGGTCGTCTCTTGCTCGGCACGTCGGTGAAGCGGGATATCGCGGCGGCCCACTGCCACTTGAGGGAGGCGGGAACCACGACCATGCAGGTGGTCACGCCCTCCTGGGCGAGCCATTCCTCGACCACGGCGATACTGAGCACCGTTTTCCCCATGCCCATGCTGTAGGCGCACAGCATCGAGCCCCTCTCGACGATGCGAGAGACGTCCTGCTCCTGATAGGGGTGCAGCTTCCCGGTGAACACCGGATAAGGCTATTTGAGCTTTCGCCTAAGTGGTGAATAGGAGGCGTCGAGGCAGTCCCATATCTCCATGCCGGTCATTTCCCCGGGGTCCTTGGCTCCTGTGTCCAGGTAGTTCCAGAATTTAAGCGCGGCGCCCTGGTAGCGATACCGGTAGTAGAGCTTGTTTCTGGACTGCCTGCCAGCCGTGTCGTTGTCCTGCCCCAGAATGATGGTGTCCGACAACTCCATGGCCAGCCGCATCTGTTCATGCTTGACGTGTGCTCCGAAAGTGGCCTTGCCTCCGTGGACACCGACTGAGTACATCCTGACCGGGTCGAGTGGGGACTCCACCAGGATGAGCGGCCCGTCGAAGGCGACGTCGGAACCGAAGAGGGCAGTGCCCTTCTCCACCCCATCGGGGAAGTTGCGGAAGTGACGCTTCGACTTCTCCTGCCACCCGAGAAGAGTTCCCTCGGGATCGCGGATGGGCAGTATCCAGCATCGGCGTTCCAGGTCCCATCGGACGCCGAACTGCTCGCAGGCGTCCAGGGTGAGCCCTCGCCGCCGCCGGGCGGGTTCGGGTGGTGTCGTGAACAGGACCATCTGTGCCTCGGTCACCGTCTCACCTGGCTCGACTTCGGCATGTCGTTCGTCGCCCTTCAGCAGCCGCAGTGCCCGGCCGATGGTCCCCTTGGCCGCGATCCAGGCATTGGCGTGGGCGGAGTCGGTCCCCTGCATGTACGCAACGAATCGTGCGAAACTCCCGGCCCACTCGCAGGAGAAGCAGATGAACTGCCCTGAGTGCACGTGCACGTAGCACGAGGGCCTGCGGTCCATCCGGCCGGTGCGTTCGGCGTGTGCTGGGCACCGGATCTTGTAGTTGTCGCCGTCGTCGCCCAGGACCTCGACACCCAGCTCGGCCAGGGCGGAGGGGACGTCTCCCGGGATGAGGTCGTCACGCCGCCCGGCGGTCGAACCACTCCTCGACGTCAACGTCTTCTCCCTGGCTGTACGATCCGAAGTTGATCTTGGCTTCCTCGAACGTTGAGGTGTCGTAGTCCCACACGAGGAGGAATTCGTCGTTGGGACAGTTACGCGAAGCCATGATCTTGAGCTTGGACTCCTTGGCGTTGTCGGTATTCTCCATGCCGATCAGCACGTCGCAGTCCTGCTCGAATGCGCTGGTGTACCCGACAGAGCCAGCGGACAGCCCTCCGGCTCCCATCTTCGACCGGAGAGACTGAGTCGTGACGATGACAGGAATGCCGCAGGCCCGCGCGAGCTGCTTGGAGCCGCGCGAGATGTTGGTGAGCGCGGAGTTCGTCATCTTCTCACCGGTGATCTCGTCACGGAGGAAGTAGATTCCGTCGATGACGACGACGTCCGGCTTCACCTCGTCGATTTTCGCCTGGATGCTGCCGATGGTGGTGTGGGCCTTGACGTCCTCGCTGATGATGAAGGGGGTGGCGTTCTCCTCCATCTGTTTGACGGCCTTCTCCAGCCGTTTGAATTCGAGAGAGTTCAGCTCGCCGGACCTGAGCTTCGACAGGGAGACCCGGGCGGATATGGCGTCCACGCGTTCCCCGAGTTCGCTTGCGATCATCTCGAAGGAGAACACGAGCACGGTGTGCCCGAGGGAGTTGATGTGCTGGGCGACGGCTACGGCGAGCTGCGTTTTACCGGACTTGGCGAGGCCGGTGAAGACGATGAGCTGGCCGGGCTGAAGCCCCTGGGTCGCCTTGTCCAGGGACTCGAAGCCGGTGGGCAGGCCGATGAGTGACCCGTCCAGCTCCTTGTAGTGCTCGTAGCGTTCGAGGCGTTCGTCCCCGTTCTCGGTCAGGTTGTAGTCGATGCCGGTGGGGACGTCGTCGGCGATGGTCTGGAGCATCTCGCGGACGAGGCGGACGGATTCCTCGGTGTCGCCGTCCTCCCAGGACTCGGCGGCCAGGGTCAGGCCCTTCTCCGTCAGGGCGCGTCGCTTGGTCTCACGGATGGAGTCGATGAGGTACGCGAGAGGCTCGTCGACTGTGATCGACAGCTTGAAGGTGGGGTAGTCCTTGGCGACGACGTCGGCTGTGGGGCAGCAGCCGTACTCCTGCTGGTAGGCGAGCAGGGAGGCGTAGACGTGGCGCCGGTCGGTGTCGTGGAAGTGGCGTGGTTTGATCCCGGAGCGGATGGCGGTGCCGAGTTCGCCGGTCTGGATGAGCTTGGCGATGAGCTTGTGCTCGACGTGGGCCATCAGGAGCCGATCATGAGGAGCTGCTTGGGGTAGGTGAGCTTGCCGAGGCGTCCGTAGCGCAGCCACCGGGTGGGTTCGGGGTCATAGACGCCCACGACGTCCTGACGGTAGGCGTGGGATTGGGCGAGCACGTTGGGGTGGGTGAAGTACACGCCCTGGCAGGGGAAGCCGAGTTCGTCGAGGAAGCTTTCCACCTCGCCCGCGAACTTCTCACCGAGGAAGGTGACAACTTCGACGGCCGGGCCCTCGGTGTTCCAGATCTGCTCGGTGAGTACATCGATCAGAAAGTTGGGCTCATAGTCGCCGATGCGGGTGCCGAAGCGGTGGCGCCGGAAGCGTCGCTTGGGCTTCTCCTTCAGGACGGCGAGAAGTCCTTCGAAGACGACCTGGATGGTTTGCGACTGGGTGCCGATGTCACCGTATTGCACGGTAGTCCTGCCCCTTGATGTAGACGATGTCGAATGCCTCCATCGCGAATGAGGCGGCGCTTTCGTCGTAGGCGCTGGCCCATTCACCTCCGCGCAGATTCGTGGTGACGATGGTGGGCAGCATGGCGTCGTGCCGGTGGCGCAGGAGAGTGGTGAACTGCTGGGCGGCGTAGCCGCTCGCGGTGCGGTGCTCCTTGCCGACGTCGTCGAGGACCAGCACCGGAACGGTGTAGAGACGGTGTTCCAGCTCGCTGAACCGCTCTGTCTGCGCGACGGCGGCCTCTCCGCCCAGTCCCTTGTCGACCTTGTTGTGGCTGGCGAAGCTCTTGGTCTTGTCCTGGACGTAGTCGCCGAAGCGGACGAAGTAGCCGTCCACCTGGTACCTGCGGCAGATGGACACCATGGCGGCACACGCCTGGGTCGTTTTGCGGAGGCCGGGGTCACCCGAGAGCATCACCCCCCGCCCGATGCGGCTGCGGTCGGTGGGGAACTTGCTGAGGGGGGTGTCCTGGTGGACGTATCGGTTCTGCCAGTCCAGGTGGAAGTCGATCAGCTCCTGGAAGGGGTCGTCCAGGTCGCCGAGCTTCACACCCCAGTTACGGCCGGGCAGGTTCATCTGCCTCCAGTAGTAGGAGGAGTCGGCTGTCCTCACCGCTTCACCGCCGGGGCCCAGGGGTCGTGGGGCTCCGTCGGATAGCCGCCCCAGTTCTCGGTGATGTCCTTGGGGACTTCTGTCTGCTGAGCCTGCGCCCAGGGGTCGGCCTTGGGCGTAGGCGCGGCCTTGGCCAGGAGGTCGTTGATGACCGACTGGTAGAGAGCCCAGGGCCGGTTCGCGTTGTGGTAGCGGTCGTTGGCGAAGAAGGCGTCGATTGTTGACTTGAGCGCGGCCGGTGTGTGGTCCTTGCCGAGCGCTTCGCGGAAGAGCTTGCCGAGTGCGGCCCGGTTTGTGTGGCCGATCAGGTGGTCCGTCCAGCGTGCTCGCGCTACCTGTGCCGACCAGTGGTTGATGAGGTCATTGGCCTTCCACTCCTCGACAGGCTTCTGACGCTTCTTGGGCTGGGGCGCGGATTCCGGGGCGTCCCACAAGGTGCTCTGGATGGCCTGCATGGGGTTCAGAGCATCGTCGGTGGTGGAGTGCTGGCGGGAGGGTTTCTTCTCCAGTCGCCGTGGCTGCCAGGTGTTGGTCATGTTCAGGTCCTCTCTCCCCGCGCTGTTGAGGCGCGTCCCGAACACTAACCAACAGATGCCAATCTTCTCAACTGTTGACCATCTATCTGAGGCTTGTTGATACCCATGCCCTCGCAAGCCGAAGGCGCGGCGATAGGGGCGCAGCCCCTTCTTCGCGACAGCCGACAGACCTGTGGCCGACCACGATGTTTCGCCACCCGCTCGCAGTGCGGCTGTGGGGGCTTCGCCCATCCTTCGCAGGCTCAGGAGCGCATGGAGTTGATATCCCGAGGTTGTTTTTCTTCAGCGAGGCGGCAGCTTCGCAGCCGACTGAGCAGTTGACCTGCCGGAACAGTGACCCGCGCTGTGGGTAACGGCCAGAGAAACCCCGGAGCCCCGGCTTTCATTCCGCAGCTCGTATGTGACGCGCCCCACATCAACATTGTTGGATTAGTTGCTACGCATTCGCTGCCGAGTCTGCTATTGCGCTTCTCGGAATTCCTCCCCTATAGTGTTCTCAGTTGCGTTTCACACAAAGAACCCCCAGGCCGCCTCTCCCCGGCCTGGGGGTTCTTCCATGTACGGATCAGCTATGCCGCTTCTGGCTGATACTTGATCCACTTTCCGTCGTCGTCCTGGACGATGTCGTGCTTGTCCACGTCCCTGCGGGGTCGGCCTCGGAACGGCAGGTACTCGTTCAGCTCCGTGTTGAACCAGCCCTTGCGTACCTCTTTGGAGCCCGCGTCCTTCGGGCCAGCGGCCTTGCTCTCAGGCTCCGCCTCGCCCTCATCCTCGACCGGGTACGGACCTTCGACGACCGGCTCCGGGACGACCTCCCGTACGGGCGTCAGGATGGTGCGGATACTGTCGAGCGCCTGCTTCTCGTCGTAGAAGTCGGCGACGAGGCAGGATTCGACAGTGGCAATGACGCTTTCGACGGCCGCCGCCAGCTTGAGGACGAGGGACGCCAGGTCCGGCGGGGGCACCTGGTCTGCGGCCGGTGCCGGGGGCTGCGCCTCCTGCGCTCGGTGCGCCTCGGCTATGTCGTCTTGCAGGTCTTCCGAGGCCGGTGCAGGCCCGGCCGCCACGCCCTCCGGCTCCTCGTCCTCCTGGCCGCCGAGCGCACGCTCGATGGCCTTCTGCACGGGGTAGGTGACGAGCGCACAGCCGAGGTCCAGGACCTCGATTCCCGCCTTGGACGCGTCGATGATGAATTCGTCGCATCCCGCATCCTTTCCGTCATCCCCGTCGGTGTCCGAAAGAATGATGAGGGTCTTTTCCCCCTCCCGCCCGCGCAGGTACTCGATGGCGTCTGCGTAGATCTCTGCGGCGCCTCCAGACGCGAGCGCCTCCTCAGAGTTTTCGACGATGAGTTCTACGGCCTTCTGAGCACTGTGCCGCTTCGAGTAGAGGGCGGTGTATTCGATATTCGCCCGGCCCGTCCAGTTGTAGACGTACTGAAGGGTTTTCGAGATGAGGTCCGGGTGGGCGAGAAAGAGGAAATGGACTTCGTCCGCGCGCTCCGTCGGGTTGTAGTCCTCCCCCACCTCCTCGTAGCCGAGCCAGTCAGCTAGGAGGTCGTGTACGGCGTTCTTGCTGACGGTGCCGTTTCCGGCGACTGCCACGGTGCGCTTGGCCATGGTGCTCCTGGATAGCTGGGATGGGCACACCCACCCTAAGTTATGACCTGTTAGCCAACAAGTCCTCACGACTTGACTGTTGCTGTAGGTCGACAGCGGCAGTTAGCTGGCGGCTTGGATCGGCAACGGGTCCGTCTGCGCGGGCTTGGGTGCACTCGCGTACCGCAGGTCGTAGGGGGTGCCGTGTTCAATGTGGTCGCCGATGACTTGCTTCAGTCTCCGCTGAAGGGTGCGGCGTTCCCTGTAGAGGTGTGAGCGTGAGTGCTCGGTGGCGTCCCAGTCCTCCCAGAGGTAGTCCGGGTGGTGTCCACCGCCGTCGAAGTAGGGCAGCAGCGTGCTGCCTTCCTCCAGCAGGATGTCGTCGAGGAAGAAGCTGGAGGTGACGTTGCCTTGGTAGTACTCCGGGTCAGGGCCGACCCATGCCGAAACCCATCGGTTCGTACCGACCGGAGGCGTGAATGCCACGGAGATCCGTGCCCAACTTCCCTCGATGCGTTCAGGATGCTGCTCGCGCACTTCGGCCGTCGACTCGCCTCGGTACACCGTCCGCACCAGTCCCTTGCCAGGGATGTCCTCGGTGATCTCGACGAACGCCCGCACCGGAATGGTGTTGGCGGCCTGCTCGGATATATAGGCCGACAGGATGTGGCGGCGCCCCAGATTGATGATCTCAAGAGGCGTTCCGGAAGCCTGCGAGCTGACGTTGGAGCCCAGCCCGATCCGCGTTCCCTCGGCGTACACGGTCGTCGCGCCGGTCAGCGTTGATGTGTACTCCGCAGCGCCGGGGCGTGTGCGGCCGGTGTAGTTGCGTACGAGCGCGGGAGTGCTTGGGATGCCGGGAACGTGCGACAGCCAGCACACCGGGTTGTTGTCCGTCACGGACGGATTCCGGGCGAGGTTGACCCGGTTGGCCTTGAGGTCGATGTACATGTGCCGGGCGGCGCGGTATCCCGGCATCGCGGGTGTGACGGACCGGAGCGACTGATAGCGGACTCCCAGGGCATCGACGAAGAAGTCCGATCCCACCGTCAGGGTGGCGGACGGCTGGAGGGAGGGGACGACGCTGGCGAAGACGGCGTTGGTCGGTGGGCGGAAGGTGAAGCCCTTCGCCGCCCACTCGTAGTTTCCCCGGGTGACGAGGAGCGTGCTGTCCTGGCTGGAGATCAGCGTTCTGGCGGCATCGTAGAAGGACGCTTTCAGCACGAACTGCTCGGCGGCTGCGGTGGCCAGCGACGCCGAGAAGACGAGCGTGGGTGAGCTGGGCTT
Organism: Streptomyces sp. H27-C3; assembly: GCF_030063415.1. Lineage (GTDB taxonomy): Bacteria > Actinomycetota > Actinomycetes > Streptomycetales > Streptomycetaceae > Streptomyces. The sequence goes on along the minus strand of NZ_JASITA010000014.1, from coordinate 122,335 downwards.
GATGGGCGCCAGCGCCGCGAAGGTCGGAGCGGGTCCAATCCAGCCGGTCGTGGATGCGTCGGTGACCGAGCACTTCAGGGACCGAGAGCCGACGACGAACCGGTCCCCCGAAAGTGCGACTTCGCACTTGCTGCCGGTGTAGCAGCACGAGCGGAGCTGGTAGGCGGCGTCGTGGCTCAGCAGGTTGAGCGACTGCTGGCGCTCCACCATCACCGAGTTGATCTGTGGCGCGGCTCCCAGGGCCAGCGCGGGCATTCGTACCCGGACTTCGGCGTAGCGCGCACCACGGTAGGTACTACCGAGGGCGCCGGTGTTCCGGCCCTGGGGCACTGTCGAGGTCACATATGCCTTGCTCCACCCGTTGTTCGCGTCCTGTGTCCCTGTGGCGGCGACCAGGAGTGTGACGGGGTCCATCAGGGGTGACCGGTCGGTGTCGTTGAGTGTGTTGTACGGGGTGAATCCGAAGTCGGTGAAGCTGCCGAAGGCGGATGCGGCGAAGAGGCGAGCTGTCCCGGCCAGGGGCGCTCGTACGCCGCCGTGCAGGGCGGGGACGCGGACGTTCAGCCGCAGTGGGGTGTCGAAGGCATCGAGGTAGGCGCCGTCGTTGATGATCATGTAGTTCACGTCGGTTACCTCTTGATCTCTGCGAAGCCCAAGTACGTGCCGACCATGTCCGTGGCGGTGGGCTGGGAGTAACGCAGGACCTCCGTTACTCCGTAGCCGTTGCCTGTGGACTTCTTGATCGAGATCGTCTTCGTGCCGCTGTAGGAGACGGTGATGCGTTCGCCGTCCTTGAACTCGGGGTATGCCGCGCCGAGCCTGGTGGCCTGGTACTTGCCGTTGGACAGGATGACGCGGTAGAGGCCGTCACGTGCGGCCAGGGTGAAGGAGCCGAGCGCCACGGGGTCGGTGCAGTGGAAGAGGATTCCCTGCATGGCCAGTGGGTCAACTGGCTTGGAAAGGAAGGTCCCTGAGATTGTGAAGGGCTTCACTCCGGTGGTGTCGGAGCTGATCGATGCGGGACGGGAGATGAGGACGGTGGCGTACGTTCCTCCGGCGCCTACGGTTCCTTCGGCACGGATCGCTCCGCCCGTCACCACCCACCGGCCGCCGTAAGTGCTCCACGTTTCGGAGTCGGAGGCGCCGATCAATGTGGTTTTGACGTCGTCGCGGTCCATGTCGAAGCGGTCGTACAGGACCCCGCCGGAGGACCGGCTGGAGGAGTCGATGTTGGCCATGAGCTTGGAGTTGTCGTCGTACCAGGCGATTTCGCAGGCCAGGTTGGTGATCTTGGCGCCTGTGGCCAGACGTGCGTAGGCGCTGGCCGTGACCATCTCCACGTCGCCGCCAGCGAAGGACCATGCCGAGTTGTCCTGCGGGCCGCCCGGCGGCCTGATCCCACGGCTCGGTACGACTGCCTCGAAGCGGTAGCGGCCATAGACCACGACATTGCGGGGTGCGTAGTCGCGCTCCGGTGTCCAGTCGTACACCCGGGGAATGGGGACGCCGTAGCTGGTCACCAGGCTGGCGTCCGGTGTGACCTGGTTGGCCGTCACGAGGGAGGGCCGCCAGAAGTCCTTCGCGTTGCCGGGTATCTGACCGTTGCCGACGGTGGCAATGGCTTCCCAGGTCCGTCCGCCGTATGTGACCAGATTGCCGATGCGATAGGTGACGGCGGCGTCCCACACGCGCGTCTGAGCGGGCGAGATGGAGGCCAGCGTGTACGACTCGCTGGCTCCGGGGGTAGTGAAAGTGAGCGAGGTTCCGGCGTACTGCGACCCGTTCACAGGGGTCATGCCGCTCTGGATGCCGAGCATTCCTGGTGCCATGCGTGCTGCCGAGCCGTCCTTGCGCAGCCACCAGGTCGACGGGTCGAGCGTGACCGTGTTGCTCTGGAGGGACCAGTCCCTGGGGGTGAGCGTGACCGGCTCCCAGAACAGGGTGGAGTCCGGCTGGCCGTTCGGCGGGACGGGCGAAAGCCTTGTGTCGGTGGGAGTGAAGGTGAAGCTGTTGACGGCCATCTGCCAGCCGGTGGAGGCGGCGTTCTTGCCCTTGGCTGTGAACTTGAGCGTGTGGTCTCCCGCAGCGAGCTGGACCCGGCCGAGGTTCACGGTCGCTGCTGCCACGGTGCGGAAGTATCCGTCGAAGGTGTGGATGGCTCCGAGACTGTCGAGTGTGGTGGTCCAGATCCCGTAGTCGTAGGACCTGGAGTAGACCGCTGCGACGTCATAGGTGGCGGCCGTGTCGAGCGTGAACTTCAGGGTGAACGAATCGCCGTCCTTGAAGCTGCCCGCGAAGGCTCGCGCGCCGATCTTGTCGGTCTGAGCGGTGACCTTGCCCTGGCTCTGGATGGCAAGCGGTGGCAGGAGACTCTGTGCAGCGATCTGCCGCACCGACGTCTTTGCCCGGTAGATGAGACCGCCGTAACTGACGTACTCTCCCGCCGCGTACCTGACTCCGGCCTTCCATTCCTGATGAACGGGATGCCAGATGCCGGACTGGTCCTGGTCCACCAGGAGATTGGAGGTTCGGTCGATCTCCGCGTCCCATCCGGTCATATCGCGGATGATCTGCTTGAGCCCGTCGTTGGAGCCCTTCCTGCGGTTGGTCAGCGTGGAGTTGTTCACGCGGTTCCGCCGGAGCACCGGGCGATTGGAGAGCGGGCGCTCAAGTCCCAGAGTGTCGGCGGCCCTCTCGGTGTGCGTGATGGTGGTGTAGTCCTGGTCGCGAATCCGCGTGGCGTTGTCCAGTTCCGTCTTCAGGACGTCGAACTCGAAGCCGGGGATCTTGAGGTACTTGTAGAGCGCCTCGTTCGTGATGCCCTCTTCGAGACCGGTGATCTCCTCCATGGCCGTCCGGTAGGCAGGAGGGATCAGCCCGTACATGCGCTCTGCGTACTTGTGGTCACCGACGGACAGGCTGGCTGTGTTCCCCGCCCGCACCCAGTCGCTCGTGGTTGTGGTGACGCTCCAGGCGTTCGAGGCACCCCCGGGAACGGTCCCGCTGTGGCCGGTCTGGCAGATGTAGTTCACGCCGGAGTAGGTAACGCAGTCCCCTGGCTGATACATCGCCGCAGATGACCAAGCGGGGTAAGGGGCGGCGACGAACACGGCGTAGTAGTAATACCTGCCGTGGACGAGATCCGTGTCGAGATGGCTGGCCACCAGGCCCTCATGTGCAGATTCCAGCAGTACGTCACCATCGTCTGCATCGCCGGGAACTCCACGCGAGTTCCGGACGACACGAAGCGTGGTCCAGCTAGCTTCCTTGGAGGCCGACCACTTCAGCAGGATCATCCCTGCGCCAGCAGGCACGGCCGAGAAAGGCTCGACGCTGTACTCGATGCGGACGTCCACGCCGTACTTGGACTGGGCGTAGAAGTCGAGACCGTACTGGGCCATGGAAAGCTGTCCTCCGTTCGGCTGGGATCAGATGTCGAGCGGGTCGACGTCCCACGGCGGGCGGGTCGTCATCTGCGCGGGCAGCGCCCTGATATACGTGAAGCCGACCCATGAGAAGGCCGTCCACGCCCCGATGGGGTCGTTGACCGGCGCATTCGCGATGAGCCGATTTCCCATCTGCCGCACTTCGAACTGGAGCTTCTCACCCTGGTACCAGGGGCCTGCGTAGACGGGATTCGTGCGGAGGTATCCGGCCGTGTTGAGAGGGGCCGTCGAGCCGTCCGTGGCGACATCCGTGCTTACTCCGAGAATGTTGATCCGGCTGAACATCGAGTGGTCCGTGGACTTCGTCTTGCCGGGAATGATGTCCGCGATATGCATCGTGATGCGGGCACTGATGATCCACCAGCCGGTCTGCGGGCAGGTGAAGGTGTAGGTGGGCTTCTTGGCCATTCCCAGCGGGTCGATGACCGGACGGTCCATCTTGCATGGGTACCAGTCAGATCGAGGATCGTTGGGATGGTTCTGATTGATGGTCTGAGGAATGAGCGTGCCGGAAGACCGAATGTTGGCAACCGGCAGATTCCAACCTGTCCTGGCTGCGTCGAGCAGTCCGTCCTGGTAGTACTTCAGGCGCTCCTGCTCTCGCTGGATGTTGTCCAGGCGCGAGTCGACTGTCGTGTACTTTGTGCTCTTTCCGTCAGCGTTCACGTACTCCTGGGGCATGACTCCGAGGGTGGTGCTGATTCCGGCGACCTCGTCCTGGATTTCGTTGACATCCTCAGCCATCACGTAGTCACGCTGATTGGCGTGCTGCGGCCAGCGCCGGACGGCCTTGGGGTACTGACTGGGCATTAGAGACCTCCGTCGGTGACGATGAAGAGATCGCCCGGGACGGGTATCTCCCAGTCGCGGCAAATGACGTCCTGGGGACCGGACTGCACTCCATCAGCGCGGGCGAACAAGGGGACCCGGGCGTACTCAACTCCGGGGATCTGGTCGAGGATTCGGTACACCCGCGAGATGGGGATGTTCATGCCGAAGGAGCTGTTGGCGTCCGACAGCAGCTCCTGGAGGACTTGCTTTCCCGCACGCAGCGCGTCCTCGCGGCGGTGGTTGGGGTAGAGCCCCAGGATGATGGGGTCGTCCGACTTCCCCATGTTGACCTTGACCAGGTCGCCCGGTGACACGGAGACGTTGACTCCGGCGACCGCGCGATCCTGGATGTAGCGCTCGACCTTGTCGATCAGGTCCAGGCTAGGGATGGCGTTGGCGGCTCCGACGATGCGGATGTTCACGGACGTCGTCTGGTTCGAAAGCGCTTTGGCCTTGGCGACGCCGGGAACAGAGAGCGCCACGTCTGCGTAGTCCCGCAGCGAGACAGCGCGGTCCTGAGTGCGGTGAGCTTTAGGCGCGTTCGAGCGGATCGATTCCAGTGACTCTGCATCGCGTCCCCCGGTCATCGAGCTGGAGGAGGCGATGTACACGCCTGCGAGGCCGTCCATGATGTCGACCAGGGTGTTCGCCTGGACGTTGCCGATGGCCCCGCCGCCCGTGCGATAGGCGGCATACATGGGCTGTCCCACTGCGGGCACCGATCCGGTGAGGCCGTCGCCGACGATGACTGCGGTCGTGCCGTCCAGTGAAGAGAGGACCTGGAAGACCTTGTCGAGCGGCCCCCACTCCAGGAGAGAGCTGACCTGCCGCCATTCCACGGCGTCGCTGCCCTCCTCAATGAACAGGCGGATGCTGTCGAGAATGGCCGGGGCCTCGGAGAGGATGAACGTCTGCTCCACGGACCCAGTTGACGTACCCAGGCTTTCGGTCAGGATCTCCTGCTCCTGTGCGGTGTTCCGCAGGATGCGCAGCGGTGCCGTCCCTGCCGTCTCGCCTTCGAGCACGGGGATGCTGGCCGACCCGCCGGATGGGGCGAGCGTGAAGTCCTGTGTGGTCTCGAAGACAAGCGGCCGGTCCAGCGCCTCGACGAAGTCCGTCGTCAGCTTGGTGCCTGTCGGGATGAGGACTGCGGTGGCCTGGGACTCCTCCGTGGCCAGCACAACCGTCCCCGCCGCAGGGGCTGCTACGTCCGGTTCATACCCGAGCATCCGCGCGAGTTCGAGGATCGACTCCCGGCGGGTGGCTGTCGAGAGGAAGGCTTCACGCGAGGCAGCGTCCTGGTAGTAGGAAAGGATGTCCCCCAGGTACGCCATAAGCTCGACGAGCGTGACCCCGAAATCCGCTGTGTTGCGACCCGTCCATTCCGGGAAGATCTGGGTTGCGTGGTCGAGCATGGCCTGACGGAAGCCCTGGAAATCCTTCGACGTGTAGTCGACGGACGGCTTTACGGGCTCACTCTCCGCCATGCGTGCTCCTGATCTCTGGGGTCGTGTTTCTCCCAATTCTGTGCCCCCGACCCGGAAAGCTATTAGTAAGTGTCGACGCCGCCTCCCGGGCGGACCACGATGTCCTCAAAGCGGTCGCCGGTCGCTTCGGGATCTGTGTTCGAGTAACCGATGTCGACGAAGACGTCAGCGATTCCCTGCTCCTCGTCTTTTACGATCGGCTCGATCGACTTCACCACCGCCTTCGGCTCCCATCTGCTGGCGGATGTCTGCACGGTGCGGCGTATTGCGTCCCTGGTGATCGCGTCATTCGCAGCGAACAGGAAGGCCCGCAAGTCTGTACCGAACTCGGGCTGCATGACCCGTTCTGTGGGCGCGACGGCAACGACTGCCCGCACCCGCTGAGAGAGCTGCCGATCCGGGTGTTCAACACTGGCGACCTTGCCAGTTGCGTCGAGAGCGAAGGGGATTGCCAGTTGCTTAGACATTGTCATACTTTCCGCTCGTGCAGGGGCCCTTGTATTCTACGGACATACGGATATCAGTAGCCGTTCCATTCGCTCCCGCCCGCATAGCCAGCCTGATCTGCGACCCTGACTTGAGTGCGGCAATGACGGTGCCGGAGACGCCCTGAGCATTGGAGCTGGCCGCCTCCAGCGACCACACACGGAATTCTTTTCCGCCCACCTGCAACCACGCGCGGTTAGCTGTCGTGGCATTACCCCACCGACAGTTCACGTTGAGCTCGTAGATTCCGTCCCTGGTGGTGTACAGCGCGTCAGGGTCCTGTGGGGAGTAGAGGCCGTTCTCGTTTTGTGAGAGGACGCTGGTCCACGGAAAGTAGTCGGAAGTCGTCGTCACCAAGAAGCTGTCCTTGTGGACCAGGATGTAGGGGCGCTTCTCCGCGACGGTGAGCCACTTCCCGTTCACCTTGGCGAGGATCGATTCCGAGTCCGCCATGACGTAGGCGTCGCCGTCCGCCGGGCGGAAGGAGTCCCGAACCGTGGCGTTGGCGACGACCTGGAAGTGGGCGGTCTCGTTCTCCTGCGAAGCGAGCTGCTGAGCCAGCCGAGCGGCATTTCCAGCCCGTACTGGCTCAACGGCGAGCTGCCCGCCCGAGACGATGTTGGTCTGGGTGCTCCCGCTGGTCGAGTTCGCCGAGCACCAGTACTGGGGTGTGATCGTGACCGTAGAACCCGGCGTCAGGCCCTCCAGCAGATGCCGCTTCGTCCCGCAGGCCGACCATGTCCTGCCCTTGGTCATCAGGGCCTGGACGACGCCGTCACCGCTCCATCCGTAATCCCCGGTGACCTTCCAACCGATGCGCAGTTCGCTCGTATCTGATTCCTGGGACCACATGGAAGCACTGATGCTGACGAGGAGGCTTCCTGTGGGTGGCACCTTCGTTGTGACGGGCTGCCACTGGGGCTCGGTGAAGTCGATCCAGTTCGATCCGCCGAGAAGGATCGGCTGCGTCTTCTGCGTTGACTGCTGCACGGGCAGGTCCGGCGCGTCGATGACCGGCTCGACGACGAGCTGTCCGGAGGTGGCCGTGAAGGTTGTGCTGCTGAGTGAGCTGTCGGTGCCGTAGACGGGCCGGAATCGCACGACGTCGCCTGGGGTCATCCCGGTCAGCAGGGTCCGCCGGGTGCCTGCGCAGACCGCGTTGAAGTTCGTGGTGACGAGCTGCTTCACCTGGTGGGAGACGTTGTCGGTCCAGCCGCTGCTGCCGGAGGCTGTCCACGAGTAGAAGATGTCGTCGCCGACGGTTGCGGACGAGGGAGACAGCAAGCCGGATATGGAGACGAACATCTTGCCCGAGGGCGGCACCACGGCCGGGATCTCGGCCAGCTCGTCCTCGGGGAAGTTGGCGTACGAGCTGTTCAGGTACTTCGGCTGACGCGTCTGCTGGGTTGAGATCGGCGGATACGGGGAGAGCGGGACCGGCTCGACAACCAGGGTGCCCTCGGAGATCTTCGCGTATTCAGATGCCTCGCTGTTCGCGAACCAGTACATGGGCCGTACCCGGATGCGGTTACCTGGGGTGAGTCCCTTGGCCAGGTACCGCCGGGTCATCATCGTTCCGTTGACACCGGGCGCCGTAGCGCCAACCTTGGTGCCCCGTCGCCGCACTTCACCGAGGCGTCCGAGGTTGTACACGTACGCCTTGAGGTCGTCGTCGTAGATTGCCCAGGCAACGGAGGCTTCGGAGGTGAGCTGCTTCCCCGGGAAGACGGTGCCGGAGGTAGAAACGAAGATGCTTCCAGAGGGAGGGACGACCAGGGAGACCGACGGCCATATCGCGTCGCCGAACAGGTAGTACACCGTCTGCGCGTCGCGGTAAGTGATTGAGGACTTCTGCGTACTGACGAGCGGTTCGATGGGGTCGTAGTCGTTGAAGTCTTCAGCCGTCGGGTTCGACATGTAGACAGCCCGGTCCGGGTCGCCGCCTTCGTAGAAGACCCAGACGTCTTCCCCCACGGCGGGTACCCGTGTTCCGTCGAACGCAGGGCGTGCCCATGGCTGTGTCGCGGTCCCGGATAGCTGAGGCACTTGCAGGCGGACGCGACCGCGCTCTTGTGGATCGGTCGTGTTCGACACGACCGCCTGGAACGTTCCCGTCTGATGCATCAGCGCTCTCCGATGTGCTGGGCGTGCCAGCGGCCCGTCGACAGACTGGAGGCCGTGATGGTGGCGGTCAGGTCGTCCCGGCGGATTACGTCGAGGCCGTCGGGACGGTTGCGGCCCACGACGAGGTCGCTCCGGAACGTGGACAGGCGTGAATCGGTCGGGTGGATTTCCAGGTGATGAGCGACCTCGCGCACCATCCAGGTGCCGATGTTCTTCGGTCCCATGCCGACACCCTGGAACCACACCTCGTGCCCTACCTTGAGGCGGCCATCGCCCCGCACTCTCGACTGGGCCTGGACCCAGAGCGCCGACGTTGATGCCTTGCCAGCAGCCCGGCCTCCAGCCTCCTTCTGGGAGGAACTGGGCAGGGCGGTGGTGTACGACGTGTACCGCGCCTGAGCGGAGGTTCGCGCCACCGTGCGGGAGAGGAACTTGGTGTGCCGGTTGTAGCCGAACGACTCGACTCGTGTCCGCTTGCCGCCGCCAGGCTCCAGTTCGCCGGTCAGCACGTCGAAGGAGTAGACCGAGTCCCGGATTCCGCTGATCTTGGTGAGGTGGAAGCTGGGAATCTCTCGGCCGCGACGCAAAGACACCAGCGGTTCGGTCAGATAAACGGAAGTGTTGTCGACGACCAGTCGGAGGCCAAGCTCTTCTGCCATGTCACGGAGGAAGGCGAAGTCGCTCTGGGAGTTCTGGGCCCTCTCCGCCAGCCGGGTAGCGCCCCGCTGGATGAAGGGTGCGAGCCGATAGGACCGGCATACGGTACGGGCGATGTAGGAAGGAGATACCGCGCGCCAGGCGCGGCTCCTCTGGGACTGCATATCGCTGGAGGCTCCCGTCAGGGTGTAGGTGACTGAGACCTCCGCATTCATGGTGTATTTAGGATCGGTTTCCGCCGTCGATATACGGTACGAGTGTACGTAGCCGTAGTAATCGACATTCTGGTGCGGGCCGGACCCGTACACGACGTGGACCGGAGTACCTTCAGTCAGGAGGCCCACCGATTGCAGCAACCACCCCTGAACGCTCGCAGACCTGGGCACCGAGAATTGGACCGTGACTTCGACGACAGAATGAGCACTCTCGCGGAAGTGACCGTCCATCTGCGTGATGTACTGGCGCGCAGAGGTAACTCTCGGGTAAACGATTTCAGCGTGCGGGGCGAACGTCTTAATCGGCATTGGGAATCCTGACGATGGTGCCGGGGGATATTGATGTCCAGTCGAGCACCTCGGGATTCACCTCGGCTATGCGCCACCATTGCGTTGGGTCCTGGTAATAGTCAGACGCCACCGAGTCCACTCGGTCATCTTCGTTCCAGCGATACTTGATAACTCTGGCCCGGATCGGCCCCGGCGCTATGGGAACAATGACACGGCGAGTATTCCCGTCGGGGCCGGTGACGATCTCGACGGGGTTAGCCGCGTAGCGTGAGTTACTGCTGATCATGTGGATTACCCTAGTTAGTTTGCGGGAGTCCCGTTAGTGTGAGGCTCATCCCCGCTCGCTGAGGTATCAACGCCTGCGTGTAATGCACGTAGTCGATGCTGATATTGCTGATGAAGCCGTAGTAGAAGAGAGCATCGCCGCCTCCGAAGTGCGCGTAGATCGGGCGCATCTGCATTGGTCCGGTGACTGTGTCCGGTACCTGGCCAGCGTCCGAAGAGGGTTCGCTCTCGCTGTCGCTGCTCTCTCCCGCAGCGCTGCTGGTCCGTGACTTCGAGTTGACTCCGACCACGTTGTACAGAGCGTTGATATCGAACATCACGCCGTACCGGGACTGTGGAGTCTTCCGCCTGCTGAGGATGTCGTAGGTGCGGTCGAAGAACAGGCTGAAGGAGCACGAGGAGTTGATCGGGAGGATCGCGGTTCCCGTGTCGGCCTCGGATCGCTGCCATTCAGCGGGGGTCATGTTTGCCATGTCGAGGCCGTGCGTGACGTTCACGGTCGAGGGGTTGTAGTGGAACTTGAAGTAGTACGGGTTCCTGTCTTTCTTCGGGAGCTGGGAGGTATCGGTGACGATCCATCCCTGGGGGAATGTAAGGAAGTCGTCCTTGCCGGAGCCAATGTCCCCGCCCCACCATCCGATGCCACCGGTAGGAAGCTGCCTGGGGTCGACCTGTCCATTGCTGTCCTGGTCGGCGTTGAGTTCCTTGTGGATGCTTGAGAACATTACGAACCCGCCCCGATTTCCTTGATGCGCTTGTCTGCTGCGATGGCGTCGACTATCTGCCGTCCCGCCAGCGCCGCCGAGCTTTTATTGGCTGCTCCCTGCACGATTACGCTGATGGCGCCCTGCGCGAATTGGATGCTTACGGCGCCACTGCCAGTCGCTCCGCGCTTGGGGCCCTGGACAACGTCGTTGCTTGTCGACCGGACCGGGATGGACTCCTGGAGCAGGGCGTTGCGGATGGTCTGTGCGGTCCGGGCGGGGACGATCATCTCGCCCTTGTGGACCTGAGCGATCTCATTTCCGGGAAGGTCCCAGGCCCCCACTGCGTAACCCTTGGGCGGCTTGTTGGGGTTGGCTTGCTGCACCTTCCCGATGCCGCCGTACTTGGCCTTGATCCAGCCGATTGCGGCTGCTGCGGAGGCGGCCGGATCACTCTGGCTGTTCGGCAGAGACTTCGCCCGGTAGGACTTGAAAGTGCTCCCGATTACCTGGAAAAGGCCGACGCTTGGATCGCCGTTCTTCGCATTGGAATCCCAGTCGTTCCGCGCGTCCTTGCGGTATCCGGATTCCCGGTAGGCGATCGTGGCCAGGCCCCGGGCCCATTCCGCGCCGGACACGCTCTTGGCTGCCATGCCACGCTGGATCGCGGCCTTGACCCAGCCGGGCGGTGCCGGAACCTTGGTATAACGCCCTTTGATGGCACCCCAGTTGTACTTCCCTGTGTCGACGTCGGCGCCGACCAGGCTCTCGTCGCCACTGTCCCTGCTCTTCGCAGAGGCACCCGAGCCTGCCGGTCCCTGGCCCCCTGCACCGAGCGCCGCCGCGATGGCATCGACCTCGTTGACGCTGCCATAGGCATTGGTGACGGAGCCCATAGTGTCCGCGCCGGTCTTCGCGGAGTTGTCGTTTCCCGCACCCGCTTCGGACGAGGTAGATCCGTCCTCATCAGTGGCGAATGTGTCGCCGCCACCCGCGACCAGGCGACGGACAGCTATGTACTTGCCGAAGTGGTCTTCGGGGTCGACCCTGATTTTCTGTCCAGTGCGCGGAGCATGGACGATCTTCCCATTGCCGAGATACATGACGACGTGACCGCTGTTCGGGAACATCAAGTCTCCGGGGCGGCGGTCCTTGAAGCTGACTCCCTTACCCTCAGTGAGTTGCTGCTGCGTCGTCCGGCCGATCTTGACGCCGACTTTCGAGTAGGCGTATTGCATGAGCGACGAGCAGTCGAATCCGACCGTCTTGGCGCCCTGAGCGAATCCACGAGAGGGCCCCTTGGGGCCGCCTCCGCCCCAGGAGTAGTCCACGCCGATCTGCGTCATGGCAGCGCGGATGGCTGAGTTCGCGGAGCCCTGATTGAGGTTGGCCCGTGTCTTCGGGTTGCCGGAGCCTTTGGAGGCTCCTCCCCCGATGGACCCGCCTCCCCCCTCCGCGCCGCCCCCGATCAGGCCCGCGACGCCGCCGATCACACCACCGGCCACCGCGCCGATCCCGGTGCCGATACCAGGAACGACGGAACCGATACCCGCGCCCATGAGTGCGCCGGTACCTGCGCCGCTCAAGGTGCTCATCGCCCGCCCACCCGTACCGGCGTTGATGCCCTGGGCTCCACCGACCACGTGCTTGAGTCCGGGCAGTTCCAGTATGGAGTTGAGGGCTTCCTTGAAATCGATGACGACGTCGGTCGTCTTCTGGAGCGCCGGGGCGAAGGCGTCCATCATCTGGCTGTCGTGGCGGCGCTCTTCGCCCTCCTTGCGCTTGCTCTGGTTGACGAGGTTGTCGACGTCCAGGCCGCCGTCCTGGAGCTTCTTCCGTGCCTCTTGGGCGAGGTCGCCGGTACCGCCCGCATCCTGGAGGAGCTTGTCGTACTGGGCGTTCGTCCCGCCGGTCTTCTCCTGCCAGCGGGACTGCGACTGGAGCTGGCTCAGGCGTTGCTCGACCCACTCCTGGTCCTGGCCCATCTGCCGCGCCTGGCCTTCGAGCGTGACCCGCAGTGATCCACCCTGCTCGGATGCGGCCTGTACGTTCTTGGACGAGTAGCCCTTGCGGAAGACCTGGTCCAGGACGTTCGAGTTGAGCTGGGACTGCGACATCCGGCTGCCGCCAGCGCCGATGGTGGACCCCATCCCCATGACCTGGTACTGCATGGACGCCTGCGGCGTGTACATGCTGGTCATCATCCGAGCGGAGTCGGCAACACCCATGGAGGGATCGAGAAGCGCGTAGCCGGAAGCCTGCTTGTGCAAGGTACGACGCTCAGCCATGCCACGGCCCATGCCGAGGCGCTTGTCCACCTCGAAGAGGCCGGTGTTGAGGTCCTCGGTAGACAGGGCGGTCGAGGAGTGCATGGCGTCGTTGCGCAGCTTGTTCTTCTGCGACCAGTAGCCCTTGTCGGTGTCGCCCCAGTTGCTGTACGCGAACGCGGCGTAGCGGTCCATCTCGTTGGCCTGGTCGCGCATGTGGTCGGTGCGGGCGGTGAACTTCCCGGCCCCCCAGGACACGGCCTTGCCTGCCGCTTGGCCCATGCCGTACGAGAGACGGGGGTTGTCGCCACCTCCACCCCCAGAGCCTCCGGGAACTGCCCACCCACCGCCGAGCAGGCTGGTGCTGCCTCCCCCGCCACTGGGAGTACCCGCTGTGGGTCGGTAGGTCGGGCGCGGCGGGATGCCACCCGCTCCTCCCACACGCATCGTGAGCGCTGCGCGAGCCCTGGCGTTGGACTCATCCCGGGCACGCCGGGCCTGCTCCTGCGCGTCGCGCATGGCCTGCTGCTGACGCTGCGCTTCGTCGGCTCGGCGCTGGTTGGCTTCCGTGCGGTCGCGGTGCGCCTGTTCGCGCTGGCGCCGTGTCTCATCCTCTCGACGGCGGCGCTCGTCGGCGGCCTGGGTGGTCCTCTCGTTCTGTGAGGCACGACGGGCGCCCATGCGCTGCTGCATGATCTGAGCAGCCTGCTGTTCGCCGGACCCAGGCGCGTTCGGGCCCGCGCCGCCTGCCTGTGACTGGCCAGCCGCATAGGGGGCGTTGGCGGTGGGGAAGTTGGATGGCTTGCTGCCGAAGCCTGATCCCATGGACGCGCCGACGCCCTGGAATGCGTGGTTGATCTTGCCGACGTTCTTGGCGAGTTGCTTGATCTGGGCTTCGAGATCCTCGACTGACTTGGCCACCGAGTGGGTGCCGAGGAGGCGACCGGCCACATTGGGCTCGCCCTTGGTCCTTTCGTCATTGGACGGCATTCGCAGCAGTCACCTCCTTTCTTTCCTTGTTCCAGAGCGCCAGGTCGCGCCAGTAGTGGCGCTCGCGCACCGTGAGACGTTTGTTTTCGCTGGGGGGCCAGCCGTAGGCGTAGACGAGTGACTCGAAGTCCGTCAGGGTCGCTTCGACATCAGAGATCGAGAAACACGTCCGCCACCGTGAGGGGCAGCGGAACCTCCGCTCCGCAGCCGTCGTGCTCGACGGTGAGGTCCATCGTCTGCGGGCCGGGCGCATGGTCGGCGAGGTACATGAGGATCTTCCGGCGGTCGGCGATCCCCAGCTTGAGCGCGGTGTCTGCGCTGCCTGGAATGCGGATTCCGGCGGCCGGGAGGTCGATGTGTGTCAGGCAGCGCTCCAACAGCCGGGTGTTGGTCTGGCCCGTGGTGGCGTCCGTCTCGTCGAGGATGTACTCCTGGTCCTCGCCGGTCGGGAAGCTGACGGTCGCGATCCGCCCGTCGCGCAGTTCGACCGTGTGCGGGCCATCAGGGAGCCCCCGTCGTTCGACCGAGGAGAGGTCCACGGTGAAGTCCACGAGGTCCTGGCAGCCGGGGCACCGGACGCCGACCATCTCCAGCTCCGAGCCGAATGTGGCGCACCGGATGTCGAGCATGAGCGAGTCACGGTCCCCGACGTAGAGCTGCTTGAGCTGCTCAGCGGTCGGTACGTCAGAGCCCAGGCTGACGACACCGAGCTGGAGCAACTTGTCGAAGAACTTGATGGAGTTGCGATTGACGCGGTCGATGGCCTCTTCGTCGGCTCCGGTCAGCTCCCGGATCTCGGCCTCCCGTATGAGCTTGCCGTTGATGTCGATGCCGATGGGGAGGGTGGACAGAGTGGCGCTCGGCATCGGCTGGGCGGGGGCAGGCCCGGCGGAGTCGGCCAGCACCTGCTGCATGGATGCGTTGGCCGCTGGCGCGTTTTCCATCGGATTGATGGAGGGGCCTGCCCCCTGGTCGTCGAAGTTCCAGTTGTATGCCAGCTTTTCGGTACTCATCTGATTTCTCCGGTGGTGTTAGCTACTGGGCGTTAGAGGGTGACGCCGGACTTCGAGTTCGGGGAAACCTTGAAATCCCATCCTTCGTGCGCGAATGTCATCTGGTGAACCGCGTACATGTTCTGTCCGGCGTCGAGATCACCGAAGGCAATCGCCGTCGGCCACGCGTTGTACAGACGCCAGACGGCCATCACATTCGCCGTTCCCTTCGTGACCGGGTGGTCGATCAGCATGATGTCGATGGTGGCCCGGAAATCGGTATTTGTGTCATACGTCTTCCCCACCCCCTGCATCACGTTGAAGAGCTGGTACATCCAGTCCAGGAGCTGCTGGTCTCCAGGGCACAGTCCTTTAGAGAAAGTCACGGGGCTGAAGTCGCTCTGGCCGGGGAGCTTTTGCGTTGTGGTGTTGAGTCCACCGGTCCGGTAAGCGATGACGTCGGTGGTCATCGACAGACCACTCACCGCCATGAATCCCAGCTTCGGGTAGGCGTTCTGAAGCGACTGCGGGCCGCTGATCTGGACGTGAAACTTGAACGACCTCAAGGGGTCGGTCGAAATGGAGGCGAGGGACGACTTCTGGCTTACCGTCGCCCTGGTCTTTCCTGCCATGTGGCAACTCCTTCGTTACAGGGTCTCGGTGGCGGTGCCGCCGCCCTCGAACTGGCCGATGTGGATTCCGATGAACTCGGCGGGCCGGGTCAGGGCGATTCCAACGTCGATGTGGACCTCTCCGTTGGAAACGGTCTGCTCGGTGTTGTTGGACTCGTCGCAGACGACTCGGAAGGCGGTCTCTGGAGAGTTGCCCTTGAGCTGTCCGGCCTGGGTGAGTTCCGTGAGCCGCTGCGTGACGATCGCGGCCAGCGAAGCCCACAGGTCCTGGGTGTTCGGCTGGAAGATCGCGAAGGATGTCGACTCGACAAGCAGCTTCCGTACGTGGATGAGGAAGCGCCGTACGCTGATGTAGCGGTCCGGGTATCCGGCCTTCACGGTGCGGCCACCCATGACGCAGAATCCCGCGTTCGGTACGCGCCGGATGACGTTGATCCCGGCCTGGTTCAGGCTGTCGAGCTGCGCGTCGGTGAAGCGGAACTGCGTCGAGTAGACACTGCGCAGCGCTGCCTCCTGACCGGCCGGGGTCCGATGGGGCCCGTAGTCGATGTCGAACTTGGCGAACTGCCCCATCAGCGCCCCGCCCGGGGGCAGGAGCCGCGTGGCTCCAACCGCAGCGACGGCCGCGTCTGCGGTGAGGACCCACGGTCCGTACACAGCGGCGTAGGACGAAACCCGAAGGGGCACGGGCGTCGTGCTGGTGTTGCCGAGCGGCGAAAGCTCCATGAACTTGCTGACAGCGGTCTCGGTCGGCGTGCCGTCCGGTAGTGCCGGGGTGTCGACGACCAGGAACGCGTAGCCGTAGCGCTCCGCCCAGTCGATGACGGGGTTGATGACGGCGGCGTCGGAGATTCCGGGGAGGTTGACGTTGAGGACCTCGTTGGTTCCCTCCAGCAGTTCGGCTGAGGCCGAGAGGTCGGGAGCGGCCGTGCCGTTGGTACCGCCTGCCAGGAGCTGGTCCACGGTGACAGAGGGGGTCTTCTCTGCCTTCCACGGCATACCGCCGAGATAGGTCGCCTCGATGAACTTGGAGCCTGTGGTGGGTGAGTTGAGCATCGCCACGGCGTTGCGCACGTCGGTGGGGTCGCAGGACATGTCGTTGAAGCGTTCCTGCGGGCCCGTTGCGGTGTCCCCGCCGACCTTGAGCGTCAGGTTGAAGCGACCAGGCCCAGTACCGGCGTCGACAACGGATATCTCGATGCCGTTTCCGAAAGCGCCAGGGGCCTTTGCCTTGAGGCGCAGGACGTCCTTCGGAGTGACACCCTCACCGGACTGGCGGTCCTTGAGGACAACCTCGGCCGAGGTGGCGTCGGCTGCGACGGCACGCACGATGTAGCAGGCCCTGCCACCGTTGGCGAAGAACTGGTGTACGGCGAAGGGCAGGAGGTGAGTGCCGTCTCCGAATCCGCCGAACAGGCTGATGAATTCCGACCAGTTCCGGATCAGGGTAGGGGTGGCCGGACCGTAGTCGTGCTCTCCTACGAACGCTGCCACGAACTCGCCCGAGGGTGTTTCGTTGACCACGATCGGGTTGAGCGTTTCGTCGACAAAGATTCCGGGACGCTTGTAACTTGCCATCGTGCTCCTTCTAGGACGGCCAGGGGTCTTGGGTGTCGTGGATATCGGTAATGACTTCCTCGACCTTCGTGGGCACGTAGACAGCACCGAGGACCTCGGATGTGATCTGCGCCAGGTAGGCGACCTGGAAGAGGCGCTTCTGGTATTCGTCCCAGCCGGTGTGGAACTCCGGACCGCCAGAAAGTTCCATACTGCGGATCGTGCCGTCTTCGGGGATTTCCAGATATCCGAAGCGCACGGGAAGGTATTCGACGGCCGCCAGTTTCGCCGTCAGGTTCGTGATATGGCTCTGCTTTCGGGCCATGACGGTGACCTGGTAGTCGACCAGATAGGGGATGGGGTTGTTCGTGAAATACGGAGACTCTGAGGGGTTCGTCATGTCACCCCAGTCGGCCAACCCCTCGGGGGCGTAGCCAAGCTGCACCCGACCTCGGGCCTCCCTGCGCGGGTCCCGATGGGCCTTCGTACGTTCGATAATGATCAGCGGGAAGGTCTGATCAGCCAGCTCGCCCTCGGGGAAGGAAAAACGCACACCAACGCGAAGCTCCAGGGTGCCGTCAGTGACGGTAAGACCCTGGAGCTTCCGCCGCATCGCGGCATCTTCATTAAGGAGCCATGGCATGAAATTGACCTCTGCGCAGACGGTTCTGGCAGATCAAGAATCACACCGCAATCCGGCAAGCTGTTAACTTATCGAGGCTGCTGAATATGCCGTAGATGGAAGCGCCGATACTCCTCAAACATGGGGTCGGCAGTTATCTCGTCTGGCTTTATCTCTTGCAGCTTGAGGGAGACGACGAAGTCGTGCCGTCTCAGCCGCCCGAGCGCCTGGAATTCATCGATCTTGAAGAGTCGGCTCCCGTACCCGAGCCAGTCCTTCAGGTACCTGTAGTTGTCGATGTCGGGCTGCGTGATCCCCACCCGGGCAAGCTGCCGTAGCGAGGCGACGACGTAGAGCGGGGCCACCTGGTACATGCCCTGCGGCGTCCGGTCGGCTGCCCCCTGATCACGTGAGGCGTCCATGATCGGGACCGAGATCGGGGGGTGAAAGGCCCGGCCGCCTCCGGCGCCCTCGTCGTACACATCGTGCATGGTCGACTGCTCGGCAGAGAAGCGGAACCAGTTCACTGTGTCGCCCTTGAGGCGCTGCCAGGCCCTCAGCCCCTTGTCGATGCGCGAGGACTCGTAGGCCGCAGTGAAACGTCCTCTCTTCCAGTCGGCCCTCACCCGGTAAGCCCGGAGATGACGGGCGAGGGGATTCCGCTGGCGTCCTCGTTGCGCTTGTCGATGGGAGGCAACTGCCGGGTCGGGTAAGCCGAGTCGTCGTACTCGCGCGAGGTGAAAATCGGCACCAGCCTGTTGTTGTAGCGCGAGACCCGGCGCAGCGTCGCCTGCTCGATTCGATAGAGGCCGACATTGAGCTGCTGGCACAGCTCCTTGTATCGGGTTTCCAGGTTTTCGATCTGTACGAGGAGCTGGGTGTACCGCTGGGAGCGGCTGATGTGCGTGCCCTCAGCCGTATGGATGTCGACGTCGGAGGCGGCGTCGGTAACGACGGCCCACAGGGCATTGATCGCTGCGAGGGTGGCGAGCGGGAGTTCTTCGACCTCGGGAAGGTTGGCGACTCCGAGTGCTTCGTCCTCGTAGCGGTAGAAGCCCTCCTTCGACCTGTACCGGACCGTGATGACGCGGTCGGAGCAGTGCTGGAGTACAGCGTCGTGGAGGTGGATAGCCAACTCGTCGTCGTCGAACATGCCGTTGGCCCGGCCTTCCACAATGACCACGGCGCCGATCGGGAGAACGCCGATCCCGTCGCGGAATATGACACGCCCTTCCCGGGGCACCACCGTGTAGTCGGAGCCGGGTATGAGGTCGGTGCTCTGGCCGTTCTGGAGTCGGAAGGCTTTGCTGACCGTGGTGTTGGTCTCAGACAGGTCGTACTCGTCCAGCTCTCCGACGCCGGTCAGAACGTCGCGGAATTCGGTGCCGAAGTCTCCGAGGAGGGACCTGACACGGCTCATGATGCGCGTCTCGTCTGCCATCAGCCGACTCCCAACTGGATGAGGTTCTCCGGGACGGAGAGCGTCTCGTAGCGCTTTGCCTTGACTGCGTCGGTCAGTGGCAGCACGGCCATGACCCGCCCGGTGGCCGCGTTAGACGTCACAGCGATGTGGGTGACCGCCTGGCCGGAACCGTCAAGGTCGGTGAAGGCGCCGAAGGTCAGCCTGGAGGGGTTCGTCGCGCTGGCTCCGGCCCCGGTCAGGGTGATGATCTGCGGCATGTAGCCCGTAGCGACCAGTTCCCTCTCCGTGACCTGGGCGAGGCTGGGGTTGGGCGCAGGGGCCGACGTCAGCAGGCGCAGATACTTGGTGGTGGCGAACTGGTAGTTGCGCGGGGCGGCCGATCGGCGGGACAGGATGGAGGAGACGAGATCAGGGCGCGACGCCCACTCCGCCGCCAGCGCGGTGATGACGTCGTCGTGTGCCTGGTACAGCAGGCCGTCGAGCCCTGCACTGGTGAAGATCGCCTTGCTCATCTGCCGCATGGCTCCCGTCATCGGCTCGGGAAGCCCCGGCACCTCGACGGTTGCTTGGAGCATCGCGACGCGCTCGGCCTCCGGCGCCAGACCGGCAGGCACCTCGATACGCAAGGCGCCCGGCGGAATCATGAGGCAGTCCCCCTTCGCCGCTGCCGCGACGGTGTCGGCTGCAATGTAGGCGAGCGGCATTCCTGTAGCTGCCTGCCAGTCCCCCGGCATGATCGCAAGGTGGGTGACCGAGGCCGCCGACCCCATGGCGCCCGTGAAGGGCCCGAAGACGAGCAAGTTACTGTTCACGACCGACACGGTGCCGTCCGGCTCGATACTGAGCCCGCCGTCGCACAGCAGCCGCTGAGGTGCGTACCCCGCCGCGACGAGGTGATGGTTGGCCACCAGATCGGCACCAGAGACGAGCGTGTCTGGCGGGTCCGATTTCAGCAGCCCCACCCACACCGATACGGGCTCAGCACCCTGCCTCTTAGCCAGGAGAGCGCTCGGGGATGCCGCGAAGCCCTGCTGGAGGGCAGTCAGGAACGCCGTATCCAGACACTCCAGCCACGCCGACACGCCCCCGTAGCGCCAGAGCCGGTGAGTGAGGAGGGCGTACCAGCGCTCGACCCGTGCGGCCGGAGCAGAAGACACCTGGTCGATCAGGGACTCCAGCCACAGCTCGCGCAACCCCACCGTGATGCGGCTGGCCACTCACATCACCCCGCACTTGAGCGCCGCCGCCTTGATCGACACGGACTCCCCGACGCGGAGCCCGAAGGGCTCGGCCAGCTCGATGACGGACAGCACACGGCTCTTGTCATCCGTGGCCTTCAAGACCAGCGCTACATGGGTCACGGAGACGACGGTCTCCACCGAGCCGGAGGTAACGGGCCCGAACTGGATGTCCACCGCGTTGGACACGGCGGTGCGGCCCTGCTCGTCGATCGTGACGGCACCGAGCTTGAGCGCCTGCGGCAGGTACCCGTCGGCGACGACCTCACTCTGGGCCAGGGTGGCGAGCGTGACGTCCCGGCCGGGGTCCCTGGTAAGCAAATGAACGTAGCGGGCCACCGATCGTGTCGGCAGAGCGGCGACTTCGGACGCGAACGCGGCCACTCCCCCCGCGCCGGAGACCAGCGTGACCAGCGCCTGGAGGAACGGCTTGGGCAGTGCTGCCAGGAACGCCTGCCGCTCCTGCCGTACCGACCACAGGTTGTGGAGGTAGTTGACGACGGTCGCGTTGTCGTATTCGGTCGAGGCAACGATCGCGCGCGTGACATCGTCGCCCACCTGCCTGGGAATGAACGAGGTCACTCAGTCACCACCGGGGGCTGTTCCTCGGATTCCTGCGACTCACTCCCCGGTACGGTTTCCGGCGGTGGTTCAGGATCGGGCTCAGGGTCCGGATCAGGCTCCGGATCAACCGGGGGCGCAACGTAGGGCGCGAAGTGCTCGCTGAAGAACGTCTCCCCGTAGCCGATGAGCCGCTCTATGGGCTCTCCTGTCGGCGTGCGGTCGTCAAGGAAGAGGAAGACCACATAGTCCTCTTCCTCGCTCGGGTTCGGGCGCTCCCCGGGCGGCAGCAGGTCCACGACCTCGACGACGATTCCCTGGTCAAGCTTCCCATAGCCGATACCGATGCCCTCAGCCGATGCGAGCTGATATGTCTCGCCGATATCGATGGGCATGTCTATTCCTCCGTGACTGGGCGTCGGGGAGAACTGCGAGAGCAACTCCCCATTTCATATGCGTGGGTCAGGAGCCCCACACATAACCCTTCTCAGCCAGGTGGTTGTAGACGAAGGCCGGGACCTTGTAGGTACGACCCGCTTCGAAGCTGAAGGTATTTCCGTAGCCGATCGTCACGTTCTCCAGGTCCTCGACCACGCGCAGCTCCCGGGTGGACTCGCCTACGACAACCGGAGCCTCCTCGATCGCGAATTCCTCCGGCGGCTCGGTGAGGTCCACGATCTCAGCTCGCACGTCATCGGCGACCTGCGCCTCGACGAGCTGCGCCTTGGCGGCCTCCTTCTCGGCGAGGTCGCGGTTCTTCTCCAGCGTCTGCTTCACACGGCCCGTAGTGTCTCGCGGGCTGGTCACGGAACGCTTTACGGTGTTCGTCATTTAGAACTCCTCACATAGCAAAATCCCTGCGAAGTTCATCTTCGCAGGGATTCGCATGAGGAGTTAGGCAGTAATGTCCGCCTAGAGGGTGCGCGCCCAGCCGTGCACTGAGAACTGTTCGCCCTTCAGATAATGCTGGATTCCCAGAGCGTTGGACTCGTAGGTGTTGTCCGGAATCTCAGTCCGTTTGCACCATTTGATTCCGGCGCACTTAGTCGGCTCCGCGTTCACTGGCTCGCCTTCCCAGTGGGAGGTAGCGAGGAACCAGCTCAGTCGGACGCCGCCTTCGGGGTTCATGTACTGCATGACGTGGACGATGCGGAGGGAATCTCGGGGTACGTCGACCCCTACTTCCTCGCGGCCTTCTCGGGCAACGGCGGTGAAGACGTCCTCCCCGGACTCGACTTTGCCGCTGGGCAGGTTGAGCTGTCCAGCGGCGTAGCCGCCTGCGCGTTCGGCGAGCAGGAGGTCCTCGCCCCGTTCGAGGATGAGCATCACTTCATGGACAGGGAGCTGTGGCACGCGAGTCCTCCAGGCGGATCTGTTCTAAGAAGGAGGACCCTAGCGTCATCTGCTCAGGCCGCAGCGAGCCCCAGGCCGTCGAGCTGCCCGGCTATCCATTCGACACGCCCTTCGGTGGATAGCTCGGTCGGCAGTTCGAGAACCTTGACTCCGCTGTCGACGGTGGCCTTGAAGACGGCCGCCTCGACCTCGTCGCGCAGCGTCAAGACCTTTTCCCGGAATCGGTCCCCACCAGACTTCTGGTCGAAGCGGTCACGACTGAAGATCACGACGTCGTAGGCGAGGGGCATCCAGGCCCGGCACAGGGCTTCCATGGCCGCGATGATTGCTCCGACACCAGGCTCGGAGAGGTCAAGGACCGTCCGGGCGTAGGCGATCACGTTGGCGGGTGTCTTGTCGGCGATCAGGAGGCTGTGGTGGCGGGCTGCCCGCATGGGGACGGAGAGTTGCTGGGCGAAGGCGTCCAGCTCTGCCACCAGGTCGAAGGTGCCGACATTGTGAAGCACGATGTCTTCAAGGAACGGGCTGTAACGGGCTGGCTCGTCCATGGCCGTGACGTTGATGCCCTGCTCGCGGTAGTGCGCTGTCAGCGCGTGGACGAGCGTGGTCTTCCCGCCTGCCTGGACGCCTTCGACGGCGACGACGGCGCAGTCCCGGATGGGCATGAGTCCTCCAAAAGGTTGGTGAAGGTGGACGACTGGAGCCACTGCCAGGCCCCGTCTGCACCGGCTGCGAGCTTCCGGTTGACGTTGAGTCCGTGGACGGGGTCCCAACGGCCGAGACCGGCCGAGTGGACAGCTACGTAGGCCGTAGACAGGGAATGGCGAACGTTCAACGTGCTGATGCGCTCCCGAGCCTCGACGTCGTCGCGGTCGAGCCACTTGCGGTGGAGCGCTGTCATCGACGTGCTGCGCAGCTCGGGCTGGGTGACATCGAGCTTCAACTCCTCACACACGTCGACCAGGCGCCGCGAGGCGCCGTTCAGGAGGTGTCCTGCGTCGTACCTCGTGTCGACGAACACTGGATCTCCGGGGTCCGGCGTGCGACGACGTTTCCAGGTGGCCCTCGCGTCGTCGATCGCAGCGTTCGGTGTGTCGCTGGCGTTCGCCAGGACTCCAAGGTCGGCGCAGAACTGATGGCCCACCAGAATGTCGGACTGTTCGGTGGCCTGGCCGACCGCCTCGGCCGCGCTTTTGATCAACTCCTGCATTTCGTCCGGATCTTCGACGTAGACGCTGGTGAAGGCGAAGTCCACGTCCTCCAGATCGACCAGTGCATCTTGGTCTGGCAGGTCGAGGTAGACGACCGAGTAGCAGAAGGGGCGGTTCCCGTTCTTGATCCGGTAGTTCTTCGTCCACTCCAAGTCGATCGATGCGACGCGGCGAACTCCTGCCGGCTTGTTGGGAAGCAAGGATGGATTGCCGATATTGCTGACCGTGATCATGCTTCTCCTCACACAGGCAGGGGCCGACCGGTCTGGTCGGCCCCTGCTGGGTGACGCTACTGGGAGGGGCTCGTGTTGTTGGTGAAAATGGAGGGGAAGCGGTCCCAGGCGACGTTGTCGACCACGTGACCGAGATCGAAGCCCTTGTCCCACGTCAGACGGCCCAGAAGCTTGCCGCCCAACAGGCTGACGGCCGCCGCCGACGTCAGTGTCCCGGCGCCGAGTTCCTCCACCGCCCGCTCACGGGTCTCCTCGGCGAAGAGTTCCATGGCGATGGTCTGCACCGTGCTGGGGTGCTGGTAGGTGTGCAGGGCCGCGCTGACCTCCAGTCCCTGGAGACCCATGGCCTCGGGGAGCAGGCCGTCGAAATGGGCATCAGCGGCCGTGTCGATCATCGGTACGACGCCACGCTCCCGGTGCTCGCGGTCCTGCCACGCCTCGCCGACACCGATGATGCCGGGGAGCCTCTCCGTCGCGAGCGTCAGCATGACGTGCAGATCGTCCTGGAATGAGTGCCAGGCGATTCCGGCGGAGTGCCGCCTGGCCTGCACGAGGATGCCGTCGATGAAGCGGAGCATCGCGCCGTTGTCCCCGGGCTGCTCGCTGACAGCTAAGCGGTAGCCGAACTGAACAACGTCCGGCTCGATCAGGCGCTCCTTGGTTCGGTGGACCGGCATGAAGACAGCACCGGCCGTTACCAGAACGGGATCACCATCGACCTCGGCCCACTGACACGCCATGCCGGTGAGGAGGTGCATCTTGTGCCCGAAGGGCCGCTGCTCCGCTCCGAACGGCGTCTTGGGGTGAAGGAGGCTGGTCAGCTCACGCATCTGCGGGCTCCGCGTAGTTGGCCGCCAGGATGGACCTGCCGAGATACTTCGTGACGTGGTTGCGCTTGAACCGGTAACGCTTCCACAGCTCGGTGATCGGCTCCTCCGTCACGTTGCCGAGAGGCTCGAAGAGGTCCTTGGCGTCGTACACGGGCCAAGCGTTGGCGACCCCGTTGGGTTCGATGCAGATCATGTGGCCCTCGTTCTCCGGGGTCCACTTCGTGAGGCGGACGGCGGGCCGCCACATGAGCGTGGTGCGCAGCTCCGAGATCCGGCGGTACACCCCGTCAGCCTCTTCATCGCTCATGAACTCGTGCTCGGCCAAGTCGAGGGCGTTGCCCTTCCGAAGCGGCATGATGAGCTTCACTTTGCCCGCGCCGAGGGAATCTGCGATCTGCACGGTGAAGGGCAGGTACTCCGAGTACGAGCGCAGCACGACTGTCGAGAGGGCCAGAGGGATTCCGGCCTCCTGGAGAGCCCGGACGCCGCGCATGACCGTGTCGTAATCGCCGCGCACGCGGTTCGTCACGCCGCGCGGCCCTTCGAGGCCGATGTTGGCGTAGGCGATCTTGCCCGCGATCCTCTCGGCATGGACGTGGCCGTGCGTGGCGTTGGTCGGGACGGCGAGGATGAAGTCCCGGTGCCACTCCTCAACAATCTCGGAGAAGTCCTTCCGCATCAGCGGCTCCCCGCCGGAGAGGAAGACCCGCTTCACGCCCTTCAGGTTCTTGCGCATGACGTCGAGCTGGTCGAGCGTGGGGTCCGGCCGCTGGAGCGTTTCGGAGCAGAAGTCACAGTCCATGTCACACCGCTTGGTGACCTGGACGATCGCCGACAGCGGGGCGGTGAGGGACTCGATGTAGGCGTCGATGTCCAGATCCGAGGGGGCCGTGAAGTAGTGGCCGTTGGTGCTGAACGACACGCCGTTCCCGACATCGAGCGTCGTCTTCTTGGGAACGGTGAGGGTGCCGAGATCAGTCACTGCGTCCTCCGAGGTAAGTTCGAAAGCTCCGATGGGACACGGAGCTGCTTGGCGGGTGCGCTGTTCCTCATCACGCGGGGCCTTCGGGCGCGCGCTTCCTGCCGAAGCGTTCGGCGACCCTGCCAGCGATCACCTTGATGGCGTCCCATCCCGTCTTCCCCTCGGCCTCAAAGTGCCAGCGGAAAGCGGAGAGATGGATGACCGTCCGGTCGACCGGCCCATCGCCAACACCGACTGCTTCTGCAAGTGCATCGATTTCGTCGTAGGGCCGGAAGGTATTGTTGAGGGACGTGAAATCGCTCTTGCGTCGCGGTGTCCAGAACTGGTTCAACTTGCTCCTTCTGTGATGGAGTTACTGGCCTTCTTCGTCGTCCAGTCGTTCACGGGCCCTCTCTTGCACGGCCCGCCATTCCGCCGACGACTGGTAGAGGAGGCATTCCTGGGAGTTCTTGCAGGAAATCTCCAGGAATGTTCCTTCCTCGTCGCTCACGACCGCCACGACAATCTCGTCCAATGTCCGGACCGCGTCGCACCCCATGCATCGAAAGAGCGGCGCACCCTCGGTCAGCTTGTGGAGCGGGCTGGCGTAAATCTCCCATCGGCACGGGGTGTGTTGACTCCAGCGCCGGGCCGCGCAGGCGACCTGGTCCTGACATTGCAACGAGCTGATGTGCACTTCCTCGTCGGGGTCGTCCTGCCTGGAGACGCTGTATTCCAGGAGCCGCAGGGTAGAGGCCACTACGAGGCAGCCACAGCGCCCGCATGGAAACAGGAGAGAGTCAAGGTCCGTGATCAATCCTCCTCTCCCTCCTCTGATTGCCCGGCGGGGCAGGTAATCCCTTCACGCGGACACAAAATCAGCGCAAGCGATACATGCTTCCCCGTGGTGGCCCTGTAGTCGCACGAAAAATCCATCCCGGCAACCACCTTCACGGTGGCCACCTGTTCAATCACCGACGGTTCAACGTCCAGCGGTGCCGGTGGCGCCACACCAAGTCGCAAGACCACCCAGGCAATGGCGTCCCTAGGTGTCCCATAAGTACCGCTGAGCATCTGCGACGGCTTCTGAAGCCATCCACGCCTGACCATCGGCGGAGTCACCGATTCAGGCTTCCGGCGTTCCGCAGCATCGGGTCGCAGCTCACCCGACCAACTGAAAGCATGGAAGTGTCGACTGTTCATCTGCGGTTCCTTATGCCGAGCGCTGCTGGAGGTTGGGGAGTGGACCAGGGAGCAACGCCAGTCCCGGGGCACTGATTGCTCGCGTTTCGCGGGCCTTGATCAGCACCTTGGCCCAGTGCATCTGCCAGAGCCTGAAGTAGCAGTACGGGCAGGCAGAGAAGGCACTGTAGGTGTTCCCGAATTGGAAATCACCGACGTCGGTGACCCAGGTGGGCTCTTCGCACTTGAAGCAGTGACCCTCAATCCACTCAATATCACCGCAGAGCTGAAGCGGTGTCATATCCGACCATCTCCCCTACAAGTAGCCATATCTGTCGACGTACAGGGTGACCGCGAGGCTCACCAGCAGCCAGGCCAGGATCACGAACAGGCACCCGAGCCCGATATGAATCAGTGGTGGCTCATCGTCGCCTCGGCGACCCTCTGGCGCAGTTGCGAATTCCGGACCTCGGCTATCGGAGTCCACTTCGCCGCGAGCAATGGAGTCGTGCACTCCGGAAGCTGAGCCGCGAGAGTCCGGAAGAGATAGTGGTACGTGTAGCAGATCCGTTGGGGTTGGCATCGTCTCAAGTCGGCTGGAATATAGCTGACATCAATCAGCAGAGGGCAGCGGAGATCTTGCTGTACCCATATCCCCTCGATGCCCGTCGAGCTGACGAGGGCCCGATGGGCACTATGAATCATGCTCTCGGAGTCCGGATCAGCGAATTCTTCCCGGATCGCCCAGACATGGGTGTACGGATTGAAGAACTGCAAGATCGCCCGCAGCTCATTGACGACAACCGTGCCGGTGAGGATCACGGGACAGTCGGCACAGGCTGTGTCAGTCTCGTGGAAGTGCTGATCAAGCTGGTCAAGGAGGTTCCTCAACACTGCTCTCTCGCCCGGGTGCTGTTCCAGGTACTCGTTGAGATCAGCCTTGATGCTGGCCCTGGAGAGAGTCATGACGTCTCCAGCAGCAGGCACGAAGCGAGAAGGGGGAGAGTCCGAACCGGGCACAGGCGCCCCTCCAGCTTGACGGTGTGAGTCTCCGTAGCGATGGCGTAGGGACGCCGGGCCTTGCCAACCAGCCACTCTTCGCGGCGTCGGAGGTCACCACGCAGGCTCCGCAGCAGCGCACGCCTCTCGCTCGGCTCCGGGTGGTCCACGTCGAAGCGGGCCAGTCGCTCGTCCAGCCAGTGCATCGCCTCTTGGGGGGAGGCGAGAACCGCTTGTTCGAAAAGCGGGTGGTGACGGCGTTTGTCCACCCCGGCGAAGACGGCGCTGTACTGCGTCGCGACGAGGCCAATGAGCGCTGCCTGGGCGGGCGCAATCATGCGGTACACCTCGCCAGGCTGACGCGGCTCCGTAACAGCTGTTCCGGAAGAACAACCAGGGTGACCTGAACGTCCTTACCGGTTGGGGTGGGTACACACGTCCAGTCCTCGGCGAGCGCCTCGACGAGGAACAATCCCCGGCCGGTCGTCGAGTCCCAGTCCGGCTCCTTGACGATTGGCATGTCCGGCGATCGGTCGCTGACTGTGATCCGAAGCTCTCCACGAGAGCCTTGGAGACTGAGCACAGCTTGCCGCCCGGCGTGCTTGTACACGTTGGCCAGCAGCTCAGTGACGATCTTCTGCGCGTCGTCAACCAGGGCCCCGAGCTGCCATAACAGCAGATGCGCCCGCACGATGCGCCTGATGCGGTGCAAGTCTCTCGGGTCAACGGTCAGAGGGAGTCTGAACTCGTCGTAGGTCTCGTGCGCATGAGGGGGTGTCACGTCGCCTCCAGAACCGATCCGACTCCACGCTCACCGACATCGAACAGGCGTTGCAGCGCGGCTAGTTGGACTGTGAGTGCAGCAAGTTACGCAACAGAGTGCACCCGTAACCAACCTGAGCGCAACAACTTCTGCTTCAATGTTGGAGATTGAGCTGCATCGGATCATCAACTTGGCATATGCCGATCCTTGGAGGAGCCGTGTACGGCACACTGGACATCGACATACGCGGTGAAGGAGTGAAGATGCCAGCACACCCGCGCCCAACTGTGCGCCGACGGCGACTTGGAGCCGAACTCAAGCGCCTGCGGGAGGCGTCCAACGTCAGCATGGACCACGCTGGCGAGCACATCGATGGCGACAAGACCAAGATCTCCCGCATCGAGAACGCTCGACAGGGCATCAGGCCGTTGGAACTGAAGGCACTTTTCGCCCTCTATGCCGTCGAGGACGAGAAGCTCAAGACCGCCCTGCTCACGCTTGCGCGCGAGGGCAAGCGCAAGAGCTGGTGGCAGCAGTAC
Organism: Streptomyces sp. H27-C3; assembly: GCF_030063415.1. GTDB lineage: Bacteria > Actinomycetota > Actinomycetes > Streptomycetales > Streptomycetaceae > Streptomyces. The sequence goes on along the minus strand of NZ_JASITA010000014.1, from coordinate 93,456 downwards.
GACGAAATCCTGTCGCCCCACTTCCAGGAGCGACTCACCCTGGAGGCTGACGCCGTACGGGTCCTGGCGTTCCAACCTGTGGTCGTCCCAGGGCTACTTCAGATCAAGGGGTACGCCGCCGATGTCCTGCGGGGCGCGAGTCATCCGCTCACCCCTGAGCAGATCGACGCGGAAGTTGAACTCCGACTGGAGCGCCAGTCCATCTTCGACCGTGAGGCCCCTCCGCAGTACGTCTGCATTTTGGATGAGGCGATCCTCCGAAGGGAGATCGGAGGCCCCAAGGTGATGGCGGAGCAGTTGCAGCATCTCCAGGAAGCGAACGACCATTCGTCCATCTCTGTCCAGGTGATCCCGAATGCGCACGGCAGTCACGCTGGCTTCAGCGGAGCATTCACCGTCTATTCGTACCCGGACCCGATGGAGCTGGACGTCGTCGGTCTCGACTACCTCGACGGGTCGCTATATCTGGAGGAAGATGGTCCTGTCGAGCGGTATCGGCGGGCCTTTGACCAGTTACGCGCTGCGGCTCTATCGTCGCGGCAGTCCATGGATCTGATCTCGCAGGTCATGCGGGATCTTCACAACAAGTAAGAGGCACCTTGATGATGCGGCACGACCTTCCGGCAGATCGGTGGATCAAGTCTTCCTACAGCGGCGACGCCGGAGCCCAGTGCGTCGAATGCCAGCCCGTGGCCAGCGCAGACGTTGCGGTGGGGGACTCGAAGGAACGCTCCAAGGGCGCCTTCGTGTTCTCTGGCGTTGCATGGCAGTCCTTCGTTGACGCGGTGAAGCACAACGAGTTCGGGCAGATCTGATCAAAAGCAACAAACAGCAGCCCCACTCCCAAGGGCACGTAGGTGCGGGAGCGGGGCTGCTGTTTGTCTGCCGACGGTCAGTTGGTCTCAAGGGTGACAACGGACTGGTCCGTGATCATCCCCATGCCGTAGATGCTGTACCACGCAAGCGCGTGTTCGCGGCCGAAGTCCAGGACACCACCGTCGCGCAGCTCCACCGGCAGGCTGATCGCGTGCCCGAAGGCGTTGTCGCCGATCATGGAACTCTGGTAGACGGTCTTGCTCGCCGAGTTGGTGACCTGCTTGATCTGCGTGCTCTCGATGAAGATCACGTCGTCGATGCGGCCCACCTCGCCGAGGCTGAAGTTCCCGGGCTGGGCGTACTTGGTGGCCTCGATCCAGGACGGGTCCTCGCGCAGCCAGCGCGACTGGTGCGGGTGGATGAAGCAGACGTAGGTGTCGCCGAGGCGCGGGATGTTCTTGCTGGCGAGGGTCTCGACGCCGTCCTTGATGACGGCCGAGGTCAGGTAGTGCGCGGTGAGGGTGTCGCGGCCGGTGGCCGGGGCGCCCTTGTCGTACGGGGAGATACGGGTGATCGCGTTACCCGTGGTGCCGAACTTGTCGTACCCGTAGAGGACGCTGGTGGCGCCGAGCAGAACATCGCGGCTCTGGCCGTCGAGGTACATGGCCATGTTCCTCCCCAGAAGTCGGGAGGCGCTGGCCATGACGTCGTCGAAGGACGCGTTGAGCAGCAGTTCGGAGACGGCCACTGCGGCGCCGTGCTCAGCCACGGTGATGGAGAACTGACTTGCCGAAAGAGCCTGGGTCTCCATACGGACACCTTCGACGAGCTGCTTTGCACCGTCGAGGTTGTTGTACCGCATGAAGTTGATCGAAAGGCCCGGAGCGACCCCCAGCTCGGTCTTCTTCACAGCGAACTGTTCATACCGAAGAATCGGCATGGATTGGAATAGGATTTCTTTTGACCATATGGTTTGGATGGCCGGGGTGAGCTGTGTGTTGGAACCCGGGTATGCCGTCGGATTCGCACCGAGCTGGCCAGTACCAGTGATCGCAGAGGGCATATCGTGGTCCTTCTGATGTAGACGATATTGACCGGTCTCGCGCTCTAACTGGCACGCCTCCTTGATTGGAGTCACCAGGGCGCACTATTTCCGTTCGGATTCAGTCTGAGTCCGCCCCAGGAAATGGTGTTAACTCCGCCATAGAAAACAGAAAGCCCCACTCCCCTGTGAAGAGGAGTGGGGCTTTGGAAGGGTGGGGTCAGCCGAAGATGCCTCGGTTGTTGGGGGACTGCCCGACGCCGGGGATCTGCTTTCGGACCTCGGCCCACTTCGACATCGGCATGTTCTTGATGTCGTCGACAGAGAGCTGACGGGTCTCGCCCATGGCGCCACCGGAGCCGATGCCGTATCCGGTGGGCTGGGTGCCCTGCATCTGGGAGCGGGCCTGGGTCTGGGCGCTCTGGAGGCTCTGGACGATGGCGGCCGACTTGGCCTTCATGGCGGCCACCGACGCGTCGATCTCCTCGCGTGTGTTGCCCCTGACGAGGTCGTGGAGTTCCGGGGCGATCTCATTGGCGGCGGAGGTCAGGGCCTGGGCCTGGTACTGCTGGAGATCGGCGAACTCCTTCTCCTTGGTGGCCAGGGCGTCCCGTTCGGCTATCTGCGTCTGGAGCGCGGTGAGCTTGGCCTCCCACTCGGTCTCCTTCTCCGCGAGCAGCGTCTTGGCCGACAGCTCCCGCTGGCGCTTGTCCTCCACTTCCTTCTCCGCCGTGGCGACGGCGTCGGCGGCGGTCGCCTCCTCCGCCTTCTGTGCGGCCTCGCGGGCTTCGAGGTCGGCCTGGAGGCGGTTGAGCGTCTCCTGCTGGGTCTCCAGGCGGCCGTAGAGCTTCTCGCGCTCCTGCTGGCGGGCCCGGTTCAGGTCGTCCTCACTGAAGGTCCGCGTCTCCGGAGGCTTGGGGGTCTCGGCCGGGACGTTGACAGTGATGGTTTCGCCCGTGCCTCCCTCGGTGGTCCCGGCTGCGGCTGCTGCGTTGGGGAGAGTGCTGTTCGGCATTACGTCCTCGCGTCGTTGTTGGGAGTGGTCGTCTCGTTATTCGGCTCCTGGCGTTCCGGCGTTTTCATACCGTGGGCCATGGTCACGACTTGGTCGAATATCTTCTTGGCGTCCATCCCGGTCTTCAGGCCCATGCCTGTCGCGCCGGGATTCGGTGCGGAACCGGAGTTGCCCGGCTCCTTCTTGCTGGGGTCGGAATCGGGCTGGATTCCTACGGCTCCGAAAATACCAGCGTCGATAGCTGCCTTGATAAATTCCAGGACTCCCTGGGCCAGGACGTCCTGCTTCTGCTCCTCTTCGATCTCACGGAGTTTCTCGTCGGGGAACTCGACGCCGAGTTCGTTGAGTGCGGAGCGCTTCGATTCAAGCCCGAGGGCCATCTTGAGCTGGATTTCGTTGAGCTTGACGATGTTGTCCACCGGCAGGGGGCTCGGCCAGACAATGTCTGCCAGGTACGCCTGGGGGTCCGTGATGTCAATGAGGTCGGGCTGCGTTTCGTGCTTCTTGATTCCCTCGGTGGAGGGGTCGAAGGCGCGCGTGGTCGGCTCGTAGGTGTACAGGGTCAGCAGGATCAGCTCGTTGATCCGCTTGAACCCGAGCGCGTACTGCATTTGCTTGAGGGTGGTGCGCTGCATGAGGGGCTGGTACTGAATTGCCAGGGCGACGCCGCTGGTGTTGCTGATCGGCTGCATCTTGCCCAGGGCGGTCTCGGGGACGCCGCTGAGTTCGTGCATGCTGTTTTTCAGGATGCCCAGGTATTCGAGCGGGCCCTGAAGGTTCACGGACGATTCGAGGTTGAAGACCTTCGCGTCTTTCGGAAGGCCGCCCCAGACTTTCTTCGGGCCCTTCTCCAGATTCGTGGCCTTCGCCCCGGTGATGATCGTGACCGGTGAGGCGTGGTAATTTATGATGTCCGCGATGTCATTCGTGATGTTGTTGTACTCACGGTTCAGCGGAATGACGTCGTCGACATCGCTCTTGCCCCAGGGCGATCCGGAAACACCGATGTTCTTGATGTGGACGACAGGTACGACTCCGAGCGGGTTCGCCCGGTCGTCCACGAGATCGTCATTGATGTACTCGGTGATCCGGTCGTCTGTGAGGATTTCCGTGTAGGTGTACGTGGTCCGGGTTCCATCGGTGGAGGTGCCCCAGAACTTGTACTTGATTTTCACGCGAACCAATTTTTCGCGATCGTGCGGATGCCATTCCGGGAAGACGTGTGCGCTGGACAGCGGAAGGATTCGGACGCGGCCGGGGTGCTTGCGGCCTGCCTTGTCATCCCATGGCTTCTCGTAGGCGACCTTGACGAAGGCGTCGCCGGTTACGCCGCCGTTCTCGCCGATCTCGTAGAGGATGGACTTCTTGTCGTTGTCTTCCTCCCAGGCCCGGCGCAAAAGGGCGGGGATGATGTGGTCGTACTTCTTCTTCGTCTCGAACTGGATGCCCCGCCCGAAGACGAAGTGATTGACGTACCGGCACAAGGCGCCGGTGTAGTTGATGGTGTTCTGCGTCTCCCCCGCTTCTCTGCGGTAGGAGTGGTGGAAGCCGAGGTAGAACGCCCAGTTGGTGGAGTACCGGCTGAGACGCTGTCCGTGCACGGAAAATTCTTCATCGCTCAGCTCAACCAGCCCCAAGGGGCTAATGCTGATCGCGAGGTCACTGGAGGCCGCCCGCATGGCCGGAGGATAGAAAGCAACCGACGACATACGGCCTCTTTTGGGTTCGACAGCAGATCCGAACCCAATTCTTGAGGCCCTATCGGCGTATCTGTTAAAGAGCGCTCATGCCAAAGGCCCCGCTCCCGGTATCTGAGAGCAGGGCCTTGTGCGGGTCTGAAGGGTCAGTCCGTGATCTTGGCGTAGTTCTTCCGGAACTGATGGCCGCCGTCACGGATGGCAGCCTGGAACTTCAGCTCTGCACCGGAACCCGCGCCGCCCGCGAAGGGCTGGAGGAATTCCGGCGCCTCCGGCCAAGAGGCGGAGCCGACGTGGGCGCGCGCCTTGAGGGTCTCCTCTGCGGGCTTCTTCCAGATGACCTTGTTGTGGTTGGCGCGGCCAGGCGCGGTCTCGTAGCCGGACAGCACGCCGACGCCGAAGTCATGCGGAACGTCGGTGTCGGTGCCCACGCCCTCTTCGAAGCGCAGACGACCCTTGCGGGCAGGGTTGGTCCCTGTCTTGTTGGTGTACTCCGGTCGACCCCTCTCAGGGACGCCCGGAACCGGGGCGAGCGGGCTGGAAGGCATATCAATACCTCATTCGTGAGAGTGCACTCACCTCATGCTCCAGCCGCATTCCATATGGGTGTTAGCCGCCCTGCTTTTCGACGACGAGGCAGAAGCTGCCATCAGCCAGTTGAACTCGCTCTATTCCGTAGCCGGGTTGAACGGCCTTGGCGATCAGAAGGTAGCCGTCGTCTCCGTCGACCAGGGTCAGCGGGCCCCAGGTGCTGCGCAGGGCGACGGGCTCCCCGGGAGCTGCGACGGCGAAGCCGCGCTTTTTGCACCAGCGGCGCATCGACCGGTCCTCGGCCCTGATGTCGCCGAACAGGATTTGCACACCGCGCTCGCGCTCCGCGTCCTCCAGCCCCGTCAGCAGTGCGCTGCCGATCCCGCTGTGCTGCTGGCTCTCGACGACGGCCAGCAGCTCGACCTTGGTGAAGGTACGGGCGAGCGTGCGGTGCAGGGAGGCGGGGTGCTGTTCGATCCACTCGACGGGCGGCGCTGAGTACACCATCCCGGCCACCTGTCCCTGAGCGTCCACCGCCACCTGACAGAGCGCTTCGCCGTGAGGGATCTGGATGCGCCCACCACTCGTGTCGATCACGGCGGCGAGGCCCTCGGGGGCAGCGGCGCCCAGGGCAAGTGCGGCCAGGGCTGCGACACGGGCGCCGTCGCCGGGTGCGGCGTTGCGGATGACGGTGGTGGCTGCGTGCATGAACGAAGCCTACGGCGGCCAGGCCGCCGTAGGCGGGGGCCTACCAGTTCATCCACTTGTAGGTGCGGCTGTTGAGCCGGGGCACAGGGATCTGCTGGTAGGACTCGTCGACCTCCAGGGCGTGGAGCTTCTGCACGGTGTCCCCCACCCCCGAGGGAACGCTGATCACGAACCGCCGCCCACCGGGCATGACCTCCCACACCGAGTAGGAAAAGGGCTTGGCCAGGGTCGGCCCGTCCGAGGCGGGCAGCGTAAGGGCGAGCACCCCCGCGCGAACGGGGATACGGGCGGTCTTGGGCAGGACGCGAATGCCGGAAGTGGTGTCTGTGAGGGGGGCGTTGGCCCGCACCAGGATGCTGGCGCGGTAAACCTCGGCGTCGGAGCCCCACAGGTAGGTGGCGGCGATCTTCACCTGGTCAATGTGGCCCGGGAAGAGGCTCCCCTCGGGCGGGACCTCCGCCCCCTTGATGGGGTGCTGCGCCGACCAGCCCGGTATCCACCACGGGTCGTTCTCGAACCCGGCCGGGGGCTGGCCGTAGCTCATCAGGCGGCGACCAGTGCGATGGCCGGAGTGGAGCGCCGACCGGCGGCGTCGATGGCGACCAGCGTGAAGCGGTACTGCTTGGCCCTGATCTTGTGCCCGGTCAGTGTCAGCTTGTACGTGACGAGGTTCCCGACCACGGGGATACGGAAAACCCTGGACGGATCGGCCGGGTTCACCCCGATCTCGCCTTCGTGGAGCTGGAGTTCGTAGCTGGCGGGGTTGCCTGCGGAGGGCTTGGTCCAGGTGAAGGTGATCGCGGGCGTCGCCCCGCCCTGCGTGCCGCCGAAGGTGCCGATGAATGCCTTCGGGTAGTTCGGCAGGCGGGTGTCGGGGGTGAGGTTCTCCCACCCCTTGGTCAGGAACGGGTCACCGGGGCGGTCGCCCTTGGGGTCGTAGAAGTTGTTCGGCCGCCACCCGAGCAGGGCCTTGTCGCGCTCGCCCCGGGCCTGGTCCCGCTCGGTGGTCAGGGTGGTCTTGTCGAGCCGGAGCTGATTCCGTTCGGTGGTCAGCGCGGCAACTTGAGCCTTCAGCTCTTCAATGGTCGGTTCCGGCGGGGTCGCCATACTGCCTCCTCGTCACGACGGTGTTCACCGTGAATTATCCGAGGCGCTTCGCTTTTACCGGTAAAACATGTTCTCGTCGGACTGCACTTCCGGCATGGAAAGCTCCGCCGATGCCCACGTCGCGAGGGCAAGTGAGTCGACGTAATCATCATGTGCCCCGACTTCATCCGGAGCCTCGACCACGATATTTGGTCCCTGGAAACGCATCTCAGCGTCTTCCATCTGTGTCTGGAATCTCTTCCATACCTTCAGGCGCCTTGCCTTGGAATGTCCGGGCCAGGCTATCTTTCCCTGCCGCATGAGTTCCATGAGGTGCTTCCATCTCTTCGACTGGGCGCCGAGGTCCGACTTGCATTCGATGATCTCAACTCCTGGCATCAGAACTTTGAGGCGTGAGGCGACCACGTCTCCGACACCTCCGGCGTCGATGCAGATGGCATAGATGGAGTACGCGCTCAGCCAGTCGATGATGCGGTAGTACTGCTCTTCCCATTCCAGGCCGCTCAGGTCCAGCCAGTTGAGGAGACGGTGCTCGTACATTCCGAATTCGTCCGGGTGGTCCCAGTCGACCCAGGTAACGGTGACGATGGTCGAGTCCTGCTTGCGGGCCGGGTCGATGCCGACGAGCACCGGAGTGCGGTTCCAGGCCCGGACGACCTGCATGGAGGTGTCGCAGAGCCGCTCGAACTTCTCGCCCGTGGTGAACATTCCGCGATCGAGCATCCAGATGAGCCGGTAGCTCAGCTTGAACTCGTCACTGTCCTCGCCGATCTTGAGCTTCTCGGCCTCGACATAGACGCCGTAGTCGGGGTGGGCCTTGGCGACGTCCCGGTAGGTCGCCTCGAAGTGGTTCTGCCGCTCACCGCGCTTGCTGGCGAAGCGCTTGTTCTGCTGGATGACCTTGTAGAAGACCCCCTTCACGTACGAGGGGGTTCCCGTGAGGACCATGGTGCCCCGGGTGCTGGCGAGCATCGGTGAGATCGACTTGTTGATGACGCGCTCGTCGGCCACCTGCGCCTCATCGACGAGGACGACGTGGTACGTGCGGCCCTCGATCTGCGCCCGGGGGTGGCAGGTCTGCTTGCGCACGAGGGAGCCTGACTTCGAGAGCTTCAGCTCCCGGCCCTTCCCGGCGACCTTGTCGTCGATCTCCGGGTCCTCCATGATCGCCTGCGCCCGTTCCGAGGTGAGCCGGGAGACGAAGCGCCCGTACAGGTTGTCCGCCATGTCGTCGACCGGCGCGAAGGCTCCGACCCACACGCCCTCCGCGAACCGGCCCATGAGGTGCGGGAAGATCGGAGCGAGCCGGGGGAACATGATCATTGCGGCGGCGATGGTGTTGACGATCGTCTCGGTCTTGCCGGACTGCCGGGCCATGCAGGACGTGATCGTCTTGGCATCACCGAGGATCATCGATTCGAGGATTCGCCGGGCCAGTGGAACTTGGTAGTGCCGCAGCGGGTGGCCGGACAGCTCGTCGATCACCAGCAGCATCTTGTCGATGATCCGATCGACGGTTTCCTGGCTGATCTCATTCTCAGCCGAAGCGGGAATGTAGTCGTCCAGGACGTCCTTGTGCAGTTCTCCGCCATCACCCATTGGTTCGTACTCCTCTATTCCCATTCAGGAATTGAGGCTATGAGCGTTCAGAAAGGAAGTGTTACGACGTCATAGACGGTGGCGCCTTTCCAGCTCTTCGAGCACCACTGCTACGACCACCAGACCGTCGGTGGCCTCTTCGAGCTGCGGCTTTCCGGAACTCTTGCGCAGCTCTGCCAGCGCACGGGAAAGCTGGGTAACTCCCTGGTCGGCCCATTCGATGATGTCGGCCTCCCCCATGAGCATCGTCCTGCGTGCGATGCGGTCGCGGTAGCGGTGGCCCGGGATCAGCTCACGAAGCCGTCGGACAAGGGTCATCAGTTCTCCACTCCCAGCATTTGCAGCAGCGTCCATTCATCGTCCAGATCCGTAGAGACGTCAGCAACAATTCGGCGCACCGAATCCTCGACAACCTCCCGGTACTCCTCGGGCTCAGGCATCCGCGTCTCCTCGGACCATGGGACTCCCTGACGTCCTGAAGACATGCATCATGGCCGCATCCTCATCGGCCAGGACCCGGTGATAACGCCCCAGCGCCACAGCCTTGAGCCCACCTACTCGCATGACGAAGGTGCGGTCACAGCGCCGGTAGGGTGCTGACATTTCCTGGGTCCAGGTAGTGAACAGGAACTTCTGTCCCCGGTTCACACCGACCAGTCGGCAAAAGAAATTGGTCATGCCCCGCAACGTAATCGGGGTCATGACCAATCTGGTATCCGCGCTATCAGCTCAGTCCTGCTGGAGAAGCGACTGCGGCATCCGAGCCGTTGTCGTAGGCTCGATTCCCTGGGAACGGAGCTGCACCGAGTAGTCGATGCTGCTCTCGCGGTAGAAGCGGATCAGCTCCTCCAGCTCGCGCACGTAGCGGCGCAACTGGTTGAGGGCGGTCTCCTGCTCCTCCCGGATATCCCGCTGTTCCTGATTGGCTGTGGCACGCCTGTCCTGCCACACCTTGGTCCAGGCGGCCAGCGAAGCGATTCCGCCGCCGCCCAGAAATGCTGCTATGACTTCAGGGCTCACGAGGTGTTCCTTCGTTAGGCGATCCGACGGTAGGGGTGGCTGTTGAGCGTGGAGTTGATGTACCGGCCCTCCGAGGTGGCCTTGCGAACGTGACGCCACTGCCCTTCAGAGACCCGGTAGTACTCGTAGACAGCGCCACCGTGGCTGCCCTGCCCCCCTTCGCCGTTGCGGAACTCCAGGCGCAGGGTGTGCGTGCTGTAGTCGTACCCAGCGGCCACGGTTCGCGGCCGGGCCGGGTTGACGGTGTGATCCGGGTAGGTGTCGAAACTGAGCAGGGCGCCGCTGTCGCCGTCGGTCTCGAACGCGTCGAGCTTCGACTTCACCTTGGGGCTGGCGTTCTTACGTGACTGGGACTGGAGCCGGTCGATCTGCCGCTTGGTGTAGGGGCTGTTGTTGCTGAAGTTGCTTCCCGATCGCGGGAGCGGCTTTGGCTTGGCGTACTTCTTTGCCATTAGGGCTCCTAGCGGGAGGCGGGCCGACGAGTACACCTCAAAGTCTAGAATTCGGGTCGTGCAATCAGGTAAGCGAAAGCCCCCACATCGTGAGATGCAGGGGCTTCACCGGTTGACCCGGAAATCTTCAACAGACCGACTTCAGTGTCCTCTTCGGCTCTGGCTCGGCCTGGTCATCGACGAGATAAACCGGCCACCGCAGCCTCCCCTTCACGTACACACGCTTGCCGATACGCACTCCGTAGCGCGGCGCCTGCCCGAGGCGTGTCGCGATCTGCGCGTACTCGTGCAAGGAATCCGTGGCCTCCCGGTAAGAGACGCACAGATCAAGACGCTCGATAATCACCATGCCATGTTCCCCTGTGCTGAATTACTGAAAGAGAATCTTATCGACATCGGCCTCGGTATAGTTCGGGCCCTTGAGCACCTTCCCGTCGGAGCGCCGGACGGGGCGGCCGTCGAGACCCAGTTTCGACATGTTGCTGCGATGGACCTCCTCGAAGACGTCTGTCAGCGGTATGCCCAGCACCTCGGCCGTGCCATAGGTGACGTACAGCAGATCCGCCAGCTCCTTGGCCAGCGCGACCCTGGCGCTCCTGCCATGCTGGCTGCGCTCGACCCGCCGGGCAAGGCGGTTCAGCTCGACGGCGGCCTCCTTGGTCTCCTCCTCGATGAGCACCCGGCGCAGGGAGACGAGGTTCTCCTTGTCCTCCGTGGTGTGCTCGCGTTCCACACCGAAGGCGTCGTGGAACTCCTTCACGCGGGTCATGGGGTCGTACATCATGCTGCTCTCCTGTCGTGCTGGGTGCTGTTGTTGCTGGCCGCCCGCTGCGAATCGGCGACGGCTTCCTCGCGGAGGTGGTCGGCATAAAGGAGGTAGGCACGGAGCTGGCTTCCGCAGTCCACCAGATCCTGTTCCCACCCGCAGGTACAGGTCGCCCGGACCTGCTTACTGAGGGGTCCCACGAGTTCGTGGTAGGCGGACTGGTGCGTAGCGGTCACTGGGATGCCTCCACGAGGGCGCGCTCCAGGGCGAAGACCGGCGAGTTCTTGATCCTCTTCCGGGCCTTGTTGTAACCGATGGTGGTCCGTGGGTCGTTGTGATCCATCAATTCCTGCACAAGGTGCAGGGCCTGCTCCAGTTCCAGCAGGAGGACGGTCGTCGTCGCGCGGATGAGGTGCGGGTGGATGTGCGGAACGCCGGAGCGGCGCCCGAGCCGGACGATCGTGTCGTGGGCTCCCTGCCGGGACAGGCGCTTGCCTGAACCGGTGATGAAGATCGGCCCCTTGGTCCGGTCGCCAATACAGACCAGGAGGGCCGCGAAGGCGAAGTCCGGGAGGGGCATGGCCAGCTTCTCGTCGCGCCCCTTGCGCAGGACCCAGAGCACCCGCTGGCCCTGGACCATGCCCATGTCCTCGATATCGGCCCCGAGAAGCTCTGAGATGCGCAGACCGAGCAGGAGCAGAGTCACCACGAGGGCGTACAGCCGCTCCGAGGTATAGAACGCCTCCTTGAGAAAGCGCACCGCCTCGTCCATCGACATGCCCAGTTCCGGCTCATCGACGATCTTGGGCTTTTCGACATCCTGGAAAGGGTTGCGCTTCGCGTACTCCCAGCGGACGGCGTAGTTGTAGAACGCCGAGCCGACGTTGTAGGCGCGAAGGCGCGTCCGGGGCTTGAGCCCGTACTCATCGCGCAGCGCGGTGATGAAGGTGGCTGCCGTGTCCGGCCGCGCCTTGAGCGGGTTGATGCCCAGGGCCACGCAGTGGCGTACGTAACGGGAGATGTCGCGCTCGTACTCCTCGCGGGTCCGGTCCTTCTTCGTCAGGAGCCACTGGTCGACGGCGCGCTGCGCCTTCTTGAAGGGTGTCTTGCCGCTCATTCCGGTGGTCCTCTCCCGTCCGCCGAGTGCCCTGATGTGCCGGACCCCGGGGATGCCTGACAGCGCCTAGCCGTCGGAACGACTCGACCCTAACAGTTGAGAACCTTATGCTCAAGTAATGAGGACTTGTTGTGCTCTAGTCGCCACAGAAGACGCCAAAAAGGGGCCCGCCTCACATGGGCGAGCCCCCCGATACTCAAACCACAGCCGCGACAGTCAGGACCGCCTCACGATGCGCGGCGCCGAGTGAAGACGACCGAACAAGGTCAGCGCAGTCGGCGACAACGTCTCCTCATCACGCAGCCCCATCACCAGCCGACGCTCGTCAACCGTGAGCTGCTCCGGCGCGGTCAGGAGCGAATCGCGCAGCACCTTGCGGACATCCTCCGGGGTCACGTCTTCCCAGTTCTCAGGGGCGTTGACCTGAGGACGCAGTCGCTTCCACAGATCGACCAGTTCGTTCTTCAGGCGCCCTGGAGCACCCCCGTCCAAACCCCTCGCCATGGCAGCCTGGTCCTCGGACAACTGGTCCGAACCGTTCTTGAGCAGCATCAGGAACCACTCACGGATGTCCTCACTCGTCGCCAGGACGCCGGAGTCATCACGGAAGAGCTTCACGCGGGTCGGCTTGCCCTTCTCGCCATCCGCGAGCATCTCCACCAGAGCGCGCTCCAGCTCGAAGACGTGCGTTCCGCAGCGCCAGAGGTCACGGACCTCGTCCATGTTCAGCTCGACCCTGAACGGGCGCCCCTCGACGACTGCCCCGCAAAGGGCGCCGTCAGGCAGCCGGTGCTTGCAGGTCCTCTTCATCGATCTCTACCCTTCAACGCGGCGGCGCACCGTGGCTCGCTGGCCTGGCGACAGCTTCAACTATTAGGTTGACCGGAACTATAACAAGTGCTGAGGAGTTGATATCCAACATCTCAACACTTAAGCAACTTCTGACGGTCACAGTTGCGTAAAAGGCAGTCCGCTCCGCACAACCCGCCCCGTGCCCCACACATACAACAGGGCCCCTGGCTCCGTCCCGGCCCATCCGGGACGACCGCCAAAGGCCCCACAGCGCCACCGTCAGGAGACACCCATCGTGTGATCGGCATCGAGCATGTCCGCCAAGTCTTCCTCCGGCACCGCCACGAGCACCTCACCCGTCAGCCGGTTCACCCGGTACCCCCGAGACGGAAGCCGACCGCACATGTACGCGATCTCGGCCTCACTCGACCCGCTCCTGAGTTCCGTCGCCCCCATCCGCCGCGCCCCCTCATTCTTCGCGGAATCTTCACATCCGCTACTGCCGCACACCTTAACCACAGGATCACGGTTCCCTGAAGGGCAAATCCGCCGGGGCTGACCAGGAACCCCGCCGAACAAGTCGCAGGGTGCCGGGCCCACTTCGGGCAGGCGGATCACGGCTTCAGGACTCCTCATCGAGGCCCCAAACCCGTTCCAGCCACTCCTCGTCGACGACAACACGTACCTCCCCGGTCGTTCGGTTCAATCGAATCCGGCAGCCGTCCAGCCGCTCCAGCATGAAGAGGATCTCCGCCTCGGAGGAGCCCGAACTTAGCTCCACCTCGGCCACTGGATTACCCCTTGTCCTCTCGCCAGCTCCCTGACCCGGCCCTCCGGGGCTGAGGCATGAGCAGCCCCCTTCACTCTGGTCGCTGACGTCATCGACGGAACCAGAGGTCGCCCACTGTATCGAATGTCCATTCGAACGCGCTCCTGGCACGCGCAACCCCCCACAGGTGTATGCCACGCGCTCCAGCTCGGCAGGTGAGTCGGAGACACGCCGGACATGCAGGTCAGAGCGCCCCCGCAGCACCATGACCCACCGTTCGGATCATGTTACGGCGCGCAACAGAGCTGTCAACTAAAGTAATCAGCGATGCCATCTAACTACGATCTGGAGATTCCGTGATGGTTCGACGGGGTGCAATGACACAGGTCTACACCACAGCAGGGGCCCCCTCACCAAGATGCTGACCCTTGCCGCCAAGCTCGCCTACCTACTCAGACGCCGTCCCGGACCCGACGGCGAGCTACCTTCAAACCGGGCACTCTCGACCGCCATCCAGAACCTCCCCGGCCACACACGCGGAGGCTCAGTCGGCGCGCTCTCAAAACTCAGGCGGGGCGAAGATGACAACCCCACTGTCGCCACCCTCACAGCACTCAGCGCCGTGCTGGACGCGCCGAGCGCTTTCCTTCTTCCAGGCTGGGACGACTTTGGCGCTCTTTCGGCTCTGGAGCGCAACCATCAGGCCCTTGACATCGTCAGACACCTAGACGGCCTACCCCCAGCCGACCTCGACGCCCTGCTCGAACAGATCCAGGACCGCCGGGAACAGCTCGGCCTCGACCGCAACACCCCAGCGGAAGAGATCGAGACCGAACCCGACTCCGGCGAGGTTAACCGCCGCTACCGACGGCGAAGGAGCATGGAAGAGGCCGCGAAGTACGCCGCCGACTCCCTGGAAGGTCTGTAACCCCCCTTGAACAGCACGTCCTCCACCCCGCTCGACGGCATGATCTTCGGCTTCTGCACCGTTCTCGGCGTCATCGTGACCGCAGCCTGCCTCTATCGAGTCCGCCGTTCCCCCACCATCGCGAACAAGTGCATCACCTTCGCCTTCGGCATCTGCACCGTCGGCGTCTTCTTCGCCATCCCCGCCATCTCCCACTGGGTCGAGGAACTGACCGGCGTCGACAACCTGCCTAAACTCACCGCCCACATATGCGCCATCGCCTGGTGCGCCAGCTTGCAACTCACCATGGTCGACATCGCCTACGACCCCCACTACCTACGCACCGCGATCTACCAGCGCGCCACAGTCGCTGCTGCCGTGCTGCTGGTCATGATCCCTCTGTGGCTCAACGCCAACCTCCCCGGCACGGAATTCACGACAGCCTTCGCCAGCCACGTGCCCATCAGGATCTACCTCCTGGTCTACCTCGGCTACGTCTTCATCACCTGCGCTGAACTGGCCTTCATGTGCACGAAGAGCGCCACCTTCAACTGGCCCGGACGACCGTGGTCCTCGATCGGCTACGGCTCCTCCGCAATAGCGGCCGTCTTCGGCATCGGCTACACAATCTCCAAGGGCGGATTCCTCATCGCACTCACCACCGGGTCAGCCTGGTCCTTGAAGGTGGAGGAGAAGCTGTCACCCGCGCTCTCCGGCCTCGCGATCGTCTTCCTCTTCATCGGGCTCACCCTCCCCGTCTTCGGAGTACTGCTGCGCAAGATCCGACGCAAGCCCGCACCGGCCCCGAAGTAGCAGCTTTCCCCACACCGGAGGCATACGCGCCGCTACTGTCGGCGACATGCTAACTGCCGAGAAGAGACCCCCGTCCGGCCCGAAGACCCCCTCGCCGCAGCCTCGTCCGCCGGGGCCGGTGACACCGGACAAGAACCCGCCGTTCCCGCCGAGGCCACCCAAGTAGCCTGGACTATGTCTCCACAACGCACCCCTTGGGGCGACCTACCCCGCGAGGCACACCAGGCTGTCGCCCCGCACCTTGGCAATAGCCTGGTGACCGCTGATGACATGTCAGGTGGGGGCGCCTCCGCCATGGCGGCCGTACTGGCGACTCCGGACGGCCGCCAGGTGTTCGTCAAGGGAGCATTGACGAACGACCCCCAGGCCGAAGAACTCGACCTGGAGCACCGGATCAGCAGCCACCTTCCCAACTTCTGCCCACGCACCCTGTGGCGCGTAGAAACGGCCGGGTGGCTGCTGATCGCGTTCGAGGCCATCGCGGGCACCCACGCCGACTACGCCCCCAACTCCCCCGACCTGGAGTCAGTCACCCACGCACTAACCGTCCTCTCCGGCACCACCGCCCCGCCTCTTCCATTGCTGAGCGCCTGGGACCGCTGGGGCTACTACTGCGCCGACGACGACGAACCCCTCCTGCACGGTGAGACCTTGCTGCATACCGATCTCGCCGCTACCAACATCCTTATGCTCACCGGCCAGGCCCGCGTCATCGACTGGGCCTGGGCCGCGACGGGCCCCGCTTGGGCCGATACCGCCCTGTGGGCCGCCCGCCTTATCTCTGACGGAGGCCACTCCACTGCCGAGGCCGCCCGTTGGGCGCACAAGATGCCAGCCTTCCGAACGGCTAGCCCCAGGGCTGTAGCCGTACTCACCCAAGCTGAAGCTTCTCGCTGGGCGGATCTAGCCGCCGACGGCACGCCCGGCATCGAGGGGATCACCCGAGGCTCCCGTCTCTGGGCCGACTACTGGATGAGCTGCGAGACTTCAGGCTAGGTTGGGGTGCACAGTCCACCTCTGGTATCAGCGGAGATGGCCTCAGGTCCTCCCCGAATGGAAGCGGGGAGGACCTTTTTCATAATCTTCAAGAGGGCGGCTTCGCTCTTGGCGGGTTTCCCTCGTGTCCGAGCTTCTGCTGAACGTCCGTCGAGATGGCGTGCTCCGGAGTCCATCCACGGCCGAGCCGACCAGTCAGCGTACTCACGTACACCAGAGGGCACCGAGGGTCTACGAGCCACTCTGCATACGTCTTCGTCTCCCTCCAGGCCGTGAGCTTGTGCGGTGCCCTGCGTAGCCGGTAGGCCGCGAAGTCCTCATCGTGATCGAGCATCCAGCCGTGCCAGCGCAGGACTTGCTCCGTCAGCCATACCTCCCGCTCGCTGAGGCGCATGACCGGTGGTGGGAAGTAGCCCACCGATGGCACACCAGCTCGATAGGTCAAGACGTCGTAACGCACCGACCACGCTTCGAGAAGCTGCCCGCTCACCCCGAGGTCCCGCCCGATATCCCAGGCGGTGCCGAGGCGGGGAAGGCTTGGCTGCTCGGCTTTCCAGAAGTCGGTAGCGGTACTCATAAGTCTCCTCCGGGACATTCGGCTAACTGCCCTCAGCCTACGGCTATTTCGAACTAAAGGAATCTTTTAGTTCTACGCCGACAAAGCACATGAAACTAAAGCAAGAGCTGACCTGACGACCTTTCAGGTACACCTAACTCAAAGTAGTGCTTGACTTTCCCCCTTGACGACAGACCGCCATAACTGACGGGTCGTCGGCAACTGTCCGTGAAAGAATGCGCTTGGGCGGACGTCACGCTTCGGATTGTCGACGGAGCGTGCTGATACTGCCTCGATTGATAGGGTGGCCAGCCGCGAGAGCAACCAGGGGGGCCTCGCGAGCCGTGATCATTTAAGGGTGGGGGGTCACCTTGGGTGAACTTAGGTCAACCTTCGTGGCGCACATCACAAGCTGACACATCATCAGCCACTTAGGCGAGAGATCCCGGAATGCCCGACTTCGTGGCATGTGACTACTACCAAACTAGACTTTGGTCAAAGTCACTGGCTTGACTCAGCTGTCAGATTCCATCCTGTCAAGCTGACGCATCATCAGGCATCACGCACTGTGCACCAAGTGAGCCATTTTCGACACGTTGAGTAATGACCTTACATTGCACAGAGTTACGCAGTGGTTAGGTGAGCTAAGTAGCTTAGGGTCACTGATACTGCCGACAGTCACGGAATGTGCACTAGGGGTCACCCCTGACAAACGGACCATCAGCAATCACGGGGAGTTGCTACGCACGTAGCGTCACAGCTTTAGGCTTGGCGCTCCCACGGGCCACACGCGCTAGGTGTTGCTATATGCCTAGGTAGAGGGACTACTACGGCTTGCCCCCGAAAACCTTTCGCCGTGACCTTTTCACGCACCGTAGGCAGAGAGCCATGGTTGTTGAATCGCGTACATAGGTAGACCACTCGCCCCGGGCAGGCTCAACCCTTGTTGCATAGGGTTATGACAGCCTCGACCTTGATCAACTGACGCCCCGAAACTTTCCCGCTGTTCAGTAGGGGCGCACCCAACGCGCGCCACTCCCCACGGGGCGCCCCTGCCCACGGGCACGCGCTACAGCGGCCGGACGTCGTACCCATGGCGCACGGGCAGAGAGCACGCGCACGGGCCTAGGGAGCGCGCACGCGCGCCATTGCTGGCATGGGTAGAGGAACGGCGCCTACGGGCCTTACAGCGGCTCACAAAGGCAGGGGGCGCCATGGGGCGGGAACGGTGGCTACAGGGGCGCCGTAGTGGCCATTCCTCGCATGGGCCCCGGATCTCAACGGGTGGCGTCGTGGCGTTGTTGCTGGTCACGGCGTCACCACTGACCGGGGGTTGACGATGGGGAGACACCGCCGTAATGTCGTCCTCGTTCCACCCCAACCGGCCACTACGGCGGAGGGGGAGGGGCACCCCAGAAAGGCGCAAGTCACAGGGGCCGGAGTAACCCGCATGACGTCGGGTGAAGGCTTTCGAGAAGCGCGAGAAAGGGGCGGTGCACTTACTGGACTGACCAAGGGTTCCAACCCCTAGACAGTGTGGTAAGGTCGGACCACCGAACGACAAGCGGCCAGGTTGGCGCAAGTCGCAAGGGGGTTAGCACCAAAAGCACTGACCGGGGGTTCGCCTCACGAGACAGTGTGGTAGAGTAAGGCCAAGGCAAGCGGGAACCGGGCTGGTAGAGCTGGAAACTGCTTACCGACTTAGGTGAACTGACTGGGGGTTTACAACCCGCAGACAGTTGGGCTAGGGTTAGGCGCAGCAGCAGTAACCGGGGCGGGCCTTACGGTCCGAATCGGGTGGGGCTCATCTGGAGCCGTGCAGAAGGCTGGTCAGTGCGACGGTCGGAGGCGCGTATGTCACAGGTGAATTCTGCGAACGTTCCTTGAGAAGTGCATATAAAAGCTGGACTCCAATCCGAGTTCCTGCGGGCAGGGTGTATCCCACCTAGCAGTGCCAGGGTTGCGTGGAAGGCAGAAAAGTCCGATTCGCCTCACAAGCGATTCGGCCGACGGTGGAGACGTGCCGCGAGCGATGAAGGAGAGGTCAGAAATCTGACCCGAGCCGGAGCGAGCGAGCATGACAACCGCCCCCTAGTGTTCGAGACCGATGCGGCGACGCAATAGGTGACAGGGCAGGGGTAGGGGTACAGCAACCGTCGCAAAAGAAACCGCGTTTACGACACCTAGGTAGCTCGTCTGCGTTATCGCTGTGAAGCGACACCAACGGCGACAGAGGCTGTCTGACGGCGCGGATATCGGTTCTCTCGCATGTTGACCGTAACCATAAGAACACCGAGTGCGAGGAACCACACAAACTTTGGGCCCGGCCCGGGATTTACAGGGTGTAGCGGTGCGCAATCCGCTGCCGGGTACTCATCAGCTTTCCCGTCACTATCCGATTGGAGGGACCACCATGCCCCAGCCTCTCGACGAGCAAGTGTTCAGCTTCGTCCAGATCAATGTCCCCGGCGTTTCGCCGATCATCCAGAAGCTCGACGGTCCGGTCTCGTACGGCTACGTCCGTGAGGAGTACCAGGGCATCCAGTTCACCTACGGATTCCGTGAGGGATCGATGTCGGTGTCCGCCGGGTCCGGGAGCTTCCCTCACGAGCTGTACGTCTACTACGTGAGCGACCCCCGGGATGGGCCCGGCACCATCGACTACGACGGCCGCCGCATGGTCACCGCTCCGCTCGACCGCATCTGAAAGTAAGGACCCACTTCATGACTGTGAAGCTCTGCCAGTTCTGTGATGACGAGACTCCAGCCGTTGCCCGCATTGCCTTCGCCTGGACTCTCTCCGACGGCGAGAGGCGAGAGGCCGAAAAGAACCTGTGCGCCGACCACATGCGCAGCAAGCGTGAGGAGTTCACCAACGGCTCCGAGGATGGTCCGAAGGACCCGGCCTTCGAGGTCCTGGAGGAGTTCGACGATGCAGCGTTGGAGGCTCTGGCCAGCGGGCAGTTGAGCGAGGAGCTCGTGTACGAGCACGCCTCGGGAATCCGATTCGTCTGGCAGCACGGCTCACGTATCGAGGTCTTCGGCGACGCCAGTGACTCCGTGCCTGTCGAATCTCTGAGTGTCTACGACTACGGCAAGGGTGCCATCACGATCTCCACGTACGAAGAGTTCAAGGGCGAGTGCAACGAGTGGGTGGACAGCCTCGACGACCACGATCGGAAGGCGTACGCCAGCGAAGCATTCTGGCAGAACCGGGGCGACCGTGGCTGAGTGGTTTGAGAAGGACCTGACGTCGTCGGAGGGCTGGGACGGCAACAGAGAGTGGGAGACCACTATCGACGGTGTCCGCTACGTCGTGGTCGGCACAATCACTCCGCGTCTTCCCTACTTCGAGCCGGACGGTGTCCTCAAGTCCCCGGCTTGGCAATACACGGGATGGGTCTACAAGCCGGGAAGCCTTCCGGTGTCCAATCTCGTGTGCCTTGAGCTGACGGAGCTGAAGGAAGCGCAAACCCGGTGCGCACTCCACGCTGAGTCATGCGAAAGGTAAACGAGCAGAACCGAGTCGTCTGGATTTAGTGCAGAACAGGGGTCGGCAAGAATGAAGAGCTATCGCGAGTACTACGTGGCGCCGGAGGTATACGACGCCGTAGAGCAGGCATCCGAGAAGTTCGCCGTGCTCAAATCCAGCACGGGCAGCTACACCCTCGGTCGTGAGATGGAGTTCACGGACTCGAAGGACTACGCCATGGACTCCGCTCGTGCGGCGGCGGTTTCGGGTGTGGAGGCGCTGGTGGTCAACACGGTCACGGAAGAAGTATTGCTCGACACCAACGAGTAGCGCCGTAAGCGCTGGGCTGAGTGGTTACCCGAAAGGGCAGGGGTTCGATTCCCCACGGTCCACCACGCGCTAGGTACGACACCTATGCGCATCCATGACATCTAGAAGGAGATCAGAGTGCGCACATTCGAAGTCCGTCATCTCTCCGAGCCCGAAGCTCTCGCGGAGTCCCAGAAGTGGGACGACGAGGGTGAGGTCATCTCCGACCAGGCTGCCCAGACGATCGCATCCTGGTACGCCTCCATGGGCGAGGGAATCGACTTCGCCACCCTGGCGACGACCGGCCGGTGCCCCGAACAGCTCCAGATCGACATCATCCGGGAGCGGAGCAAGCTCGACGGCCGCGACCCTGACGACTTCGAGGCGGACACCCGAGTCGGTGATCTGCGGCTGATGCTCTGTGCTCTGGAGGCGTACGCCGACACGATCGTGCCCGTCATCTTCGGCTGCTGGTCCAGCTTCGGTCACAACTTCCAGAGCGGTGACACTCCGCTGGAGGAGGACTGTCTGCACTGCGGTGGGACGTGGCGGCGGGTCCGGCGCGAGGACGACCCGTCCATGGCTGACTACCAGGCCAGCAACGGCGACGATCCGATCTCGTGCCCGCCCTTCTCTCCCTGCCACGGCGAGGCTCCGTGCCAAGCCGACAACGGCCGTCCCTGCGAGGACCAGGGCGAAGGCGAACCGTGCTCGCACGAAACCTTCGAGTGCAACTGCCTCTACTGCGCCTGACCGGTCTACCTGGGTACGACAGCGCCAGGTAACTGATTCAGAGCGACACTGACCAGACTCTGACTCCGCCATGTGGAGGGGCCAGAGGGTCTCCTCCTGCCAGAATGAGGTTGCCACGTGTCCGATTCCGTTGAGATCTTTTACAGCGACGACAAAAAGCGTCGGGTTCGCCTTCTTGTCGATTGTGACGCGCAAAATCTGCGCACAGAGTATGACCAGATAGTCAGCGTGGTGACGGTACCCGGTTCCACCTATCTGGACGTGGAATCCCCCGGCGATGAACTTAGCGACTGGTGGGCGAGGCTCAACCGCAGATACGCCGGGGATGTGGCCGTCAGAATCTTTGCCCGATATGTAGCACAGCGTGGCGGCATCTCCTATCTGCACACCCCGGAGCGTGGCCCTGTTTCCTTGTGGTACATCTTTCCGGAGACGGTACAGATCGAGGGCTTGACAGATCCGGCCGCTTACATTGCTTCCTCTGTCGAGGAGTATCAGTCCTGGGCGGACGGTGATGTCTACGAATACATAGTGGAGCGTCCGGTGCACTGGACGAGTGACGAGGGAGATGAACGTGACACATGGGAATTCAACGGCGATTCATGCTGTGGACTGATCGGCTTCGAATACGCAGTCGGTGTGGCGCGCGACGCGATGGCGTACTGCGCTCAACCAGTCAAAACCTGATCGGGAAAAAGACCTAGTTACGACAATTTCGCCCCCGCCCCGGATCAGTCCGGTATCTCTGTCAAGGGAGAGCGGGTGGCACTCGGGTACGCACCGGCCCATGTTTCGGTGCACACATCAAGGGGTGGGAATGTCATTCATCAACGTCGGTGCGTCCGACGCTCAGGGCAAGCGAATCCCGACGAAGGCTGCTCTGAAGCGTGCTCTCAAGGAGGACTCGGCGTCGGTGACGTTCGACCGTACGTCTGCAATAAATCTCGGCCCGAGTAACGCCACCATCAAGGGGGACAAGCTTCCTGAGGGGGACAAGCTGACGGTGGTCGGCCCTGACCCGTATAGCAACCGCCGCTGGTATGCCACGGTTTACCTGAACTCCCACGGCAACATCTCGGTGAACTGACCACTAGCCCTGCACTATCACAAGGAAGAAAAATCATGGAAGAGAAGTCTCCGACGCAGGAGCTGAAGGACAGTATCCAATCCGGTTGGAAGGTCAGGATTACTGACCACGATTACATCATGGACAGCCGTGATGCCCTCGTGGACCAGGTGACGGAGTCGGGAATGACTCTCCGCCCCTCAAAGCCTTGGGCTAGTCAAGGGCGCAAATTCTTCACCATGGACTTCACCTGGAGTGGAGACCTGGTTGTAGATGGAACCACGGTGCATCTGTACCGCACGCCCCCGAAGCACACGGGGAAGAGCCGTCAAGTGATCAAGACGTTCAAGTTCACTGCCCCCTTGGTCTGACGGGAGCCGGAGCTTGTACTGCAACGCCTGACAGCGAAAGCCTCGTGGGGAGAAAACGACCGGTTCGAATCCGGCGCGGGGCACACAGTAGGTACGACAACTCTGTCTGCCTACCTATTTCCTGCCTGTCCTCTACTAGGGAGAGCCATGCCTGTTGCCCGTATTCCGGTTGACCAGCTCGGTCACTTCGCCGAGAACAACACCATCTACTTCCCCTTCAGCGACATCCCGCGAGACTTCGAGGAAAACGGGCCCAGTGCGCTCCACTGGGAGTGCTGGGAGTCCTTCCTGTGCGACGGGTGCGAGGAGCCGAGCGACGGCTACAACGTGTGCCGGAACAAGCAGTGCGAGCGCTTCGAGGATGAGGCGAAGACCTACGCCGACGAGGGACCGACGTCGTCCATCTACTGGGAGATCCGTCTCCCGTCGCACATGGATGAGCACGATGTCGCCAGGGCCATCCACGACCTGCCGCTCTGCCTCGTCAAGGTCGGACGGGAGCACGAGGAGTATGGCCTGACCCTGACCGGCGGCGGCATGAACTTGACCTGGGAGATCGTCGAGGCGTTCACCCGCATCGGGTCGCTGCCGCCCACGGACAAGGTCGACCTGCCCTCCATGGGTCGTGGTGACTCCGAGCTGGACCAGTACCTCATTGGCGCCTGCAAGCGGGCGGGATACGAGGCCATCAGGTCCATCCAGAACGATCTCGACTCACTCGACTCGCGCCTCCCCCAGCCGTGACAGCCAACGCCTCCCCGAAAGGAGATAGGTACGACATGCAGGACGACCAGCAGGAGAAGGGCCAGTTCTACCACTTCGGCCCGTTCATCTACGACGTGGACGCCGCACTGAAAATCATCCGTGACGTGCCGCGCCCCGACCGGCTCCAGGAGATCGACGTTGCCGTCTGGGCGCGCTCGCTCGGAGTGGACAAGAGCCCCGAGGAGACCCGGCAGGGCAACACGATCCCGCTCCTGGTCGGTGACTTCGATGAGGAGTACGCCCGCACGCAGGCCGACCTCAGCGTGCCGCTGGTCTTCGCCGACCTGTCCAGGGAAGGAGAGGAGCCCGGTTACATGCTGATCGACGGCGTCCACCGGTTGCGACGGGCATCGGTGGAGGGTGTGGAGAAGTTGCCCGTCTACCTTCTGGACCGTGCCGAGAGCCTGCGTATCCGGGACGTGAAGTTCTACCGCTGACCGCAGTAGGCTGCGCGAAGCATGCTTCGCTACGGAGGATAGTTCATGGATGCGTGGGAGCGCGAGGTTGAGATCATCCGGTTGTTCCGAGAGACCGATTGGACATACACCAACATCGCACAGTTCGTCGGGACACAGACAGCTACGGTGCGACGAGTTATCAACCGCCTCGGCGTGGTCGATCTCGTAAAGCGTCGGCGCAGACCACAAGTGCGACTTGAGGAACGGCAGATCAAACAGATTGCCAAGAAGTACACCGCAGGTACTTCGACCCTTGCCTTGGCGCGAGAGTACGGCGTGAACCAGGCCACTATCAATCGAAAGCTGAGCGGTCGAGGTATTCAACTTCGGTCACAAGTTGAGGCCAGTCACCTAATCCAAGGCTCTCGGACGCAGCGGAAAGCCATGCCGCGCCCTCACGATGTTCGGTTCACGGCGCTGGCGGACGACCTCGGAGTTGAAGAGGAAAAACTGCGCGCACTCCTTCTGAAACACAAGTTCGCCATTTACAACATCTAGGCATACGCCCCAGCCCAGCCGCGATGGTGCCGGATCGACTCCGGCCTGGGACTCTCGTCTGTCCACGACCGCTGTCAGTGCGGCCTCTTAGGCTGCCTTCGAACGAGGAGTAACACATGTCCGATGCCAAGATCACTGCCGCTGACGCTGGGTGCTGGCTGGAGGGTTCCCAGGGCTGGACCAACAACCATCGGGTCGTGGACCGGGCTGGCTCGTACGGCTTCGTGGTGCCCGAGGAGTACGAGCAGGCTCTGGAGGACTACCGCCAGAACGGTCCGGCGGCCTCGGAGGACTCGTGGGAGGCAGTGGTCGGCCAGGGTGAACTGAGCGACCAGGCCACCGACTACCTCCAGGACCGGGCACCTGACGACTACGAGTTCGTGTGGGACGCAGGGGAACTGTCGCTGATGAAGAGCACCGAGGCCGAAGAGTTCGGACACCACGGATGAGCGGCGAGCAGCTTCCTCTGTTCCTCGACGGCATCTCTGCGCAGCAGTTCCTGGCCGAGCTGTTCGAGTTCGAATACTGCGCGGAGTGCGGTGGGGACATCGACAAGCACACGGCCGGACCGGACATGTTCGGCAAGTGGCACGCCTGGTGCAAGGACGTGGAGACCGTCGATACGGAGCCTCCGAAGGACTCGCCGCTGTGCGGCTGGCAGACGGAATACGGCACTGTGAACGGGCCGAAGTTCTGCGCACTGGACAAGGGCAACGGACTCGACTGGTGCGCGCAGCACGATCGCGTTGCCCAGGACTCATACGGATCGGGGTTCTGATCATGCACTTCCACATCGCGTCCAACACGGTCGGTCAGCCGCCGTCCGAAACGCAGTGCGCGGAGGACGAGGACGGCGCCGTGCTGGCGATGGAAACACTCCTCGGCGATCAGATGGATGAGTGGGCGGAGCGATGCGCCCACTTCGGCAATGACCCCGAGTGGGTCGTGTGCTCGTGTGCCTGGTGCGACCTGGCCCTGAACATCGAGCGGTACAGCGACGGGATCGGGGACAACGCCGTCGGCCACGTCCTGCGTGAGAATGGAACGGCCGGTGAGGTTTTCTACACTCCCGACGGCGTCGGCGTGGCGTTCTGGATCAAGGGCGAAAGCGGTGCCCGCTGTGCCTCGTAGGTACGACTACCAGGGCTTCGTTGTCGTGAGGGACAACTCCGACCGCTGCCGGGACTGCGGCGGCGAGGACCGGAACATTCACTATGAGGAGACGGAAGCACTTCGGATCGTCTCCGTGTACTGCCTGTGCGAGAAGTGTGACACCGAGCGGACTGAGGAGCAGAACCATGCCGGGAGCTGAAGTGGTACGCCAGATGGTGACCGACGACTCCAGTCCAGCCGCGTACGGCTGGGCTATCGACATTGAGCACGATCCGATGGAAGGGCGCGACGAGAAGGGCACCACCGGGCCGTCGAACATCACGCTTGAGATGGCGGAGCGGCTGCGGAAAGGCGAGGGACGAACGTTCCGGATGTACGACGATGACGGGGTGCTGAATTACACCGGGCGCATCGTCACTGCTGAGGATGACGAAGGCGGGGAGGTTGACTTCGCTCCGCTCGACGACTTTGGCAAGCCCAATGCGGGATGCACGGAGATTCATTACTTCAACACCGCCACGCAGGAGTGGCGCGAGCTGTAGGTACGACAGTTGCCCGGCCCGCGAATGTGGGGCGCAGAGGTTCGAGCCCTCCGCCGGGTGCTCATCAAGTCGAGTTCGATCCCTTTAAGGAGAATGCGTTGCCGGACAAGAGCAAGACCCTCATCGTGAACGCGGGTGACGTTCGTGACCTGGTGCGCCATATGCGCCAGGACATTCCGTTCACGCTCCGGCTGATGGACGGGACCGAGATCGAACTGGTCGCCGGTGATCCACAGTCCGACACGATCGGCCGCGAGCACTCAGATGTCGACGAGATTGAGATCAGCCTCTAATGGGCACGACCGATCCTGAGAAGGTCCGGCTGGAGCACCGGCTGGGACACTACGAGACGGCAGTCAAGCGGCTGGCCGCGAACTGTCAGGACGCGGAGAGTCTGCGCATCCTCGGGGAGCTGGAGGCCGGACTGAAGAACGCCAACGAGGACGCCGACGTCTCGCTCGACAGGACTCCTCGGAAGCTGGGGTCTACCTGGGTCCTCCTGGTCCAGGAGATGGATGCCGAGACACGCACCATCACGAAAGCCTGGCGCCCGGTTGACGGCCGCACCAGGATCGATGAGTTCAGCACCTCTGAAGAGCCTGCGCTGGCGTCTGATCTGAAGTTGCGCGTTCGCACCGAACTGGAGAAGCTCGGCAGGCGTTCACAGCTGCGTGGCTACGCAGGGTTGACGTCATCGGCGGACGGACTCGTGGATGACCTTTCTGAGGGCCACGTGCTGACGCTGGACGACGGCACCTCTCTCCAGTTGGTCCAGGCCGACCTCGTCGCCGCCGTGCAGGAGTGATCATGCGTCGGCCTGGCGCTTTCCTGATCGACGACATTCCGTGGGATCAGTGGCTCGAAGCAATGGCCATGGACTAACCGAAAACAGCTTCACTCAGCCCGGTCCCGAGATGTATGGGGTGTAGGGGTTCGAATCCCCGGCCGGGCTTTTCCATGCCCGAAAACTCTGGGAGATAGCCATGGCAACGATGTACACCCTCGTCCAGCATTCTGGTGGGACGGGATTCGAAAGGGCGGTGGAGGAAGTCTCGGTATCCACCATCAGAGAGCAGGATCATATTCAGCGCGCGGGGGGCGTCCTGCTGCGCACTTACCAGGCAGCCTCCGATGCTGCGGACGCTGAGAACTATCCGCCTGGCGCCGAGGGGATCATCCCGCAGGCCAGAGGCACGTTCTCTAACAAGCTCGTCAACGGCCTGCCGCTCTACATCCCGCCCACCGGATTCGACGCCCCTGTGGTGAAGGACCCGGTGATGGTCCAGGGCTTCGAGGTGAAGCTCTGCTACCCGGTGGCTGGCCGTCGACTGATCTTGGCGGAGCTGGACGGGAAGTTCGTCGTGGCGACCATTCCGGCCGAGGGCTTGCCGAAGGAGTGGGACCTCGGCGTCTACCGGTCGGACCCAGGCGGTGCCACCAAGCAGTACGCAGCCCGGTGGGCCTCACTGTCGAACCTGGAGCTGCTCCGTGGCTAAGCGCATCCAGTGGTGTGGCAAGAAGCTCATCGAGGGTGAGGGCGGCGTCGGTTGGGAGCGTCAGCCGAGTGGCAAGTACCAGACCGAGCTGTTCGGGGTGACCTACGAGTTGGAGAAGCGTCGCAGGTCCAAGATCGAACGGAGTGACAGCGGCTGGTACCTGTACAGCAGCGGCGCCCCTGACGGGAACTTCTTCGGCGACTACGCCAGCAGCACGCTGCTGGAAGCCGTGGACGAGGCAAACGAAATGATCATCAAGCTCGACCTGCGCGGCCCCGGCTACGAGCCTGTGCGCTAGGTACGACGCCTCCGACCCGAGCGTTAACACTGCTCGGCAGGGGGCTGATAGCTGTGACGTGTCCAACGATCAGGAACCGAGGAGGGGCGTCAGATGAGTCGCCGCAGGAACAAGAAGAAGCATCCGTACGCCCCCACGCTGTCTCCGGCACCCGCCGCCGCAGCATCCACCCGCCGAGTGTGGGCAACGGTTACGGTGCGCGCCGAGGAGCTGCTGGAGACCGACACGATCAAGGTGGACGGAAAGTGGCGTGAGGTCTTCGACGTCTGGAAGGACGGAGACGACGTCGCCGAGATGTTCGGAGACGGCAGCGACCTCACCGTGAAGATCATGAACAAGATCGACTGGAATAGCCCGTGCTGGGTGGCCGTCCGCTATGTCGATGAGGGACGTTCCACGGCGGACGAGGTAGAGAGCGGCATCGCGTTCTTCACGCTGCGAGATCTGGTCGAGATACAGGTTCCGGCAGGTCACGACCTCGCCGCATAGGTACGACAGCCCTGGTCCTGGTCGGCTGCGCGCCGGTTCGATCCCGGCGCAGGGCACCAACGGCAGCGCACGAGCGGAGCAAGTCTCCCTCCTGTGCTGCCGTTCGTATTTCCCGGATAGATGTCAGTGGCCCGTGATAGATCGGTGCTGCTGCTCCCTGGCCTGATGAGGACGCTATGAGCGAGAAGGACTACATGAACATGGTCGACCCGTGGCTGCGTATACGGGTGGAGCACCTGAAGGAGCTGGTCGACGCAGCTTCCCTGCCCGACTTCGAGACGCAGGCCACCGAGATCGACAAGCTCTGGAAGGCTCTGCACGACTACGAGGAGATGCACCGCACGCGTCTGGAGTCTAAGCGGCGCCCGGAGCTGGAGCGGCTGACGGTCGACGAGCTGGGCGAGATGCACATGGAGCTGTCGTCCGGTCGGTGGCCCGTCCGCAAGGCCGAGCTGGTTTCCGCTCTGCTGGAGATGGAGTGGCGCAGCGGCGCGATTTGGAAGGCGTACCGCGATGCTCGCCACTCCTATACCCGCTTCGACAACTGGCGCGAGGAGCTGAAGCGACTGCCGGTGAGACTCCAGGAGCTGGAGGAGGAGGCCACCTCGATTGCGAAGAACCTGTCGGCGACAACCTCCGTCGAGGCGATCTCCAACATGAAACGGTACGGAATGCGAAGCATGGTCGCGTTCTACCAGGCCGAGACGGCGACGGCGGCGCGACTGCTGTACCAGGAGGGCGGCTACTTCCCGGCCGTGATGGAGCTGATCAACCGGGCCCGGCAGATGCTCTACTACACGGCCTCCAGCCGTCTGGAGGCCAGCGTGGACGGGGCGAGCGAGGTGGCGAAGCTCCTGGCCGCCCGGGAGCTGCTGACCCTGTCCGCTCGGTATTTGCCCGCCGAGGTGCGTCCGTACTTCCCCAGCCGGTAGAGACTGTCCTAGTACTCCGAACCGGTGGACAGTTACGCTGGCCTCTGTTCACCGGAGGCTACTGAGGACTGACGATGCCAAGAGACGACGAGTGGTACCGCGAGGAGTACAAGGGCCGCGAGGAAGAGCTGATCTCCTCGGAGGAGATCCTTGAGATGACGGGCTACACCCGGGGCGCCCTGACCAAGTGGAAGTCCCGCCATGAGGACATGCCCAAGGAAGTCTGCAAGAAATGGCGGGATACCAGTGCGCAGAAGCGCGGGCACGGGGCGCTCGACTCTTACTGGGTCCGCGACGAAATGCTCCCGTTCCTCGAAAAGCGCCTAGAGCTGGCGCAGGTCCACCGCGCAGAGGACGACCGGGACTCCCGGTACGCGATCGTCTCTGTCCGGCTACGCGAAGACACCGCGAAGCTGGCATGGATCGCTGAGCAAGAGACCAGCCTCAAAACCGCGCTTTCCAAACTCCGCGAAGAGCGTGAGCAGATCCAAGACCGTTTGGTTGACGACCGCCGGTTCGTAGCTGCGTACGAGCGAGAAAACCAGCAAGAGAAGAAGGAGTCACTGTGACCACCCCTGAGTCCGATGACGTCGTGGACGTCATCGACGGTATTGAGCTGAAGCGCAAGGGCAACTATCTCTGGTTCCGGCACGACGGCGTGAGCTACGAGGTCAAGGACGACATTCAGTATGGCTGGGGAGCCTCGAAGTGGGGCCGGTCCTACTGCTCCGGCCAGAAGTCAGCCGTAGAAGCGTTCCGCATCGCGGTCAGGACCATCACCCGCGAGGCCGCCGAGGAAATCGAGCGTAAGAAGGCAGACGCGGAGTTCTTCGCCGCTTGGCCTGCGCCGCCTGTCACCCTGGCCGACAAGCTCGCCCAGCTCATCTATGTCTATAAGGGCTACACCGAGCCGGACGAGATGGTGCTGCCGGTCACTCAAGGCAAGTACGGAGAGAACGTGGACACGGGTATCACCTTCCGTGATCTTCAGGAGATCCACGCGCGGCTCACCAAGGGGCCCGATCCCTCCAGCAGCACCTGCTAGGTACGACAGCCCTGTACTGGACCGCCAGTCACCCCGACTCACGCTCGGGCAGGGCGCTTGCGTCCCTCTCGCATTGGCAGGGACGGAATTCACACCGTGGGGAGAAGCACGATGGACGACACCGAAGAGCTGAGCGAACTCGACGAGATCGCGGAAGAGGCTCTGGCCGCGCTGTACCGCAACGGGAAGCACTACGACCGCAAGTGGCTGCGGGACAACGCGCGCAAGGCCCAGGCGGGTCCGAACCCGGTCAAGAAGATCATCGTGGACCTCGGTGTTGGCGACTCCATGGAGCGGCTGGATTCCACCAAGGGGCAGAAGCTCCACGGGCCGCAGTCGATCGAAGTTGTCTACTGGCCCGACGGCGGCATCGACCAGAACTGCTACGGACTCGGCAAGGCCCCAGAAATGCCACGCAGCACCTCCAACGGCCGGTACCTCAGCTCCACACCCACACAAGGCCGGAAGGTGGGCGAGTACTTCGACAAGGACATCTTCGAGTGGAACGGCACGGCGAAGACAGCACGGGAGTGGTACGAGCACCCCAGCCGGATCGACGGCCTGAGCCTCACCACGTTCAAGGCCCGGCTGAAGAACCAGGGCATGGGCGTCGAGGAAGCCCTGACGAAGCCCGCCGTGCGCGGTGGCCGCCGCGTCCCCAAGAAGGCGTCCTGATCACCCATACCCCTGCAAGGAGAAGCGTTCGATGAACGATCTGCACGGCCCTCACAACATCGTCGAGGAGATGGAAGAAGCGGCGTACGCCAACGGGCGGCACTACGACCCGGTCTGGCTGCGCGAGAACGCCGTCCCCGCAGAGTCCGGTGATCACCCGACGACGAAGATCATCGTTGACCTGAACCTTGGTGACTCAGTGGCTGTACTTAGCTCCGGCAAGGGCAAGAAGGTCTGGGGGCCGAACTCCGTCGAGACAACCTTCTGGTCCGACGGCAGCGTCAGCCAGACCGTCCACGACCTCGGCAAGGCCCCGGAGATGCCTCGCACCACTCCGGCTGGCCGCTTCCAGAAGCCCGACGCCCACAAGCGCGGCAAGCCGAAGCCTGATGCCAGGCGAGGCCCGCGCGAGCCCGACACCCAAACCTTCGAGTGGGACGGCGCGAGCAAGACAG
This sequence comes from Streptomyces sp. H27-C3, assembly GCF_030063415.1. Classification (GTDB taxonomy): domain Bacteria; phylum Actinomycetota; class Actinomycetes; order Streptomycetales; family Streptomycetaceae; genus Streptomyces. The sequence continues at coordinate 62,016 of NZ_JASITA010000014.1, read as the reverse complement.
TTCGGGAGTGGTACGCCCACCCGGACCGGCACGAGTCGCTGTCCAAGGAAGCGTTCCGCAACCGCCTCAAGGAGCTGGGCTGGGACGTGCAGCGGGCACTGACCACCCCGGCACGCAAGCACCCGTAGGTACGACCGGCCACAGGCCGCTTTTGATCTCAGGGGAGAGAGATATGAGCACGACCGAAGAGCCGCGCGAGTGCCTGGACCGGCACAAGAAGGACCACACCTGCCAGGGTTCGGTCACCGGCCAGGAGTCCCGCGCGGGCACCCTGATCTACCGTTTGCGGGGCCGGTCACGACGCGTCTGAGGAACACTTCCAGAAGGTGCGGGCCGTGTACCCCGACTCTGCCACGCCCCCGGACTGGTTCGACGAGAGCGCCGCTGGCGAGCGCTGGGACGACGACTACTAGGCCACCCCCCAGCCATCTCATCCGCATCACGAACGAAAGAACGGAGCGCGCAGTGCAACCGCGTCCGCATCAGATCGAAGCGCTGGAAGCGATTCGGAGCATAGGGCCCTCCGGGCGAGCACTCGCCGTACTTGCCTGCGGTACGGGCAAGACCCTCATCGGTCGGATGGCGGCCCTTGAGCGGGCCGGGGACGACGGCAGGGTCATGCTGCTGGTTCCGAGCAAGGAACTGTTGCGGCAGACGTACGAGGACTGGCAGCGTGATGTGCCAGGCGGCGTGGACGGGTTGCTTGTCTTCTCCGACCCTTCTGTGGGCGAGGCGAACGCCACCACCGACTCCGACAAGATCGCTACGTTCCTCCGCACTGAGACAGGCCGGATCAGGCTGCTGCTGTGCACATACCAGTCCGCAGCCCGCGTTGCCGAAGCATACGAAGCAGACGTAGATCTTCCTCCGCTGGACGTCATGGTCCTCGACGAGGCACACCGCACCGCAGGACCTGGCGGCCACGCCTACGCCCTCGTGCTCGACGACAACCGCATCCCCGCCACCACGCGGATCGCACTGACGGCCACAGCAAAGGTGCACCCGGCTGGCGACGGCACGCAGGATGTCGTGAGCATGGACGATCCGTCCTTGTATGGCGAGAGGGTCTACGAACTCACCTTCGGCGCCGCGATCCAAAAAAAGCTACTGTCCGACTTCCGGGTGGCAGTGGTCCTAGTGGCCGACGAGGAAGTCCACCAGGTCCTCCTGGAGCAGACGAGCCTGCCTCGGGGGGACGAACTGACCACCTCGCAGGTCGCCGCCCAGATCGCCGTCGCCCGCGCGGTCGAAGAGTACGGCCTGCGCCGCATCATCGCCTTCCACGGCCGTCGCGAGCGCTCGCGCGTCTTCACCAACACACTGGGCAGCACAGCTTCCACCGTCACTCGGGTACCCATCGAAGCGCTTCATGTCGACGGCACCAGCAACCCCTCTGAGCGGCGGGCAGTGCTAGCCAAGCTGGCAAACCCGGATGAGGGAGGCGCAACAGTGCTTTCGAACATTCAGGTTCTGACCGAAGGCGTGGACGTTCCGTCGGTCGACAGCGTCGTGTTCGCCGACCCCAAGACCAGCAAGATTGCCATCGCCCAGGCGGTGGGCCGTGCACTGCGTCTGCACCCGGGCAAGGACAAGCCGTCCGTCATCGTCTTGCCGGTTTACCTCGCACCTGGCGAGAGCCCTGAAACGGTCCTGGAGGGCAGCGACTTCCGGCATGTGTGGGCCGTGCTCTCCAGCCTCCGCGACTTCGACGAGCGGATGGACTCCAGCTTCTCGCAGGCTCGGATGGAGTTCGGCGAGCAGGAATTCACCGGCCAGGACAGGTCGGTCTCCCTGCCCAGCGCGATCGAGATTCTGGGCGAGGACGGGGTCTTGCAGAGCAAGCTGCATGAGGCGCTGAAGCTCCACATCCTCACCAACACTACTGAGTCCTGGCTGGACCGGTACGGCAAGCTCAAGGCGTACTTGGAGTTCACAGGCGATGTCCCGAAGAACTCCTACGTGACGCCACAGGGCGACGCTCTGGGTAGCTTCGCCGCCTCACAGAAGACGAACTACAAGAAGGGCGTGCTACTGCCGTCCAGGGCCGAACTCCTGGAAAAGCTCCCCGGCTGGAACTGGGGCAAGCGTCAGGAGCGGTACCCCGAGATCGACGAGCCAGCCCTCATGGAGCTGGTCGACGAGTTCAACAACGTCCTTCGGGACCACAGCGTCGAGAGCGAACTCCGCTCGATGCGCATGATCAAACTCGCCTACCGCTGCGAGCGGTTGGTCCCGGAGTTCAAGTGGCCTCCAAGCAAGTACAGGGCGTTCGTCAACAACGCCGTTGGCACCATGCACGGCCTATGGAACCGCACGAAAGACCACCCCAACTCCCTCTACCACCAGACCGTCAAGGGTGAGGAGTTGGCAGCCGAGTTCCGCAAGGTCGCGGAGGAGGGCGACCCCTCGACCCGGCGCGAGCGCATGGCGGACATCGCCCGCAGCTTCGAGGAGATTTTCCCTCACTTCAAGGTCTCCGAATACCGGCATGACCCGTGGTTCCTCGAAGAGGCCGAGCGCATGAAGGCCCATTTCAGACAGCAAGAACAGAGGACACCTTGAGCAACTACGTCATGATCTCGGCCCAGGAATTCTGCGATGTCACGGGCCTGACCATGGCCCGTTTCAAGCGGTACCGCTCGCTCATGCGCAAAGCACCCGCTGACATGGAACCGTTCCCGCCCGAGGTCTACGAATACAACACCACCGTGATCTTCGATACCGGGGAACTGTGCGAGTGGTTCATCGACCTCTACACCGAAAAAATCACCCACGAAGAAGAACGTCTCAGTGAAGCCGTGAAGACGCTCCAGACGTCGCTCAAAGTGAATGATCTCAACACCATTGAGAACTGGGAGAGAGCCTTCACCACAGCCCGCCTGGCACTGGTCGGGTACACCAACCGTGAGCGCCCCGCGACGCAAAAGCGGCTCGACCAGGCTCGCAGCGACTACTTCAAGCTGCCCAAGGAGATCCTTACCAGCAAAAAGGTGCTCGCTGAGTCCGAGCGCGTCCTCAAGGAACTGACAGGAGAAGCGACCTCGTGCCAGAAGCACAGCGCACCGTGACCATCCCTGGGATGCTGCGCCCTTTCCGTAAGTTCCTGGACACGGCGCCAGACACGCCCGAGCGCCGTACCGCGAAGGAAGCATGGGACAGCCTCATGTGGCGCGGCCGTCCTAGGGGCGAGTCTGCCGACATGACCGTCACCTACGAGCAGGCTATGTACCTCAAGGAGCGGCTGTACGAGTTCGTTGAGGCCGACGGCACCATGCTCGCCCGGCCCGGCGCCCGCAAGGTCATCGACCGCCTCGACGTGGGCTGGAACTCGGAGTGAGCGTGACTAGCAGACACCCGGAGCCGCCGGTCCCCCAGGCCAAGGCAACCCTGGCACGGTGGGCTGAGATCCAAGAGAAGATGAAGACGTCCGGTACCAACATCAAGCAGCCGTAGGTACGACATGCACCCTCGCCAGTTGCCGAAGCTCCGAGACGAAACCACAGCGCACTACGAGCAATACCCGAGCAAGACCATGTCCCCGATGCTCCATGGCTCCAAGCTGTTCTGGGCTTCCGAACAGCAGGTACGGCAAACATGCAAGATGGCCGATTACCTGGACGACCACACCGGAATGCTCGACTACGCCCCGACCCCCCAGGGCTTCATGTGGTTCGACCACGCGGACGCCGCACTGCTGGGCTTCGCCATCCACGGCATGAACGTCCCCCTTCGGGTCTTCTCCTGGGACAGCCTGCAAGACCCCTCGGGCAAGCTGACGGTGGTTGCATGGTCGATGACCGAGGAAGGCCCACCACCGGCTCCCGGCAGAAACGTCGGCCCGCTCCAACCCGTGCTGTACGGGAGATTCGGAAGCGAGACCGAAGACAACGACGTCCGCCTACTGCTCCGAGGACAGAGCCGCGCCGTCGAGCCCGAACTCCTCTACCCAGCCTTCGCCATGTGGTATCGCATGACCCTGCCGCGCTTCGCGGCTGTATCGCTCTCCCCGCCCACTGCCTCACAGGCCAAGAAGGCGACTAATAAGGGACGACCCTCCGACTGGGCAGAAGTAACCCTGGTCGACGCGGTCTCACGACCGAAGCCATCACAAGGTTCGAGCGACAGTGAGGGCACCGGCCGGAAGCTCGAATATCGACAAGAGGTCGAGGGCTTCTGGCGAATGCAGCACTATGGGCCGAAGAGTTCCTTGCGGAAGAAGATTTGGGTCGACGACTATGAGCGCGGCCCCGAGGACGCGCCCAAGCGTCCAAAGCGGGAGTCCGTAAAGACTTTCAAGTGACGGACGTTGCAACTCTTCCGCAGTCAGCAAGCAACTGCGACGGATACATCCCCAGCGGCCCGCACGACAGCGGCTGCTAGCCTCCTTCACCCCATCAGCACAAGGAGAATTCCAGTGGCACAGAAGGTCCAGATCCTTCTCATCGACGACCTTTCCGGCGACGAGGCTAACGAGACCATCACGTTTGCCCTCGACGGAAAAGCCTACGAGATCGACCTGAGCACGAAGAACGCAAAGAAGCTCCGCGACGCTCTCGATCCCTATGCCAAGGCCGGACGCAAGACGGGCGGCCGGAGCACCACCAACCGCCCCAAGGTGGCTAGGACCGGAAACAGCGGTCCCAGCACTGCTGACATCCGCGACTGGGCGAAGGCCAACGGGTACAGCATCAACCTGCGTGGCCGCGTTCCTGCCAACATCCGGGAGGCACACGAAAGGGCCATGGCCGCATGAGCAACGACCCTCGTCTCGACGGACAGAACACCAACCCGCCCCAGACCCTCGACTACGAGCGGATCGCCGAGGCGACAGACATGACGGTCGCCTGGGACACCCAAGGCGGCGGACGGGCCACCCCCACCGAAATCGGCGAGCGTGTCGACCTCGATGCCGTCTACAAAATGGCCATGCAGCGTGCCGAGGAAACCAAGGGCCTCTGGGGCAACACCCGCCCCGGAGCCACCCAGATTCACCGGCAATTCATCCACGTGTGGATGGAGGGCTTCATGTACGCCCTGGTCTATACCGAGCAGGCCAAGCTGACGTCGCTCTTCGGGAAGCTCCCCGACCACAACCTTCTCGGTGCCACCAACAGCATCATCGGCGGCCACTGGGGCGAGGACCGCGAGGAGCAGTGGAAGAAGCGCATCGACGGAGCAACCCTCGTGCACGTCGCCTCCGTGCGCTCCATCCAGGCCATCCAGATCCGCCAACTCGACAAGCCCCCACTCGATGAGCTGGTCACTACGCAGGCTGCACACTGGGCTGACGGCTTCTCCATGGGCCTGCTCTTTGCCGAACTCGGCGGCCACCGCGAGGACTGAGCCCACCCCCCATACCTCAGCCCCACCAGCACATGCCCGAGCAGGTGGGGCCGAGGTACCTTCCCCCAGCCCCACCCCGGATGTCAGTGGCGCCCATTAGAGTGATCAGCGTTCTGATTGCGGCCCATCGGGCTTCTGCGCATCGGCGCGGACATGCCTCACCCGCACACGTCGTTTCGTGCTGCCTGGGGATGTCCTGTGTCGTTGCTGCGTATGTCTGCTCGTGCCCTTGCCAAGGAAGCTTCCGCGAACACACTCGCCGAGAATCTCGCCGTGCAGTTCAAATTCACTCACGGTTACAACGCGGGTGAGAGCGAAAAACGGTCCTGGCAAAACAGCCTCCCCGCCCTCGCCAACACCCTCATCGACGCAGGGCTCGGCGACATCGAAGTCTTCGTGGAGTACCCGGTCCCGCTCTCCAGCTACCGCGTGGACGCCCTTCTCGCCGGAGCCCACCCCACAACCGGCGAGCCATCTTACGTCGTCGTCGAGCTGAAGCAGTGGACCGAGGCGACCCCAGTACCCGATTCCGAGGACCTTGTTGTCGTCAAGGGCATGGGAAACATCGCCCGCCTTCACCCCATCGCCCAGGTACGCCGCTACTGCGACCACATCGCCGACTTCACTAAGTCGCTGCACGGCCACGCACACCGCATCAGCGGGGCCGCCTACCTCCACAACGCGACAAACTTCGGCGTGGACCCCCTCTTCGACTTCCCCCACGACGATTACGGACGGCTCTTCACCGGCTCCAGCAAGGGCGAGTTCCAGGAGTACCTCACCAAGCGCCTCGCACCCACATCCGGAGCCCAGGCCGCCGACGACCTGCACCCTGAAGCCATCGCCCCCAGCAAACAGCTCATGCAGGTTGCTGCCGACGAAATTAAGGACCGCAGCCAGTACAACCTCCTCGACGAACAGCAGGTCGCCTACTCGCTCGTCATGCGAGCCGTAAAGAAGGCCCGGCAGTCCGACTTCAAGGAAGTCATCGTCGTCACCGGCGGTCCCGGCTCCGGCAAGAGCGTCATCGCCATCCAGCTCCTCGGCGAGATGTACCGCAACGACTACACCGGCATCCATGTCACCGGCTCCAAGTCGTTCACCACCACACTTCAGAAGGTCGCTGGCAAGGGAAACAGCCGCATCCAAAAGCTGTTCCGCTACTTCAACAACTTCACGCACGCCGAGAAGAACGCCCTCGACGTCCTACTGTGCGACGAAGCCCACCGCATCCGCGAATCCTCCAACCACCGCTTCACCCCGAAAGACAAGCGCAGCGAGCGCAAGCAGATCGAGGAACTCCTCGACGCCGCCCGCGTCCCCGTCTTCCTCCTCGACGAACACCAAGTCGTCCGCCCCGGCGAAATGGGCACCGCCCAGGAAATCGACGACGCCGCCAAGGCGAAGGGCCTTACCGTCCGCCACGTCAACCTCGACGGCCAGTTCCGCTGCGGCGGCAGCCGCGCCTACGAGGAATGGGTCCTGCGCCTGCTCGGGCTCGCCCCAGGCGGCCCGATCCCCTGGAGCGGCGATGACAACTTCCAAGTCCAGGTCGCCGAAACACCCCAGGAACTGGAAGCCATCCTGCGCTCCCACCAAGGTGCCGCCGATGGCAAGCAGCAGGCCCGCATGACAGCCGGGTTCTGCTGGCCCTGGAGCGAACCCGTCCTCGATGACGACAAGAACTTCGTCGGCCTCGTCGACGACGTCACCCTCCCCGTATGGGACTGGAAACACCCCTGGAACGTACAAGGCGACCGCAGTGTCGGCGGCTTCCCCTCCAAGAACCTCTGGGCAACCGACCCCGCCGGATTCTCCCAAGTTGGCTGCATCTACACCGCCCAAGGCTTCGAATACGACTGGAACGGCGTCATCTTCGGACCCGACCTCGTCTGGCGCGATGGCCTCTGGATCGCCGACAAAAAGGCCAGCAAAGACACCGTCGTCGCCCGAGCCAAACAAGACGAGTTCGAACATCTCATCCGCAACACCTACAAGGTTCTCCTCACCCGAGGCATGCAAGGCACCGTCCTCTTCTCCACTGACGAAGAGACCCGGGAGAAGCTCCGCAGCCTCGTTCACAGGGACTAGCATGCTCCGCCTCCTGTGACGCAGACCGCACATGCACACCAAAGGAGCCTGTCCGTCCCTTCGGATAGGCTCCTTTGGTGTGCACAGCGGAGGGGCAGCATGAAGCACCGTGAGATGCAGGCCCGTAAGGAAGCGCAGGAGGAAAACCGTGGGAAAGATAGCTGAGTTCGTCCGAAACAGGCGCGAGCAAAGCGAACTGAAGAAACTCAGGTGGCAGAACAAGAGACTCGTCCGCCTCGGTGAACAGTCTGCGAGGGCTGGGGGGAAACGTCAGTCCCTACGGGACTGGCACACCTTCCTCATAGATTCCGACGATGCGGTCCTCCACAAGACCGTCTGCCGTGAGGGCAAGTTCGATACCTACGAAGTGGCCACACTCCGCGAAGCAGACACGATCGTTTCCTATGTCTGGCGCGCAGGCTGGCGCGTACGGCACCGCCCCGAACCGGCAACCAAGACAGACGCCCTGGACCAGCACCACGCGACGCAAGTCGTGGTGAACATCTCGGACACGCTCAGCTGACAGAGCCAGGTCTACGGGCCGTCCCGCCCGAGCCTGAGTTCTCGTAACAGAGCGGACTGCCGAGTCATTGATGTTTCGAAGCACAGGAGAGCAGATGGATACGGAAACCCAGCCCCAAAATAAACGGTGCGCAGACTGCGGAAAGCGGCTGCCGGAGGGGACCAATCGCTCGGAATGTAAGCATTGCGAGAAGTGCGTGAACTTCCAGTGCATAGCAACGCACCGTGAAGTTCAGGAACGCGCAGAGAAGGCCGCAGGCTCCTAGATCGTGCAAGAGCTGAATGAGCACCCTCCAGAAATTTGGCCTGGAGGGTGCTTCTTTTTTGGAGAGCGGCAAGGGGAAGTGCCCCAAGCGAGAGTTTATTAGGACACTCAAGTAACGATCAGCATTCTCTGCTACAGTCCCGTTCAAACCCGCACTGAACGCGGCACGGGATGCTTACATTCAGGGAGGAAAGAACGTGTATCAACGTACTACAGTCCTGGCCATTCTGGCAGAGGCTCAGGAGGTGCCGTGGTCGGCGGGTTCTCGTGGTTCTCACGGGTACAAACTCAAACGATTCAGCGAGGATCTCGTAGAGGTCAAGTGGGTGTACAACGTGAACGCTGGGGGCCCTATCGGGCCTGACACTTACTACGACTTCCAGCGGCGCCGAACTGCGCGATTGGCTTCACTCCTGGAAAAGGGAGGGTGCAGTGTTCTTCCGGTCACCAGCGATATCGATGGGAGTGTAAAGGCACTGCTTACATACCCAAAGAATTTCGAAGGAGCTGCGGAAGATGTCGTTAAGACCCTTCGGGCCACGCTCAGCGCCCTCCACGCGGAGGTGGAACGCCTGGAGGGACATTACGTGGGCTGGCCGCAGCACACGGCGGCGGATAATCCGGTTCTGGAAGCAGCATGGCTCTACGAAACCGTGGCGGAGGTGCAGACAGTTCTCGCATCCGCCACGGTGCGTCATCCTGCGGCGGGCTAGGTATAGCTGCACGCGCGGATAGACGGCAGCGAACCCCCTGACGGATATTTCTTCAGGGGGTTCTCGCATACTCAGAGAGAAGCTCCGGTAAATGACCACCGAGGCAGGTCCTGGAATATCCTCCCGGACCCCGCCCAAGAAGGCTCCGAAGCATCTGTCGGTTCGCATGAACGAGCAGATGACCACAGACCTCGCAACCCTGGCCGAGGCCGGGCTCGACGCCACCAACGCCACCCGTATCGCGCTAGCTTGGCTGGCTCACTGCTACCGCTTCGCATGGCAACTCGGCCACTACCCGCGAGGCATGATTCCGACCGCCATGCGCGTTTCATACTGGCCGCACAAGAAGCCCTTCAGAAGCGTGGGAGCCTGACCCACACACGGGAAGCCTAGCCGCCCCTTCAGGCGACAAGAACCTCACCCGATAGCAGACCGAGTTCGAGAAAGCGGACAGTGGTTACTTACGACGAGTCGTTTCTGAACAACCCATCTCCGGACGTCCTTCGACGGCGTCACCTTGTCCCGCTGGCGAGGTTCGTTGACGACGACATCGCTTCCATGGACTACCCCTCCTGGAGGGCCACCGAGGCCCGGTACGAGTGGCACCCAGAAGAGCGCACGAAGATGGAGGAACTGATCGAGAGCATCCGCTGGGAGGGCCTTCGGGCCAAGGTGGAGATCATGGCCCGGGGCACGACCTTGAACGTGGCCAACGGGCATCACCGCATCGTGGCTCTACGCAACCTCGGATGTACCCATGTTCCGTATCGCTGGTACCGCATGGACAGGCAGCCACTCCATCGCGAGCAGACCTGGTACGAACGCGCGATGCTACCTGCTGTACGAACGGGGCACTGAGTTGCTCCTCACTCCAGTGAGCCCCCGACCACGGGTGCGGTGAAGGATGCGACGGCCACGCGCGACAGGTACTGGCCCTACAAGTCACTCCGCTGACGTGTGTGACACGCGTGTGACGCAGGTCAGCGGAGCGCTCCGCAAGCAGAACACTCCGCAGCGCCCAGGACGGTACGCTCCGATCACGTGGCCGGGCAGCCCCCGTCCACCCACACAACACTGCGTCGGGCAACCCCGGCTGCACATCGAGAAGCCCCGGCCATGCGGCCGGGGCTTCGGCGTTTCCGCAGGTCAGAGCGCAATCTCGAAAGTTGGGTACGAACCTACACCCTGGCGAACCGACTCGTGGGAGTCGATCGCCGACGAGCTCTGCTTCATCTTCGGCCCGATCATCTCCATCGGTCTCTCGACGGCCTGGTTCCCCGAGGCGGGCCCGCTGATCGCCGCCCTGTTCCTGGTGACCGGTGTGTTCTGGCTGACCTCGCAGCGCGCGACCGAGCCCGTCCCGCACCCGCGTGAGCAGCACACGAGCGGCTCGGCGCTGCGCTCCCCCGGGCTCCAGGTACTGGTGGCCACCTTCGTGGCGACCGGCGCGATCTTCGGGGCGGTCGACGTCGTCACGGTGGCCTTCGCCGAGGCGGAGGGCCACAAGGCCGCGGCCAGCCTCGTCCTCGCGGTCTACGCGCTCGGCTCGTGTCTCGCGGGAGCCGTTTTCGGTCTGCTGCACCTCAAGGGCGCCGCCTCCACGAGGTGGCTGGTGGGTGTCTGCGCGATGGCCGTGAGTATGATCCCCCTCCAACTGGCCGGGAACCTTCCCTTTCTGGCCGTGGCGCTCTTTGTCGCGGGCCTTTCCATCGCACCGACGATGGTGACCACCATGGCCCTCGTCGAGCAGCACGTACCGCGCTCCAAGCTGACCGAGGGCATGACCTGGACCAGTACCGGGCTCGCCGTCGGAGTCGCTCTCGGTTCCTCGGCCGCCGGCTGGGTGGTCGACGCGGCGGGGGCGGAAGCGGGGTACGCGGTGCCCGCCGTGGCGGGAGCTCTCGCGGCCGTGGTGGCGGTCCTCGGTTACCGCCGGCTCCGCAGGCCGGTACCGACTCGGGGAGGGCATGGGGCAGATGGCCACCACATCCAGGACGGCGAGCACGTGGCGTAACTGGGCGGGGAATGTCACCGCCCGCCCAGTGCGGGAAGTGACCCCGGCTTCGGTCGACGAGCTTGCCGAGGCGGTCCGCAGGGCCGCCGAGGACGGACTGAGGGTCAAGGCGGTCGGCACCGGCCACTCCTTCACCGCGGTCGCCGCGACCGACGGTGTGCTCATACGCCCCGACCTGCTGACCGGCATTCGCGACATCGACCGCGCGGCCGGAACCGTGACGGTGGAGGCGGGCACCCCGCTCAAGCGCCTGAACGTGGCCCTGGCCCGGGAGGGTCTGTCGCTCACGAACATGGGCGACATCATGGAGCAGACGGTCGCCGGCGCGACCAGCACCGGCACGCACGGCACCGGCCGCGACTCGGCGTCGACCGCCGCGCAGATCCGCGCCCTGGAGCTGGTCACCGCGGACGGCTCGCGGCTGATCTGTTCGGAAAAGGAGAACCCGGAGGTCTTCGCGGCGGCCAGGCTCGGGCTCGGCGCGCTGGGCGTGGTCACGGCGATCACCTTCGCCGTGGAGCCGGTGTTCCTGCTGACCGCCCGCGAGGAGCCGATGGCCTTCGACCGGGTCACCGCCGAGTTCGACCAGCACTTCGCCGAGAACGAACACTTCGAGTTCTACTGGTTCCCGCACACCGGGAACTGCAACACCAAGCGCAACAACCGCAGCGTGGGCCCCGCCGCCCCGCCCGGCAGGGTCAGCGGCTGGGTCGAGGACGAGCTGCTCTCCAATGGCCTCTTCCAGGTGGCCTGTTCGCTCGGCCGGGCCGTGCCGCCCGTGGTGCCCGCGGTCGCCCGGCTCTCCAGCCGGGCCCTGTCCGCCCGTACGTACACGGACATCCCGTACAAGGTCTTCACCAGCCCGCGCCGTGTGCGCTTCCTGGAGATGGAGTACGCGCTCCCCCGGGAGGCCGCGGTCACGGCGCTGCGCGAAGTGAAGGCGATGATCGAGCGCTCGCCGCTGCGCGTCAGCTTCCCGGTGGAGGTCAGGACCGCCCCGGCGGACGACGTGACGCTCTCCACGGCGGCCGGCCGGGAGACGGCGTACATCGCGGCGCACCTGTACAAGGGCACCCCGCACCGGGCGTACTTCACCGCGGTGGAACAGATCATGACCGCGCACGGCGGCCGGCCGCACTGGGGCAAGGCGCACACGCGCGACGCCGAGTACCTGGCCGGGGTCTATCCGCGCTTCGGCGAGTTCACGGCCCTGCGCGACCGACTGGACCCGGACCGGCTGTTCGCCAACGACTATCTGCGGCGGGTCCTGGGCGACTGACTCCGCGCGGGCCGCTCGTGGGGCGAGCGGCCCGCGTGACGGGTGGTCAGGGGACGGGCAGTCACGGGGCTGGCGTGGCGCCGTTCTGCGCGTCCCGCTCGCTGCCGGTTCCGCTGCCACTGCCGCTGTCCGCCGTGCTGCCGGTGCCCTTGTCCGAGTCGTCCGTGTCACCGCCGGTGGAGCCGGACGGTGTCGGGGTCGGCGTGGGGGTCGGTGTGACGGGCTTCGACGGGTCGCCGCCGGTGTCGGGGGGCGACGAGGACGGGTCGGGCGAGGGGGCGCCGCCGCCGGTCCCGGTGCTCTTGTCCGGTGTCGGTTCGCCGCCCGAGCCGGTTTCCGGGCTCGGCGAACCGGTGCCTGGGGCGTCCGACGGCGCGTCGGACGGCGCGTCGGACGGCGGGTCCTTCTTCTGGTCCCTGCCCTGTACGACATTCGAGAATGTCGTGCCCTTGCCGCCGCTGAGGTCGCCGCCCGAGACCAGTTCGAACACCGTGATCCCGCCCATGGCCACCACGAAGACGACGACGGCAGCGATCACGGAGCGCTTCCAGCCCCGGACGCGCGTGCCGTGCGTGGTGCCGTCGGTGAACTCCTCGGCCGTCTCGTCCGGCAGGTCCGCCTTCCACAGCAGCTGCGTACGGTCCGGCGCGCCCGCGATGTCGCTGGGCAGGCCCACCGTGCGCATCACCCGAGTCGCGTCGTCGAACTCCTTCGGATCATGCGGATCGTGTGGGCCGCGCGGATCACGGACCGGGACCTGACGGCCCTTCGGCTTCACCTGGACCGTGACCTCACGGATCTGCTCCCCGGTGCGCCGGAACAGGTGCTGGAAGATCGTGCCGCCGCAGGTCGCCACGACGCTCACCACTCCGGCGCCGATCATCGTCCCGTACACCCCGAGGGTCGACGCCAGCACCGCCGCCGCGACCGCCGCCAGGGCGCTTCCCGCCACCTGCGGCACGCTCAGGTCGAGCCGCGTCTTTTTCTGATCGTTTATGTCAGTTTCCGGCTTACCGCCCATGCCCAGCCTCTGCTTGCCCATCTGTTGCACCTTGCATCAGACAAGGACAATTGGGCGAAGCGAATAGTTCCGTTTCCGGTGATTCTGTGAAGCAGGACACCCCATGGAACGCGCGGCGGCCCCACGGAGAGACGAATCGATTCGTTCAACTCCCGCGCCCCGGAAGAACTTCGGTGGCGCGCCGGTCCACCCCAGTGGCCCGAATGGAGTACTGTGGCGAGCCCTGGGGCCGGTCTCCCACTTGGGCGTCCGGGACCTACGGTAGGGGGCCGGAAAGCGGCACTCGATCCGGCGGCGCCGCGGTTCCGCACGGGCGCCTGCTGCACAGAGTGACGAGTCGGTCACTTTGCGTCGCAAATAGGTAACCGTGCCATAACGGCGGTCCAGGGCTGATGCCCGACACGCCGGGCAACTCGGTAAGGTTGTGGCAGGCTGCACCCGGGCAGGCCACACTCGACTAGCGGAAGCAGCGACGCACGTGACGTCGGCAGGCACCACCCGGGAGGTCCCCATGCCCGAACTGCGTGTCGTGGCCGTCTCCAATGACGGCACACGACTGGTGCTGAAGGCTGCTGACAGCACGGAGTACACGCTTCCGATCGATGAGCGGCTGCGTGCCGCGGTGCGCAACGACCGCGCCCGTCTCGGCCAGATCGAGATCGAGGTCGAGAGCCACCTTCGCCCTCGCGACATCCAGGCACGGATACGTGCGGGTGCCTCCGCCGAGGAAGTCGCCCAGCAGGCCGGCATCCCCGTCGACCGCGTCCGCCGCTTCGAGGGCCCCGTACTCGCCGAGCGCGCGTTCATGGCCGAGCGCGCCAGGAAGACCCCCGTCCGCCGCCCCGGCGAGAACACCGGACCCCAACTCGGCGAGGCGGTGCAGGAGCGACTGCTGCTGCGCGGCGCCGACAAGGAGACCGTCCTGTGGGACTCCTGGCGGCGCGACGACGGCACGTGGGAGGTCCTGCTCGTCTACCGCGTCGCCGGAGAGCCCCACTCCGCGAGCTGGACGTACGACCCGCCGCGACGCCTGGTCCAGGCGGTGGACGGCGAGGCGCGCGCGCTGATCGGCGAGGCGGACGACTCGGCGATGACTGCCTCGCCGGAGCCGAGCTTCCCGTTCGTCCCGCGGATCGCCAGGCTGCCGCGCGATCGGCCGCTGGACCGCACGCTCGACCGGCCGCTGGACCGTGCCCTCGACCGCCAGCTGGAGCGCCAGTTGGAGCGGCCGAGCGCTCCCGCGCCGCCCTCGGCCGCCGAGCCCGAGGAGATCACCGCCAGTGAGCGGGACTCTCTGACCAGCCTGCTGGAGGCCGTGCCGAGCTTCCGGGGCGACCTGGTGGTGCCGGAGCGGCCCGCGCCGCCGCCTGAGCCGCCGAGGGACGAGCCCTCGTCCGCACAGGAGCCCGAGGAGGAGCCCGCCGCCCCGGCGGCCTCCGCCGGGGCCGGATCGGCGTACGCCGATGTGCTCATGCCGCGCGCCGTGGCCGGGCACCGCGACCGGCTCACCGGTACGACGGACCGTCAGGCGGAGGCCGACGGGGTCCGTCCGGGTCGGCGGGCTGCCGTGCCGAGCTGGGACGAGATCGTCTTCGGTACGCGCCGCAAGAAGCAGGACTAGACACCCGCATGAGGAGGTCCCCGTACGCATCGCGTACGGGGACCTCCTCATGCGGGGTGACGTTTCCTCCCCGCCCCTGCCGCTACTGCGGTTCGGGGCCGGTGGCCACCGGGCGCGATCCGTCGGCGGACCACTGCGACCAGGACCCCGCGTACAGCGCCGCCGGGATGCCCGCGACCTCCAGGGCCAGCACCTCGTGGGCTCCCGAGACACCCGAGCCGCAGTACACGCCGACCGCCGCGGCCTTGCCCGCGCCCAGCGCCTCGAAGCGGTCAGCCAGCGCCGCGGCGGGCAGGAGGCGGCCGTCCGGGGCCACATTCTCTGAGGTCGGGGCCGATACCGCGCCCGGGATGTGCCCGCCGACCCGGTCGATCGGTTCCACGTCGCCCCGGTACCGCTCGGCGGCCCTGGCATCGAGCAGCAGGCCACTTCGAGCCAATCCGGCGGCGCCGTCAGCGTCCAGCAGCGGCAGGGAGCCCGGCACCGGGAAGAAGTCGCCGGCTCCGGGAGCCGGGACCTCCGAGTCGACCGGGCCCGTCCAGACGGCGAGACCGCCGTCCAGGACCCGGACGTCCTGGTGGCCCGTCCAGCGCAACAGCCACCACGCGCGCGCCGCGGCCCAGCCCTGGCCGCCGTCGTATACGACCACGGGGGTGTCCGAGCGGACGCCGGCCCGGCGCATCGCCGCGCCGAAGGCCTCGACCTCGGGGAGCGGATGGCGTCCACCTGCTCCGGGCGGCCCGGCGAGCTCTTCGTCCAGGTCCACGAAGGCCGCGCCCGGGATGTGCCCGGCCACGTACGCGGGGAGGCCGTGCTCCCCACCCAGCTGCCAGCGGACGTCCAGGAGGACCGGCGGCCGGTGTCCCGCCAAGTCGCTCGCGAGTTCGGATGCGGTGATGATGGCATTCATGGGTGCCATCCTCGCGCAGCTCCCATGGAGTCCGACACCACGCGACATTGGCGCCGCAATGGACGCGAAATAGCAAATCGGCCAATCTCCTGCGGGAAGCAGCGGAAAACGGCGCGGCCGTGGCGCGTCGCGCGACAGGTGATGCAAGCATCTGCACGGGTGAGTGCCTACAACGGCGCGCCCATGTCCCCGCACGACCACTCCAATGGTCCGAGGAGAACGACGATGACCGAGGCAGCGACCCGGTGGCGCACGCCCGGAGCGCCCTGCTGGGTGAGCCTGATGGTGCACGGCCTGGCGACGACCCAGGAGTTCTACGGAACACTGTTCGGCTGGGAGTTCCGGCCGGGACCGCAGCAGCTCGGCCCGTACGCACGTGCGCTGCTCGACGGCAAGGAGATCGCCGGCATCGGGCAGCTGCCGCGCGACCGACACCTGCCCATCGCGTGGACGCCCTATCTCGCCACCCAGGACGTCGACGCCACGGCCGAGGCGATCAGGAGTTACGGCGGCACGGTCGCAGTGGGCCCGCTCGACGCGGGCGAGGCAGGCAGGCTGGTCCTCGCGTCGGACCCCGCGGGCGCGGTCTTCGGGGTCTGGCAGGCCGCCGCGCATCTGGGCACGGCGCTCGCCGGAACGCACGGCACGCCGACCTGGAACGAGCTGGTGACCCGCGAGACCGCCACGGTCGGCAAGTTCTACCAGGCCGTCTTCGGCTACGAGGTGGAGGCGGTCGTCTCGGCCGACTTCGACTATCTGACCCTGCACGCGGACGGCCGCCCGGTGGCCTCCGTGCACGGGGTGGGCCATGCCCTGCCGCGGGACAGGGGGGCGCACTGGATGACGTACTTCGAGGTCGAGGACACCGATGCGTCGGCGCACCTGGTGACAGAGCTCGGCGGGCACGTACTGAAACCGCCCCGGGAGGGCTCCAGCGGCCGGATGGCGACCGTGGCGGACCCGGAGGGCGCGGTCTTCACGATCGTACGGTCGCCCCGTTGACCCCGGAAGCCCCGGCGACCGGGTCGACGGGCAGTACATCGGGTAGCAGGGCCCCGGCCGACGCCACCGCGGACGTCATCCGGCGCCTGTGGTGGCGTCGGCACAGCACCTCGTAACCGATTTCGTCCGGCAGGTGGTCGACGTCACCGACCACGACCTGGGCGCCCTCGACGACCACCTCGGCGCCGGTCGTCCGCGTGTTGTGCGTGGCCCGCGCGCCGCACCAGCACAGCGCCTCGACCTGCAGCACCTCCACCCGGTCGGCCAGCTCGACCAGGCGTTGCGAGCCCGGGAAGAGTTTGGAGCGGAAGCCGGTGGTGATACCGAAGGCGAAGACGTCGATGTCCAGGTCGTCGACAGTGCGGGCGAGCTGGTCGATCCGATCGGGGTCGAGGAACTGTGCCTCGTCCACGATCAGGTAGTCGGCGCGACTGAAGTTTCACCGTAACCACGAAGGATGGCGGGACGTGGCAACCCACTGTTCTGCTCGGCCTGATCGCGTTGTGCTTTGGTGCGACGATCGTGTTCAGCCGCCTGGTCAGGGCTGTTTCAAAGTCGGCGGATCGATAAGGCTCTGGCCCAGTGCGACGCCGAGCGCAGACCGCAGGTGGCAGCGATTCAGGAGGTCTCGCGGCAGAGCCTCCGCTGGTGGCACACCCTTGAGCAGCGTTGAGGAAGGCTTGACCTCGGTCGACTGGCCTGGTCGCTGATCACGAGGACCGCACAGTTCTCTCTCGATGTTCTGCGCAGCAGCGACGCGGAGCTGGCCGACGTTCTGTTGCGAGAGGGAGCCGCCCCGAGGGCGTCAGCGCCTCTGGGCCCCGAGGTGCGCGTACGCCCGGCCTACCCCGACAGCGAGTCCACGAACTCATCTCAGCCACAGGCGACGGCGATGTGACGGTGGCATGGGAATGCGGTCTCAACGCAGCCGAGCGGCTGGCACTCATCGTTGCCTTGCAGGCAGTACGGGAGCCCGTGCACTTGACCGGCCTCGGCCGAACCGTGTTGCGGTCACCCGTGGACGAAGAGTCGTGGGCCGAAAGCCAAGTGGTCGCCGGACGAGCCAGCCACATCTGTTGACAGTGCGGGTGGCCGCTCCCCCTGGACGAGAGGTGGCCACCCGGAGTGTCCTACCGCGACATCGCGGACCGTTTCAGGCGTCGACCGGGGTTGCGGGGCAACGCCGGGTGTATCCGCGGAAGCGGTAGCGCAGCCCGGCAGTCGAGGACTGCCAGTCTGTGTCCTCGCTGACGACCCACGTCGAGTCCGGTGTCGGGGCATAGGTGTCGCCGTCCAGCGTCACCTCGACCTCAGTCACCGAGAGCGTCGTGGCGTATGCCAGGGCGGCCCGGTAGATCTCACCGCCGCCGATCACCCACACCGTGGCAGGGGCGGCCCGCTCCGACGGGTCGGCTGCGAGTTGCAGCGCCTCGATGATGGACCCGGCACGCTCCGTACCTTCGGCCGCCCACTGGGGATCGCGCGTCACCACGATGTTGCACCTCCCGGTCAAGGGACGGAATCGCGCAGGCAGCGAATCCCACGTCTTGCGCCCCATCACCACCGCACTACCGAGGGTGGTCGCCTTGAAGTGAGCCATGTCCTCGGGCACCCGCCACGGAATCGCATTGTCCGCGCCGATCACGCCATCGAGGGTCTGTGCCCAGATGAGCCCGACGTTCATACCGCGACCGGGGCCTTGATGGCCGGGTGGTGCTGGTAGTCGAGCATCTCCACATCGGAGTGAGCGTAGTCGAAAAGCGAATCGGCCTGGCGCAGACGCAGTTCGGGGAATGCGAACGGGGCGCGCGACAGCTGCTCCGTAACCTGCTCGACGTGGTTGTCGTAGATGTGGCAGTCACCGCCGGTCCAGACGAAGTCGCCCGGTGTGAGGCCGGCCTGCTGCGCCACCATGTGCGTCAGCAGGGCGTAGCTGGCGATGTTGAACGGCACGCCGAGAAACAGATCCGCACTGCGCTGGTACAGCTGGCAGGAGAGCTTGCCGTCCGCGACGTAGAACTGGAAGAAGGCGTGGCACGGCGCGAGCGCCATCTTGTCCAGCTCGGCAACGTTCCAGGCGGAGACGATCATCCGGCGGGAGTCCGGGTCGCTGCGCAGAATGGCGAGAACCTCGCTGATCTGGTCGATGTGCCGACCGTCGGGGTGGGGCCAGGAACGCCACTGCACGCCGTAGACGGGGCCGAGCTCACCGTTTGTGTCGGCCCACTCGTCCCAGATCGAGACGCCGTGCTCATGCAGCCAGTTGATGTTCGAGTCGCCGCGCAGGAACCACAGCAGCTCGTACACGATGGACCTGAGGTGCACCTTCTTGGTGGTGACCAGGGGGAAGCCCTGCGAGAGGTCGTAGCGTAGCTGGTGCCCGAAGACACTTCGGGTTCCGGTGCCCGTCCGGTCGGACTTGGCCGTCCCCGAGGTAAGCACCAACTGCAACAGGTCTTCGTACTGGGTGTCTGACACGACCAATGAGTCTAGTAGCCAGGGCCCGTACGTGACGACCCGGCTCCACTTCTAGGCGTGAGCATGTAAAACGCCAATTTCAAGCCAACGTCCGGCGCTCGGGGTTTTACTGACCCTGAGAGGCTCAGTGGACGAAGAACCTACTGGGCACTACGTACATGTGGCTGAGCAAGACTGCCTGGCACCACGAAGTCCATGGCAACCTGCCACGCCCGCGCAGCCAGCAGACCATTTGACCAGCTACACAAAGCACCTGACTACCCATCAGAACGAGCGTCAGGATGCCCCGGAGAGCGTCATTTCAGCGTCAAGATATCGCCCGCGACGCCCACACCGCACACCACCCGAACCTGCAGGTCAGGCACCCTTTGCGATGGGTTCAAGGATCACAACGCACTCCACGTGGTGCGCCATCGGGAACAGGTCGATCGGGGCCCAGATGATCAGTCCCTGACGGCCTCACCGTTCGAGGCCGTCACGAAAAACGAGTGTGATCGGTCGACGTCAGGCTGAACCAACCTGGCGCCGCCAACAAATTGCATTTTGGCATTTCATATCCCCAGGTCAGCGACGTGGTGGTTCATACACCGAAGCGGAACTCCACCACGCGGCACAGCTCCACAGCCGCCCACAAGATCTGGCGTCAAGCCGACGACACCGGCAAAACATCCGGCGACAGTGCGCCCACGCGAGCGGACGCAGCAGTCATACGGCGTCGATGGTGACGGCGGCAGAGAACCTCGTAACCGATTTCACCCGCCGGGCGGTTCACGTCGCCGACCACGACCTGAGCCCCCTCGACGACCATCGCACCTTCTATGGTCCGCGCGTTGTGCGTGGCACGGGCTCCACACCAGCAGAGAGCCTCAACTTGAAGCTGCTCGACGCGGTCCGCCAACTCGATCAGTCGCTGCGAACCAGGAAACAACCTCGTGCGAAAGTCCGTCGTGATACCGAAAGCGAAGACGTCCACCTCCAAGTCGTCCACGACGCGAGCCAGCTGATCAATCTGGGCCAGAGCCAGGAACTGCGCCTCGTCCACGATCACGTAGTCGACCCTGCCGCCCTTGGTCAGCTGAGCAACCAGGTACGCGTACAGGTCCATCCCCTCGTTCGCCTCGACCGCCTCCGTCACCAGACCCAGCCGTGAAGACAACTTGCCCTCACCCGCCCGGTCGTCCCGGGTGAAGATCACGCCCTGGAGCCCCCGCGCCGACCGATTATGCCCGATTTGGAGCGCCAAAGTACTCTTCCCGCAATCCATAGTTCCGGAGAAAAATACCAATTCGGACATGATGCGGCGGTGACCTTTCCAGACGGACAGAGGGCGGGAGGGCGGGAGGGCGACGGAGCTCGACACCTGACGTGGCTAATGAACAAGCAAGTTGGTGCTCTTTCCGCAGTCCATCGTTCCGGGGAAGAACACCAGCTCAGGCATGAGGAGTTGAGGGCCTTTCAGATCTGCGCGGGTCGAGCCTCTATCGGCGGGGGCCGGTCACGAACGTACTTCGAGGAGCGGCACGAGCTGCTCGGCGGGGGTCATGGAGCCGTGCATGCCCACCATGACGGACTCGCGCGGCTCCTTGCGCGACGCGGTGATCACCACGTCGGCGTGGGCCGCCGCGACGACATCGCCGATCCGCCCGTACACCCGCTCGTCGATCCGCGGACCGAACCAGCCCGCCGCGATCGCCTCGTCCTTGCTCGCCACCCAGAACTGCTCGCCGAGCACCTCGCGCCAGACGGCGAGCACATCCGCCTCGGCGCCCTGGACGGCGTACACATGGCGGGCCCTGCCCTCGCCGCCGAGCAGCGCGACGCCGGCGCTGAGCTCCCAGTCCTCGTCGAAGTCGATGCGCGACTCCTCGTCGAAGGCGATGTCGATCATGCCGTGGTCGGAGGTGACATAGAGGGCGGCGCGGGGCGGCAGCTGCTCGGCGAGGCGCCGGACGAGCCCGTCGACGTACATCAGCTGACCGCGCCAGGCGTCGGAGTCGATGCCGAAGCGGTGGCCCTTGCCGTCGACCTCGCTGTAGTACGTGTAGACCAGCGAGCGGTCGCCCGCGGCCAGTTGGGTGGCTGCGAGGTCCATCCGGTCCTCGCCGCTGAGCTTGCCGCGGAAGGTGCCGCCGCTGAGCGCGACCTTGGTCAGCGGGGTGTGCTGGAAGTCCGGGGCGGACACCTGGGCGGTGTGCACACCCGCGGCGTCGGCGAGCTGGAAGACCGTCGGGTACGGCTGCCAGACGTGCGGGTCGGCCCACGGCTTCCAGCGGAGCTGGTTCATGAGCGCGCCCGTGTCCGGGTTACGGACGGTGTAGCCCGTCAGGCCGTGCGCGCCGGGCGGCAGGCCGGTGCCGACCGAGGCGAGCGAGGTCGCGGTGGTGGCGGGGAAGCCCGCGGTGAGCGGACGGCCGGTGCCGCCGCGGGAGGTGGCGAGGAGGGACGTGAGATACGGCGCCTCGTCCGGGTGGGCCTTGATCTGCTCCCAGCCGAGCCCGTCGATCAGGAAGACGCAGTTGCGGTCGGCGGGCGTCAGCTCGGGGATCGCGGCGCTCGTGCCTGGTACGTCCATGCCGGCCGCGAGCGTGGGCAGCAGGTCGGCGAGCGAGCCGCTGCCGTACGCCGGGACGGGGGCGGAGCCGAGGTCGAGCGGAACCGGTTCTGACCAGGCGGGCAGCGCCATCAGCGGTCGGCCGCCGCGGTCGCTTCGGAGAGCGACTGGGCGAACGTGAGTGTCTGGCGGACGGTGTCCGGGCCGTCGCCGGCCTCGCTGACGCGCAGGCTCAGGTCGTCGGCGGTGGTGCTGCCGGTGTAGCCGTGGTCCGCCTCGCAGTTGGGGTCGCCGCAGGCGGCGGGCTCCAGGTCGATGCGGGAGACGGCGCCCCAGCCGATGGTCAGGACGACCTCGCGGGGCAGAGTGCCGGGGGTGTACGACTCCGGGTTGGCGACCACCCGGCTGACCACGACCGACGAGATCCGGTCGAGCTTCACGGACTCGGTGGAGGTGGTGGCGTACGGCGTCGGGGAGGTCGTGTCGGCGGCCTGCTCGTCGGTGTGGCTGACGATGAAGCGCTTGCCGGTCAGGACCAGGACCGTGCAATGGCGGCGCACCTCGTTGGAGTCGAAGGTCGTCTCCTGGTGCACGAGGTACGACGAGACCGGCTCACCGCCGACAGCGGCCTCCACCGCTTCGGCCACAAGAGCCGGGTAGTAGCCGCTGCGCTCGATCGCCGTGCGCAGCCCCTGAGTCGTCGTACCGGTCTTAGCCATACCCTCCATCCTACGGGGCTCCGGGGCCCCACCGGCTCGTCAGTAACTGGGGAGACGGCGGGGCCCGAGGTCGTCACGGGCGGGCGGGGGTGCGAGCCGGACGGTCGCGCCGAGGACGGACAGGCCGTGCGGGGCGACGACCACGGGCTCCAGTGCGATGCCGATCACTTCGGGGTGATCGTCGACCAGCAGTGAGACCCTCAGCAGCAGCTCTTCGAGAGCCGCCGTGTCGACGGGGGCGGAGCCCCGCCAGCCGAAGAGCAGCGGGGCGGTGCGGATCGACCTGATCAGTTCGGCGGCGTCCCGGTCGGTGGCCGGGACGAGCCGGTGCGCGGTGTCGCCGAGCAGCTCGGACGCGGCCCCGGCGAGACCGAAGGAGAGGACCGCGCCCGCCGCCGGGTCGATGGCGGCCCGTACGACGGTGTCGACGCCGCGCGGGGCCATGGCCTGGACGACCGGCTGGAGCTCGCCCGGCTTGCCGAGGGCGTCCGTCAACTCGCCGTAGGCGCGGCGCAGTTCCTGTTCAGTGGCGAGATCGAGGCGTACGCCGCCTAGGTCGGGGCGGTGGCGCAGGTGCGGGGCTGTGGTCTTGAGCGCGACAGGGTAGCCGAGCCGCCCGGCTGCGGCGACCGCCGCGTCGGGGGTCGGGGCGGGCAGGGCCGGCCGTACGTGGATTCCGTACCGTTCGAGCAGGACGCGGGCGTCGTCGCCCGTCAGGGGCAGCCCCCTCGGGTCGGCGTCCTCGCCCAGCACCGCGGTGATCTGCGCGGCGGCGCCGGCCTCGTCGATGTCGTCGTACTGGGGCACCCGCCCCGGCTCGGCGGCCTGCCGCCGCCACTGCGCGTACCTGACGGCCTCGGCGAGCGCCCGGACGGCCCGCTCGGCGGCGGGGTAGGCCGGGATGCGGCGGGTCCGGCCGGGCTCCTGGTCGGTGACTGCCCCTCCCCCGGATCCGTCGGAGGGCGCGGTGCCCGGCGGCGTGGGGCCGCCGGCCGACGGAGCCGCGGCGGCCGGGGCATTGGCCGAGGCGCCCGCGGTGGCTGTCGGCGCCGGGCCCGCGGGCGGGCCTGCCGGTGCCGGGGGAATCGGTGCGGCGCCGACGGGGGGCCGCAGGCCTGTCCCCGGGCGGCTGCCCGGCTCCGCCGCGCGTCCCGGGCCCGTCTGGCGGGCGGTGCTCGTCGCCGCCGACAGCGCCTCCGCCAAACCGCCGATCTCCACGTGGACCACCGCCACGGGCTTCGCCGGAGCAGTCGCGGCGGCTTCGCGCAGGACGCCGGCCAGGACCTCGCCGTCGCCCGATTCCGTCGTGCCGTTGTCACCCACCCAAGGGATCGCCGTCACGACGACCGCGTCGCACGCCGGATCGGCGAGTGCCTCCGCGAGCGCCGCGCGGAAGTCCGCCGGTGTCGCGCCCGTCGTCAGGTCCAGCGGCGGCAGCGGGCGCAGCCCCTCGGTCAGGCAGGCGTCGTAGGTGAGGAGCCCCAGGGACTCGGAGTTCCCGAGGATCGCGACCCGCGGGCCCGCCGGGAGGGGCTGCCCGGCCAGCAGCAGTCCCGCGTCGACGAGCTCGGTGACGGTGTCGACGCGGATGACCCCGGCCTGGCGCAGCAGCGCGGAAACCGTGGCGTCCGGAATGCGGGTCACGGGCACCGCGTGGCCCGGCGGGGCGCTGCCGCTGTGCCGGGCGCCCTTGACAACGACGACCGGCTTCACGACCGCCGTACGCCGGGCGAGGCGGGTGAACTTGCGCGGGTTGCCGATGGACTCCAGGTAGAGGAGGACGACATCGGTGTCGGGGTCCTCGTACCCGTACTGGAGGAAGTCGTTGCCGGAGACGTCCGCGCGGTTGCCGGACGAGATGAACGAGGACAGGCCCGCGCCGCGCCGGTAGAGCCCGGCGAGCAGCGCGATGCCGATCGCGCCCGACTGGGTGAACAGGCCGATGCGGCCCGCGGCGGGCGGTTCGGGCGCCAGCGAGGCGTTGAGCCGGACGGCGGGCGAGGTGTTGATGATGCCGAAGGCGTTGGGTCCGATGATGCGCATGCCGTACGAGCGGGCCTGGCGCACCAGTTCCCGCTGCCGTTCGCGCCCCGCCGCGCCACTCTCGGCGTAACCGGCGGAAAGGACGACCAGCCCCTGGACCCCGTGCTCGCCGCAGTCCGCGACGACCTCGGGGACCCGCTCGGCCGGTACGGCGACGACGGCGAGGTCAACGGTCTCTCCGATGTCGCCGACGGAGCGGTGGGCGGGCACGCCGTCCACCGCGGTGAGGTCGTCGGGGAAGGCGTCGTTCACGGCGTACGTGCGCCCGGCGAACCCGGCGGCGAGCAGGTTGCGCAGGACCGTGCGGCCCACGCCGCCCGGTGCGCGCCCGGCGCCGATGACGGCGACCGAGCCGGGGGCGAGGAGGCGCTGCACGGAGCGGGACTCGGCCCGGTGCTCGCGAGCGCGCTGCACGGCCAGCGAGCGGTCGGTCGGCTCCAGGTCGAATTCGAGGCGTACGACGCCGTCCTCGAAGCTGCGCTTCTGGGTGTACCCCGCGTCCGTGAAGACCTTGATCATCTTGGAGTTGGCGGGCAGCACCTCGGCGGCGAACCGCCGGATCCCGCGCTCGCGGGCGACCGCCCCGATGTGTTCGAGGAGGGCGGAGGCGACACCACGGCCCTGGTGGGCGTCCTGGACGAGGAAGGCCACCTCGGCCTGGTCCGCGTCCGGGCCCGATGCGGGGCGGCCCTCCTCGTTGATGCGGTCGAACCGCACGGTGGCGATGAACTCGCCGCCCACCGTGGCCGCGAGGCCCACCCGGTCGACGTAGTCGTGATGGGTGAAACGGTGGACGTCCTTGTCGGACAGCCGGGGGTAGGGCGCGAAGAAACGGTAGTACTTCGACTCGTCCGACACCTGCTCGTAGAAGCTGACCAGGCGCTGTGCGTCGTCGGCCGTGATGGGCCGGATCCGCGCCGTACCTCCGTCGCGCAGCACGACATCGGCTTCCCAGTGAGCCGGGTACGCATGGTGCCCGTTTTGGTCCAGCACGGCCTGCTCCAGCGGGGGCTGCATGAGGGCAGCCTACGGGTCGCGGGCGCACAGGGGGCGGGGCAGGCTGAGGAAGGCCGATCGCCTCCCGCACAGGGGCCGGAGGTGGGGTCACCGCAGTCCGCACGCCGTGAGAGACTGGTCTAGACAACCGTTGGAACATGAAGGGCTACAGCATGGTTGAGCGCCGCGTCACCGTCGGCTGGACCGAGGGCCTGCACGCCCGGCCTGCCTCCATCTTCGTCCGTGCCACGACCGCATCGGGTGTTCCCGTGACGATCGCCAAGGCCGACGGCAAGCCGGTCAACGCCGCTTCCATGCTCGCGGTGCTCGGTCTGGGCGCGCAGGGCGGCGAAGAGGTCGTGCTCGCCTCCGAGGCCGATGGCTCCGAGGCCGCCCTCGACCGTCTGGCGAAGCTGGTCACCGAGGGGCTCGACGAGCTGCCCGAGACCGTCTGACACGCAGTCCGACACGTACGGAAGAGCCGTGGGGGGCCCCCCCCCCCCCCCCCCCACGGCTCTTCCGCTTTTGCGCGGGCCGTGCGCGGGACGGCACCTGAGTCGATACGTGAGACGACCCGCGAGACGACCCGCGATTCGATTCGGCGCCCAATTCGGGCAGGCCGAATTCGACCGAACTCAATTCAGGTAGGCCAAGTTCGGGCGGGCTGAATTTGGGCAGCAGGAAAATGGCCCCGCCAATTCATGTTCCTTATATACGGCGCGCCTGTTAATTGTGGCCGCCCGCGGTGTTTACGGCGTGTTGCGAAGTCCTCACCCGTTCCGGTGCGGGGTGGCGCAGCCGGTGCGCCGGGACCGCGCGTTCGGCGTGCAGCGCGGTCAGCGCCCTGGCCCGCTCCGCGTCGCCGCGCGCCACCGCGTCCACGATCGCGCCGTGCTCCGCCCAGGACTCGACCGGACGGGCGTGCTGCTCGACGGCGTACATCCAGGTGACCTTGTGCCTGAGCTGGGTGAGCAGCGCCGTCAGGCCGGGGCTGCCGGAGGCCTGGGCGAGCGTCTCGTGGAACCAGCCGCCGAGTGAGCGCAGATCCTCGCCCTGCCCCCGGCGGGCCCGCTCCTGACCGAGCCTGACCAGGCCGCGCAACACCTTGAGGTGCGCGTCGGTGCGCCGCCTGGCGGCCCGTGCGGCGCCCAGCGGCTCCAGCAGCGTCCGGACCTCCAGGAGGTCGGCGGCGTCCTGCTCGGTGGGCTCGGCGACGCAGGCCCCCGCGTGCCGGCGGGTGGTGACGAACCCCTCGGACTCCAGGGTGCGCAGGGCCTCGCGCACCGGGACGCGCGAGACGCCGTAGCGGCGCGCCAGCAGCTCCTCGGTGAGCCGGCCGCCCCGCTCGAAGACACCGCGGACGATGTCGTCACGGATTGCCGTGCATACCGAATGCGCAGGAATGCGCATGGCCGAACCTCCGCCTCAATCCCCGCGAAACGCGGTCGATCCACTCCTGTTCTGCGACTCTATTGCAGCAATCGCGAATTTCCGATGGGCGGCCGGAATTCATGGATATCTTTTGGCCATCTCCGCGAGGTCGCGGACGGGCGGAGTCACGTACGCGCGCACCCGGGTACGCCGAAGGCCCCCGCACGAGGTGGCGGATTCTAGGAGTCGTCGCAACACGTGGTCGGTTGTTCAGGCCGCGAGCAGTTTAGACAGACGCTCGGCTGGGGTTTCCCAGCCGAGCGTCTTGCGTGGGCGGCTGTTGAGTTCGGCGGCGACGGTGTCGAGGTGGTCGCGGGTGTGGAGTGCCAGGTCGGTGCTCTTGGGGAAGTACTGGCGGAGCAAGGCGGTTGGTGTTCTCGTTCGAGCCGCGCTGCCAGGGGCTGCCGGGGTTGCAGAAGTAGACCGGGACGCCGGTGGTGACGCTGAAGGAGTGGTGGGCGGCCATCTCGGTGCCCTGGTCCCAGGTGAGGGATCGCATCAAGTGGGGTGGGAGGGTCTGGACCGTCTCGGCCAGGGCGTCGCGCATACGCTCCGGTCCGTAGTGCCCTGGCCAGTTCTCGCCGCAGTTCACCGCGGCCCTGGACGTAGAGGGCCTGGTAGATCGTCTCGTGGACCACGTGCGTTTCCGGGCGCTCGGGGAAGCGGCTGCGGAGAGCCTGACAGATCTGTTCAGGGCTCCACCGCATGGTCAGGCGGTCCTGGACGAAGCCCCGTAGTTCGGGGTTCTGGCCGATCTTCCCCGGCTTGGGGCGGGGCCGGCGGGCATCGGCACGGGGCCTGGGCGGCGTGCGGCCGGTAGTGGCCGTTGCCCGGGTGCCGGTTGCGGCGGATCTCCCGGCTGACCGTGGAGGGACTGCGACCCAGCTCGGCGGCGATCGCCCGGACCGTCGCCTTCTCCCGTAGCCGGTCGGCGATGTGGGTCCGCTCTTCCTCGCGAAGGTACCGGGACGGTGCAGAGGACGGCTCCACCGTGTTGGCCGGTGGAGCCGCCTTCTGCTTGCCCGACGGGTTGCGCCCGTATCGCCGGCGCTTCCCGGTCCGCCGGTTGATCCCGACGATCCGACACGCCTGCGTGTTACTCATGCCCTGCCGCATGGGCCGGAAGTATGCCGCTCGCTCCCTGGCGAGCTTCCTGGGCCCCTGTGGCTTGCGGTCCTCACGGATCTCGAAGTCCATCGCATCCCCTGAGCCGGGGTGTTGCCACGACCACTGGAACTCAATAAGCCGGGGCCTTCGGGAATGCGGGGGCCGCGCCGTGTCAGGCGTTGACGCCGTGTCCGCGCAGGTACGCGACCGGGTCCATGTCCGAGCCGTACTCGGCGCTCGTACGGGCCTCGAAGTGCAGGTGCGGGCCGGTCGAGTTGCCGGTCGAGCCCGAGATGCCTATCTGCTGGCCGGGCGTGACGGCCTGGCCGACGGTGGCGGTGATGGACGAGAGGTGGCCGTACTGCGTGAACGTGCCGTCGTTCATCCTGATGACAATGTTGTTGCCGTACGCGCCGCCCCAGCCTGCCTCGACGACGGTGCCCGCGCCGACGGCCACGACAGAAGTGCCGGACGCGGCACGGAAGTCGACGCCGGAGTGGCTGCCGGAGGACCAGAGCGAGCCGCCGGACTTGTAGCCGGTGGTCACGGCGGAGCCGGCGACCGGGAGCGTGTACGAGGTGAGGCGCTTGCGCTCGGCCGCACGGGCGGCGCGCTCCTTGGCCTCGCGCTCGTCGCGCTCCTTCTTGGCCTTCGCCTCGGCCTTGCGCTCGGCTTCGGCCTTGCGCTCCGCGGCGGCCCTGCGCTCGGCCGCGGCTTTGCGCTCGGCCTTCTCGGCGGCCTGGTGCTGCGCCTGGGCCTGGGCGTCTATCTGGTCGGCCAGGGAGTCGTTGATGACGATGGCCTGGGTCAGGCCGGTGTCCTCGACGGAGTGGGCGGCGCCTGCGCCCTTGTCCTCGGCGGCGAGCGCCGGAGAGGCCAGCGTTCCGATGACGCCGGTCGTCGCGAGGGCGGCAACGCCTGCGATGTTCGCGCTTCTGCGCGTCATGCGGCTGGGACGCCGGTGCTTCCCGGTGGTGCGGCTGAACGCCATGGAGGGGCTGATCCTTTCCTTCCTTCTCGCCTACCGGGTTAGCTGACGGGTTCGGAGCAGGAAGGTCTCCTACGGGCCCCTCCGCGGTACGGAGGCGTCCGATTCACCCCAGGGACTGAATGGGTCCCCGGCTCCCCAGGCTCGCGCCTGACGGGGACTCGGCGATGACTGTCCGGTTGCCGCGGCTGCGGCTCATGCGACGAACAGCCGGACCGACGCTAAACGGCACATCTTTCAATCACCAAACAGACAGAGCGTTTTGTAACGCACCCCACACACCAGACAGGCAACCACCGCAACAAACCGGACATACGGGAAGGACCCCGGCGGCCTGTCGGCCACCGAGGCCCCTCTACATCCCGCTATGTACCTCCATGCGAGTGCGGCAGGACGGGCTCAGCCCGTGACCACCGTCACTTCACCGATGCCGAGGGCCCTGACGGGCTCCTCGATCTGCGAAGCGTCCCCCACGAGCACCGTGACCAGGCGGTCATCGGGGAAGGCGCTGACGACGGCCGCGGTGGCCTCCACCGTGCCCGTCTCGGCGAGGCGTGCGTACAGCTGGGCCTGGAAGTCGTCGGGCAGCTGCTGCTCGACCTGGTCGGCCAGCGTGCCGGCGACCGCGGCGGCCGTCTCGTACTTGAGCGGCGCGACACCCACCAGGTTCTGCACGGCGACATCGCGCTCGGCGTCCGTGAGGCCGCCGGCCGCGAGGGTGCGCAGCACCTTCCAGAGGTCGTCGAGCGCGGGTCCGGTGGACTCGGTGTCCACCGAGCCGCTGATGGCGAGCATCGCCGCACCGGTGGCTCCGCCCTCCGAGGAGGGGGCGGCGGAGCGCAGCACCTGGCCGAAGGCGCGCACGCCGTAGGTGTAGCCCTTCTCCTCGCGCAGGACGCGGTCCAGACGCGAGGTGAGGGTGCCGCCCAGGCAGTACGTACCGAGCACCTGGGCCGGCCACACACGGTCGTGCCGGTCGGCGCCGATCCGGCCGATCAGCAGCTGTGTCTGCACAGCGCCGGGCCGGTCCACGATGACGACGCGACCCGTGTCGTCGGCGGTGATCGGCGGCACGGGGCGGGCCGGGGCGGTGTTGCCCGTCCAGACCCCGAGGGTCTCGGCCAGTACGGCGTCCAGGTCGACGCCTTCGAGGTCGCCGACGACCACGGCGGTGGCCGTCGCCGGGCGCACGTGCGCGCCGTAGAAGCCCTTGACGCCGACGGCGTCGATGCGCTTGACCGTCTCCTCGGTGCCCTGGCGGGGGCGCGACATGCGCGAGGTGGCCGGGAAGAGCTCCTTGGAGAGCTGCTTGGCCGCGCGCCTCGACGGATTCGCCGCCTCGTGAGGGATCTCGTCGAGCCTGTTGGCCACCAGGCGCTCGATCTCGGCGTCCGCGAAGGCGGGTGCGCGCAGCGCGTCGGCGAGCAGGCCGAGCGCCTTGGGCAGCCGGGAGACCGGGACCTCCAGGGAGACCCGGAGGCCGGGGTGATCCGCGTATGCGTCGAGCGTGGCGCCGCAGCGCTCCAGCTCGGCGGCGAACTCCTCGGCGGAGTGCTTGTCGGTGCCCTCGGAGAAGGCCCTCGCCATGATCGTGGCGATGCCGTCGAGGCCCTCGGGCTCGGCCTCCAGCGGGGCGGCGAGGAAGATCTCGACGGCCATGACCTGCTGGCCCGGGCGGTGGCAGCGCAGCACGGTCAGGCCGTTGGGCAGGGCGCCCCGCTCGGGGGCGGGGAAGGCCCACGGGGTGGCGGTGCCCGCACCGGGCTGCGGGTGGAACGTCATGCTGGCGGCAGCGGTGTCGGTCACAGGTCCGCCCCTTCCTGCTCTTCGGTCTCGTCGGCGGCGTCCGCGTCGGCCTGGGTCGGTTCGTACACCAGGACCGCCCTGTTGTCCGGGCGGAGCCTGGCCTTGGCGGCTGCCTGCACCTCTTGCGCGGTGACGTCCAGAACGCGCTGGACCGCGGTCAGCGCGAGCTGCGGGTCGCCGAACAGGACGGCGTAGCGGCAGAGTTCGTCGGCGCGGCCGGCGACCGTGCCGAGCCGGTCGAGCCACTCGCGCTCCAGCTGGGCCTGCGCGCGCTCCATCTCCTCGGGCGTGGGGCCCTCGGCGGCGAACGTCGCCAGCTCCTCGTCGACGGCGCGCTCGATGTCGGGAATCTCCACGCCGGCCGACGTCTTGACATCGAGCCAGCCGAGCGAGGGCGCGCCCGACAGACGCAGCAGGCCGAAGCCGGCCGCGACGGCTGTGCGGTCGCGGCGGACCAGCCGGTTGTGCAGCCGGGAGGACTCGCCGCCACCGAGGACGGTGAGGGCCAGATCGGCCGCGTCCGCCTCGCGGGTGCCGTCCTGCGGCAGCCGGTAGGCGGCCATCAGCGCGCGGGCCGGGACGTCCTCCTCGACGACCTCGCGCAGCTCCGAGCCGATGATGTCGGGAAGGGAGCCGTCACGCGGGGGCTGCTTGCCGTCGTGGGACGGGATGGAGCCGAAGTACTTCTCGATCCAGGCGAGCGTCTGCTCGGCGTCGATGTCGCCGACGACCGAGATCACCGCGTTGTTGGGCGCGTAGTACGTACGGAAGAAGGTCCGTGCGTCTTCGAGCGTCGCGGCGTCCAGGTCGGTCATCGAACCGATCGGCGTGTGGTGGTACGGGTGTCCCTCGGGGTACGACAGGGCGGTCAGCTTCTCGAATGCCGTGCCGTAGGGCACATTGTCGTACCGCTGGCGGCGCTCGTTCTTGACGACGTCGCGCTGATTCTCCATGGACTCTTCGTCGAGCGCGGCGAGCAATGAGCCCATCCGGTCGGCTTCCAGCCACAGGGCCAGCTCCACCTGGTGGGTGGGCATCGTCTCGAAATAGTTGGTGCGCTCGAAGCTGGTCGTGCCGTTGAGCGAACCGCCCGCACCCTGCACCAGCTCGAAGTGGCCGTTGCCCTTCACCTGCGCCGAACCCTGGAACATCAGGTGCTCGAAGAGGTGAGCCAGGCCCGTGCGGCCCTTGACCTCGTGCCGCGAACCGACGTCGTACCAGAGGCAGACCGCGGCAACCGGGGTCAGGTGGTCCTCGGAAAGCACCACCCGAAGGCCATTGGCCAGCCGGTGCTCAGTCGCTGTCAGGCCGCCGGAGCCGGCCTGCACTGTGGCCGTGTGACCCATGGGCATGTACGTCCCTTCGATCGCGATAAGGAGAAGTCCTGCCACTGTATGCAAGCGTGCTGACACCTGGCGAAGTTCCCGTTCCGGATACGCCCTCAGGGAACGTCCTGGAGGGCGCTTCGGACGGGTCGAGGTCGGGGATGTCAGTGCGCCGGTCCACAATGGTCGGCGTCAGACCCAGAACTTGCCCTACAGAACCGCGAAGGAGCCGCAGCCGCGATGGCCCGCCGCAGCACGAAGACCCCGCCGCCGGACGATGCGTTCGAGGAGAAGATCCTCGATGTCGACGTCGTCGACGAAATGCAGGGCTCCTTCCTCGAGTACGCGTACTCGGTGATCTACTCGCGAGCGCTGCCCGACGCCCGCGACGGCATGAAGCCGGTGCACCGCCGCATCGTCTACCAGATGAACGAGATGGGGCTGCGGACCGACCGCGGCTATGTGAAATGCGCCCGCGTCGTCGGCGAGGTGATGGGTAAGCTCCACCCGCACGGCGACGCGTCGATCTACGACGCGCTCGTCCGGATGGCGCAGCCGTTCTCGATGCGGCTGCCCTTGGTCGACGGACACGGGAACTTCGGCTCCCTCGGCAACGACGACCCGCCGGCCGCCATGCGGTACACCGAATGCCGGATGGCCGACGCCACGTCGCTGATGACCGAGTCGATCGACGAGGACACCGCCGACTTCACGGCGAACTACGACGGGCAGGAGCGGGAGCCGGTCGTGCTCCCTGCGGCCTACCCGAACCTGCTGGTCAACGGCGCTTCCGGAATCGCCGTCGGCATGGCGACGAACATGCCACCGCACAACCTGGGCGAGGTGATCGCCGCCGCCCGGCACCTGATCAAGCACCCGGGTGCCGACCTTGAGACGCTGATGCGTTTCGTGCCAGGACCCGACCTGCCGACCGGCGGCCGGATCGTTGGCCTGGGCGGAATCAAGGACGCCTACGAGAACGGCCGCGGCACCTTCAAGATCCGTTCGACGGCGACCATCGAGGACGTGACGCCACGCCGCAAGGGCCTGGTCATCACCGAACTGCCGTTCACCGTCGGCCCCGAGAAGGTGATCGCCAAGATCAAGGACCTCGTCTCCGCGAAGAAGCTCCAGGGCATCGCGGACGTCAAGGACCTCACCGACCGCATGCACGGACTGCGTCTGGTCATCGAGATCAAGAACGGCTTCGTCCCCGAGGCCGTCCTTGAGCAGCTCTACAAGCTGACGCCGATGGAGGAGTCCTTCGGCATCAACAATGTGGCGCTGGTGGACGGTCAGCCGTTGACGCTGGGGCTCAAAGAGCTTCTTGAGGTCTATCTGGACCACCGCTTCGAGGTCGTGCGCCGCCGCAGCGAGTTCCGGCGCACCAAGCGGCGCGACCGGCTGCACCTGGTCGAGGGCCTGCTCGTCGCCCTGCTCGACATCGACGAGGTCATCCGCCTCATCCGCTCCAGTGACAATTCGGCGCAGGCCAAGCAGCGGCTGATCGAGCAGTTCTCGCTCAGCGAGATCCAGACGATGTACATCCTGGACACGCCGCTGCGCCGGCTCACCAGGTTCGACAAGATCGAGCTGGAGAGCGAGCGCGACCGGCTGAACGGCGAGATCGACGAGCTGACCGGCATCCTGGAGTCGGACGTCGAGCTGCGCAAGATGGTCTCGACCGAGCTGGCCGCGGTGGCGAAGAAGTTCGGCACGGACCGGCGCACGGTCCTGCTGGAGTCGGGCAGTTCACCGATCGCCGCGGTGCCGCTGGAGGTCGCGGACGATCCCTGCCGCGTCCTCCTGTCGTCGACAGGGCTGCTCGCGCGTACGGCCAATGGCGAGCCGCTGGTCATGGACGACGCCCGGCGCGCCAAGCACGATGTGATCATCTCGGCGGTGCCCGCCACGGCGCGGGGCGACGTGGGGGCGGTCACGTCGGACGGCCGGCTTTTGCGGCTGGCCGTGATCGACCTGCCGCAGCTGCCCGGCACCGCGTCCGCGCCCAATCTCTCGGGCGGGGCGCCGGTTTCGGAGTTCCTGTCCCTGGAGGCGGACGAGACCCTGATCTGTCTCACCACTCTCGACGAGTCCTCACCGGGGCTGGCGCTCGGCACCGAGCAGGGCGTAGTGAAGCGGGTCGTCCCGGACTACCCGTCCAACAAGGAAGAACTGGAGGTCATCTCCCTGCGGGACGGTGACCGGGTGGTCGGCGCGGCCGAACTGCGCACGGGCGAGGAGGACCTGGTCTTCATCACCGACGACGCCCAGCTGTTGCGCTTCCAGGCCGGGCAGGTAAGGCCGCAGGGCCGTCCCGCCGGCGGCATGGCGGGCGTCAAGCTCGCCGACGGCGCCAAGGTGATCTCCTTCAGCGCGGTGGACCCGGCGGCCGACGCCGTGGTGTTCACCGTCGCCGGGGCGCGCGGCACGCTGCTCGGGGACACCGAGACATCGGCCAAGCT
The DNA here is from genome assembly GCF_030063415.1 of Streptomyces sp. H27-C3. Classification (GTDB taxonomy): domain Bacteria; phylum Actinomycetota; class Actinomycetes; order Streptomycetales; family Streptomycetaceae; genus Streptomyces. Next base: position 27,326 of record NZ_JASITA010000014.1, on the reverse strand, counting down.
CACGCCGTTCGACCAGTATCCGCGCAAGGGCCGGGCCACCGGCGGGGTGCGCTGCCAGCGGTTCCTCCGGGGGGAGGACACCTTGATCCTGGCCTGGGCGGGGACGGCGCCACCACGCGCGGCCCAGAAGAACGGCACACCGGTGGAACTGCCGGCCCAGGACCCGCGCCGGGACGGCTCGGGCACCCCGCTGCCGGCCGAGGTCGCGGCGCTGGCGGGACCCGTGTAGCCGGGAAGACGATCGGGCCGGATCAGTCCTCGGCCTGTACGTACCGCAGGACGCCCCACATGCTGCGCTCATCGGCAGCATGTGGGGCGTCCTGCGTTCCGGGCTCCCGGCACTCCGCCAGTTCCTTGCCCAGCGCATCGGCATCGATCCCGGAGCCGATGAGTACGAGCTGGGTGAGGCGCGGCGCCTCCCGGCCCCAGGGCGCCGGGTAGAAACGCAGGAACCGGCCGACAGCATGCACCGCGTACTGGTTGCGGGCGTCCGCGGAACCGAAGTCGACGTACCCCTTGATCCGGTAGAGGCCCGCGGGCCTGGAGTCGAGGAACTCCATCAGGCGGCGCGGGTTCATGGGCTCGTGCGAGACGAAGGAGACGCTCGCGTACGCCGCGTGCAGGTGATCGGCGTGATCACCGTGCTCCTCGTCCGCTTCGGCGCGCAGGTCCTCGAAGGACAACTGGCGCGCCCGCTCCCCGCCGTCGGGCAGCACGGCGGGATCGAAGAGCAGCTCCGGATCGATCCGCCCGTACTCCGCACGGACCACGGCCGCGCCCTCGGTAAGGTCGCCGATGGTGGCGATGATGCGGTCGAGCTGCTCCTGCGCCACCCTGTCCGTCTTGTTCAGAACGACGAGGTCGGCGATGGCGAGATGCCGGTCGATCTCGGGGTGCCGCTCGCGGGTCGCGTCGAACTCGGCGGCGTCCACGACCTCGGCAAGACCGCCGTACACCACCCGGTCGTTCTCACCGGCCAGGATCATCCGGACCAGCTCCTGCGGCTCGGCGAGGCCGCTCGCCTCGATGACGATCACGTCGAGGCCGACCGCGGGCCGGGCCAGTTTCTCCAGGTACACGTCGAGTTCGCTCGCGTCGACGGCGCAGCACAGACAGCCGTTGCCGAGCGAGACCGTGGAGTCCCCGAGCTGCCCGGCCACCGCCATGGCGTCGATCTCGATGGCCCCGAAGTCATTGACGATCGCGCCGATCCTGGTGCCCCTGCTCCGGGCCAGGAGATGGTTGAGCAAGGTGGTCTTGCCCGATCCCAGAAAGCCCGCGAGGACGATGACCGGGATCTGCTTCTTGCTCACCGGGGGGCCTTTCTCAGAGCGCGGGTACGGGCTGCGGCGGGGGCGGGCCGATGTACCGGGCCGCCGGGCGGATGATCTTCGAGTCCGCCGCCTGCTCCAGGATATTGGCGCTCCAGCCGACCACCCGCGCCGCACAGAACGTCGGCGTGAACATCTCACGCGGCAGCCCGCAGAGCTCCATGACGACTCCGGCGTAGAACTCCACGTTGGTGTGCAGCTCACGCCCAGGCTTGAGCTCGGCGAGGATCTTCTCCACCCGCGCCTCGACCTGCACCGCGAGCTCCACCAGTGGGCCGCCGAACCGCTCGGCGATCCCGCGCAGCATCCGCGACCTCGGGTCCTCGGTGCGGTAGACGGGGTGCCCGAAGCCCATGATCCGGTCCCCCGCGAGGACCCGTTCGCGGATCCAGCCGTCGATGCGGTCCGGTGTCCCGATCGCGTCGAGGGTGTCCAGGGCGCGGCTGGGAGCCCCGCCGTGCAGCGGCCCTGAGAGAGCGCCGACTGCGGCGACCAGGCAGGCGGCGATGTCCGCGCCGGTGGAAGCGACGACCCTGGCGGTGAAGGTCGAGGCGTTGAAACCGTGGTCGACGGTGGAGATCAGATACGGCTCGACGGCCTCGACCTGGGCGGCCTCCGGCTCCGAACCGGTCAGCATGTAGAGGTAATTGGCGGCGTACGGCAGGTCGTCGCGCGGCTCCACGGGGTCGAGTCCGCGGCCGAGCCGGTGCAGTGCGGTGAGCAGGGTGGGTACGGCGGCGCAGGCGGCCAGCGCGTCGTCGCGGCGCCGGTCGGCGTCGAGGTCGTACACGGGCCGGTACGCGGAGGCCGCGCCCAGGAGCGAGAGGGCGGTGCGCAGCCCGGCGAGCGGACCCGCCCCGGCGCCGGCACGGGCCAGGGCGGGCAGCGCGTCCCGCACACCGGCGGGCAGGTGGCGCAAGGCCGCCGTCCTGGCGGTGAAGGCGGCGCGCCCGTCGGCGTCGGGCAGCTCCCCGTGGAACATCAGGTGCCAGACGTCCTCGAAGGTGCGGCTCCGCGCGAGCTCCACGGCCGAGTACTGGCGGTAGTGGTAGAAGCCCTCGCGGCCCCTGACGTCCCCGAGCGCGGTGTAGGTGACGACGACGCCCGCGAGACCGCGCGGCACATCGAGCGGGGCGTGGCTGGTGCTGGTGCTGGTGGGCATTTCTTCCTCCCGGAGCAGCTGGGAAAACCTCGAAGCATCCCCGTACATCCCCGCACATCCCCGTAGAGACGTACATTGATCTGACTGTCCATCCTTGACTCAATCTCTGTCAACATTGATCTAATCAACATGGATACGGTGACTCACATGAGGGATCAAGGCGCGGACGGGGAGCGGCTCACCACCCGGGAGGCCGCGGAGCGGCTCGGCGTCAAGCCGGAGACCGTGTACGCCTATGTGAGCCGCGGGCGGCTGAGCAGCCGTCCCGCACACGGTGGGCGCGGCAGCACGCTCGACGCCGGGGAGGTGGACGCCCTGGCCCGGCGCACCGGCCGCCGCGAGCCCTCGGCCGCCGCCGATCCGACATTCCGCACCCGCATCACGCTCATCGAGGACAACCGCTACTACTTCCGCGGTGTCGACGCGGTCGAACTCGCCGGCCGCTACGGCTTCGAGGAGGTCGCGGAGTGGCTGTGGACCGGGGTGCCGCGGCCGGGCATCCGGTTCAGCGCGCCCCAGGAGAGCCTGGAGGCCGCGCGCAGGACGGTCGCCGCACTGCCCGCGCACAGTGGGCCGATGGACCGGCTCCGCGTCGCGGCAGTCGCGGCGGCGGCCACCGACCCGCTGCGCTTCGACCTCTCCCCCGAGGCCGTGATCGGCAGTGCCCGCAGCCTGATCCCCACCCTGGTCGGCGCGCTACCCGCGGTCGGGCAGCCCGATCGCGCAGGCGACCGGCTGGCCAGGCAGTTGTGGCGGCGACTCACCGCACTGCCCGCCGACGATGCGTCACTCGCCGTACTGGACACGGCACTTGCCCTCCTGGTCGACCACGACCTGGCGGCGTCCACGCTGGCCGCCCGGGTCGCGGCCTCCGCCAGGGCCCATCCGTACGCGGTGATCTCCGCGGGCCTGGGCGTACTGGAGGGCCCCCTGCACGGCGCCGCGAGCGGGCTCGCCCACCGTATGCTCGCCGAGGTCGTCCAGCGGGGCGGCGCGGCCCCCGTGGTCGCGGACCACCTGCGCAACGGGCAGCGCATCCCGGGGCTCGGCCATCGCATCTACACCGCCGAAGACCCGCGCGCCCAGGCGCTGTTCGCGCTCCTGGATAAGATTCCGCGGGCGGCCCCGGCGCTGGCGGCCGCCCGCGACGTCGTCACCACGGCGGCGCGCCACACCCCGCTGCACGCCAATGTCGATCTCGCACTGGCCGTGCTCTCGGTCTCCGCACGGATGCCCGCGGAGGCCGGCGAGACGGTGTTCGCGGTGGCTCGGACGGCGGGCTGGATCGCGCACGCGCTGGAGGAGTACGAGGAACGGCCGCTGCGCATGCGCCCCAGCGGTCAGTACGTGGGACCGCGCGCCCCACAGCCCCTTCCGTAGCGGAAGCGATTGCCGATGATGAGCGTTGGACACACTGGTCTATATGAACGCGCGAGGACGCCGACAGCAGCCAGGAGGACCGAGCCCGCCTCCACTTCGACCCGCTCTGCAAGGTCATGGACGACCCTGGACCGGCCGCTGCGAGGGGATTGCAGCCAGAGCGCCAGCGCTGGTTCCTATTCGCCCACGCCCTGAAGTGCATCGTTTTGAGCGCCTACCGTCTCGGCATCATGAGCAAGAACAAGGTGCTCGGCCACATGCGGCGCTTCTGCCAGAGTCAAGTCTTCGGCCACTACTGGGGTGCCATGCAGCATCACCGGCATTCCTTGCAGAGTGGCCCCAGCCCACTGGCGTCCGGCATTGTCTCGGGATTGAAGAGGAAGGGGGCAGCTGGTGGCTGACTCGATGCGGCACTCGGCTCTGCGTACGGCGGTCAAGATCGCCGCATGGCTCGTCCTCATCGCCGTCGGCATCGTGCTCGTGGGCGTGGCCTCGGTCGCCATCAGCGGCTGGTTGATAGACGAGGTCGAACGGGCCAACGGAAACAGTGCGGTCGCGGCCGAGCGAAGTGGCATGGGCGACTACTTCGGTGGCGTCAGTGCCGTCTTCTCCGGCACCGCACTGATTCTACTGGTCATCACTCTCCTGTACCAGCAACGCGAACTGCGTTTGCAACGAAGGGAACTGGGGCTCCAGCGAGCCGAACTCTCGGCCTCCCGCGACGAACTCCGCCGAAGCACGGAAGCGGACCTGCGAGGACTCCATGTACAGCTCACTCAGATGCAGATGGATAACCCTTCCCTAAGGGCTGTCCCGGAGAACCGGCGTCCGTAATCCGCCAGCATCTGTTCGCCAATCTCACTTTCGGTCACTATCTCTTGATGTTGAGGTGGGGGAGCATTACGGAGGGCGAGATGCTCGTCCATGCGCGAGACCTCGTTCGCAGCCCCGCCTTTCGTCGCTATTGGACCGCTTCGCGGGCATTGAAGGCCGAGCTGCCGGCTGACAGCGACGAGGGCCGGATGTTCCAGTTCCTCGAAAGGGCCATTGCCGAGTCCGACCGGGGGGGCACACCTCCCAGCCGTCCGTAGGAGCCGCCCCCCGCCCTCCGCATTTCGGATCGGCATGTCCAGCGCTCTACCGTCTATGTCCATGAGCACCGCACCGACCACCTCCGGCAGGCGACTACGTCTGGGCTGGCCCCAGCGCGTCTTCTCGCAGGTCCTGCTGATGCAGCTGGCCATCGCCACCGGCGTGACGGTGCTGGCCACCGGCCTTTTCCTCGCCCCCCTCAGCACCCAGCTCGACGACGAGGCGATGCGGCGCGCCCTCGCCATCGCGCAGACCACCGCGGCCCGGCCCCGGCTCGCCGAGGCACTGGCCGACTCGAAGCCCCGCGTCGACGGGCCCGTACAGATCGAGGCGGACCGTATCAGGCGCGTCACCGGCGCCGAATACGTCGTGATCATGGACAGGCGTGGGGTCCGCTGGTCCCACACCGACCGGGACCAGATCGGCCGGGTGGTGTCCACCGACCCCAGCGACGCGCTCGCCGGCCGGGAGGTCATGGAGATCGACGACGGCACTCTCGGCCGCTCCGCCCGCGGCAAGGTGCCGCTGCGCGACGCGGACGGCGGGATCGTCGGCGCGGTCTCGGTCGGCATCGAGTACGACAGCGTGCGCGCCCGGCTGCTTGCGGCGATCCCGGGGCTGCTGGCGTACGCGGGCGGCGCACTGGCCGTCGGAGCGCTCGCCGCGTATCTCATCTCCCGAAGGCTCCAGCGGCAGACCCACGACCTGGCCTTCTCCGATATTTCCGCGCTGCTCACCGAACGTGAGGCGATGCTGCACGGCATCCGTGAGGGCGTCGTGGCGATCGACGCCACGGGCCGGATCCGGCTGATGAACGACGAGGCGCAGCGGCTGCTCGGCCTCGGCGCCGAGGCCACCGGGCTGCCCCTGGACGACGCGCTGGGCGAGGGCCGTACCGCCGATGTGCTGGCGGGCCGGGTCATCGGCGACGACCTGCTGACCGTGCGCGGTCAGCGGGTGCTGGTCACCAACCGGATGCCGACCGACGACGGCGGCGCCGTCGCGACCCTGCGCGACCGCACCGAGCTGGAGCAGCTCGGTCGCGAGCTGGACTCGACCCGCGGTCTGATCGATGCCCTGCGCGCACAGGACCACGAGCACGCCAACCGGATGCACACGCTGCTCGGGCTGCTGGAACTGGGCATGCACGAGGAAGCGGTCGAGTTCGTCACCGAGGTCGCCGGTGTGCACCGCGCCACCGCCGAGCAGATCACCGAGAAGGTCCACGATCCGCTGCTGGCCGCGCTGCTGGTCGGCAAGGCCACGGTCGCCGCGGAGCGCGGTGTCTCGCTGCGACTCTCGGGCGCGACGCTGCTGCCCGACCGCCTGGTGGACCCGCGCGGCCTGGTCACCGTCGTCGGCAATCTCGTCGACAACGCGCTGGACGCGTCGGCGGGATCCCCGGACGCCCGGATCGAGGTCGAGTTGCGCGCCGAAGGGCGCACGGCCGTCCTGCGGGTGACCGACAGCGGGCCCGGAGTCCCCGCCGGGCAACGCGAGTTGATCTTCACCGAGGGCTGGTCGACCAAGGAACTGCCCGCGCACGGCAAGCGCGGCCTCGGCCTGGCGCTGGTCCGCAGGCTCGCGGAGCGGCAGGGCGGCAGCGCCCGGGTCGGGGCGGGTGCGGACGGCGGGGCCGAATTCACCGTCGTACTGCCCGAGGAACTGACCGACCTGCCGGGGGAACCTGCAGACCGGTCGAGGGCACCGGCGGACGCGTCGAGGGAGTCGAGGGAACCGCCAGATGACTCGGGGGAACGGGCCGGAGCGTCGGAGGAACCGGCCGGGGCGGAGCACAACACGGTGAGAGAAGCGCGATGATCGACGTACTCGTGGTCGACGACGATGTCCGGGTCGCGGAGATCAATGCCGCCTATGTGACCAAGGTGGCGGGCTTCCGCGTCGCGGGGCGGGCACATTCCGCCGCCGAGGCGCTGGAGCAGATCCGGACACGCTCCGTCGATCTGGTCCTCCTCGACCACCATCTGCCGGACGGGAACGGTCTCGCGCTCGTACGGGAGCTTCGCGGGCTCGGATTCCAGACCGACGTCATCATGGTGACGGCGGCGCGCGATGTCGCGACGGTCCAGGCGGCGATGCGCCAGGGGGCACTCCAGTACCTGGTGAAACCGTTCAACTTCGCCGGACTGCGCACCAAGCTGGAGGCGTACGCCGCACTGCGCCGCACCCTGGACGGTGGCGGTGAGGCGGAGCAGGCCGAGGTGGACCGCATCTTCGGTGCGCTATCGGTGTCCGGCTCCCCCGACCTTCCCAAGGGGCACTCGCCGACCACGGCGGAGGCCGTCAGGCGGGTGCTGATGAGCGCGGACGGGCCGCTGTCCGCGCACGAGATCGCGGAGCGCGGCGGCATGAGCCGACAGACCGCGCAGCGCTATCTCAAACTGCTGGAGCGGACGGGACGGGTGCGGCTGAGCCTGAAGTACGGGGAGACAGGGCGCCCGGAACACCGCTACACATGGGCGGCCAGCCGCTAGCGGATGCGGCAGCGCTCCAGGGGCGGCGCGGTATCTCCCGCGCACGCCCCTGGCGCTGAGCGCAAGAGCACGCCCCCGGCGCCGGGGTGACACCGGGACGGGGTGGGAACCGCGATCGCTCCAGGAGCGCGCGGCACCTCCCCCGCGGGCCCCGCGCACGCCCCTGGCGCTGAGCGCAAGAGCGCGCTCCCGGGCGCCGGGGAACGCGGGGCGCGCGTCCCCGGCGCCGGCGCGCACCCCCGGCGTTGAGGACTCGGGCACGCGCCGAGCGCTCAGGGCAGCGGCGCGCTCGGACACCCGCGCGGACCGGCCCCCGCGGCCGGTGTCCTCAGCCGACGTCCACGGCGCGCCCCCACGGCCGACGTCCACGGCCGACGGGCCAGGGCTCCGGTCACCCGACTCCGTCCGGCGCCGTCAGACGACGCCCGTCACGGTCACCGTGACCGCCGCGGGCCGGCCCGCCCCCGCCCGGGTGGCCGCGGCCTCGACCGCCGCGCGGACCGCGCGGGTGACATCCAGGGCGCGGTAGCCGCGTACGACCCCGAGATGCACCTCGATCCGCCAGGTCGGGGGATCGCCGATGGCCCTGGCCCGTACGCCGCCGGAGCCTCGCTGCCGCTGCGCAGAGGCGCCACGCAGGAGGTCCGCGAGGCCGGGGCGCAGGTACGCGACGCCGGGGACGCCGAGGGCCGCGGCGGCGGCGAGGCGTTCCAGATCGGCCCGGGTGGGACGCGCTGTTGTCATCGGTCGCTTCCGTCCTGCTCGTTCGCTTCGCCCCGCCCGTACCCGCCGTCCCGCTCCGGCTCCTCGTCGAGGATGTCGGTCACGCGTACGTCGACGGACCGCAAGGGCATGCCGAGCACGTCCCTCGCCGCGGCGAAGATCCGGCCGCGTACCGCGTCCGACGCCTCCTGCAGATTCCAGGTCAGGGCGACCGTGACCGCCACCTCCACGCGAGCCTCCGATTCGACCGGGGCGATGCGGCAACTGCCGGCCCGTACGCCCGGCAGCGCGTCCGCCGCGGCGCGGAAGGCCTTGGCCGCTGCGGATTCGAAGACCCAGCTGTCCTCGTCGGGCTCCCCCAGGGGAAGTGTGCGACCGGGCCTCAGTTCCAGGCGCACGATGTCCATCACGCGCGCGGTGACCGCCTCCGCGTCGGGCAGCTCCGCGTCCGTCGAACGGGCGCGGCCGACGAAGTCGTCCAGGACGCGCAGCTCGGCCAGGGCGGCGGCGCAGTGCGGGCAGTGGGCCGGGTGGCCGTCGGTCGGGTCGTCGGACAGCCGGTCGTCCCAGACATCGGCCAGGGAACGGCCGCACGGCAGCACCTCGTCGTCCGCCGGATCGACGGACGGGCCCTGTTCCTGGTCGTGCGGGATGCCGTCGGGCGGCACGGGGGTCGCGTTCATCGCCATGCGCCCATCGCCTCCATCAGATAGCGCCGTGCGCGGAAAATCCGGCCACGAACCGCCTGATGGCTGATCCCGACCGCCTCCGCGATGTCGTCGTACGGCAGGCCGTGCAGCTCGCGCAGCACCCAGCACGCCCGCTGCTCCGGCGAGAGTTGGGCCAGCGCGACCGACAGTTCCTCCAGGGCCGCGCCCGCCTCGGCCGCACGCGCGGGTGAGCCGGTGTGCTCCGGAGTGGCCTGCTCCGCGACGGCGTCCAGGTCCGCCACCGGCCGCCGCGTACGCAGCAGGTTCAGGCAGCGGTTGGTGACGATGCGGTACATCCAGGTACGGAAGGCCGCTTCGCCCCGGTACTCGGGCAGCCTGCGCCAGGCGCTGACGAAGGCGTCCTGCGCGGCGTCCTCCGCCTCCGTCCGGTCACCGAGCATACGGACGCCGAGCTGCAGCAGCACCGGCCCGTGCCGTCGTACGAGGACTTCGAATGCCTCTTCGTCGCCCTCTCGGGCACGCACGGCCAGCAGGGCGTCCTCGTCGTCAGCCCCGGACCGGTCCTGCGTGCGCTGTGGCGGTTCATCCCCGTCCCCGGGCACTCGGCGGCTCCTCTCGATTCCTGCGCTGCTGCGTTCCCGCACTACCGCGCTCCCGCATTGCTGCGTACCCGGCTTGCTGCGCTTCTGCATTGCCGCGCCGGTGCGTGCGCGCCCACATTGGCGCGTCCCCGCGTGTTCTGCTGCTTGGACACGGCTGCGCCGCGTTCGTCACGCGCCTGGCGTGATGAACCAGCCCGGAAAGAAGTCGGCGGATCCGCGTGACACTCCGCCGCCCTTCGTGTCCAACGAAGTGACAGGGCAGACATGCCGGGAACTCCGAGAGGAAAACCGATGACAACGCACACAGCCTCCGCCGGCTCGGTCAGCGCCTCCACTCCGCGCAAGGGCACGGGGCACAGCACCACCGTCGGGACCGGCGCGACCGGTGCGGCCGAGCCCGCGGGGACGCGTGGCAAGACCTCGATCGCCGATGTCGTCGTAGTGAAGATCGCGGGCATGGCGGCGCGTGAGGTGCCGGGCGTGCACGACATGGGCGGCGGTCTGTCACGCACCTTCGGCGCGGTGCGCGACCGCGTGCCCGGCGGGCGCCCCAACGTGGGCCGCGGGGTCAAGGTCGAGGTCGGCGAGCGCCAGACCGCCATCGACATCGACCTGGTCGTCGAGTACGGCGTCCCGATCATGGATGTCGCGCGTGACGTACGGGAGAACGTGATCTCCGCCGTGGAGCGGACCACGGGTCTTGAGGTCGTCGAGGTGAACATCTCCGTCGACGATGTGCACCTGCCCGAGGAGTCCGACGACAGCAGCACCGGCGCCGAAGCCCGCGTGGAGTGAAGGACCACACGCGGATGAGCGGAGCACAGCTGGGACTGCTGGTCGGCATGGCGCTGGCCTTCGCCGCCTGGTTCGGCGGCTTCGGGGCGTTCTTGCTGGTCGCGGCGCTGGGCGGGATCGGATTCGCGATCGGCCGGGCGCTTGACCAGGGAGTGGACGGGCCCGAGCTGCGGCAGTTCCTGGACGGCATTGCGGACCGGAGGCGCTGATGGAACGGGCGGAGCACGCACAGGCGGGTGCGTCGGCCGGGCAGGCCGCCGACCGTGGCGCGACAGTGATCGCGGACCGGGCGGTACGGCGCATCGTCGCGCGCGCCGCCGAGGAGAGCCTCGGGAGGGGCGGCACGACGGAGCGCGCCGCGGTGGTCCGGCGCGGCGCCTCCGCCCGCGTCTCGCTGGACATCGGCCTGAGCTATCCGGCGGACACCACGGAGCTCGGGTCCCGGGTGCAGGACCATGTGTCGGCCCGGACGGCCGAGTTGACCGGCCTGACGGTGTCCACGGCTGCGATCAGGATCACCCGGCTGCGTCCCGGGGCGGACATCCCCCGGCAGGCTGCCGCGCCGGCTCCGGACGGATCGACCGGACCGATCACGCCCCGCGCCCGGCGGCGGGCGTGGTCGGCCCGGCGGCTTCCGGCCGCGCTCCTCGCACTGGCGGGGGCCGCGCTGTGCGGCGCTCTCCTGTACGACGCCCTGACGAGCGGCGGCGATGCGGCCGTAACGCTGCAGGAAGAGGCCCTGGACCGCCTCGCGGGTACCGGCTACACCGGAGCCCGGGTGACGACTGCGGGGGCCTGTGTCGCGCTGCTGGGGGTGTGGCTGATCGTGATCGCCATGGCACCCGGTGCCCGGCGGCGGCTGCCGATGGCCGCGGCGTCGCCGGACGTACGGGCCGAGCTCGACCGCGGCGGGGCGCAGAGCCTGCTGCGGGACGCCGCGCTGGATGCGCCCGGGGTCACCGCGGCGCGTGTCCGAGTACATCGCCGGATGCGGGTCGGCGCACGCGTCACCATGGCATTCGGTGATCCGGGCGACGTACGCACAGCGGTGACCGCCCGGCTGGACGCGGCGCTGCTGGCGCTGGGCACAGCCCGGCCGGGTCGACTGCGGGTCCGGGTCGTCCGGGACCGGAGCTGGCGCACACCGGACGCCACCGGCACCGGCACCGGCACCGGCCAAGAAGCGAAGAAGACGGGACCGCACGATGAAGCCCAGGAAGCCCAGCAAGCTCTCGAAAGCCATCAGCCCAACGGGGCGCACCAGGCCCCGGCGTGACAGTGCCAACCGGGTGCTGGCGGCGCTTCTGGGCATCGCCGTGCTGGGCGGCGGTCTCTGGCTGACCGTCACCGGCCTGACGCGGGAGTCGAGTTCCCCCGCCCCCTGGGCCACCGACGCCTCCTGGTGGCCGCGCCCCGGCGAGGGGCTGCGGCCCGGCGCCCCCGACTGGGACGCGCCGGGCACCCTGGGCGTGCTGGCCGGGGTCATGGTGGGGCTGCTCTGCTGGCTCGTGGCCCAGGCCCCTGCCCGCCGCCCCCGCAGGCTGGCGCTGCCCCGGCCGGCCCTTCAGCTGAGTACGCGGGCGCTGACGCGGGCCGTGCGGGCCGACGCCGAGGCAGTTCCGGGGGTGGCGCGGGCGCACGTACGCCTGTCGGGCAACGCCCGTCGCGGGCGCTCCCGGCTGGCCCTGGCCGTGCTCCTGGAGCCGGGGGCCGGCCCGGCCACGGTGCTGGCCGGGCTCTCCGGGGAGCCGCTGCGTGCCGCACGCACGGCCGCCGGGACCGGACAGCTGGCGCTCAGCGTCCGGTTCCGGGTACGGGGCCATCGCACCAGGCGCACCCGGTGATGCGGCTCCGGTCAGGTCCCGCGACGGGTGTGGCTGCCACCCGTCCACGCGGGGCCTGCCCTGGGCCGCATGAGGTCCGGGCCGATCAGGTGTACCTGTGTGCGGCGACACGGGCGGGGGCTCGTACGAAGAGAAGGAGAGCCCCTTGCTCCCCGGTATGACCCACCGGATCCCGGCCAGGCTCTGCGCCGAACGCCTCACTGTCCGGCGCGACGTGACCGTCTCGCTGACGTACGACTGCGACGACCCGCTTGCCGTGCACCTGTCGTTCCCCGCTGTCGTGTCCTGCGACGGCACCCCGGTGAACTGGACGTTCGCCCGGAGCCTGTTGGCGACGGGGCTGCACGTGCCCGCCGGGGCCGGCGACGTACAGGTGTGGCCGCACGACGAACGGTGGGTGGCGGTGAAGCTTTTCGCGCCGCAGGGCTACGCGCTGGTGGAACTGGACCGGCGCGGCCTGCGGCACTTCCTCGGCCACTCCTTCAAGGCCGTACCGCCCGCGCGGGAGACCCGGCAGCTGGCCGTCGACGCGCTGATCGAGGCCCTGCTCGCCACGGGCTCGTCCGACGACCCAGGCGGGCGCCAGCCCTAGGGGTTGGCCGACCCTCATCCGCCGGACAGGCCCCAGAGGTTGCACCGGCCGGTCTCACCGTGCGTCACGTACGCGCCCCGCAGACCCCCTCAGACCGCCCCCGCGCCCGTCAGCGAACGGACCTCCGTCTCCGCGTGCTTGGCCCTGTCCGGCGGCTCCGACGACAGGACCGTGCCGAGCCAGCCCGCGAGGAAGCCCAGCGGGATGGAGACAAGACCCGGGTTCTCCAACGGGAACACCTGGAAGTCGACGCCGGGGAAGAGCGCTCCGGGGCTGCCGGAGACGACCGGCGAGAGCAGCACGAGCAGCACCGCCGGGATGAGGCCGCCGTACACCGACCACACCGCCCCACGCGTGGTGAAGTTGCGCCAGAACAGTGAGTAGAGCAGCACCGGCAGGTTGGCCGATGCCGCCACCGCGAAGGCGAGGCCGACCAGGAAGGCGACGTTGAGGTCGCGGGCCAGCAGGCCGAGCGCGATGGCCACCGCCCCGATCCCGGCCGCGGCGGTACGGGCCACCGCGACCTCGCTGCGCTGCTTGGCGTGTTTGCGTCTGAGCGAGGCGTACAGGTCGTGCGCCACGGATGCGGAGGAGGCGAGCGTGATGCCCGCCACGACCGCGAGGATCGTCGCGAAGGCGATGGCTGCGACCACGGCGAAGAGAACCGTTCCGCCGGTGGAACCGGCGCCGCCGCCCAGATTCAGGGCGAGTAGCGGAACCGCCGTGTTCCCCGCGGCGTTCGACGTGCGCACGGCGTCGGAGCCGAGGATCGCCGCAGCGCCGAACCCGAGCACGATCGTCATCAGGTAGAAGCTGCCGATGAGGCCGATGGACCAGACGACCGAGCGGCGGGCGGCGCGCGCGGTCGGCACGGTGTAGAACCGGGACAGGATGTGCGGCAGGCCCGCCGTGCCGAGGACGAGCGCGAGTCCGAGGCTGATGAAGTCGAAGCGGGCGATCCAGCCCCCGCCGTACTTGAGGCCGGGCGACAAGAAGTCCTTGCCGTGACCGCTGCGGTCAGCGGCGGAGACGAGCAGCTGGTTGAAGTCGCCGTGGAAGCGCACCATGACGAGCACGGTGAGCGTGACGGCGCCCGCCATCAGCAGCACTGCCTTGACGATCTGGATCCAGGTGGTGGCCCGCATCCCTCCCAGCGACACATAGATCACCATCAGCGCGCCCACGCCGATGACCGTCCAGGTACGCGCCACGTCACTGCTGCCGCCGAGCAGCAGCGCGACCAGGCTGCCCGCGCCGACCATCTGCGCGACCAGATAGAGAACGGACACGGTGACGGAGGAAGTTCCCGAAGCGATCCGCACCGGCCGCTCGCTCATCCGGGAGGCGACGACGTCGGCGAGGGTGAACCGGCCGCAGTTGCGGACGAGTTCGGCGACGAGCAGCAGGACGACCAGCCAGGCGACGAGGAAGCCGACGGAGTAGAGCATGCCGTCGTAGCCGAACAGGGCGATCAGTCCGGAGATGCCGAGGAAGGAGGCGGCGGACATGTAGTCGCCGGCGATGGCGAAACCGTTCTCCATGGGCGAGAAGAGCCGACCGCCGGCGTAGAACTCCTCCGCCGAGCCGTGCCGGTTACGGCTCACCCAGGTCGTGATCGCCAGGGTCGCCGCGACGAACGCGCTGAACAGCAGCAGCGCCAAGGTCTGGTGATCGCCGGTCAACGCTGGGCCCCCCGCGTCATCTCCTGGGTGTTCCAGCGCAGATCGAGCGCGGCCCGGTCCCTGCGCAGCCGCGCATGGCGGACGTACGCCCAGGTCAGCAGGAAGGTGGTGAGGAACTGGCCGAGTCCGGCGAGCATCGCGACATTCACCGCGCCGAAGACCGGGCGGGCCATCAGGCCGTGGGCGGTGGTCGCCGCGACGACATAGGCGACGTACCAGGTGAAGAAGGCGAGGGTGGCCGGGACGACGAACCGCCGGTAGCGCCTGCGTACTTCCTGGAAGGCGGCGCTGGCCTGCACCTCCAGATAGATCTCGGCCGCGCTGTGACCGTGCGCGCTGCCCGTGGTGTCGGCGGCGGGCGGCGCGACCTGGGCCGGGGCACCCGTACCGTCCAGTTCGCCCCACCCCGAGGCGAGCGCGTCGTACCAGGGGTCATCGAACCGCACCGCCGCGGCATCGCGCCCTACGTGCTTCTCCACCGAACAACTCTCCTTGTCCGCGGCCGGATTGGCCGCGCGCCCAAGGATGGACAGACTGGGAAGATCCCAGACTCTTCAATCCGATGTCTTCACCCCATTAGGTGACGGGGTGTGCGGTCGGGTCCCGGCGGGTCGAGCGCCGGGACCCGAAAGGCTCAGGCGTCGATGCGCGAGCGGTCGAGCGTCGCCGCCGAGCTGGTGATGAACTCCTTGCGGGGCGCGACCTCGTTGCCCATGAGCAGATCGAAGACCTGCTCGGAGGAGTCGAGATCCCCGATGTTGATCCGGCGCAGGGTGCGGTGGCGCGGGTCCATCGTGGTCTCCGCGAGCTGGTCGGCGTCCATCTCACCGAGGCCCTTGTAGCGCTGGATGGAGTCCTTGTGGCGCACGCCCTTGCGTGCGTACTCCAGGAGAGTCTGGCGCAACTCGCTGTCCGAGTACGTGTAGACGTACTTGTCCTGGCCCTTCTTGGGCTGGACCAGCTCGATCCGGTGCAGCGGCGGTACGGCGGCGAAGACGCGGCCCGCCTGGACCATCGGCCGCATGTAGCGCTGGAAGAGCGTGAGCAGCAGGCAGCGGATGTGCGCACCGTCGACATCGGCGTCGACGAGCAGAACGATCTTCCCGTAGCGCGCGGCGTCGAGGTCGAAGGTACGCCCTGACCCGGCCCCTATGACCTGGATGATCGCGCCGCACTCGGCGTTCTTGAGCATGTCCGAAACGGAGGACTTCTGGACGTTGAGGATTTTGCCGCGGATCGGCAGCAGGGCCTGGAATTCGGAGTTCCTGGCGAGCTTGGCGGTGCCGAGGGCGGAGTCGCCCTCGACGATGAAGAGCTCGCTGCGCTCCACGTCGTCACTGCGGCAGTCGGCCAGCTTCGCGGGCAGCGACGAGGTCTCCAGCGCGGTCTTGCGGCGCTGCGCGTCCTTGTGCTGGCGGGCCGCGATGCGGGTCCGCGCGGCGGCGACGACCTTCTCCATGACCGAGCGCGACTGCTGCTTGTCGTCGCGCTTGGTGGAGGTCAGGAAGGCCTTGAGCTCCTTGGCGACGACATTGGCGACGATCCGGGTGGCCGCCGACGTGCCGAGGACCTCCTTGGTCTGGCCCTCGAACTGCGGCTCGGCCAGCCGGACGGTGATGACGGCCGTAAGGCCCTCCATGGCGTCGTCCTTGACGACGTCGTCCTCGGCGACGCGCAGCAGCTTGGCGGAGCGCAGCGCCTCGTTGACGGTCTTGGTGAGGGACCGCTCGAAGCCGGAGATGTGGGTGCCGCCCTTGGGGGTGGCGATGATGTTGACGAAGGACCTGACCGTGGTGTCGTACCCCGTGCCCCAGCGCAGCGCGATGTCCACGCCGAGCTCGCGAGTGACCTCGGTGGCGGTCATGTGACCGCGGTCGTCGAGGACCGGCACAGTCTCCTTGAAGATGCCTGTCCCGGTCAGCCGCTGCACGTCGCAGACGGCCTTGTCCTGTGCGAGGTACTCGCAGAACTCGCTGATGCCCCCGTCGAAGCGGAAGGTCTCCTCGCTCTTGCCCTCGCCGTCCAGGGCGCGCTCGTCGCGTACGACGAGGGTCAGGCCGGGCACGAGGAAGGCCGTCTGGCGGGCCCGCTGGTGGAGCGTCTCCAGGTTGAGCTTGGCGTCCTTGAGGAAGATCTGCCGGTCGGCCCAGTATCGGACGCGGGTGCCCGTGCGGTTCCTGGGGACCTTCTTGCCCTTGAGCGGCCCGTTGGCCGGGTCGAAGGGGGCGCCGGGGCCGGACTCGGTGAAGATGCCGGGGACACCGCGCCGGAAGCTGATGGTGTGCGTCGCGCTGCTGCGGTCGACCTCGACGTCAAGACGGGCGGAGAGCGCGTTGACCACGGATGCGCCCACACCGTGCAGACCGCCGGAGGCCGCGTACGAGCCGCCGCCGAACTTTCCGCCGGCGTGCAGCTTGGTCATGACGACCTCGACGCCGGCCAGGCCCGTCTTGGGCTCGATGTCGACCGGGATGCCCCGGCCGTTGTCCCGGACCTCAACGGAGTCGTCGTCATGGAGGATGACCTCGATGTGGTCGCAGTAGCCGCCCAGGGCCTCGTCGACGGAGTTGTCGATGATCTCCCAGAGGCAGTGCATGAGGCCGCGGCTGTCGGTCGACCCGATGTACATGCCGGGACGCTTCCGGACGGCCTCCAGCCCCTCGAGTACGAGAAGGTGCCGCGCGGTGTAGTTGGAACCGTCTCGGTCTGCACCGGTCAGTAGCGCAGTGGACGGCACGGACGTTTCGGCGGTCACGCGGTTCGCTCCTCGCTGAATTTGAAATGGGCCCCGATGGGGTAGGGGTCCGGCGTCGGTCACCGGTCAGAGGGTATCGAGGCCTGGTAGAGCCGATGTAACGCCACCCTCAGGAAAACTCATGCTAGTCCAGAGTCGTATGCATGTTCGATCCCCCAAGAGGGTGACGCACACATCACGTTCCCATCTACGCATGAACCATTTAGGCTCCGGGCACGTCCTCATCAACAACCGGCAAGCCAGCCGGGAGGGCAAACCCCAATAATCGACGCGAAACCGTAAAGCGACGCAATACGGCTCCTTCGCCGCTGACCGGCAACTGACAGCCACCTCGGAAGAACTTTCAAGGAAAAGCCACGAGCGGGAACGTTTTCGGCCTGGTTGGATGTTGACCCTGGTACGACAGCTCGTCGAGCTAGAGAAGAGGCGACGTGACTACTGTTCTGACCCCCGCGAGCCCCCTGACGGCCGCTGACCGATGCGACCGCTGCGGCGCCCAGGCCTACCTGCGCGTTGTCCTGGCCAGCGGCGGCGAACTGCTCTTCTGCGCCCACCACGGTCGCAAGTTCGAGCCGGAACTCAAGAAGATCGCCGCTGAAATACAGGACGAATCAGACCGGCTGACCGCCGTGCCTGCGTCCACAGAAGACGAGGAACACTGACGCCTCGCAAGCGCGACGAGCAACGGACCGGTCACTGACCGTTCAACGGACGACCTCCCCTGGGTGTGCAGGGAAGGCCGTCCGTTCTCGTACGCTGCAAGCGTAATCGGCACGATCAGTCCGTGGCGGCCCAGAGCCGGGCGGTCACGGCCGACATCCGCGTGTACACCCCTGGGTTCAGAGCCTCGCCACAGCCGCTTCCCCAGGACACCAGCCCGATCAGCCGTCCGCGGGCGACCAGCGGTCCCCCGCTGTCCCCCTGGCACGCGTCATGACCCCCGGCCGGGTCCCCGGCGCACAGCATGGTGGCTGCCGTATACCTGCCGTTCGTGAAGCCCGGATAGGCCTGCTCACAGGCGGCGTCCGGCAGCACACTCACCGGCGCCGCCCGCAGCGCGTACGGATACGCGCCGCGCCCGGTCGTATCGCCCCAGCCGTAGACCGTGGCGGGCGTACCCGGCTCGTACGCCGCGTCCGCCTTCGCCGCGATCGTGACGGCGTGGTCCGCGGGCAGCGCCCGGGACAGCGTCAGTACCGCGACGTCGCCCGAGTTCGTCGTGGCGTCGTACTCCGGATTGACCCGTACGCCACTCACGGGAATCTCCTGGCCGCCGGCCTCCCGCAGATCGCTGCGCCCTGCGATCACCCGCAGGTCCGACAGCCGGCCGAGGGGCACGCCGAGCACGTCCTGGCTCACGCAGTGCGCTGCCGTCACCACTCTGTTCGGCGCCACCAGCACTCCCCCGCAGAACTGGCCTGCCCGTGTACCCCCGAACCGGTCACGGCTGGCCACCGCCACGACCCACGGGGTCTTCGAGACCTGCGCCGGCTGACCGCCGATCACCACGCTGTCTGCGGCGGCGGGAGCGACCGAGACCTGCGGTGCCACAGCGGCTGCGGCCGTCAGCGCCAGCCCCCCCACCAGCGACCGGGCGTAAGAGCGACACATACCGCCTCCTGACTCTCTGCTGTGCATGGCACACCCAGAGTCATCCGAACAGGGGCGCGCCGCACCCGCGCACACAAGAACCGGGGGCCCGGAGTCCCTCGTACGGGTCTCCGGGCCCCCGGCCCGAGTCGGTCTGCGCGCGCTTCTAGTCGAGGTAGTCGCGCAGGACCTGCGAGCGCGACGGGTGACGGAGCTTGGACATGGTCTTGGACTCGATCTGCCGGATGCGCTCGCGCGTCACCCCGTAGACCTTGCCGATCTCGTCCAGGGTCTTGGGCTGTCCGTCGGTGAGGCCGAAACGCATCGACACGACACCAGCCTCACGCTCGGAGAGGGTGTCGAGGACCGAGTGCAGCTGCTCCTGCAGGAGCGTGAAGCTGACCGCGTCGGCGGGGACGACGGCCTCGGAGTCCTCGATGAGGTCACCGAACTCGCTGTCGCCGTCCTCGCCCAGGGGGGTGTGCAGGGAGATGGGCTCGCGGCCGTACTTCTGGACCTCGATGACCTTCTCGGGGGTCATGTCGAGCTCCTTGGCGAGCTCCTCCGGGGTGGGCTCGCGGCCCAGGTCCTGGAGCATCTGGCGCTGCACGCGCGCCAGCTTGTTGATGACTTCGACCATGTGCACCGGGATACGGATGGTGCGGGCCTGGTCGGCCATCGCGCGGGTGATCGCCTGACGGATCCACCAGGTCGCGTACGTGGAGAACTTGTAGCCCTTGGTGTAGTCGAATTTCTCCACCGCGCGGATCAGTCCGAGGTTGCCCTCCTGGATGAGGTCCAGGAAGAGCATGCCGCGGCCGGTGTAGCGCTTGGCCAGCGAGACCACCAGACGGAGGTTGGCCTCAAGGAGGTGGTTCTTCGCGCGGCCGCCGTCCAGGGCGATGATCTCCAGCTCGCGCTTGAGCTTGGGCGCCAGCTTGTCGCTGTTGGCCAGCTTGTCCTCGGCGAACAGGCCCGCCTCGATGCGCTTGGCGAGCTCCACCTCCTGCTCGGCGTTGAGCAGCGGCACCTTGCCGATCTGCTTGAGGTAGTCCTTGACGGGGTCGGCGGTGGCGCCCGCGACGGCGACCTGCTGCGCGGGTGCGTCGTCCTCGTCCTCGTCGGACAGGACGAAACCCTTGGCCTCGCCGCCCTCTTCCTCCTCCTCGGCACCTGCCTTGGCGGGGGTGGTCTCCTCTGCGCCGTCGTCGCCGTCCGCGTCGCCGTCGCCCTTGCCTGCCGTCTTCTTGGCTGCCGTCTTCTTGACCGCGGTCTTCTTCGCTGCGGTCTTCTTCGCCGCAGTCTTCCTGACAGCCGCCTTCTTCACCGGCGCGGGCGCCACGGCCTCGTCGGCCCCTACCTCACCGGGTTCGTCGGTCACGGCGTCCACCATCTCGGCGGCCGGAAGCGCCGCGGCCGATACGGTCTTCGCGGAGGACGTCTTGGCTGCGACGGACCTGGTCGCGGTGCGCTTGACCGGGCTCTTCGCCGCCACGCTCCTACGAGGGCGCTTGGCGGGTTCCGCGGCGGTGACCATCAGCGTCACACCCTCTTCCTCGAGGATCTGGTTGAGGCTGCGCAAAACGTTCTTCCACTGGACCGGCGGAATCCGGTCTGCCAAGAATGCCTGGCGTACATCGTCGCCGGCGATCTGCCCATCAGCTTTTCCCCGCTCAATGAGCGCCATCACAGATTCGGACCCGGCGATCTCCGACGGGAGGGTACGGGATGTGCTGGCCGACACGAACAACCTCTCGGAACGATGGAAACGGCTTCCGGCTTCGCCCTGGGTACGGGCCGCAGCCGACGACCGTCGGCTGCGGATGTACCGACGGCGCGGGTTGAACCTCGGACTTGTTACAGCGCCGGGAACGACGGCTGTATTCCTCCTCGGCTGTCACCTCTTAGGTCATCGCACAGTTCCGGGGAGTGTTACGCCCAATCTTCGTGGCCCGAGTCACACCCCATACGCCGCGAGGCCGGACACCGGGGATTTCACCCGCGCCACGCCACAGTCCTGTCGCCGGACCCGACGGGATCCGGCGACAGGGGGTTGATCGGCGCGGCAGGGCCGCAAAGCAGCCACCCTGGCTGCGGACAGCTGTCAGTGCTCGCGCGGCGCGGGGACCACGCGGTCCACCTCCGGTTGGACGGTGAGCAGTTGACGCATCGCGGTCTCGGCGGCCACGGCGTCGCCCGCCGCGATGGCGTCGATGATGCGGGAGTGGTGCACGAGCGCGCCCTCGGTGGGACGGTCGCAGCCGGTGACCGGGCCGCCGGACACCTGAAGGGCGGCGGAGACGATGCCGGAGAGGTGCTCCAGCATCCGGTTGCCCGCGAGCTGGATGAGCAGGGAGTGGAATTCGGCGTCGGCCCGGGAGAACGTGAGGGAGTCGCCCTGAGCGAGGGCGTGGCCCATGATCTCCACCATGTCGCAGAGGCGCTGCTGGACGTCCTCGCGGCCGTGGCCGGCGGCGAGACGCGCGGCGAGCGGCTCGATCGTCCAGCGCAGCTCGCTCAGTTCGCGACGCTGGTCGTCGCGCTGCGGGCCGAAGGCCCGCCATTCGATGATGTCGGGGTCGAGCAGGTTCCAGTCGCAGACCGGGCGGACCCGGGTACCGACGTTGGGGCGGGCGCTGACCAGGCCCTTGGCCTCAAGGACGCGCAGGGACTCGCGTACGACGGTACGGGAGACCTCGAAGCGCTGGCCGATCTCCTCGGGGACGAGCGGGCGGTCGGCGCCGAGGTCGCCGGATACGATCATCTGTCCGAGCTGCTGGACGAGTTGGCCGTGGAGCCCACGGCCGCGGCTGCCCGCGGAGCGGCGGCCCGCCCGGCCCAGGTCCGAGTCGCCGCCCCAGGAGGGCAGGCCCACGCGGTCGGCGCCGGGCGCCTGCGGGTAGGAATATCGGTCGAGTTCACCCGGGGCCGCGAGGCCGGACTCGGCGGTGCGGGCGGCGGTCATCATGGTGTGCGCAAGGGTACTCACGGAACCTTTGTCGGCGTGACTCCCACGACCCTTGAGGTCTTTGGTGAAAAGCACACGAAAGGGTGATCGCCGCACCCCTCACAATTGACGCCTTATCGGAAAGAAATGGGCGTTCTCGGGGGAGTTACGGGCAGTTCGACGGCCATCGAGTGACAGTCGGTCACCAACGAACCCTGCGGCGGAGGCCGACGAACAGATATGCGCAGAGCAGGGCGGAGAGTGACAACGCCAACGCCGCACCGACCGGTTGAGCCATGAGTCGCATCGTCGCCAGCAGCCAGCGGTCGAGTTCATACGGCCATTCCAACCACACCAGTTCGCGCAGCCTGCCCGGCAGCCCGGCGACCGAACGCGCGGACGGAGCCAGGACCAGCTTCTGCACGGCGGGGGCGACGACGACCGGGACGGCGAGCACCGCGGCCACCCCCGCGGCCGTGGCGCGGAAGACCCCGGCGCCCAGCAGCCCGGCCCAGGCGCAGCCCACGGCGAGGCCCACCCAACTGGCCACCAGCGAAGGCCACTTTCCCGGGACCTGCAGCAAGTCCCTGCCGTACACGAGGTGGAGAGCCTCAGCGTCGGCCACCGCGACGAGGAGCGCCAGGAGCAGCGCGGTGGCGGCGGAGACGGCCAGCTTGGCGAGGAGCAGGCCCAGGCGGCGGGGGACCGTGCCGCGGGCCGACGCGAGGGCCGGGTAGCGGAACTCGTCGCCGAAGGCGAGGGCGCCGAGCAGGCCGGCGCCGAACGCGGCGGGCGGCAGGGGCAGGATGTCCGGCCAAGCGGCGAGCATGCTGGGCAGCGGGGTACCCACCGTGCGCGCGAGCAGCACGGAGAGGGTGACCGAGACGGCGAGCACGGCCGCCGCGATCAGGAAGGTCGTCCTGGTGCCCAGGAGGCGGCGCAGTTCGTAGCGCAGGGGGCGCAGGGGGCTGCGGGCCGGACGGAGGGGCTGCCGGGGCGGTCCGGGGGCCGTGGTCGGTGTTCGCGCGCCGGCGGGGGCGCGGGGCGGTTTCACGGCGGGGGCCGGGCCGGTGTCGCCGATCTCGTCGGCGAGTTGATGGACCAGGATGCCGTGCCGGAAGGCGGTCTCGCCGATCTGCGCACAGTCGCTGCCGTAGACGGAGAGGCGGTTGCCGTCCTCGGCGACCACCTCTACGGAGCGCTGGGCGGCCCGGGCCTCCTTGCTGACAAGGGCGCCGAGACGGGCCGCGTGCGGCGTCCTCACCGCGACCCTGGGGCGCAGGCGGGTGCGGGCGAACTCGACCGCCTCCTGGTCCGCCACGAGCCGGCCGCCCTCGATGGTGACCACCCGGTCGGCGGTACGGGCGGCCTCCTTGGCTTCGCTCGTGGTGTAGAGCACGGTGCCGCCCTGGGCCGCGTGGCCGCGCAGTAGGCCGTACAACCAGCTGTTCTCGCGCGGGGACAGGCCCTCGGCCGGCTCGTCGAGGAGCAGCGTGTGGGGGTCTCCCAGCAGCGCCGACGCGAGGCCGAGTCGGCGGTCCATGCCGAGTGAGAACGTGCCGAGGCGCTGGTCGCCGAGACCGGCCAGGCCGACCAGTTCGAGCATGTCGTCGGCGCGGGCGGCGGGCACTCCGGCCGCGGCGCAGAGCATCCGGAGTTGGCCGCGCGCGGTACGCGCCGGGTGGCCCGGGACGTCCCCGAGCAGCACTCCGACCTCGCGGGCGGGGTGGGCGACCCGGTGCAGGGGCCGGCCGCGCAGATAGGTGACGCCGCGGCCGGGTTCGAGTTCGAGCATCAGCCGCAGCGCCGTGGTCTTGCCGGAGCCGGGAGCTCCGAGGAGGGCCGTGACCTGGCCCGATCCGGCCTCGAAGGTCAGATCGTCCACGGCCGGGGGAAGCTGTCGGCGGGGGAAACTGGTGAGTCCGATGGCCTGGAGCATCGCTTCTCTCGCGGTAGGTGAGACCGCTCGGCGGCAGGACACGTACCGCAGCAAGATAACGCGACATGTCCGACTTCTGGTGGATCGGAGAAACTACGGGTGTCAGACGTCGCTCACGCCCTCGGCCACATTCGGTGCGTCACCGCCATCACCAATGGCCACGTCCGAGATCGCGGGCCCGATCAGACCTGATCGAGTTCGATCGGGTTCGATCAGACCTCGGGGCGCAGCATCGGCGGATTGAGCAGGGGCGCCCCGCCGGCTCTGAACAACTGTGCGGGCCGCCCGCCCTGCCGGGTCGTGGTCCCGCCCGACGGGACGAGGAATCCGGGGGTGCCGGTGACCTTGCGGTGGAAGTTCCGGGGGTCGAGCACAACGCCCCACACGGCTTCGTACACCCGGCGCAGCTCGCCGACGGTGAACTCCGGCGGGCAGAAAGCGGTGGCGAGCGACGAGTACTCGATCTTGGACCTGGCGCGTTCCACGCCGTCCGCGAGGATCTGTGCGTGGTCGAAGGCGAGCGGGGCGGGCTGCTCGTCCTCGCGGTCCAATCCGCCGTCCTTGCTGAGCAGGGCCTCGACCGGAGCCCAGCGGGCGCTGTTCGCGTCGCCGCCCGCCCGGGGCGCGGGGAGGTCGGGGGCGAGCGCCAGATGAGCCACGCTGACCACCCGCATGCGTGGGTCGCGCTTGGGGTCTCCGTACGTGCCGAGCTGTTCGAGGTGCGCCCCGTTCCCGATGGAGGGCGTTCCCGGCTCGTGCGCGCACAGCCCGGTCTCCTCGACGAGCTCCCGGGCCGCCGCCACCCCGAGATCCTCATCCACCCGGACGAACCCGCCGGGCAGCGCCCACCGGCCCTGGTACGGCTGCTCGCCACGGCGTACGACCAGCGCGCAGAGCGCGTGGCGGCGGACGGTGAGCACGACCAGATCCACTGTGACGGCGAAGGGAGGAAAGGCCGACGGGTCGTAGGGCGACATGCCGCGATCATAGTCGTCTGCCTGACGATAAACAGTCCCTCTGCCAGGTGCGCGATCGGCAGTGGCACTCCCCTCCTGATGTTCGTCGGAGTCGTCGGCGGAAGGCCTGCCGGGGTGGCTGTCCGAGTGGCTGTCTGGCCTCATCTTCAGACTCCCAGTTGGAGGTTGGTGGCGGCTTCCTCGACCATGCCGAGACCCAGCCTGCTGATCCGTACGGAGAAGGGCTCCCCGGCGACGCGCAGCCCGGCGATCCGGACGGCGCCGAGCGGGGCACAGCGCACCGGGGACAGCGCGACGGTGCCCGCGGGGGCGTCGGGGCGGATGCCCGCGAGTGTGGCGATCAGATGGATCCCGGCGGCGGCAGCCACGGCCGCCGGCCGGCAGGCGGCGGGGTGCCCCACCGGCGCACTGCCCGAAGTGCGCTGCTCGCCTCCATACATCTCGGGCAGCCGGTGGCCGAAGGATTCCGCAGCGTCCAGGACGCCCCGAAGCAAGGAGGTCGCCTCCTTCTCGTATCCCGCCGCGGCCAGCCCCGCCACGGCAATGGCCGTCTCGTGGACACGAACCGATCCACCGCGGTGGCCGAACGGGTTGTGCCCGGCCTCCTTGGCTCCCAGGCTGCGCAGCCCCCATCCCGAGTCGAGCGCGGGGCTGCCCAGCAGCCGCGCCAGCTGCTGGGTCTGCACCTTGTCCAGAAGCCCGGGTGCGAGCTGCCCGGCGCCCAGCAGGCCGGTGTCCAGCAAATGCGCGGCCCCGGCCCCGATGTGCGGCACGAGCCGACCGTCGGCGGTGCGGGCCGCCGCCGGACGTCCGCCCGCGCGATCGTCGAGCCAGAAGTCCCGCCGGAAGCCGCGGCGCAGCGCACCGGCCCACTCGCGCCACCCTTCGACCCCCGCCCGGCCGCACCCCGCCAGTAGATCGGCGCCGAGGAGCGCGGCGCGGTGAGCGTGCGCCTGCGTCTCACCGCGCCGCAGCCCCACGGAGCCCCGGTCCCGCAGGAAGCCGTCGTCCCCGGCGGCGGCGCGCAGCCAGTGCAGACAGCGCTCGGCCACCGGCAGCAGCTCCTCCAAGTCCTGCTCTGCCATCCCCCAGCGCCGCGCCTCCGCGAGCACCGTGGGAAAGGCGAGGGTCGCCTCGACGCCCGTGCAGCTCGGCGGGAGATGCCGGCCCGCGTCCCTGAAGGGGCCCGGGATCCGCCCCCGGTCGGGCCCCGCGCCCGTGAGCTGGGTACGGGCGAGCGTCCGCAGTGTGGACACGGCGAGCCGGGTGCCGAGCGGCAGAGTCATCCGAGCCGTCCACAGCGCCTCGGCGGGCGCGAGCCCACAGCGCCAGGGCACCCCTGCCGCCGGATACACGTCGGCGGGGTGGTCCGGGGCGCGCACCAGCAGCGCCCGCAGATCGTCGAGGCCGGTGCGGAGCAGCTCGCGCACCCGAGGGTCGTCCCCTTCCGCCGTCGCCGCGGAGAGCGGCCCCGCCCCGGCCTTCGCGAGCGGCCGTACGGCACGGTCGGTCCGGACGAGGAGCTCGATGGTGCGCGAGTCCCCCGGCAGCAGCTCCAACTCCCAGCGCAGCAGCCCAGCGGAGGCCAGGGCGTCCTCGGGAGGCGGATCGGCGGTGACCCGGCAGTGGGCTCCGGGCACCGACCAGCGCAGCCCGGAGGCATGGACGCTCGCGGGCAGTACGGGCCCGGCCCGGCCCGCCGCGACGGCGCCCAGGTCGGCGAGGTCCGTGCCGAGGGCGATCTCCACACGCAGCCACAGCGGGCGCCCGGCCGAGCTGCGCAGGGTGATCCGCTCGGTGCCGTCGGCGTGCCGGAGCCGCTCCACCGCGATCTCGGGGTCCGGTCCCACACAGACCGGCGTACGCACCACGGCCATGAACCGGGCGCGGTCGGACGAGAGCAACCTGCCCTGCAGGGCGACCGGATCGCGGCCGGCCACCCGCAGCTCGCACCGGGAGAGGAGCCGGCGGCCCGATTGATAGAAGCCTTCGAGCCCCTTTCCTGTGAGCTGCCCGTGCTCCGCCGAGATGGCGAGTCCCGGCAGGTCGGCGCAGATCAGCAGGGCGTGGACGGAAGGCAGCTCGCCGGGCGGCGGGGCTCCCGCGGCTCTGCCCGGAAGGGGCCTTCGGTCGCCGGCAGGGGACGGGACTACGACGGCCATACGGTGCCTCCTCTGCGCCCGGGGCGGCCGTGCCGGCGGGGCGGGCGCGGGGTGGTGGCGGGGTCACACCGGTGAACGTCCGCACGGGCGACCGGGTCACGGCTCTCATCGACCGCTCCTGCTCCCGCGCCGCCCGTCGCGTCGACGGATACGGCCACGCGCGCCGGCCGCGCCGGGGCGTGCCTTCACGAGGTTCCCCCCGGCCCGGTCGCCCTTGGAGCGCCGCGCGGCGACCCGCCCCCCGACCGGTGGCAGGGTGTGGCGGTGCCCCGGCCGCCCGCGTGGCGCCCGTGGTCCGGTCGTCCCGTGCGCCGCCCTTTCCTGGCGCAGGCAGCGGCGGAGCGCCTCCGGATCGATGCCCTCGTTGCAGGCCTGGTGCAGGAGTTGGGCGAAGTGGTAATCGGGGTCGGCCTGCAGAGCCAGGCCGAGGGCGACCCTCGCGCCGGGCTCGTCGCCGGTCGACCTTCTCTGCACTAACGCTGCTGCTGGCGGTGCCCGATGACGAGCATTGAGCAGGTCGCAACTCTCGCGACGTTCGGAGCTGTGTGGGCGGTGCTCGCCGTCGGTCACAATCTCGCGGACCATGT
>NZ_JASITA010000013.1:106638-193482 GCF_030063415.1 Streptomyces sp. H27-C3 | reverse complement strand
CCGCAGGCAACCCGCCCCCGCCCCGCAACTCGCCCCCGCCCCTAATCGACCTCGGCCACCGCCTGCGCGAACTGCGCCGCATGCAGCCGCGCATACGCTCCACCCGCCGCCAGCAGCCCGTCGTGCGTGCCCTGTTCGACGATCGAGCCGTTCTCCATCACCAGAATCACGTCCGCGTCCCGGATCGTGGAGAGCCGGTGCGCGATCACAAAGCTGGTACGGCCATGGGCCAGCCGGGCCATCGCCTTCTGGATCAGGACCTCGGTCCTGGTGTCCACCGAACTCGTCGCCTCGTCGAGGACAAGGATCACCGGGTCGGACAGGAACGCCCGCGCGATCGTGATCAGTTGCTTCTCGCCCGCGCTCACCCCCGACCCCTCCTCGTCGATCATCGTGTCGTAGCCGTCGGGCAGCGTCCGCACGAAGCGATCGGCATGGGCGGCCCGCGCCGCCTCCTCGATCTCCTCGCGCGTGACCTCGCGCGACGCCCCGTACGCGATGTTCTCGGCGATCGTCCCGCCGAACAGCCAGGTGTCCTGGAGGACCATGCCGATCCCCGACCGCAGCCCCTCGCGCGACATCTTCGAGATGTCCGTGCCGTCGATGGTGATCCGGCCGCCCGTCACCTCATAGAACCGCATCAGCAGATTCACCAGCGTCGTCTTGCCCGCACCCGTCGGACCGACGATGGCGACCGTCTGGCCCGGCTCGACCTTCACCGACAGGCTCTCGATGAGCGGCTTGTCGGGCTCGTAGCGGAAGGACACCTTCTCCAGCGAGACCCGCCCCAGCGACTCCACCGGGAACGGCGCGTCCGCGGAGTCCGGCTCCTGCTCCTCCGCGTCGAGCAGTTCGAAGATCCGCTCGGCCGAGGCGACCCCGGACTGCAGCAGGTTCGCCATCGAGGCGACCTGCGTCAGCGGCATCGAGAACTGCCGTGAGTACTGGATGAACGCCTGCACATCACCGATCGACAGCGTGCCCGACGCGACCCGCAGGCCGCCCACGACCGCCACCAGCACGTAGTTGAGGTTCGACAGGAACATCATCAGCGGCTGCATGATCCCGCTGTTGAACTGCGCCTTGAACCCGGCCTCGTACAGCGCGTCGTTCTGCTCGCGGAACGCCTCGGCGGACTCGTCGGCGCGCCCGAAGACCTTCACCAGCGCGTGCCCCGTGTACATCTCCTCGATGTGCGCGTTGAGCTTGCCGGTGGTCTTCCACTGCTGCACGAACTGCGGTTGCGACCGCTTGCCGACCTTCGCGGCCACCAGCACCGACAGCGGCACGGTCACCAGCGCGACCATCGCCAGCAGCGGCGAGATCCAGAACATGATCCCCAGCACGCCCACAATGGTCAGCACGGAGTTGATGAGCTGGCCCATCGTCTGCTGCATGGTCTGCGAGATGTTGTCGACATCGTTCGTGGCCCGGCTGAGCAGCTCGCCGCGCTTCTGCTGGTCGAAGTACCTGAGCGGCAGCCGCGACAGCTTCGCCTGGATGTCCTCGCGCATCCGGTACACGGTCCGGTTGATGACGAGGATGGAGAGCCGCGACGACACCAGCATCAACAGCCCCGCGGCCACGTACACCACGAGCACGAACAGCAGGACTTCCCCGACGGCGCCGAAGTCGATGCCCTGTCCGGGGGTGAAGTCCACCCCGGACAGCATGTCGGCGAGCCCGTCGTCCCCCTCGGCCCGCAGGCCGTCGATGGCCTGCTGCTTGGTGCCGCCCTCCCGCATCTGCCGGCCGACCACGCCGGAGAAGATCAGGTCGGTCGCCCTGCCGAGGATCTTCGGCCCGATCACCGAGAACGCGACGCTCAGCACACCCGCCGCCAGCATCCAGCACAGCGTGACCTTCTCCGGGGCGAAGTGCCGCACCAGCCGTCGCGCGGAGCCCTTGAAGTCCATGGACCGTTCGACGGGTCCGCCCATCATGCGTCCAGCAGGCCCGCTCATGCCGCCTCAGCCTCCGTCAGCTGGGAGAGCACGATCTCCCGGTACGTCTCATTGCCCGCCATCAGTTCGTGATGGCGTCCGGTGCCGACGACCCGGCCCTCGTCGAGGACCACGATCCGGTCGGCGTCCCTGATGGTCGACACCCGCTGGGCGACGATGACCACGGTCGCGTCGGCCGTCTCCCGCCCCAGCGCGGCCCGCAGCGCCGCGTCCGTCGCGTAGTCCAGCGCCGAGAACGAGTCGTCGAACAGATAGATCTCCGGCCGCTGCACCAGCGTCCGCGCGATCGCGAGCCGCTGGCGCTGACCACCGGAGACGTTCGTGCCGCCCTGTGCGACGGGCGCGTTCAGCCCGCCCTCCAGTTCCTCCACGAACTGCCGCGCCTGCGCCACCTCCAGCGCGTGCCACAGCTCCTCGTCCGTGGCGTCCGGCTTCCCGTACCGCAGGTTCGTCGAGACCGTTCCGGAGAACAGATACGGCTTCTGCGGCACCAGCGACACCGTCTTCGCCATCAGTACGGGCTCCAGCCTGCGTACGTCCACGCCGTCGACCAGCACCTCGCCGTCCGTCACGTCGAACAGTCGCGGTACGAGCCCCAGCAGCGTCGACTTCCCACTGCCGGTCGACCCGATGATCGCGGTCGTCTCGCCCGGCCTGGCGACCAGGGAGATGTCCCGCAGCACGGGCTCCTCGGCGCCCGGATAGCAGAAACCCGCGCCGCGCAGCTCCAGTTGCCCGTGCCTGCTCAGTTCCCGTACGGGATCGGCGGGCGGAACCACGCTCGACGCGGTGTCGAGTACCTCCTCGATGCGCTCGGCGCACACCTCGGCGCGCGGCACCATCATGAACATGAAGGTGGCCATCATCACGGCCATCACGATCTGCATCAGATACGCGAGGAACGCGGTCAGCGCCCCGATCCGCATCCCGCCGCTGTCGATCCGCTGCGCGCCGAACCAGACCACCGCGACGCTCGCGACGTTCACCACCGTCATCACGATGGGGAACATCAGCGTCATCAGCCGCCCGGCGGCCAACGACACGTCCGTCAGCTCGGTGTTGGCCTTGCGGAAGCGGCCCTTCTCGTAGTCGTCCTTCACGAAGGCCCTGATCACCCGGTTGCCGGTGATCTGCTCGCGCAGCACCTGGTTGACGGTGTCGAGCCGTGTCTGCATGGTGCGGAACAGCGGTCGCATCCGTCGCACGATCAGGCTCACGGAGATCCCGAGGACCGGGACGACCGCGACGAGCACACCCGAGAGCGGCACGTCCTGGCCGAGCGCCATGATGATGCCGCCCACGCACATGATCGGCGCCGACACCATCATCGTGAACCCCATCAGCACCAGCATCTGGACCTGCTGGACGTCATTGGTGGTCCGGGTGATGAGCGACGGGGCGCCGAACTGGCCGACCTCCCGCGCGGAGAAGCTCTGCACCCGCTCGAAGACGGCCGCCCGCACGTCGCGCCCGAGCGCCGACGCGGTCCGCGCGGCGTAGAAGACCGCACCGATGTTGCAGGCCACCTGGACCACGCTGATGGCGATCATGAGACCGCCGAACTCCAGGATGTAGCCCGTGTCCCCGGTCACGACACCGTTGTCAATGATGTCCGCGTTGAGGGTGGGCAGATAGAGAGTGGCGCAGGTCTGCAGCAGCTGCAGCAGTACCAGCAGGGCGATGGGCTTCTTGTACGGGCCGAGGTGGGCCCGTAGGAGTCTTATGAGCACGCGCAGTCTCTCGGTGGTCGGCGGAGCCGGCGGTCGGCAAGATCGGGGACGCCCCATCTTCCGCCACCCGACCCCAGGAATTCCAAGGGATTACGACAACCCGGGGTCAATACTCGCGCCGGTCTCCACAAAGCCCCCGAATCCGATCCAGCCCGCTCGCAGACCGCCGCGGCCCGGTCAGGAATCGAAGGCGCCGGGGTGGATCTGATCCCGCGTCGCTCCGTACTGCTGTCGTACGGCCTGTCCCATCGGCAGCTCTTCGCCCGGCTCCAGCACCTGGGCCGCCGCGCCCTGCCAGGCCGGCGGGGTGTGCGGGGAGAGGGTGCCCTGTGAGACGCCGAGCGCCCAGGCGGCCTGCCGGGCCGCGCCGAGCGCCGCGTACTCCGCGGGCTGCGGCACGACCACCTGCGTACCGAAGATCGCGGGCGCCGCCGCCTGCACGGCGGGCAGCTCGGCGGCGGCGCCGAGCAGGAACACCCGCCTGACCTCGACACCGCGGCCCCGCAGCACGTCCATCGCGTCGGCGAGCGAGCAGAGCATGCCCTCGAAGGCAGCGCGCGCCAGGTGCTCGGGCTTCATCGACTCGCGCCGCAGCCCACTGAGCGTCCCGGCGGTGTGCGGCAGCTGCGGCGTCCGCTCACCCTCCAGATACGGCAGAAGGACGAGCCCGTACGCTCCCGGCGACGACTTCAGGGCCAGCTCCGAGAGCCCGTCCAGGTCAGTCCCGAGCAGTTCCGCGGTGCCCCGCAGCGCCCGTACGGCATTGAGAGTGTGGACGACCGGCAGATGCATCCCGGTCGCGTCCGCGAACGAGGTGATCAGCCCGCTGGAATCGACCAGCGCCTCGTGGTGCACGGCCATGACCGAACCCGAGGCCCCCAGCGACACCACGGCGTCGCCGACCCCGACGCCGAGGCCGAAGGCGGCGGCCATCGTCTCGCCCGTACCTGCGGAGATCAGCAGGCCCTCGGGGGTGGTCCCCGCGGCATCGGACGGGCCGAGTACCTCGGGCAGCGCGGCGTGGTGCCCCAGCGCGAGCTCCACCAGATCGGGCCGGTACGTACCGGTGGCCGCCGACCAGTAGCCGGTGCCGGACGCCGCGCCCCGGTCGGTGGTCCTGCGGGCGGGCCGCCCGAGCAACTGCCACACCAGCCAGTCGTGCGGCTGCATCACCATGGCGGTGCGCTGCGCCGCCTCCGGCTCGTTGCGCGCCAGCCAGCGCAGCTTCGCCACCGGCTGCGGTGCCTGCGGCACCGACCCGACGGCCTCGGCCCACGGCTGGCGCCCGCCGAGGGCGTCGATGAGATCGGCGGCCGCGACCTGGGCGCGCTTGTCATTGCCGAGGAGGGCCGGACGGACCGGAGAGCCCTGCCCGTCGAGCGGGATCATGCCGTGCTGCTGCGCGCACACGCCGATGGCCTGGACATCTTCCAGGAGCCCGCCGCCCGCGGCTTCGCCCAGCGAGAGGAGCCACACCTGTGGATCCGCCTCGGTGGCTTTCGCCTCCACGGGATGCGGGGCGTACCCCTGCCGCAGCACGGCGCCCGTGTCGGTGTCGCACACCACGATGCGCGTAAATGCAGACGAACTGTCCAAGCCGGCGACTATCCCCATGCTCAAGATTCTGCCGCATGTGCCGGGCATGGTGCGCCGCGCCCGGGCATCGCTGGCCGGGCGCGGCGGATGGAGCGGGCATTCGGGGCGGGGACGGACCCGCCACGGGTCGGGCGCGGGGCCAGTGCCGCGCCAGGCAACATTCGCCCCGTCGCGGTGTCCGGCACGCGCCCCCGAGTTCTCGGCTTCGCTCGAACAGGGGCCCCCCTTGGCCGCACCGGCCGAAAGCCCAAGTACGTCCCGTACGAGGACTTCCGGCCGGCACGCCGAGAGCACGCACCGGACGCCGCTCCTTGGCGGGCAAACGTCACCTGCCGCGGCACTAGGTGTTGGTCGTACCCCAGTCGTCCTCGCCGCTCTGCCCGCTGCGCTCACGCAGTGAGCGGACCCGCTCGGCCACCGAGTCGGGCACCCGGTCCCCGACCTTGTCGCTGACCGTGTGGAACGCCTTGCCCGCGATGTCCCGGCCGTTGTGGGCCGCGGACTCCGCGGCGTTGCGCACGGCCGGGTTCTGAGAGATCTGGCGCGCGGACTTCTTCAGCTGCTCGTAGCGCTCGCGTCCGGCCCTGGTGCCGATCACGTACCCGAGGGCCAGTCCGGCGATGAACGTGAGTCGGTAGCGCATGGCTGCCACCCTTCTTTACGTCGGCGGTCCCCTGCTGCCGGGGCATTTCGGACCGCGGGGGCTGTGCAGGCCGCCTACCCGGAGGCACCCGTGATCACCCAGGGGGCATACCGATTGGCGGAGCACCCCCCTGCTTGCGCTAATGTATGTGTCGCAGCGAGCACACGCTTCCCGGGACGCCATCCGGTGGGTACGTTCGGTGCAACGCAGCAATCCCCTGTAGCTCAATTGGCAGAGCAGCCGGCTGTTAACCGGCAGGTTACTGGTTCGAGTCCAGTCGGGGGAGCGCAGTCCCCTGTAGCTCAATTGGCAGAGCATTCGGCTGTTAACCGGAGGGTTACTGGTTCGAGTCCAGTCGGGGGAGCGGCAAGAAAAAGGACCCCTCTGGGGTCCTTTTTCGTGTGTCCGGGAACCGGGCGGACGGCAACGAAGTCCTGATGGGCATGCGTTGCCGACCATCCGAGGCAGGAGATCGTATGACCGGCTATGCTGCGGCAGACGGCGCGCACATATGTGCGCGACGCGCCGTTAGGGGCGGTAGCTCAGCCGGTTAGAGCAGCGGACTCATAATCCGTCGGCCGTGGGTTCGAGTCCCACCCGCCCCACTTGCGCAAGCCTCTGACCTGCGGAAACGTCTCTTCTGGGGCGTCCGAACATGAACTTGGGCTCAACGGACTCAATCCGCTGCTCAGTTGCATGGAGTATTGCGTAGTTCCCTTCCGTCCTGGGTGCACGCCAGCGTGTTGACCTGCTGTTTTACGGCTGATCAAGCTGGTCACCAGCTGGGGCGCGGCTGTCCCTGAGGGTCGCAGCACAGGTTGTGGGGACGTGGTGGGGACGCGGGGATCAGGTCGGGGCGGGTAGCAGCGTTGGCTGGGTGCGCCGCGTCGGTTCCAGATAACGGCCCGTACTGGAAACGGCCCAACCGGAACACCAGGTGCGACCTTGGAGGTTCCGTCGGCCGGGGGAGTGCGCAAGCCGCTTGGCAGCGCCAGGCCCATCCGATGCTCGGATGGCGCGGTCCCGGGCGTCATCGGTGGACGGAAGCGGGGGACGCGCAGAAGACCCGGCTTGGGGTACCGCCGCGCAGCACAGACCAGGGAGCGGTCGTGTGACGACCTGTGCCTGGTTGCCACTGATCCGGGCGTGAGTATCCGCGGTACAGCGGTTGGCGCTGAGAACGATCATGGTGCTGTGCGGGTGGCGGAGCCGGCCTTGGGGGTTACGTGACCGATTCGGTTTCCTCGGCCTCAGAGAACGCCCGGTACAGCGAGGCGACCGAGGGCGAGGTGCCTGCGTTCTTGCCGGTCTTGATGGTGAGCTTGCCCGCGATCTCGGGGACGGGGACGCCCTTGTCCTTCAGCGCGAGCGCGAAGGTGAGCGTGTCGTCGTCGATGACCTTGGGCCGTCCGCCGTGGTTGCCTTTCTTCGCGGCGCTGACCTGGCCCTCCAGGGTCTTCTCGCGGATGTAGTTGCGCTCGATCTGCCCGGCGACGGCGAGCACGGCGAAGAACATCGCCCCCATGCCGTTGGGGTCGTAGATCCCGGCGAGCGGGCCGGTAAGGAGTTCGAGCTGGATGTCGTCGGCCTGGAGCTCGGCGGAGAGCGTCATCAGCTCGGCCGCGTTGCGCGCCAGGCGCTTGAGCTCGTGGACGGTGAAGACGACCGGCGTATCGGGGGCGGCCTCCTTGAACTGGCGGGCCAGCGCGAGCGCCTTCTCCAGCTCGGGCCGCACCTTGATGCGGGTGCTGATCTGCTCCTGGTAGATCTTGTGGCAGTCCGCCTCGCGGAGGGCGTCAAGCTGGCTCGCCAGCTCTTGCCGGGCCGTCGACGTACGGGCGTTAGCTCTGCTTGTTGCTCGTGTCTCGGAGGAGTGAAGTTCTATCCCTCGTTAGAGTGTTAACTCTTGCACTGTCTCGTGACTCACAGCAGGTTCGATCCGTGATCCTTCACTACTTCAGTCCGAGCGGATGGGAACAGTGGGGCTTGCACGAGCGCCCGCTGATCCGCGAGCAGATGCCGGTCCTCATCGACGAGGACCTCCGGTTCGAGGATGCCTCGGGTCCGCGACCGACGACCGTGATGAACCGCTGGCTTCGGGAACTGCCGATCAGCGGGGCACCGAGTCCCAAGACGTGGCGGACGTACGCCCAGATGTTGAAGGGCTGGTCGGAGTTCCTCGACGCCCGCGAGGTCCCCGTCTTCGCTGACCGTCAGCGGCTGCGCGATGCCCTGTCCCTCTACACCGAGCACCGGCTCTCCGGCCCGCTGGAGGTACGGCTGAGTCCGGCGAGTTGGAATCTGGCGGTAAAGACGCTGTCGGCGTTCTACCAGTGGGCGGCGGCCGAAGGGCATCTGCGGGCGGTCCCGTTCACCTACGCCCAGCATTCCCTCACAAGGCCCGACGGCGCGCGGGTCGAGGTCGCCCGGAACCTGGCCACAGTCCGCACCGGCAACGCGCACGCCACCAGAAAATATCTGGAGCGGCCGTACGTGGAGTTGCTGATGAACGCATTGGCGGGCAACGATCCGGCAGGGGTGCGGGACGCGTCGTTCCGGGGGCGGGAGACGGGGCGCAACGCTGCGGTGGTCGGGCTGGCGCTGGCCAGCGGGTTGCGGTCGCAGGAGTTCACGTATCTGACGGTCTACGAGGTGCCCCCGTTGCCGCGGCGTCGCACGGCGGTGCCGGTGTCCTTGGTACTCGCGCCGCCGACCGCGATGAGGTTCCCCCGTTGCTCGGGAGGTGCTGATCAGCTGGTCAGGGAGGGTTGACGGAGTTTCAGGTTCGCTCTTTTGGTCGTTGCCTGATCGGAGTAGTGCTTCTCCTCGAACTCGGCTGGACTGAGGTAGCCGAGCCGTTTCTGGATACGCCGGCTGTTATAGAAGCCGTCGATGTACTCGAAGAGTGCGAGGTTCGCCTCGGCACGTGTGGCGAAGACGCGTCCGCGCACGCACTCGGTCTTGATCAGCATCCACAGATTCTCCGCGAGGGCGTTATCGTAGGAGTCCCCGATGGAACCCATGGATGCGTCAACTCCGGCTCGCAGTAGGCGGGTTGTGAGCTTGATGGACGTATATTGACAGCCGTGGTCGGCGTGGTGGATGAGTTTGCCGGGTTCGACCTCACGACTGGCGAGCGCGTACTCGAGTGTGGCCAGGACCAGGTCGGCGTCGGCGCGGGCGGAAGTCTCCCAGGCGACGACGCGGCGGGAGAACGCGTCGCGGATCGCGGAGAGCCACAGAGGGCCTTCGGCGGTGGAGATCAGCGTGAGGTCGGTGACCCACAACCGGTTCGGCGCGGGCGCGGTGAAGTCCCGATTGACCAGGTCCGGGGCGAGCGTGGCCTTGGGGTCTCGCCGGGTGAAGCCCTTGCGGCGTGGGCTGACACCCGCAAGGTCGGCCTCGCGCATCAATCGCTCGACCCGCTTGCGTCCCACCCGCGTGCCCTCGCGTTTCAGCACGGCGTGCACGCGTGGTGAACCGTAGATACCGGCGGAGCCGGCGTGGATCTCCTTGATCCGCTCGGTCAGCTCGACGTCGCGACGCCGCCGGTCGCAGGGCTCCTTCTCGGCGCGGCACCAGCGGTAGTAGGTGGAGGAGGAGATGTGCAGTTCCCGAAGTACGCACTCGACTCCCAGGCGGGGATGCTCGCGGGCGAGCGCCGTCACCTGGGCCGGGTCGGGTCGAGTTGCGCCGCGAAAAACGCCGAGGCCGTCCGCAGGACGTCGTTGGCCCGCTTGAGCTGGCAGTTCTCCTTGCGCAGGGCCGTGAGTTCGGCACGTTCGTCGGTAGTGAGCCGGTCGTCGCGCTCACCGGCGTCGGCCTCGGCCTGGCGGATCCAGCCGCGCAGGGCCTCAGGATGCACGCCGAGGTCGACAGCCAGCTTCTTGATCTGCGGCTTCGGCTCCATGGTGCGATACATCCGTACCGCACGCTCACGCAACTCCAGCGAGTATTTTCGGGGTGCAGCCATGGTCACAGGTCCTCTCATGAGTCCCATCTGACCCGCTGTCAACAACTTCCGCATCTCGGGGGAACCTCACCGCTGCCACGTCTCCGCGGCCGACAACTTTCTCACCTGGCTCGGAGGCGAAGGGCTAACGCTGGGGATCTGCACACAGCCGGACCTGGAACGCTGGATGGCCGAGCCCACGGTCAGCTACCGCGACGAGACCGGCCACTTCGTCCGCTGGTCGCTACAACACCGACATGCCAGCGGACTCACCTACGGCACCGTCCGCTGGGCCGGCCCCCAGAGCACCATCGACAGCGAGAAACGCTGGGCCGACGCCCGGCGCCTCCTCAACGACGACACACTGCCGACACCGGACCGCGTCGCGGGACTGCTGCTGATCCTCTACGCTCAGAAGATTGCCACCATCAGCCAGCTCACCGTCGACGATGTCCACATCAATAACGACACCGTCTCCATCACGTTCGGCACCTCGCCGGTCGTCCTCCCCTCGCCGCTGGCCAGCCTGGTCCTCGATCTCATCGCGATCCGCCGCGGCAAGGCCAAGATCGGCACCCCCGACGACGTCCCTTGGCTGTTTCCAGGAGGACGCCCCGGGCACCCCCTCGGCGACGACCGGATCGGCCAGCGCCTCCACAAGATCGGGATTCAGCCGAGACAGGACCGCTCCACCGCACTGTTCACCCTCGCCACCGAAGTCCCCGCCGCGATCCTCGCCCGGATGCTCGGGGTCCACATCAAAGTCGCCGTCCAGTGGCAGCAAGCATCAGCGGGCGACTGGGCGAGCTACGCGGCAGACGTCAGCGAACGGACCCCTCCACGGCCCGGCTGAGCAGTTGCGCTGGAAATACGCGCCGCCCTGGCAGTGTCTGGGTGATGCCAACGAGACTTCTCCCATGGACGCAGGACTCGTAGGGCTCCTCGGTGGAGTCATCGGCGCCGCTGTCGGTGCACTCGGCGCAACGGCATCCGCATGGATCACCGGAGGAAAGGCAGAGCAACAAGCCAAGATCCAGTCTGAGGCACAGATGGGGCAGGCACGCCTCCAGATAGAGGCTGAACGGTCTCGTGCACTCCGAGAGTCACGCAAGAGTGCGTACGTGGCCTTTGCCGAGGGTTGGAATCTGGTACACGGAACGCTCGGCGAAGCAGGTATCAAACTCGGAGGCATCGCAGCAAGCGACCCTCTGGAAGAGCGCGAAGAGCGCCGCCAAGCCGCCCGTCGTCTTTGGAATGAAGCACGCGCACTGCACCGTCCGCTCGACCGGCTTATGGCCGTCGTCTATGTGGAAGGGCCAAGCGAGATGAGGGATGCCGCAGCGGCGGCAACTGGCGCCTTGGCCCCACACTTCAGCGCGGTCATGGCGTGGCTGCACGCGGTCGACGGCGAGACCGAGACACCGCAGCACGCGATGGAGCGAGACAGGACAAGTAGTGACGCATACGCGAAGTACCTCGCATTTCTCTATGCCGCGCCGGATGCCGTTCTACCGGACGTCCGAGGTCTCATGGAGCCATAAGCCTGGGGTATTCCGGCACTTCCAATACCCGACTCCACCATTAGCGCGTCCCGGCGGTCACCAAGCCGCGTTCTCGGCAGAGGTCGCGGCCGAGGAAGAGGCCGAGCACCTGCGGCTGACCGTTGCCGCCTACGAGGACTACCAACGCGGCATCCTGCCTTCCGGCCACGGCGCACGCGACCTCATCGCCTCCTTCAAGGCAGTGGACCGGGCCCTGGACCGACACGATCCAGGGTCGGTGACGGTCATCGACGATCGGCGTGTCGAGCGCATCCTCAAGGCCAAGGCCAAGAGCCTGCACGTTGGCGTGGGCAACTACTGCTGGTTCTCCGACCCTGCCAAGGCCCTGTGCCTGAAGCTCGCCGGCACCCCCGACGCCGACGAACCGCTGATCGGGATGTGCGACTCGGCACGCTGTCCTCAGGCCACCCACCATCCCCAGCACCGGCAGGTGTGGGCAGACCATGCAGAGACCACCCAGGGCGTGTTCCTCGGTAACCCGCAGCTGTCCAAGCCCGAACGTGCCCGCGCCCAGGCCGCGTTCGACCGCGCCACCCGCATCGTCACCGAGATCGACGCCGCCAGTATTGAGGACGAGGAGGCCAGCCATGCCGGGTGAGCGCCATGCCGATGCCGAGGTCAGGCTCCGGGCCGCCATGCAGCAGCTACTGGCCGGGGATGTCCCCGAGGGCTTGAAGTGCGACGTCAAGAGCCTGTGCACGCTTTCCGGAGTGCCCCGGGCGACCCTCTACCGCGCCTATCCGCATCTGAAAGCCGAGTTTGAACAGCACCGCGCCGGGGCCCAGGAGGCTGGGCAGCAGCCGGATCCCCGCCTCGCCCAGATCGAACGCCTCAAAGCCGAGGTCGCCGAGCTGCGAGCGCGGCTCGGCCGGATGAACGTTGAAATCACCGACCTGCAGGCGTTCCGGACCCAGGCCCTGTCCCGGCTCGCGGCCCAGCACGACGAGATCACCGCCCTGCGGCAGAGCCCGCAGCCCATCCCGAACGCCACGGTCCACACGCTCCCGCCCCGATGAATCCACCGCCGCCCGGCGGTCTCAAATCGAATGCCGCCGTGAACCGGCCTGGTGAAAGATGGCGCGCTGTGAGCGAGAAGCTGATGTGGGACGAGTGGGCACAACGGGTCTATCTGACCTGGCTGGCGCGAGACATCCGATATGCGCAGGTCGCGCTGCTGGAGATTCGAGCACGAGTTGGTCGAACGCCGCCGGATCCGATGCTCTGGATTCCGCTGGAGGCTTTCCTGATGTTCGCTGCCAAGGTCTCCAAGATGCTCAAGCCAGTCAAGCTTGACCAAGGCAGACCGAAGGACTCCAAGCCCGAGCAGCAGAAGGCCTACGATCGACGCAAGTTCCGTGGTGAGCGCCTGCGCGCCCTACTGGAGGTTGATGACTCATCACCTGTCCTGGACCGGAGGGTCCGGGACGCCAGCGAGCACTTCGACGAGCGTCTGGACACATGGACAGGCGACCACCCCCGAATCACGGCCGATGAGATGGAAGCCGGTGCGCTGCCAATCTTCC
The DNA here is from genome assembly GCF_030063415.1 of Streptomyces sp. H27-C3. Classification (GTDB taxonomy): domain Bacteria; phylum Actinomycetota; class Actinomycetes; order Streptomycetales; family Streptomycetaceae; genus Streptomyces. The sequence goes on along the minus strand of NZ_JASITA010000013.1, from coordinate 180,512 downwards.
CGCCACCGCCGATGCGGGCAATAGACCACGGATCGTGGGTTGTCGAGGTAGCCGGAGAGACACTCGACATGGGGGTCATCGAGACAGAGCTGCAGCGGATTCTCACGCGAGCGACGGAGCTGGAGCCGCTGGCTGGGGTGGAGGACGTGGGGCTGGCGACCCTGCTGGCCGGTCTACCACCGCTCCCCGCAGAGCTGGGGCTGAACGCACCGACCCGCAGACCCGATGAGGATGTGCGCACCGGGATCGACCTGCAGGCGGCTGCAGCACGCCAGAGAGAGTTTGACGAGGCGATCGCCCGGGCCATTGATGCCCTGGCGGTGCATAGAGAAGGCGACGACGAGCCGACGACAGGCACATCCGAGTCCGGATGAGACACGGCCCCCTCACCGAGGCTGACCCTCTGAAGATCGATCTTCGATCATGGGCGAGACAACCCCGCGCGGACATGTCTCATGCCTGGTTATCGGGCGTACCCGATTCGGATCTGCTTCGCGTCGCGCTGCGCGGGCAGCGCGACGGGCGCCGGTCCCTGCTTCCACGGACGCCCTGGACCCCGGTCGGCGGGGATGAGGATGTCGAGGTGCTCGCGCAGCGCGGGTACGAGGACGAAGCGCGGGGTGTGGTACTTCGTCGCGGTCTTCCCACCGCGCGTTCGGCACGGACTCCCGGCGGGTACCTCGCATTTGGGGCAGTCGTTGCGTTCTACCGCGATTGCTGCTTGATCGGGCGTCAGATCCACGCGATCAGTCTCGCAGATTGCCTCTCGCACAACCTGCCACTTCTGAGAGGACTTCTGCGAATGGCGACCTGCGGAAACGTGATCGCTTTCGGGGCTCTCGCAGAACTCGCACAGATGGTCATTTGTGCGAGTGGCCCGGCACCCTCACGCGTCCGCCTTCTCGCCAACGGTGGCCGTCGCGTCCGGGGACCGAGCAGTAGCCCTTGTCTTGACAGTGGTTGTCCCGGTCTTGTCGGTCGGTGTGTCAGTCCTGCAGTGCTTGCAGGGTGGCGTCGAGGTCGGTGGTGCGGGGCTGGTTGTGGGGGAGTTTGGCGAGGGCGGCGGCCATGCCGCAGGTGTTGGTGGCGGCGGAGAAGACCAGGCCGGTGCCGATGGCGGCGGACAGCCAGCGGGCGGGGCGCCAGCGGGTGCCGGCGGCGAGGCCGAGGACGACGAGGGATCCGGCGGCGAGTCGCACCTGGCGTTCCATGGGCCAGACGGCCCGGCCGTTCTCGGGGCGGTGGAGGGTGCGGCCCTCGCCGGCCCATGCGGTGGTACCGCCGGTGAGGGTGGCGGCGGGGATGTCGGCGGCGGCCAGTTCTGCGCAGGCGGTGGTGGAGCGGTTGCCGGAGGCGCAGACCATGAGGAGGTCGCCGCGGGCGGCTGCGGCCTTGAGGGCGGGCAATGCGGTGTGGAGGTGGTCGAGGGGGATGTTGTGGGCGCCGGGGACGTGGCCTGCGGCGTATTCGCCCGGGGTGCGTACGTCGATGACGGTGTACTCGTGCAGGCGGGCGGCGGCCTGGGCGGGGATGAGGGCGGTGGGGGTGGTCATGTGCGGGGTGGTCCCTTCGAAATTAGTCCGGGGGCGGGTGTCCGTACCGGGTACGATACCCCTAGGGGTATTTTCTTCGTGGAGGTGGACAGTGGAGCTTGAGATGGCGGCCGATGAGCTGAAATCGGTGCTGAACCGGCTGCGGCGGGCTCAGGGGCAGATCGCGGGGATCATCAAGATGATCGAGGAGGGCCGGGACTGCGAGGACGTGATCACGCAGCTCGCGGCGGTCTCCCGCGCGTTGGACCGGGCCGGATTCGCGATCATCGCGACCGGGCTGCAGCACTGCATGGCCGAGGGCGGACAGACGGCCGGTGACCGCGATGAGATGCGGGCCCGGCTGGAGAAGCTGTTCCTGTCACTTGCCTGAGAACCGGTGGGCGCCGTGTTCATGCGATCACGTCGATGAGCATGAACGCGGCCACCGCCAGGAGTACGCCGGCGAACACTCTCTGCAGAGTGGGTCCGGAGATCTTGGCGGCGAGGCGTTTGCCGTCCCAGGCGCCGAGGATCGCGGCCCCGGTGAACGGTCCGATGACCTCCCACTGGATGCCGCCGCCGGTTCCGGTGCGGGCGGTCAGGGCAGCGAGTGAGTTGACGGTGATGACGAGCAGGCTTGTGCCTACCGCCCTGCGCATCGTCAGCCCGAGCACGCTCACCAGGGCCGGGACGGCGAGGAATCCGCCTCCTACGCCGAGGAATCCGGTCACCGCACCGAGCCCGGCGCCCGCCCCGGCCGCCTTGCCGGGCCGTATCCGGCCCGTCGGCTCGGAGGTGGAGGGGCGGAGCATGCGCAGGGCCGCCAGCGCGGCGATCACCGCGAACGCGATGGTCAGGGCCGCTGCGGGCAGGTGCCCGGAGGCTGCTCCGGCGAGGTAGGCGGGGATGATGCCCGCGGCTGCGAAGAGTGATCCGGCTTTCCAGGCGACGTGGCCGTCGCGTGCGTGGGCGTACAGGGCGGTGGCGGAGGTGGCGGCCACGATGATCAGGCTGGCGGTGGTGGCCGCTGCCGGGGTGAAGCCGAGCAGGTAGATCAGAGCGGGCACGGCCAGGACGCTGCCGCCGCCCCCCAGGGCTCCGAGGGCGAGGCCAATGACGGCCCCGGCAATGACGGCGAGAACGAGGGCCATCACGCTATCTGGCCGCTGTTCCCGCGTTCGTCGCTGACCGGGTATCCGGAGGCGGCCCACGCGTTCATGCCGCCCTTGACGTCGACCGCTTGTTCTCCGCGCTGGGTGAGGAGTTTGGCCGCCTGCTGGGAGCGGTGTCCGCTGCGGCAGATGACCACCAGCGGCCTGCCCGACGCCCCGGGCGGCAGGGCGCCGTCGGCGACGAGCTTCGACAGCGGGGCGTGCAGGGCGCCAGGGGCGTGGCCGGCGTTCCACTCCGGCTTCTCGCGGACATCGAGCAGAACCGCGTCCGGGGCCTGGCCGCCGGTACGGCTGCGAGCCTGGTCCACGCTGAGACGGGGCTGGGTGCGGCGGAAGAGGAACATGACGTTCCCCCTTTCTCGTGCTGGGGGCGGGGATCAGCCGGTGGTCAGGGGCAGGCCGGCGTCGGCGGCGGCGTCGAAGCCGTCGTCGACGGCGACGACATCCCGGCCTGCCGCGTCCAGCAGGGACGCGGCGATCGCGGCGCGCATGCCGCCGGCGCAGTGCACCCACACCGTCCCCTGCGGTACCTCGGCAAGGCGGCCGGGAAGCTCGTGGATGGGGATGTGCACCGATCCTTCGATCCAGCCGTTCGCCCGCTCGGAGTCGCGGCGCACGTCCAGGACCACCGCGTTCTCGGCTCCGTGGGCGGCGAGGCCGGCGAACGTGGAGCGCGGGAAAGAGGCGGGTGTCTGCCCGGTGGGCAGCCAGGCGGCTGGGCCGCCGGTCGCGGCGGCGGCCGGCCGGTCGATGCCCACCCGTACCAGTTCGCGCTGGGCTTCGGCGAGCTGCTGGGCCGATTCGGCGAGCAGGGTGACCGGCTTGCCCCAGGGGATCATCCAGGCGAGATAGGTGGCGATCTTGCCGTCGGCCTCGAAGTTGAACGACCCGGCCACGTGCCCTTCGGCGAAGGCCACGCGGTTGCGCAGGTCGACCACCCACTCACCGGCCGCGAGGCGCAAAGCGATCTCACCGGGATCCGCGAGCGCGGGCGGCGTCAGATCGACCGGGGCGGGGCCCGTGGCGTTGGCCGGGCCCATGTGCGCGTAGTAGGCGGGCACGTCCTCCAGCCCGGCCAGCAGGTCGGCGACGAAGGTGTCCACATCGACGGTGAGCGCCGTATTGGCGCTCTTCTCCTTGCCGATGGTGGTCTCCTCCCCGTCGGACTGGGCGGAGGAGCAGAAGCTGCCGAACCCGTGCGTGGGCAGCACGGCCGTCTCGTCCGGGAGGCCGGAGGCCAGGCGGTGGGCGGAGGCGTGCTGGGCGCGGGCGAGCTGTTTGGTCAGCCGCGGCTCGACCAGGTCCGGCCGGCCAACTGTTCCGATCAGCAGGGAGCCGCCGGTGAATACGACCACGGGCCGCCCCGCCTCGCGCAGCGCGTAGGAGGTGTGGTGCGGGGTGTGGCCGGGGGTCGCGATCGCGGCCAGTGTCACCCGGCTGCCGGCGTCGATGTCCACGGTGTCGCCGTCTGCGACGGGCACCCGCGCGAACGAGACCTTCGCGTCGGCCGGCACGAGGTACTGGGCGCCAGTGATCCGGGCGAGTTCGAGACCGCCGGTGACGTAGTCGTTGTGGATGTGGGTCTCCACCACATGCGAGATCCGCACACCGCGCCTGGCGGCTGCCGCCAGGACCTGGTCGATGTCGCGCGGCGGGTCCACCGCCACCGCCATGTGCTCACCGCCGGCCAGGTAGCTGCGGTTGCCGAGACCTTCCAGCTCGATGGTGTCAACGAAGAACACGCGGGTACTCCTTTCGCATGAAAATTACCCCGGGGGGTATCTGTTTCCACCGTAACACCTGTACCCCCGGGGGTATATTCCGTGGGGAGCCGCCATACCCGGCGGGTACCCGGCGGCCTCCGCAAGAAGCGGGGCCAGCAGACGAGGAAGAGGCGATGACGATGACCTACAGCCGCACCGTGCACGTGACCGGTGACTTCGAGGAGACCGTGAAAGCCGTGCGCGAGGCCCTGGCCGAGCAGGGCTTCGGCATCCTGACCGAGATCGACGTGCAGGCCACGCTGAAGGAGAAGCTCGGCCACGACATGGAGAACTACCTGATCCTCGGCGCCTGCAACCCGCCGCTCGCCCACCAGGCCATCGAGGCGGACCGCTCCATCGGCCTGCTTCTGCCCTGCAACGTCGTCGTCCGCACCGACGGCGAGCGCATCGCCGTCCAGGCCCTCGACCCCGCCACAATGGTCACCCTCACCGGCCAGGACGCCCTCAAGCCCGTCGCCGAGGACGCCACCCGCCGCCTCGACGCCGCCCTGTCCACCCTCACCCGGCAGCGGACATGACCTCGGGCCGTCCGGACTGCGGGCAGCCCTGCCGGGCGGCCCGCGAGCCGTGTCCCTGTGACCGCCCGGTCCCGCCATCGGGAGGCCACCGAGGGGCCTACGCTTACCTGCGGCCCGCACGGGAGTGATGCTGGCGGAACGAGGGAGCCCACGTGGCGCACGAGCGGGACGAGAAGCTCGCAGAGACCCAGCGCGAGCACTGGCAGAGCACGTACACCGCCCACCCGGGCATGTACGGCGAACAACCCTCCGACCCAGCCGTACACGCCGCCGCCGTCCTCCGGACGGCCGGAGCGCGCGACATCCTCGAACTGGGCGCCGGACACGGCCGCGACGCGCTGTACTTCGCCCGCGAAGGCTTCACCGTCCACGCCACCGACTTTTCCGCCACCGGCCTGCGCCAACTTACCGACGCCGCCCAGGCCCAGGACGTCGCCGGGCGGGTCAGCACTGCGGTGCACGACGCGCGCGAGCCGCTGCCGCTGGCGGACGACTCGGTCGACGCCGCGTTCGCGCACATGCTGCTGTGCATGGCTCTGACCACGAAGGAGATCTACGCCGCGGTCGCAGAGATCCGCCGTGTCCTGCGGCCCGGCGGAGTGTTCGTCTACACGGTCCGCCACACCGGCGACACCCACTACGGCAGCGGCACCGCGCACGGCGACGACATGTACGAGCACGGCGGCTTCGCGGTGCACTTCTTCGACCGCGACCTGGTCGAGGCCCTCGCCGACGGCTGGACGCTGAATGAGGTCCACGCCTTCGAGGAGGGCGACCTGCCCCGCCGGCTGTGGCGCGTCACTCAGACCCTGCCACGGTGACCGGAACTCGACCCGACGTCGTCCCGGCTCTCATGATGCCGAAATCTTCCCGTGCCGGTTCATGCATCACCGTCGGCCCGGCCGCTCGTGACTGTGCCCGGGACGCTGATTCCGTCCCGGGCGCCGTCATGTGCGGGCGGAGATCAGTCCTCTTCTTCGTCCTCCCAGGCCGCCCGGATCTCCCACGAGTGGTCATAAGCCGTCTTGGGCCGATCGGTGTACCGCTTCACCTGAGGGGCGTCCTGGATGCCCAACTGCCCGGCGAGGTAGTCGACCACCTCCCACGGCACTGCCAGCGGGTCATCAGTGAGGAACCGCCCCACGTAGCGCACCGTGCACAGCTGCACGGCTATCCCGAGACGGTGGCTGTCCGCGCGCCGCAGCGCGATCAGATCCCGGTCATCGTCGTCGAGGAAGAAGAAGCGTTCCAGCTCAGGGCGCGTCGGGACCTCTTGAAAGGCCCCATAGGACGCGGCTTGTTCGTCAGTTAAGAACTCTACGGGCATGAAGCGTGACCGTACGCGATCAAGGAAGGTCTGATCAGGTGTTTCATCGAACCCCGATCAAGAAAACCGACCATGATCATTCTCAGCGCCAATCGCTGTACCTCGGATACTCACCCCCGTGATCGCGTGAGGCCAGCTGATCACCCTTGTGATGGTTTGGGCCAGTTTCATCCGCCCATGCGACGGAGTGGCTGTTCAGGATGGCGAGGCGCGGCGGAGAGCACACACGATCGACTGCGTACATAAGTCCATGTGACCCATTAGGGCCTCACTCCCCCCGGGCTGACACCGCCGTCGAACGTCCCGTCGGCCGATGGCCGCGCCATTAATCACTGGGCCCCTATCGCCATCGACGACGCGGAACGTGCAGTTCTCTGAAGCCGTCAATGTTGGCGATGTATCGTAGATGCATACATCAACATCAGGGAGATGGTGGTTGTGTCGGTCACCCAGATTGATCTCGACGACGAGGCGCTGGCAGAAGCCATGCGGTTGATGGGCGTCACGACGAAGAAGGAGACGGTCAACGCAGCCCTGCGCGACTACGTGGGCCGGGTCAAGCGACTGGAGGCCGCCGAGAAGCTGGCCGCGCGTGGGGCGCGTGGTGAGTTCGAGCAAGCTGCCGCCTCGTATGACGCCGTCAAGCAGGCCCGGCGGGCGGCCTTCGAGTGATCTCGTACCTGCTGGACACCTCCGCACTGTGGCACCTCTTCCGCACCCCAGGGGCGCTGCGCCCCTGGGAGGGACACATCGCGGCCGGGGTGTTCCGCGTATGCGAACCCACCCGGACCGAGTTCCTTTACTCGGCCACCAGCCCGTCCCACCGCGACGAACTGGCCGAGGAACTGGACGCGCTGTGCCCGCTGTCCGCAGTGCCGAAGAACGCGTGGCGCTGGGTGGACACCGCCCAGTACAAACTCACCCAGCGCAGCCAGCACCGCTCCGCCGGCCCGATCGACCTACTCGTCTGCGCAACCGCAGTCCACCACGGCCACACCGTGCTTCACGTCGACAACGACTTCGCCTCCGTGGCCGGCATCCTCAAGGACGTACAACAACGCGACATCCGCACCTGACACCGACCGAGCTCGTGGGCGCTGATCCGATGACGGCCCGCCTGCCGCAGTACGGGTACAGCACCCAAGTCACTGTCCCGCGACTGTGAACCGGGACTGCTCTCTGAGCGCAGCCGCCGCGCCGTCCAGATCCGCGAGCCGTGCGGCAAGGGTGGCCTCCGCGAGCCGGGTTGGGAGTGCGGCGCTGAACTTGAGGCCGTTGAGCGCACGCGCATCGACCGCGGGAAGACACAGCTGATCGACGGCCTCTGCAGTGGCCTTCCTCCATTCCGCGGGTGTCACGTCCTCGCGAAGTCGGATGCAGGTGTCCGTTGGCCTCTGGAGAGGATCGGCGATCGTGGTGAGTGTGGCGGCCAGGGTGGCGTTGGCCCGGTAACCGGCCCAGGTCCACCAGCGCATGTTGGTGTCACGCCCGCCCCTGACGATGACGGTCCCGTCCGGGTGGACCATTTCCGAGCTGCCCTCGCGCGCTTGGGCCAGCGCAGCTGTGGCACGGACGGTGAGGGCAACCGGCGGGTCGGAGCCGAGCAGTACTTCTCTTGCCGCGCGGGTCAGTTCATACGATGCGGTCCGGCCAGAACCTACTCCTCCCCAACGCGCTTTGCCGCCGCCATCGACCGGTTCGACGAAGCATCGCCGCCGGGACCAGTCGATATACGTCACCTGCCAGTTCCGTCCTGCAAGGAGCAGACGCCGAGGACCGGGCACTTCTTCTGTCAGTAGCGCGGGATTGGTCGTGCCGATCTCGGAGCGACCCGACAGCACCGCGAATTCCGGAGCTGCCGTGAACACTGCAGTGAGATCCATGAAATGTCTGTATCCGAAACGGCGTTCTGCTTCCGGACCAATGAAGAGCATCCCACCGTCCCGATCCAGGAATCCCTCTTCAATCAGGTGACGCACGATAGGTTCGGCCGAACTTCCGAAGGGTCCGAGTCCTCCCCACCATTCCTGCCACAGTCGATCCCCGACTCGATGCTCCTGCAAGCAGAGAGCCAGCACTTGTTGCGCGACAATGTGCCGCGGTTCCGGCGGAGCGACCACCGGCTCCACCCAGCCGCGCGACCACAACAACAAGAGTGCTGCCGCACCGATCAGTCCGTCCTCGTCGACGGTGAGGAACAGGCAGTTGCGGGTGGACCCCGGCCGCCGGCCGGTGCGGCCAAGACGCTGGAGGAAGGAAGCCACAGTGCCGGGCGCATCGATCTGGATGACGCGGTCCAAGTCGCCCACGTCGATACCCAGCTCCAAGGTGCTGGTTGAAACGATCACGCAGTCGCGCGCATCAGCGAAAGCTTCTTCCGCTCGGCGACGTTCATCCACTGAAAGGGACGCGTGAGACAAGAAAGTGGTCACGCCCTTAGTGCGCAGGCTCTCTCCCAGCTTCTCAACCTGTCGACGTGATTCGCAGAAAACCAGCCGCTTCTCACCTTGGTGGAGGGCTGCGATCACCGTGGCCGCGTTCTCCAGCGACCCAACATAGTCAACCTGAATGTCGCCGGGCGGTGGCAGCACCGGGAATTCCTCGCGCAGGTGCGGGGCGACGACCCGAGCCGGGCGGTGCCCACTCCCTGAACCCTGCAACCAGGTGAGCAGCTGATCAGGATTGCCTACTGTGGCGGAAAGCCCGATACGTTGCACGGGCCGTCCAACGACACGCTGCAGACGCTCGAGCACCGCCAGCAAGTGCCATCCGCGGTCGTCTCCAGCAAAGGCGTGCACCTCGTCGACGACGATGGTTCGCAGTCCGGAGAAGAAGGTCCGGTGATCGACATTGGTGCTGACGAGCATCGCTTCCAACGATTCCGGTGTGGTCAGCAGTACGTCCGGCCGGTCCCGCAAGATGCGCTTGCGGCGCGGCTGGGAAACGTCCCCGTGCCACAGGGCGGCGGTCCGCCCCAGCCAGGAGGTGTACGTCTCCAGGCGCGGCAGCAGGTTGTTCAGCAGCGCCTTCAGGGGGCAGACGTACAGCACCGACGTGCCGGTCCAATTCTCCTGCGACATCCTCGACAGCAGCGGAAAGGCGGCGGCCTCAGTTTTCCCGCCGGCGGTCGGAGCCAAAAGAACGGCATCAGAGCCGTCAAGGAGGGGCTCGATCGCCTCCTCCTGCAGAGGACGAAGGCCAGGCCATCCCAGAGTGTTGACGATGTGATGGACCAGTCCAGGATGCAACCGGTCCAGCGGCTCGGGTGCGCCTGTCATGGAAGCTCCAGCTCGATCTCGTCGGCGCTGCCCGCTGCTGCGTTACGCTCCACCTCGCTCAGCTCAGCGGCATTCACAGTCAGCGCGTAGTGCTTGCGAGGGTCGAAGTCGTCGAATTCGTCGACCCGGTCCAGGACGTCCGCGACGAGCTTGCGCAGGAACAGCCGCGGGGCGATCCCCGCCCGCCCGCCGAGCTTCCCTGTCATAGCGGTGGCAAGTTCAGCGACGTACGCGTCGTCGACCCGTGCGGCGATGCGCTCAGGGTTCTTGGCTGCGCCCGCGTACAGATCCCTTACCGACCGACCGAGCTCGCCGAGGCGCACGAGGTCGAAGCCGGTCAGCCGCAGCTGGACCGCCCGCGGTGAATCGAAGCGCGTATCGGTCGAGAAGTCGGTCGCCAGCCGTTGGGCGAGCGGTGGGAGCCGCTGTGCACCCTGCTGCCCGTCATAGAAGGCGGGGGTACCGGTGATCACCAGGAAGAGTCCGGGGAAGCGGCCGGCGTCGATCTCGTCGAGAAGCTGACGCAGCGCGTTCAGCCCTTTCTCCCGTACATCTCCCCGAACCCGTTGCAGGGTCTCGATCTCGTCCAGGACCACCAGGAGTCCGGGATGCCCGCAGTCCTTCAGCACGGTGAGCAATCCCTGCAGGAAGCCGAGCGCCGCGAAGTGGTCCAGGTCTCCCCGCACCCCTGCGGTCCGCCGTGCAGAGGCGGCGACCGATTTCTGGCCGCCGAGCCACGCGATCACAGCCTCGGCGGTCGCGGAGTCGCCCGCGAGTGTGGCCTTGCGGTAGCCGCGCAGAGCCGCCGAGAACGCCGGGGTGGTCTGGGCGACCGCACGCAGTCGCTCCTCCATCAGGTCCTCGACTGCCGCTTCCAAAGCCTCTTCGTCATCGGCCAGTTCCGGATGCGCCTCATCCACCTCCTCCGCGAGGGTGTAGAACCATCCGTCAACCACCGAGCGCAGGGCGCTGGCCGGCTCGGTCGCGGTGGTTAGCCGCTCCGTGAGTCGCCGGTAGACCGTTTCCAGCTTGTGCAGCGGCGTCTCCGTCTCGGAGATCTGGATCTCGGCGGTGGCGAGACCGGCGCGCTTGGCCCGTTCGGCAAGCCAGCGGGCGAAGAACGTCTTTCCTGATCCGTACTCGCCGCGGATGGCGTGGAAGGACGCGCCGCCCGCGGCGATCGTGGAGATCCGCTCGTCCAGTGCAGGTGCGAAGCGGTCCAGACCGACCGCGAACAGGTCGAGCCCCGCCTGCGGCACAGTCCCGCGCCGCAGCGCGTCGATGACTTCGCGGCGGCGGGCCGCGCTGATCGGTGCGGCGCTCACTCGTTCTCCTTGGGCAGCTCGAACTGCTCGCGCAGCGTCTCGCGGTTGAGTCGGACCCGGGTCCGGGCATCGATCAGACTGATGACCTCGTAGCCTTCGATGTTCAGCAACCGGGTCAGCACAGTCACGAACCCCTCGGGACGGGTGTTCGTGCGACCACCCGAGGCGATGGCTGCCGCGGCGACTGCCGCGAGCGAGAGTGTGCCACCGGAGGCGTCAAGCGCGTCGATGACGGCGGCCACCACCTTGCGGTCGGGCACCTTACGGACGAACTTGCCCTGATGCTCGTAGATCTTGGTGCCGACGATCTGCTGGCCGAGGGTGGGCGCCGCCGGCGCGGGTGTCACCGGTACTTCGACCGCATCGTCGGCGACGTGCTCACCCTCCTGTGGGCGGGGTTTCAGTTTGCCCTGCCCCGTCTTCTTCACTGCCTTGGCCGGTGCACGTGCCGGTACGGATGTTCCTGCGTCCGCATCCCACCACACAGGCTGCACGGATTCACGCGGCAGCTCGCTCCAACCGTCCGGCGCCAGCGTGGCCGAAGGGGCCAGAACCACCACCGGCACCGTCATCTCCGCGAGCGCCGCACCACCGTGGTAGCCGGCCTTGCGCGGGGTGTAGCGGATCTCCTCCGTCCAGGGCACGGTGACTTGGCCGTTGTTCTCCAGCACTCGCGGCCCGGCCAGTGTGACCTCCCCCTCGCCGGGCACAGTCCCCGTTCGCCAGCGAGCCGATTCCACCCCCTCGGCGGCCAGTGGTCCCACCTCAGGCCCCGTTCGGTCAAGAACATGTCCATGGTCGGACACCAATACGACGGGACGCCCCTGCCCACGAGCCGAGTTGAGAAGCTCGGAGAGGTACTTCACCCGGACCACCGACCAGTCGGCAAGGGAGCTCTGCTGCCCATGATCGAGACTCTCGTCAATCGTGTTCAACACGACGCCGACCACGGCGTCCGAGGCGATCGCCGCGACCACTCGCGAATCAAGCAGCTGCCCCGCCGGTCCAGGGATCTCGCTTTTGTGGAAGAGAACGGCCTCATGCCGATGCTGTTTCCAGAAGGCAACGAACCCTTCCTTCTCCACGCCCTGTCCACCCGACACTGGGCGTCCACACAGCAGAGTCGCCCGGCTGATCACGGTCACCGAAGGAATCATCGCGACTGCAGCGGCCCGCCGCCCGTCATCGGACAGCTCCCTCCACCGCCCCGCCCCGGTCAGCTCCTCGCCCAGCTGGGCCGCGACCGCACTACTCATTCCATCCAGGACGAGCACCAGCGGCGGCCGCTTTTCAGCCAGCTTCAATGCGACCTTCCGTAGAACGTCCTCAATGGGAAAGGTCTCCTCGGGCTGCCCGGCGGTGGCGTGCTGGGCCCACGGCTGGAGCCGGGCCGCGAAAGCCTCGTCGAGCAGAGCACGCCGCCGCCTCGCCGCGTCGTGCACCGTGCGGTAGGCCTGGGCCAGGGCGGGCTCAGCCTCTCCATCGCCCACCCACAGCTGGGCCAGCGCCCGGTCCACCCACCCCCAATCGGCGACGTGTGCGCGCACGGCCTGCCCGACCGAAGACACGACCGGATCCGGCGTATCCAGCCAACGGCTCAGGCGTACCGCCATGCGCGCGAGTTCGACACGCTTCGGGTAGAGAAGAGCGGCGAGTTGATGCTCCGCCACATGTTCCCAGGCTGCCTGTGCCGCTCGCGGTCCTTCGGGCAGGGCGTCGGCCAGCTGATGCAACCGCGCTTGGAAACCGGACGGAAGAAAGGGGTTCCCGGCCAACGAGGCAGTCAGATGGGCATGATCTGCCAGCCGGTCAGCCTGCTGGATCACATCGACAACCCGCTGCCGGGCATCCTCGCTCTGGGGCCCTCGTCCCGAGGCCTCGCCGATCCAACGGGTCAGACTGCCTTCCACCGCTCGTGCGTAGGCGCGCAGTTCGGAGGGCCGGGATCCCGACCCGAACACCGATCCCAGGGCCACCGCCGCGTCTGCGGACGCCGCGTCGTCAGTCATGACGGAAGCCAACACGCCCAGCGCGGTGGCCTCAGCACCCCGCCCCTGGAGCGCAAGCCGCAGCAGCACCGGGGCCGCCTCTCCGGCGCTCTGTGCCAGCCATTCGGTGATGCCCTGGCGTTCGGCCTCCGACAGTCCGGCAAGGCGCTCCGGGCCCCCCTGCGTGCGGGACCAGGCCAGCAGCGCGTCGACATCCACCGACACCCCGCCCTCGTAGACGCCTTCGAGTCCGAGCCGCACGCCGACCAGGGCACGCATCGCCGCATCCAGGGTGAGCACGGCCCCGCGTTGTGGCCACCCGCCCTGCGCCGCATCAGGCTCGGCGGCGATCAGGGCAGCGGGCAGCCATTGCCACGGGTCACGGCGCATCCGCGGATCGAGGTCGGAGGCGCCAAAGAGCTGCTTGACGATATCGACCTCGTCAACAGCGATGATCTGCGAGCGCACCATCTCGCCCAGCAGATCGAGACTGATCCGTTCCCCCGGCACATCTGTGGTGACCACGAGCAGATCAGCCGCCTCAGTGGCCAGATGGTCCTGCCAGGCGGTGGTGAGGCCGAGTACCGAAGTGGCATGAGCGATCCGGACCCTGCGCCGCGACCCGTCACCGGCAGGAACGGTGAACTCTTCGGGGCCGCCCATCACGTATTTCCCATGTACCAGGATCAGCCGACGGCCCCTGGTACGGGCCAGGCGAGTGGTCAGTAGACCAGTGATGACCCGCTGGTCGAGTTCAGGCACGAGGGCTCCCATCAGAGATCGCTGCCCGGCAGGCTCGCACTGTCACCCTGTCCGGTTGGCAACACCTGCCAGTTGATCTCGATCTCGACGTTCGGATGGGCTGCCGCGTAATCACGGATCTCGTCCTGCACCGCGCCGAGAGCCCGGCTAAGGGCGGTCTCGAGCACGCTCCCGCCCTCCGCGGCCTTGACCCGCCGCGAGCGACGAGAGTCGACCGTCGGTGTGTCGTCTATGGAGGGCAGCGGTCGCTCACCATGGTGAGTCGGACCGTCGTCCTCGGGACCGGGGGCCTTCACGGGGAGCTCAACGGGGGGCGGGGGCGCGATTGGCGCGACGGTACTCAATCGCGCCGCCTCATTGATCAGCGCCACGGCTTGGCTGCGCGCCCCGCTGAGCACCGGTGCCAGCCTGGTATCGAACTCATTCTTCGACGCGGCCTCGGCAATCTCCGCAAGAAGCCTCCCGGACCGGTCGGCGAGGCCGTCCCCGCGCTCGGTGTACTTCCGTACGCTGTCGATCAGTTCCCAATCGGTCCCCTCAAGAGCGTCCAGCACCTCCTGGGCCGAGGAGATCACCTTGCCCAGTTCGAAATACGTGCTCACATACGTCGCCGCCGCCAGGTCACGGGTGAGCGGCGTCGCCTCCGGAGTCTGCTTGATCCGAGCGAGGAGGTCGGCCGCGTCCCGCACCGACCGCTCGCGCGGGGTCGGTGTCTCGCCAGTCACGCCGAGGGCGGAGCGGTAACGGAGCAGAGCACGTCGCAACCCGGTGACGGCACTCTCGCGCGCCTCAGCCTGGGTGTGGACATCCGCTGCCAGTGCGTTGACGTTACGGGCGAACAGCACCGTTGGCACACTTGTGCCGAACAACGCCGCAGCCCGCTCGTGCGCCTTGGTGTACTCCTCCTCGCTCGGCCGCTCCTGTGCTCGCAGTGCCCAGCCGGCACCGATCTGGTCCAGTGCCGGCGAGGCATCAGGCCTGCCGTTGTACACCCAGGAGCGGTCCGCGAGGAGAGCGTAGGTCGCGATCACTAGATTGGAGACCAACTTGTCGAGCCCTGTCCAACCCAGCTCGGCTATCCAAGCGCGGATGTCCTCGACTCCGAAGTCGCCCTTCGCACCGTGCTTGCCCGCCTGCTGGTCGATGTGCCGGCGCCAGTCAGTGGAGACGTTCAGCGGCCCGTCGTGCACCTCGCCCAACTCCAGCGGATGCACGATCCGTGCCACATCGCCCAGATCGCGGCTGTCGACGACGACCCGGCGCGAGCTGTCATCCATCGCCTTGACGATCCACCCGTAGACCATCTTGAACTTCGCGGGAGTGACCTGCTTGCGGCTCTCCTGACGGTCGAAGTTCGGGTGCTTTGGATACATGGCGTCCAGCAGCCCGTCGGCGAGCTTCAGCAGGTTGTACTCGAAGGACCCGCCACCCTGGAGCTGAGGGGTGTGCCCCGCATACAGCGCATGGACGTGCTTGCCTTCGGTGACCTGGGCGCCCAGGTCGCTCTCGTTGGCCTTGGCAATGCCGTACGCCTGATGCAGTACCTGCCCCAGCTGCGCGACGAGCGTCTCGCGCTGCGCCTCCAGCTGATGCCGCACCCGTACCTGGTCGTCGGATCCCAGATGGGTAGCGAAATCCTTCAAGCGGTCGCGATCCAGCAGGTAGTTGATCTTCAGTAGGCGGCCGAGCTGGGTACCCCGCTGGTCGGAGATGAAGGAGGGCAGCCAGACGAGAGTCGGTGCGTCCGGCTTCTCGCGCTGCAGGCGGTAGACCCGGTTCTCATCTGCGCTGGGGGTGCCCTCCTCGTCGAAGGGGTAGTCGATGACACAACGGATCCGGTCCGGAGTGGACGGATCGAACTGCGCGTCAGGCAGGATCTGCGGATCACGCACGTTCTCGAAGACAAACTCGGCGGTCCTGCGAGTGCCGTGCCAGACAATGTCACGGTCGGCGACGAGAGTGCCGTTGTCGGCGATTCGCAGCTCCCGCCACAGCCACTCCTGCACCCACCGCTTCCGTGCCCCGAGGGTGTCCTTCTCGCCGACGCTGTCCAGGATCGGTTCCACATCCAGGTCGGACAGATGGAGCGTGAAGACCGGGTCCAGGTCGTGGCCGTCGCTGCGCAGCTCTCCGGGGAACTGTGCCTGGAGCTCCTGCATTCGTCTGACGACGATCCGGTCCTCCTGACCGGTACGCGAGCGGATCGACCCATGGTTGAGCGCGTTCAACCGCGGCCCCGTCAGCCGGGCGAGAGCTGGCACCTCGGGTGCGAGGTAGGCGAGCAGCATCGTTTTGACGAAGCGTTCGTCAGCCTTGTACTTGGCGTCGTCGGCAGACCCATACTTCTCCAGCAGGTGGTCCTTCACCTTGCCGTGAAAGCGGGTCGCCGCCTCGGCCTCGCTACGCAGCCGATCAGTGAACGCCTCGCCCATTCCGTCGGCCAATACGTCCCACAGGTCGCCCAGCGGGATCAACTCACCGACCTTCATGTCCTCGCGCCGCTTGTACAGCATCTGCTGGAGCAGTTTGAGTCCGGTGCGCTCGCGCTGGAGCGCACCGGACAGGGCCACCAGGACATTGAGCAGGACGGGCGAGACCGGGTAGAGCGCCTTGAAGTCCGCCCAGTCTGCGTGGGTGACGCCGTTGGCATCGAGCAGTACGTCACGTACCGACTGGTTCGAGGTCTCGATCCGGGCGAACGCAGCTTCGAGGGCAGCCTTCGCCGCGTCGTCCTTGGGCTTGAGTACGCGCTCCTTGATGATCTCCGGAAGGTTGCGGTCCTCCAGACTGATCGGGTCGATCCGTCCTGCCAGGTATTTGACCTGCTGTTCGAGGTTCTTGGCTTCGGCGCCGACCGCATCCGACCCGATCAGCTCGGACAAGTCGCGCTGGCGGGAGATGAAGGAGACGACGGGCAGTGCGCGTCCACCCGTACCCGACTCGATCAGCTTGACCAGCTTGTTGACCTCGTCGTTGACAAAAGTCCGCTCGCGCAGATGCGCCTGGAGCCAGAGGATCAGCTCGTCGAGGAACAGGATCAGACCGTCGTAGCCGAGGGATCTGGCGTGCCGGCTGATGATGTCCAGGCCGTTCTCCAACGGGAGGTAGGCGTCCTTCACGCCAAGAGCACCACGGGAGTACGAGGAGTACGGCCCGGACAGCAGCGCGGAAGCCAGCCACTCGCGGACCTTCGGGTCGGGTGAGGCGGCCAGAGCTTGGTCAAGGAGGGGCGGGGTCCAGACCTTCGGAGCCTCCTTGACGTCGAGGTTCTCCAGGTCACCCTCGTCTTCCGCTGCTGCGGCCTGCTGTGCGGATCCCTGCTCCTCCTTCGGCAGCGCAGGGTCGCCGAGCCAACGAACGAACTGGGCGTCGTCGGCGAAGAACTCCCGCTGGCGGCGGGCGTCGTCGAACATCGCGTCTGCCCGGTAGACCGGAGGCACGGGCGCATCCGGATGCAACTGCTGCACCGTGCGGACGTACCCGCCGAGGATCGCCGAGTCGAGGTCGGTCGCGCCGACCAGGTGGAAGGGAACCATCAAGAACTTGCGGTTCCGCAGCCAGGAGTCGTGGTCCGCGATGACCGGCTGAAGCGCAGGCTTGGCCCGGGCAGCCGGGTCGTTGGAGAGGATCGCGTGCAAGACAGTCATGAAGTGGCTCTTGCCAGAACCGAAGGAACCGTGCAGATAGGCGGCGTTGGACGACCCCGCCTGTACCGAGACCTCAACGATCTTCAGCGCCCGACGGAGCGCCTGCTCCAGCTGAGGAGTGACCACGTACTCGCGGACCCGCTCGGCGGTCTCGTCGAAGCCGCCGGACAGCTCGATCTTGAACGAGCCAGCCAGAACGTCCTTGGAAAGGTCCAGTACGTCCCGGAGGTAAAGCTCGCCGCTGCCGCTACTCATCGTCTTCCACCGTCTCCGTTGCGAGCGTTGTCTTCGTCTGCACTGCGGTGCCTGCTGCCTTACGCGCCCGGGTCTTCTTCGTCGGACGCCAGTCGGTCAGGGCGGCCGGGGTGAGCTGCGCGCTCGCCAATTCCCCGTCCAGGAAGCTCTGGAACTCCTCGGCGGCGGATTCCTCGCCCCATTCCTCGTCAATGTCCCCGAACCACTGACGCAGCCAGGGCATGAGCTCTGCGATCCCGGCGAGGAGCGGTACGAGTCGCTCGGTCGGCCAGTCCTGCTGCTTGCGACGCTCGCTGACCAGGTTCAGCAGGGCGGTCGCCTGGTCCCGCTGGTCCCAGCCGGCCCAGCCGAGGAGGAGAGTCGGGTCGGAGTCGGGGTTCGCGTCCGGATAGGACACGAAACGCTCCTTGGGCACGTCGAGTTTCCCGCGGTTCGACCAGTAGGACTGCTTGGCGAAGTCCGTAGACGCGTACTTCGGGGGTACGGCAATGTCGAGCTGCTCCCCCGTGCGGTCCTCCTGGCGCTGCTGCTCCCAGACGTTTTCCCACTGTGCGCGCTTGCGCAGGCCGGCTTCCTTGTAGCGGTATGCGGAGAGGTAGGGGACGTGCTCCGCGTCGACCACGTCTGCCAGGACCAGGGCTAGGGAGAGGTTCGGCTTACCGAGGTGAGTCGCGTAGAGACGTGCGGTGTTGAGGATCGCCTCCGCGTCAGACCGCTTCTCCAGCTCGTCGGCGAGCTGGCCTACGGTGAGGGTGCGGGGCTGCTCGAAGTCGTTGAGGACGTGGAACCACAGGCTCTTGTCCTCGCACCGGTCCAGCAGCCAACTGCGGAGCGCGGCCTTCTCGCGCTTCTCCCAGGGGTCGGTGGCCCAGCGACGCTTGCACTCGGGGCGCTCGATGAGCGCGAGGTCGCGTCGGGCGACGATGGCGTCGATACGGGCCTGCACGAGTCCCCGGTAGGAGTCCGGCCAGTGGGCCGGGATCTCGGTGACGGGGTTGGACCCGTGCCGGTCGAACCATGCGGTCTCCAGCTCGCCAGCGGCCTGTCTGCGCGCGAGCACAATCTCGAATGCGCGTTCCCCGAACTTGACCTGGGGAGTTGTCCTCGGAGCGAGACAGGGGTCGGTGAGGCGAGCCTTCTCGGCGTCGGTGAGCAGCCCGTAGGAGTGATAGACGTTCCAGTCCAGCTCCTCCTGAAGCGCGATCATCCGCTCGCGGGTACTCGTCCACGCGGTGTGGACGGCATCGAGGCGAGCACGAGTGGGCGGCTCCTCGGCGGCACAGACGGAGAAAGGCTCGTGCGTGGCGAGCTCCTGGGCGAGGGTGTCGAGGAAGCGGCCGAACGAGAGAGGAAGCTGGGCGGGAAGGGGGAACTCCTGAAGCTTGGTGCCTGTGAACTCGTAGAATTCCTCCCACTCATCACCGCGGTAACCCTCGTTCACACCGCCGTTGCCCTTGCCATGACACACCTGCTTGAGCCAGAAGCATGCCGTCGATGAGTTGAGCACCCCGAGCAACGCCAAGTGCTCATCCTCACTCGCCCCCGCCGCCAGCTTGATCACCGGTGCAGTGCGGATGAATACTTCACTACCTCTACGCAGGGTGAAATGGGCGTGCGTGGATACAAAAGCAAAAGTTAGCAGAAATTTGGATACATATCTTGATCGCGAGAAGCTAGAATATTCAAACCATGTAAGCCCTTGTTCTTCTTGGGTCCCCGAGAGTGCCCTGCGCAATTTAAGAAGAAGTCGATTCGGCCACAGGGAACGCTCCGTGGGGCGCGAGATGGCAGGAGCCATAGCATCTCCCGCATAGGGGAAGACTCCGGAGGATTCTGGATTGATCGACCAATCTCGAATCGCCGCCCCACCCAGCACGGGTCGAATTTCTTCCTCTGGAATACTTTTCCTTAGGGCAGCCGGGCGTCCAATAATGTAGGCATCGTCCTCGCGCGTCACGGCGCAAAAACCGATGCTAGAAACTCTCGCACTAAGCTTACTTCGGACACTGGTGTCGATCTGGTCGATTAGATCCGAGGCTCCTCCTCCACTAAGAGACCAGGGATGAGTTGCTAGCTGTCGCCTCGAAATATCGGTTGCCGTTACCCATTCTGATTCAGTTTCACGGGTATCAATTTGGCGGATGATCGCCTTCCATACCAGCCCATCTGCTGCGACGACTGGCTGGGATGGTTCTCCACGAATTCCAAGTACAGCGCGAATTGGCTCTTCTTGTCGCGGGAAGTGATTCCGTCCCACCAGAATGACCGTGGGGGTCCCATGCCCGGGGATGTAGGCCCCTGATGTATCAATCACATGCGTGAGGTGGATCTTGGAGTTGAAGAACCCTTCGATCAACTTAGCGCCAAACTCTCGCTTCATAAACGAGTTGGCCGTGATCTGCCCGACATATCCCGCAGCCCGATCGGACCCTCCCGTTCGCACTGACAGTTGGAAGAGTCGTTCGGCGAAGGGGACCGAGAGTGCGTATTGATGTGAGCAGGACTCGTACACTCGGTAGTTGAGCTTCTCCTGCTTGTCCTTGACCGTGATGTATGGCGGGTTCCCCACGACCACGTGGTAAGTGTCCCGCGTTAGCAAGTCGCAGCGTTCCTCGTAGTCCTCGATGTCCTCAGTCCGGTAGTGGAAGACCTCCTGCGAGGAGAACAAGTCCTCACTTTCCCGCTTTGGCGCCCCGCGCCCATGCAGCAGCGAGTCCCCCACCGCGATATTGATCGGGAATTCCCCTAGCACATCCAGCCGCCGCTTGTCCGCTGCCTTCAGCACGGCCACCAGTAGCCTGAACCGGGCCACCGCCACTGCGAAGGGGTTCTTGTCGCATCCATGCACCGAAGCTAGCGCCCGCCGGATCAGCGTGAAGTCGTCCGCGGCCTTGTCCGTCTCCCGCCACTTCTCCAGCAGCCGCTCGAACATTCCCAGCAGGAAGTGCCCCGACCCGCACGCCGGGTCGATCGCCCGCAGCCCCGCCGGAAGTTCACGTACACCGCCGTGCCCATCACGGATCTCGACGACCGGGTCAAGGCCGAACTCTGCCACCGCCGGCTCCAGCGTCAGGTCGAGGATGAACTCCTCCACGAACACCGGTGTCTGCAGCAGCGCGTACGTCTTCCGAGCGTGCTCGCTCAGGTCCTGGTACAGGTCGCCGAGGAATCGCGTGTCCAGCTCAGAGTCCACGAACGCGTGGACGATCTCGCCGTCAGCCCCGACCCGCCGCCAGAACTTCAACAGCCCTGTCGCCGCCTCGTACGAGGGCTCGATCTCCCACATCGGGTTGTGCGCACGGTCGAAGAGGCCTGCAACCGTCGGATTGGTCCCGGCCAGGTGGTCGAAGGCGGCGATGATCCAGTCTCGGTCGTTCTTTTCCGGGTGCGCTGCGAAGAACGCAGCGTCGTGATCTTCCGCGTCCTTGAGGCGTTCGCCGACGCCCGCCAGCCACGGCCTGGCGACGAGCTCGTTGTCCTCGCAGAAGCGCACGAAGACGCAACCCAGCACCCACGCCGCCGCGACCTGCGTGACCCGCTCGTCTCGCCATGCCTCGTACGTGGCTGCCGTACGCCCCGCCTCGAAGGCCTTCCCGTACTCCGCCCTCAGCTCCTCCCGGTACACCTCCACCGAGTCGCTGCGCGCCCGCAGATCGTCCTCCAGGAGCGAGACCTGCTTGCGGAGGTCCTTCAGCAGACCGTCCTTTTTGCTGCCGCCACCACTACCGCGCGCGCTCACTGTGCCAGTCCCTCTCGATGTGCGGCCAAGTCCTTGAGGAAGTCCTCGGTCAGCACCACGCGTTCCGCGTCGCCGCCGGTCACCTCCACTGTGCGTCCATCCAGCTCCGGCGCGCCCTGCGGGTTGTGCGAGGGGGTGAGCAGCCATAGCCCATGTGGTCTGCTTCCCGGCTTGCGGGCCTCCCGCTGGACTCCCACCAGCAACTCGTGGCCGCCCGCCTCGTAGTAGTGGGTGAGCAGCCCTGCCGTGTGGACGAACAAGACCGATCCTGGCTCCGCTTCGGCAGCCTCCGCCAAACGTTCCGCCACCCGGGGCCACACCCGGACCACGAAGGACCGCAACCCGCCTGGCAATGCACCGCTCCTGGTATAGCGGGTGTCCGCGCCCAGCACCTTGGACCAGTCCGTCCCATGTTCGGCGGCCAGCTCCTGAAATTCCTTCAAGAACACGCGCCCGAGATTCACCGGCACCACCGGGAACGCACGCGCGACCGCCTCCATCACCGAGCCGCTCTCGTCCCGCAGTCGCCTGACGGACACATTCAGTGCGAGGAAACCGCCTTCTCGCACAGCGGAGTTGAGTTTCGTGGTGAGCAGTGCCACCGGATCGCGCCCGGCTCCCGCCCGCGCGGCCTGCGCGCGGGAGGCCGCCGTCACCGTTCCTGTGGATGATGAGAACAGCCAACTACTGCCCCCGCCCATCGGGGCGACCGGCGCCAGCGGCTTGAAACGCTGCTCAGTCGTCTCGTAGGTCAGCGGGAAACCCGCTTTCTGCAGGGCGTCCTCGACCTCGACATACGTGGGCCTGCCGAGCGCCATTTCGGGAAAGCGGGACCGCAGCCGCGCCAGCAGTCCGTCCCGACTGATCCCCGCGTCGCGGCGCACACCGGAGGCAGCCTGTGAGATCTGCAGGGCCCGCCACAGCTCCAGCGTCCTGGGGTACAACTCGAGCCGCGGCGAGGCAGCTGCCCCTGCCGAGGCCGAGGCAGCCAGCGTCACCAGACGGGCGTCCGGCAGAGGGTTCATGTCCTCGGGCGTTGCCACAGCCCGCAGGTCACGCAGAGCCGCGGTCCGGTCGGGCAAAGGTTTGGTGACTGCAATCTTGTCGGCTGCGTCACCCAACGCTACGGCGTACGCTGCGAGCTCCTCCGGCGTGGGGTCGTCGGAGCCGTCCAGTGACGCCAGCGCCACGATCAGCCGCCCCCTGCGTCGCATCTGGGCGAGCTGCGGCTCATGCTCCTCGTCGCGGCCGGTGAGGAGCATCTCGGCTGCGACTCCAGCTCGTACGATCGCGTGAGCGGCCGCCTGCGTGTTCTTTTCAGTCTCACTTTCCGAGCCATGACTGGCAGCAAGCACCCTGGCCAGTTCGCGTGCGGTCATCACCCGACCCGCACCACGGACTGCGTCGACCAGCTCGTCGCAGATGACGTCCATCCACCCCGCCGCAGCCCAGCCATCGATGGCCGAGCTGAGGTGTTTGGAGACCGTGAACTCGGAGACCTTGACTTTCTCCGCGACCTGCCGGTTGGTCGGCCAGGCGCCGACTTCCGACGTGTCGTCGAGTCCAAGCCAGGCCGCGACGACCTGGGGCCGTTTGTTGTCCTTGCGGCCTGGCGGAACCGGATTGAGGAGGGCCGTGAGCCGCTCAACGTTCTGCCGGGCCTCGTGCTCCGCGCTCAGGGTGCCGCCGGCAGCCGGTGCAACCGGCTGCACTGTCTCGGCGGTCTGCGTGGCCTTGGGCTTCCTCGGCCGCAGTGCCAGTGTCCACTGTCGGTGCCGCCGGTTGAGCTCCTTCTTGACGACCGCGCCGATCCCGCGCTTGTTCCGGAAGCTGGGCAACGGCACGTCGAGCAGTTCACCAACCGTCACTGCCCCCAACTCCTCAGCCACCGCCGCCGCCCGCGCCGTCAAACCGGCGTCCCTGAGAGTCGTGGTGCACTTCGCTCTGTCCGCGCACAGATCCCGGATGGCATCGTCGGACAACCCCTGCGGGAACTCGCCCACCCCAAGGAGCGACAGGTTGTCCGCGGTCGGCGGCGGCTGGGTACGGTCGGCTTCACTGAAGATCGCCCGCCAGGCGTCCCGCATCTGCCGCAACGTCTCGAAGCGGCGGTTGACGTCCCGGTGCAGGGCCCGCTCGAAGAACGCCTCAAGCCCCGGCTTCAATACGGCTACGAAGGCGTCGGAGGCGATGAACGGGAGTTCGTCCTCGATCCCCAGATGAGGGTCCTCCTGGCCGGTGCCCCACGCCGGGCGCTCAGCGGCGGCCATCTCGTACAGGACGACCGCGGCCGCGTACCGCTCCGCGTAGTCGTCGTACACGGGCCGCCGTGCGTCACCCAGAAACGGGTCCAGATAGCCGCGGGTGCCTGCCTTGATGTCCCGGTCAGAGACTGCTGCCAGGGAGAAGTCGAACAGCATCAATTGCTGTTCTCCGTCCTCCCGGACTTTGATCCCGAGGTTGTCCGGCTTGAGATCGCGGTGCCGCATACCCCTGGCTGCGAGATCGTCCAGCGCCGTGAAGAGATCCTCGCCGCAGGATGCCAACTCCTCATATCCCAGTGGCCCGTGGCTGCGCAGCCGCTGACCGAGCGTTTCAGGTCCGGCGTATTCAAGGGCTAGTACGGTCCTGCCGGCAAGGGTGCGCGGGCCCTCGTAGAGCTTGACGATGCGGCCACTGCTCACTTGCTGCAGGGCTGCGGCCTCGGAGGCCAGGCGCTCGTTCTTCTCAGCGTCCAGAGCTACCTTGAGGACCCGTTCCTCCGCCACCAGCCGGCCGCGCTCGTCCTCACTGACGCGGGTCACATACAGGGCACGGGCGGTGGCGCCCGAGCCGAGCACTCGTTCCACGGTCCAGTCTCCGTCAACGGCCTGGCCGGGAGTGGCGTTTAGGGGGTCAGCCTCCACGGCGGCGGCTTGAGCGGTACTGGCCTGCTCGGTTTCATCAAGCCAAGTCAGGAAGGCGTCTGCGGAGTCGAGACGTTCGTCGACTGATGATCGAGTAGCGGCATACACCAACTCGTCGAGGCCGGAGTCGACCGCGTCACTGACTGCGTACATGTGCAGTCCGCCGTCGGCCTGTAGCCGCTCCTTGAGTGCCGTACGGGTTTCAGCGGGCGGCATCCCGGTCAGGATGTGGTGAGCAACCGCACCCAGACCGAACACGTCGAGGTCCACGGGGTCCGGGAAGTCAGCGTCTGTCTCCGGCGCGAGGTAGCACTGGGCAGCGTCCTCAATGTGCTCTTCGGTGAAGGAGGCCTCGCCGAGTGAGCGCAGGGAGGTCGTGTCGAAGTCGCGTGCGGAGGCCTGCCAGTCGATGATCCGCAGGACCGGATTGCTGCCGTTCTCGCGCGCGGTGACGTATACCGAGCGGGCGGCCAGTGCGCGGTGGTAGAGCGACCGACGGTGAGCATAGCGAACAGCCTCGGCGAGCTGGCGGACCATGTCGCGTCGTACCGCGTCGGGCAGCTTCGCTCCGTGCACCGCCAGATAGGTGTCAAGGCGAAGATCACTCTCGCGATGACGGAAGAGAATTGCCGGACCGCCCTGGTGCTGGCGGATGGCGACAGCCTGAGCGATACCGCGGTGGGTGATCCCCTGGAGCACCTGGTACTCGCGCTCGGCTGCCCGCATGGCCGAGCGGCGTTTGTCCTCGCTCGCCATCTGCTCGACGAGGTAGACCCGGACCCGGCCCTCCTCGTGGATCATCTCCTTGCGCTCGGCGAGCCGGTCCTCCCAGGTGGGGCCCGCATCCAGAGGGCGGGAGGATAGTTTCCAGCCGTCGCCGAAGTCGAGGTGAGCGGTGGAGGCCCGCACCCCGATCTTCTTCATCAATACGGGCAAGTGCCGGGCGAAGTCTTCGGTGATACGCCCGTTCTCGCGCTCCGGCGGCAGGCTGAGAAAGTCGCCCCAGATGCCGGGTAGCCCTGTGACGGCACTGTCGCGTCCATATACATGGGTGCGCTGGACCGTGTCGAGCTCGCTCCGGAGCAGCGGGTCGGAGAGGAAGACCGCCGGGTCGATGCGTGGGATGCGCGGGATGGGCAGGCGGAGATCGTCGGCGGCCTGCTGAAGGCGGGACTTGAGCTCCTTGGACTTCAGGTCGGTGAGGTGCAGCGGGTTGCGAATCGTACGGATCCGGCCATCAGGAGCGTGGAAGCTCCAGGTGTCGCCGCTGTTGACCACCCGACCCGGGTGCCCCTTCAATTCGACCAGGTACAGGCCGCGAGGTACCGCGATGAGGAGATCACACTCGTTGATACGGCCGCTCATCGCCGTGAAGGAGAACGTTGCCCACGCGTAGTGGGGGGCGGTGGCCGGCATCCGCTGCTTGACGTGATCGAGAGCCGCCTGCTCCCAGGGGAACGGTGACGGCCGGGTCTGGTACCAGCGTTTCACCTGAGGTGGCCCGGGCCTGGGGGTCACCTGGCCGGCTGCTGCCGCCACCGCCGTTCACCGCACCTTTCCACTGCCGGACCCGCATGCTCGTCGACATGATCGCTGTCGAGGGTGATGGTATGAGGCGAATCGCGGCTTTCTGAAATCGTCAGCCTACTGAATGGGACATCCTGCCAGGTGGGAGGCAGTATCGCAGTGGACCGCGGGAAATCCTGACGGCCGCGAGGTAGACCCCAGAGAGCTTGTCGCTATCTGGCCATTCTGTGGCCTGTATGCCATACGTCACAGTGCGCACCTCTACGATCATGGAGTACTCAGCAAGCCGCAGGCGGGGGAGATGGATATGGCCGGGACCGTGCGCAAACGCACCGTATTTTTCTTCGAGATCGTGGAAGCTCGCCGCGGCCAGCCCCGTATGGAGCCCCAGCCCTGGAGAAGCTTCCTCGGCCAGGTCGCGGCCTCGGAACCGCACGAGCGCATCGTGCGCAGCGCGGACGACCAACTGGTCGGGATCGTGGATACGGCAACCGCGACTGATCACCTGCAGCTCGCCAAGATCACAGGCGAGGTGCCGCACCAGCTCGACCACAGCAACGGCACCATTGAAGCTCTACAGCTTGCGGCCGGCACAGATGTGGTCCATGTGACCACGCTCTGTTTCCTGCCCTATGCCAACATCATCGGCGCCCTGCACGGAGGCTTCTCCGCACCGCGCGTCAGCGCCATCACCAAGTGGCTAAACGGGATCGGTCTCCCCTGCGGCGAGGTCGTACTCAAGCCCGTCATTCACGCGCGAGCCCGCGAGAAACTCAACCGCATCGAGGCGGTATCGGAGTTCACCGTGCAGCTCGAAGGCGCCCCGGCGGACACCATCAGCGCCCTGGGGGCGCGGGGGGACCTCGCAGACTCCCTGCGGAGCTTCGGGCAGCGTCACCCCGACACCTCCATCACCCTCTCCCTGAAGGTTCCCAGGCGTGGAGGGCGGCTCAGCAAGCTCCGCAGGAACCGGGCCGCCACCCAACTGCGCAGCGATGTGCTCCAGTTCATCCCAGACCTTGATGAATGGATGGACGAGTCGGGAGTGGTGCGCTCGGTTAGCGGCCAGGTAGCCATACGCGACCCACACCGCCAGTCCCTGGAGTACGAGCCGCTCGACTTCCTGGCCCACCGCATCACAGCGCAGTGCGATGTGCCAGTCGCGTTCACCGACGGTCGTTCGGTGGATCTGCGATACGCCGTCAACGCCATCTTCAGTGCGGCTCGCACGCATGAGCGTGCTCTCCAGGAAGCCTGTCAGTAGCGGCCGCTACTCTAAGCAGCAGTCAGGAGTGGGGGACGCGTGCTGGATTGGCTGTGGCGACAGTGGGTGGGCAGACCTGCGGTGGACTGGATCCTCGCGCTGACGGTCACCGGCATACATCTGACGGCTGTGTGGATCACAGGCGGCGGAGATGTACTGGCCTGGCCCGACAGAGAGCAACGGATCGCCGTCTACACGGCAACCGCGACGGTCGCCGCAGTCGTCGGTAGCTTCATCACCGCGGCTGTCACCCTGTACGCCGCATCCACCGGAGAGCGCATGCGCACGTTGCGCACGCATCCCGTACAGGGGCCGCAATTCCGCCGAAACTGGATGAGCATCCTCAGCGCAACACTGGTGGTCTCAGGGTTGTGCTTGCTGACCATCATCCTCGACACGAAGCAGCGCGACCCGGGCGGGGCGCACTGGCTGGCCTCGGTGGCCATAGCCCTGGGAGTGGCGCGAGCCACGCGGCTGGTGTGGCTGTTTGGCAAAATCATCATCGGCGGCGACATCGATCTCGTGGATGCTGCGCTCACCCCAACACGGCCAGCACCGACGCCGCTGCCCGTGCCGCCGCGGCGGCCAGGCGCCCGTGGCGGCGTGCCGGGAAGTAGCTGACGTACTTACCAGGAGACGGGGCGGCGCCTCTACGCGTTGGAAGGGAAATCCGCTGCGGGGAGGTTCAACTACCGGCTCCGAGCTGTCGCGGCCCTCCCCGGGCTTCCCCGCTCCGTCCCCGTGGGGACTCGTTGGGGACACATTGGGGACGCAAGGACAGGAACAGACTGACAAAGGCTCCAGAGCGCCAGCACACGGAACGCACTCTGAGCTGGTAGAACGTCGAAAACCAGCGTAGAAATGCAAGGGCCGCCAAGATCCCCAAAGGACTCATAATCCGTCGGCCGTGGGTTCGAGTCCCACCCGCCCCACTTCAAATCACCTGTGCAGAAACGTTCTGACCTGCACAAATGCTGTAGTGAGGTCCCTTGCGAACCTCATGAGGGCCCTCACTCTAGCTCCGGACCAAGATCCAGTGGAGACTCAGAGGGCGCGGTGTGTCCGAAATGCGGCTCATGATCGATGGGTCGCATGTGGCCTGAAAAGTGATCTGGGTAGATCTCGTGGCGTGCGCTGAGAATCAGGGCTTGAAGCCTTGAGCTCGCCGATCCGGCTTCGCGCCGCCGCTCCTCGCGGGAGCTCCCACAGTGAATGTTGGTGATGTATCTTAAGTATGTACATCGTGTACTCATGGGTGGGGTGGTGAGCATGTCCGTTACCCAGATCGACCTTGATGACGAGGCGCTGGCCGAGGCGATGCGCCTGATGGGCGTGACGACGAAGAAGGAGACCGTCAACGCGGCTCTGCGGGATTATGTGGCTCGCATCCGGAGGCTTGAGGCTGCGGAGAAGTTGGCCGAGCGAGGCGAGCGCGGCGAGTTCGAGGAGGCCGCGGCTGCGCACGACGCTGCCAAGCGCGCGCGGCGGGCGGCCTTTGAATGATCACCTATCTCGTTGACACCTCTGCGCTGTGGCACCTGTTCCGTACCCCAGGGGCACTGCGCCCCTGGGAGGGGCACATCGCCGCCGGGGTGTTGCGTATCTGTGAGCCCACGCGCACTGAGTTCCTGTGCTCGGCCACCAGCCCGGCTCACCGCGACGAGTTGGCCGGGGAGCTGGATGCTCTGTGCCAGCTCTCGCCGGTCCCCAAGAATGCGTGGCGCTGGGTCGACACCGCCCAGTACAAGCTCACACAACGAGGGCAACACCGCGCCGCGGGAGCCATCGACCTCCTGGTGTGCGCGACAGCGGTCCACCACGGTCACACCGTGCTCCACGTGGACAATGACTTCGCCACCGTGGCGGCGGTACTCAAGGAAGTGCAGCAGCGGGACGTCCGCGCCTGACACGCTTCAACAGCCCTCCACTGTACGACGCTGAAACCCGTCCGGGCGCTCAAACAGCGGCTCATGGACATGGAGGAGCCCCCGGGCGAGACGGAGTATGCACCCTCGTCTCGATACGGGGCGCCGCCGGACCCGATGAACTAAGTGGCCTGTGCTCCAGGCCGCTTAAAGACCTGCAACCCGTGCCAGACGACGAAGTCGGGTTCGACCACGGGTCGTCCGGGCCGGGGCGTGGACAGAGGCTGCCCGTGCAGGGCGTCGATTGTTTGTCCCGCATGGCTACGGGCCACGTACATCTGGGAGACCTGGATTCGCAGGTCCGGCATCAGGCCGATGACGCCCAGGTCGAAGAGCGTGTGGTGCAGGGAGCACAGCGCGAGACCGTTGTGCATCTCGTCCGGCCCGTCCTGGCTGTGCCATCGGACATGGGCGGCCTCGAGCCCCACAGGGTTTCGGCCGAGCGCGCCGTCGTAGCCGCACATGGCGCATGCATACGCGTAGGAGTGCAGGACTTCTTCGGCGAACCCGGGTCGGCGCTTGCGGCGCTTCCTCATGGTCGGCTGACAGGCGGAGTCCTCCAGGGCTGCCAGATCGAGGCCGACGGCATCACAGATGGCGGCCTCCAGCGCGGGCGTGAAGTGCTGATCCAGCAGGAGCCGGGCAGCCGCCGCGAGCGTGCCCGAGTCAGCCAGCAACTTCTCGACCGGGGGAAGCAGTTGGCCGTGAGCTCCCCGCGTACGGAGCCAGCCCCCGCGCTCTGGGGCGTCCGGCCCGATGGGGTTGCCGTCGTGGTCGTGCAGCCCCCACAGCTCGCGCTCGAGATGTACGAAGGGCATCGCAGCCCGCTCCCGTGCCCTCGACCGGCTCATCACCGTCGGCCCGAAGTCGTTGATCAGACGGCTGACAGGCTCCTCAGCCTCGTCGTACGTCACTGTGGTACTGCCCGAGGTGCCGAACCGCCCGAGCAGCCACAGCAATAGCAGCGGCTTGTGCGGGGCGCGGCGACTACCTATCTGAGCACGCCGTAGTCCGGCCAAGGCGCTCATCAGTTCGTCACTGGTCACGGGACTCACTCTGCCATCCCACCGGAAGCGTGCACTGTCGCTCCGTGAGGGCGAGCGCCTCTGCGGCTCAGGGAGGGTGCCCGTCGTGCCAGGGTGCCGCAGGGGATGTTCAGGTGAGGGCTGGATTGCCGTGACATTTCTTGTACTTGCGGCCTGACGCGCACCAGCACGGTCCGTTGCGGGGCGGGGGCCAGGACTTCGCTTGTCCTCGGGCTGCCAGGTCGGCGGCGAAGGAAGCACGCAGACCTTCGGCGGCGGGGTCCCGGTCTTTGTCGCGGGCGTCGGCGGCGAAGTCGTCGACCGTACCGCGGGCGGTACCCAGGCGGGGCTGTCCCTGGTCGGAGTGGGTACGCAGCAGCTCCTCCACCCCACGCAGGTGGTGGACGTGATCGGTGCCGTAGTCGTCGGCGAAGGCAGGCCAGCGGCGGAGCAGCTCGGCGAACTCCTGCTGCGGCCAGAACACCGCACAGGTCATCTGCGGTGCGTTCAGGGCGCTGCGGCGCTGCTCGACCTGCGCGGTGAGCCGGGCGATCTCGGCGCGCAGGACCTCGGGGTCGTCGTTGTCGAGCTGGGCGAGGCGCCTGGGGTGATGGAGCTCGTCCAGGGTTTGGGTGCCGCGCATCAGCGGCGGGAGCTGGTCGTGGACCTGGTCGGCGACGTCGTCCCATCCGTCGCGTGGGTCGCCGAGTTGGCGTCGCACGCGGTGGCGGCCGGTGAGCAGCATGTCGAGGCCGGGCGGGCCGGTGCGTACGGTGTCGGCAGTGAGTTGGGCGGCGGCGCCGAGGATGTGGCTGATTCCCGCGGTGAACCACTCGGCGGTCGCCTGCAGATCGCCGGCGGCCTCGAAGGTCTCGCCAACGAAGTGCCAGGCATCGCCGTCGCGCGGATGCACAGCCCGCAACCGGCGGGCTGCCTGGCGGGCGTGAGTTTCGCGTCCGGCGTCGAAAGACCACCGGCTGAGCGGTCGGCGGTGAGAACGGTTGCTACCGGTGCTGCTCACGTGGCGACGACCTGCGGTCGCGTCCGGCCGACGACCCGATCCCGGGAAGTGGCGGCCGATGAGCCTGGATCTGTTTCTGCTGCTCGCGGCCGTGTTCCAGATGGTCAGCCACGGACTGCTGACCGGAGCACTGTTCCTGCTGTCTGGTGTGCTGTACGAGCGCGGACGCACCTATGAGATCTCCGCGTACTCGGGTGTCGCCGAACGCGCCCCCACCTTCGCCGCCTTGACCGGGGTCGCCGCCTTCGCATCCCTGGGCCTGCCAGGCTTCGCCGGTTTCATCGCCGAGTTCCAGATCCTCGCCGGAAGCCTGGGCCCCCAGCCGGTGGCGACGGGCCTGGCCGTTCTCGGAATCCTGCTCACCGCCGGTCTCTTCCTGCGCGCGCTGCGGCAGATCTTCCTCGGCCCGTTGCGGCTCCCGGCCATCGCCCCGGGTGCTGAACCGTCCTTCCGTGACATCCGGGCCCACGAGGCGATCTCCATTGTCCCCCTGCTCGTTCTCGGCGTCGTCCTCGGTGTCACAACCCGGTTCGTCCTCGACATCATCGAACCCCGCCTCCCGCAGGGTGCTGGAGCTGCTCGCGCGATGACCGAGATGAACGAGAACCCCCTCGACCTGTTGCCCGAAGTGCTGCTCGCAGCCTCGGCCGTCCTGGGGCTGCTGCTCGGTGCGTGGATGCCGCGCCACCGGCAATGGGTGGTCGGCGCGCTCGCGGGCGGCGAGCGTCGCGGGCATCGTGGCCGCCGCGGTGGCGGCAACCGATCCTGCCACGACCGCCTTCGGCGAACCCTTCGCTATCGACCCGGTCACGAACACCAGCAGGATCATCATCCTCGTCGGCACACTCCTGATCCTTGCCCTCGCCTCGGCGCCCTTGCGCGGTGACCCACGCGAGACGGAGTTCTACGTCCTGTTGCAACTCGCAGCCGCAGGTGCCCTCATGCTGGCCGGAGCCCAGGACCTGCTGCTGCTCGCCGCCGGCTATCTCCTCGCCAGTGTGCCCGCCTACGCGCTCGCGGGCTTTCGCAAGGACGGGCCGGGGACCGGGGCGGCCCTGAAGTACTACGTCGTCGGTGCGCTCCTCGGCGTGGTGATGCTCACAGGAATCACCGTCCTGCTTGCCGCCGGGCGCAGTACGTCGTACCCGGTACTGCGGGGCGCGCTGCCCGAGGCGCCCGCGGGACTGGTCGCCGTCGGCACGGTCGCGCTGCTCGCGGAAATCCTGTTCAAAGCAGGAGGAGTGCCAGGCCACTTCTGGGTGCCGGACACGGTCCAGGGCAGCCCGTCGCCCGTCGCCGCGTTCCTCACAACCCTGCCCAAGATCGGGGCCCTGGCGGCCTTCTATCGGTTCGCGGCCGAACCGCTCTCGGGTACGACCACGCCATGGCCCGACCTTGTGGCCGTACTCTCCGTCGCCTCAATGACGTTGGGTAATCTCGCCGCATTCTTCCAGCAGGACGTCAAGCGCCTGCTCGCCCACTCGACCGTCAGCCAGGTCGGCTACATCCTGATGCCGGTGGCGGTCGCCGGACGTACGGACATCGACCAGAAGGCACTGCTCTACTACCTGGCCGGGTACGCGGTCACCAACCTCGGAGCGTTCGCGGTGGTCTGCGCACTTCCTGAGGCCCGGACGATCGAGGACTACCGGGGCGTGGCACGGCAGCACCCTGCTCTTGCCGTGTACGCGACCCCGGCCGCCGTCACCGACAGAGTGCGCGGTGTCTCTCGTATCAAGCTGGAGATGGTCGGGGCGATCCAGCGCAGGTAGTAGAAGAGGGAGGCGACCGTATTGAGCGCCGCCACGACGACCAGCCACGCGTACTTCCCGTCGAAGGCTGCGCACACCGGCACCGGCCACCAGCGGCGGCGCCACCGATTGTGGCGGCAGGGCGATATCGCAGAGGCGGAGAGGGGATGACCGTGGACGACGCGACGTAGGCACCCGGCAAGGTGAGTTCACCGGCAGCGGGACGGTAGGAGGTGTTCGTCGAGTTCAGCAAGTCCGTCTGCCCCATCTGCAAGGCCCCGGTTGATGCGTAGGTCAACGTCCGCGAGAGCAAGGTCTTCATGCGTGAACGGGGCCGGGAGCACGGCGGGTGGCTGTCGCTTGGCAGGTAGAACGGATTGCTCGCCCAGGATCAGCTCATGCGCAGGGGAAGGTGCGGGCAGCGGCGTCCGCTGCGGCCTGGTGGGCGCGGTACTGCTGCCGTACGAGGTCGATGGCGGCGTCGAGGGGGAAGATGTCGCGGGTGACGAGCTGTTCGTCGTTGTCGGCTCCGACGGGGTGCCAGTACACGCCGTCGGCGGTGATGGTGACCTCTGGAATCAGGGTTTCCACCGTGAGTTCCAGGCCGTCGTCGGCGGCGCCTTGGTGGGCGAGGGGCCGGACGACTTGGTGCCGGTGCGGGATGCCGAGCGAGTCGAGGAAGGCCCGAAGCTCGTTTTCCTCGTTCCGATCGTCGGTGGTGAGCGTGGCGGCTACCCGTACGGTGAAGCCCTCGCCAAGGGCTGTGCGAATGCCGGCGACTGCCTTGGCCCAGGTGCCTTTGCCACGGTGGGAGTCGTGCAGGTCCGGGGTGGCGGAGTCGAGGCTGATCTGCAGGGTGAGGCGGTCGCGGGGCATGGCCTGGAGTATCTGGAGCCGGTGTCCGCGGAAGAGCATGCCGTTGGTGAGGAGGGTGGTGGGCAGCGCGGCGGTGCATTCGGCGACGATCTGGCCGAGGTCCGGCAGCATGAAGGGTTCGCCGCCGGTGAGCAGGATCTCGGTGACTCCGGCGGCCGGGGCGGCCTTCGTGATCTCCCGTACCCGGTCCACGCCCAGCGCGCGTCGCGCTGCCTGCGGTGACGACCGTGCGCAGCAGTAGTCGCAGGCGAGGTTGCAGTCGAAATTGGTATAGAGCCACAGGCGGGCCCCAGGGCGGCGGTCCGCGGGAAGTGCCGCGACCGGATCCGCCGGGCGTCCGCGCCGGACTGTGACGCTGATGTCGTCGGCGGCCACCAGCGTGTTGCCGGTGCGGGCGCACCACGCAGCGGCCAGTTCACGTTCGTCAGCCGAGTCGAGCGGGAGCGTGATCATGTCCCCCTCCGCTGCGGAGGAGACTCTCTCGACCAGCTCGAGGATCACCATCGCGACGCGATGTCCTGTTCTTCGACGGCCTGGAAGAGGTCGGTGTAGCCGTCGAGTTCGGGGCGTACCCAGCGTGTGAGCCCCTCAAGTTCCAGGATGCGGCGATGTTCGGGGTCGTCCCAGTCCATGGCCAGCAGGTGCGTGGTCCAGGTTGCGGCACGTGCCGCATCGAGGGTGTCGAGGGCGGTGAAGTTGCAGTGGCAGTAGGCGGGGCTGGTCCAGAAGGATTCCAGGGCGCCGGGCATGAGTTCGTCGCGTCCGATGGACTCCCAGGTGGTGATGCCGATCGCGGCGGCGTCGGCGTCGCCGTCGAGTACGGCCCGGATGGCGTCCAGTTCGCTGCGGCCGGTGTCGCCGTGCTTCCCCAGGTCGCTGTCGATGCGCAGGATCTCGACATCTCCGTTGTTGATGCCTTCGCGACGCAGGTAGTGCAGGGGCAGGATCGCCGCCTGCGCGGAGTCCCGGCTGCCCAGCGCCAGCCGCCGACCCTTGAGGTCCCCGGGGCCGCGCAGTCCGGCTCCGGCCCGGCAGACCAGGTGGCTGCGGAATGCCAGATCGGTGTCGCGCATGGCGAGCGCCGTGGCGTGGCCGTCGGCCTGGAGGACGGTGCGTACCCAGGCCAGGTTGGTGTTCCAGGCAATGTCGATGGTTCCGGCCAGCAGAGCGTCAACCTGGCGGCCGTAGTTGGAGAACAGCACGAAGTCCATGTCGACGGGGGCTGTGCGGTAGTAGTCGCGGATGCCCTCCCAGATGGGCACGACGTTGGGGGTGTACGCCACCGCCCCTACCACCAGCGTTTCCATGGCTGTCTCCTCTTCGGGCGGGTCTAGATTCCTGGGCGTCAGCCGAATACCGGCTGGCCGGTGATGGCCTTGCCGTAGAAGTCGTAGAGAACGTCCGCCGTGGGGGCCATGACATGGCCGGCGCGGGCGTCCCGGAAAGACCGCTCGATGCCCAGGTGCTGGGAGAATGCCGCGCCGCCGCACACCCGCATGGCGTCGTCCGTGACGGTCAGGGCGGTGTCGTTGGCCAGCGCCTTGACCCCGAGGACGTACAGCGGGGTGTCCTCGTCGGGTGCGGCGATGCTCGCCGCCGCCTGGTGGAGATAGGCGGTTGCGGCTTCGAGCTGCAGCGAGGTGCGGGCCAGCCGGGCGCGAATGGTGGGCAATTCGGCCAGTGTCTGGCCGGTGTGCTCAAGTCTGGCGCTGCTGGTGTGCCGCACGGCGGCCTTCAGGGCGGATCGGGCCAGGCCCAGGGAGACGGCCGCGTTTCCCAGGTTGAACCAGGGCATTACCGTCTCAGTCATCAGTGCGAACCCCGCGCCGGCCGGCCCCAGACGCGTGGTGTCCGCAGCCGTAACGTCGAAGCACATCGGCGAGGAGGCGTTGCCTCGCAGCCCAAGGCCTCGGAACGAGCCGGTGACGCTCACGCCCAGCCGGCCCGCCTGGACGGCGTAGAGGTCGACGGTGCCCGGCTCGTCGGCCGAGAGTACGGAG
Organism: Streptomyces sp. H27-C3; assembly: GCF_030063415.1. GTDB lineage: Bacteria > Actinomycetota > Actinomycetes > Streptomycetales > Streptomycetaceae > Streptomyces. The sequence goes on along the minus strand of NZ_JASITA010000013.1, from coordinate 144,890 downwards.
GTGACGTACAGCCCCGCATGGCCGGCGGAGGTTACCCAGCCCTTGTCCGCGGTGAACCGCACGTCGTCGTCGCCGTTGCGCTTGGCCTGGGTGATCGGTGCCCAGAAGTGCGAGCGGGAACCGGGCTCACTGAACGCCAGGGTGGCCAGTGTCCGGCCGGTGGCCATTTCGGGCGGGAGGGACGGGATTCCGGGCGGTGGTGAGGCCAGCACCGTCATGGCACCGCAGATGTGCATCAGATAGATCATGGCGGTCGAACCGCAGACTTCCGCCAGTTCGGCCGTGACGTGGGCGAACTCCGGCGGGCCTGCGCCGAGCCCGCCCACCTGCTCAGGCAGGGGCAGGCCCATCAGGCCGGACGTGCCCAGAGCGGAAACCGCTTCGCTGGGGAACCGGCCGGCCGCGTCCACTGCGGGGGCGTGCTCCGCGGCAGTGGCCAGGACCGGCTTCAGCGTGCTGTCCATATTCATGGGGAGTCGGGCCTTCCTGAGGAGGATGGGGACGGATCCGGGGCATTGCTGTGAGCCGCCGGGGCAAGGCCGAGGGCCAGCAAACCGACTGCGAACGCAAGGAGCAGGGCCACGGTGGAGCCGTCACCGCCGAGCAGGTTCGCATCCGTCCACCCGATCTGGACCAGCTGCAGGGCGGTAGCGGCGAGAAACCCGGTCCCGGCCAGGACGATCAGGGCCTGCACCCCGGAGAGCCCCGCGGCGACCGTCAGGCACGCCAGGATGAGCAGGACCAGCATTCCCGTGCCGCCGAGCGTGACGATCCGCCACGGGGGCGCGTCCGAGATCCCCACTACGACGCTTGCCGCAGCTCCCAGCCCCAGGCCCGTAGCGGCCTTGGCGATCGCAGTCCGTGGTGCCTTCACCCGATGCCTCCTTCGCCACCGTTATGACGCGACCAGTAGAAGCCGTGACAGCAGGCCGCGGCGCTGCCGCCAGGCGGGGCGCAGCGCACCGTCCACTCCATAGGCACGGCCCGCAGCGGTGGCCAGGAGCGCCAGATGCGCGACGTACATGAGGAAGTACGACCAGAACCACTCGTGTGGGGTGTTCAAGACCGAGAAAGTGATCGCGGTCGTCTGCACCAGCCCCACGAGTGCCCAGAACCGGGTTGCCAGGCCCACCAGCAGGAACGCGCCCAGGCAAGCCTCCACGGCGAAGGCGCCCCAGGCGAACACCGCGAAATTCGGAATGATCACATGCTCGACCAACCACGCCCACGGAGCGAAAACCTCGTGCTCGACCCCGTTCAGCGTCCAGCGGTAGAGGTCCCGCGGTGGGCCTGAGTCCTTGCCGAAGGCCGGAGGATGCTTCCACGAGAGATTCTGAATCCACAGCAGGCCGACCACGACGCGGCAGACTGCCAGCAGCAGACGGGACAACCGAGAAGAGCCCAGAGGCTCCTCCGCGCGACGTGTTGGGGACCCGTTGGGCACGTCCATGTTTGGCGACCTTTGACCTTGGACCGCGGACGGGGATCGTCCGAAGCCGCACGTCCATCGACTCACGCCGACGCGTACCCCGCAAGCCGGACAGCCCTTACGAGAAAGGAACGCCTTGGCCCAGGCGCCCCACGGCCGCCACTACAGGGTCCCGCTCTTGGGGAGTGGACGGCGGTGCTTCAGGGGTGAGTGCGTCCTCGGCCGCGGCGTCGGCGTATCAGCCCGCCGGCGATCAGTAGGGCGAGGGCCGCGGCCACGACGGGGACGCCGATCCAGGTCAAGGTGTCCGCCAACCACCGCTGCACCGCGCCCGCCGCGTCGATCACCGGGTCGGTGTCCGGGCCGCCCCGCAGGAGGCGGATCTCGTACCAGCCGTAGTACGCCACATAGGCCCCGGCCAGGAGTAGCAGGGAGCCTCCCAGCCGTGAGGCGAAGGCTCCCAGCCGCCGGATGCCTGACACTCGGGCGGTACGGGTCAGGGCCACGGAGAGCGCGGCCGCGCCGACGATGACGCCCATCCCGGCCGCATACGCCGTGAACAGCACGATGCCCTCGGCCGTCGAACCGCCGCGGAAGGCGGAGACGACGATGGCGAGGAAGGGGGCGATGGTGCAACCCAGGGAGGCGATGGCGTAAGCGCCGCCGAACAGGGCCATGGAGGTCAGGGACCGGGTGACACGGGGGGCACGGCGGAGTCGTGGCAGGAGCGGGGGCAGGGTGCGTCCGGCCAGCAGCCAGCCTCCGACGAGGACCAGCAGCAGCCCGAACACGATGGTGAACCAGGGCAGATGCTGCTGGATCTGGCCGGCGACCGGGGCGATGGCGAGGCCGAAGAGAGCGAAGACGCCGGCGAATCCGGCGGTCATGGCGGCGGTTGCCGTCAGGGCGCGGCCGACGGCCGAGGCCCTGCTGGGTGAGTCGTCGCCGATGACGAGCAGCGACAAGTACGCGGGGAGCAGTGCGAAGCCGCACGGGTTGACGGCGGCGAGCATGCCCGCGGTCAGCGCCAGGGCGAGCGGGAGGTCGGACACCGGTCAGCCGACGAGTCCGTCGAGCTTGTCGGAGAGCCCCCTGCCGCCCGGCAGCACACCGGTGAAGACGGTCTCCCCGTCCTTGTCGAGCACGACGTACGTGCTCTGCTCGGTGATCTCGAACTTCTTCCAGATGGTGCCCGGCTCGTCGGACAGATTCGGGAAGCCGTCGATCTTGGTGGAGGAGACGAACCTCTTCATGGCTTCCGGCTGGTCAAGACCGGCCACCCCGATGACGTTCGCCTTCCCCTTGAACTCGGCCGCGACTTTCGCCGTCTCCGGCCCTTGGGCCTTGCACTTGGGGCACCACGGAGCCCAGAACCACAACACCGCGGGCTTACCGGCCAGCGTCGCGCCGTCGAACGGCTTCCCGTCGAGGGTGGTCCCGGTGAAGCGCAGCGCCTCGGGAACTGCCCTGGAAGAACCGCTGCCTGCCGAGGCGGGAGCGGAGGCGGGGGCCGTGGCCGTGGTGGCGCCGGCCGTGCCCGCATCATCGGGCGAGGTGGCCCCGCCGCCGGAGCCGCAGCCGGTCAGGGTGAGAATTCCCGCGGCTAGGACCGCGGGGAGGAACGGGCGGGCACGCATGTCTGCTCCTGATGTTCGGTGTCGGCCCTGAATGTAGATCGGTCGGCTCCGTGGATGGGACGGTTGTGTTCTTACGATTCGGTGACGTCAGCCCGCCTGGTCCTTCAGCCGATCGGTGTCGAGGACGGTGATGCGGCCTCTGACGAGTCGGATCAGACCTTGGCCGCCGTACTCGCGCAGGACCTTGGTGGTGGATTCGCGGGAGGTTCCGGCGGGGCGGCGATCTGCTGGTGTGCAAGGGCGATCTGCGGCCTGCGGGTGCTGTGGGTTCGAGTCCCACCCGCCCCACGGTGCGGCTTGCATGCAGGAACGTTTCAAGCTGCGGAACCATCGAGGCTCCCACTGGAGGGGGCCTTTTGTCATGTCCGGGGAGCGCGTTCGGTCGCGATTCGGTCCCGGCGGGGGTTCGGTTCGCGGCCGTCACCCCGGCGGGCCATGCCCCCTCAGTCGAGCTGCTCCCGCAGCCACTCCTCCACCGCGCCCACGTGAGCCGCCGCAGCCACTCGCGCCGCCTCCGGGTCGCGGGCCGCCAGGGCGCGGAAGATCCTTCGGTGCTCCTCGCGGGTCCGGCCGAAGGCTCCCACCTCCTGGTGGCCCCGGCGTACCCGTGCGCGGAACGTGCGTGAGGAGAGCCCGTCGATGATCGCCGCCAGAGCGTCGTTGCCGGCCGCGCGGGCGATCGCGCGGTGGAAGGCCATGTCGGCGGCGAGGAACTCCTCGGCCTCCTCGGTGGCGTTCATGGCTGCCAGCTGCTTTTCGACCTCGGCCAGGTCCGCGTCGGTGATCCGGGCCGCGGCGAGCGCGGTCGCGCTGGACTCCAGGATCCTGCGGACCTCCAGGAGCTCAGCGAGCCGGGGCTTGGGGGAGATCTCCGCGACGATTCCGAAGGTCTCCAGCAGGTCCACGGCCTCCAGCTGCGTGACGTAGATGCCCGAGCCGTGCCGTGCCTCCAGTACCCCGAGCGTGGTCAGCGCGCGGACGGCCTCGCGCATCGAGCCGCGGGATATGCCCAGCTTCGCCGCGAAGTCCCGCTCGGTGGGCAGACGTTGGCCCGGTACGAGAAGGCCCTCGCCGATCATTGTCTTGATCTGTTCGATGGCACGCTGCGTCACCGATCCCTTTTCGGGCGTTACGTCCTCCGTGATGCTCACTTCTGCTCCTCCCGACGTTCGGTGTCGCGGCAGTCTAACCACGCAAGTCATCGGACCAATAGCCCGGTTTTCTCGTGAAAATGGGCCCTGAGGGGTGTTGGAGGGGGTGAAAGGTCTGATAAATATTCGGCGCGGCCCGATTCGGGACCTGGTCGCGCACCCAACGCTTTCCTTCGATGAGGAGCCGTCTGATGACTGGCAGGACAGTGGGGAACAGGACAAGAGCGGCACGCACGGTGGCCCTGGCGGCCTGCGCCTCGCTCGTGCTCGCCGCGTGCGGCAGCACCAAGGACACGCAGGCGGACACCGCCAAGGGCGACGGCAGCGGCAAGGTGGGCGTGATCCTGCCCCTGCTGACCTCGCCGTTCTGGCAGTCGTACAACGACTATGTGCCCAAGATGGCCAAGTCCGAGGACGTCGACGCGCTCAAGACCGTCAACTCCAACAGCGACCCGGCCCAGCAGATCACCGACATCAACAATCAGCTCAACCAGGGCGTGAAGGGGCTCGTCGTCGCTCCGCTCGACAGCGCCGCGATATCCGCCGGGCTCGACCAGGCCGAGCGCAAGGGCGTCCCCGTCATCGCCGTCGACGTGGCCCCCGAAAAGGGCAAGGTCGCGATGATCGTGCGGGCCAACAACGTCTCGTACGGCGAGAAGGCCTGCGAGTTCCTCGGCAAGACCGTCAAGAGCGGCAAGGTCGTCCAGATCATGGGTGACCTGGCCTCGGTCAATGGACGGGAGCGCTCCGAGGCGTTCCGCGAGTGCGTCAAGAAGAACCACCCCAAGCTGAAGGTCCTGGAGATCCCGGCCAAGTGGGAGTCCGACGCGGCGGCGTCAAAGCTCGACACCCTGCTGAACGCGAACCCGGACATCAAGGGCATCTACCTGCAGGCCGGCGGGGTGTACCTCGCGCCGACCCTCCAGACGCTCAAGAGCAAGAACCTGCTCAAGAAGGCCGGCACGCCGGGTCATATCGCGATCGTCTCCAACGACGGCATCCCGCAGGAGTTCGACGCGATCCGCAAGGGCGAGATCGACGCGACGATCTCGCAGCCCGCCGACACCTACGCGAAGTACGGCATGCACTACATCAGGGCGGCGATGGAGGGGAAGACCTTCAAGCCGGGCCCGACCGACCACGACTCCGTGATCGTCAAGCACCCCAACGGGATGCTGGAGGACCAGTTGCCTGCGCCACTGGTCACCAAGGAGAACGTGGACGACCCCGAGCTGTGGGGCAACACGGTCAAGTGAGTACCGAAACCAGCCCCCGCACCGGACCTGGCGCCGAACCCCGGGTCCCGCTCGTCGAGGCCTCCGGCATCACCAAGCGCTACGGTCCGACCACTGCCCTCCAGGACGGCCGGCTGACCGTCATGCGCGGTGAGTCCCACGCCCTGGTCGGCCGCAACGGCGCCGGCAAGTCCACCCTCGTCACCATCCTCACCGGGCTCCAGGCACCGGACGCCGGCACCGTGCTCTTCGACGGCGGGGCGGCGCCCGCGCTGTCCGACCGCGACGCATGGCGCGCCAAGGTCGCCTGCGTCTTCCAGAAGCCCACCGTCGTACCCGAGCTGACGGTCGCCGAGAACCTCTTCATCAACCGCCAGCCCACCGGCCGCGGCGGCCTGATCAGCTGGCGGAAGCTGCGCGCCGAGGCCGCGCGGGTGCTGGAGACCTGGGACGCACGGGTCGACCCCGAGGCCCGTACCGCCGACCTCAAGGTCGAGGACCGGCAGATGGTCGAGATCGCCCGCGCCCTGTCCTTCGGCGCGCGCTTCATCGTCCTCGACGAGCCCACCGCCCAGCTCGACAACAAAGAGATCGAGCGGCTCTTCGCGCGGATGCGGGCCCTCCAGGAGTCCGGGGTGACGTTCCTGTTCATCTCGCACCACCTCCAGGAGGTGTACGAGGTGTGCCAGACCGTCACCGTGCTGCGCGACGCCCGCTGGATCGTCACCGCGCCCGTCACCGAACTGCCGCGCGCCGCTCTGGTCGAGGCGATGGCGGGTGAGGCGGTGACGGCGGAGGAGAGCGCCGCGCGCGCCCGTGTCCCCGACGACGCCCCCCTGCGCCTGAAGGTCGCCGGGCTCGGCTCGGCCGCGTACCGGGACATCGGCCTGACCATCCGCGAGGGCGAGGTCGTCGGACTCGCCGGCAGCAGCGGCAGCGGCAAGGTCGAGCTGGCCGAGACCCTCGCCGGGCTGTACGCCCCGGACGCGGGCAGCGCCGAACTCGACGGGAAGAAGCTGCCGTTCGGCGACGTACCCGCGGCGCTGAAGGCCGGTGTGGGCTGCGTGCCCCGCGACCGGCACGACCAGGGCCTGGTGTCCGGCATGAGCATCGGCGACAACGCCACGATGAGCGTGCTGGGGCGGCTCGGCCGGTACGGCCTCGTCGCCACCGAACGCAAGCGCGCCGAGGCCGCCCAGCTCATCGCCCGCCTCGACATCCACGCCGAGGGACCCGACCAGCCCGTGTCCGACCTGTCGGGCGGCAACGCCCAGAAGGTCGTCATGGCGCGGGCGCTCGCCTCCGAACCCCGACTGCTCGTCCTCATCAACCCCACCGCGGGTGTCGACGTGCGGTCCAAGGAATCCCTGCTCGCGCGCATGGACAGCGCACGCCAGGACGGCACGGCGGTCCTCGTCGTGTCCGACGAGATCGACGACCTGCGCCGCTGCGACCGGGTCCTGGTCCTCTTCCACGGCCGCGTCGTCGCCGACCACCCGGCCGGCTGGCACGACCACGAGCTGATCGCATCCATCGAAGGAGTAGACCGTGGCTGACACGACGGCCCCGTCGGCCTCGAAGACCACCACCCCCGCCCCGGGCGAGACGGGCGAGACGGGCGAGACGGATAGGGCCGGCGGCCGGGCATCCAGGGCGTCCGGCGCGCGTGACGTGCTGCTGAAGCGCGCCCGCGAACTGGCCCTCGTACCGGCCCTGTTGGTTCTCGTGATCTTTGGGTCGCTGGTAAACGACACCTTCCTCACCCAGCGCAACATCATCTCGATCCTCGGCGCGTCCGCCGCGCTCGCGATGGTGGTGCTCGCCGAGGCGCTGGTGCTCATCACCGGAAAGTTCGACCTGTCGCTGGAATCGGTCGTCGGCATCGCCCCGGCCGTCGGCGCACTGCTCGTACTGCCCGCCGCGCAGGCCGGGTTCGGTGTCGAACTCCCCGGCTTCGTCTGCGTCCTGGCGATCGTCGTCATCGGCGCGCTCATCGGTGTCTTCAACGGCCTGCTGGTGGTCAAGCTCAAACTCAACGCGTTCATCGTGACGCTCGCCATGCTGATCGTGCTGCGCGGACTGCTTGTCGGCGCCACCGAGGGCAAGACCCTCTTCGGCATGCCGGACGCCTTCTACACGCTCGCCACCACCACCTTCCTCACCGTGCCGCTGTCGGTGTGGCTCGCCGCGGTCTCCTTCGGCGTCGCGGGTTTCGTGCTCAAGTACCACCGGGTCGGCAGGGCGCTGTTCGCGATCGGTGGCAACCCGGCCGCCGCACGGGCCGCCGGTATCCGCGTGGAGCGGGTGATGCTCGGCGTGTTCGTCGTCGCGGGCGCGCTCGCCGCCGTCGGCGGTCTGATGCAGACCGGCTACGTCGGCGCGATCAACGCCAATCAGGGCCAGAACATGATCTTCACGGTGTTCGCCGCCGCCGTCATCGGCGGGATCAGCCTGGACGGCGGCAAGGGCACGATGTTCGGCGCGCTCACCGGCGTCCTGCTGCTCGGCGTCGTACAGAACCTGTTGACCCTCGCGCAGGTGCCGTCCTTCTGGATCCAGGCGATCTACGGCGGCATCATCCTCGTCGCCCTGATGATCGCGCGCGTCACCACCGGCCGGGCCCAGGACTGACCGCACCACCATCTGAACCAGCTGAGGAAAGTGCCATGAAATTTCAGCGACTCGGTGACGCCGGGCACGAGCGCCCCGCGCTCCTCGCCGACGACGGCCGGACGTACGACTTGTCCGCCCTCACCCCGGACATCGACGGCGCGTTCCTCGCCGGCGACGGCGTGCAGCGGGTACGCGCGGCGCTCGCCGCCGGCGAAGTACCCCTGCTCGAAGGCGCGCAGGACCTGCGTGTCGGCGCGCCCGTCGCCCGACCCGGCAAGGTCGTCTGCATCGGCCTCAACTACCGCGACCACGCCGAGGAGACCGGCGCCGCGATACCGCCGCGGCCCGTCGTCTTCATGAAGGACCCCGGCACGGTCGTCGGCCCGTATGACGGCGTACTCATCCCGCGCGGCTCCAGCCGCACCGACTGGGAGGTGGAACTCGGCGTCGTCATCGGCCGCCGCGCCCGCTACCTGGAAGGAACCGTCGACGCCCTGGGGTGCGTCGCGGGCTACGCCGTCAGCCACGACGTGTCCGAGCGCGAGTTCCAGCTCGACTTCTCCTCGCAGTGGGACATCGGCAAGTCCTGCGAGACGTTCAACCCGCTCGGCCCCTGGCTCGTCACCGCCGACGAGATCCCCGACCCGCAGGACCTGGCGCTCCACCTCGCCGTCAACAGCGAGAAGCGGCAGGACGGACACACCCGCGACATGGTCTTCCAAGTGGCGCAGATCATCGCGTACTTGAGCCAGTACATGGTGCTCGAACCGGGCGACGTCATCAACACCGGCACCCCCGCCGGAGTCGCGCTCGGCCTGCCCGGCACCCCCTATCTGCGCCCCGGCGACACCGTCGAGCTGTCCATCGACGGCCTCGGCGGCCAGCGCCAGACCTTCGACCGAGCGTGAGAGGCAGCCCTTACGTGACCGCAACAGGTCCCCGCATCACCGCCGTCGACACGTACGACATCAGATTCCCCACCTCGCGGCAGCTCGACGGCTCCGACGCGATGAACCCCGACCCCGACTACTCCGCCGCCTATGTGGTGCTGCGCGCCGACGCGCCGGACGGGCACCAGGGGCACGGCTTCACCTTCACCATCGGGCGTGGCAACGATGTCCAGGTCGCGGCGATCGAGGCACTGCGCCCGCACCTGATCGGACGTTCCGCCGACGAACTGTGCGCCGACCCCGGCACGCTCGGCCGCGACCTGACCGGCGACAGCCAACTGCGCTGGCTCGGGCCCGAGAAGGGCGTGATGCACATGGCGATCGGGGCGGTCGTCAACGCCGCCTGGGACTTGGCCGCGAAACGGGCCGGCCTGCCCCTGTGGAAGTTCCTCGCCGACGCCGAGCCCGAATGGCTCGTCTCGCAGATCGACTTCCGCTACATCACCGACGTACTGAGCCCCCAGGACGCACTGGCCCTGCTGCGGAAGGGCCGGGCCGGATCGGCCGAACGCGAGACCCTGCTGCGCGCCAACGGCTACCCCGGCTACACCACATCGCCCGGCTGGCTCGGCTACTCCGACGAGAAGCTGACCAGGCTCGCCAAGGAGGCCGTCGCCGACGGCTTCACCCAGATCAAGCTCAAGGTCGGCGCGGACCTCGCGGACGACATCCGGCGCATGCGGGCCGCGCGCGCCGCTGTCGGCCCCGGCATCCGCATCGCGATCGACGCCAATCAGCGGTGGAACGTCGGCGAGGCCATCGACTGGACGCGGGCGCTCACCGAGTTCGACCCTTACTGGATCGAGGAGCCGACCAGCCCCGACGACGTCCTGGGACACGCCGAGATACGCCGGGCCGTCACCCCGGTGAAGGTCGCGACCGGCGAACACGTACAGAACCGCATCGTCTTCAAGCAGCTTCTCCAGGCCGGATCCATCGATGTGCTGCAGATCGACGCGGCGCGCGTCGGCGGGGTCAACGAGAACCTGGCGATCCTGCTGCTCGCCGCGAAGTTCGGGGTGCCGGTCTGCCCGCACGCGGGCGGTGTCGGGCTGTGCGAACTCGTCCAGCACCTGTCGATGTTCGACTACGTCGCGCTGTCCGGGACCACCGAGAACCGGGTCATCGAGTACGTCGACCACCTCCACGAGCACTTCACCGAACCGGTGGTGATGCGCGCCGGGCACTACACGGCGCCGGACGCGCCGGGGTTCTCGGCGACCATGCACCCGGAGTCGATCGCGGAATTCACCTACCCCGGCGGCACGTTCTGGGCCGCCGACCTGGCGGCGGACGCCCTCGCCGCCGGAGCTGTCGCCCGTACTGCCGTCACCCCCGTCACCGCTGCCGAGGAGGCCGCCGTATGACCGAGCAGAACCGATCCGTGCCGACCGTTGCCGACGCGCCGGCCGTTGCCGACCCGAACCGGCTCGACGGGCTCAAGGCCCTGGTGACCGGTGGCGCCTCCGGCCTCGGCCTCGCCACCGCACAGCTGCTCGCCGCGCGCGGCGCCGAGGTCGCCGTGCTCGACCTCGACCCGTCGGGCGCCGGGGCGCCACTGCTCGGCATCAAGGCCGATGTGTCCGACGACGCGTCTGTACGAGGCGGAGTCGCCGCCGCGGTCGGGCGGCTCGGCGGGCTCGACATCCTGGTCAACAACGCGGGCATCGGCGCCGTCGGGACGGTCGAGGACAACGACGACGAGCAGTGGCACCGCGTCCTGGACGTCAACGTCCTCGGCATGGTCCGCACCAGCCGCGCCGCCCTGCCGTACCTGCGGCGCTCCGCACACGCGGCGATCGTCAACACCTGCTCGATCGCCGCGACCGCCGGTCTGCCGCAGCGCGCGCTCTACAGCGCGAGCAAGGGCGCCGTACTGTCGCTGACCCTCGCCATGGCCGCCGACCACGTCCGGGAGGGGATCCGCGTCAACTGCGTGAACCCCGGCACCGCGGACACGCCGTGGGTCGGCCGGCTGCTCGACGCTGCCGACGACCCGCAGGCCGAAAGGGACGCGCTCAACGCCCGCCAGCCCATCGGCCGGCTGGTCAGCGCGGCCGAGGTCGCCGCCGCCGTCGCCTATCTGGCGAGCCCCGCCGCGGCGTCCGTCACCGGCACGGCGCTGGCGGTGGACGGCGGAATGCAGGGGCTGCGCCTGCGCCCGGCGGAGAGGTGAGCGGGCAGCGGCCGGTGGCCACGCTAGGGCGCAGCGGTGTTCCCGTCACCGCGCTGTCCTTCGGGGCCGCCGCCCTGGGCAACCTCTTCGCCGCCGTCACCGACGAAGCCGCGGCCGCTTCGGTCGACGCGGCCTGGGACGCGGGCATGCGGTACTTCGACACCGCGCCGCACTACGGCCTGGGGCTCTCGGAGCGGCGCCTCGGGGCGGCCCTGCGCGGGCGGGACAGGGACGCGTACACCCTGTCCACCAAGGCAGGACGGCTACTCGAACCGATCCGGGACGGCCGGGGCATGCAGGACGAGGGCTTCGCCGTGCCCGCCACACACCGCCGCGTCTGGGACTTCAGCGCCGACGGCATACGGCGCTCCGTGGAGGACAGCCTGGAGCGGCTCGGCCTGGACCGCATCGATGTCGTCTACCTGCACGACCCCGACGACCACGCCGAGCAGGCGTTCCGCGAGGGGTACCCGGCGCTGGAGCGGCTGCGCGCCGAAGGCATGGTGCGGGCGATCGGCGCAGGCATGAACCAGACCGGCATGCTCACCCGGTTCCTCCGGGACACCGACGTCGACGCGGTGCTGTGCGCCGGCCGCTACACCCTGCTCGACCAGGACGCCGCCAGGGAACTGCTGCCCGAGGCCGCCGCGCGCGGTAAGAGCGTCGTCGTCGGCGGGGTCTTCAACTCCGGTCTGCTGGCCGACCCGCGCCCCGGCGCGACATACGACTACGCGGCGGCGCCACTGGATGTGCTGGACCGGGCCCTGCGCATCAAGGCCGTCGCAGGGCGGCACGGCGTCCCGCTGCGCGCCGCGGCCCTGAGCTTCCCGTTCGGCCAGAGCGCCGTGGCGAGTGTCCTGGTCGGGGCGCGTTCCGCGGCGGAGGTCACCGACGCGGCGGCTATGCTCGCCACGCCCGTGCCCGCCGCGCTGTGGGAAGAGCTGCGCGCGGAGGGGTTGCTGGCGGCAGACGTCCCGGTCCCGGTGACCGGCGTACGGGTCCAGGTGGTCGGTGTAACGGGTTCGCCGACCGGCGTACCGGACCGGTCGTCGGACGTACGGGAACGGTCGGCACACGTACGGGTCCGGCCGTCGAACGTACCGGACCGGTTGGCACACGTACCGGACCCGCCGGAGGCCGGACGGCAAGGCATGCGGAGGTCGGACAGCGCATGAGGATCGCCCTGTTCATCACCTGCTTCAACGACACGATGTTCCCCGACACCGGCAAGGCGGTCGTCTCCCTCCTTGAACGGCTCGGTCACACCGTCGAGTTCCCACCGGCCCAGACCTGCTGCGGCCAGATGCACTTCAACACCGGCTACCGCCCCGAGACCCTCCCGATGGTCCGCCGCTTCGCGGGCGTCTTCGAACAGGGCGAGTACGACGCGGTGGTGGCCCCCTCGGGCTCGTGCGTCGGCATGGTGCGCGACTACCACCGCGTCGTCGCCGAGCAGTACGGCGACGCCGCGCTGGTACGGCGCGTCGACCGGATCACGCCCAAGGTGTACGAGCTGTCCGAGCTGCTCGTCGACGTCCTGGGCGTCACCGACGTCGGGGCGTACTTCCCGCACCGCGTCACCTACCACCCCACCTGCCACAGCCTGCGCATGCTCCGCGTCGGCGACCGCCCCCTGCGGCTGCTGCGCGCGGTCAAGGGCATCGACCTGGTCGAGCTGCCCGCCGCCGACAGCTGCTGCGGCTTCGGCGGCACCTTCGCGCTCAAGAACCCCGACACGTCGAACGCCATGCTCGCCGACAAGATGCGCGCCGTGCTCGACACCCGCGCCGACATCCTCACCGCGGGCGACAACTCCTGCCTGATGCACATCGGCGGCGGCCTCGACCGGCTGCGCACCGGCGTCGGCACCCGCCACCTCGCCGAGATCCTCGCGCCGACGCAAGGAGCAGTCCGATGCCCGACAACGTGACCTGGCTCGGCGCCCCGTCTTTCCCGGAAGCCGCCCGCACGGCCGTCGCCGACACCCAGCTCCGTACGAACCTGCGCAAGGCCACCGGCACCATCCGCGACAAGCGCCTGGCCGTCACCGCCGAACTCGACGACTGGGAGCAGCTGCGCGACGCGGGCGAGGCGATCAAGCGCAAAACTCTGCGCCACCTCGACGAGTACCTGGTGCGTCTGGAGGAGTCCGTCACCAAGGCGGGCGGCCACGTCCACTGGGCGGCCGACGCCGCCGAGGCCAACCGCATCGTCACCGACCTGGTCAAGGCCACCGGCGAGCGGGAGGTCGTCAAGGTCAAGTCGATGGCGACCCAGGAGATCGCGCTCAACGAGTTCCTCGAGGCCGAAGGCATCACGGCGTACGAGACCGACCTCGCCGAGCTGATCGTGCAGCTGGGCGAGGACCGGCCCTCGCACATCCTGGTCCCCGCCATCCACCGCAACCGCGCCGAGATCCGTGAGATCTTCCGGCGCGAGATGGGCCGGTGGGGCCGCCCCGCACCCGAGGGCCTCACCGACCGGCCGAGCGACCTGGCCGACGCGGCGCGCCTGCATCTGCGGGAGAAGTTCCTGCGTGCCAAGGTCGCGGTGTCCGGCGCGAACTTCGCCGCCGCCGACACCGGCACGGTCGGCGTCGTGGAGTCCGAGGGCAACGGCCGGATGTGCCTCACCCTGCCCGAGACCCTGATCACCGTGATGGGCATCGAGAAGGTCCTGCCGTCCTTCGAGGACCTGGCGGTCTTCCTCCAGCTGCTGCCGCGCTCCTCGACGGGCGAGCGGATGAACCCGTACACGAGCATGTGGACGGGCACCACCGAGGGCGACGGCCCGAGCGGCTTCCACCTAGTCCTCCTCGACAACGGCCGCACGGCGACGCTCAAGGACACCGTTGGCCGCCAGGCGCTGGCCTGCATCCGCTGTTCGGCCTGCCTCAATGTCTGTCCGGTGTACGAGCGCACGGGCGGCCATGCCTACGGGTCGGTCTATCCGGGTCCGATCGGGGCGGTGCTGACCCCGCAGCTCGTCGGTGTCGGCAGGGACGACTCGCACGCCGACTCGCTGCCGTTCGCCTCCACGCTCTGCGGCGCCTGCTACGACGCCTGCCCCGTGAAGATCAACATTCCGGAGGTGCTGGTCCATCTGCGCGCCAAGGTCGTCGAGTCCAAGCGCGCCAAGAGCCGCGTCCCGACCCCCGAGGCCCTGGTCATGAAGGCCGCGGCTGCCGTCCTCAACTCGCCCGGTCGGCTCTCCGCGGCCCAGCGCCTGGCGAACCCCGCCGCCCGGCTGGTCTCAAGGCGCGGCACCATCGGCAACCTGCCGGGGCCGTTGAGCCGCTGGACGGGCACCCGCGACACGGCCGTACCACCCAAGGAATCGCTGCGGGCCTGGTGGCGGCGGACGCGAGAGGAGGACGGGAAGTGAGCACCCGGGACACTGTGCTGGGCCGGATCAGGGAGGCCCTGACCGACGTACCCGCGACGGAGGGCCCCGACGACGTGCCCGTGCCGCGCGCCTACCGGCACTCGCACGCGGGCCCCGATGTCGTCGGGCTCTTCGCGGAGCGCGTCGCCGACTACCGGGCGACGGTGACCCGTACGCCGGACGACGGGATTCGCGAGGCCGTCGCCGCGCGCCTCATCGCGCGTGGCGTACGCACCCTCGTCGTCCCCGACGGCTTCCCGGACGCGCTCCTCCCCGCCGGGGACTGGACCGTCCTGCGCGACGCCGGACCACTCACTACCGCCGAACTCGACTCCGCCGACGCGGTGTTGACCACCGCTGCGGTCGGCATCGCCGTCACCGGCACGATCGTGCTCGACGCGGGACCCGGGCAGGGGCGCAGGGCGCTGACACTGCTTCCCGACTACCACCTGTGCGTCGTACGGCAGGACCAGATCGCGGGCGACGTGCCCGAGGCGCTCGGCCGCCTCGACCCGACCGGGCCGCTGACCTGGATCTCCGGCCCGTCCGCCACCAGTGACATCGAACTCGACCGGGTGGAGGGCGTGCACGGCCCGCGCACCCTGGACGTCGTCGTCGCGGAGCCCACGGCCGTCACGGAGCCCGCACAGCCCATCGCCTCGAACCCCCCGAACACGGGCCCGGATACGGAGTTGCCATGAGAGTCGCCCTGCACACCCGGATCAGAGCCGACCGGATCGACGAGTACGAGCAGGCGCACCGGGAGGTCCCGGCCGAACTCACAGCGGCCATCCGCGCTGCCGGGGTCGGCTCCTGGATGATCTGGCGCAGCGGCGCGGACCTCTTCCACCTCATCGACTGCGCCGACTACGCGGACCTCCTCGCGCGGCTGGAGAAGCTTCCGGTCAATATCGCCTGGCAGGCCCGCATGTGCGAGCTCCTCGACCTCGCGCACGACTACTCGGCGGAGGGTGCGGGGGCGGGGCTGCCGGTGGTGTGGGAGCTGTGACCACCCCGCGTGTGGTCGATGCCCACCATCATGTCTGGGACCTGTCCGTCCGCGACCAGGACTGGATCACCGGTCCCGAACTGGCCCCGATCCGGCGCGACTTCCTCGTCGAGGACCTCGCGGAGGAGGCGGCGTCCGCCGGAGTCGACGCGACGGTGCTCGTCCAGACGGTCACCGTGGCCGAGGAGACCCCGGAGTTCCTCTCTCTCGCCCGTACGAGCCCACTGATCGCCGGCGTCGTCGGCTGGACCGACCTGACCGCGCCCGGAGTCGCCGACGCGCTCGCCGAGCTGCGCGAAGGCGCCGGTGGCGAGCACCTGGTGGGCATCCGGCACCAGGTGCAGGGCGAGGCGGACCCGGGGTGGCTGCTGCGTCCGGATGTGCGGCGGGGGCTCGAAGCGGTCGCGGCGGCCGGGCTCGTCCACGACCTGATCGTGCTCCCCGGCCAGCTCCCCGCCGCGACCGAGGCGGCGGTGACCCATCCCGGACTCACCTTTGTCCTGGATCACTTGGGTAAGCCGCCGGTCGCGTCGGGAGAGCTGGAACCCTGGGCGTCGGACGTACGGGCGCTCGCCGCGCTGCCCAACACGGCCTGCAAGCTCTCGGGCCTGGTCACCGAGGCACGCTGGGCGAACTGGCGCCTGTCGGACCTGCGGCCGTACGTGGACACGGCGCTCGACGCGTTCGGCGCGGACCGGGTGATGTTCGGCTCGGACTGGCCGGTGTGTGTGCTGGCGGCGACGTACGGGGAAGTGCTCGGCGCTGCGCGGGAGTTGGTTGCGGGGTTGGGGGAGAGTGAGCGGGCCGAAGTTTTCGGGGGGACGGCGGATCGGGTGTACGGGCTGGCGGGGACGGGCGGGGGAGGGGGGTAGGGCGCTGCGCTGGGCTGTTCCCCTGCCCGCCCCGTCCCCGAAGCTGGGGGAGAGCCCCCGGACCCCCGGACCCCCGGACGCCCTGCGGGCGTGTCCTCAAGCGCCGGACGGGCTGAAAGTGTTCCGGGTGCCGCGCATCTTCAGCCCGTCCGGCGATTGAGGACCGAGGTCCGGGGCGGAGCCCCACCACGCGGCGGCAGCCGCACAATGACACAGCGGGAAGGGACGCGAAGGGGACAGCTCCACGCAGCGGCACCACCCGCCTACCCCCGCCCCACAACCCCCCGAGCCACCCCAAGCTCCACCAAGTCCTGTGGACGCAAGCGCAATTGGTCCGCCGTATCGCGCACCGCATCCGCCGGCCGCTTGAGGATCGCCGCCGCGGCCTCCGGCGCGATGACGGAGAAGTAGCTGTCCGGGGTGACCCAGGTGTGTTCGGGCGCGGCCAGCGCCAGCGCTCCGCCCGAGCCGCCCTCCCCGATCACCAGCGTGGTCACCGGCACACTCGCGGTGGCCACCGCCGCGAACGTGGCCGCGATGGCCGCCCCCGCCCCCGCCCGCTCCGCCCGGTGGTCGTTCGCCGCGCCCGGCGTGTCCACCAGGGTGAGGACGGGGATGCCGAGCCGGTCAGCGAGCCGGATCAGCCGGACGGCGGTCCGGTAGCCGGCCGGCAGCGTCGCGGTGCCGCACTGGGCGGCGTACGCGACGGTCCGCCCCTCACGCAGCCCGAAACCGCACAGCATCCCCGCGTCCACGCCCCCGCAGCGGTCGCCACTCACCGGCTCACGCAGCTCGAAGTACGCGTCCAGGTACGCCTTCGCCCGGGGCCGGGCGTCGGCACGGGCCCGCAGCACCGCGTCCCACCCCCTCTCCGGCGGCTGCCCGGCGCCGAACGCCGCGGGCGGCGGCGCGGCAGCCGGCGGGCTCTCCGGCCGCCCGGCCAGCAGCGTCAGCCAGCGCCCCAGCGAGGCACGCAGCTCCTGCGGGGCCACGACCTGGTCGATGTGCCCGGCCGCCAGCTGGCCCTCCGCCGTGTACGCGGCCGGGTCGGCGTCCGGCGGCCGTACCCGTGACCCGGCGAAGCCGACCTGTGCGCCGGACAGCGCCAGGATCACATCGGCGCCCGCGCCGAGCGTGGCCCAGCCGCCGCCCGTCGTGGGGTCGCGCAGCACCGCGATCTGCGGCAGCCCGGCGGCCCGGTTGAGCGCGGACTGGTGGGCCACGCGCTGGAGTTGGGTCAGGGCCCGCATGCCCTCCTGCATCCGGCTGCCGCCCGTCGCCACGAGTGAGACCAGCGGCAGCCGCTCCTCGCGGGCCGCGGTGTACGCGGCCTCGATGCGGTCGCCGGTCCGCTCGCCCAGCGACCCGCCCAGGAAGCCGAACTCGAACGCCAGCAGCACCGCCCGCCGCCCGCCGAAGGTGCCGACGCCGCAGACCACGGACTCCCGCTCACCGGTGCGCTCCCGGGCGCGGGCGTGCGAGACGTCGTAACCCTCCCAGCCGATCGGCCCGTCCGGCGCGGACACCCTTTCGGAGACGGCGAGTTCGGCGAAGGCGGAGTCGTCGACGACGGCGGCGATCGCGTCCCGGGCCGTCACGCGCCCGGCCGTCGCGCGCCCGGCCGTGTCGCGCTCAGCCATGCTTCAGGTCCCGCTTCATGATCTTGCCCATGTCGTTGCGCGGCAGAGCGGCGAGGTGGTGGACGACGCGCGGACGCTTGTGCGGCGCGAGCAGCCCGGCCACATGGTCCGCCAACTCTGCGAGCTCGGGTGGTTGTTCGGGGTCGGTGGGCACCACCCAGGCGACGATCCGCTCGCCCAGGTCCTCGTCCGGTTCACCCGTGACGGCGGCCTCCCGCACAGCGGGGTGTTCGAGCAGCGCGTTCTCGATCTCGCCCGCGCCGATCTTGTAGCCGCCGCTCTTGATGAGGTCGGTGGCCTTGCGGCCGACGATGCGGACATGGCCGTCGGCTCCCCTGGTCGCCATGTCGCCCGTACGGAACCAGCTTCCATCGAAGGCGGCGGCGGTCGCGTCCGGCCGGTTCAGGTACTCGGTGAAGAGGTTCGGGCCCCGCACCTGGATCTCGCCCACGCTCTCGCCGTCGTACGCCGTGATCTCGCCGCCCGCCTCGTCGACGAGCCGCAGGTCCACGCCGGGCAGCGGCACCCCGACGGTGCCGGGGCGCGGCTCGCCGCCGGGCCGGGCATCCGCCGGACTCGAAGAGCACAGCATCAGCGTCTCCGTCATCCCGTACCGCTCGACGACGCCCCGGCCGGTCGCGGCGGTGATCCGCCGGTGGTCGTGGACGGGCAGCGCGGCCGACCCGGACACCAGCAGCCGGGCCCCCGCCAGGGCCTTGACCAGCGACGGGTCGCTTTCGAGCGACTCGGCGAGCCGGTGGTACATCGTCGGTACGCCGAAGAGCATCGTGGCGCCGGCGGTGAGCTCACGCGTGACGCCCGCCGCGTCGAACCTGCCCAGGTGGCGCACCTCGCCGCCGCGCCGCAGCGGGCCGAGAACGCCGAGGATCAGCCCGTGGACATGGAACAGCGGCAGCGCGTGCACCAGCACGTCGTCGGCCGTCCACCCCCACGCGTCCTCCAGCGCGTCGAGCGTAGCCGCGATCGCCCGGCGCGGCAGGACGGCGCCCTTCGGCGGCCCCGTCGTGCCCGAGGTGTAGACGACCAGGGCGGGGGAGTCCGGCGGAACCTCGGCCGGCCTCCGTCCGCCAGTGCCGGCCGGCGTGACGTCGATACGTACCAACTCCTGCAACGCGGTGGGGAGTTCGGTGCCGGGCGCGGCCAGCACCATCGAGGGCGCGCTGTCCGCGACGATGTGCGCCAGCTCCCGCTCGCCGGTCCTTGGATTGAGTGGCACGGCGGGCACGCCGGCCCGTAGCGCGGCCACCACGCCCACCACGGTCTCCAGCGACGGGGTCGCCCAGACGGCGACCCGGCCCGCCCCGCCGATCCGGGCGGCGAGCGCGTCCGCGGCGACGGCAAGCTCCGCATAGGTCAGGGAGCGCTCGCCGAACCGCACCGCGGTCCGGTCGGGCACCGCGTCCAGGGCGGGCAGTAGAGGGAACACGGGGCGCACTCCTCGCTGTCGACAGGGCTGCGTCGACTCTATGGCAGCGCTCCATGGCAGGGATCTACGGCAGGGGCAGGGCGAGCTGCACGGCGTACACCGCGACCAAGCCCGTACCCGATCCTGAACGTCCAGGCGCGGGCCCGCGCCGAGATGCGCACCGGTAACCCGGTCATCGCCACGAGCAGTTGCTGCCGCGCCAACGAGGCCACAAAGGCCCCGCCGACGAAGACCGCCCCCGCGGCGCCACCTCTGAGGGCGTCGCCCTGTGCGGTGGTGAGGGCGGCGAAGTACAGGGCGGTGGTCGGGTTGATCAGGGGGAGCCCGGCGAACCGTCCGAAAGTCCCGACGGCGCTCCTGTCCCGGGGCTCGTCGTCACCGACCTCCGAACTTGCCACGGCGCTCCTGCCGCGCGCTGTCGGCCAACCGGGGACACTCCCGTGAGCGCTTTTCCAGCGCCGCCCCTCGCGCCCCCCGGGCCCCGCCGCAGCCCCTGCGGCTACCACCGGCCTTCGCCCGCACGCCGCATCAGCCCGCGGGTCACCACCGGCCCGCGCCCGCGGCTCCCACCCCCCGGGGCCGCGGCCCGCGTCAGAGTGCCGACTGCCAGCTGACCGTCGTCCCGCGCACTCCGTCGTCCCCGGTCCCGTCGTCGTGGACCGTCAGCCGCACCCCGCCCTGCCCCTCCGGCAGCCGCACCTTCGCGTTGATCTCCACCCGCACCGATGTCACCCCCGCCCGCCGGTGCGCCGTGGCCAGCGCGCCGCGCAGCGCCGTCAGCAGCTGCTTGTCCACCGGCTCCGACACCAGCGTGTCCACCGCGCCGGTGAAGTGCACCGACGGCGGGAAGCCCAGGAGGGCTGCGGCGCCGGCCGTCTCGCGCAGCACCTGGCCCCGAAAGGTGGCGGGCGCGTCCGCCGGGGGCTGCTGGAGGGCGAAGATCGTGGTCCGTACCTCCTGGATGGTGGAGTCGAGCTCGTCCACGGCCCTGCCGAGCAGCTCGTCCAGGTCCGCAGCCGAGGCCCGTCGCCGTGTGGACTCCAGCATCATCTCGGTGGCGAACAGCCGCTGTACGACCAGGTCGTGCAGGTCCCGCGCGATCCGGTCGCGGTCCTCGAAGACCGCGAGCCGCTCCCGGTCGTGCCGGCTGTCGGCCAGGACGAGCGCCAGCGCCGCCTGCGAGGCGAACTGCGAGGCGAGCAGCCGGTCGACCGCCGTGTACGGGGTACCGCCGCGCCGCCGGGGGAGCGCGAGCGTACCGATCAGCTTCCCGCCGCTCTGCAGTGGCAGCATCATGCTCGGGCCGAAGTACGCGCGTACGGTCGTGGTCATCCGGACGTCGGTCGCCGAGTCTTCGATGAACACCGGCTCCCCGCCGAGCAGTTGCACCAGTACGGGGCTGCCGGGTTCGATGACGGTGCCGAGCAGGGCGTCCGGGTCGTCGAGGGTGGAGGCGGCGACGATCTCCATGCCGCCCTCGGGGGTGGGCTGCAGGATCACGCCCGCCGACGCGCCGGCGAGGATACGGGCCCGCTCGGCCACCGTCATCAGCGCGTCGGCGGCGCTCTCCCCGGTGAGCAGCGCCGTGGTCACCGCCCCGGCGCCCTCGATCCAGCGCTCCCGGCAGCGGGCCGTCTCGTACAGCCGGGCGTTGCCGATCGCGATGCCCGCCTGCGAGGCGAGCACCCGCAGCAGCGCCAGGTCGTCGGCGGAGAACACAGCGCCCTCCGGGCCGCGCTTCTCGGTCAGATAGAGGTTGCCGAAGACCTCCGTGTGCACCCGGATCGGCACGCCGACGAAGGACCGCATCGGGGGATGGCCTGGCGGCAGGCCCGCCGAGCGGACGTCGTCCGCGATGTCCGGGACGAGCAGCGGCCTGGGCTCGCGCACGAGGTGGCCGATGAGGCCGGTGTGCCCGTCCGGCAGCCGCCCGATGCGCTCCCGGGTCTCCTCGTCGACGCCCGTCGTGAACAGCTCGGTGAGGACACCGCGCTCGGGGTCGACGACCCCGAGCGCGCCGTACCGCGCCTCGGCCAGCTCGGTGGCGGTGTCCACGATGCGCTGGAGGGTGCTGCGCAGCTCAAGCTCCGTGCCCACGTTCAGCACGGCGTCCAGCAGTACCGGCAGCCGGGGCGTGACGCTTCCCGCACCGTCCTGGTTCATGCCCGGTCCACCGCCCACGCACCCTCCAACAGCGCCGCTCAGTCGTTGAGCGGGTCGAGAACCATCGGCTGGATCTTGCCTTCCAGCATCGCTCCGAGCCCCAGTACGGCGCAGGTGTCGGGGCGCTCCGCGATGCGCACCGGCATGCCGGTCGCGTCGCGCAGCCGCTGGTCCAGGCCGGGCAGCAGCGCACTGCCGCCGACCATCATGATCCCGCACTCCGCGAGGTCGGCGACCAGGTCGGGCGGGCAGCCGCGGAGCACCCGCCCGATGCCGTCGAGCACGGCCGTGAGCGGGGTGTGGATGGCCTCGCGCACGGCGGCGGTGTCGACCTGCACGGAGCGGGCCAGGCCGGTGGCCACGTCCCGGCCGTGGATCTCGGTGGACGTCGGGCCCTGCACGGTGAGCCCATTGCCGCTCAGCGCCAGCTGGAGCGGGCGCACCGACTGGCTCGGCAGCATCAACTCGTGCTGGTGGCGCAGGTGCTGGATCACCGCGTGGTCGATGGCGTCGCCGCCGACCGGGATGCGCTGTGCGGTGACGATGGAGCCGAGCGAGAGGACCGCGACCTGGGTGGTCGCTGCCCCGCACACCATGATCATGGAGGCCGACGGCTGCTCCACGGGCAGCCCGCAGCCGACGGCGGCGGCGATGAGGGTGTCGACGAGCTCGACCCGGCGTGCGCCGAGCCCGACCAGGGTCTCGACAGTGGCGCGCTGCGCGAGCGGGTCGGCGTCGTGCGGCGTGGAGGCGGCGGCCCGCAGTCTGGGCTTGCGGCGCAGCTGGCGGCGGAGCTTCTCGCCGAGCAGGTGGCGCAGCATGCGCTGGGCCATCTCGATGTCGACGACGGTGCCGCCGGAGACGGGGCGTACCACGCGGATGTAGTCGGGCGTGCGGCCCGTCATCTGTTCGGCGAAGGCACCGACGGCGATGAGCGCCCCGGTGCGGGTGTTCACGGCGGCCACACTCGGCTCGTCGACGACCAGCCCGACCCCCTTCACATACACGCGGGTCCTCGCGGCCCCGAGGTCGACGGCGATATGGCAACGGCGCAACTGCTCAAGACTGACGGTCACGGCGAGTTCTCCCGAGAGCGCTGGCGCGGAGGGTCCGGCGGCTGCCGGGTCCGAGGGGGGCTGCCCCTGTTCGCATCGTGCGGGGGGCGCGCGGCGTGCGCGCGCTGGGATGAGCCGGTCGGGGGTACGGGTTGACGCCGCGCCAGAAGACAACCTTCGCGGCATCACGTCACGGGCCATCAGAGTCACGGCCTGTCAACGTTACGAGGTGTGAGGAAAACGGGGGTCCGCCACGTCACGGCGCATCAGGAATCCGCACCTCCTGCAACGTCACGTGGCGTCTGGAAACTGCGTCCCCCGCTACGTCACCAGGCAGCAGGAAGACCGGACCTCCCGCAACGTCATGAGGCGTCGGGAGTCCGCACCTCCTGCAACGTCATGAGGCGTCGGGAGTCCGCACCTCCTGCAACGTCACGAGGGTCGGGAATCCGGGCCTCCTGCAACGTCACGAGGGTCAGAGGGCCGCACCTCCTGCAACAGCCCCCAGGTGAACTCCGCGACGCACTGCCCCCCGTCGGGCAGCGTGAACCCGAGCCGCCACCGGGTGGGCGCCGTGCCCTCCATCGGGCGGGCCGGCGGGAAGGCGCGGGCCACCTCGTCCACCGTGCACGACCAGGGGCGCAGATCCCCGGCGGCCCGCAGATCGGGGGCGGCGGCGCCAGGGGCGCGGACCAGCCATTCGTTCCAGACGGCGCCGCCGGGCGCGGTCAGCACCTCGAAGCGCAGGTCGGGCCAGAGCGGCACCGGCCAGGCGAGCGCGTCGCACTCCAGGTCGCCTATCCTGCGCCGCACGGACGTCTCGGGCGGCCCGAGCGCCGACCGGTAGCGGGCCACGCTGCCCCGCCCCCGCGGCGAGCGCACCATGGCCTGCCAGCGCCGATTCGCCTCGCGCAGCTCCGCGAGCGAGACGCCGAGCTCACGGCGGGCGTCCTCGACGAGGTCAGGCTGATGGTCGGCCATCCGGCGCAGCAGCACCAATTGGAAGTCGAGCGGCCCGAAAATCTCCATGCCCCCATCCTGCCCGGGCCCACTGACACTCTGCGGAAGGACCGCTTCCACACAAGATCCTCACGGCCGGGCCTCCCTGTGACGCACCGCCGCCGCATAATCTGCGGGCGCCATGGATTACTGCCACGCCTGCCGCAGGCACCTCAACGGCGCCCTGGCCTGTGCCGGGTGCGGAGCTCCTGCCGAGGCGCTCGGCCCCATCGACCCCGCACGGGCCCCGGCCCCCGCGCCCGCCGGCCCCATCGACCCCGCACGGGCCCCGGCCCCCGACGCCCCCGCGCCGCCGGGTGCGCCCGAGCCCTCGGGTCACCGTCGCCGTGCCCGCGAGGGCGCGGGTGGCCGGGGTGGCGGAGGCAGGGGACGCGCCAGGGACCGGACCAGGGCGCACCGGCGCAGGGGTCGCAAGGTGCTGCTCGTCTGCCTGGGCCTGGGCCTGGGTCTGGCCGGGGGCGCGCTGAGCCTGGCCGAGCTGGCCATGGAGTCCGTGGGCGAGGACCGGACGTCGGCGCCCACGGCGGACGAGAAGGGTGTGCTGCCCAGCCGTTCGGGCAGCGCGGAACCCTTGGAGGACGGCAGTGCGCCGGCTCCGGGGCGGACCGCGGATCCGGACGAGTCGGCACGTACCGCATCGGCGTCCGCGAGCGAGTTGCCGTCCCCCGGAGCGTCGGACGCCACGTCCACGCCCGAATCCGCGTCGGCGACGGTCCCCGCCGCGACGTCCCCCACCGCGCCACAGGCGCCCACGAGCGGTACGAGCCAGGCCCCGTCGAATCCCGACCCGCCCTCGTCGACGGACCCGGATCCGGACCCGGACGACCCCGAGCCCACGCGACTCCCGGAGCCCACTCCCTCCGAGAGCTGCACACGCTTTCTGTGGTGGTGCGACTGACCCGGCCGCAGGGCTGCTCAGTCGCCGCTCGGTCACCGCTGAGTCATCCCCCAGCCATCACTCAGCCATCACGCGGTCACCGCTCAGCCGGCGCCCAGCATCCGCTTGAGCAGATCGCGCAGCACCGTCCGCTCCTCCGCCGACAGCTCACCGAGCGGCTCGCGCGCGAATTCCAGCGAGTCGCGGAGCCCGGCCGCGGTGCTGCCGCCCTCCTCCGTGACGGCGGCGAGCTTGACGCGCCGGTCGGCGGGGTCGGGCCTGCGCTCCACCAGGCCGCGCGACTCAAGACGGTCGACTATCCCGGTGACGTTCGACGGCTCGCACTTGAGTTTCTGAGCTAGGCGACGCATGGGTATCGGATCGACGGAGAGCAGACCCAGTACGCGCGCCTGGGCGCCGGTGAGCCCGTGCTTGCCCGCGGCCTCGTCGTACTCCTCGTAATAGCGGGCGACGACGGAGCCGATGAGCTCGACCACTTCGACGGTGAGCGGGTCAGTGCGAGGCGTCATGCCTTCCATCGTACCCACTTACTTGACAACATGAAATATCCAGGAGCATGGTTAGTTCAGAACATGAAGCTTTTTCGAGGAGGCCGTACCCCATGACCGCTCTGCCCACGACCGGCCGTTCCTGGCACCTTGTCGCCCGCCCGCACGGCTGGCCCAAGGCCGAGGACTTCGCTCTGCGCGAGGTCCCCGTGACCGAGCCGGCAGAGGGCCGGATCCTCGTCCGTAATCTGCACTTCTCGGTCGACCCGTACATGCGCGGCCGGATGAACGACGTGAAGTCGTACACCCCGCCCTACAAGCTCGACCAGCCGATGGACGGTGGCGCGGTCGGCGAGGTCATCGCCTCCCACGACGAGCGCTTCGCCGTCGGCGACCATGTCCTGCACGGCCTGGGCTGGCGCGAGTACGCCGACGTGCCCGCCCAGTACGCCACGAAGGTCGACGCCTCGCTGGCCCCGCTCTCCGCCTACCTCGGCGTCTTGGGCATGCCCGGCCTCACCGCCTACGCGGGTCTCTTCGAGGTCGCCTCCTTCAAGGAGGGCGACGCCGTCTTCGTCTCCGGCGCGGCCGGTGCGGTCGGCAGCCTGGTCGGCCAGATGGCCAAGCTCAAGGGCGCCTCGCGCGTCATCGGCTCGGCCGGCTCCGCCGAGAAGGTCAAGCACCTCACCGAGAAGTACGGCTTCGACGCGGCCTTCAACTACAAGGACGGCCCGGTCGCCCCGCAGTTGCGCGAGGCCGCCCCCGACGGCATCGATGTCTACTTCGACAACGTCGGCGGCGAGCATCTCGAAGCGGCCATGAGCTCGTTCAACGTGCACGGCCGCGCCACCATCTGCGGCATGATCGCGCAGTACAACAACACCGAGGCCACGCCGGGCCCGAGCAACATGGCGCTGATCATCGGCAAGCGGCTGCGACTCCAGGGTGTGCTGGTCGGAGACCATGTCGCGCTCCAGCCGCAGTTCGTCGAAGAGGTCTCCGGCTGGATCCGTTCCGGCGAGCTGAAGTACGACGAGACCGTCGTCGAGGGCATCGAGAACGGCTACGACGCGTTCGTCGGCCTGCTCCGCGGCGAGAACACCGGCAAGATGATCGTTTCCCTCAACCGGTAGGGTCACCCCCAGGCCGCCGCGGTCCGTGGGCGCGAGTCGCGGCGTACAAGCAGGAGGTTTCCTCAGCATGACCATCCAGAAGATAGACGTGAAGTACACCGCTGTCGCCACCGCGGAGAACGGCCGTGACGGCCGGGTCGCGTCGGACGACGGCAAGCTCGACGTAGTGGTGAACCCGCCGAAGGAGATGGGCGGCAGCGGCGCCGGTACCAACCCGGAGCAGCTCTTCGCGGCCGGTTACAGCGCCTGCTTCCAGGGTGCTCTCGGCGTCGTCGCCCGCAAGGAGAAGGCCGACATCTCCGGCTCGACCGTGACCGCGGAGGCCGGCATCGGCTCGACCGAGACCGGCGGCTTCGGCCTTGAGGTCAAGCTTTCCGCGCACATACCCAACGTGGACGCGGCCACCGCGAAGGACCTGCTCGAGAAGGCGCACCAGGTGTGCCCGTACTCGAACGCCACGCGCGGCAACATCAAGGTCGAGCTGTCCGTCGTCTGACGCACCGCGTCGTCCGATGTGACATGACCGGCTGATGTGACATGAAGGGCCGCATCCCCCTCGGGCCGAGGGGGATGCGGCCCTTTGTCGCCCCCGGGGGCGCTTTGGGCACCGTTCGGAGCCGCCCGGCCATTGTCCGCCGAACTGGGACGCGGCTGCGGGCCGGCTGATCTGGGTCGACATTCTGTCCGCGCGCATCCACACCTACGACCCGGTGAGCGGCAGCCGTACGGTCATGGCCACCGAGCAGCACGTGGGCGCGGCCAAGCCGCGCGCGGGCGGCGGCCTGGTCGTCAACCTCCAAGGCGGCATCGGCATGCCCGGGCCGCTCCTCGGCGAGTACGGCGGCGAACTCTTCCCGTACCTCATCGAACCCCTCGGCGACCGTGCCCTGCACAATGATGGTTTTCGACATCGTGTGCTCCCCCGTAACTCTGTCTGTGTGTTTAACGACCTCGACGACAACGCCGGAGGCGGAGTCGCATGACGCCGGGAGCCCGCGCCCTATTGCCCCCGAGGTCGTAAGTGACAGGGGGATCAAGCACCAGCCGCCGAGAGGCTATTCCGAGGTCAGCGCGCCGAGTTCAATGCGCCAAGGTCAGCGCCGAGTTCAGCAACGCCCGGCCCACCTGCGCGTACGCGCCCTTGGGGTGCGCGCGGAACAGCGGCTCGGTGCCGAAGAGCACCACACCCGCGCCGCCCGCCGTCGTACCGCTGACGACCGCCGCCCGTCCGGCCGCGTCCGCCGGACCGCCGCTGCTGTCGGCCGCCGCCCGCCAGTGTCCGGAGACCAGGGCGCCGCGCGCGCCGTAGGACTGCTCGACGCGGACGCCGGGCCCGAGGTCGGTGAACCACATGGGGGAGTAGACGAAGGTGTGGCCGGGTGCGCCTCCGGTGACCGGGCCACCGGCGTTGACGACCTTCACCACACCGTTCGCGTCGCCGTTGCCCTGCACGGCCTTCGCGATCAGCAGCTTGGCTTCGGCGTTGAGCGCCGCGCCCGTCGCACCGCGGCCGACCACGCCACCGCCACCGGCCAGGAACGCGTCGAGCGCGCCCCGGGCGGCCGGCTTCAGCTTCCCGTACTCCAGCCCGGCGGAGGCGAAGAGCACATCGGCCTTCGCCCAGTCGAAGCCCGCGTTGAGCACGGCCGTCGACACCGGCAGCACCTCGAAGCCCATCTCGCGCAACGCGAACAGCTCACCCGGGCTCACCGAGGCCGCGACCCGCGTGCGGGGCAGCGGCGCCACACCCTTGGCCTTCGTCGCGTGGAAGGCCACGCCGAGACGGTCCGCGAGAGCAGTGGCCCGCTTGCGTGCTGAAGAGGGCACGAGCGCACTGCCGTCGGCCGCCCGCCGGACCTTGACGCCGTCCCCGAGAAGGGAGTTGAGCGCCTCCATCTCCTTGGGGTCGTCGAGCCGCAACTGGAGGGCGCCACGCGGTGCGACGTAACCGGTCGGGGACGCGGCATCGACCGTGCGCCCCGAGAAGCGCAGCCCGCCCGGGGCCTTCCGCACCTTCTCCACGCTCGCGCCCCACAGCAGCCCGAGGCTCCAGCCCGAGATGTCGTACATCGTGGAGACGTCCGCGCTGATGTCCCGGCCATCGGCGAGGATCACGTTGGCCAGCCCGCGCTTGGGCTGACGCATGTCGACGACGTACGACCCGGCCGGGTAACTCCGCCCCGCGAGGCGGAATGTGGCGCGCGCACGCTCGACACGCACATCGTTGGCCACCAGATGGTCGACGAGACGGGCCGCGGCGGTCGCGGAACGCTGTCCGCGCCCGGCCGCCGGAATGACGTACGCCCGCGGGAAGGCGGCCGTGTACACGTCCTCGGGACCGATGCCCGGGACACCGGGCACGGTCTCCTGCGACACCTCCACCTGCGTCGCGCCCACCGCGCCGCGCCGGAAGGTCTCGATCTGGTCGGCGAGCACCGGGGCGCGGTGGTCCGCCGTGTAGGCGAGCGTCGCGCGCATCGCCGCGCCCGCGATGTCCGTGTTGATGGCGGACCTGCGGCGCAGCTCGGTGACCGGAAGAGTCTCGTACGCCTGGTTGTTGACCTGCATCGGGAACTCGATGGTGTGGGCCGCGACCGCGCCCTGGAACGGCATGTACTGCGGGGTGAAGATCGGCGGCCAGTCGTCCCAGCCCTCCTCCTGGTCGCGGAAGGGGATGACGGCCGGGTCGACCCCGTCCTTGGCGGGCGTGTAGCCGAGCCCGTTGACGGCCTTCTCCATGCCCAGCGCGTTCGCGTAGGAATTCTTGAGGAACAGGTCGTACTCGTAGTTCTCCCCGTGCGGCGGGGTCGTCGGCTCGATGAGCGTGCCGTTGACGTACCCGTGCAGGTCGATCATCACGGCGGGCTGCTTGGCGATGGCGATCTGCCGGATCGCCCGCACCTCCGGCTGGGTCGCGGTGATGAAGTCCCGGTTGAGATCGAAGCCGTTGGCGTTGGCGCGAGTGCCTGCGATCCGGCCGTCGGGGTTGGCGGTCACATTCAGATAGATACGGGTCTTCGCCAGCAGCTCGGCGGTCTTGCGGTCCTTCGCCTTCGCCAATTCCTCGATGAGCCCGAGGGCAGCGTCCGTGCCCTCCCACTCATTGCCGTGAATATTGTTGTTGATCAGCACCGGCGCCTTGTAGGCGGCCTTGACGCGCGGGTCCTTCGCGGCGCGGGCCGGTGCGTTCTCGATCAGCTCCCGCATCCGCTCCTGCTCGCGCGTCTCGCGGGAGCTCTCCGGCGCGGTGACGGTCACCAGATACAGCTGATGCCCACCGGCCGACTTGCCCGCGACCTCGACACTTACCCGATTGCCCAATGTCTGGAGGGAGTTGAGCTTCGGCGCGATGGAGTGGTACGGCGTGAGGCCGAGCTTGATGGACTTGTCGGCCGGGTTCGGCGCGGGCGCGGTCAGCTCGGTGTGCCGGGGATACCCGCCGTCGCGGTCGAGGCCCGGGGTTCGGGCGTCGAGCGCGTTCGCGGCGGCGCCCGCCGGGGTGCGGGCGGCCTGTCCCTGAGCGGCTCGCTCGCGATGTGCGCCGTCCCCGTCACCGTCACCGGCGCCGGGCGGAGGGCCGGGCTGTGCGGTGGCGGGGACGTGGGCGAGCAGAAGGGCGCTCGCCAGGACGGCGGTCGTGATCAGAAGGGGTCTCGGGATGCCTGGGCCCATGCGCGTGTACCTCCGGGGACGTGCGTCGTCGAAATCAGTACGGCGATCCGTTACGCGATCAGTACGGTGATCCGTACGCGATCTGCGCGACGATCAATACGTCGATCGGTACGCAGGGTCTACCGGTTCGATCCGGTCACGGCAAGGGGGGCTGTGACGCATGGGGCATATGGGGGGCGGAGGGAGCGCGCGAGCCGTGTCAGGAACCGACCTTCCGCTTGTTGTGGACGTCGAAGTCGACCGCCGCCAGCAGCACGAGCCGATCTCGCCGGTGAGCCGCCGGCGGACATCGTGTAGATGCGGTCGCACATGCCGAGCAGCTCGGGCAGCTCGGAGGAGATGAAGACGACCGCCTTGCCCTCGGCGGCGAGCTTGTCGATGACGGTGGGGATCTCGTACTTCGCGCCGACATCGATCCCGCGCGTCGGCTCGTCGAGGATCAGCACATCGGGACCCGCGAAGATCCACTTGCTCAGGACGACCTTCTGCTGGTTGCCGCCGGAGAGCCGGCCGACCTGCTCGAAGACGGTCGGCGCCTTGATGTTCATGCTCCGGCGGAACGACTCGGCGACCCGGGCCTCCTCGTGCTCGTCGACGACCCCCGCGCCGCGCCGCCTTCGGCAGGGCGCTCAGCGACGTATCCCGGGTCGCGGTGGCCGTCGTACACCTCGCGGTCACTCCTGCAGATCCCGGCGGCGGCGACCCGCACCCGCACCTCGCCGGGTGCGGGCACCCGAAGCTCAGCGGCGACCAGGCGGTGCGCGTCGGGCCGGTCGACGACGATCGCCCCGCTCACCGGGGCCTGGGCGGCGTTCACTTGGGCTTCCTCTGCTCCCAGCCGTCGGCCCACAGATCGAACCTGGCCTGCTGCTGAGGGAATTCGGCCGCCGCGTCCACATCCAGCTCGACGCCAAGACGCCTCCGGGGTCCGCTCGGTGCTGTACCAGCCGTTCGCGTACGCCTTGACCCGGTCGGTGACCTTCCCGCCGAGCAGCTGCCAGACCGGCACCCCCAGCGCCTTGCCCTTGATGTCCCAGCAGGCCATCTCGACCACCGCGATGCCGGACATGACGATCTCGCCCGCACGGCCGAAGTCGCCGTACTTCATGCGGCGTACGAGATCCTCGACGGCGAACGGGTTCGACCCCGCGATGTGGTTGCCCTCCGCCTCACGGAGATACCCGAGCAGCGCGTCGCGGCGGGGCGGCCGGGCCGGGGAGTGTGCCCGCGCGCCGCCCGGCTAGGCTGCCCCCATGCGTGATCTAGGGGTGGGCTTCGGCTACTTGATGAAGGGCCAGCGGTGGGTCGGCCGGCACGGCAGGGCGTACGGCTTCGGGCTGCTGCCCGGTCTCGTCACCTTCGTGCTGTACGCCGGCGCGCTGATCGGCCTCGTCTACGGCGCCGACAACCTCACGGCCTGGGCGACGCCCTTCGCCGACGACTGGGACGCACCCTGGCTCGGTCTCTTCCGCGGTGCGCTCACCGCGCTGGTCTTCGCCCTCGCGCTCTTCCTCGCGGTGATCACCTTCACCGCCGTGACCCTGCTGGTGGGCCAGCCCTTCTACGAGAACCTGTCCGAGCGCGTCGACCGCTCCGTGTCCCCGGACGGCACCGCGCCGGAGTCCGGACTGTCACTGATCCGGGAGCTGTGGATCTCCGCGCGTGACAGCCTGCGTGTGCTGGCGCGTGTCCTCCTGTACGCCGTCCTGCTCTTCGCCTGCGGTTTCATCCCCGTCATCGGCCAGACCGCCGTCCCGGCGATCGGCTTCTGCGTCTCCGGCTTCTTCCTTGCCCAGGAGCTGGCGGCGGTGGCGCTCCAGCGTCGCGGCATCGAGCTGAAGCAGCGCCTCTCCCTGTTGCGCGGCCGCCGCCTGATGACCCTCGGCTTCGGTGTCCCGCTGACGCTCGCCTTCCTGGTCCCGCTGGTCGCGGTCTTCCTGATGCCGGGCGCGGTGGCGGGCGCGACGCTGATGGCCCGGGACCTCCTGGACGAGCCGTCGGCCGACGCCACCGACGGCGACGCGACGTCGCTGTCTACCGCGTAACCGCGGTCGCCACTTCGCCGAGCACAAGGCAGGCGGTGTCGGGCGTCGCGCTCGCGAGCGCCGTACCGTCCGGGCCCCACAGCCCGCTCAGCCCGCAGGCGGCGTAAGGGCCGGACTGGCCCACATGGTTGGCGAACACGACATACAGCCCGTGGTCCCTCGCCCGTGCCGGGTAGACCTCAAGGCGGTCGAGCTCGTCGTGCAGCGAACTGGCCAGGTACACGCGGCAGTCGGCGGCTGCGGCCCGCTCCGCCAGCTCCGGGAAACTGTTGTCGAAGCACGTCGCGAGCGCGAACCGCACCCCGTCGAGCTCGAACCGGCCGTCGACCGCACCTGCCGCGAAGACCTCGTTCTCAACCCCGTGCAGATGCTGCTTGTCGTAGCGTGTCAGCAGTTCACCGCCGGGCCCGAAGACGAAGGTCGTGATGGCGGGGAGCTCGCCCTCGGTGTGCGCGGCGCAGTTGAGCACCGCCGCGGTGGCCGTCTCGCGGCAGGCCGCGACCACCGGTTCCAGGCGGGGATCGTCCGGTGTCACCAGCAGGGTGGGATCCTCGGCGAGCAGCCCCAACTCGTAGCCACTCAGCGTCAGTTCACCAAAAACCGTCACCCGTGCTCCGCGTCCGGCGGCCTCCCGGACGAAGTCCGCCATCTGGTGTGCGTTGGCCTCGACGGCACCGGGCTCGGGTCTGAACTGTGCCGCTGCGATGATCATGTGGTCCATCATCCCCGTCTCGGTATGCGGAAGAAAGATCGGAACCCGTTGATCTTCCGGACCGGTGCGGTCAGCATGTGAGCATGACCGAAGTCGTCGCCGTAGCCCTCATTACCCTCCTCGCTGTCATCAGTCCGGGAGCTGACTTCGCGATGGTGGTCCGCAACAGCTGTCTCTACGGCCGTACGACGGGCCTGTTCGCCGCGGCGGGCGTCTCGGCGGGCGTCCTGGTCCACGTCACGTACACGATGCTCGGTGTCGGGCTGCTGATCGCGTCGTCGACCGCGCTCTTCACCGCGATCAAACTGGCCGGTGCGGCGTACCTCGTCTACATCGGAGTACGGACCTTCCTGGCCCGCTCCGAACTCACTGTCGACCTGGACGCGAAGCCGGAGTTCGGCCCGCTCGGGGCGCTGCGTTCCGGCTTCCTCACCAATGTGCTGAATCCGAAGACGACGCTCTTCGTGGTCTCGGCGTTCACCCAGGTGGTCGGCCCGGACACGGCGAGGTGGCAGCAGGCGGGCTACGGCTTTTTCATGTCGGCGGCGCACCTGGGCTGGTTCACTCTGGTGGCGCTGTTCTTCTCCGACGCGAGGTTGCGGACGGCGATGCTGCGACGCCAGAAGGCGCTCAACCGGGGGATCGGCACGGTCCTGGTGGGCCTGGGCGCCACATTGGGCTTCGCCCGCTAGGTTGCCGGACGGGCTGAAGTAGTCCAGCCCGTCCGGCGATTGAGGATTGGGGGCCGGGGCGGAGCCCCGGTTCGGGGAGGGGCGGGGTGGGGAACAAGCCCCGCGCAGCGGCCCGCCCTACCGCACCGCCACCCGCACGATCGCCCGCATCTGCGCCACAATGTCCAACCGGTTCCGCACAAAGGCGGGGTCGGTGATCTCGGTCGTGTTCCCCGACCCGAACTCCAGCACCGGCGTATGCACATGCCCGCCGGGCAGCTGGTCGAGCCCCAGCCGGTCCCGCAGCAACGTGGCCCGGTACGCGATCTCGTTGGACAGGTAGTCCCCGCCGCCGCCGGCCCGCGCGGCGGACCCCGCCGTCGGCCCGTCGGGCCGCACCACGGGCGAAGTGCCGCCCGCCGGAATCTCGGTGACCGAGGTGTTGTCGTACACCGGGAAGCGGCCGGTGTCGGCGGCCACGATCTCCCGGTAGGGAAGTGTCGTTGTCGTCCACTGAGGCTGTGACGCGAGGTCCTCCACCGGCGCGAGCCCGGTGCGCGAGATGTTCTCGTTGTCCCCGAAGCCCCCGCGCCACGCCCCGTTGTGGCGCTCCACGTCGACGCGCCCCACCCGGCCCTGGCTGACGGTCGTGAACAGATCGACCTGCGGCAGATGCGGCCGCAGAGCCCGCTCGACCATGCCGTCGGCGAAGTCGTCCCAGCGGACGGGGAAGACGGCCGTCTCGATCCGGGCGGGGCCCGAAGCCGTACGTACCACCGTGCCGTCCAGGGCGAGCGCGGTCGCCCCCGACGGATTGCTGATCCGGATGTCCCGGTCCAGCGTGAACGGGTCGAAGCCGGTGAGGAGCACCCGCTTCATCCCGCCCTTCGCACCCTTCGTGGGAAAGTGGATCGTGTCCTGCCCCCGAGAGGCACGCTCCAGGCGGCCGAGCAGCCGCCCCCGCGCCTCGTCCGGCAGCCCGAACGGCGCCTGCCACTCCCGCAGTTCGCTCGTCATCCCCAGCCGCGCCCAGTACAGCGGCCGGTCGTCGTCCCTGCTGAGATCCCCGCCCGCAGGGCCCTGCCCCTGGGCCCGGTCCACCGCGCGCTGCCACAGCCGCGACCCGTGGCGTTCGACGGCCCGCTCGGCCGCGCCGTACGACCGTGCCCCGCGCAGCGCCCGCGCGAACTCCGGCGCCACGGAGTCGAATCCGCTGCGACGCAGGATCTCCTGCGGAACGGCCTTCTCCAGCCGCCGTTCCTCGACGGTCGGCGGGGCGGCCGGTGGAGCTGTCACCGGGGCATTCGCCGCAGTCGCCGGCTCACCGGCCGTCGCGGGGGGCGTCCCGAGGCTGAGGGTGGCGGAGGCGAGGAGTGCGACGCCGAGTGCGTCCAGCCGGGCACGAATCCGGGACACGGGAATCCTTCCGTCGGGGTGGCGGAAGTATCTCGTTCCGGCAGGGGCCCGCGCTACAGGGCGGGCCCCTGGGGACCGAGTGACGTGCGGTTTCACAGGTTTTCGGCTGCTTCGGCGGGCGCGGGGCCGGGCATCGGGCCGCGCCGCAGCAGCCCGAGGAAGTCGCGGAAGGCGGCCGGCATGTCCACCGACCGGGGATCGAGCAGCCACTGGTACTGGAGCCCGTCCATCACCGCGACAAGCAGCGGGGCCGCCTGCTCGGGAGTGAGCCCGCCCGGCAGCCGCTCGCCGTACTCGGTGCGCAGCGCGCCCGCCATGCCCGCGCGGACCTGCACATACCGCTGGGTGAAGAAGCCCCGCGCCGGATGCTCATCGGTCACGCTCTCGCCGAGCAGCGCGGAGAAGGTCTGCACGATGCCCGGACGCATCGCGTTGTACTCCACGAGCGAGTCGAGCAGGTCGACCCGCCAGGCCCCGGCGCTCCGTCCGGAGGCTCCGGTGTCCCACTGGTCGCGCTCTTCGAGCACGGCGACGAGCAGTGACTCCTTGGTGGGGAAGTAGTGCAGGAGCCCCTGCTGGGTGAGGCCGACGCGCTCGGCGACCGCGCTGAGCGACGCGCCGCGGTAGCCGCGTTCGGCGATCACTTCGAGTGCCGCACGGAGGATCTCCGCCCGTCGCTCCTCGCTTCTGGCCCTGGCCATCGTGCTGGTCCTTCCCCTGGTGCCTGCTGGCAGGACGGTACGCCATCACTTGAAGCACCACCCCTTGAAGTAACGAATGCATCACGAACCCTACCGTTCTACAGGTGGACGAGTGACGATGGGAAGGCCAGCAGGACTTCAACGAGGAGGTACCGCCGTGGCAGGCGCATCCAGCACCCCCGCAATCCCCCAGGCCCCGGGAACGACGCCCCGGGCGTCGGAAACGCGACAGACCCCGGACGACCGGGCCCGCGACGAGGTGGTCGAAGCCGCACTGGGCAAGCTCGACCTCGACACCAAGGCCCGGCTGCTCGCCGGCCAGGACATGTGGTCCCTGCCCGCGATTCCGGGGATCGGCCTGAAGTCGCTGGTCATGTCCGACGGTCCGATCGGCGTCCGGGGCGTGCGCTGGACCGCCGACGACCCGTCCGTCGCACTGCCCTCACCGACCGCGCTCGCCGCGACCTGGGACCAGGGCCTGGCCCGCCGCGCCGGCCGCCTCCTCGCCCAGGAGGCCCGTCGCAAGAGCGTGCACGTCCTCCTCGCCCCGACCGTGAATCTGCACCGGTCGCCGCTCGGCGGCCGCCACTTCGAGTGCTATTCCGAGGACCCGTACCTCACCGGGGAGATCGGTACCGGATACGTCCAGGGCGTCCAGGACGGCGGGGTGGGCACCACGGTCAAGCACTTCGTCGCCAACGACGCCGAGACCGACCGCTTCACCGTCGACAACATCATCACCTCGCGCCCGCTGCGCGAGCTGTACCTGGCCCCCTTCGAAGCCATCGTCAAAAACGCCCACCCCTGGGGCATCATGGCGGCGTACAACCAGGTCAACGGCGTCTCGATGACCGAGCACAGCCACCTCCAGAACGAGGTCCTGCGCGCCGAGTGGGGCTTCGACGGCTACATCGTCTCGGACTGGATGGCCGCCCGCTCCACCACCGGCGACATCCTCGGCGGTCTCGATGTCGCCATGCCGGGACCGCAGACCGTCTACGGCGACGCCCTCGCCGGAGCCGTCCGCGCGGGCGAGGTCGACGAGTCCGTCGTCGACGAAGCCGTGCGCCGTGTGCTGCGGCTGGCCGCCCGCGTCGGCATCCTCGACGGCGCCCCGCCCGTGGTCGGCGAGCTGCCCGCGGCCGTCGACGGCCAGGCTCTGGCCCGCGAGGTCGCCCACCGCGCCTTCGTCCTCGTACGCAACGAGCCGCGCGACGGCGTCCCCGTCCTGCCGATCGACGCCTCCCGGGTCCGCAAGGTCGCCCTCATTGGCGGCCCGGCCCGCGACGCCCGCGTCCTCGGCGGCGGCTCCGCCACCGTCTTCCCCGAGCGCGTCGTCGCCCCGCTCGACGGTCTCACCGCGGCCCTGCCCGACGGCGTCCTCACGTACACCGTCGGGGCCGACCCGAACGACGAACTGGCCCCCGCCGAAAAGGGCTTCGAGCTGCACGCCGTCTGCCGCGACGCGAGCGGCGCGGTCATCGGCACCCGCAGCCTGCCCAGCGGCCAGGTCCAGTGGATCGGCGACGACCTCCCCGACGGCGTCACCCACTCGACGCTGCACAGCGTCGAGGTCAAGGGCACCTTCACCCCCCGCGACAGCGGCGAGCACTCCTTCGGCACTCGCGGAATCGGCGCCTTCACGCTGACCGTCGGCGACGAGGTCCTCTACGAAGGCGTCCAGGCGATGGGTGACGAGGCCGACCCCTTCGAGGCGTTCTTCGGCTCCCCGGCCGAACGCGGCCGCGTCCGCCTCACCGCGGGCGAGCCGGTCGAGGTCTCCCTCGCGCACACCGTCAACCCGGACGCCGCAGGGCCGCTCTCCGCCATCATGTTCTCCTTCGTCCACAGCACGCCCAGGCGCGACCCCGACGAACTGATCGCCGAGGCCGTCGAAGCCGCCCGCGACGCCGACACCGTCGTCGTCGTGGTCGCCACCACCGAGCGCGTCGAATCCGAGGGCTTCGACCGTACGGACCTGAGCCTCCCGGGCCGCCAGGACGACCTGGTGCGCGCGGTCGCCGCCGTCAACCCCAACACCGTGGTGATCGTCAACTCCGGCTCCCCGGTGGAGATGCCGTGGCGCGAGGACGTCGCCGCGGTACTGCTCAGCTGGTTCCCCGGCCAGGAGGGCGGCGGGGCGCTCGCCGATGTCCTCCTCGGCGCCGAGGAGCCCGGCGGCCGACTGCCCACCACCTGGCCGGCCTCCCTCGCGGACGCACCGGTCACCGATGTCACCCCCACCAACGGCGAACTCCACTACGCCGAAGGCGTGTTCATCGGCTACCGCGCCTGGGACCGGGCGGGCGCCGCCCCGGCATACCCCTTCGGCCACGGCCTGGGCTACACCACCTGGGAGTACGAGTCCCTGGAGGCCACACCCGCCACGGCCAAGGTCCGCGTCCGCAACACCGGTTCGCGCACGGGCCGCGAAGTCGTCCAGATCTACCTGGCCCCCACCGCCGACCCCGTGGAGCGCCCCGCTCGCTGGCTGGCCGGATTCGCGAGCGTCGAGGCCGGACCCGGTGAAGCCGTCGAGGTCGAAGTCCCGCTGGCGGGCCGCGCCTTCGAGATCTGGGACGAGCAGGCGGACGGCTGGTCCCTCGTCCCCGGCACGTACGAGGTCAGGGCCTGCCACTCACTCACCGACCGCCGCCTGACCGCCACGCTCGACATCCAGGCCTGACGGACGGCCCCACCCCGATACCGCGGGCGGCCAGGCGGCGGTCGGTGAG
>NZ_JASITA010000013.1:0-106628 GCF_030063415.1 Streptomyces sp. H27-C3 | reverse complement strand
CCTCACACCCCCGGCCCGCCCGCACCCATCGACTCTCCTACGAGGAGCCCCGCACCCCGAACCCGTACACGGTCGTCGAGGCGAACACCTCGCCCGGCCGCAGCACCGTGCTCGGGAACTCCGGGCGGTTCGGCGCGTCGGGGAAGTGCTGGGTCTCCAACGCCACCCCGTCCAAGGCCTCCGGCGTGTAGACCTGCATCCCCGGCTCCGTCGTCGCCACCGTCAGCACCCGCCCGGACACCGCGTCGTACAGCTCGGCCACCGGCTCCGGAGCGGCCGTAACACCCTTGTCCAGCACGAAGTTGTGGTCGTAGCCGCTGCCGGACCCGACGTCCAGGGGCGCCCGCAGATCGAAGCGCGTCCCGTCCACCCGCGCGAGCTCGCCCGTGGGAATCAGGGACTCGTCCACGGGCGTCACCCGCCCGGCCGCGATCCGCGGCGCCTGGGAAACCCCGGCGCCGCCCGCCAGGTTCCAGTAGGTGTGATTGGTCGGGTTCAGTACGGTCGGAGCGTCCGTCACGGCCCGGTACTCGATGCGCAGCGCCCCGTCCGCAGCCAGGCTGTACGTCGCCGACACCTCAAGGCGCCCGGGGAAGCCCTCCTCGCCGTCCGGGCTGACCCGCGAGAGACACACACCGGCGGGCACCGCCCGCGCGTCCCACACCCGCTTGTCGAAGCCCTGGTCACCGCCGTGCAGGGCGTTGCCTCCCTGATTGCGCGCCAACGTGTACGGGCGCCCGTCCAGGGTGAAGGTCCCGCCCGCGATCCAGTTCGCGTACCGCCCGACGAGTGCCCCGAGGTAGGGCCCCGGAGAGTCCAGATACTCCGCGAGCGAATCGAAGCCGACCACCACCGGGGCGGTCCGCCCGTCCCGGTCCGGTGCTTCCACGGACTGGACGATCCCGCCGTACGTCAGCACCCGCACCACCGTTCCGCCCCGCTCCAGGGTCCAGCGGTGAACGGCCGTACCGTCGTCGAGCGTGCCGAAGAGATCCGCGGTCATGATCGGAAAGCCTACGGGGGTGGCTCTTTCGCCGTGATGTTGCGGTAGGCGATCTCGGCCAGCCGCTGCTGCCCGTTCCTGCTGGGATGGAACCAGTCCCACTGGCTCAGCTGGTCGCCCGTGAAGCGGAAGTCGAAGACGGCTCCGCCGTCGTACCGGCAGTGCCGGTCCTTCGCGCACACGTCCTTGAGCACCTTGTTGTACGCGACGACCCGATCCTGCACGGTGTCGCGGCGCCGCACCGCGGCCGCGTCCATGGCGTCGGGTTCGCCCAGCATCGACTGGCAGATCCCCAGCTTCCAGATCTCCTTGCCCAGCGGATTGGTGCGCCCCTCGGACCACAGGCGCTTGAGATCCGGCACGCTCGACACGTACACCTGCGTCTTGGGCAGGCCGTCGCGCAGTTTCTTCATCGACGTCTCGAAGGATGTCCGGAAGTCAGCCACCGATGTCATGTGCGAGACGGTGTCGCGGCAGGCGTCGTTCGCGCCCACCATGACGGTCACCAGCTGCGGCTTCTTGGCCACCGCCTGTGTCATCTGCGCGGGCAGCTCGGCTATGCGGGCGCCGGACTTCGCGTGGTTCCAGCTGCGCGCGGTACTGCTCTGGGCGCCGAGCAGCCGTGAGGCGAGGCTGCGCACCTTGGCGTCGCTGCCGGTCGCCCAGGACACCTCGGGGCAGTCCGCGAGCACCGTGCAGGCGTCGAAGCCGCGGGTGATGGAGTCGCCGACCGCTGCGATGGAGGCGGGGCTGGTGTCCCACGTGGGCTTGGGGGAGGGGCGGCGCTCGGCGGCCGATTCGCCGGTGGCGGGCTCGTCGGTGGAATCGCAGCCGGCGAGGGCGCCGATGGGGACGAGTACCGCGACCGCCAGAGCGGCGGCGGTGACGCCGTGCGATCGACGGTTCCGGCGCTGTCCCCGCATCCCTGATCCCCTTCGCCCGTCCCGCGGGTGCGCGCATTCGCGCCTCCGACTCCTCGGACCGACAGTACGTCACCCACCGGACGCCGCCGCACGATAGCTTTTCCCCGTCGAACCAGCGGCATCATGGCTATCGCGGTTCCGGTAAATTACAACACGTCACATACTGTCCCATTTCAGGAGATTCGCTCCCGATGCTGTTTACTGTTGGCAACCTCGGGAGCCGGCCCGGTTGTGGCCTGTGGGGCACAATGTCTGGTGCTGTCCTCACCGCGACCGGTACGGACGCGAGGCCGCTGGGGAAGGCGAACCTCGTCCCACACTGGAGGTCCCGGTGACGACACGTGGCGTTCTGTACGTTCACTCCGCGCCGCGCGCGCTGTGCCCGCATGTCGAATGGGCAGTGGCGGGCGTACTCGGTGTGCGAGTCAATCTCGACTGGATCAGGCAACCGGCCTCGCCCGGCACCTGGAGAGCCGAATTCTCCTGGCAGGGCCAGCCCGGCACCGCCTCCAAACTCGCCTCCGCGCTGCGCGGCTGGCACCTGCTGCGCTTCGAGGTGACGGCGGAACCCTGCCCCACGGCGGAGGGCGAGCGCTACAGCGCCACGCCCGAGCTGGGCATCTTCCACGCCGTCACCGGAATGCACGGCGACATCCTGATCCCCGAGGACCGGATGAGGGCCGCGCTCGCGAGATCGGTGCGGGGCGAGACGGACCTGGAGGCCGAGATCGCCAAACTCCTGGGCAAGCCGTGGGACGACGAGCTGGAACCTTTTCGCTACGCGGGAGAGGGCGCACCGGTCCGCTGGCTGCACCAGGTGGTTTAGCCACCCCGGCCCACCCGCAGCCGCCAACGGCGGCCGGCCATCCACTGGAGGGCACCACCTTCCGCAACTCCCTTGAAACCGGCGGGCGGGGTGGGGCAGGCCCGCGCCCAGCGCGGGCAGTCGCCCGCATCCGCACCCGCCCACCGGAGGGCGCCGCCTCCTGCAACCCATGGGGGTGGGGTAAAGGCTGAGGCCCGCCTCCCCCACGTACAGGGGAAGCGGGCCTCAGCCAAGCAGGGGTCAGACGGACCGCAGCGCAAGCACCACGTTGTGCCCACCGAACCCGAACGAGTTGTTGATCGCGGAGATCGACCCCTCGGGCAGCGGGCGGGGCTCGGCCCGCACGATGTCCGCGTCGACCTCTTCGTCGAGATCGTCGAGATTGATGGTCGGCGGAGCCATCCGGTGGTGCAGCGCCAGCACCGTCGCGACGGTCTCGATGCCGCCGGCGCCACCCAGCAGGTGCCCGGTCATCGACTTCGTACCGGAGACCGCGATGTGGTCGAGGTCCTCGCCCAGCACCCGGCGCAGCGCCTTGATCTCGGCGATGTCACCCTGCGGCGTCGAGGTGGCGTGCGCGTTCAGGTGCACGATCTCGGACGGCTTGAGGTCGGTGTTGTCGAGCAGGTTCTGCATCGCCGCAGCGATCCCGCGCCCACTCGGCTCGGGCTGAGCGATGTGGTGGCTGTCCGCGGACAGCCCCTGGCCCAGCACCTCGCAGTACACCCGTGCACCCCGCGCCGCCGCATGCTCGGCGGACTCCAGGATGACGACGCCCGCGCCCTCTCCCAGGACGAAGCCGTCCCGGGCCTTGTCGTACGGGCGCGAAGCCTTCTGAGGTTCGTCGTTGTTCTTGGACATCGCCATCATGTTGGCGAACGCCGCGATCGGCAGCGGGTGGATCGCCGCCTCCGTGCCGCCGGCGACGACCACGTCGGCGCGGCCGGTGCGGATCATCTCGACGGCGTAGCCGATGGCTTCGGCGCCGGACGCGCACGCGCTGACCGGAGTGTGCACGCCCGCCTGGGCGTTCACCTCCAGGCCGACGTTGGCGGCAGGGCCGTTCGGCATGAGCATCGGCACGGTGTGCGGCGAGACGCGACGCACACCCTTTTCCTTGAGTACGTCGTACTGGTCGAGCAGAGTGATGACACCGCCGATGCCGGAGGCGATGACCGAACCGAGCCGCTCGGGGCGGATCTTCTCGTCGTCACCCGCCTTGCCGGTGAAACCGGCGTCGGCCCACGCCTCGCGGGCCGCGACCAGCGCGAACTGCGCCGAGCGGTCCAGCTTGCGGGCCAGCGGCCGGGGCAGCACCTCGGACGGGTCGACGGCCGCGAGGGCCGCGATCCGGACGGGCAGTTCGGCGAAGCGCTCGCCCTCAAGGGGCCTGATGCCGGAGCGTCCCGCCATCAGACCATCCCAGGTCGATGCGGCGTCGCCACCCAGCGGTGTAGTTGCGCCGATACCGGTGACGACCACGGTGCGATTGGTCGGGCTCACAGGAATTCTTTCTCCACGTGTAGAGGGTGCTGAATTTTTTACGGCGCCACCGCCGGGTGGCGACACACGAACAGCCTGGTCAGGCCTGGTTCTTCAGGATGTAGCCGGCAGCGTCGCCGACCGTCTTGAGGTTCTTGACGTCCTCGTCGGGGATCTTGACGTCGAAGCGCTCTTCGGCGGCGACGACAACCTCGACCATGGACAGCGAGTCGACGTCCAGGTCGTCGGTGAAGGACTTGTCCAGCTGGACGTCCTCGGTGGGGATCCCGGCGATCTCGTTGACGATCTCGGCGAGACCGACGACGATCTCTTCCTGAGTGGCGGCCATGTTGGCGCTCCTTCGGTGTTGAACACAGGGGTGTGGTGGCGACAAGCCCGGATGTTCCGGACGTGCCTAGGGGAGGGTAACGACCGTCGCGGCGTAGACGAGACCCGCCCCGAAGCCAATGACGAGAGCGGTGTCGCCGCTCTTCGCCTGCCCGGTCGCCAGAAGCCGCTCCATCGCGAGCGGAATCGAGGCTGCCGAGGTGTTGCCGGTGGTTTCGATGTCACGGGCGACCGTGACATGCTCCGGCAGTTTCAGAGTCTTCACCATCGAATCGATGATCCGCATATTTGCCTGGTGCGGAATGAAGACGTCCAGGTCGTCCGCGCTGATCCCGGCCGCGTCCAGTGCCTGCTGGGCGACCTTCGCCATCTCGAAGACGGCCCAGCGGAATACCGCCTGGCCCTCCTGCGTGATGGCCGGGAACTTCGCGACCACACCACCGTTGCGGTAGTCCGACCACGGCACGGTCTGCTTGATGGTGTCGGACTTGTCGCCCTCGGAGCCCCACACGGTCGGGCCCATGGCCGGTTCCGTGGCGGGTCCGACGACGACGGCGCCCGCGCCGTCACCGAACAGGAAGGCCGTCGCGCGGTCCTCCAGGTCGGTCAGGTCCGAGAGCCGCTCCACGCCGATGACGAGAACGTACTCGGCACTGCCTTCGACGACCATCCCCTTGGCGAGGGTCAGGCCGTAGCCGAAGCCGGCGCATCCGGCGGAAATGTCGAAGGCGGCGGGCTTGATCGCGCCGATCTTGAACGCGATTTCGGTCGCGACGGCCGGGGTCTGCTTGAAGTGCGAGACGGTGGAGACGATGACGCCGCCCACCTGCTCGGGGGTGATCCCGGCGTCGGCGATCGCCTTGCCGGATGCCTCGATGGACATCATGGCCACGGTCTCCTCGTCGGAGGCCCAGTGGCGGGTCGCGATGCCGGAGCGGGAGCGGATCCACTCGTCGGACGAGTCGATCGTTTCGAGGATCACCTCGTTGGGCACCACACGGGTCGGACGGTAGCCGCCGACGCCCATGATGCGCGCGTACGGGGCGCCCTTGCTGGGCTTGATCTTCGACATGCTCTCTCGGGCTCCTATCGGGCCGCGTGCTCGGCGATGAGCGCCCGGGCCGCGTCGAGGTCGTCGGGGGTCTTGAGCGCGACGGTCTTCACACCGGGCATGGCGCGCTTCGCGAGGCCGGTCAGCGTGCCGCCCGGGCAGAGCTCGATGAGCGTGGTGGCGCCCAGCTCGTTGAGGGTCTCCATGCACAGGTCCCAGCGGACCGGGTTGGAGACCTGGCTGACCAGGCGTGCGACGACCTCGGAGCCTGTGGCGACGGTCTTGCCGTCGGCGTTCGAGACATAGGTCAGGCTCGGGTCGGAGACCACGAGGTCCTGTGCGGCCTTGCCCAGCTCGGCGACCGCGGGAGCCATGTGCCGGGTGTGGAAGGCTCCGGCGACCTTGAGCGGTACGACGCGGCGTACGCCCTCGGGCTTGTCCTTGGCGAGCGCGGCGAGCTGCTCCGTCGTGCCCGCGGCCACGACCTGGCCCGCGCCGTTCACATTGGCCGGGGTCAGACCCAGCTTCTCCAGATGCGCGAAGACCGTCTCGGCCTCACCACCGAGGAGCGCGGCCATGCCGGTCTCGGTGACCGCGGCGGCCTGGGCCATGCCCAGACCACGGGTACGTACAAAACCGAGCGCGGCTTCTTCGGTGAGCACACCGGCGTACGCGGCGGCGGTGATCTCACCGACGCTGTGACCGGCGACCACGGACACGTCGTCGCGCAGATCCAGCGCGGCGGCGGTCAACAGACCGGCGGCGACCAGCAGGGGCTGGGCGACCGCGGTGTCGCGGATCGCGTCCGCGTCGGCCTGGGTGCCGTAATGGACAAGGTCCAGCCCGATGGCGTCGGACCAGCCGGCGAGCCGGTCGGCAGCGCCGGGGAGGTCGAGCCAGGGAGTCAGGAAGCCGGGCGTCTGAGCGCCTTGGCCGGGAGCGACGAGTACGAGCACCCTCACACTCTCTCTTGTGGACGGCCTCCTGTGCCCGTGGGGACAGGGACG
This sequence comes from Streptomyces sp. H27-C3, assembly GCF_030063415.1. Classification (GTDB taxonomy): domain Bacteria; phylum Actinomycetota; class Actinomycetes; order Streptomycetales; family Streptomycetaceae; genus Streptomyces. The sequence continues at coordinate 99,988 of NZ_JASITA010000013.1, read as the reverse complement.
AAGAACCGTCGGGGGAATTGTTGATGTCCGACAAAAGTCTAGGACTGCGGATCTCCTGCGGCCAGACGTCCCAGGATCAGGGCGATGCGCAGGGTGAACGCCGAACGCACGTCGGAGGGTGACCATCCGGTGACGTCCGTCACACGTCGGAGGCGGTAGCGCACGGTGTTGGGGTGCACAAAGAGCATCCGGGCCGCACCTTCGAGGCTGCTCGCCTGCTCCAGATAGACACTCAGTGTCTCCAGGAGCGCCGAGCCCGCCTCCTCCAGCGGTCTGTAGATCTCCTCCACCAACTGGTCCCTGGCGGCCGGGTCCGACGCGATGGCGCGCTCCGGCAGCAGATCGTCCGCGAGGACCGGCCGCGGGGCGTCCTGCCACGCCAGGCACGCCTTGAGTCCGGCGGCGGCGGCCTGCGCGGACCGGGTGGCGGCGAGCAGGGTGGGCACCACGGGCCCGGCGACCACCGGACCGGCCGCGTACGGCCCGATCAGGGCCTTCGCGACCTGGAGCGGATTGTCGCTGCCGCCCGCGATGACGACCAGACGGCTGCCGAGCACCCCGGTCAGCACCTGGAGCTTGGCGTGCCGGGCGGCTCGGCGGATCGCCTCGACGGTCAGCTCGCTGTCGCCGTCGGGGGCGGTCCCGAGCACCACACACACATGCTCGGGGGAGTTCCAGCCGAGGGCGGCGGCCCGGGACACGGCGCCCTCGTCGGCCTCGCCCGACAGCACGGCGTTGACCACGAGGGATTCGAGCCGGGCGTCCCAGGCGCCGCGGGCCTCGGCGGCCTGGGCGTACACCTGGGCGGTCGCGAAGGCGATCTCCCGGGCGTACACCAGCAGGGCCTCGCGCAGGACGCCCTGGTCGCCGGGGGCGGCGATGTCGTCGATCGCCGTCTCCATGACCTCGATGGTGGTGCGCACCATCTCGACGGTCTGGCGCAGGGTGATCGCCCGGGTCAGTTCGCGCGGCGCGGTGCCGAACACATCGGTGGAGATGGCCTGCGGGGCTTCCGGATGCCGGAACCACTCGGTGAACGCGGCGATACCGGCCTGGGCGACGAGACCGATCCAGGACCGGTTCTCCGGTGGCATGGCCCGGTACCAGGGCAGGGTCTCGTCCATGCGGGCGATCGCGTTCGCCGCGAGCCGGCCGGCGGACTTCTCCAGCCGTCGCAGGGTCACGGCATGCAGATGGGCGGCGTTCGAGGCGGACTGCTCAGCATCGGATCGGGGCACGCGACAAGACTGCCTTATCGGGACGGCGGCGCGACGGGCCGGGCTACCGTGGGCTTCGTGATTTCCGCACGCCGCTCGGCCGACCGCTTCCGTGGCGGCGAACCTTCCTCGGGCATCGAGTCCCTCCATGCCTTTTCCTTCGGGCGCTTCTACGACCCCGACAACCTCCGCTTCGGCGCGATGCTGGCCTGCAACGAGGAGCTGCTCGACCCCGGCGCGGGCTTCGACGAGCACCCCCACAGCCACACCGAGATCATCACCTGGGTGATCGAGGGCGAGCTGACGCACCGCGACTCGACCGGCCATGCCACGGTCGTGCGCCCCGGGGACGTGCAGCGGCTCAGCGCGGGCGTCGGAGTGCGCCACGTGGAGCGCAACGATGGCGCCGCGCCGCTGCGCTTCGTCCAGATGTGGCTGGCGCCCGTGGAGCCGGGCGGAGAGCCGTTGTACGAGATCGTGCGCGGCATCGCCGACTCCACGCCGTACGCAGTCCCGGCGGCCGGCGCGATGCTGCACGTACGCCGCCTGACCCCGGACGAGCGCACGGCGCTGCCGGACGCGGAGCGGGTGTACGTCCATGTCGTACGCGGCCAAGTTCATTGTGGCGTCGAGGAGTTGGGCCCTGGTGACTCCCTGCGCGTGACGGGCGCGAAGGACTTGGAGCTGGTCGCCACGAGCGCGGCCGAACTCCTCCTGTGGGAGCTGTCCGGCTGAGTCCTAGGCCGCGCGCAGTTCCGCGAGCACCGCGTCCGTGAAGGGCGGCCATGCCTCGGCGGCCCACGGGCCGAAGGGGCGGTCGCTCAGGGCGACGCAGGCCGCGCCCGCCTCCGGGTCGACCCACAGGAACGTACCGGACTGGCCGAAGTGCCCGAAGGTACGCGGTGAGGACGAACCGCCCGTCCAGTGCGGGGACTTGGAGTCGCGAATCTCGAAGCCCAGGCCCCAGTCGTTCGGGTTCTGGTGGCCGTAGCCGGGGAGTACGCCCTTGAGGCCGGGGTGGACGACCGCCGTCGCCTCGGCGACCGTACGGACGTCGAGCAGGCGGGGTGCCTGCAACTCGGCGGCGAAACGGGCCAGGTCGTCGACGGTCGAGACGCCGTCCTTGGCGGGGGAGCCGTCCAGTGAGGTGCCGCTCATGCCTAGCGGCTCCAGCACGGCCTGGCGCAGATACTCGGCGAACGGGATGTCGGTCGCCTTCGCGATGTGGTCACCGAGGACCTCGAAGCCGGCGTTGGAGTAGAGCCTGCGCTCGCCGGGCGGCGCCACTACCCGGTGCTCGTCGAAGGCCAGGCCGCTGGTGTGGGCCAGCAGATGCCGGACGGTGGAGCCCTCGGGCCCGGCCGGCTCGTCGAGCTCGACCGCGCCTTCCTCGTACGCGACCAGAGCGGCGTACGCGGCGAGCGGCTTGGTGACGGAGGCGAGCGGGAAGCGGTGCGCGGTCGGTCCGTGCGCACCGGCGATGGTGCCGTCCGCGCGTACGACGGCGGTCGCCGCGGTGGGTACCGGCCAGTTCTCGATCATCCGCACGCTGTCCATGCGTACGAGCGTAAAGGCACTACAGGTTCAGCCGCATCGAGGGGTCGGGCTTCCTGACGAAGCCGAGCGAGGCATACAGCGGCTCGGCCTCCGCGGAGGCATTGAGGTCGACGTTCATCGCGCCGCGCTCGCGGAACCAGTCGAGCAGCGCGGCCATACACGCACGGGCGTGGCCGCGGCGGCGCTGGTCCGGGTCGGTGGCGACGCTGAAGACATAGCCGTTGGTGCCGTGCGGGTTGCCCGCGCGCCCGATGCGGTATTCGATCGTGCCGACCACGAGGGCGGCCAGGGCGTCGGGCCGGTCCGGGTGGTCGATCACGAAGGCCGCGAAGTTGCCCGCCGGGTCGGCCAGTTTCTCGCGTACGGTCACCACCGACTCGGCGTGCCAGCCCGTGGACGTACCGGTGGAGAAGACCGAGTCGATCATGACCTGACGCAGTCGGAGCACTTCACCGGCGTCTTCGGTGGTCGCGCGTCGTACGAAGCTCATGGGGCGGAGGCTAATCGCCCCACCAGTAAATTTCCCCAGGTTTTGCTTGCTTCGAGTGCACTCCAAGGTCTTAGCGTGGTGGTCATGACCGTGATGGAGACCGCCCCAGCGAGCGCCGTCGCCTGCGACGCGGAACCCCGGGCGCTCCCGCGCCCCGAAGGCCACGACCACTACACGATCAGCGAGGTCGCGGCGTACACCGGGCTCACGGCCCACACGCTGCGCTGGTACGAGCGGATCGGCCTGCTGGCGCACGTGGACCGCTCGCACACCGGCCAGCGCCGGTTCAACAACGGCGACCTGAGATGGCTGGACCTTGTCGGCAAGCTGCGGCTGACCGGAATGTCCGTCGCGGACATGGTGCGGTACGCCGAGATGGTGCGGGAGGGCGAGCACACTATGGCGGCGCGGCACGAGCTCCTGGAGGCGACACGCAGGGCTGTGCGCGTGCGCATGGCCGAGCTTCAGGACACGCTCGCGGTACTCGACTACAAGATCGACTATTACGCGGACGCCCGACGGGCGTCGGAGAGGGTCTGACCACCCATGAGTGACAGCAAGATCGAAAAAGTACAGCTCGGAACCCACGGACCGCAGGTCGGCGTGCAGGGCCTCGGCTGCATGGGCATGAGTTTCGCGTACGGACCCACGGACGCCGACGAGGCGCGGGCCACTCTGGAGCGCGCCCTGGACCTCGGGGTCACCTTCTACGACACGGCGGACGCGTACGCCGCCGGCGAGAACGAGAAGTTCCTTGCCCCGTTCGTGAAGGCACACCGCGACGAGATCGTCATCGCCACGAAGTTCGCCCTGGCGATGGACCCGAACGACCCGACGAAGCGGATCGTCCGCAATGACGCCGGCTACATCCGCGAGTGCGTCGAGGGCAGCCTCCAGCGCCTCGGCGTGGACGAGATCGACCTCTACTACATGCACCGACGCGATGTGAACATCCCCATCGAAGAGACCGTCGGCGTGATGGCCGAGCTGGTCCGCGAGGGCAAGGTCAAGCACCTCGGCCTCAGCGAGGTCACCGGCGGCGAACTGCGCGCCGCGCAGGCCGTGCACCCGATCGCGGCCGTCCAGTCGGAGTGGTCGCTGTTCAGCCGCGACATCGAGGCCGGGGTGGTACCCACCGCAGCGGAGCTCGGCGTCGCGCTCGTGCCGTACTCGCCGCTCGGCCGCGGCTTCCTCACCGGTGCGTTCGTCAGCGCCGACAAGGATCTGAGCGCGGGTGACTTCCGCCGCCAGCAGCCCCGCTTCACCGGCGACAACGCCACCGCCAACGCCGAGCTGCTCGCCCCCGTACGCAAGCTCGCCGAGGCGCGCGGCGCGACCCTCGGGCAGATCGCGCTGGCCTGGGTCCAGCAGCAGGCCCAGCTGCACGGCCTCGCCGTCGTCCCGATCCCCGGAACACGCAAGCGCACCCGGGTGGAGGAGAACGCGGCCGCGACCCGGGTGACGCTCACCGCCGACGAACTGGCGCTGCTCGAACCGATCGCGGGCCAGGTCGCCGGCGGCCGGTACGCGGACATGTCCTTCACGTCCGCCGGCCGCGAGTAGGGGCTCACGCCAGCCCCAGCGCGAACACCGCGAAGCCCGCCGCGAGGAGGCCCGCCGCCGCACGGCGGGCCTCCGTCCCGGACTTCCAGGGCGCGTCGAAGCGCCGCGCGTAACGCCCGATCAGGACCAACGACACGGCGAACACCGGCAGCCAGAGCACCCTCGCCAGGATCCAGCCGAGCGAATCGGGTGCGCCGGTCAGCCCCGGGACCGTACCGAGGAAGGAACCGGGGACGGCAGCGGCGAGCATCGCCGTCTGGTGCCAACACAAAATAGTCATCGCGGACAGGTTGATGACGACGACCGGCGCCCACACCACGGGACGGCGCAGCAACGTGCCGATCCGATCGCGCAGCAGGATCGCGGCGCCGCACTGGGTGGCTGCCAGCGCCACGACGAGCAGCGACGGCCACCCTCCCCACCTCAACCGCCCACGCACCCCACCCACCACAGCAGCCCGCCAAGGGCCCGGCAAAGCCACCCCACCTCAAAGCTCCGCCAGCAACTCCGCCTTCTTCGCGCTGAACTCCTCGTCCGTAACAAGCCCCGCCTCGTGCAGATCCCCGAGGTGCCGTATCCGCTCCGCGATGTCCGCGGGATCACGCCGCCCGGCGGTGGTGCCGGAGGCAACAGAGGCAACGGGCATCGCCGCGGCCTCGACCGGAGCCGCGGTCGTCGGCACCCCGACTCCGCCGCGCGCCGCGCCGAGCACCGCCGCCGCGAACGGCAGGGACTCGTGCACCGGCCCGTATCCGAGCCCGAAGACGACGGCCGCCGGGTCCTGATCGGCCTGGGCGGGCCGCCGCGGCTCCGTACCCGACCCCGCCGCAGCGGGGTCGCTACCCTCCCCGCGAAGGAGCAGCCGCAGATACCCGTCGAAGACGTCGGGCGAGCGCCACTCGACCCCGTTCAGCTCCTGGATGTGGAAGGTCTGGTCGCCCGCCTTCCACTTCGCGGAGGACGCCCCCGTCCAGAACCAGCGGAACGCCACCTGCGACCCGTCGAAGGACGCCTTGCCGTCGTACGCCTTGAAGTGCAGGGGGGCCTGGGGCGCGGTCACCAGGAACCGGTCGGCGGGGACCTTCGCCTCCGGCAGGAGCATGGCGCGCAGCTCGTCGGCGTAGTACTCGGCGAGCGTCTCGCGCTCCGCCGGCAGCACCAGCCGGTACGGGTCGCAGCCGTCCTTCAACTGCCCGGAGGCGGCCTCCATCAGCGGGTCCGCACCCGGTCTTGGCGTCGCGTGCAGAACGACTGTCCCGCGCTTCCCCGGCGTCAGGGTCACCGACGCCAGCGCAGCGTGGGGAACACGTCGTTCGCCGAGCGCCTGGAAGAGCTTCGGCGTGCGGATCCCCCGTTCGAAGCGGATGAGCACGGAGTCGCTTTCGAACTCCCAGGTGGCATGAATTCCGGCCAGCACATCACCCATGCGGCTCATCGTATGCGGCGTGCGCTCCCGCGTCGCCCCTGGGCGCCGGGGGCAATTTTCCCGTCACGGCGCGCATCTACGCGCGTCAGACCTCTTCCGCGCCGGAAATTCCACTCCGGCAGGCCCCGTCGCCGCTCGCACAGTTCACCGTTCGGTACGAACCGACCCCTATTTCGGCGAAGTTGTTGAGGCTCTCGGTGCCGGGCGCGAAATAGCCGGTGTGCCCGACCGCGCCGGCCGCCGAGACGACCCTCGCCCCGAACTCCGGCGACACCGGGTCCGCGCCGTGGCCGAGCCCGCCGACCTCCAGGTACGGCACGTCCTGGATCCAGTCGTCGCCGTCCCGGGTGGCCCACACGCGCGCCCCGGTCTTCAGCTGCTTCGCGTTCTCGACCCGCATACCGGGGCTCCCGAAGGCCACGATGTCGGCGACCCGAGGCGGCAGCGAGGGCGCGGCGACGCCGCACACCACGGAGCCGTAGCTGTGGCAGAAGAGCGACACCTTTGAGCCACCGGGCAGCCCCGCGACGAGCGAGTTGAGCCGTTGTGAGCCGTCCATGGCGGGCTTGCCGATGACCGCGTCCATGCCGAGTCCGGAGGGCGCCGTGTAGTCCGCCCAGGCGATGACGGCGGTACGGGCCCCGGGCGACGCGGCGCGCTCGGCGGCGTACAGCGAGGTCGCCATGCCGACGGGGGCGGTGTACTTGCGCTCGGTCCGCTCGAAGTTCATCGCGGTGGTGTCGACGCCAGGGACAACGACCGAGACCCGCTTCGCGCGCCCGAGATCACCGAAGACCTCGGCGACCCGTCCGGAGCCCGCCGGGTCGAAGGCCAGGATCTGCCGCCCGTGGCCCATCAGTGACCCGAAGCGGTGCCACCGTCGGTCGGCCGTCTGGCGGCCGACCGCGGAGAGCTTCGGATCGTGCGTCCGCGACCGCTCCGCGGTGCTCGCCTGGGCCAGTGCCCGATGGTTGGCGCGGTAGCGCAGGGTGAGCGGGGCGCCGTTCATATTGCCGACGACCAAGGGATAGCGGTCGACGAGGTGCTCGCGCTGGGACGCGCTGAGGGTGGCGAAGAAGCGGGCGAGGCTGGCCGGCGCCAACCCGGCGTCCGGCAGCTCGCGGCCGTCGATGCCACCGCGGGCCCAGGAGGCGAGGGAGGCCGCACGGGGGTCCGCATCGCTCTTGTGGTGGCGCACCGCGGTCCAGCCCGTGGTGGCCAGCATGACGAACACCACGGCGAGAGCGAGCAGCGCGCGCCATGCGTTGAGGGTGGGGGAGGAGTCGAAGGAAGTCACTGCGGGCCACCCTAGAAGACGGGTGAGGTTCTCCGCGAAACCAGTGAGGCAGCTCACGTTTCGAGCAGAGGGAGTGCCCGCGCCGTCACGCTGTGTGTGTGCCCCGAGTGCGCGCCGGGGCGCGCCAGTTGGTGGCGAGCGCCGGTCCGAGCTGGTCCAGGTAGAGCTCGGTCAGTGCTCTGGCATGACGCCGGACATGTTTGACAAGATCACGGGCGTCATCCATGACACTTTCGTGTCGGGCAGGGGCTTCGCCTTCACCGTCGCCGGTGGTGTCGCGGTGATCGCGGCGCTGGTCGCCACCCAGACCAAGCGCGGGGAGAACGCGGAGGCGGGTGCGGGCGCGGCGGCCCACATCTGACGCCCACCGACGTCAACTTCGCGCGTACGACAGCCCCGCCGGACGGTTCCGGCGCGGCTGTCGCCTATCAGGGTGGACCACTTCCCGGCCCCTTGAGGCGCCGCGTCGCAGTAGGTCAGGGTGCAGCAACTGATCACGACGACACGGGGGCCGATCCAGATGATGCGTACGACCACCACCCATGCCATGCGTACGACCGCACTCGCGGCCGGAGTCCTGGCCATTGCCGCGCTGCTGCCGCAGAGCGCCCACGCCGCGCCACCCCGGCGAGGGGACTGCGCGGCCGGTGAGCTATGCCTCTGGGAGAAGCCGGACTTCAAGGGCGCCCGCCGGACCCACGAGTTGGCCGGCACCGACATCGAGAGCTGCGTCCCGCTGCCGGCCGGCACCGACGCCCAGGCCCTGGCCAACCGGACGGGGCGACCGGTCACGACGTACCAGTCCCAGGAGTGCTCGGAGACCGGGGAGTTCGAGACCTACCCGGGCGGCGGTACCTGGGTGCCCAGGACGCCGTACCGGGTGCGGGCCTTCAAGATGTGGGAGAGCTGAGGCCGGGAGGTCAGCGGACGGAGGACCGGTCGGCAACCACGGGACCGCTCTCGGCGGGCACTTCGGGAACAGGCGGCACTTCAGGACCGGCTTCGGAACCGGCCCGCACTCCGGAAGCCCCCGCTTCTCCCGCTTCCCCCGAAGACCGCACCGGCGATGACAGCCTGCCGACCTCCCGCCGCAGTTCCTTGACCTCGTGGGTCAGCGCCTTCAGGAGCGCGGTGCGACGCTGTTCCTCGGCGTCGTCCCGCTCGAAGCGGGAGATGAACCAGGCCGCGATGTTCGCGGTGACGACACCGAGCAGTGCGATGCCCGACAGCATCAGGCCCACCGCGAGCACCCGGCCGAGACCGGTCGTGGGGGAGTGGTCGCCGTATCCGACGGTCGTCATCGTCGTGAACGACCACCACACCGCGTCACCCAGCGTCTTGATGTTCCCGTCCGGAGCGTCCCGCTCGACCTCCAGCACGGCCAGTGAGCCGAACATCAGCAGGCCCACCACCGTGCCTCCGACGTACGCCGTCAGCTGGATCTGGGGGGCCATCCTGGCCCGCCGCCCGACCAGCAGCAGGGTGGAGACGAGCCGCAGCAGCTGCAGGGGGCGCAGCAGCGGCACCAGCACCGCGATCAGGTCCAGTGGGTGGCTGCGGACGAACAGCCGCTTGCCGGGCGACAGCGACAGCCGTACGAGATAGTCCACGGCGAAGGCGCCCCACACGACCCACTCGGTGATCGTGCACACCAGGCGCACTGTGCCGCTCGCGTCGTGCGCGACGATCGGCACCGCGTAGGCGACGGCGAACGCCGCCGCCAGCCCCAGCAGGGGTCCCTGTGTGTGCCGCTCCCATCGGAGCTGCGCGGTCTGCACCTTCATGCCCGCATCGTAGAGCCGCGTTTTCCGGGGAACGACCCCCGGGCGGCCGACGCAGTGTGAGGGGCGGCGGGACCGAGGCCCCACCGCCCCTCACACCGAGCGCGCGTGTCGCATGCCCGAAGGTGTTACGCGTCGCCGCCCGCCGCACCCGGGTCGGCCGCGGTCACGTCGAGCAGCTGGTAGCGGTCGACGGCCTGCTTCAGCGCGGACCTGTCGATACGGCCCTCCTTGGCGAGCTCGGTGAGCACCGCCAGGACGATCGACTGCGGGTCGATGTGGAAGAAGCGCCGGGCCGCACCGCGGGTGTCGGCGAAGCCGAAGCCGTCCGCACCCAGCGACTGGTACGCGCCGGGCACCCAGCGCGCGATCTGGTCCGGAACCGAACGCATCCAGTCGGAGACGGCCACGAACGGACCCTGAGCCCCGGAGAGCTTCTGCGTCACGTACGGAACCTGCTGCTCCTCCTCCGGGTGGAGCAGGTTGTGCCGCTCGACGTCGACGGCCTCGCGGCGCAGCTCGTTCCAGGAGGTGGCGGACCAGACGTCGGCCCTGACGTTCCACTCCTCGGCGAGGATCCGCTGAGCCTCGATCGCCCACGGGACCGCGACACCGGAGGCCATGATCTGGGCCGGAATCTCGCCCTTCCCGCCCTCCTGGAAGCGGTGGATGCCCTTGAGGATGCCGTCGATGTCGACGTTCTCCGGCTCGGCCGGGTGCTGGATCGGCTCGTTGTAGACGGTCAGGTAGTAGAAGATGTCCTCGGCGTTCTCGCCGTACATCCGGCGCAGACCGTCCCGCACGATGTGCGCGATCTCGAAGCCGTAGGCCGGGTCGTAGGAGACACAGCCCGGGTTCGTCGATGCGAGCAGCTGCGAGTGCCCGTCCGCGTGCTGGAGACCCTCACCGGTCAGCGTCGTACGACCGGCGGTGGCACCCAGCACGAAGCCGCGCGCGAGCTGGTCGGCCATCTGCCAGAACTGGTCGCCGGTGCGCTGGAAACCGAACATCGAGTAGAAGACGTACACCGGGATCAACGGCTCGCCGTGCGTGGCGTACGCCGAACCCGCGGCGATCAGCGAGGCGGTGCAGCCGGCCTCGGAGATGCCGTCGTGCAGCATCTGCCCGGTCGGCGACTCCTTGTACGCGAGCAGCAGATCGCGGTCCACGGCCTCGTACTGCTGACCCAGCGGGTTGTAGATCTTCGCGCTCGGGAAGAACGCGTCCATGCCGAAGGTGCGGTACTCGTCGGGCGCGATCAGCACGAACCGCTTGCCGATCTCCTTGTCCCGCATGAGGTCCTTCAGTACCCGGACAAACGCCATGGTGGTGGCGATCGACTGCTGGCCCGAGCCCTTCTTCGCTGCCGCGTACGTCTTGTCGCCCGGCAGCGTCAGCGGCTTCGCGCGCACGACACGGGTCGGCACGTACCCGCCCAGCGCGTCGCGGCGGTCGTGCATGTACTGGATCTCGTCCGAGTCGCGGCCCGGGTGGTAGTACGGCGGAGCGCCGGACTCCAGCTCCTTGTCCGCGATCGGGATGTGCAGCCGGTCGCGGAAGCGCTTGAGGTCGTCCGCGGTCAGCTTCTTCATCTGGTGGGTCGCGTTGCGGCCCTCGAAGTTCGGGCCGAGGGTCCAGCCCTTGACCGTCTGCGCGAGGATCACGGTCGGCTGGCCCTTGTGCGCCTTGGCCGCCGCGTACGCCGCGTAGACCTTCTTGTGGTCGTGACCGCCGCGGCCGAGGTGCAGGATCTGCTCGTCGCTCATGCCGTCGACCATCGCGCGCAGGCGGTGGTCGTCACCGAAGAAGTGCTTGCGGATGTACTCGCCGGTCTCCGTCGCGTACGTCTGGAACTGGCCGTCCGGCGTGGTGTTCAGCCGGTTCACCAGGACGCCGTCGCGGTCCTGCGCGAGCAGCGGGTCCCAGGAGCGGTCCCAGACCAGCTTGATGACGTTCCAGCCGGCGCCGCGGAACTGCGACTCCAGCTCCTGGATGATCTTGCCGTTGCCGCGGACCGGGCCGTCGAGGCGCTGCAGGTTGCAGTTGACGACGAAGGTCAGGTTGTCCAGGCCCTCACGGGCGGCGATGGACAGCTGGCCCAGCGACTCGGGCTCGTCCATCTCGCCGTCGCCGAGGTACGCCCAGACGTGCGACTTGGAGGTGTCGGCGATGCCGCGCGCCTCCATGTAGCGGTTCATCCGGGCCTGGTAGATCGCGCCGAGGGGGCCGAGGCCCATCGAGACGGTCGGGAACTCCCAGAAGTCCGGCATCAGCCGCGGGTGCGGGTAGCTGGACAGACCGTTCGGGAACTTCGACTTCTCCTGGCGGAAGCCGTCGAGCTGGGCCTCGCTCAGCCGGTCGAGCAGGAACGCGCGGGCGTAGATGCCGGGGGAGGCGTGGCCCTGGAAGAAGATCTGGTCGCCGCCGTCACCCTCGTCCTTGCCGCGGAAGAAGTGGTTGAAGCCCACGTCGTACAGGGAGGCGGAAGAGGCGAAGGTGGCGATGTGGCCGCCGACTCCAATGCCGGGGCGCTGCGCACGGGACACCATCACGGCCGCGTTCCAGCGGGTCGCGTTGAGGACCTTGCGCTCGATCTCCTCGTTGCCGGGGAAGAACGGCTCGTCCTTGGTGGCGATGGTGTTGATGTAGTCCGTGCTGCGCATCTCGGGCACGGCCACGCGCTTCTCGCGGGCTCGCTCGATCAGGCGGAGCATCAGGTAGCGGGCGCGCTCACGGCCCCGCTCGTCGACGGCGGCGTCGAGAGAGTCGAGCCATTCCTGGGTTTCTTCGGGATCGAAGTCCGGGACCTGGCTCGGAAGGCCGCCAATGATGATCGGGTTGCGATCGGATCCGGAAGCCACGCTGTTCCTTCGCTGGTTGGGTTCTGAGGGGGGGTGTCGCGCCGCCTCCATCGTGTACCCCGGGAACGCAAACGTCATCTCTACTGAGGGGTAACCACCGCTCGGCGAGAGGGCTCGTCGTCGGTCCGCGCACGGGGTCGAGGATGGGTCCGGCCAAATCGCAACCTTACGCCCCACGCGTTTATCTGTTCCGTAAGGCTGTTCGGACCCCGATTGGCGTACTGAAGCCACGGAACCCGTCAAACCAGGTCGAATGGTGTGGGATGAATCACGGAGCGGGGTCCGGGGGTGCCCGTATACCCATCCTTTGGGCGGGATCGGGGGCGGGGTACTTGCGAGATTCGTCCTGCACGTGTGGACTACCGCCAATGCCCCGCGCACGCGCGGGTCCCAAGCATTTTCCAAAACATGATCAGGAGGCAACCCGTGAGCGCGACCGCGGACCACGCGGAGGAGCGGACCAACCTTGCCGCGAGGCTGGGTTTCCAGCCCGAGCAGGTGGTCCAGGAGATCGGCTTCGACGACGATGTCGATCAGGAGCTCCGCGAGGCCATCGAGGAACTCATTGGCAGCGATCTCGTCGACGAGGACTACGACGATGTGGCTGATGCCGTCGTGCTGTGGTTCCGAGACGACGACGGTGACCTGACGGACGCGCTGGTCGATGCCACGCAGCTGATCGACGAAGGCGCACCCGTCTGGCTGATGACGCCGAAGACCGGCCGCGACAACTACGTCGAGCCGAGCGACATCAACGAAGCCGCGACGACGGCGGGTCTCTCGCACACCAAGAGTGTCAATGCGGGCAAGGACTGGACCGGCAGCAGGCTGGTTACCCCGAAGGCGGCGAAGTCAAGCAAGCGCTGACCAGCACGGACACAGACACCGGCCACCTTCACCGATGCAATACGGGCCCCCGCCGACCTAGTCGGCGGGGGCCCTCTGCACAGGGTTGACGCCGCCGGGTCCCTCGATGCCCCTGATGACACCGATGAAGGGATGACGCTCCATGGCGGTTTCCACGACGATCGAGGTCGGCGCCCTCGCCCCGGACTTCGAGCTGAAGGACAACCACGGGCGGACCGTACGGCTCTCCGGCTTCCGGCGCCCGCGCACATCCGAACAGGCCGAAGGTGCCGACGAGAACGCCAGGAACGTCGTGTTGCTCTTCTACCCCTTCGCCTTCACCGGCGTCTGCACGGGTGAGCTGCACGCGCTGCGCGACGAGGCGGAGAAGTTCGTCAACGACGACGTGCAGTTGCTCGCCGTCTCCAACGACTCCATCCACACCCTGCGGGTGTTCGGCGAGCAGGAGGGCCTCGAATACCCCCTGCTCTCGGACTTCTGGCCGCACGGCGAGGTCTCGCGGGCGTACGGGGTCTTCGACGAGGGCAAGGGCTGCGCGGTGCGCGGCACCTTCGTCATCGACAAGGAGGGCGTGGTGCGGTGGTCCGTGGTGAACGCGCTGCCCGACGCGCGGGACCTCAACGACTACCTCAAGGCCCTCGGTGACCTTTCCGGCCAGTGACCTTTCCGGTCGATAAATTTCGGGACTTTAGTCCTGCTGTGACCGGGAACCGGTCACTAGGATCGGATCGTTGATCCGATACAGCTCGACATCATTGGAGGACTCGTGGGAGTCAGCCTCAGCAAGGGCGGCAACGTCTCGCTGACCAAGGCCGCCCCCAACCTGACCGCGGTCATCGTCGGTCTGGGCTGGGACGCGCGTACCACCACCGGGGGTGACTTCGACCTCGACGCCAGCGCCCTGCTGACCAACGACCAGGGCAAGGTCACCAACGACTCGAACTTCGTCTTCTTCAACAACCTCAAGAGCCCCGACGGTTCGGTCGAGCACACCGGTGACAACACCACCGGTGAGGGCGAGGGTGACGACGAGGTCATCAAGGTGAACCTGGCCGGTGTGCCGGCCGATGTCGCCAAGATCGTGTTCCCGGTCTCGATCTACGAGGCCGAGGCCCGTCAGCAGAGCTTCGGGCAGGTGCGCAACGCGTACATCCGCGTGGTGAACCAGGCCGACAACGCGGAACTGGCGCGCTACGACCTGAGCGAGGACGCCTCGACGGAGACCGCCATGGTCTTCGGCGAGCTCTACCGCAATGGTGCGGAGTGGAAGTTCCGGGCCATTGGCCAGGGTTACGCCTCGGGTCTGCGCGGTATCGCGCAGGACTTCGGCGTCAACGTCTGAGCGAGACCCGCTTTTTGTCCGGCGCCGCACAGGAGTGCGGCGCCGGACGCGCCTGGCCATTGATTCACTTCACTGCGGGGAGGAAGCAACAACATGGGCGTCACACTCGCCAAGGGAGGCAACGTCTCCCTCTCCAAGGCCGCACCGAACCTCACTCAGGTACTGGTCGGACTCGGCTGGGACGCACGCTCCAGCACCGGGGCCCCCTTCGACCTCGATGCCAGCGCGCTGCTCTGCCAGAACGGCCGCGTGCTCGGCGACGAGTACTTCATCTTCTACAACAACTTGAAGAGCCCCGAGGGCTCTGTCGAGCACACCGGTGACAACCTCACCGGCGAGGGCGAGGGCGACGACGAGTCGCTGGTGATCGACCTCTCCACGGTGCCCGAGCACTGCGACAAGATTGTTTTCCCGGTCTCGATCCATGACGCCGACAATCGCGGCCAGACCTTCGGTCAGGTGAGCAACGCCTTCATCCGGGTGGCAAATCAGGCCGACGGACAGGAACTTGCTCGCTACGACCTCTCCGAGGACGCCTCCACCGAGACCGCGATGATCTTCGGCGAGGTGTACCGGTACGGAGGCGAATGGAAATTCCGCGCCGTTGGGCAGGGGTACGCGTCGGGGCTGCGGGGCATCGCTCTAGACTTCGGGGTCAACGTTTCGTAAAGCCGCGCACGGCGCGGGGGAGACCCGTACTCACACGATGGGGTAACCAGTGGTTCTGAAAACCTTCGGCTGGTCGTTTGCCATCACGGCAATCGGACTGGCCTTCGCCGCCTGGCAGTGGGGGTGGGAGGCATTCGGGATCGTACTGATCCTGTCGGTCCTCGAAATCTCACTGTCCTTCGACAACGCGGTGGTCAACGCCGGAATCCTGAAGAAGATGAATGCCTTCTGGCAGAAGATCTTCCTCACCATCGGCATCCTGATCGCAGTCTTCGGCATGCGGTTGGTCTTTCCCGTCGCCATCGTCGCGATCAGCGCCAAGGTCGGCCCGATCGAGGCCGTCCAGCTCGCGATGGACAAGCCTCAGCAGTACGAGGCCCTGGTCACCGACGCCCACCCGGCCATCGCGGCCTTCGGTGGCATGTTCCTGATGATGATCTTCCTGGACTTCATTTTCACCGACCGGGACATCAAGTGGCTCGGCTGGATCGAGCGCCCGCTCGCCAAGATCGGCAAGGTCGACATGCTGTCGGTCTGCATCGCGCTGATCCTGTTGCTCGGCACCGCCATGACCTTCGCGACCCATGCCCACACCAGCACAGGCCACGCGGACAAGACGACCACGGTGCTGCTCGCCGGCGTTGCCGGTCTGATCACGTACCTCGTCGTCGGCGGTCTGTCCGGACACTTCGAGAACAAAATCGAAGAGGAAGAGGAGCGCGAGCACGACGAGGAGGAGAAGGCCAAGGCCGAGGGCAAGGAGCCCACGGTCATCGGCCTCGCGGGCAAGGCCGCGTTCTTCCTCTTCCTCTACCTGGAAGTCCTGGACGCGTCCTTCTCGTTCGACGGCGTCATCGGCGCCTTCGCCATCACGAATCACATCTTCTGGATGGCGCTCGGCCTCGGCATCGGCGCGATGTACGTCCGTTCGCTGACGGTCTACCTGGTCCGCCAGGGAACGCTGGACGACTACGTCTACCTGGAGCACGGCGCGCACTACGCGATCGGCGCCCTCGCTGCCATCCTGCTCATCACCATCGAGCACCAGATCAACGAGATCGTCACCGGTCTGCTCGGTGTTGTCCTGATCGCTGCCTCCTTCTGGTCCTCGCTCCGCCGCAACAAGCGGATCGAGGCCGAGGGCGGCGAGAGCTCCGACCAGAAGTCGGAGGTCCCATCCGGGGTGTGACCCGGCTGGTATTGAGGAACGCTCTCTGCGGGGCGGTCACGAGGCTTCGGCTCTCGGGGCCGCCCTGCGGCTTTCCGGACGACTGAGGGGTGGGGCGTGATGGCCATCTGGGACAGCCTGCGGCGGGACAGGTCGGCGCAGTACGCGTCGGGCAGCGCGGCGACCAACGCGATCGAACTGACCAAGCGACGGCCTTCGGTGTCGCTCACGAAGCAGGGCGCGGACACCGGCAATCTGCGGGTGAACCTCTCCTGGCGGATGCGGACCTCCGACATCGGCGGCAGGGCGCGGCAGGGCGGCGGACTCCTGCGGCATCCCTTCAGGTTCTTCCAGCCGGACGTGGTCCAGGCGCACACCCAGGGCGTGGTCAACGTCGACCTCGACCTGGGCTGCCTCTACGAGCTGGAGGACGGCAGCAAGGGTGTCGTGCAGCCACTGGGCAGCTTCTTCGGGAGCCTCAATGAGGCGCCGTACGTCAAGCTGAGCGGCGACGACCGGTTCGGTGCCCCGTCGGGCGAGACGATCTATGTGAACCTCGACCACCGCGAGTTGATCAAGCGGCTGCTGGTCTTCGTCTATATCTACGACCAGACGCCGGCCTTCGACCGCACGCACGCCATCGTGACGCTCTTCCCGAGCAACGGCCCGCGCATAGAGATCGAGCTGGACGAGCGCGCCCCGCAGGCCCGCTCGTGCGCGGTCTTCACCGTCGAGAACGTCAAGGGCGACCTGGTCGTGCACCGCGAAGTGAAGTTCGTCTACGGATTTCAGGCCGAGCTCGACCGGCTGTACGGCTGGGGTCTGCAGTGGGGGCGCGGCTACAAGACCAAGACCTGAGTGCCGCAGACGTCCGGTGGGTGCGTCGGGAGCCCCGGGCGCACCGGAACTCCCGGGGCGCCCCGTACGTCAGCTGCGGATGAACTGAGGGCCCTGCGGCGGCAGCCTGAAGTTCGGGTCCGGCGCGGGCGCCGCCGCCGCGGCGGGCTGCGGATAGCCGTACGCGGGCTGCGTCGACGCCGACTGCGGATAGCCGTAGGCGGGCTGGGCCGGGCCGGGCTGGGGGTAGCCGTACGCCGGCTGCGGCGGCTGGGCCGACGGCTGGGGCTGGGCGGGGGGCGCCGAGGGCTCCGCGGCCCCGCCGGGCTCGGCGGCGGCCGCGCTCTCGTCCACCGAGATGCCATGGTCGGTGGCCAGGCCGATCAGGCCGTTCGAATAGCCCTCGCCGAGCGCCCGGAACTTCCAGGCGTCACCGCGCCGGTACAGCTCGCCGCAGATCAGCGCGGTCTCCGCCCCCGTTTCCGGCTTGACCTCGAAGTACACAAGGGGCTCGCCGCTCCCCGACGCGGTGGCGTCGTACACCTCGATGCGCAGATCCCGTACCTGCTCGAACGGAATGTGGTCGGTCGAGGCCACGATCAGCACCCGGTCCACGGCGGATTCGAGCGAGGAGAGATCCGTCTGCACCGAATCGGTGACACGGTCGGGGAAACGCTTCTTTCCCAGGCTCCGCACCAGCCCCGAGGGGTGGCGGGGCTGGTTGTAGAAGACGAAGTCCTCGTCGGAGCGCACGCGCCGGTCGACACCGAGCAGCAGAGCCGAGGCATCCACCTCGGGAACGTCCGGGCCCGGGGTCCAGCGCAGTACCGCTCGTACGGCCATGGCGTCGAGCGGGACGTTCGAGCCCTTCAGCATCGCGTGCGTCATGCCTGTCATCCTGCCTTCCCGGCGCCCTCCCGGACAACGCGGGGCCACTTTCCCTGTCACCGGAGCGGGTGCGTGCCCCCGCGCGTTATTTGAAGTTCATGCGCAGGGGAACTTTGGGCACCTGTACCTACGTACTATTACCGGCCACACATCGCCAGGCCTTTACGGCAGCACGGGAGACCCTCATGCGTCATTTCGGGCATGTCCCGCCCTCTGTCCGGGAGGGTCTGTTCCATCAGGAGCCCGGTGAATTCACGTCCGGATCGCCGCTCCGGACGCTTTCCGCCGCCCTCGGGGCCACGCTCTACAGCCCCGCCACGCGGCCACAGCTCGCCGTCGACGTGGTCAAGCAGGCCGGACGCGGCGTCGTTTCCATGGTGCTCTGCCTGGAGGATTCCATCGACGACGCGGAAGTCGCCGATGCCGAGGAGAATCTGGTCCAGCAGTTCGCCGAGCTCGACGCGCGGGGCGTGGAGTCGCCGCTGCTGTTCATCCGGGTCCGTGAGCCCGAACAGATCCCCGACCTGGTGAACCGGCTCGGACCTGCGGCGCGGCTGCTGTCCGGATTCGTACTGCCGAAGTTCACACAGGAGCGCGGGGTTCCGTTCCTGGAGGCGCTCACGGCGGCGGAGGCCGCGAGCGGGCAGCGACTGTTCGCGATGCCGGTGCTCGAATCGCCCCAGCTGCTGTACCTGGAAACGCGTGCCGAGACCCTCGACGGCATCGCCCGCACAGTCGACAAATACCGGGAGCGGGTACTCGCGCTGCGGCTCGGCGTCACTGACTTCTGCTCGGCGTACGGGCTGCGCAGAGCGCCCGACATGACGGCGTACGACGTGCAGATCGTCGCCGGGGTCATCGCCGACGTGGTGAATGTGCTGGGACGCTCCGACGGCACGGGCTTCACGATCACCGGCCCGGTGTGGGAGTACTTCAGGGTCCAGGAGCGGATGTTCAAGCCGCAGCTGCGCCGGAGCCCGTTCGTGGGCCAGGCGCAGGCGCTGCGCACGGCGCTCATCGAGCACGACATGGACGGGCTGTTGCGGGAGATCGGACTTGACCGCGCCAACGGGCTGCTCGGCAAGACCTGTATCCACCCCTCGCACGTTCCGCCCGTGCACGCGCTGTCGGTGGTGAGCCACGAGGAATTCACCGACGCGCAGGACATTCTGCGGCCCGAGCGGGGTGGCGGCGGCGTGCTGCGCTCCGCGTATACGAACAAAATGAACGAGGTGAAGCCCCACCGCGCGTGGGCCGAGTGCACGCTGCAGCGGGCCGAGGTCTTCGGCGTGGCACGGGAGGACATCGGCTTCGTGGAGCTGCTGACCGCCGGAATCCCCGGCTGAGATGGCACACCCTGGCAGTGACCGAGCCGGTCGCGCGGGTCCCGCTGGTCGTGCGGGCCCCACCAGTCCCGCCGGTCGTGCACGTCCTACCGAGCACATTGGTCACACAGAGCACATCGGTCACACGGGCGACACTGGTTACAACAGACGGTCCGACGAACGTAAGGCAGCGGAAAACAACGTGGTGTGGTCGGGAACATGGGTCGCTGAGCGGCTGGGCGTCGAACTGGTCGGCGAGGGCGCCGGAGAGGGCGGCGCGCTGACCGACCTGCTGGGTATGGCTCTGCGCCGCAACCCGAAGCGGGCGCATCTGCTCGTGTCGAACGTGCTGGGCAAGCACGTGCCGCAGCGGCCCTCCCGGGTGTACGGAGCCGGGTTCGCGCTCGGCCAGGACGTGCGGAGGCTGCTGGGCGACGAGACGGCCGCGCGGGCGGTGGTCCTCGGGTACGCGGAGACGGCGACCGGGCTCGGCCACTCCGTCGCGGACGGCGTGGCCCTCGCCCCGTACCTCCACTCGACGCGCCGCCCGGTCGACGGCGTGGCGACGGCGGGCGGCTTCGAGGAGTCGCACTCGCACGCCACCTCGCACCTGCTGCTGCCGCGGGACCCCGAGCTGCTCGCCGGCACAGGGCCACTGGTCCTCGTCGACGACGAGTTCTCCACGGGCAACACGGTGCTGAATACGATCCGCGACCTGCACGCGCGTTACCCGCGCGACTGGTACGTGATAGTCGCCCTGGTCGACATGCGCTCCGCCGATGACAGGGGCCGGCTGGAGGAGTTCGCGCGGGAGATCGGCGCCAGGGTCGACCTGATCGCGATGGCCTCGGGGACGGTCCGGCTGCCGGAGGGTGTCCTGCGCAAGGGCGTGGAGCTCGTGGCCCGGTTCGAGGAGGCGGCGGCGGTTCCCGGAGCGGTGGCCGGGGACGCGCCCGCGTCCTGGGCCGCACCCGTTTCCGCGTCGGCGACTGCGCCTGGGTCCGCGCCCGAGCGCGTACCGGCCTCCACGCCCACGACCTGCGTCCGCGTGGAGCTCGGCTGGCCTGTGGGCGTTCCCGACGGCGGGCGGCACGGCTTTCTGCCCGCGCACCGGGCGGCCCTGGAGGGCGCGCTGCCTGGCATGGCGGCCCGTACGGCCGAGGCGCTGCCCGCCGGGGCGCGCCGGGTGCTGGTCCTCGGCTTCGAGGAGCTGATGTACGCCCCCCTCCGGCTGGCCGAAGCGCTCGACGCGGTCGTCGATGCCGAGGTGCGGTCCTCGACCACGACCCGCTCGCCCGTGCTCGCCGTCGATGACCCGGGCTACGCGATCCGCACCCGCATCACCTTCCCCGCGCACGACAGCCCCGCCGACGGACCCGGCCCGCGCTTCGCGTACAACGTCGCGGGCGCCGGCTTCGACGCCGTGGTCGTTGTCGTCGACTCCACCGCCGACACCCCCGAACTGCACGCTCCCGACGGCCTGTTGGCGGGGCTCGCGCCGCACACCGACCGCGTGATACTCGCGGTCGTCCCCTCCTACGTACCCGAGCCATCCACACAGCCCGCACGCCCCACGCGCGCCTCCGAACGGCAGGAACCGCCCATGCCCGAGCCCCTTCGCGGCCCCGCCTTCTCCTCGTACGCACCGGAGGACTGCGGCTGGCTGCTCCAGGACCTGTCGGACGTCGAGCTCGAAGCCCCCACCGAGGAACGCGAGGAGGCGATCCAGAGCGGCGGCGCGCACTACGCGGAGTCGCTGCCCGTGGAGTACCAGCCGAGCGCCCACTACCAGGAGCTGTTCAAGTCGGCCCTGGACACGTCGGCCGCCCGTATCGCCAGGGCCGTCGGCACCGTGACCGAGACCGTCCTCGCCGAACGCTCCCCGCGCCCCGTGCTGGTCTCCCTCGCCCGCGCGGGAACGCCCGTCGGCGTCCTGATGCGCCGCTGGGCCCAGCACCGACACGGCCTCGACCTTCCGCACTACGCCGTCTCCATCGTCCGAGGCCGCGGCATCGACGAAACCGCCCTGCGCTGGCTGGCCGCTCACCACGACCCGGCCGACATCGTCTTCGTCGACGGCTGGACGGGCAAGGGCGCGATCACCCGCGAGCTGGCGCAGGCCCTGGAGGGCTTCGACGGCTTCAACCCGGAGATCGCGGTCCTCGCCGACCCCGGCGGCTGCGTCCGGACGTACGGCACCCGCGAGGACTTCCTCATCCCCTCCGCCTGTCTCAACTCGACGGTGTCCGGGCTGATTTCGCGTACGGTGCTGCGGTCCGACCTGGTCGGCCCCGACGACTTCCACGGCGCGAAGTTCTACCGGGAGCTCGCCGGTGACGACGTGTCCGGCCACTTCCTCGACACCGTCGCCGCCCGCTTCGACGAGGTCGCGGACGACGTGGACGCCGAGGTCAAGGAACTGCTGGCGGCGGACCGGGCTCCGACCTGGGAGGGCTGGGCGGCCGTCGAGCGGATCAGCGAGGAGTACGGCATCCACGACGTGAACCTGGTCAAGCCGGGCGTCGGCGAGACCACCCGCGTCCTGCTGCGCCGCGTCCCCTGGAAGATCCTCGCCAAGCGCGGCGCGGGACCGGACCTCGACCACGTACGGCTGCTGGCCGAACAGCGCGGCGTACCGGTGGAGGAGGTCGACGGGCTTCCGTACACCTGCGTCGGACTGATCCACCCCCAGTACACGCGCGGCGCGACCGGCACCAACGGCAAGGCGGTAACGGCGAAGTGACCACCTCCCCAGAGTCTTCTGCCTCTACCGTCTCTCCCGTTCTGGTCGCGAGCGATCTCGACCGCACCCTGATCTACTCGTCGGCGGCGCTCGGTCTGCGCATGCCCGACGCCGAGGCGCCGCGGCTGCTCTGCGTCGAGGTGTACGAGAGCAAGCCGCTCTCGTACCTGACGGAGACCGCCGCCGGGCTGATGGCGCAACTCGCGGCCGAGACCTGCTTCGTACCGACGACCACCCGTACCCGCGAGCAGTACCACCGCATCAAACTGCCGTGCCCCACACCGCGGTTCGCGATCTGCGCCAACGGCGGTCACCTCCTCGTCGACGGGGTGTCCGACCCGGACTGGCAGGCCCGGGTCGCCAGGGCCCTCGCCGACGAATGCGCCTCCCTGGCCGAGGTCCGCGCCCACCTCCTTGGCGCGGCCGACCCCGCCTGGCTGCTCAAGGAGCGGGTCGCCGAGGACCTCTTCGCCTATCTCGTCGTGGAGCGCGCGCTGCTGCCCGACGAATGGGTCAAGGAACTCGGCGAGTGGGCCGAGAACAAGGGCTGGACGGTCTCGCTCCAGGGCCGGAAGATCTACGCCGTACCCAAGCCGCTCACCAAGAGCGCGGCCATGCGCGAGGTCGCCCGCCGCACCGGCGCCACCCTCACGCTCGCCGCCGGTGACTCGATCCTCGACGCGGACCTGCTGCTGGCCGCGGACCAGGGCTGGCGGCCGGGCCACGGGGAGCTGGCGGACACGGGCTGGACCGGCCCCCGGGTCACGGTCCTGCCCGAGACGGGTGTCGCGGCGGGTGAGGAGATCCTGCGGTCCTTCATCCGCGCTGCCGGTCGGCACGGGCACGCGGTCGCCTGAGCGTCCGTACGCCCACGAAGAGCAGCACGGCCAGCACCGCCGCCACCAGCACCACCTTGGAGTACGTGGAGACGTAGCCCGTCACGTCCGCCCAGTTCTCGCCGAGCGTGTAGCCGGCGAGAACGAAGAGGGTGTTCCAGATCGTGCTGCCGAGCGTGGTGAGGCCGAGGAAGACGGGCAGCGGCATGCGCTCGATGCCCGCCGGGATCGAGATCAGGCTGCGGAAGACGGGGATCATCCGGCCGAAGAACACCGCCTTGGTGCCGTGCCGTTGGAACCAGGCCTCGGTCCGCTCGATGTCGGAGACCTTCACCAGCGGCAGCTTCGCGGCGATGGCGACGGTACGGTCGCGCCCGAGCAGCGCCCCCACCCCGTAGAGCGCGAGCGCGCCGATCACGGAGCCCGCGGTGGTCCACAGCAGGGCGGCGATCAGGCTCATCTGCCCGGTACTGGCGGCGAAACCGGCCAGCGGCAGAATCACCTCGCTGGGCAGCGGCGGGAAGAGATTCTCCAGCGCGATGGCGATGCCCGCGCCCGGCGCCCCCATGGTGTCCATGAGGGAAGTGATCCACTGTGGTGCGCTGCTTTCGACCATGCGGCCCACCCTGGGAAAGCGCAGCTGAAGCCAAGCTGAAGGAGGGTGACGTGCGGGCCGGGACGCCCGGGGCGACTCTCACCGGGCGATGGGGCGCGGCTCCGATATGCTCTGGCTCCGGGGAGCTGACGGCCTGACAGGGAGCTCAATGAGCAAGGGGAACAGCACCAGGATCACCGATGAGGTGCACGACTACATCCTGGCGCACAACGCGCCGCTGGACGCCGTGCAGCGCGAGCTCGTCGAGACCACGTACGCGCGGCTGCCCGACCAGGCGGTCATGCAGTCCGCCGAGGAGCAGGGACCGCTGCTCGCCTTCCTGGTCAGGCTGATCGGCGCACGGCACATCGTTGAGGTCGGCACCTTCACGGGATTCTCCGCGCTGGCGATGGCCCAGGCGCTGCCCGAGGACGGCAGCCTGATCGCGTGCGACATCTCGGAGGAGTGGACGGCGTACGGGCGCGAGGCTTGGGCGAAGGCGGGTGTGGCCGACCGCGTGGAGCTGCGGATCGGCTCCGCCCTGGACACCCTGCGCGCCATGCCCGCGGAGCCGCACATCGACTTCGCCTACCTCGACGCGGACAAGGCCAATTACGTCCCGTACTGGGAAGAGCTGGTGCCCAGGATGCGGCAGGGCGGGGTGATCGCGGCCGACAACGTGCTCTACGGAGGTGGTGTCGTCGACCCGGGTGCGACGGGGGGCGCGGCGGCGATCAGGGAGTTCAACGACCGGGTATCGGCCGACGAGCGCATGGAGAGCGTGATGCTCCCCGTCGCGGACGGCCTGACGCTGTCGCGCAAGCGCTGAGCGCCGAGTCGCCGCCGCGTCAGGTCCTGTGAGCCGAGCTGTCGGACGACCGGCCGGAGGGCGCCGGCCGTCCGGTGGGGCCCGGCAGGTGACGGGGTCTAGCCGCAGCACCCGCCGCCGCAGCAGCCACCTCCACCCCCGCCCGAGGGCGCGGGACCGCCGGACTGGGCCGTACCGCCCACGGCAACGGCGGACAGCAGCTTGACGGTGTCGTCGTGCCCGTCCGGGCAGGCGGCGGGCGCGGAGGATTCGGCCATGGGCCGGTCCAGCTCAAAGGAGGTGCCGCAGGAGCGGCAGCGGTACTCGTAGCGAGGCATGCGCACAGGCTACTGAGTCGACGGCACGAGCAGGAGCCGGCCACCTGGGTCCCGGGTGCGGGTGCCCTGGATCCCGGGGGTGGTGGCCAGGCGGCGGCGGACGTGCGGGCCGGGTCAAGGGGCGGATGTGCGTGCGCCCGTACGGGGTCGGGCGGGAGCACGCGTGCCCATGGCGGTCCAGAGGCGCCCGTACGGGTCGGGCGTGCGTTGGTGGAGGTGTGCCCGGGGCGGCCTCGGCGGACGCGTGCCCGTGCCGGGCCAGAGGTGAGCTTACGTGTGCCCGGTGGTGTGTCCGTGCCGGGTCGGGAGGCCGACGTACGTAGGCCCGTGGTGCGTCAGGGCGCGGGCGCACGGGTGCCGGGTGCAGGTGGCCGACGTACGTACGACCCTGCCGGGTCAGGCGCCGCCTCCCAGCTCCTCGCGGATCAGCTCGACCACCCGCGCCACCGTCCGGCGTACCGCCTCCGTCTCGGTGAGGAAGTGCCAGTAGTCGGGGTGGCGGCCCTCCAGGCTCGCGACGGCCCGGTCCAGCCGGGCCACCGAGTCGTCCAG
Organism: Streptomyces sp. H27-C3; assembly: GCF_030063415.1. Classification (GTDB taxonomy): domain Bacteria; phylum Actinomycetota; class Actinomycetes; order Streptomycetales; family Streptomycetaceae; genus Streptomyces. The sequence goes on along the minus strand of NZ_JASITA010000013.1, from coordinate 74,828 downwards.
CGGGCGGGCGTGCCGGGGGTCGGGCGTATTGCGCCCGGCCATCGCCAGCCGCTGCGCGTCCCTGATCGCGAACCGGGTCCGCTCGATCTCCTGCTGCGGGTCCTTGGACACGGCATTGAGCCGCTGCAGCCGGTCACCGGCGGCCGACACGGCCTCGTCGGTGGAGTTGAGCAGGGCCCTGACCGTGCTGAGCAGCGCGGTCGCATCCGGCCAGCGCTGTTCCTCGCGTGCCTTCGCCGCCTCTTTGATCTTCTCCTCGGCCTGCCGGACCGTGGACTCCGTCTGCGCGGGAACGGCTTGCAGGTCCTGCCAGCACGCCGCCGTGAACCGGCGCCGCAGCTCGCTCAGGATCGGCTCGACCTTGCCCGCCCGGGTCGTCAGCGCCTGCGCCCGGGTCCGCAGTGACACCAGCCGCCGGTCGATGTCGGCGGCCCGCTCCGGCAGCCGCTCGGCCTCGGCCCGCACGGCCTCCGCGTCGCGCAACACCTGGTCGGCGCGTTGCAGCGTCTCGGCTACGCCGTGCCGGCCGGCTCCCTGGTTCAGCTTGGTCAGCTCGGGTGCGAGGGCCGCGAGCCGCGAGGCAAGATCATCGGCTTTGAGCCCGGACGTACGTACCGCGTCGAGCGCGTTACTGGCGGCCAGCAGCGTTTGCCGGGCCCGCTCCACGGCGGGCGCGAGCCGGGCGAGCTGCGTCTCCGCGGTGTCGAGCAGCGGCCCAAGACCCTGCCCGAACCGGTCGAGCTCGCCCTTGACCCGTACGAGCTCGTCCTTGGCCTTGCTCAGCTCGCCGCGCGCCTTGGCGGCGGTCGGTGCGTCCAGGTCGTCGCGGTCGAGGTCGTGCGCGTCGACCGCGGTGATGTAGACGTGGCTGGCCTCGTCGATACGCCGTCCGAGCGCCGCGAAGTCCTCCGCGGCCTTGCGGGCGGCCGGTGAGCTGTCCACCGCGGTGATTGTCTCGATGGAGATCCGCAGATCGCGCTGGGCCGTGTCCAGCTCGTAGAAGGCCGCGGCTGCCGCGTCCTTCGCGGCCTGCGCGTCGGCCCGCACACCCTCACCGCGCCCGCCGAACCAACGTCTCGTACCGCCGCCCGCGAAGGCGAGGGGAAGCGCGGCGATCAGCGGTACGGGCAGGAGCACGAGCGCGAGAACGTCCCGGACGGCACCCGCTTTCGTACGGCGGCGTACTCGCTGCGTGTACGGCTGCGCGTGTGTCGCCGTCACATCCCTCTCCCGTGCTGTGTCCGCCCTGCCCAGTTACAGTCTCCCACCAGGTAAGGACGAACACACGGGCCCGTTAGTTCGCACTTCGCAAGGTGACTTCCCCATTGTCGCTGCGGGCCTTCACCACATGCGTGCTGTTGTCGTCCCGCGGGACGTTCACATTGACGTCCCCGTTGTCGCTGCTGGTCGTCACGTTGTACCCCGTCCTGGGCAGGTCGATGACGATCTCGCCGTTGTCGCTGACGGTCTCCACCAGGTCCGGCACGGCGCTGAAGCTCAGCCGCACCGCGCCGTTCTCGGAGTCCGCGGTCACTTTCTTGGCCGAGATCCCCTCCGCGACGACCCGGCCGTTGTCGCTGTCCAGGTCGAGTGCGCCACTGGAGTCCTCGACCCGCACTTCCCCGTTGGAGGACCGCACCTTCAGCGCGGTGTCGAACCCGGTCGCCTTGACGCTCCCGTTGTCGCTCAGGACGGTCACGGCGACGCCGCGCGGCACCTTGATCCGATGCCAGGAGTCGCAGTCACTGGCGAGCGCGTCGCACTTCTGCCGAAGGACGAGCTTCCCGTCTTTCAACTTCCAGCTGTTCTCGGGCCCCTCCCCGAGGAACACCCACCCGTCGGCGCGCCGGGTGACCTCCACGTCCTTCACGTCGGCGGGCACCAGTTCCAGGGCGGAGTTGTCGGTGTCGACAGTCAGGGTGTTCCCGCTGAAGGGGAACGACCGGTTCTCGGCGGGCGCGTCCTTGGCGTCGTCACCGCCGCAGCCGCTGAGGGCGACCAGGGCAACGACGACTCCGCCGACGGCGGTGAGAGTACGAGTACGGAGTGCCACGGTGACTGATCCCCCAGTTAGTTCCTGCTGACAGGACTCCACGGTACGAAGCCGGAGCCCCCCCCGGGACGATGCGGGGCGCCACCGGATCGGGGGTGGGGTTATCCCCCCGACGCCCCGCCACCGGCCGGCTCCGGCCCGCTCGGGCGGCCAACAGGTTTGCGATGTCGCCCCGTGAGCCATGTAATCTGTTCACTCATCCACGGGTGCGTAGCTCAGGGGTAGAGCGTCGCTCTTACAAAGCGAATGTCGGCGGTTCGAAACCGTCCGCGCCCACCGAGGATAAAGCGCAAGTCGGAGCGGATGCTGGGCCCCTCAGTCGATCATGACTGAGGGGCCTTCCTGTGATCAAAGTCCACATAGAGTCCACATCCGACAGAGTGCGGGAGTACTGGTAGGTGAGGACGCCTCAGCCGCCGGTGACGGCGGCCCCGGTGAACGGCAGGCCGAGCCGCAGCGCTGAGGCGCGCCCTGCCCTCTCGTCCGGGGCGGCTCGGGCTGATTGGATCTCGGGCCATGACGACTGGACCCGAGCACATGCGTGATCACTGATGGTGGCGGCCCGGCTGGAATGTTGGCCGCCGCCTCTACACCTGGCACCTGACGTTCGACGAGCAGCCAGAGGTCCACCGGCTCGCAGAGCGGTACCGCACTGCTCTCGCGCCGGTCGGCGGGCTCGACTTGATCCCCGATCGGTGGTTGCACCTCACCATGCAAGGTGTCGGGTTCGTCGGCGACGTCGACGGCCGGAGCCTGAGGGCGATCGTCGAAGCAGCTACGCAACGGCTCGCGGAGATAGCCGGCCTTCGGCGTGACGCTCCGGGAGCCGATCGTCGACCCCGAGGCCGTCCTCGTCCCCGTGGAGCCCGCAGCCCCGGTGCGTGCGGTCCGCGAGGCGATCAGGGCAGCGATCGGCGACGTGCTGCCCGAAGTGCCGGAGTGTGCAGAGGGATTCACTCCGCACGTGTCCATCGGATATAGCAACGCCGACGGTCCCATCGCGCCGTTCTCTGCGGCTCTTGGAGCCGTGGACGTCGCGTCGGCCTCGGCTCGGATCACCCAGGCCGAACTCATCGTTCTTCACCGCGACAACCGCGTGTACGAGTGGACCTCCTACGCGGCGGTGCCCCTCGGCTGACCCCGGCCCCCGGGCAGGGGCTGCGGGCATCTGTACCTGTGCCCCACTCAGTTCAGCGCAATCCGCTGGCAGGGGCCACAAGACGGCTGAGACGGCCCGCGCAGTCGCGCCGTAGGGTGCAAAGCCTCACAGGGGGTGGGATGGCTCCTCTCGCGATTACGTGGACGCTGTGGTATCACGGCTGGGCGTTTCTGCGTGTGGCCGACGCTCAAGGTGAGTCGCAGGTCGTCGCCTCCTACGTCACCGATGGTCCCGAGCAGTTCTTGTACGCGATCTTCAGACTCGTGGAGGGCGATCGGGACACCCTGGCCGAGTGGAGGGGGAGCCTAAGATCTACCGGTGGTTCTTCCACCGGGATGGGGCTGACGTCGACATCCGTCTCCTGGAGGCCGCCGACAGCCGGGCGCCCGTCGACTCCGGGACTGCGCTGTAGTCGGGGCGCCACACCGTCACGGCACTGGCGCGGTCGGCCGTGCGCGCTTTCGATCAGGTCGCCCATGATCTGAGGGACGAGGGCTACGCGTCCCAGCGCGGCCGTCCGTTCCCCCGGCTTGAACTCGAAGCTCCGCGGGCCGCCATGCGGGCGCACATCACGGATGCGCGGAAGTTCTGAAGTCTGCTGCTGATAAAGGCTGTTGCGGACCGTGCATGGCGTTTCCCGGAGCATGCCAGGTCGGCGCCGCCGGCAGTGCCCCCAGCCTCCCCCCGTCGAGATCGACTGAGAGGTTATCGCGCTCAGAGTCAATAGAGCGGGCGCAAGTTACTTCGAGGTATGTAGTGACTTCATAGGCGAGCGGCAGTAGAACCTGTTCTCATTCCTTCGAGAGTGAGGAACGTCACATGAGTGATCCCGTCAGGCGTGGTACTGGCTTCGAGGGTGTATCACGCCGCAGATTCATCGCTGGAACAGGTTCTATTCTGGGGGTCGCAGCCCTCGCCGGGCAAGTAGGCGCCCATCAGGCCATGGCGGCCTCCGTCGCCGCCCCGATCGGCAACGGTGCCCAAGTCCCGGTCCTGGTGATCGGCACCGGATACGGCGGCTCGGTCGCGCCCGCACCACCACCCGCACTCGTGCCGGTACGTGGATCCGCACCCGCGTCACCGCCCGCCCCCGCGCCCGTACCCGACGCCGGGGCCGGCCGGTTCGCCGAGCGGCCCCGGACCGTCTCAGTGCCCGGGCAGTACGCACACCGCGTCGAGGCCCAGCACATGGTTGAGCCGGCCGAACGCCAGCCAGGAGCCGATGCTCATGCTCAGCTCCACGATCTCGACCTGGCTGTAGTGCGCGGTCATCCGGGTCCAGAAGTCCTCGTCGATGGCGTGGTGATCCACTGCGTATCGCTCGGCGTACTCGGCGGCCAGCCTGGACCGGTCGTCGAACGCGTCCGTGGTGCGCCACTGCGTCACCGCCTCGGGGAACTCGTCCTCGACCTTCTCGCCGTCCCGGTCGGTCCGCCAGTCGAGGCAGAAGAGGCACCCGTTGATCTGCGCGATCCGCAACCGCGCGGCCTCGAACTCGCGCAGCCCCAGGGTCGTATGGGCGTACACCGACAGGGAGAAGTTCGCGGCCGCCATGCCGATGCCGGGGACCATGTCGCCCCACACATATCCGATCGGCTCCTGGCCCTCGGGGATGTCGATCCTCATCGTTTGCTCCTTCCGAACTTGCCCACTGCGGGGCGCAGCGGCACGTCGAGCGCGTCGTAAAGTCCGGGTTCCGCGTCCACGAGCCAGTCGACGGCGCTCACCAACCGGCCCACGGCCGTGGCGTTTCCGCCCGCCGACCGGTTGTCGCCCTCGTCGGTGGCCTCGATCGTGACCTCGATGCGCGGGCGGCCCTCGATGACCACCCGGTGTGCTCCCGCGCCGTCGGGCGGCGTCGGCCAGTCCGGTGCGCAGGACGGGTGGATGCGGGTGACGTGCTCGATGACGATGCGTGGCTCGCCCTCGACGATGCCCTGCACCTCGAACCGCACCGCGCCCTGAGTGCCGGCCTCGAACTCGCCCATCGTCCTGGTGGTCACGGTGGAATCGAGGGCGCGGCGGTCCAAGGTCTCGCGTATGTCGCCGAGTTCGACGCCGAGGGCCCTGGCCATCAGACGTATCTGCCCGCCCCACACCATCGTCGGGACGGTCGGCGCGAGCATCAGCGGCTCGTAGTCCATCGGCTGGCCCATGCCGACCAGGTGGCGGACGGAGTCGGGCTGGTCGTACGTGGAGTAGTCGAAGATCTCCTGGCAGCGGATCACGTCGACGGTGGTGCCGAGTCCGCTGATGAGCAGCGGCAGTACATCGTTTCCCCAGCCGGGGTCGACGCCGGAGACGAACAGCGAGCCGCCGCCGTCCGCGATGGCGGCCAGTATCGGATCGCGCATCTCCGGCGGGGCGTTGCGCTGGTCGTAGAGCGCGTACAGCGCGGGAGTGACGACCACAGCTCCGGTCCGGATCGCGCTGACGATGTCGGCGAGGGCGTCGTCGGGGCGGATGTCGCCGGACGCGGCGTACACCACGGCTTGGGGACCGGCGGCCAGGACCGCCTCGATGTCGTCGGTCGCAGTGACCCCCAGTTCGTATCCGAGCCCACCGAGGTCGCCCGCGTCACGACCGACCTTCTCCGGGTTGTTGACGAGCACGTTCGCGAGCTTCAGGGCCGGATGGGCTTCGACGGCACGGATGGCCGCACGGCCGACATTTCCGGTTCCCCAGACAACCGTGGAAATCATGCGGCGGAGGGTAGCGCGGGGGTCCAACGGTTCCCAGGCATGTGACCACAGCGATCGGCGGGTTGGTTCGATCCCGACCCCGATCAGGATCCCGCTCCCGGTGCGGGGCGGAGCCCTCGGCCCGTGGTTCTCGACCCGCTGTTCGTGGCCCACTCCTCGTGATTCCGGCCCGGCGCGGAGTTGGTGTGTACCTGACGCTAGAGTGCGGTGTTTGTGCCGGATGGCGGAGGGGGATTCGCATGAGCGGGCAACTGACGGACAAGGCATACGAGTTGGGCGGGATGCTGTGGCGTGAGCACACGGTGTACCGGGATCGCTCCGGGGGTGTGGTCATACGGGGCGAGCACGTCCAGCGCTGGATCAGCCTGGCCCCCGCGGGCGGCCGGGGCGAGATCCTCGTACGGGCGGGCCGCATCCTCGACGGCGGTACCACCGCGCCGGCCCGCTCGGAGGTGATCGTGCCCCTCGCCGCCGGGACGGGGGAACTGGCCGCGGCCTGCCGCCGTCTGCTCGCCGAGACCGCCGCCGCCGATACGTCACGCGCGTCGGGGCGGGCGCGTTCCGGCGGAGCCGATGGCGCGGACGACACCGGCCGCTCCCGCCGCTTCGGCCGGTCCCGGCGCCCCCGAAAGGCCCGGCGCAGCGGACGCCACACGGGCTTCGGTTCCTGGGTGGCCCTCGTATGCGTGGTCGCGGTCATCGCCCTGTACGTCTACAGCACACCGGCGATCTACCGGTAAGCGGCTCGGACGGTGGCGCCGGAGTGAGTGCCCCCGCTGCGCGTCCGCCCCGAGGCCGGACCGCGTCGTGACTGTTTCCAGGACGGTTCGGCGTATCGTCGGATTATGTGCCGCAGCATCAAAACACTCCGACCGCCCGTCCTGCCGGAGGAGGCCACCGACGAGGAAATCGCCGCGGCTGCCCTGCAGTACGTACGTAAAGTCTCCGGATTCCGCGCCCCGGCGGCCCACAACCGCGAGGTGTTCGAGCAGGCCGCCGCCGAGGTGACTGAGGCGACCAGGAAGCTGCTCGCCGGGATCGAAGTGCGTGGGGCCGCCGCCCGCAAGGCGTAGCGAGGGGCCCAGAGGTGGTTACGGCGCCGCCGGAGCCGGGGCGGGCGTGTGCGCCGGGCGGCGTACCACCAGGGCCGCCAGGGCGCCCGCGCCGAACAGGGCGAGTACCGAGACCGCCACGCCCAGCCAGGTCGCGCCCAGCCACTGCCCGCCGAAATAGCCCAGGCCCACGCCGTAGCCCGCCCAGGCCAGGGCCGCCAGCGCCGACCAGGGCAGGAACTCCTTCACCTTGCGGTGTGCCGCTCCGGCGCCCAGCGAGACGACCGAGCGGCCGGCCGGGGCGAAGCGGGCGACCACGACCAGGGCGCCGCCGCCGCGGGCCAGCGCCGCGCCGAGACGTTCCTGCGCGGTGGTCAGGCGGCGTGACCGGGCGATCGCCCGGTCCAGGCGCGCGCCCCCGCGCCACGCCAGCCGGTACGCGGCGTAGTCGCCGAGCACGGAGGCCGCGGTCGCGCATGCCATCAGGATCAGGATGTCGGGCACCCGCGTGGCCACCTGGCCCGTGGCGCTCGCGACGGTCGCCGTGGTGGACCCGGCCGCCGCGGCGGTGGCGGCCGTGATCACCAGTACTCCGCTGGGAAGCACCGGCACAAAGACGTCCAGGACGACGGAGAGCGCCACGACCGCGTAGATCCATGGGCTGCCGGTCAGCGCCCCCACACTTTCGAACAACGTGACTCCCCGATTCGTCAGCAACGCCGCGACGTCGCAGGGGAGCGGCAGGAGCGGCTTTACAGCCCTTCAGCGTACGCCTGTGCTCTCAGTGGTCGACGGCCAGGTCATGTTCACCCGACTGCCCTCCTGGACGCGGCGTCGGCCGCGCGACGCGCGGAAGCTGGGTCCCGTACGGACTGAAAGGGGGCGAGCGCGAGGAGCGGGCGGATGGTGCCGGGAAGAGTGGCCGGTGCGGCTATAGCGGCGCTGGTGGCGAGCAGTGCGGGTGTCGGCGGTGGCGCCGGTGAGTGCTTCCGGATGCGGGCCGAAGGGCGGTTCGCGCCGCCGAGCGCGCTGGTCCCTTCCGACGCCGTGACGTACGACATGGATCTTGTGCCGGCCGCAGCGTTCATCGAGGTCGAACAGAAGTCGGACGCGAACGGCACGCGCGTGCGCGTACGCGTGCGGGACGTCCAGCCCGGCCACGCGTACGGCGCGCACGTGCACACCGCTCCGTGCGGCCCCCGCCCCGAGGACGCGGGCCCGCGCTACCAGCACGTTCTCGACCCGGACCGGGTCGATCCGGCGAACGAGGTGTGGCTCGACTTCACCGCCGACGCGCGCGGCGAAGGCACGGCGAGCGCCCATCACGGCTGGGGATTCCGGCCCGGCGAGGCGCGTTCGGTGGTCGTCCACGGGGCCCCGGGCGGTGCGGGCGAGCGCGTGGCCTGCTTCAGTGTGCCGTTCGGTCCGCAGCCGCGGGGCTGACGGAGCCCACGGGGTTGACGGAGCTCAGGAGCGCCCTGGTGCGTACCGTGGTGGCCGCCCGCAGCGCGGCCCGCGCCACCGCGTCCGCGTCCGCCAGTGTCACCGAGTCGACCCCGGGCCTGGCGCCCGCCGCCGTCACCCAGTGCACGCCCTCCGTGGGCACTCCGAACGCGAACCGCGCGGGGTGCGCCTGCCCCTGGCTGTCGATCAGGCGGTACGGGCGGCGGGTCACGTCGAGGCCGCCCGTCTCGTATCCGTCGAGCGTGTGCGGGCGGCACTGGCCGGTCCTGAGCAGCCGCGCCAGCAGCGCGTCGGCGGTGGAACGCAGGTCGGGCTCCGGCAACCGCGCCTCGACGAGTACCGAGGTCCGGATCTCGGATCCCGGGACGTCGCGGGAGGACGCGACGAAGGCCCCGCCCTGCGTGCGCACGGTCGTCCGCGGGCCGATCACATCGAGTACGCCCGCCTCGATCAGGGCCGTCATCTCCTCGATCCTGCGGCGCGGCGGCCCGATGGAGAGGAAAGCGTTGAGCGGCGTGTACCAGCGGTCGAGGTGATCGCGCCGGGAGGCGCCGGGCAGTCCGGCGTGGTCGACGATCTGGCGCAGCTCGTTGCGCAGGTCGCGCAGGACGTCCAGGGCCGCCTTGCGCGGACCCGCCACATTGCCGAGCGCCGCGTGCGCCGCGTCCCGCCGCAGGTGGTGCAGGAGCCAGCCGCGGTGGTCGGCCGGGTCGTGGAAGGTGCGGCCGGTGTACGGGCGGGCGATCAGGTCCCAACACCAGCGCTCGTGCGCCGGTATCCCGAACTCGCCCAGTACGTCGGCCTCCTGGCCGCTGCGGTGCGGCGCGGCCAGGAAGCGAGCCCGGAAGCCCGAATTCCCGGCAATACCCCCGTCGCCCGAAGGCTGCGTCTCCCCGAGCAGCGTCTCGTAGAAGACCGTTTCCACCTCCTTGGCGACCAACGGCCATATCTCGCCGCGGAAGTCCGGCGGATCGCCCGCGTCCGCCCGGACCCGGAAGGCCGCTATCGCCGCCGGGGTGAGGAGCTGCGGCTCGTGCCGGCCGTACGGGCCCTTCGCGTTGTCGCCGCGCGCCTGGTGCGGCACCCCGCGCCGTGACCCCGCGTACAGGCGGGGTTCGCGGCCGCTGGGACGGTAGTCGAGGCTGCCGTCGGCGCGGCGGGTGAAGGTGCCGCCCCGGCCGGCCGTCAACAGCGCCATGTGGTCGAAGAAGTTGAGGCCCAGGCCGCGCAGCAGGACCGGTTCGCCCGGTGCGATGGCCGACAGGTCGAGGTCGGCGGGGTTGGCGGGCGGCAGATGACGCAGGCCGTGCCGGGCGGCGTATGCCGTGAGGGCGGCCTGAGAGGTGTCCGGGAACACCGGCAGGTGCCCCTGGGCGAGGACCACCGCGCTGAGACCGGTGAGCGTGACACCGTTGTCGAGAGTCAGGATCTGGGTCGCGTCGGAGGCGTCCTGGAGGCCGACGGCCCGTGCCGGGTGCACTCGCACCGTCACCGTTCCGGGTGCGGCGCGCACCACCCGGCCGAAGACCCACTCCAAGTAGCGGCCGTAGCAGGCGCGCGTCGGATAGTCGTCGGGGCCGAGCGTCTCGTCGCCGCGGTCGGCGGCCCACTCGTACAGGCTCGGCCCCGGACGGACCGGGCCCGCGCAGACGACGCTCTCGTCGGTGAAGAGGGTGACCTGCGAGGCGACGGTGTTCATCAGCAGGTCGGCCGGCTGTCCGGTCCGCCAGACCCTGCCGGGGCCGGGCGGCGCGGGGTCCACGACATGGACCGTCAGCAGTGCGTCCGGCGCGAGCGCGGGCACGGAGGCGCAGAGCCGTTCGAGCACGCTGGTGCCCCGGGGGCCGGCGCCGACGACAGCGAGGGCGTGATGCGCTGCGGACAAACCGGTGACTCCCGGGGCGTTGAGGCATGAGGACTACTGGAAGCTGAGGGTCCGGTTCATCATGCGGGGGGAGCACCGGAAGTCGTAATCATCCTGACGATGATCCCCCTCCGCTGTGGGAAGGATCACGGCAGTAAATCAACACTTCGCAGTACTTCTCAATACTTCATTCTGATTCGGTCAAATTCCTCTCCAGTACGGTCGCGAGCCGAACACCGCCACCTCGTTTGGCGCGCGCCTGATCCAGCTGCAGCGTCGAAGCCCGCCCGCGCAGCGTCAGCGTCATCAACTGGTTCCCGAACCACGGCCCGGATGTCTTGCGCCACTTGATCTGCGGCTCGGCCACCCGCCCGTGCCGCGCCAGGAAGCGGCCCAGGCGCCGGCCTGACCTGCTCCAGCCGAAGCGGAAGCCCATCCGTACGGAACGGGGGATGCCGTTGTGCACGGGGGAGCAGGTCAGTTGCAGCACATGCGCGTCTGGACCGCCCGTGTGCCACCGGGGCTCCGCGATGTAGGCGTGGTGCACGTCCCCGGACAGCACGCACACCGTCGCCGGGGCGTCGGGCCCCGACCCCGCCTCCGCGATCAGCGTCGCGAGCCGCTCGAAGGAATCCGGGAAGGCCGCCCAGTGCTCCAGATCCGCCCGCCTGCGCAGATCCTCACCGAAGCGCGCCCAGCGCTCGCCCCGCTCGCCCCGGCACAGCGCGGCGTTCCAGCTCTCCGCGTCATGGACCAGCGGCGGCAGCAGCCACGGCAGCGAGGTCCCGATCAGGAGATGGTCGTACGAACCCGGGTCCTCCAGCGCCTGGTCGCGGACCCACTGCTCCTCCCCGGCGTCGAGCATCGCGCGCCGCTGCTCCTCCAGGACACGGGCCGCCCTGGTGTCCACCATCAGCAGCCGCACCCGGCCGAAGTCGCGCCGGTAGCTCCAGCGCGTGCCCGCCGGGTCGGCGTCGGCCCGCGCCGCGAACTCCCGCAGCAGGTCCGTCCCGTCGGGCGTCTGCCGTACCGCCGCGAACAGTTCGTCCGCGGCGAGTTCGGTGGGCGAGAGGTTGCCCAGGTGCTGATAGACCCAGTACGACATCAGGCCGCTGACCACCCGCTCCTGCCACCAGGGGGTGTCGCGCATCTCGGCCAGCCAGGGCGCGCTGGTGTTCCAGTCGTCGATCACGTCGTGGTCGTCGAAGATCATGCAGCTGGGGACGGTGGACAGCAGCCAGCGCACCTCGGGGTCCAGCCAGGACTCGTAGTAGAGCCGGGTGTACTCCTCGTAGTCCGCGACCTCCGCCCCCGGCGCCTCGCGCAGATCGCGCCGCGCGGCCAGCCAGCGCCGCGTCGCCTTCGACGTCTCGTCCGCGTACACCTGGTCGCCCAGGAGCAGCAGCACGTCGGGGCGCGCGGCCTTCGGGTCGGCGGCCAGGCTCGCGGCGAGCGTGTCCAGGGCGTCGGCACCCACCGGGTCCTTCTCGCCCGCGGGCGCCGAGGCCCACCGGCAGGAGCCGAAGGCGATCCGCACCGACTGCTCCGATGCCGTGTCCGGCGTGCGGATGATGCTCGGTGGGAAGCGGGAGCCCGTCAGGGGCCAGACGAGGCGCTCGTCGAGCAGCACCTCGTACGCCGTCTCCGCGCCCGGCAGCAGTCCGGTCACGGTCACCAGCGCGTAGTGGTGCCCGGCGATCTGGAACGTACGCGCCGAGCCGCCCGCCCCGGCGTCACCGACGCACCGCACCCGAGCCGTGCAGGGGCGGTCCGTCTCGACCCAGACGGTCGCGGCATCGCCGGTCTCCTGGTCGATGTGCCGCAGCAGTGGTCCCAGGCGCAGCCCGGCCATGTGTGCCCTCCTCCGTCGTGCCCCGGTCGGGCACGCCCCGTACGGTACGGAACGACGGAGGAGGGTGGGGAGGTTCCGCCCGGGAGGTTCTATGAGGTTCCGGGAGATTTCGCGCAGATGTTCCCGGAGGGCCCAGCCGTCCCCGGCGGGTCTCAGCAGTTGTTGAGGACGCCCTGCAGGGCGGTCTTCTCCGCGGCGTTCACCGTCAGCTTCCAGTGGTGCTTCACGTCCACCCACATCCGGGCGTACACGCAGCGGTAGGCGGTGCGCGGCGGCAGCCACTCCGCCGGGTCCTGGTCGCTCTTGCTCTGATTGACGTTGTCGGTGACGGCGATCAGCTGCGGCTGGGACAGGTCGTTGGCGAAGGACTGCCGCTGGGCGGTCGTCCAGCCGCTGGCGCCCGAGCGCCAGGCCTCGGCGAGCGGGACCATGTGGTCGATGTCGACGTCGGAGGCGGCGCTCCAGGTGGCTCCGTCGTACTCGGAGTACCACGTGCCACTGACCGCGGCGCAGGCGGCGTCCTGCTGGACGTTCGTACCGTCGCGCTTGAGTACGACCTCACGGGTGTTGCAGGCCCCGGACTGGGTGCTCCAGTGCGGGAACTTCTCCCGGCTGTAGCCGGTGGACGAGCCCTCGGCCTGTTCCGTCAGCTGGCCGAGGTAGGTGCGGGCGGTGGCAGCGCTGACCGGGGTCGGCGGGGCCGCCTGGGCGGTGGGGGCGGTGAGCAGGACGCTCGTGCCGGCGAGTGCGGCGGACGCGGTGAGGACGGCTATTCGACGCGCGTAGACACCTGACATGCGAACTCCCTTGATGTGGGGGGTGGCTTGGCCGTACCGCCCGTGGGGGCCCGGCCATCGTGTCGGCGCCAGGTTGCCTGGGGGTGGGCGCCAGGTAACAGGGTGACGACATGTGCACGTCACGACAAGCGTTCTGACGATCCGGCACCTTTCCTCCACGGGGCCGGTGTTGGCCGCGCGTCGAACCGGGTCGGCCGCGCTTCACCACCTCGGGTCGGCCGCGCGTCCGCCCGGACCCGGCCACCATCGGCCTAGGGTTGCGCCGTGCCCGTACCGGCTGATCCCGCATCCCGGCCGCCCGACTGGGCGGCGGCCCAGACGCTGCTGCCCGCCAACGCCACGCTCGGGGCCGTCCTCGCCGTGCTGCTCGCGGTCGCGGTGACCGTCGTCTCCTACGCGCGCCTCTCCGGGGACGGCGGTCGGGGCCAGGGCCGCGCGGTCGCCACCGCTGGGGTACGCGCCGCGCTCCAACTCGCCGCCGTGGCGCTCCTCATCGGCTGGGTCGCACGCTCCGGCTGGCTGCTGCTCGCCTTTCTCGCGCTGATGTACGCGGTGGCCGTGCGCACCGCTGGTCGTCGTATCACCGACAACGGGTCCTGGTGGTGGGCGGCCCTGCCGATCGGCGCGGGCGTCGCCCCCGTCGTCGCGGCGCTCCTGCTCACCGGGCTCGTCCCGGCCGTCGGCATCACGCTGGTCCCGGTCACCGGCATCCTCATCGGCGGTGCGCTCACCGCGTCGGTGCTGGGCGGTCGGCGAGCCCTCGACGAGCTCGCGCTGCGGCGCGGGGAGGTGGAGGCGGGCATGGCGCTCGGGCTGCTGGACCGCGAGGCCCGGCTGGAGGTGGCCCGCCCTGCGGCGTCCGACGCGCTGCTGCCGGGGCTCGACCAGACCAGGACGGTGGGTCTGGTCACGCTGCCGGGTGCGTTCGTCGGCATGCTGCTCGGCGGCGCCTCACCGCTGCTGGCGGGGGTGGTGCAGCTCTTCGTGCTGGTGGCGCTGCTCGCGGTGCAGGCGGTGGCGGTCGCGGTGGTCCTGGAGCTGGTGGCGCGCGGACGGCTCTACCGAGGCGTGGCGCCCTGACGGTCGGGCGGGGGTGTCGCGTGCCGGGACCTCCGGCCCCGACGGGCGGGTGTGTGGGCCGCCGGTAGGGACCTTCGGCCTGGCGGGCGGGTGCGGGCGTCGCGTATCGTGTACCGAGCAGAAGGGGAGTAGCTCTTCGCCGGACCGTCGACATACTGCTGAGCTCGCCTCAGCCGGCGCCCGGAGGGGGACTGTTTTCACGGTCCTCCAGCGAGACCTTCGGCCACAGTGTTGTTCCATGAACGCTGTCGTGCCGAAGTGACCCCTGAACCACCCAGGTCCTTTCGGTACGGGCAGCCCGACCGATTGAGGAACCCCCTTTCGTGATCAGCTTCACCATCATGGCGATCGTCTTCGGCACCGTCTTTCTCGCCGAACTCCCCGACAAGACCGCCCTCGCCGGCCTGATGCTCGGCACCCGCTACCGCGCCAGTTACGTCTTCGTGGGCGTCGCGGCCGCCTTCGCCGTCCATGTGGGCCTCGCCATCGCCGCGGGCAGCGTGCTGACCCTGCTCCCGCACCGGCTCGTACAGGGTGTCGTGGGTGTCCTGTTCCTCGCGGGCGCGGCTGTACTGCTGCTGAAGAAGGACGACGGCGAGGAACAGGTCAAGGCCCCCGCGGACCAGTCCTTCTGGAAGGTGTCCGGCGCGGGATTCATGCTCATCCTGGTCGCGGAGTTCGGCGACCTCACCCAAATCATGACGGCGACCCTGGCCGCGCGGTACGACGACCCGGTCTCCGTGGGTCTCGGCGCGGTGCTCGCGCTGTGGGCGGTCGCGGGCATCGGCATCCTGGGGGGTCGCACGCTGATGAAGTACGTACCGCTGAGCCTGATCACCAAGGTGGCGGCGGCGCTGATGCTGGCGCTCGCGGCGTTCAGCCTGTTCGAGGCGATCGCGGGCTGATCGCGGGCCGACGGCGACGGGCCCGCGTCGCGGTGTGCGATGCGGGCCCGCAGCGGTGGTCGTTTCATGGCTCTCAGTGCGAGATGTGAAGCTCCAGCGCGCCGTCCGCGGTCGGTACGACGCTGATACCGGTCAGGTCCGCGACGTGCGCGGTGGGGCTGTGCGCACCCGCGCGCGGGCCCACGCCCACCACGCGCATGCCGGCGGCCCGGCCGGCCGTGATGCCCGCCTCCGAGTCCTCGAAGACGATGCAGTCGGCCGGCGCGAAGCCCAGTTCGGCCGCGCCCTTGAGGAAGCCCTCCGGGTCCGGCTTGCTGGCTCCGACGAGCTCCGCGGTGACCCGGGTGTCGGGCATGGGCAGGGCGGCTGCGGCCATCCGGGCCTGCGCCAGCGCCTCGTCGGCCGAGGTGACCAGGGCATGCGGGAGGGCGGCCAGCGCGGCCAGGAAGGCGGGGGCGCCGGGGATCGCTACGACGCCTTCGACATCGGCGGTCTCCTCGGTGAGCAGCGTGCGGTTGTCCGCGTAGTTCTGTTCGACGGGGCGCTCCGGCAGCAGGACTGCCATCGTCGCGTAGCCCTGGCGGCCGTGCACGATTTTGAGTGCCTCTTCGGGGACCAGGCCGTGCTCCTCGGCCCAGCGGCGCCAGACGCGCTCGACCACCGCGTCCGAATTGACGAGCGTGCCGTCCATGTCGAGCAGGAGGGCGCGGGCGGTCAGGACGGTGGTGGCCGGCATCGGCGTACTCCAGAGCGGGGAGAAAGAGAGACAAGTGGCCTCCGCCCGCCGGTCAGGGAGTACGGGCGGAGGCCACTTTGTTCCTTGAGGATACAAAATACGTCGGCCGCGCGCCACCCCGCCCCCTCAGGGCACCGCCAGAGCCTCCGTGGCGGCGGGCGGAGAGGGCTTCGGGCGTCGCGGCTCCCGCGTCCCCGCGGACGGCGGCCCGCCGGGTCCGGACCCGCCTCCTGTGCGGCGGCGGAGCAGCCGGAAGATCAGGAGCAGCGGAATCACCAGGGGCAGGGCCAGAAACAGCCAACTCTTCGTCATCCGCCCACGGTCCTCCGCAGGCCCCGTACGAATCCATAGCCCGTTGGGACGGTCCGGACCCGCGCTCAGGTCCGGCCGGGCTCGTCGGTCGACGCCTCCAGGACGCGGCGGGTGTGCGGCCCGTAGGAGCCTTCGGGGTCGCCCTCGATGGACATGTACGACTGGTACGTCCGCACGGCCTGCTCCACGTCCGCGCTGTACGAGCCGTCGTCCGGCCCGTAGTACAGCCAGACCTGCCCCAGCCTGTCCTGCAGCTCCACCACTTCCGGCCCGCTGTCACCCAGGTTCAGCGCGTCGGCGGCGGGCTCCGGGGACGTCTCCACCGTGCCCGTCGCCTGCGCGGTGGAAGGAGCCGGTGGCGACGGCGGGGGGAGCGCCTTCGACGCGCTCGGAGCAGGGGTCGCCGATGAAGTGCGCGAGGGGGACGGGGACGCCGACCGCGACGCGGCGGCCGGGGCGGACGGCGTCCTGGACACGCGATCCGCCGGTGCCGACGCCGAGGCAGGCGCCACGGGGTCGTCGCTCGGGCCCGGCGCACTCGTCACCGTGGGCGGCAGCGCGCGGTCCCGCTCAATGTCCGTGGAGGACAGCCCGCCCGCGATCGCCAGCGCCCCCACCGTCGCGGCGGCCACCCCTCCCGCCACCGCCGCCCACAGCGCAGGACGCCCTCGACGGGGTACGGGCGGCTCCTCAGCGGGACCCGGCGGCCGGGCCGGGGCAGGGTCCGCAGCGCTTGAGCCGCCCCCCGGCCCCACCAGCCCCATCGGCATCGTGGACCCCGCCGAGCCTGCCGCCCCCGTCGGCAGCGCGGCCCCAGGCCCAGCGGGCCCACCGAGCCCGTCCGGAGCGACGACACGGTCCGGATACGCGCCCCCCGATGCACCACGCCCGTCCCCGTCCCCGTCCCCGTCCCCGTCCGCACCTCCGTCTCCACCCGCATCCCCACCCGTGTCCCCGGGCCGCACATCGTCATCCTGCGCATCGGGCTCGGGAAGCGTCACGTACGGCCTGATCCGCAGCGGGTCGAAGTCCTCGGCCGCCGCGATCTCGGCCGCCCTCGCGGCCCGTGCGGCCTCCACCGCACGCTCCGCGCACCCGCAGCCGGGTCCGTCACCGCCGGATGCGGCGCCCCGGTCCGTACCGCATCCGGGACATATGTGTCCGCTCATCGTGGGTCCCCTCCCTCGAACTGCCAGCGATTATGCAGACCCGGCGCAGGGATGCCCAGCAGGCCCGCCCGCACTCGGCAGGCCATATCGGGCCACACCGACCAGGATGGAAGGTGCAGCCGATCCAAGGAAACCCGAGGAGTGGTCATCCATGGCTCAGCCAGCGAGCGGCGCCGCAGCCGTGCTCCCCGCCGCGGAACCGGCCAACAGCCGACGGACGACCCTCGTCGCCATCGGGGCGCTGCTCCTCGGCATGCTGCTCGCAGCGCTCGACCAGACGATCGTCTCGACCGCACTGCCGACCATCGTCAGCGAACTCGGCGGCATGGAGCACCTGTCCTGGGTCGTCACGGCGTACCTGCTCGCCGCGACGGCGGCCACTCCGCTGTGGGGGAAACTCGGCGACCAGTACGGCCGCAAGAAGCTCTTCCAGGCCGCCATCGTCATCTTCCTGATCGGCTCCGCGCTGTGCGGCATGGCGCAGAACATGCCGCAGCTCATCGGCTTCCGCGCCCTCCAGGGCCTGGGCGGCGGTGGCCTGATGGTGCTGTCGATGGCGATCGTCGGCGACCTTGTACCGCCGCGCGAACGAGGCAAGTACCAGGGCCTGTTCGGTGCGGTCTTCGGCGCGACCAGCGTCCTCGGTCCGCTGCTCGGCGGGCTCTTCACCGAGCACCTGAGCTGGCGCTGGGTCTTCTACGTCAACCTCCCGATCGGCGTCGTCGCCCTGCTGGTGATCGCGGCCGTGCTGCACATCCCGGTCCGCGGCACTCGGCACACCATCGACTACCTCGGCACGTTCCTCATCGCCTCGGTCGCCACCTGCCTGATCCTCGTGGCCTCCCTCGGCGGCACGACCTGGGCCTGGGGTTCGGCGCAGATCATCGCTCTCGCGGTCCTCGGCGCTGCGCTCCTCGTCGTGTTCGTGGCCGTCGAGCGCAGGGCCGTCGAGCCCGTGCTGCCGCTCAAGCTCTTCGGGATCAGGACCTTCTCGCTCGTCGCGGTGATCAGCTTCATCGTCGGCTTCGCGATGTTCGGCGCGATGACGTATCTGCCGACGTTCCTCCAGGTCGTGCAGGGCGTCACACCCACGATGTCGGGCGTGCACATGCTGCCGATGGTCCTCGGCCTGCTGATCACCTCGACCGTGTCCGGCCAGATCGTCAGCCGTACGGGCCGCTGGAAGGTCTTCCCCATCGCCGGTACGGCGATCACCGCCATCGGCCTGCTCCTGCTGCACCGGCTGACCGCGACCAGCGGGACCTGGGAGATGAGCGCTTACTTCTTCGTCTTCGGCGCAGGGCTCGGCCTGGTGATGCAGGTGCTTGTGCTGGTCGTCCAGAACGCCGTCAGCTACGCGGACCTGGGCGTCGCCACCTCGGGTGCGACCTTCTTCCGCTCCATCGGCGCCTCCTTCGGTGTCGCCATCTTCGGCACGATCTTCACCAACCGACTGGTCGACAAGCTGGACACCACCCTGACCGGGCAGCAGCTGCCGCCCGGTATCGGCCCGGACCAGATCGCGGCGAACCCCCGCGACGTCACCCAACTCCCTCCCGCGCTGCGCGCGCCGGTGCTGGACGCGTACGCGACATCGATCACCGATGTCTTCCTGTACGCCGCCCCCGTCGTCGCGCTCGCCTTCCTCGTCGCCTGGCTGCTCAAGGAGGACAAGCTGCGCGGCGCGGTGACCGCGCCCGACGCCGGGCAGACGCTGGCGTCCAACCCCGTCGAGCGTTCCTCGTACGACGAATGCGCCCGCGCCCTTTCGGTGCTGGCGACCCGCGAGGGGCGGCGCGAGATCTACGTGAAGATCACCGCGAAGGCCGGCTACGACCTTCTTCCCGCGGCGAGTTGGCTGCTGCTGCGGATCAAGCGTGAGGGCGCCGTCGAACCGGCGGCGCTCGCCGAAGTCACCCCCGTGCCGCTCAAGTCCATCACCGACGCGTCCCGGCAGGTCGAGGAGCGCGGGCTCGCCAGGCGCGAGGGGATGCGGCTGGTGCTGTCCGAGAAGGGCGAGGAGGCCGCGGGCAGGCTCTGCAGGGCCCGCGAGGAGTCCCTCGCCGAACTGCTCGGCGACTGGTGGTGCCCGGACCGGCCGAGGGACCTGGTCAAGCTGGTAGAGGACCTGAGCGCCGAGGTGAGCGGCTCCGACGGCGACCGGCCGTACACCCCGGCGCCGCGCTGGGACCACGCGGCGGTGTCGACCCGCCACGACCGGCCTCCGCACCAGGACTCCTGACTCCTGACCGGGCGCGCCGAACCGTCCCGCCGGTTACAGCTCCTTGGCGAACCAGTGCTCGGCGTACGGCCCGTTGTTGAACGCCGGGACTTCCAGGAAGCCGTGCCTGGCATACAGCGCACGCGCCTCCACCAGGTCGTCGCGGGTGTCGAGACGGATCCGCTCGACTCCGAAGCCGCGGGCCGCCTCCTCGGCGACGGTCATCAGCAGACCGGCGCCGCCCTTGCCACGGAACGCGGGGCATACGTACACGCGCGTCAGCTCGGCGGTGTCCGCGTCCAGCACACGCACTCCGATGCAGCCGGCCGCCACCCCGTCGGCGCGGCCCAGGAGGAACAGTCCGGTGGGCGGCGCGAGCAGTTCGACCCCGTCGTCGGTCAGGCCGTCGTCGATCTCCTGGGCGGTCGCGGGACGCTCCCAGTACCGGCCCGCGACCTCGCCGTAGTAATCGCGGCGCAGCGCGGTCGCCTCAGGGGTGTCGAAGCGCTCGGGGGACACGATCCAGTTCATGGTCATCTCTGTACCTGAACCGTGGCTTGTTTGGCGACCGGTTTCCTGGCAACTCGAACAGTCGTAAGCCTTTGAAAAACCGACAACCGGGAAGGCAGCCATGTCCACAGTCTGGATCATCGCCCTGATCGCGGTGGTCGTCCTTGTCGTAGCCGCCGTCGTCATCGTCGGACGAGGCAAGGCCGGTGCCGGTGGTGGGCGCGGGCTGAAGCGCCGGTTCGGTCCCGAGTACGACAGGGTCGTGGCCCGCCACGACGGTGACACCAAGGCGGCGGATCGCGAGCTCGGTGAGCGCGTGAAGCGCCACGGCTCGCTCGAACTCCGGCCGCTGACCGCCGAGACGCGTGAACAGTACGTCGCCCACTGGGCCGGCGCGCAGGAGCAGTTCGTCGACTCCCCGCAGCGCGCCGTGGCCGAGGCCGACAAGCTGCTGGCCCGGCTGGCGGCCGACCGGGGCTTCCCGGACGGCACGCAGTACGACGAGCAGTTCTCCGCGCTGTCCGTGCACCACGCGGCGCAGGTCAACGGCTACCGCAAGGTCCACCGTGCGGCGCACGGCGAGAACAGCACGGAACAGATGCGTGAAGCGATGATCGAGGCGCGTGAGCTCTTCGAGGTTCTGGTCACCGCCAAGCCGGCCGACAGCGGCCAGCACCGTCCGCAGCACACCGAAGACGGCAAGGACCACAAGGGAGGCACCGGACGCAGTGGTGCCAAGTGGTCCCCGAGCCGGAGCGATCACGCGAAGGGTAGTGGTGCCTGATGAGGTACGAAGCGGAACGAGAGAACGACCCGAAGTCGCAGCCCCAGACGCCGCCGAGGCCGGACGGGCAGGGCGCAGTGCCCAGGTCTTCCGGCCAGGGCCGGGGCACCGGGGTCGGACAGGAGGGCCAGGGCGCCGAGCTCAGGCCCGATGAGCAGCAGGGCTCCGGGCTGAGGCCCGGGGAGCGAGGCGACGGACTGAAGCCTGAAGGTCCTGGACGGGACGCCGGGTTGAGGCCCAAGGTCCCGGTGCCGGACGCCGGACGGGGGCCGCAGGGCCAGGACGGTGCGCCCTCAGCCGCGCCCGGCCGCTCGGTCGGTGAGCCCGACCGGGCTCACCGACCGAGCGAGTCGCACCGGCCGACCGAGTCGCACCAGCCCGACCGGTCGCCCGCCGCAGGTACGGAGTCAACCATCGGCCGGCTGCTCCCGCAGGGCGAGCGCGAGAAGATCGGCCTGCGGCTGCAGCAGACGGTCAACACCTTCGTGGACGGCCCGCGCCGCTCGGTCGAAGAGGCCGACAGCCTCCTGGAGGAGACCGCCCGTCAGCTCACCGACACGCTCGCCGAGCGGCGCCGCACCCTGCGCACGACCTGGGCGGACGAGGGCCGCCAGGCCGAGACGGAGGAGCTGCGGGTCGCGCTGCGCACGTACCGGGAGTTGACGGATCGACTTCTGCAGCTGTGAGTGAAGACCTGCTGTGGTGAGTGGATGTACGGGCCTGAGCCCTCAGACATCCTTCTTCGGGGCGGCCTGCTGGACCACATCGAAGGACCACAGCGTGGATCCGGAGGCGGCGGGCTTGGGACGCTCGCCGCCTTCGCCGCTGCCCTGACCGCCCTGGTGGGCGGTCTTCATCGAGCCCTCCATCCATGCCTGGAAGGACGCCTCGTCGGCCCACCGGGTGTAGACGAGGTACTGCTCGGTCCCCTCGACGGGGCGCAACAGCTCGAACCACTCGAAGCCGTCGGAGTTCTCCACGGACCCGGCGCGCGAGGCGAAGCGCTTCTCCAGGATCTCGCGCTGCTCGGCGGGGACGGTCAGTACGTTGATCTTTACGACGCTCATGCCCCCATCCTGCCGTACGCCTCCCGGGCTCCGGCCGGCGTCAGGCCAGTGCCGGCGGCACGTACACCGGCGGCGGGGGAGTGACCGGGCGCCCCGGGCCCGTACGACCAGCAGCGCGCCCACCGCGAGCACCAGCAGCGGACCGCCGAAGGTCAGCAGCCACACCGGTACGCGGAGCGAGCCGAGCTGCAGGGCCATGAGCAGCAGGGCGACCAGCAGCGCCCGGTGGCGCGGAGTCTCCCGCGGCCCGGTTCTCGTCCCTGTCCCCGTCGTCCCTGGCGCCCCCCCCGCCATCCCCGTGTCCCTCCGCCGTGCCGTGGCGTTGTGCCTCCGCAAGATCTCGGACGGTGCGGCCGGGTGCGCGGTTCCGGCACCCTCGCGGGGCCGTCCGGGCGCCCCCTTTGTGATCCATGTCGCGGCGCCATGGCGGAACGGATCGCGATGCACCATCGTCCTTCGGACAAAACTGGATGACAGTCAGGCGAAGTGGGGGTTGCCTGCGTCTTGCGCACAGGGCAGTGCGAGGCTCTACGCACCATTCGAATGGTGCAGGCAAGGGTGGGAGGGGCAGCGCGACGTGGCGAATGCGGAGCAGGGCGGACCGGGCGGAATGCTCGGCATGGGGAGCAGGGTCGGGGCGGCAAGGGTCGCGCTGTGGGCGGTCGTGGCGATCCTGGCCGTACGGCAGATCGCGACAGTGCTGCGGACCCCGCCCGGCGAGCGCCTGACCGACCTGGAGACGTGGATCGGTGAGCGGGGCGTGCTGCATGTGGTGGGCTCGCTCTACGACTCCGACCGCTTCACCGGTACGCCCTTCGCGGGGCTTGTCCTGAAGCCACTGGCCCGCTCCGCCGAGCAGAACCTCGGCGTCGCCTGGACCTTCGGAACGCTGCTGCTCGTCGCCGTCCTCGGCGTCGTGGCCGCCCGCGCGCTGCCGGGGACCGTGTCGCGGCGTACGGCGCTGCTGGCGGCGCCCGTCGCGATCAGCCTGCTGATGCTGTCGCTGCCCGTGCGCAACACGCTCCACCTCGGCCAGACCAGCATCATCCCGGTGCTGTTCGTCCTCCTGGGCTGTTTCCAGGCGCGCGGCGAACGCAGCTCCGGCATCCTCATCGGCATCGCCGCCGCCCTCCAGCCCACCATGCTGCTGTTCGCGCCCCTGCTGTGGCTGACCGGACGCAGACGCGCGTCCCTCACCTCGGGCCTGACGTTCGCCGCCTGCTCGGCACTGACCTGGGCCGCGCTGCCGCAGGACTCCTGGACATACTGGGTGCACCACGTGGCGGGCGCCGGACTCGGCGCGCGCCCCGACAGCCTCGCCAACCAGTCGCTGCACGGCGCGCTGCTGCGCCTCGGTCTGGAAGGTCCGCTGGAGATCGGGCTGTTCCTGCTGCTCGGCCTGGCCGTCGTCGTCCTCGGCCTGCGGCGCGCCGTGCGCTACGCGAAGGACGGGCAGTTGCTGCTCGCCGTCGCGATCACCGGCTGCGTGGCGGTCGCCGTCTCACCGACCGCCTGGCAGCACCAGCTGCTGTGGGTGCTGCTCGCGGTCGTCGGCCGGGTGGGAAAGCGGGCCTCGGACCGGATGGTGTGGCCCGCGGCGGTCGTCCTGGTGATGACGCTGCCGGGCGAGATGCTGCTGCCCAACATGACGGTGCTGAACCCGGTCCGCGAGAACGCCCTCCTGGTCGTGGCGCTCGTCGCCGCGTGCGCGGTGCCCTTCGCGTCGCGGACCTCCCCGTACTGGCTCCAGCCCATCACCACCGACTACGCGAAGCCGGTGGCGTCCCGGTGGAGCCGGGTGCCGCTGATGCCGGTCTGGCGTCGGCTGCTCTCCCGCCCGAACCTGCTCCTCGAACTGCTGCTGATCCGCGTGGGCTACTCCGCGTACTCGCATGTGCGCCTCGCCGCCACGAGTGGCCGCCCCACCGCCGAGGAGAACGCCCGGCACATCCTCTCGGTGGAGCAGTTCCTGCACATCGACATCGAGCACTGGTTCAACCAGCTGGTCGTGCGCAACGGCTGGCTGGAAGACTTCTTCAACTTCTACTACACGTCGTTCCACTTCGTGCTGCCGCTGATGGTCCTCGGCGCGCTCTACATCCGGCGCCCCGCGGACTACCGCTGGGCCCGCAGCTCACTCGGCTTCGCGACCGTACTCGCGCTGGTCGGCTTCTGGTTCTACCCGCTCGCACCACCGCGCCTGATGGAGGGCCTCGGCTTCGTCGACACGGTGCACGGGCCGCAGGACTTCGCCAAGCCCGACTACGGGCTGATGACGGAACTCACCAACCAGTACGCGGCGATGCCCTCGCTGCACTTCGGCTGGTCCCTGTGGTGCGGCCTGACGGTGCTCATGGTCGCGCCCAAGCTGTGGATGAGACTCCTGGGCCTGCTGCACCCGCTGTTCACGATCGGCGCGATCGTCGGCACGGCCAACCACTGGGTGCTGGACGCGGTGGGCGGCGCGGCGGTCGTCGGAGCGGGCTTCGGCCTGACGTACGTGCTGTGCGGTCCGCGGAAGTTGGCGAAGGCGGAGAAGATGACGAATGTGTCGGGGGAGGGGACGGCGGTTGTGTCGTCCGCCCTGGCCGTCCCGTCGGTGCCGGAGAGCAGGGCGGAGGCGGACGGGGGCGCGTCGACCTCATCGCCCGCGTCGGCCGGGGGCGTGGAAGTGGAATCCGAAGCGGGCGTCAGTACGTCGAAGTAGCCGAGCAACGGGGTCGGACGCGGCCCGCTCGGGCGTCATCGCGCAGGCACGAGACCATCAGGAGAACAGGACGACCGTCAGCAGCCCCGTCTGAGCAGGGGCTGGCGGGGGCGTGGAGTTGCCCCCGCCACTCAGTTCTCGCCCAGGTCAGGTGGCCTCAGTCGCGGCTGACCTGGAGTTCCTTGATGCCGTTCAGCCAGGCCGAGCGCAGGCGGCGCGGGGCGCCCACCAGCTTGAGGTCCGGCAGGGCGTCCGCGATCGCGTTGAAGATCAAGTTGATCTCCAGTACGGCCAGTGACTTGCCCAGACAGAAGTGCGGGCCGCCGCCGCCGAATCCCAGATGCGGGTTGGGGTCGCGGGTGATGTCGAAGGCCTCCGGGTTCTCGAAGACCTCGGGGTCGTTGTTGGCCGAGGAGTAGAAGATGCCGACCCGGTCGCCCTTCTTGATCGCCTGGCCGCCCAGTTCGAGGTCCTCGGTGGCGGTCCGCTGGAAGGATACGACGGGCGTCGCCCAGCGCACGATCTCCTCGGCGGCGGTCTCGGGGCGCTCGCGTTTGTAGAGCTCCCACTGCTCGGGGTGGGTGAGGAAGGCGTGCATGCCGTGGCTGATCGCGTTCCGTGTGGTCTCGTTGCCGGCCACCGCCAGCAGAATGACGAAGAAGCCGAACTCGTCGGGCTGCAGGTTCCCTTCGCCCTCCGCCGCGACCAGCGTGGACACGATGTCCTTCGCCGGACACTCCTTGCGGGCGGCGGCGAGGTTCATGGCGTACGAGACGATCTCCATGGCCGCCTCGGTGCCGATTTCCTCGGTGATCGCGTACTCCGGATCGTCGTACGCCGCCATCTTGTTGGACCAGTCGAAGATCTTGGTCCGGTCCTCCTGCGGTACGCCGATGAGCTCGGCGATGGCCTGCAGGGGCAGTTCGACGGCGATGTTGGTGACGAAGTCGAAGGTGCCGTCCTCCTTGGCGTTCGTGAGCGCCGCATCGACGATCGAGTGGGCCCGGTCGCGCAGGGCGTTCTCCAGCGACCGGATGGCGCCGGGCGTGAAACCGCGCTGCACGATCTGGCGGACCCGGGTGTGCTCGGGCGGATCCATGTTGAGCATGATCAGCCGCTGTGCGTCGATCTGGTCGCGGCTGATCGACTCGTTGAAGCGGATGACTGCGGTGTTTGTGTGGGAGGAGAACAGTTCCGGGTGCGTGGAGACGTATTTGACGTCCGCATGTCGGGTAACCACCCAGTAGCCCGCGTCGTCGAAGCCGGAGATGCCGTGCGGCTGTGCGCACCACCACACCGGGGAGGTCTGCCGCATCTGTGCGAACTCCGGGTGAGGGACCCGGGATTGGAGCAGGTCGGGGTCGGTGAAGTCGAACCCGTCGGGCAGCGCGGGGCAGTGCATCGGCAACTCCATGTCTGATGGACCATCAGAAGTTGCCCGGAATGTAGTAACGAGTTCTACAAGTGGCAAGGGATTTGGCGCCAACTGTTGCGTGCGCGGCGGGCGCATACCGCGTGCAGGGCCCTTGCGCTACGGGGGCGCCACTCATAAGACTGAGGCGAGAACTAGAACGCGTACTAGTTCCAAGCCTGCCGTGGGCGCCGGGACGTCCTACGGGTAAGGAGAGGACGAGCTCATGGCCGCGGAACCCGTCATCGTCGAAGCTGTACGCAGCCCCATCGGCAAGCGCGGAGGCGCGCTCGCCAACCTGCACCCCGCCTATCTGCTGGGTGAGACCTACCGTGAGCTCCTCGGCCGCACCGGAATCCAGGCCGACTGCGTCGAGCAGATCGTCGGCGGTACGGTCACGCACGCCGGTGAGCAGTCCATGAACCCGGCGCGCAACGCGTGGCTCGCCATGGGGCTGCCGTACGAGACCGCCGCGACCACCGTGGACTGTCAGTGCGGGTCCTCGCAGCAGGCCAGCCACATGGTCGCCAACATGATCGCCGCCGGGGCGATCGATGTCGGCATCAGCTGTGGCGTCGAGGCGATGTCACGGGTGCCGCTGGGGAGCGGCTCCAAGCACGGTCCTGGCAAGCCGTTCCCCGAGGAGTGGAACGTCGATCTGCCCAATCAGTTCGAGGCGGCTGAGCGGATCGCGCGCAATCGCGGGCTGACGCGCGAACGCGTCGACTCGCTGGGGCTGTTGTCGCAGGAGCGGGCCGTGGCGGCGTGGGGCGAGGAGCGCTTCAAGCGTGAGACCTTCGCCGTGCAGGTGCCGACCACCGAGGAGGAGCAGGCGGCCGGGCAGGGCATGTGGCGGCTCGTCGATCGGGACGAGGGGCTGCGCGACACCTCGATGGAGGCGCTGGGGCGGCTCAAGCCCGTCATGCCGACGGCTGTGCACACCGCGGGCAACTCCTCGCAGATATCGGACGGTTCGAGCGCGATCCTGTGGGCTTCCAAGCGGATGGCGCGGGCGCTCAAGCTCAAGCCGCGGGCGCGGATCGTCGCCCAGGCGCTGGTCGGGTCGGACCCGCACTTCCACCTCGACGGGCCGATCGACGCGACGCGGGCGGTGCTCGGCAAGGCGGGGATGTCGCTCAAGGACATCGACCTGGTCGAGATCAATGAGGCTTTCGCCTCTGTGGTGTTGAGCTGGGGGCAGGTCTTCGAGCAGGACCTGGAGAAGGTGAATGTGAACGGCGGGGCGATCGCGCTGGGGCATCCCGTGGGGGCGACCGGGGCGCGGCTGATCGCTACGGCGTTGCATGAACTGGAGCGCCGGGAAAAGGAGTTCGCGCTGATCACGATGTGTGCGGGTGGGGCGTTGGCCACGGGGACGATTATTCAGCGGTTGTAGGGGGCGGGTGGCCCCCGGGGGTGCGGGTGCGGTGCGTGGGCGGGGTGCGGGTTGCCTGCGCCGCTGTTCCCCTACCCGCCCCTTCCCGAACTGGGGCTCCGCCCCAGACCCCGGTCCTCAAACGCCGGACGGGCTGGAGGGGCGGGGTGGGAGAGCGTGGGGGCGGCCCCACGTCCCGGTCCCGGTCCTCAAACGCCGGACGGCTGAAATGGGCGGCTGGAGTGGGCGGGGTCGGAGGACGAGAGGCGGTCCCACGCCTTGGTCCCGGTCCGCGAGCGCCGGACGGGCTGAGGTGGGGCGGGGCGCCGACGGAGCCCCGGAGGGGCCCCTGGTGGACGGGCCCCGGACGGACGGGCCCCGGACGGACGGCCTCCGGGCGGACAGGTCCCCGGGCGGGCTGGGCATGGGTGAAGGCCCCGTCGTGGTTGACCTTTCCCGGTCAATCACAACGGGGCCTTCGTGAGCCGAGTCGGTGGTGCGGCTGATCAGTACCAGCCGTTGGCCTGCCAGTGGCTCCACGCGCCGCACGGGTTGCCGTAGCGGTCGTTCATGTAGTCCACGCCCCACTTGATCTGGGTGGCCGGGTTGGTCTGCCAGTCGGAGCCCGCGGAGGACATCTTGGAGCCCGGCAGGGCCTGGACCAGGCCGTACGCACCGGACGAGGTGTTGCTGGCCTTGTGGTCCCAGCCGCTCTCGTGCTCGACGATGTTGTCGAAGCACTGGAACTGAGTGGCGTCCGCGATGATCTTCTTCGCGGCCGACTGCGGCGTCGCCGCCGCGGCCTCGGAGGTACCGCCGCCCATCACCACGCCCACGGAACCGAGCAGCACGGCAGCGCCGGCGGCCACGGACTTCGAGCGGGTGGTCAGGCGACGAGTGATCACAGAAGACACGGAGGAACCTAACGTCGGGAACAGGGGATGTCGCGGGGGTGGGCCGATTGCGGCGGCCTGCTTCACCCGGCGACTGCTCCAGTGGAGCAGAGTGGACATGTCGTGGCAATTACGCCTCTTACTAGTCGAACCGGTTAGGCGGGCAGAAAGGACCTGCAGTGGTATTGGCGCTGTCTGCGCAGGTCGCGGCCTCATGGCAAGATCCGCCAGGGGGTGATCGCGGCTACTAACCGGGCTCGTCGAGGACCAAGGTCCTGTGGGCCGCCTCACCGCTGCGGGGCATTTCCGTCACGGAAAGCGACGTACTGCCTACGGCCTTTGGGTCTCGAATGTGACCGCCACCTCGAAAGCCGCCCGGCGGGTGGCCCGGCGCAGCGCCTTCAGGACCGTCGCGCCGATGGTGAGGGTCAGGACGACGGTGAGGACGGCCCGGCCCAGGTCCCAGCCCAGCGACGTGGCCGCGCAGTAGGCGAGGAAGCGGGCCAGGTTCTCGTGCACCGGGTCGCCGGGGTGGAAGGAGACACCGGAGGAGAGCCCGCCGATGTACGTCCACCCCTGGAGGTTCATGATCGTGCCGTAGAGGAAGGCCGCGACACAGCCGTATGCCGCCAGCATCAGCAGCTCGGCGCGGCCACGCAGCCGCTCCGCCCCCGGCAGCAGGCCCGCGCCCATCGTGAACCAGCCCATGGCCAGCATCTGGAACGGCATCCACGGACCGACGCCGCCGGTGAGCAGCGCGGAGGCGAACATCGTCACCGAGCCCAGCACGAAGCCGAAGCCGGGGCCCAGCACCCGCCCGCTCAGCACCATCAGGAAGAACATCGGCTCCAGACCGGCGGTGCCCGCCCCGAGCGGGCGCAGCGCGGCCCCCACGGCGGCCAGTACGCCCAGCATCGCGACGGCCTTCGCGTCGAGTCCCGAGTCGGCGATGGTCGCCACGACGACCGCGACGAGGAGTGGGAGCAGCGCGGCGAACAGCCACGGCGCGTCCTTCGAGTGGGCGAGCCCGGACGCGGAGTCGGCGAGCAGCGGCCAGCCGAACGCGATCACCCCGATCACGCTGATGAGTAGCAGTGCGACGACGGCCCGCGGGCCCAGCCGCACGGCCCGCGGGCGGCGATCCGCCCCTTTCTGTCCACTCATACGGCGGCCTCGGGGGCAGTCAGCGCGTCCCGTACCTGCGACACGGTCAGCCACTTCTGCGGCGCGAGGATCTTCGCGACCTGCGGGGCGAACGCGGGCGAGGACACCACCACCTCCGGCGTCGGCCCGTCGGCGACCACCTCGCCGTCGGCGAGGATCACCACCCGGTGCGCCAGCTCCGCCACCAGCTCCACATCGTGGGTGGCGAGCACGATCGCGTGCCCGTCCGCCGCAAGACCGCGCAAGATCGTGACGAGGCGGGCCTTGGCCGCGTAGTCCAGGCCGCGGGTCGGTTCGTCGAGCAGCAGCAGCGGGGGCCGCCCGGTCAGTACGACGGCGAGGGCCAGCGCGAGCCGCTGCCCTTCCGACAGGTCCCGTGGATGCGTGCTGTCCGGTACGTCAGGGAGCAGCGCGGTCACCAGTGCCCGGCAGCTGCCCGCCTCTGCGCCGGTGTCCCCGTCGGCCGCCGCGCACTCGGCGGCGACGGTGTCGGCGTACAGCAGATCGCGCGGCTCCTGCGGTACGAGCCCGACGCGGCGGATCATCTCGCGCGGCGGGGTGCGGTGCGGGACCTTCCCGCCGACACGCACCGCGCCCGACGTCGGCTCGTGCATGCCGACGAGCGCGCCCAGGAGCGTCGACTTGCCCGCGCCGTTGCGGCCCATCAGCGCGACGGTCTCGCCCGGCCGCACCGACAGCGTCACCCGGCGCAGCGCCTCGGTCCGCCCGCGCCGCAGCGTCAGGGCGTCGGTCTCGGCGACCGGTGCGGCGGGCGGCGGCCCGGGCGTGGCGGCGGGCGTACGGTCCGTGAGGCGCTCCCGCAGGCCGGCGGCCCGGCGGCGGGCGTCCCGTACGGACAGCGGCAGCGGGTCCCAGCCCGCGAGCCGCCCCAGCGCCACCACCGGCGGATGCACCGGTGACACGGCCATGACGGCGGCGGGCGCGCCGAGGACGGGCGCCTCGCCGGGGCCGGGCAGCAGCAGGACCTGGTCGGCGTACTGCACCACCCGCTCCAGGCGGTGCTCGGCCATCAGTACCGTCGTCCCCAGGTCGTGCACGAGGCGTTGCAGTACGGCCAGCACTTCCTCGGCGGCGGCCGGGTCCAGGGCGGACGTCGGCTCGTCAAGGACCAGCACCTTCGGGTGCGGGGTGAGGACCGAGCCGATCGCGACGCGCTGCTGCTGGCCGCCGGAGAGCGTGGCGATCGGGCGGTCGCGCAGCTCGGCGAGACCGAGCAGGTCCAGGGTCTCCTCGACCCGGCGCCGCATCACGTCCGGGGCGATGCCCAGGGACTCCATGCCGTACGCCAGCTCGTCCTCGACGGTGTCGGTGACGAAGTGGGCCAGCGGGTCCTGGCCGACGGTGCCGACCAGGTCGGCCAGCTCACGGGGCTTGTGGGTGCGGGTGTCACGGCCGTCGACGGTGACCCGGCCGCGCAGGGTGCCGCCGGTGAAGTGCGGGACGAGCCCGGAGACCGCAGTCAGCAAAGTCGATTTGCCGACTCCGGACGGGCCGACGAGCAGGACCAGCTCACCCTCGGGCACGGTGAGATCGACACCCCGGATCGCGGGCGCGGCGGCGTCGGCGTAACTGACCGACACATTCTCGAACCGGATCACTGGCCTGTCCTTTTCCCTGTGTCTGTCGCTGCCGGCTCCCTGTGTGCTGCCGGATCCCTGTGCGCCGGGGCCACGAGGGCCGGCAGCAGGCCGATCAGTACGGACGCGGCGGGCCACAGCGGGAACTCCGGCGCGACCAGCGGCACCACACCCGGGTGCAGAACCACCGGGTCGTAACTGCCCGCCCAGATCATCAGCCCCCCGACCGCCGCACCCGACCCGGCCACCAGCCACGCGCGCGTGCCCCACAGATCGGGCCGGTAGCGGGTACGGATGCTGCGCCGGCCGCCGAGCCGCAGGCCCGCCATCGCGGCGAGCAGTCCCACGGCGAGCACCGGCAGCCCGAACCCGGCGCCTTCGGCGGCCAGCAGCCCGTAAGACCCGGCGCATACGCCGAGCAGCCCGCCGATGGTCAGCACGGTCGTGGTGTGCCGCACGGCGGGCGGGACATGGGCGCTGCGCCCGTAGCCGCGTGCGTCCATCGAAGCGGCCACCGCGACCGACCGCTCCAGGGCGCCCTCCAGGACCGGCAGCCCGACCTGGAGGACGGCCTTGATGCCGCCCGTGGGGCGGCCGCGCAGCCGGCGCGCGGTGCGCAACCGCAGTACGTCGGCGACCATGTTCGGCGCGAAGGTCATCGCGACGACGACGGCGACCCCGACCTCGTACAGCGCGCCGGGCAGCGACTTGAGCAGCCGGGCAGGGTTGGCGAGCGCGTTGGCCGCGCCCACGCAGATGAGGAGGGTGGCGAGCTTCGAACCGTCGTACAGGGCGAAGACCAGTTGCTCGGCCGTCACTCGGCCGCCGATCCGCACCCCCTTCGCCCAGTCCGGCATCGGTACTTCGGGCAGCGTGAACAGTGTGTGGGTGCCGGGAATCGGCGAGCCGAGGAACACCGAGAACAGCAGCCGGATCCCGATGACCACCAGGCCGAGCTTGACGAACGCGCCGTACGAACGGGCCCACGGCGCGTCGGTGCGGCGTGCGGCGACGACGTAACCGGCGACACCCACCAGCAGCCCGAGGAGCAGCGGATTGGTGGTTCGCGACGCGGCGGTGGCGAGCCCGAGCGCCCACAGCCACCAGGCCCCGGCGTGCAGGGCGTTGCTGCGGTTCGCCTCGGGCGCGCGCAGGGTCACGGTCGTCCGCGGCGGCGGCGGGCCTGCCACACACCGGCCGCGCCGAGCGCGAGGACGGCGGCGAGGCCGACCAGGATCCCGGCGGAGGGGCCGCCGTCGTCAGGTGTGCTCTCCGGCGCCGGGGCCGTCTTCTTGCCGCCGCCGGCGGCGACCTGGTCCCCGCAGCCCGCCTTGGGGTAGCCGGAGATCGCACACAGCAGCGCGTCGCTGTTGTACCGCAGCGGCTTCGCCACCGCGGCGAGCGCCTCGGCGCTGGTCGCGTCCGGGCCGATCCGGGCACAGGCGGTGCGCGCCGCGGGCGGCCGCTCCCCGTCGGGCGCGTCGGCCGCCGTACCGAAGTCGATGACCAGCGCGACCCGCTTCGCGTTGTCCTTGGCGGGGGTGGCGCCGCAGATGGCCCGGAAGTCCCCGGCCCCGCGCGGCTTCGCGGCGTCCTGCGAGTCCTGGCTCACGGCGAACCGGAAGCCCTGGACATCACCGTCGGCGGGCCTGGCGGTGGACGGACCCTGGGTGGCGTACGTCCACTTCCCGCCGCCGCCCTGGTCCCAGAACGACCAGTACCGGTAGCCGGTCGCCGCCTGCGCGGACCCCGCCCCGCCCAGCACCGCGAGCGCGGCGCACAGGGCGAGGAGGAGCGCGACCTGACGCGTACGCGTCCTCACCGCTGCTGGTTCTTCTTCTTGCGGCCGCTGAACAGGATGCCCGCGCCCGCACTGGCGACGAAGACGATGCCGACGATCCACCAGGCGCCGAAGCCGCCGTCGTCCTTCTTCTCGTCCTTGTCACCGGCCGGCTTCTGTACGGACTCGGGCGCGGGCCCGGTCGCGTTGAGCGCCTTGACCAGGTCGGCTCCGCCGAAGGACTTCGGGTCGGTGCCGGTCGCGTGCGCGGCGAAGATCAGCTGCGCGTACGCGGCGGGCCCGCTCTGCTTCGCCCAGCCGGCCGAGTTCTTCTCCAGCCAGGTCAGCGGCTTCCGCGCCTGCTCGGCCCCGCCCTGCGCGGCCAGCGCGACCACGGCGTCCGCGGTGTTGCCGAAGTCCGGCAGCGGCTTCGCGTCCTCGGCGCCGGGCATGGGGGGAGTGTCGAGGTGGCCGGTCTTGGCGAGGGTGGTGGCCAGGTACGCGGCGCCGTTGCCGGACGTCATGGCCGGGGTCGGCTTGCCGCCCTGGGTGCACGAGGCCTTCTTGCCGCCGTCCTTGCCCTCGACGACCAGACCCTTGCCGAGCGTGCCCAGCACGGCCGCGGCCGTCGCGTCACCGTTGGGCGCGAGCTTCCCGGCCTTGTCCGGCTGGTACGCGAACGCGCCGCCGCCCGTCTTCGCGTCGCACGGGATGGCGAACGTGCCGAGCGCGTCGAACGGCGACCTGCTCTTCTGCGACTTCACCTCGCCCGGCTTCTCGCCCGTCGCGGCGAGCGCGCCGATCACGATCGACGTGGAGTTGGAGTCGGTCGGGGCGCCGGGGCTGTAGCTCCAGCCGCCGTCCGGGTTCTGGGTGGACTTCAGCCAGTCGACGCCCTTCTTCACGACGGCGTCCTGCCCGCCGAGCGCGCCGAGCGCCTGCACGGCGGCCGCGGTGGCGTTGCTGTCCACCATGGTCTTCGCGTTGCACGGCTCGGTGGCGTCGGCGCGGAACGCCGGGAAGCCGCCGCTGTCGCACTGCTGCCCGACCAGCCAGTTCACGGCCGTCGCGGCGGGCTTGACGCCCACGGTGTCCTGGGCGAGCAGGGCCAGCGACTGCCGAAAGACACCGTCGTACGTGGGGTCCGTCCTGCCGTACAACCCCGACGGGATCACGGGCTTGGGCGACGGAGTGGGCGCCGCGACCGCCACCGGGCCGGCGGTTGCGCAGAGAACGGCGGAAGCGGCGAGCACGGTGGCTGCGCTGCGGCGAAAGGTCATGACGGGCGGGGGCCTCTCCTGCTGGCGGAGCCGGGCACAAGCACGCAGGACCACGCACCGGGCGCCGGCCCCGTATACCTCGACGGTGCCGAGCCAGTCATGCCGGACCGGGCGTTCCGACTCACCGCCCTGGTGCGGGCGGTTCACGGGATGAGGTCTCCCCTGCTCGAACGGAGCCGAGAGCTCGGGGAAGGGTCAGCGCCGGATTCGCACCGGCTTCCCCCTGTACGGGCATGATGACGACTCGCACACTCTACCGGCCCGTATCGTCCTCGGTCCGTACCCGACCCTTACACCGCCTGGTAGGTGACCGGGTCGCTGCCCGGCACCGGCTCCGCCAGACCCAGCTTCACCAGGCGGCGCAGATGCGCCTCCGCCTCCGAGACGGCGATGTTCCTCGACCCGTACGGGATCTGCTCCCACGGGCGGTTCCACTCCATCCGCTCCGCGATCTGCCACGGGGTGAGCGGGGTGGCGAGGAGAGTGCGCAGGCCGGTCAGGCGGTCCTCGTGGTGGGCGAGGAGTTCGGCCACGCGCGCGGGAGCGTCGGTGAACGCGTGCTGGTGGGCCGGCAGGACCTCGGCGGGAGCAAGCCGCCCGACGCGCTCCAGGGAATCCAGGTAGTCGCCAATGGGGTCTCCCCTGCTCGAGCGAAGCCGAGAGCTTGGGGAAGGGTCGGTGACCGTGGCGTCGTCCGGGTCCTCGTACAGGCCGATGTGCGGAGTGATGCCGGGCAGGAGGTGATCGCCGGAGAACAGGCGGCCGTTGCCGGGGAGGTTCGCCGGATGGGCCTCGTCGAGATGCAGGCAGACATGGCCCGGCGTGTGGCCCGGCGTCCAGATCGCGCGCAGCCGGCGGCCCGCCAGCGGGAGCAGGTCGCCGGGGACGATCTCGCGGTCGGGGAGGGCGGCGCTCAGGCCGGGCAGGGTACGGGTGCGGCCCGACTCGCGGGCGGCGCGCAGCGGCGCGAGGTGCTCCTCGGGGGCGCCCGCGGTGGTGAGCTTGGCGGTGATGAAGTCCAGCCAGGTGCCGGGCTTCGCGCTGCGGGTGCGGCGTACGACATCGGTGTCGGCGGCGTGCATCGCGATCCACGCACCCGAGACGTCCCGCACCTGGCCGGACAGGCCGTGGTGGTCGGGGTGGTGGTGGGTGACGAGCACGCCGTGGATGTCGGCGACGGCCACATCGAGCGCGGCGAGCCCCGCGACCAGGGTGTCCCAGGACGTCGGGTCGTCCCAGCCGGTGTCGATCAGGACCGGGCCCTCGTCGGTGTCGAGCAGGTGGACCAGTGTGTGACCGAGCGGGTTGTCCGGGATGGGCACCTTGAGGGACCAGACGCCTCCGCCGTGTGCGGTCACCTGGTCGGTCACCTGCGTCATGGGGCCTCGTCTCGGTCGTGTACGGGCGCGGCTGCCGGTCGCACGGCATCCGGCAGCCGTTGGGCTCCGCCCACTATAACTAGAACTCGTTCCAATTGATGCCCAAGTCAAGCTTCCAGGAACGGTAGTTGGGATGCGCTCCGTGTCTCCGAGCGGCCGGTCGGGCGACTGCGGAGTCAGATGTGCTCGGCGTGCCACTGGCCGACCAGGTCTCGGTAGAGCGGCGAGCGCTCGATCAGCTCGTGATGGGTTCCGTATGCGGCGTGGGCGCCGTCCAGCACCAGGATCCGGTCCGCACGCTCGGCGGAGCTGATGCGGTGGGCCACCACGATCAAGGTGCCCGGCCGTTCGGCGAAGGCCGCCTCGGCCTGCTCCTCGGCTGCCGGATCCAGGTGGCAGGTGGCCTCGTCGAGCAGGGTCAGGGCTGCGGGAGATACGTGCGCCCTCGCCAGGGCGACGAGTTGACGCTCGCCGTGCGACAGGGCGGCGGGGTCGAGTGGGGAGTCGTACCCTCCCAGGCGTCGGATCAGCGGGCCCAGGCCGACCGCTTCGGCGGAGTGTCGCACGGCAGCGGGCGACGCTCCGTCCGGGCACAGATAGAGCAGGTTCTCGCGCAGGGTGCCGGTGAAGACGTAGGCCTGCTGCGGAATGAGGACGCGGAGCTCGGACGGATCGCCCGGGCCGCCCGCGACCGCCGGGCGCCCCTGCACCCGTATGTGTCCCCGGTCCGGTGTGAGCAGACCGGCGATGAGGGCGGTCAGGGTGGACTTGCCGATGCCGCTGGGGCCCACGACGGTGAGATGCTCGCCGGACGCGACCGTCAACGTGAGCTTGTCCAGGACCGGTTGGGCGTCGGGGCGGTAGGCGAACGTCACCGCGCTCAGCTCAACCGCGGGCGCCCGAGGGTCGACCGCCGGTCGCGCGCCCGCGGATTCGGTCGTGGTCGCCGCTGCGAGAGGATCCGGGTAGGTCCCCGCCGTCAGCCGGTCCAGGACTACCAACAGCCTGGTACCTGCGGCTCCCAGGGCATGCATCAGCGTGTGCAGGGCCGGCAGGAGCGACTGCATGAGGTAGGTCAGGGCGCCGACCAGGGTGCCGGCCGTGAGCCCTTGGCGCAGCAGCCAGGGGGTCGCGGCGAGGAGCAGCAGCACCGGGAGCTGGCCCGAGACGGCGAGAGCCAGCGTGCGGGCGGCGGCCCACCTGGCGAGAGTCCGGGCCGTGCGCGCCTCGTTCTCGATCAGCTCGTACGTGCGGTCCGCCACCTGCGCCCGCGCCCCGCAGGCCACCACGTCGCGCAGACCTTCCGCCAGCGCCCCCGCCTGCGTGGCCAGCGCCTCGTCGGCGCGCAGGAAGGCCCGCTGGCACGCTGCCATCGGGATGAGCGTGGCGGTGAACAGGAGCAGCCCGATGAGCAGGGGCGGCACGACGACCAGCAGCAACTGCGGTGCCAGCGAAGCGAGACCGGCCAGCGCGCCCACCGTGGTGAACACGAACGACCGGGCGACCAGCACCAGTCCGGCGAAACTGTCGCGTGCGATTTCCGTCTGGTGCGTCAACCGGGAGACCACGGCGCTGTCCGCGGTGTTCGCACGTCCGGTCACCGCGTCGGCCAGGGATTTCGATGTGACCCTGCGGACCAGGCCGTCCCGCAGCGGCTCGACCAGGTCGGCGAGACCACGGAAGACCCCTCGGGTGGCCAGGCCGCCTGCGAGGGCGGCGGTGGCCGCCAGCGCCAGCCACAGAAGTCCGAGCCCGGTGCGGCCCGCGAGGAATCCCTGATCGAGTGACTTGGCGACGCTGTAGCCGCCGGCGAAGGTCTGCAAGGACTCCAGCAGCGACCAACTGCCCAGCTTCAGCAGTACGCGCCTGCGGCGGCCCAGGAAACGCGTCGCCTGCGGCAGGATCCGGTTGTCCTTCATGAACCCGGCTCCTTCCCCGAGCCCCGCTCGGCCGAGCTGCCGGGGTCGGGGTCGGGGTCGGGGTCGGCAAATATCGCCCGGTACTCGGCGTTCTCCCACAGGACCGGGTGCGGTCCCACCGCGCGGATACGGCCGTCCTCGATCCACGCGACCAGGTCGGCGCGGGCCGCGGTGGAAACCCGATGGGCGATCAGCACGCGGGTACCGGGCCGTACGTCGCTCACCAGGGCCCGGCCGACATGCAGTTCAGTGACGCTGTCGAGGCTGGAGGTGGCGTCGTCCAGGATCAACAGGCGCCCCGCGTGGGCGAACGCCCGTGCCAGCCCCAGCCGTTGCAGTTCCCCGCCGGACAACGGGACCCCGGCGACCGGCGCCCCGTACCGGCCGGGCAGGCGCTCGACGAAGGCGTGGGCCCCGGCGGCGCGGGCCGCCTCCTCGATCTGCCGGGTGGTGGGCTCGGCCGGGCCGAAGCCGATGGCGGCGCCGACCGTGTCGCCGAAGAGGACAGGGCGCTCGAAGGCGTAGCCGATCTCCCGGCGGAGCTGGTCCGGGTCGGCTTCGGCCAGGGACACTCCGTCGAGCCGCACCTCCCCGGCGTCGGGGTCGGTCAGCCGGCCGATGACGGCGGCGAGCGTCGACTTGCCGGCCCCCGAGCGGCCGACGACGGCCATCACCGTCCCGCCGGGAACGGTCAGATCGACATCGCGCAACACGGCGGTGCCGTTGCGGACGACGGTGACGGCCCGCAGCTCCACCCGGCCGGGTCCGCCCGCGGGCAGCGGAGTTGAGCCCTGCCGGGTGGCGGGCACCGCGAGGAGTTCGGCGGTGCGGCGGGCGGCGGAGCGGCTGCGCAGCAGGGCGTTGAGCTGTCCGGTGACCCCGCCCAGGCCGGCGGCGAGGCTGGTGTAGGCGGTGGCTGACAGGAGTTGGCCGACGCTCAGGTCCCCGGCGACCAGGCGGATTCCGCCGACGGCGACGACGAGCGTGATCAGCATCGGCACCAGGATGCCGCTGCCGGCGACGGCGCTCCCGTACACCTGCCACATACGTCGTCCCTGTGCGCTCAGCTCCGCGAGGGGCGCCAGGACGCGGGCACGCTCCCTCCTGGCCGTTCCCGCGGCGGCGATGGTGCGTGCACCGCCCAGTGCCTCCACGAGACGGGAGGCGAGGGCGGCCTGCACGCGCTGGTACTGCGTGACGCTCTCGGAGGAGCCGCGGGTGAAGGTGCGCAGCAGCAGGAGCAGCAGCGGCGCTCCGGCCAGGAAGACCGCGGCCAGCCAGAGGTCGGTGAGCGCCAGCGCGACCAGGCCGCCGAGCGGGGTGAGGAGCGAGGCGGCGCCCGCCGCC
Organism: Streptomyces sp. H27-C3; assembly: GCF_030063415.1. Classification (GTDB taxonomy): domain Bacteria; phylum Actinomycetota; class Actinomycetes; order Streptomycetales; family Streptomycetaceae; genus Streptomyces. The sequence continues at coordinate 36,248 of NZ_JASITA010000013.1, read as the reverse complement.
ACGGTCACCGGCGCCGTGCCGGCCTCGGCGGCGTTGCTGGTCAGCCGGGTGACGAGATCCCCCACGGTGAAGTGGTCGGCCGCCCGGCGGGGTTCGATGTTCAGCAGGTGTGCGACGCCGCGCCGCCGGATCCGCGCGGTGCTGCGCGCGCTGGTGACGCCGCTGAGGAACGCCACCAGTGCGTCGGAGACGACCTCCACGACGATCAGGAGCGCGCAGAGGGTCACGGCGCGGTGCAGACCGTCCGCGGCGCCGAGCGCGCGGTCCAGGGTCATGCCGAGCACGCCGGGCAGCGCGACCGCCGCGGCCGCGGAGATCGCGCTCAGGATCAGGACGGCCGAGGTGTGCACGGGGCTGTGGCGGGCCGCGTCCACCAGGAGCGGCCTGGCCCGGGCTGGGTGCGGGGCTGCGTCGCCGGGGGGCTGCGTACGGGCCATGCGGATGCGGTCCTCGCCTCCGTGGCAGGGATGGGACGCGCAGTGGCCCCGGCTTGCGTCCACCGGGGCCACTGCGGTCGGTCTCACGGGGCGGTCAGGCCCCGCAGGCGGTGGTTCAGTTACAGGTGGTGACGCTCAGGCTGCTGTCGCCACACAGCAGCAGGCTCGCGCGGCTGCCGCCGCCCGTGCCGATCTCGCCCGTGATCTCGGCGGCGGGGGTCTCAAGCATCTGAAGGTCGAGAAGGGTCATGATGGTTCCTCTCATCGTGGGGACGGGATTTTTTTGTTCTCGACTCCCGTCAGGGAGTCGGCTCAGGGGGCCGCCGTAGCGGCGGAAGGAAGGGCAGGTGCACGGGGGTCTCGTGCAGGGCGCTGCCCAGAGCGAGCAAGCAGCCGGCGGTGCCGGTGCTCAGGTCCATGGAGAGCCGCATCATCTGCTCACCGGCGAAGGCCAGATGGCCCCGGTAGGGGACGGCGCCCCAGGAGAGCGATTCGATCTGGCGGCGCACATCGGCGTCGTGCGTACCGGGCCCCGGCGTCGTGGTGCGGCTCAGATGCAGCACCATGCCGGCGGCGCCGCGGAACAGGCCGGGCTGGGCGTAGAACTTGGCCTGTGCGGCCCGCACGATCTCTTCCCGGGCCTGCTCGAACCGTTCGTCGCGCCGATGCACGAGATAGTCGTCGAGCACCATGCCGATGCCGACACTGCCGGCTCCCAGATAGGGCATGGTGCGCCAGCCCTCGTTGACCTGGAGGGTGCCACCGACGCTGCGCGTGCAGCGGTCCAGATCGCGGCGCAGGGCATCGGCTGCCAGGTCCAACAGCGCCTGATCACGGGTGCGTTCGTACAGGCGGATGAAGAGCAGAGCGGTTCCGCTGGCCCCGTGCAGGAGTCCGGCGCGAGCACCGGGGGCGCCGGGCGGGGAGGCCTTGTCGGCGATCAGCTGGGCGCATTGCATCGCCGTGGTGTGCAGGGCGCTCTCGCCGGTGGAGGTGGCCAGCGCGTCCAGGGCGAGGGCCAGGCCCGCCAGGCCGCTGTGCAGGTCCGGCGCGATGTCCTGCCGGGGCTGGGAGGTGAGCGTGTCGGCAAGGTCGAGCGCTGCTTCGCGCCGGCCCAGACGGTCGAGTACCCACGCGATGCCGGACAGGCCGTCGTAGAAGCCCATGGGCGTGCCGGAGGCTGGAGCCTTGCATGACCGCAGCAGCCAGTCCTCGGCCTCCGGACATCGCTCGGCGCCTGTCTCGGCCAGGGCGTAGAGGACTCCGGCCGCTCCGTAGGAGAAGCAGGCGCCCCCGGCGGAGTTGGCGAACTGCGCGACGTCTCCGGGGAAGAACCGGTCCTCACGCTCGGGCGTGGCCGAGGCGATGATGGCCCGCGCCATCGAGTCCCGGCTGTTCGGCCAGTCGGCCAGGGTCACGGGAAGGTAGCCGGCCCCCGCCCGGGGTGCGCTCGTGTCCGACGCCGCGGCCTCGGGCCGCTGCCCCCGCTGGATCTCGTCGACCGCCTCCTGGAGGAAGGCGGGAGGCACGGGGAACTGCTCGCAGGCGATCCGGGCCAGGTGCCCGGCCTTGGCCCGGTCCACCGCGAAGAGGCTCGTGAGCGGCAGGAACAGAGCCAGCCGCAGGCATGCGAGGGCGTACAGATCGACGTCGAAGCCCCTGCGGTCGGCGGGTGCGACGAACCCCGGATTGGCCACGACCTGGCGGCGCGTCAGGTCGTCGACGGCTGCCGCCTCGAAGTCCAGCAGCGTCACGGAGGACTCGTCCTCCGACAGCATGATGTTGAACAGGTGCAGATCGTTGAAGGCCACACCCCGGGCGTGGATCGCCTCGATGGCCTCCTCGACGAGCCGGTGGATCCGCATCGCCCACTGCGTGTACTCGGTGAGCTTCTCCGCACTGGGATCGGCTTCGATGAGCGGGTGCCGATGGGCGAAGAAGCTGTTCAGGGGGCGGCCCTCGATGTACTCCATCACGAGGAAGGAGTGATCGCCGAGGGTGAACCAGTCCAGCACCTCGGGGGTGTGCCCCAGCCCCGTCAGCCGCCGCAGCGCGTCGCGTTCACGCTTCAGGCGGACGACCGCGTCGGCGCCGTCGGCGGCCAGGCCCGCATGCGGCCGGCCCTCCTTCAGGACCACCTGCCGGTCGGTGCGCAGGTCCCTGCCGACGTACACGCCCCCACCGTTGGAGAAGTGCAGCGCCCGCTCGAAGCGGTAGGGGACATCGGCGACCGGGTTCGCGGAGCGGGCCGCGACATGCGGTTCGAGGAAATCCGGGAGGGTGATCCACGAGGGGACGTGGAAGGTCGGCTCCCTGCGGTCGGGCACCAACTCCCCTTGTGCGTCGGCGATCGCGGGGACCAGTTCACCGCTGTCGTCGTAGCAGTACCGCTCGGTGAAGCTGCCGTATCGCACATGGACCGGACCGGTGCCCCAGCGCAGATCGCTGAGGATCACGGGGCCGGGCTCCGCGGCGAGCAGCTCGTCGAGCTCCTTCGCGAGGGTGTGGAACTGTGCGTCGTCGGACGGGTAGACCGTGATGAACTTCCCGCTGGCGGCGCGGTCCGCGTACTTCGCGTTACGGGAATGGAGCAGATACCGGCTCGGCATGCACTTGAAGGCCACCGAACGTGGGACGCAGTAGTCCCACACCGCGGTGAGAATCTTCTCCGCGTTGTCCAGACACGCGGATATATGGATCTTCCAGCCCTGGCTGGGTATTCGATTCTCCAGGGGGCGGAATGCCAGCCAGTCACCGGAAGTGTGACGCTGCCATCCCTGCGGCAGTTCACGCGCGAGGACCGAATACGGGGCTCCGCTGCTCGCACGGTCCGACGACCGACGGTACGGCGCGTCGTAGAAATGACGGCCGGCGTCGCAGAATGCGGCATACCCCTTGTTCATTGGACCCCTTCGGCTGGGTGACACCCAGACGCTGTCATCCGGCCGAGAACCGAACCAGTAACGCCTGTCACGAAAGAGGTGTGCAGAACGCACGAGTAACATATTTTCGAGACGGAAATGTCCTGGACGCAGCACGGGCATAGGGGCGATGACCTGTGCACAAGCGCGCGGCAAGGTCTGCGGACGCCGACCCACCAGGCGCGTCCGCAGTGTGCCCGCGGCGCGAAGGATCCCCGCACGGTCCGCGCGATGTCCGTTCCGGGTGATCCTCCCGCCAAAGACGACAGGAACCACTTTCTGTCGATACAGGGCGGGGGTACGCTCAGCCCCTTGCTCCGGGAAAAGCCGTCCGCGATCATCGACAACATCCCCGGAATTCCCCGGAATGCCTACGGAATCAGGGCGCTTCGCGGGAGCCGGTCTCTTGAACGGGTGAATGTGGGCAGGGCCACCCGCTCGTCAAGGAGTGATGATGGAAACTCCCGCGTTTGTCGGTCTGTTCACCATCGAAGGCACCCCGCACGGCCCCTACCCCGGCGCCGTGCCCGGCGATGTCGGCGCGTACGACACCATCGCGTTTCACCGTGACACCGCCGATCAGCTTCTCCGGGATCTCAACCACGACGACTGCATCTTCACCGCGTTCTGGGAAGGCGCCTCGCTGAGGCTGTGCTGGACCACGTCGTGGAACGCGCGGGCGACGACGCTCGTAGCGGTCGATACGCACGGCCGGTACCTGATCGGCGGCCTGTGGCCCTGGGCCGACTGGGACGGCTGGGGCGGCGGCCTCCCCGACACCGACAAACAGGCCTTCGCCCTGGGGGTGGTGGAGTTCAGCTCGTCCCACCCGACCGTCCTGCCAGGTCACCTCAGGTCCCCCTACCGCAGGGGGCGCGAAACCGCGCACCGGGTCACCCTCAACTCGTACCGTGGGGAAGGGGCCGAGACATGGTCACCGAGCCTGCCCGAGTAGCACCCGGTGGGCGGCGGCGCGGGCCGGCGGCCGGAACATTTTCGCCTCGACGTGGACTCCTGAGCCCTTACGACCTCGGGAGCCCGCGCACTATTGCCCCCGAGGTCGTTAACTGGTATCGGTTCTGATGCAGCGTCAGAGAATTGCCCGCGCAGCGAGAGGCGTCAGTCATGACCGAGCTTGTGGAGCACGGAAAGCTGTACATCGGCGGGGAGTTGGTCGATCCGCTCGGCACGGACGTCATCGAGGTGATCTCGCCCCACACCGAGCAGGTCATCGGCCGTGTCCCGCACGCGTCCCGGGCCGATGTCGACCGGGCGGTGGCCACCGCCCGTGCGGCCTTCGACGAGGGGCCCTGGCCGCGAATGACGCTCGACGAGAGGATCGCCGTCGTCTCGCGGATCAAGGACGCGATCGCCGTACGGCACGAGGAGATCGCCCGCGTCATCAGCTCCGAGAACGGCACGCCGTACACCGCCGGCATCATGATGCAGGCGCTCGCCGCGATGATGGTCTGGGACGCCACGATCACTGTGGCGCGTGACTTCCCCCACGAGGAGCGGCGGGCCGGTGTGCTCGGGCCGATCCTGGTGCGGCGCGAGCCCGTCGGGGTGGTCGCGGCCGTCGTGCCGTGGAACGTGCCGCAGTTCACCGCGGCGGCCAAGCTGGCCCCCGCGCTGCTCGCCGGCTGCTCGGCCGTCCTCAAGGTGTCGCCCGAGACGCCGCTGGACGCGTACATCCTCGCCGACATCGCCACCGAGGCCGGGCTGCCTCCGGGGGTGCTTTCGATCATCGCGGCGGACCGTGAGGTCAGTGAGTACCTGGTCGGCCACCCGGGCGTGGACAAGGTGTCGTTCACCGGCTCGGTGGCGGCGGGCAAGCGCGTGATGGAGGTCGCCTCGCGCAATCTCACCCGTGTCACGCTGGAGCTGGGCGGCAAGTCCGCGGCGGTGATCCTGCCCGACGCGGACGCGGCGAGCACGGTCGCGGGCATCGTCCCGTTCGCCTGGATGCTCAACGGCCAGGCCTGCGTGGCCCAGACCCGCATACTCGCCCCGCGCTCGCGCTACGACGAGTTCGCCGACGCCTTCGCCGCCGCCGCGCAGGCGCTCAAGGTCGGCGACCCGCTCGACCCGGCCACCGAGCTCGGCCCGCTCGTCGCCGAGCGCCAGCAGCAGCGCTCCCTGGACTACATCAGGATCGGGCAGGAGGAGGGCGCCAAGATCCTCACCGGGGGCGGGCGTCCGGCAGGCATGGATCAGGGGTGGTACGTCGAACCCACGCTCTTCGGCAGCGTCGACAACTCGATGCGCATCGCCCGCGAGGAGATCTTCGGCCCGGTCATCTGTCTGATGCCGTACGGCGACGAGCGGGAGGCGCTGCGCATCGCCAACGACTCCGACTACGGCCTCAGTGGCAGCGTGTGGACCGCCGATGTCGAGCACGGCATCGACGTCGCACGCCAGGTGCGAACCGGCACGTACTCCGTGAACACCTTCAGCGTCGACATGCTCGGCCCCTTCGGCGGCTACAAGAACTCCGGTCTGGGGCGGGAGTTCGGACCCGAGGGGTACGGCGAGTACCTGGAGCACAAGATGATCCACCTGCCGGCGGGGTACGGGGACGCGTGATGGGGGACCGCTGGCACGTCGAGGTCGACCGGGGCGTCTGCATCGGCTCCGGGATGTGCGTGAACAACGCGCCGGGCGCCTTCACCCTGGACACCGCCCGCCAGTCGCATCCGGTGGCACCGGACGCCGACGCCAACGAAGGGGTGCTGACGGCCGCCGAGGGCTGCCCGGTCGAGGCCATCACCATCACCCTGCTCGGCAACGGCGAGACGGTCTTCCCGCCCGACGAGTAGCCCACCGGACGCGTAGCCAGGGGGACGGCCGGAGAAGCCGGTCGGGGGCCGGTCGGCGGCGATTGGCCCCCGACGGGTGGGGTGTGCCTCCGTACGGTCGGCCCATGACCCACCACTACCGGCACGTCGACGTCTTCGCTGCGCACGCGTTCACCGGCAACAGCCTTGCCGTCTTCCCTGACAGCTTCGGTCTGTCGGCCGCCCACATGCTCTCGATCATTCAGGAGGTACGGCACTTCGACGGCGGCCAGGTCGCCATGGTGGCTTCCGGCAACCTCGATCGGCTGCCGGAGTGACCGCGCCCTGCCCGGGGCAGCCACGACTGGCTGTTCCGCTGTTCCGCGCTCCACCGGGACCCGGCGGGGCGGCCGGTCAGAGCCAGCCCGCTCCCTGGGAGATGCGAATGGCGTCCACGCGATTGCGGGCCCCGGTCTTCCGGGTGATCGCCGCCATGTAGTTGCGCACCGTCCCGTTGGACAGGTGCAGGCTGTCGGCGATCTCGGTGATGTCGGCCCCCTCAGCGGCGAGCGACAGGACGGTCAACTCCCTCCGGGTCAGCGGGCTTTGGGCCGCGTCCAGGAATTCGTAGGCGAGGGAGTCATCGACGAAACGTTTTCCCGTGGCGACCCGCCGAATTCCGTCGAGCAGCCGCTCGGTCGGCGCTTCCTTACTCACGTACCCCTGGGCGTCGGCTTCATACGCCCGGCGCAGAAGTCCCGGTTTTCCGGCCGGGAGCAGGACCAGCAGGGTGCACTCCGGATACGGGCCGCAGGTGGCTGTCACTTCCGTGCCGGCGACCAGGCCGGGCGATCCCGGCCCTTCGGTGTCCACGACACACACGCGTGGCTCTAACGACCGCGCGGCCCGTAGTGCTCCCAGGGAGGTGCTGGTCGATATTTCGATATCGGGCTCCTTTTCGAGCAGAGCGGCCAGACCCGACCGCATCAAACAAATATCGTTCACGAGAAGAACCCGGATAACGCGGCTCACGACTTTCCCCCTGAGGTCCCGCCTGTGGTGCTCGGCATGTCACGTCGCTCAGTAGTACCCGCGAAGGCCAGAAACATTGGGCACGGATTCAGGCCAACGGGGCGCACAGCAGGGGCGCGTACGGCGCGCTTCCGGCGCACGAGTGCAGATGGAGTGACGGACTCCGCTATCGGCGGTGATCCGGATCGGTGAGGTCGATCAGCCGGCACACCATCTCGATGTCGATCTTCACCTGGGCGATGGAGGCGCGCCCCGAGAGCCAGGTGATCAGAGCCGAGTGCCAGGTGTGCTCGATGACCCGGACCGCCGACAGTTGCTCGGGCGTGGGCACTCCCTCCAAGGCCATGGCCTCAAGGATGATCGCGGTGGTCTGCCGCGAGACCGTGTCCACCTCGGGGCTGACACTGCGGTCCGCGAACGTCAGCGCCCGCACCATCGCGTCCGCCAGGTGGGGCTCGCGCTGGAGCGCGCGGAAGGCCCGCATCAAGGTCTCGGAGACCCGCTCCGCGGCGTCCTGTCCGGCCGGCGGGCGCTTGCGGAGCGTGGTGTGCATGTGCTGCAGCTGGTCCTGCATGGTGGCTACGAGTAGGTGGACCTTTGACGGAAAGTAGCGGTAGAGAGTGCCCAGGGCGACGCCGGCGGACTCGGCGACCTCGCGCATCTGCACCGCGTCGAAGCCGCCCCGGCTCGCGAGCTGGGCGCTGGTGTGCAGGATGCGGCGGCGGCGTGCCTCCTGGCGCTCGGTGAGGGGCCCAGACGCCGGGCCGGCCGTCTTGGCTTCCGAAGTCATATGTCCTGCTCCATGGCATTCATCCGTACTGTGCGCTCCAGAGGTGGCCACAGCATGGCAGGGCGTGTGCCGTGGCGCGAATCACCTGATCCGGACCTTACGGCGCCGCTTACGGCCGGTAGATTCAAAGTTCCTTGAACGATCAAGCCTGGCCGACTCTCCTCGGGGGCCGCCCCTGGAGGAAGCCCCCCCGGACCCCCGGCCGACGAGAACTTGTTCTAGATTAGCGTGAGCGGTTACGCTCCGCCGAAAGTGCAGTGAAGAAGGGGGCCGAGAGTGACCGCTGAGGCCATACAGGCGGGCCCCCATGCGGGTTCGTCGGATGCGCCCGCGCCCGACGGGGCCGCCAATTCCGACGACGGCGACCGCCCGCTGCGCATCGCGCTCCTGTCGTACAAGGGCAACCCGTTCTGCGGTGGCCAGGGCGTCTACGTACGCCACCTCTCGCGCGAACTCGCCCGCCTGGGCCACAGCGTCGAGGTCCTCGGCTCCCAGCCCTACCCCGTGCTCGACGAGGGCGTGCCGCTCACCGAGCTGGCCAGCCTCGACCTGTACCGCCAGCCCGACCCCTTCCGCACACCGAAGCCCGGCGAGTACCGCGACTGGATCGACGCCCTCGAAGTCGCGACGATGTGGACCGGCGGCTTCCCCGAACCGCTCACCTTCTCGCTGCGCGCCAAGCGTCATCTGGCCGCGCGCCGGGGCGAGTTCGACGTCATCCACGACAATCAGACGCTCGGGTACGGGCTGTTGGGCGACCTCGGGGCCCCGCTGGTCACCACCATCCACCACCCCATCACCGTCGACCGGCAGCTCGACCTGGACGCCGCCGACGGCTGGCGCAGACGCGCCTCGGTGCGCCGCTGGTACGGCTTCACCCGCATGCAGAAGCGCGTCGCGCGCCGCATGCCGTCCGTCCTCACCGTCTCCGGCTCCTCCCGGCTGGAGATCGCCGAGCACCTCGGCGTGGAGGACAGCCGCATCCAGGTCGTGCACATCGGCGCCGACACCGACCTGTTCTCGCCGGACCCCTCGGTCGCGGAGGTCCCCGGCCGCATCGTGACCACGTCCAGCGCGGACGTACCCCTCAAGGGCCTCATCCACCTCGTGGAGGCGCTCGCCAAGCTCCGCACCGAGCACCCCGAGGCTCACCTCGTGGTCGTCGGCAGGCGCGCCGAGGACGGTCCCGTCGCGCAGGCCATCGAGCGGTACGGGCTCCAGGGCGCCATCGAGTTCGTCAAAGGCATCACCGACGACGAACTCGTCACCTTGGTGCGCGGCGCCCAGATCGCCTGCGTCCCTTCCCTGTACGAGGGCTTCTCGCTGCCCGCCGCCGAGGCCATGGCCACCGGCACCCCGCTTGTCGCCACCACCGGCGGCGCGATCCCCGAGGTCGCCGGGCCGGACGGCGAGACCTGCCTGGGCGTCCCGCCCGGCGACGCGGGCGCGCTGGCCACCGCCCTGAGCCGGCTCCTCGGCGACCCCGGGCTGCGCCTGCGGCTGGGCGCTGCGGGCCGGGAGCGGGTGCTGGCCAACTTCACCTGGGCCAGGGCCGCCCAGGGCACGGCAGAGCTGTACCGCGCGCGGATCGCGGCCCGTGCCGCGCTGCGCGGGGGAGTCCGGTGACGCGGACCCCGGCGGCCGGTGGCCGCTCGGCAGTCAGTCATCGCGGCCGCTCCGCGGCCACCACAACGCGCGCCCGGTGGAACGGCGCCGTCAAACACTCGGAAGGGCAGACCCCGTGCTGACCGTGGATTTCTCCCGCTTCCCGCTCGCCGCGGGCGACCGTGTGCTCGATCTGGGCTGTGGCGCGGGCCGCCACGCCTTCGAGTGCTACCGGCGCGGCGCCCAGGTGGTGGCCCTCGACCAGAACGGCGAGGAGATCCGCGAGGTCGCCAAGTGGTTCGCGGCCATGAAGGAGGCCGGCGAGGCCCCCGCGGGCGCGACGGCCACCGCCATGGAGGGTGACGCGCTCAACCTGCCCTTCCCCGACGCCTCCTTCGACGTCGTGATCATCTCCGAGGTCATGGAGCACATCCCGGACGACAAGGGCGTGCTGGCGGAGATGGTCCGGGTGCTGAAGCCCGGCGGCCGGATCGCGGTCACCGTGCCGCGGTACGGGCCCGAGAAGGTCTGCTGGGCGCTGAGCGACGCGTACCACGAGGTCGAGGGCGGCCACATCCGCATTTACAAGGCCGACGAACTGCTCGGCAGGATGCGGGAGGCGGGCCTCAAGCCGTACGGCACGCACCACGCGCACGCGCTGCACTCGCCGTACTGGTGGCTCAAGTGCGCCTTCGGCGTGGACAACGACAAGGTGCTGCCGGTGCGGGCGTACCACAAGCTGCTGGTCTGGGACATCATGAAGAAGCCGCTGGCGACCCGGCTTGCCGAGCAGGCTCTGAACCCCCTCGTGGGCAAGAGCTTCGTGGCGTACGCGACCAAGCCGCACCTGCCCGCCGCGGCGGGCGCCAAGTGACCTCACCCGGCCGCACCGACCACCTTGTCCTGCCCGGCGTGCTGACCGCCGACGAAGCCGCCGAGACCGTATCCGGGATCCTCGCCGTGCAGCGCGAGAACGGCGCCATACCGTGGTTCCGGGGCCATCACCTCGACCCGTGGGACCACACCGAGGCCGCCATGGCACTCGACGCGGCCGGTGAGCACGAGGCCGCCGCCCGTGCCTACCAGTGGCTCGTCGAGAACCAGAACGAGGACGGCTCCTGGTACGCGGCGTACGACGACAACGACGGGCTGCGGCCCTCCGACCGGGGCCGCGAGTCCAACTTCTCCGCGTACATCGCGGTAGGCGTCTGGCACCACTACCTGGCCACCGGCGACGACGCGTTCATCGACCGGATGTGGCCGACCGTGTTCGCGGCGACCGAGTTCGTACTCGCACTGCAGCAGTCCGGTGGTCAGATCGGCTGGAAGCGCGAGTCCGTCGAGGACGGCGGAGCCCCCGTCAACGACGCGCTGCTGACCGGCAGTTCCTCCATCCACCAGGCGCTGCGCTGCGCACTGGCCGTCGCCGAGCAGCGCGAAGAGCCGCAACCCGACTGGGAGTTGGCGGTGGGCGCGCTGCGGCACGCCATCCAGCGGCACCCGGAGCGGTTCCTGGACAAGAGCCGCTACTCGATGGACTGGTACTACCCGATCCTGGTGAGCGCGGTCACGGGGCCGGAGGCCAAGACGCGGCTGGAGGCGGAGTGGGACCGCTTCGTGGTGCCCGGCCTCGGCGTGCGCTGCATCGACCCCAACCCCTGGGTCACCGGCGGCGAGAGCTGCGAACTCGCCCTCGCCCTGTGGGTGATGGGGGAGTCCGACCGGGCCCTGGAGATCCTCCAGTCCATCCAGCACCTGCGCGCCGACAACGGCATGTACTGGACGGGATACGTCTACGAGGACGACGCGGTCTGGCCGCGCGAGCAGACGACCTGGACCGCGGGATCACTCCTGCTCGCGGTGGCCGCGCTCGGCGGGGACGAGCCGACCACGGCCGTCTTCAGCGGCGAGCGGCTGCCGCTCGGGCTCGCCCCCGACTGCTGCGGCTAGCGGGTGTGTCCGCCCCGAGGGGCGGACACCCGGCATCAACCGCGGCGCAGGCGGCCCGCGATGGCGTGCCCGATGAACAGGTACACCACTGCGGCGAGGCCATAACCGCACACCACGCGCGCCCATGCCTCGTCGAACGTGAACAGATCGTACGACCAGCCCGCGAGCCAGCGGGCCGCGTCGTGGATGAACTCGACGAGGTCGTTCCCGCGGTTCGCGTCCAACAGGTACATCACGATCCACAGGCCGATGATGAAGGCCATGACGTCGGCGACCACCTGAATGATCGTGGCCACCGGATTGCCGCTTCTCGTTCTGGTTCTGGAAGACATGCTCTACGGGTTGCCCCACGGAGAGTGGTTAAACGCCGCATAAGGCCGCTGTTCCGCACGCCCGTGCTCCACGCCCCACGGCCGGCGCCCCGGGCGGCGCCCTCCGGGATGCACGCGGGCGGTGGCCGGGTGATGCTGCGGACAGTGCTGTCGATCACCACCCACCCTGGAGGCAATGCCGTGCCCGCATCCACCCCGGTACGCCGCGCCCTGGTCGCGCTGCTGCTGACCTGCGCCCTTCTGGTGACCACCACCGCGTGCGGCGGCGACGACAAGGACGGCGCGGCGGCCACCCCGTCCGGTTCGGCGACGGGATCTGCCGAGGAGCAGAAGCTCGCCAAGACGCGCTTCGTCGCCAACGCGGGGCTCGCGGCGGGAGCGACGTACCAGTGGATCGTCAAGCCGTTCCGTGCGGGCAAGTTCAAGAAGGGCGCCGACGGGCGCAGGGTCGCGCTGGTCAAGGCGGGGCTCGCGGGAGCCTTCACGTACAACAGGCTCAACGCGGCGGTGAAGAACGCCAAGGGCGACGAGCTGCTGTCCAAGGCGGTGGCGCCGCTGACCGCGGGCATCGAGTCGATCAAGGGTCTAGGGGCGAAGCTGCGCAAGGGCGAGGCGGGCGAGTCGGACGTCGGCGCCTTCGAGAGCATCATCAACAGTGTGAAGAACGCGGGCAAGGACGCGGGCGCCGAAGTGACGAACAAGGTTCCCTCGACCTCCCAGCTCACCGGCTGACGCGTTTAAAGTGCGTCCATGACTGATTTGGTGGATGACCGCTTCTCTGACGAAATCGTCCGGCAGACCGACCTGTTGAGGGCGGTTCTGGTCGGGGGACGGCACGGTGGCCTTCTGGGCCCGCCGCATGGTCCACGAGACGGTGATCCACCGCGCGGACGCGGCCATCGCCGCCGGGATCACCTTCGAGGTGGAGCCGGACGTCGCGGCGGACACGATCGACGAGTGGCTTGAGATCGTCGCCCGGACCCAGTCCACCGGTACGGACCCGGAGGTGAACGAGCTGCGGGGCGGAGGCTGTTCCCTGCACCCGCACCTGCACGCGACGGACGTGCCCGGCGCGGAGTGGCTGATTGAGTTCGGCGAGGACGGCTTCAGCCGGCGCCGGGCCCATGAGAAGGCGACGGTCGCGCTGCGTGGCCCGCTCACCGACGTGCTCCAGGTCTTCTACCGGCGGCCTGCCCGCCGACAGTGACCGGGTGGAGGTACTGGGCGACGCGCAGCTCCTGGACTTCTGGCTGGCGCGGGCCTCGTTCGGCTGAGGCGCGCGGCTCCCCACCGCCCGCGCGCCGGGGTGGTTCAGCTGTTCAGCTCCGCCAGCACGCGCAGGGTGTGCGGGTCCGGGGCCGTCACCAGGAGGTCGGTGACCGGGCCACCGCGCCACAGCTCCAGGCGCTCCGCGATGCGTTCGCGCGGTCCGACCAGGGAGATCTCGTCGGCGAACGCGTCCGGCACCGCCAGTACCGCCTCTTCCTCGCGGCCCGCCAGAAACAGCTCCTGGACCCGGTGGGCCTCCGCCTCGAAGCCCATCCTGGCCATCAGGTCGGCATGGAAGTTGCGGGTCGCGTGGCCCATCCCGCCGATGTACAAGCCCAGCATCGCCTTGACCGGCAGCAGTCCCTCGGCGACGTCGTCGCAGACCTGCGCCCGCGCCATCGGCGCGATCATGAAGCCCTCGGGGACGCCGGCCAGCGACGCCTCGTACACATCGGCGCGGGTCGGCGACCAGTACAGGGGCAGCCAGCCATCGGCGATCCGCGTCGTCTGGGCGATGTTCTTGGGCCCCTCCGCGCCGAGCAGGATGGGGAGGCCGGCGCGCAGCGGGTGGGTGATCGGCTTCAACGCCTTGCCGGTGCCGGTGCCGTCCTCACCCCGGTACGGGTGCGAGTGGAAACGGCCGTCGATCTCCACGGGCGCCTCGCGCCGCAGCACCTGGCGGATCACCTCGACGTACTCGCGCGTCGCGGTGAGGGGGCTGGCGGGGAAGGGCCGTCCGTACCAGCCCTCGACCACTTGCGGTCCCGACAGGCCCAGGCCGAGCATCATCCGGCCGCCGGAGAGATGGTCCAGGGTCAGGGCGTGCATCGCGGTGGCGGTGGGGGCGCGGGCGGCCATCTGGGCGATCGCGGTGCCGAGCCTGATGCGGGAGGTGTGCGCCGCGATCCAGGTGAGCGGCGTGAACACGTCCGAGCCCCACGCCTCCGCCGTCCATACGGAGTCGTAGCCGAGGTTCTCGGCCTCGCGGGCGAGATCGAGATGACGGGGGTCGGGGCCCCTGCCCCAGTAGCCCAGCGCGAGTCCGAGACGCATCCCTGAATCCCTCCAGACGCAGCTTTATGACGATCCGTCAGGTCGCTGACTGTACGACAACGGCCCCCCGCCCGGAAGGGGCGAGGGGCCGTTGCCGAAGCTGCTGCGGGTGTCAGCCGCGCTGGATACCGGTGGTGTCCTGCAGGACACCACGACGGCCGTCCTGCGTCTGCGCGACCAGCGCGGCGCCGCGCTGGTCCACGGCCAGGTACCAGGTGCCGGGCGCGAGCTCGGCGATCGGCGTCGGCGAACCGTCCTCGGCGTACAGCGGACGGGCGACCGGGACCGCGAACCAGAACGGCGCGAAGTCTCCGGCGGGCGCGGCGGCGGCAGCCTGCGGCGCCGGGGCGGCCTGCGCCTGCTGCGGCTGACCCTGCTGGCCACCGGGGAAGCCGTAGCCGCCGGACTGACCGGGAGCCGGCTGGCCCGGCTGGCCGCCGTAGGGCTGCTGCTGAGCACCGGGGTAGCCGTACCCGCCGGTGCCGGGCTGACCGGGCTGGCCGCCGTACGGCTGCGCGACCTGCGGCTTCGGGGCGCTCAGCAGCGGGGCCTTGAGGGCCGGGACGAGCGGGGACGCGACGGCGCCGGCCGCGAGCACGAGGGTGGCGAGCAGGCCGAGGATGAGGCCGGCGCCCGCGTCACTGATGTCGAGGATCGTCCAGAAGGCCGTCCACAGCGAGAAGACCGCGAGGGCGACACCGAACTGCCCGAGGTCCAGACCGGCGACCTTGCGCCCCGGCAGGGCGCGGCTGACCACGATCAGCGTCGCGGCGATGACGCCGGCGAGGTAGATGCTCATCAGCAGACCCAATGAGTCCCACGCGTTCGCATCGAATGTGTCGGTGTAGTCGAGAAATGAGGCGATGAACAGCACCACGGCTGCTCCGATCACTACGCCATCGCCTCGACTGAGGGAGCGGATGTTCACGTTGAAGGTCCTTCGTCGGTCGTCTCGTCCGGGCGGTGAGCACTGACGCAAACGTGTGCGGTATGCGATGGCGCAAGACAGGGTTTAGGTGCGGACGTTGTATGGATGGAACCTATCGTCTAGTCGGCCGGGGGCCACCAGTGCGCCGTCAATCCGTCGCCTTTGGGTGTTTAGTGTCGAACCTGGCAATTCGCCCCGTTTGGTCCCGTGAGCGCAGCGCACTCTGTGCGGCTGATGTTTGGC
Organism: Streptomyces sp. H27-C3; assembly: GCF_030063415.1. Classification (GTDB taxonomy): domain Bacteria; phylum Actinomycetota; class Actinomycetes; order Streptomycetales; family Streptomycetaceae; genus Streptomyces. The sequence continues at coordinate 20,911 of NZ_JASITA010000013.1, read as the reverse complement.
GAGATTTATCTGTCACTGGTTTTGATTCGAGAGGGGTAATTTTCCGCGAGCTTCCTGAAGTGGCTCGCGTCACTTCGATTGTGTTGTTATTCCCCTAGACGCCCATCTTCTGTCTCGCCCCCCCCTTTGTGGGGGCCTTGGGGGGATTTTCTATCTACTTCAGTTGGCCTCTCTGGTTTAGGGGTAGGGGAAGTGTGAGAAAAGGTAGAATCGCGTCTGCGGGCAGTCCTGATGACGTCTGTGTTGGGGGTGGTTTTTGCGAGTAGCCCGGCCTTCGCTGCGCGAGAAATCGGCCATACCGTGGCCGACAATCCGATGGGCGGGCATGGTTCTGGGTGGTTCAATGGGAATGGCGATGCGCTCACGGCCTGTGACGCGGATGCGGATGGCTATGGTGTTCGTGTAACCCTGTACACGTGGGATGGCGACAGGAAGATCAAGAGCGTTTTCGCAGGTGGGAATGGGAGGTGCGTGCGTAACACTGCAAATATCGAGGAAGGTGTTTACCTCTATATCAAAGTCTGCATGGCGAGTAACGGCGCCCAGTTCGCGTGCCGGAAATCCGCGAATGGCCAGTCCTGGTTTGACTTCGGACGGTTGATCGCCGCTCTGTGTCTCGTGGGCGCTCCGTTTTAAAGGATCGGTTGTACGCTTCGGCATCATTGGCTACTCTTTGAGGTAGCTGATGATGCCGTCCGCGATTCCCTGCGCCGCCTTCTGGCGCCAGCTCTCGCTTGTCAGCAGAGCGACGTCATTCGGATCACGCATATTGCCGCATTCGATGAACACTTTGGGCACAGTCGTCAAATTGAGACCACCGAGGTCCTTCCGGACGTCCAATCCGGTGCCCCCGCCGACGTAGTTGGATGGCATGCTGCCCGTCGCCCGTACGAAGTTCCCCGCGATGCGCTCGCCGAGTTCACGGGACGGGCCGACGATCTTCGTGGTGTCCGATGCACCCCCCTTGACCAGGGCGGGCAGGATCACATGAAAGCCGCGGTTGCCGACGGCGGAGCCGTCCGCGTGCACGGAGACGGCCGCGTCCGCCTTCGCCTCGTTGCCGATACGGGCCCGCTCGTCCACGCACGGGCCGAACGGGCGGTCGCCGTTCTGTACCAACTTGACTGTCGCGCCCTGCCGCTGGAGCAGGGCGCGCAGCTTGCGTGAGACATCGAGGGTGAACGCGGCCTCGGTGTAACCCGCGTTGGTGGACGTGCCGGTGGTGTCGCACTCCTTGCGGTTCGTGCCGATATCCACGAGCTTGTTGATCTCGCGCGTGTGCTGGAAGTTGCCCGGGTTGTGCCCAGGGTCCACGACCACCACCCGGCCCGCCAGCGGACCGGTCCCGGCCGGCTTGTCGTCCCTGTTGTCGGCCTTGGTGCCGGAGGGGGAGACGGCGGCCGACGGTGTGGCCGGGCCGGAAGTTTTCGGAGTGGCGCTCGTCGGCGGTGCGGCGCTGGAGCCGGCGGCGGACTGGCTGGGCACCGGCATGACCTTGGGCGGCTCGCCGTCCTCGGGGCCGCTCATCGCCTGCCAGACGAGCCAGCTCGCCAGCGCGGTCGGCACCAGGGCGGCGACGGCCACGGTGAGATTGCTGCGGCCGAAGCGGCGCGGGGCGGGGGGAGGGCTGTCGTACGACACCCGGTGATGTTATCGGGACCGCTCAGATCCCCGAGGACGTACGTCGCAGGACGCGCAGGGAGTCGGTCGCCGATACGTCGGTGAAGGAGCCGGAGGCCAGGGCGCGGAGGTGGACGCGGTGCGGGGCCTGGCCGCCGTCCGCCGGGTCGGGGAAGACGTCGTGGATGACCAGCAGGCCACCCTCGGCGACGTGTGGCGCCCAGCCCTCGTAGTCGCCGTTCGCGTGCTCGTCGGTGTGCCCGCCGTCGATGAAGGCGAGCCCGACCTTGCCACCCCAGACGGCCGCGACCTGTGGTGAACGCCCGACGATCGCGACCACGTGGTCCTCCAGGCCCGCCTTGTGCAGGGTGCGGCGGAAGGTCGGCAGCGTGTCCATCCGGCCGACCTCGGGGTCCACGACGCTCGGGTCGTGGTACTCCCAGCCCGGCTGCTGCTCCTCGCTGCCGCGGTGGTGGTCCACGGTGACGGCGACGGTCCCGGCCTCCCGGGCGGCGTCGGCGAGCAGGATCGTGGAGCGCCCGCAGTACGTGCCGACCTCAAGCAGCGGCAGCCCGAGCGTGCCCGCCTCGGCCGCGGCCGCGTACAGCGCGAGGCCCTCGCGCAGCGGCATGAAGCCCTTGGCGGCCTCGAAAGCGGCGAGCGTCTGCGGCTTGGGAGCGGCGGCGGCCATGGGTCCTCCTGGATGTTCATGCGGGTGCGCGAGTGCGGCTCATCGTGCCGTACGGGGGAGTCGGCCCGGCAATCCGCCCCCGGTTACCAGGAGCTTTACCGCCTGACCTTCCGTCGGAATGGAACGTGTTCTAGTGTGCGCGCCATGGGCATCGGAATCACGCGTGAGCAACGCGAGTTGGCCGAGGCGGTGCGTGGCTGGGCCGCGCGGACCGTACCTCCGCAGGACGTACGCAAACTTCTCGACGCGGAGCCCGGGCAGCCCGGCAGACCCGCCCACTGGGACGGTCTCGCCGACCTGGGGCTGCTCGGGCTGCATCTGCCCGAGGAGTACGGCGGCGGGGGCGGCGGGCTGCTCGACCTCGCCGTCGTCCTTGAGGAGACCGGTCGGGCCGCGCTGCCTGGGCCCTTCCTGCCGAGCGTGCTCGCCTCCGCCGTACTGCACCGGGCCGGGCGGCGGGAACTGGCGACCGCGCTCGCGGCGGGCGAGCGGATCGGAGCCGTGGCGCTCGGCCCCGGCACCCTCACCGCCGTGGCGGTGGAGGGCGGCGGGCATGTGCTCGAAGGGACCGCGCCCCCGGTGCTCGCGGCGGCGCAGGCCGACCTGATCGTGCTGGTCGCCGACGCGGCGCACGGCCCGGTCTGGCTCGCGGTGGACGCCTCCGCGCTCGCGGTGCGCGCCCAGGAGAGCGCGGACCCGACCCGGCCGACGGCGGAGGTGGTGGCGCGGGGCGTAGAGGTCCCGGCGGGCCGGGAGCTCGGCGTGGACACCGCGCTCGTACGGGACCTGGCGGAGCTGCTGTACGCGGCGGAGGCGTGCGGGACGGCGGGCTGGGCGCTGCACACGGCCGTCGAGTACGCGAAGGTACGCGAGCAGTTCGGACGCCCCATCGGGCAGTTCCAGGGCATCAAGCACCTCTGCGCCGACATGCTCGTACGCGTCGAGCAGGCGCGCGCACTGGTGTGGGACGCGGCGCGGGCGGCCGACGAGGACGCGGGCACGGACGGTCCGGATGCCCCGACCGCCGAGGTGCGCACGCTCACCGCCGCGCTCGCCGTGTCCTCCGCCGTCGACGCCGCCTTCAGCTGCGCCAAGGACTGCGTGCAGATCCTCGGCGGCATCGGCTTCACCTGGGAACACGACGCCCACCTGTATTTACGCAGGGCGCTGGTCGCACGGCAGCTGCTCGGCGCGGGCGACGCGCACCGGCTGCACGCCGTACGGCTCGCGGCCGGCGGTGTGCGCCGGGAGCTCCGGCTGGAGCTGCCCCGGTCGGCGGACGCGTACCGGGAGCAGGCGCGTGCGGCGATCGCGGGGGCGCGCGGACTCGACCCGGGCGCCGCCCGCCGCACCCTCGCGCCCACCGGGTACGCCGCCCCGCACCTGCCCGAGCCGTACGGTCTTGGCGCCGGGCCCGTGCAACAGCTCGCCGTACAGCGGGAAATACGTGACGCGGGCGTGAAGGTGAGCGAGCTGGGGATCGGCACCTGGGTGGTGCCCTCGCTCCTCGCGTACGGGACACCGGAGCAGCAGGAGCGCTACCTCGCGCCGACACTGCGCGGCGAGGTGCTGTGGTGCCAGCTGTTCTCCGAGCCGGAGGCAGGATCGGACCTCGCGTCGCTGCGGACCAGGGCCGAGCGGACGGACGACGGCTGGCGGATCAACGGCCAGAAGGTGTGGACGAGCGCGGCCCAGTGGGCCGACTACGGGATTCTGTTGGCCCGTACGAACCCGGACGCACCCAAGCACGAGGGGCTCACCTACTTCGTCCTCGACATGAAAACCACCGAGGGCATCGACGTCCGGCCGCTCAAGGAGATCACCGGGGACGCGCTCTTCAACGAGGTCTACTTCGACGACGTACTGCTGCCCGCCGACGCGGTGGTGGGACAGGTGGACGACGGCTGGAAGGTCGCCCGCAACACCCTCGGCAACGAACGCGTCCACATGGCCGACCAGATGACTTTCGACACCGGGCTCGAAGCGCTGATCGAACGGTCCGCGGAACTGGACGGCGCGTACCGGGCGCGCATCGGGGCGCTCGCGGCCGAGGCGCACGCCCTCGCCTGCATCGGGCTGCGCACGACCATCCAGCAGGTCTCGGGGCTCGAACCGGGCGCGGGCGCCAGCATCCGCAAGCTCGTCCAGACCCCGCACCAGCAGAAGGTCGCCGAGCTGGCCCTCGAACTGCTCGGTCCCGGGGGCGCGGTGCGCGAAGGGGCGGGGGAGCGGGCCGTGCACGGCTTCCTGATGTCCCGCTGCCTGACCATCGCGGGAGGCACCACCCAGGTTCAGCTCAATGTCGTCGCCGAGCGCATCCTCGGCCTGCCGCGCGACTGAAGAGCGTGACCGGATGCGACCGGACGTGAGCCGGAGAAGAGATGGGGAGAGCATGAAGGCGTACATCATCGGTGTCGGGATGACGAAGTTCGAGAAGCCCGAGAGCCGTGACTGGCAGTACTGGGACATGGCCAAGGAGGCCGGGACCAAGGCGCTGGCCGACGCGGGGATCTCGTACGAGCAGGTCCAGCAGGTGCCCGTCGGGTACTGCTTCCAGGCCTCCACCGCCGGCCAGCGCGCCGCGTACGAACTCGGCCTGACCGGTGTCCCCGTCTACAACGTCAACAACAACTGCGCGACGGGCTCCACGGCGCTGATGATGGCCAGGCAGTTCGTCGAGGGCGGCATCAGCGACTGCGTCCTCGCGCTCGGCTTCGAGAAGATGAAGCGGGGCGCGCTCGGCGGGGGCACGGACGGCGGAGACTTCGCGACCTCTCCGGTGGCGCGGCACTACGGTGTCATGGCTGCCGGGCACGGCTTCGAGATGACCCCGCCCACCGCGCAGATCTTCGGCAACGCCGCCCGTGAGCACATGGAGCGGTACGGCACGACCGAGGCGCAGCTCGCCGCGGTCGGCGCCAAGAACCACCGGCACTCCGTCAACAATCCGTACGCCCAGTTCCAGGACCCGTACACCGTCGACGAGATCCTCGCCGCGAAGACCATCCACCGGCCGCTCACCAAGCTCCAGTGCTCCCCGACCTCCGACGGGTCGGCGGCGGCGGTCGTCGTCTCCGAGCGTTTCGTCGTCCAGCACGGCCTGCACGACAAGGCCGTCGAGATCGCCGCGCAGTCCATGACGACGGACACCGAGGAGAGCTTCGCCTCGGGCTCGTGCATCGATGTGGTCGGCAAGCCGATGTCGCGGGCGGCGGCGCGGCAGGTGTACGAGTCCTCCGGTCTCGGTATCGAGGACGTCGACGTCGTCGAGCTGCACGACTGTTTCTCCGTCAATGAGCTGCTGACGTACGAGGCGCTGGGCATGTGCGCGGACGGCGAGTCCGGGAAGCTCGTGGAGAGCGGTGCGACGACGTACGGGGGGCGCTGGGTCGTCAATCCGTCGGGCGGGCTGATCTCCAAGGGGCATCCACTGGGCGCGACGGGCCTCGCGCAGGCGGCGGAGCTGACGTGGCAGTTGCGCGGGGAGGCGGGGGCGCGGCAGGTGGAGGGGGCGCGGGTCGGGCTCGCGCACAACATCGGGCTGGGGGGTGCGGCGGTGGTGACGGTGTTGCGGCGAGGGTGAGCGGGGGGTGGGGGACGGGGTGCGGGTGCCTGCGGCGGGGCCTTGGTGCGGGATGCCTGCGGCGCTGTTCCCCTACCCGCCCCTTCCTGTAACTGGGGGTCCGCCCCAGACCCCGGTCCTCAAACGCCGGACGGGCTGGAGGTTGCCGGATGCTGCGCACATTCAGCCCGTCCGGCGATCGAGGACACGCCCGTAGGGCGTCCCGGGCGTCCCGGGGGTCCCGGGCCTGCCCCGCCACGCGGCGGCAGCCGCAAATGTCACAGCGGGAAGGGGCGGGTATGAGGACAAGCCCGCCGCAGGCGCCCCCATGTCGCGGCCTAGGTCTCTGGAACCCCGCCGCCTGCTTCGAAATGCGCATGTGCGGGGCACTCGAATGCTGCGACCATGACGCCCATGGTCCAAGCCCCTTCCGAAACCGTCATACCCCCCGCCCGCACCCGCACCCGCACCTGGCTCGTCGTCCTCGCGGCCTGCGCCGGGCAGTTCCTCGTCGTCCTCGACGTCTCCGTGGTGAATGTCGCGCTGCCGTCGATGCGGGCCGACCTCGGGCTCAGCGCCGCCGGCCTGCAATGGGTGGTCAACGCGTACGCGATCGCCTTCGCCGGCTTCATGCTGCTCGGCGGGCGGGCCGCGGATCTCTTCGGCCGCAAGCGGACTTTCCTGGTCGGGCTCGGACTGTTCACCGCGGCCTCGCTCGCGGGCGGACTCGCGCAGGAGGAGTGGCATCTGCTGGCCGCCCGCGCGGTGCAGGGGCTGGGCGCGGCCGTCCTCGCGCCCGCCACGCTCACCATCCTCACCTCGGCCGTCCCTGAGGGCGCGGCCCGTGCGCGGGCCATCGGAACCTGGTCGGCGGTGGGCGCGGGCGGCGGGGCCGCGGGCGGGCTCGTCGGCGGCGTACTGACGGACGGACTGTCCTGGCGCTGGGTGCTGCTGATCAACGTACCGATCGGCGCGCTGGTGCTGGCCGGGGCCGCCGTGTGGATCGTCGAGAGCCACGCCAGGGACGGCCGGCGGCTCGACCTGCCCGGCGCGCTGCTGGTCACGGCCGGTCTCGCGACCCTCGCGTACGGGATCGTGCAGACCGAGGCGGAGGGCTGGGGCGCGGCGGCGACGCTGGTGCCGCTCGTGGCCGGTCTGCTGCTGCTCGGCCTCTTCGTCGTGGTGGAGGCGCGGACGAGGGCGCCGCTGATGCCGCTCAAGTTCTTCCGCATCCGGGCGGTGTCGGCGGCGAACGCGGCGATGTTCGTGAACGGCTCCGCGATGTTCGGCATGTGGTTCTTCATGACGCTGTACGCCCAGAACGTCCTGGGCTACACCCCGCTCGGCGCCGGGCTCGCCCTCATCCCCAGTTCCCTGAGCGTGGTCATCGGCGCGAAGCTCGCCCCGCGCCTGATGGCCAGGGCCGGTGCGCGCCGGGTCGCGATCATCGGCAGCCTGGTGGCCGTCGTGGGCATGGCCTGGCAGTCCACGATGGGCGCCGACGGCACGTATCTGACGGCCGTCCTCGGCCCCGGCATCCTGATGATGCTGGGCGCCGGGCTCGCTGCGACCCCGCTGGCCTCGCTGGCCACCTCGGCAGGAGCGCCGGGCGACGCCGGGCTCCTGTCGGGCCTGATCAACACCTCGCGCACGATGGGCGGCGCCCTGGGCCTGGCCGTGCTCTCGACGATCGCGGCGTCCAGGACCGACGGCGCGGTGAGCGCGGAGGCGCTGACGGCCGGTTACGCGCTGGCGTTCCGGGCGGGAGCGGCGGCGCTGTTGGCCGGGGTGGTGCTGATGCTGATCTGGCTGCCGCGGCGCAAGCGCGCGGCGTAAGGGCGCGGTGCGGGGCCCTTACAACGGCGGGACCGGGCGCAGCGCCGACGGCCGGACCCAGAGCCGGGCGCGCGGCCAGTCCCGCGGCCGGTTCTCCACCCGGTTCTACAACCAGCCCTGCTGCCGCGCCGACCGCACCGCCTCCATGCGGTTACGGGTGCCGGTCTTGCCGATCGCCGCCGAGAGGTAGTTGCGTACCGTCGACTCCGGCAGGTGCAGCTTCGTCGCGATGTCGGCGACGGTCGCCCCGTCCACGGAGGCGTTCAGTACGTCGCACTCGAGCGCGGTGAGCGGGCTCGGCCCCGCGCTGAGCGCGGCGGCGGCCAGTGCGGGGTCAATGACGGTCTCGCCGGTCAGCACCCTGCGGATCGCCACCGCCAGCTCATCCACCGGGCCGTCCTTGACCAGGAAGCCCGCCGCCCCGGCCTCCATCGCGCGCCGTAGATGGCCGGGCCTGCCGAAGGTGGTGAGGATCAGCACCCGGCAGTCCGGCGCCTCGTCACGCAGCAGCGCCGCGGCGTCGAGCCCGCTGAGGCCCGGGAGTTCGATGTCGAGCAGCGCCACATCGGGGCGCGACAGCAGCGCGGCGTTCACGATCTCGTCGTCGGCCCCCACCTGCGACACCACCTCGATGTCCTCCTCCAGACCGAGCAGCAGCGCCAGCGCGCCGCGCATCATGCCTTGGTCCTCGGCGAGGAGAACTCTGATCACGGGGTGGGCTCCAGTTCCAGGACGGTTCCGACGGGCAGTTCGGCGCTCACCAGGAAGCCGCCGCGGGTGGAAGGCCCGGCGTCGAGTGTCCCGCCGGCCGCCGCGAGGCGCTCGGTGAGGCCCTTCAGTCCCGTGCCGCCGATCCGGCCGACCGGCTGCTCGGAGCCTACGCCCCGGCCGTTGTCCGTGATCTTCATATGGACGCGTTCGGGTGAGCTGTCCACCCTGAGGTCGCAGCGCGTCGCACCGCCGTGCCGTACGACGTTGGTCACGGCCTCCCGCACCACCCAGCCGAGCAGCGCCTCCGGCTGCGGGGCGAGCGGGGTGCCCGCGCGGCGTACGGCCGCTTCGATGCGGGCGGCGTCGAGCACCGAGCGGGCCCCGGCCTGCTCGGTGGCCAGGCTGCCCTCGCGGTAGCCGGTGACCGCCTCGTGGATCTCGGTGAGGGCCTGGCGGCCCACGGACTCGATGTCGGAGACCTGGGTCAGCGCGGCGGCCAGGTCGCGCGGGGCCAGGCGGCGGGCGGCCTCGGACTTCACCACGATCACCGAGAGGGTGTGCCCGAGGAGGTCGTGCAGCGGGTTCGGGGTGTCGGCCCGCAGGAGATTGGCCAGGCCGAGCAGCATCCACGGCAGCAGCTCGCAGCCGTCCGGCGCTCCCGGGAGCTGATATCACTTCCACTTCTTCGGTCCGCTCATGGTCGAGATCATGCCGTCTCCCGCAGGATCATCCGCTCCCCCCGCAGTCGCCGTCCTTGCACGATCGCGCGGCCTCCCCGCGCGGCGGTGCGAGGACGCTCCTGCTTGCTTCCGCGAGGCTCGGCGCGGGCGTTTCGTCCTGTGCCGTCGTCATGTCAAGGACGCTACGGAGTCCACCGACGCCCCGGCAGACGCGCATGTACGGACTCGGACGGGACAAAAGTACCGGGCCTATCTGACGTGGCGTCAGCAGTCTTCACAAGTATCCGGGCGTGCGTTATATATAGGGGCCATCGGCCTAGAACGCGTTCTAGAACGGGCGGTTCGCGGCCGATCCCGTACGACCTCGGTGTGGCCGGCGGTGCGGACGGTCGCACCGAGGTCTTCTCTCCCTCAAGGAGCACGCATCCATGCCCATCGATGCCGCCAAGGCCGTCGCCGCAGAGCCCCGATCCGGCGAGATCGCCTGGGACCACAAGGACATTCAGCTCTACCACCTCGGCCTCGGCGCCGGCCTTCCCGCCACCGACCCCGACGAGCTGCGCTACACCCTTGAGTCCACGTTGCACGTCCTGCCGAGCTTCGCCACCGTCGCGGGCGCGGGCATGGCCTCGCTCGGCGGACTCGCGGCGCCCGGCATCGACGTGGACCTCGCACAGGTGCTGCACGGCGGCCAGTCCGTCGAGCTGCACCGGCCGATCCCCGTCAAGGGCAGGGCCCTTCAGACTTCCAGGGTCGAGGCGGTGTACGACAAGGGCAAGGCGGCCGTCATCGTGCTGCGCACCGAGGCGGCCGACGACGCGGGCCCCCTGTGGACCTGCGACGCGCAGATCTTCGTACGCGGCGAAGGCGGCTTCGGCGGCGAGCGCGGGCCCTCGCAGCGGCTCGAACTCCCCGACCGCACACCGGACGTGACCGTCGAGAAGCCCATCCGTGAGGATCAGGCGCTCCTCTACCGGCTGTCCGGCGACTGGAACCCGCTGCACGCGGACCCCGAGTTCGCCAAGCTCGGCGGCTTCGACCGGCCCATCCTGCACGGCCTGTGCTCGTACGGGATGACACTCAAGGCCGTCGTCGACACCGTGCTCGACGGCGAGGTCGCGCGGGTGACGTCGTACAGCACCCGCTTCGCCGGGGTCGTCTACCCGGGCGAGACCCTGCGCGTCCGAATGTGGCAGTCGCCGGGGCGCGTCCAGGTGTCGGTCACGGCCGTGGAACGTGACGACGCGCCGGTCCTGGCCGACACCACCGTCGTACACACCTGAGGTCCGGACATGTCTGAGGTCGCACACACCTGAGCACAGGTCGTACAGAGGTCGCACCGAGGTCGTACCGAGTCGTACACACCTGAGAAGGGAGCCGTACCGTGCGCGCAGCCGTACTGCACGAGATAGGGCAGGACAAGCTCGAAGTACTCGACGACATCGAGACCGTGGGCTTCGGTCCCGGCAAGGTCAAGCTCCGCATCCGGGCCACCGGACTGTGCCACTCCGACATCTCCGCGATGAACGGCGTGCTGCCGCAGCCCGCGCCCTTCGTCCCCGGCCACGAGGGCGCGGGCGAGGTCATCGACATCGGGGACGGCGTCACCGGGCTGAGCCAGGGGGACCGGGTGCTCGTCTGCTGGCTGCCCGCTTGCGGCGCCTGCGCGTCGTGCAAGCGCGGTCAGAGCCACCTGTGTCTGGCCAGCCTGATGAACTCCGGCGTCCCCAACTTCAAGCGCCCCGGCGGTGAGGTCTTCGGCTTCGCCGGGACCGGCACCTTCACCGAGGAGGTCGTGGTCGGCGCCGGCTGCGCCGTCCCGATCCCCGACGACGTGCCGTTCGAGATCGCTGCCCTCATCGGCTGCGGCGTGACCACCGGACTCGGCGCGGCCATCAACACCGCCCAGGTGGAGGCTGGTTCATCGGTCGCCGTCATCGGCTGCGGCGGTGTGGGCATCTCGGCGATCCAGGGGGCGCGGGTGCAGGGCGCCGCGCAGATCGTCGCCGTCGACCCGGTCGCCCCACGGCGCGAGGCGGCGCTCAAGTTCGGTGCGACCGAGGCCGTTTCGCCCGACGAGCTCGCCGACGCCAAGCAGCGGATCACCGCGGGCGAGGGCTTCGACTATGTCTTCGAGGTCGTCGGCAAGTCAGCCACCGCGCGCACCGCGTACGAGACGACCCGCCGCGGCGGCACCCTGTGCATCGTCGGCGCCGGCGCCATGGACGACCTCTTCCAGGTCAACATGTTCGAGCTGTTCTTTGACGAGAAGCGGATCCTGCCGTCCATGTACGGCGGCGGTGACGTGCTGCGTTCGTACGAGCGGGCCATCGCCCTGTGGCGCGCGGGCCGGATCGACCTGGCGGGCCTGATCACCCACCGGGTGCGGCTCGACTCGATCAATGACGCCCTGGACCAGATGCGCACCGGCGAGGCCCTGCGCACCTGCATTGAAATCTGAGAACACAGAATCCGAGGACACGAAGGGACCTGCATGTCACTGCCACTCGAAGGCCTGTCCGCGATCGTCACGGGCGCGGGGCGCGGCCTGGGCCGGGCGGAGGCCCTGGAACTGGCCCGGCTCGGCGCGAGCGTCGTCGTCAACGACTATGGGCAGCCGGGGCGCGACGGTTCGGGCGAGGCGTCGGCCGCACCCGCCGATGAGGTCGCCGCCGAGATCCTCACCTCCGGCGGGCAGGCCGTCGCGCACCTCGGCGACGTCTCGGACCACGAACAGGCCGGTGGGCTCGTCCAGTTGGCTGTCGACACGTACGGAAAGCTGGACATTCTGGTCAACAACGCGGGCATCCTCCGCGACCGGATGGTGTTCTCGATGACCGAGGACGAGTGGGACTCGGTGATACGCGTCCACCTCAAGGGGCACTTCAACACCACCCACTTCGCCTCGGTGCACTGGCGCGCCCGCTCCAAGGAGGCGGGCGGACCGGTCTACGGCCGTATCGTCAATACGTCGTCGGAGGCCTTCCTCGCGGGCTCCGCGGGCCAGCCCAACTACGCGGCGGCGAAGGGCGGCATCGTCGGCCTCACCACCTCGACGGCGCTGGCGCTGGGCAAGTACGGCGTCACGGCCAACGCGATCTGCCCGCGCGCCCGCACCCGGATGACCGAGGACGTCTTCGCGGGATTCGCCGAGCCGACGGGCGGACAGCTCGACGCGCTCGCCCCCGAGCACGTCTCCCCGCTGGTCGGCTACCTCGCGTCCCCTGCGGCGGCCAAGGTCAACGGCCAGCTCCTGGTCGTCCACGGCGGCATGGTCGCGATCGTCGAACGCCCCAAGGTGGCGGCCAAGTTCGACTCGGCGAAGGAGACCTTCACCTTCGACGAGCTGGACGAGCTGATCTCCCCGTACTACGAGGAGCGGCCCGCGCGCGAGACGTTCGCCGCGGCCGAGGTGCTGGGTCTCAAGCGGTCCTGAGGCCGGTCCTGAGGCGGCAACGCGGGGGCCTGGGACCGGGCCCCTGGGCCCCCGCGTACCTCGTTGACAGCTTGGCTCCCTCTGACTGTCTTCTGTCGTTCTTCAGCTTCACGGGGGATCAATGAGCGGGCCGCCGCCGCCACAGCACACCCCGTACAACCCCTACAACCAGGCGCCGCCGATGCAGCCGGGCGGGCCGTACCCCGCCGCAGCCCATGCCCTTCGGGCCACCGCCGCAGGCCCGCCGGGGCAGCCCGGTCGGGGCTGTCTTCCTCGCGTTCTTCGCCTCGGTCGTCGTCTCGGTGATCTACGGCGGCATCATCGTGGCCACCTACAAAAACCGGACGCCGGACTCGGTGCACACCCTCTATGTGGTGCACGCGCTCATCAACGGGGCTGTCGTCGGCGCGCTCATCGGCCTGGTGGCGCGCCGCAGCGTCGGCGCGCAGGTCACCGGGGCCGTCATCGCCCCGCTCGGCGCGTTCTTCGGGTACGCCAACGCCATGCCGTTCGTCGTGGCCGCGCAGCAATCTCCGTCGGTCCTCGGGGGCGTGCTGGCCCACGACCCGCTCTTCCCGGCCAGGGCTTGGTGGGGCGGTCAGGCAGGCACCGAGTGGATCTCGCTGCTCGGTCTGGTGGCCGCCGCGGTCGCCGCCTGGGGTCTCGCGTACGCGGTCGGCAGGCGCCGCTGACCCGCACGGCCAACAGCGAAGGGCCCGTACCGAATTGCTCCCGGTACGGGCCCTTCGCCCTCACATCCCTATCGGCCGTTGCCGTCTGTCGGCTTCCGGCGGTGGCGGCCATAGGCCTCGGCCGCCGAGTCCTCCGTATTCGCCGCCCCGCCTCGGTGCTTTCCTGAGCCGTCGGCCTCGCTCTGTGAGCGCCCCTGGGCCGGGTCGGTTCCGGTTTCGTACATGGTGGGAAGTCACCCCATAGTGATCGCTGTTTGCACGTACATGAACCATGACCGGCATCGTCACCGTGGGCATCCGGCCGGTACGGCTCGTAGTCCAGGGTGAAAGTCTAACCAGCCGTGACGCGCCCCGTGAGCGGCGCCTGCTGCAGTGGCACTGGCTTGCGCACCACCAGAGGCGCGGAGCCGCCGGACGGTTCCCCACCTGCGGCTTCCTCCACCGCTTCCGCTGGTGCGGGGCGTGTGACCATGGGCGGCGGCGCCTGCGCGCGGGCCACCCCGCACGGCACGGCGGCGGTCGCGTACGGCAGCTGAAGCACCCCCTCCCGCGTCCAGATCCCGGCCCCCGCCAACCACCCACCGGGCGCCGCCACTTGGGTCAGCTGCCGCTCCGCGGGCCGCCACATCCCCAGCCAGGTCCCCGCCGCCCCGTCGACTCGCAGCGCCACCGCGCAGCTCTCCGGCATCAGCACCTGACCCGGCTGCACGGCGAACGGGGAGAGCGCCGCGTCCGCGAGCCGCAGACACTCCGGGAAGCGCACCGGGCGGTGGCTGCCGAGGACCCCCCACCCCAGCCGGTCGTGCCCCGGCGCGTCCGAGCGGATCAGCAGCAGCCCGCTGTCCGCGTCGGCGAGCAGCAGCCGGTCGTTGCTGCGCTCCGCGATCTGCAGCAGGGGCGTCGTCTCGCCGCCCCGCTCCAGGTCGACCGCCACCGCCTTGGTGACCCCCTCGCTCTCCCGGTCCAGGGCCAGCATCCGCCCCGTGCGGTCGAGCCACACGCCGCCCGAGCAGCGCCCCGCCACCTCCGCGACGTGCTCGGGTCCGAAGGCGCCGCCCGCCACCTGCCACACCGCGGTGGACCGCTCGCCCACGGCCAGCGCGTAGGCGCTGAAGCCGTCCGGCGCGGGCGGCAGCAGGGTCAGGTGCCCGCACTCGACCGCGCCGACCGGCAGTTCCCCCGTCGCGGGTCCCGTCGGATAGAGCAGCGAGAAGGCGTGCCGTCCGTCCACCCTGCGGTGAATGAGCACCCTTCCGTCCGTCAGTGGCAGCAGTCCGGTGTCCGGCTCCTCGGGCTGGTCCGCCGGCAGCGGTACGGCGTAGGGCTCGGGTCCGTCGAGCGTCCAGCGCTCCGGGAACCGGGCCTCGCCCTCACCCGCCAGCCGCGCGGCGTAGGAGCCGTCCGCGGTGATCGTGAACATCGCCGCTCCCACCGCGTCGTCGGATGCGGCGGTCTCGATGGCACAGGCCGTCATCGGTAACTCACCTCCGGCGACTGAAGCTAGTTTTCGCACTTCCTGCCGAACAACACGAGACCGCCCTCTTCACACATATGGGTGGCTATTACGTGCTTCGGCTGAGAATGGGGGGGCGTGTGTGCTGAGCGATGCGCCGGCGGCGGTAAGTTAGGTTCCCCTAAGTCTCGAGTACCTCGCTCAGCCCTGTCAGGAGCCCTTGATGTCCATGCGACGCCGCGGTACCGCCGCCGTCTCTCTGGCGGTGGCCGCCGCGCTCTCCCTCGCGGCCTGCGCCAGCGACGGCGGCAGCGACAGGAGCGCGAAGAGCGGTGGCGGCAAGGAAGCCGTGGCGCAGGGCGGCAAGGGTTTCGGCGACGCCGCGAAGAAGACCGCCGCGTACGGCACAGACGCCGAGCCGGGGCAGTTCCCGCGCACCGTCACCCACGCCATGGGCAAGACCGAGGTGAAGACCAAGCCCCGGCGCGTGGTCGTCCTCGACGTCGGTGAGCTCGACAACGTCGTCTCGCTCGGCATCAAGCCCGTCGGCTACGCGCCGACCGAGGGCGACGACGGCATCCCCGGCTACCTCAAGAAGGTCGCCGGCAGCCCCAGGAGCGTCGGCACGATCAACAGCCTCAACCTCGAAGCGATAGCGGCCCTCAAGCCCGACCTGATCCTCGGCAGCCAGTTGCGCGCCGCCGACAAGTACCAGGAACTGTCGACGATCGCGCCGACCGTCTTCGCCATCCGTCCGGGCTTCACCTGGAAGGAGAACTACGCCCTGAACGCCGCGGCGCTGGACAGGACGGCCGAGGCGAAGGCCGAGCTCGCCGCGTACGACAAGAAGGCCGGCCGGCTCGGCAGGGACATCGGCGGGGGAAAGCCGACCGTCTCGATGGTCCGCTACCTGCCGGGCAAGATCCGTCTGTACGCCAAGGCCTCCTTCATCGGCACGATCCTCGACGACACCGGCCTGCCGCGGCCCAGGAACCAGCAGGTCGACGACCTCGCGGCGGAGATCAGTCCGGAGAAGATCGACGACGCGGACGCCGACTGGATCTTCACCGGCGTCTACGGCGACCCCAAGGCCACCAACCAGGACAAGGCCGAGGACAACGCCCTCTGGAAGAAGCTCGACGCCGTCAAGAACGGCCGCGCCAAGGACGTCCCGGACGAGACCTGGTACCTGGGCCTGGGCGTCACCGCCGCGAACAAGGTCCTCGACGATCTCCGCGGCCACCTCGTGAAGTAGCGGCCCGCCACCCCGCCCGCAGGCCGGGCGTCCAAGCCATGGCCAACGGGGCACTGTGTGCAGGTAGCCTTTCCCCCGTGCCCCGTCTGTCTGAAGTCATCGCCGCGCTCGACGCCCTCTGGCCACCGGAGCGGGCCGAGAGCTGGGACGCGGTCGGTACGGTCTGCGGGGATCCGGACGCCGAAGTGACCCGCGTCCTGTTCGCCGTGGACCCCGTCCAGGAGATCGTCGACGAGGCCGTGAAGCTCGGCGCGAACCTGCTCGTCACCCACCACCCGCTCTATCTGCGCGGTACGACGACGGTCTCGGCCGGCACCTTCAAGGGCCGCGCCGTGCACACCCTGATCAAGAACGACATCGCGCTGCACGTCGCCCACACCAACGCCGACACCGCCGACCCCGGGGTGTCCGACGCCCTCGCGGGTGCGCTCGGCCTGAAGGTCACCGGGCCCCTGGTGCCCGACCCCACCGACCCCCAGGGCCGCCGCGGCCTCGGCCGGATCTGCGAGCTCGACCCCCCGGCCACCCTGCGCCACTTCGCCGCGCGCGCCGCGGCCCGGCTGCCCGCCACCGCGCAGGGCGTCCGCGTCGCCGGTGACCCGGACGTGATCGTGCGTACGGTCGCGGTCAGCGGCGGCTCCGGCGACGGCCTCTTCGCCGACGTACGGGCGGCGGGCGCCGACGTGTACCTCACGGCGGACCTGCGCCACCATCCGGCATCCGAGGCCCGCGCGCAGAGTCCCCTCGCGCTGCTCGACGCCGCGCACTGGGCCACCGAGTGGCCCTGGTGCGAGCTGGCCGCCGCGCAGCTCGACGAGATTTCCGACCGCAACGGATGGGACCTGCGGGTCCACGTCTCGACGCAGGTCACCGACCCCTGGACTTCCCCCCACCCCCCCCCCCCCCCCCTCCCCCCGAGCGCCCCGCGCGCCCCCCTTGATCCTTCTGGAGCCCCCAACTGAACGCCGCGCCCGCCGACCAGATCCGTCTCCTCGACGTCCAGGCCCTCGACCTACGCCTGGCGCAGCTCGCGCACCGGCGCACGTCGCTGCCCGAGCACGCCGAGCTCGACTCGCTCACCAAGGACCTCATCCAGCTGCGCGACCTGCTCGTCGCCGCGCAGACCGAGGAGAGCGACACCGCCCGCGAGCAGATCAAGGCGGAGCAGGACGTCGACCAGGTGCGCCAGCGCGCCGCGCGCGACCAGCAGCGCCTCGACTCCGGTGCCGCCATGTCCCCCAAGGACCTGGAGAACCTCCAGCGCGAGATCGTCTCGCTCGCCAAGCGCCAGGGTGACCTGGAGGACGTCGTCCTCGAAGTCATGGAGCGCCGCGAGTCCGCCCAGGAGCGGGTCACCGAACTGACCGCCCGGGTCTCCTCCGTCCAGGCCAAGGCCGACGACTCGGTCGCGCGCCGCGAGGCCGCGTACAAGGAGATCGACGGCGAGCAGGCCACGCTCACCAAGGAGCGCGAGGTCGTCTCCGGGGTCGTCCCCGCCGACCTGCTGAAGCTGTACGAGAAGCTGCGCGTCCAGCAGGGCGGTGTCGGCGCGGCCCGGCTCTTCCAGCGCCGCTGCGAGGGCTGCCGTCTTGAGCTCAACATCCACGAGATCGGCGTGGTGCGCGCCGCCGCCCGCGACGAGGTGCTGCGCTGCGAGAACTGCCACCGCATCCTGGTCCGTACGTCCGAGTCCGGTCTGTAAGCGGATGGGACGCAGCCTCGTCATCGAGGCCGACGGCGGCTCCCGGGGCAACCCGGGGCCCGCCGGCTACGGCGCGGTCGTGCTGGACCCCACCACGGGGGAGACGCTCGCCGAGGCCGCCGAGTACATCGGCGTGGCCACGAATAATGTCGCCGAATACAAGGGCCTGATCGCCGGACTGCGCGCCGCCAAGGCGCTGGACCCCGAGGCCAGGGTGCACGCCCGGATGGACTCCAAGCTCGTCGTCGAGCAGATGTCGGGCCGCTGGAAGATCAAGCATCCGGACATGAAGCCGCTCGCCGCCGAGGCCGCGACGATCCTGCCGCGCGCCCAGGTCACGTACGAGTGGATCCCCCGGGAGAAGAACAAGCACGCCGACCGGCTCGCCAACGAGGCGATGGACGCGGGCAAGAAGGGCAAGCAGTGGGAGCCTTCGGCCTCCATGGCGGCCCTGAAGTCCGGTCCCGCCCGTGAGCGCGTGCTGCCGCCCTCGGGTCCGCCCGGCGACGCGGCGGCGGGCGCTGCCAAGGCGCGGGCGGCCATGGTGGGCGCCGCGGTGCCCACCCAGACCCTGCTGACCCTGCCGGACGAGGACGAGAGCACCGAGGCGCCGCCCGCCGTGGGCTGGGGCGCGGCGGCCGACCTCGGCTCGCCCACGACGTTCGTCCTGCTGCGGCACGGCGAGACCGCTCTCACCCCCGAGAAGCGGTTCTCCGGCAGTGGCGGCACCGACCCGCGGCTGTCGGCGGCCGGCCGCCGACAGGCCGAGGCGGCAGCCGCCTCGCTCGCCTCGCGGGGCACGGTCCAGGAGATCGTCAGCTCCCCGCTGCGCCGCTGCCGTGAGACGGCGGACGCGGTTGCCGCCCGGCTCGGCCTGGACGTGCGGGTCGAGGACGGCCTGCGCGAGACCGACTTCGGCGCGTGGGAGGGCCTGACGTTCGCGGAGGTCCGCGAGCGGCACCCGGCCGACCTGGACGCGTGGCTCGCCTCCCCGAAGGCGGCCCCGACGGGCGGCGGCGAGAGCTTCGCGACGGTGGCCCGCCGGGTCTCGGCGGCGCGGGACCTGATGCTGGAGCGTTTCGCGGGCAGGACCGTCCTGCTGGTCACCCACGTCACCCCGGTCAAGACGCTGGTCAGGCTCGCCCTGAACGCCCCGCCCGAGTCCCTGTTCCGCATGGAGCTCTCACCGGCGTCGTTCTCGGCGGTGGCGTACTACGCGGACGGCAACGCGTCGCTGCGCCTCCTGAACGACACCTCGCACCTGCGCTGACCGCGCACCGGCGTCAAGTGGCCCGGTCCGCCGCTTCCCGTACGACGTCGTCGTACATCAGGAAGAGGCGCGGCCGGGCTTCGGCGTTCCCGTCGGCGCTCTCCTGGCCCCCCAGCAACGACCAGCGGCGGGCGGTGAGTTCACGGGCCACCGCGCCCGCCCATGGCCGGGGCAGCAGCTCCGGGGGAAACCACACCGCCGACGCGAGGGCCGACCTGCGTGCGCTGCGCGGTGTGCCGGTGCCGCCGGCCCTCGCGGGCCACGACATCAACGTGGACACCGCCGCGACCGGGAAGGTCTACCGGGAGGTGCTCGACGGCCCCGCCGCGCTGGAGGTGCCCGACTGTCCGGACGCGGCGCACTCGATGGCCAAGCAGGCGGTGGAGGCGTCGGAAAACGAGGCTGACGCGGGGTCCGTGGGACCCGGCGCCGGTACGACCGTTGACCGTGCTGAGGGCCGTGGCGGTGGCGGTGGCGGGTCAGCCGCGCAGGGCCGCCGCCTCCCGGGCCAGCGTCTCGACGCGCGCCCAGTCCTTCGACGCGATCGCGTCGTCCGGCAGCATCCAGGTGCCGCCCACGCAGCCCACATTGCCCAGCGCCAGATAAGACGGCGCCGAGGCGAGCGAGATGCCGCCCGTCGGGCAGAAGCGGGCCCGGGGGAGCGGGCCCCCGAGGGACTTGAGGTAGGCGGTGCCGCCCGCGGCCTCCGCCGGGAAGAACTTCATCTCGCTCACACCGCGCTCCAGCAGCGCCACGACCTCCGAGGTCGTGGAGACGCCGGGCAGGAACGGCACGCCGGACGCCTTCATCGCGTCCAGCAGCCCGTTCGTCCACCCGGGGCTCACCAGGAACTGCGCTCCGGCCGCGACCGCGTCGGCCACTCCGGCCGGCGAGATCACCGTGCCCGCGCCCACCACCGCGCCGGGCACTTCCGCCGCGATCGCGCGGATGGAGTCGAGGGCGGCGGGCGTCCGGAGGGTCACTTCGATCGCCGGGAGCCCGCCCGCCACCAGCGCACGGGCCAGCGGCACCGCGTCGGCGACGTCATCGAGGACCACGACAGGGACGACGGGAGCAAGGTCGAGCACGGAAGTCATGCGCCCATCTTGCCGCGCACCAGGCGTTCTATGCAACGAGCGTTGCGCAACGCGCAACGCTCAGTGGATCTGGCTGACCACCACGTCGAGCCCCCACGGCTTCCCGCCCTTGGCCGGAGCCGCGACCTCCACCACATACCCCAGGTCCCGCAGCGTCCCGACCAGCTCGGCAGGCCCCTTCGGCGTCGCCCCGGCCATCAGCAGGTCCCGTACGATCCGGCCCTTGGTCGCCTTGTTGAAGTGGCTGACCACGGATCTCTTCTCGAACCCGGCCGCGTCGATCTGCGAGTGCAGCACCCGCACCGTCGCGGTCCGCCCCGCGACCTCACCCGTCGGCCGCCAAGCCGTCGCGTACGCCGCCGACCGCAGGTCGAGAACCAGCCCGTCCCCGGCGACCACGGGCAGCTCGGCCTCCATCGGCCCGCGCCAGTACGCCCCGAGCGCGCCGAGTCCCGGCAGCTTCACGCCCATCGAGCAGCGGTACGTCGGAATCCGGTCGCCCACCCGCACCGCGCCCCACAGCCCCGAGAACACCAGCAGGGAACGCCCGGCCCGCCGCCGCGCGGCGGTGTCCAGCGAGGCCAGGTTGAGGGCGTCGTACAACACCCCGGTATAAATCTCTCCGGCCGGCCGCGCGCCGGCGGTCCGCAGCTCCAGGTTCTTGGCGACCTCGCCGCGCAGTCCTTCGCTCAGCCCGAGGACGATCCGCGCCTTCTCCTCGTCGGCGGCGCACAGCTCCACCAGCTCGTCGCGCACCGCGGCCCGCGCCCCGGCCAGTCCCGGCAGGGACAGCGACTCCGGCTTCAGGGGCGCGCCGCGACCCCCGGCGGCCTTTCCTTCGGACGGCGGCAAGAGGACGAGCACAGGGGTTCTCCTTCGTACGACGCGAACCACACAACGGTAGTC
>NZ_JASITA010000012.1:78072-205311 GCF_030063415.1 Streptomyces sp. H27-C3 | reverse complement strand
GTGCGAGATGGCCTCCACCGGTACCGGTGCCCTTTGTACGACGGCGGCGTAGTCGACACGAGCGATCCCCTCCCAGCATGACCAACCCCAAGATCATCCCACCCCCGTCAGCCAACGTGACAGCGCCGGTGCCGGACCACCTGTTGGCTCGGTGGGCGGGACACACGAACGTCCTGACCACCAAGAGGTGGTACGTCAAGCCGGGCGTGGAGGATCTTCGTGGAGCTGCCACAGTGTGGGGTGGGCTGCATGGGTCCGGAGACGACATACCGCGCGGTCGTGAGAGATTGTGAGATATGAGAGCGTGAGGCGGATGAGCGAGACGACGCAGCAGACCCTCCAATACCGCTTTGACGGGCCAGAAGACGCCCCGGTCCTCGTGCTGGGCCCCTCCCTCGGTACCA
Organism: Streptomyces sp. H27-C3; assembly: GCF_030063415.1. Taxonomy (GTDB): domain Bacteria; phylum Actinomycetota; class Actinomycetes; order Streptomycetales; family Streptomycetaceae; genus Streptomyces. The sequence goes on along the minus strand of NZ_JASITA010000012.1, from coordinate 204,907 downwards.
CATGGCACATGTGGGACCGGCAGATACCGGAGCTGATCCGCCACTGGCGGGTGTTCCGCTTCGACCTGCCGGGACACGGTGGCGCCCCCGCCCACCCCGCCGCCTCGGTCACCGACCTGGCCGACCGGCTCCTCGCGACCATCGACGGCCTGGGCGTACAGCGCTTCGGCTACGCGGGCTGCTCCATCGGCGGCGCCATCGGCGCGGAGCTGGCGCTGCGCCATCCGCACCGCATCGCCTCGCTCGGCCTGGTCGCGGCCTCGCCCCGGTTCGGCACCGCCGACGAGTTCCGCCAGCGCGGTGTGATCGTCCGGACCAACGGTCTGGAGCCGATGGCGGCCACCGCGCCCTCGCGCTGGTTCACCCACGGCTTCGCCGCCGCCCAGCCCGCGATCGTGGAGTGGGCCGTCCAGATGGTCCGCACCACCGACCCCGGCTGTTACATCGCCGCCTGCGAAGCGCTGGCCGCCTTCGACGTACGCGCCGAACTGGGCCGCATCGGCGTCCCGACCCTCGTCCTGGTCGGCTCCGACGACCAGGTCACCGGGCCCGCAGAGGCCCGTACCCTCGTCGCGGGCATCCCCGACGCCCGCCTGGCGCTGGTCCCCGGGGCCTCCCACCTGGCCCCCGTCGAGCAGCCCGCAGCCGTCACCGACCTGCTCGTACGGCACTTCTCCACCGCCTGGCAGGCCGCGCCGGGCACGAACACCGGCATGCAGGCGATCCAGGCCCCGCCGCTGCTTTCGGCGATCTCCGCGCCCACCGGCCCGGTCGCCGAGATCGCCGCGGCCGTGCAGCCCGAGGCCGTGCTCGACCAGGGCGGTCGCGCCGACCCGTACACCGCCGGGCTCAAGGTCCGCCGTGAGGTGCTCGGCGACGCCCATGTGGACCGGGCGCTCGGCGACGCCGACGCCTTCACCGGCGACTTCCAGGAGCTGATCACCCGCTACGCCTGGGGTGAGGTGTGGACCAGGGACGGCCTCGACCGCCGCACCCGCAGCGTCATCACCCTCACGGCGCTGGTCGCGGGCAGCCACCTGGACGAGCTGGCCTTCCACACTCGCGCCGCCCTGCGCAACGGCCTGACCCCCGCGGAGATCAAGGAAGTGCTGATCCACACGGCCGTCTACTGCGGTGTCCCGGCGGCGCACTCGGCCTTCAAGGTCGCGCAGGCCGTCATCCAGCAGGAGACCACCCCGCAGGCGTAGCAGGATGGACATATGAAGCTGACGAAGAGGACCCACGCCTGCATCAGCCTGGAGAAGGACGGTCGCCGGCTCGTCATCGACCCGGGCGCCTTCAGCGAACAGGACGCGGCGGTCGGCGCGGACGTCCTCCTCGTGACGCACGAGCACCTCGACCACTTCCACGAGGACCGGCTGCGGGCCGGTCTGGAGTCGAACCCGGGCGCCGAGATCTGGACCCTGCGCAGCGTCGCCGACCAGCTCTCGGCGGCCTTCCCCGGCCGGGTGCACACGGTCGGCCACGGCGACACCTTCACGGCGGCCGGCTTCGACGTCCAGGTGCACGGCGAGCTGCACGCCGTCATCCATCCGGACATCCCGCGCGTCACCAACGTCGGCTTCCTGGTGGACGGCTCGCTCTTCCACCCGGGCGACGCGCTCACCGTCCCCGAACACCCGGTCGAGACGCTGATGCTCCCCGTGATGGCCCCCTGGTCGAAGATCTCCGAGGTCATCGACTATGTGCGCGAGGTGAAGCCGCAGCGTGCCATCGACATCCACGACGCGCTGCTCACCGACCTGGCCCGGCCGATCTACGACTCGCAGATCGGCTCGCTCGGCGGCGCGGACCACAGCAGGCTGACACCGGGCGACTCGACCGACCTGTGAGTGTCACACCCCGCGGATAACATGACGTACATGCGCATCGCCACCTGGAACGTCAACTCGATCACCGCCCGGCTGCCCCGGCTGCTGGCCTGGCTGGAGAGCACCGGCACCGATGTGCTGTGCGTCCAGGAGACCAAGACCACCGCAGAGGGCTTCCCGGCCGACCAGCTGCGCGAGCTCGGCTACGAGTCCGCGGTCAACGCCACCGGCCGGTGGAACGGCGTGGCCGTGATCTCCAGGGTCGGTCTCGAAGACGTCGTCACGGGCCTGCCCGACGGCCCGGACTACGAGGGAGTGCAGGAGCCGCGGGCGGTCTCCGCGACCTGCGGCCCGCTCCGCCTCTGGTCGGTCTACGTGCCGAACGGCCGCGAGGTCGGGCACGACCACTACGCGTACAAGCTGCGCTGGTTCGAGGCGCTCCACAAGGCGGTAACCGCGGACACGGCGGGCGAGCGCCCGTTCGCCGTCCTCGGCGACTTCAATGTCGCCCCCACCGACGAGGACGTCTGGGACCCCGCGCTCTTCGAGGGGGCCACCCATGTGACCCCCGCCGAGCGCGCGGCACTCACCGCGCTGCGCGACGCCGGACTCTCGGACGTGATGCCCCGCCCGCTGAAGTACGACCGGCCGTTCACCTTCTGGGACTACCGCGAGCTCGGCTTCCCCAAGAACAGGGGCATGCGCATCGACCTGGTCTACGGCAACGCCCCCTTCGTGGCCGCGGTCAAGGACAGCTATGTGGACCGCGAGGAGCGCAAGGGCAAGGGCTCGTCGGACCACGCGCCGGTGGTCGTCGACCTCGACCTCTGATCCGGCCGGCGCCTCGGCCCCCGAGGCGGACAGTTACCCGCGCGCCGGTGGTGCACAAGGCAGGACGAATGCGAGGCTGAGCGGTATGAAGAACATTCCTTTTCTGGACAACTGGCGCAAGCGGCATGCCACGGAGCGCGGCACGGCCGTGTTCGCCATTGATGCCGACGCCGACCAGGAAGGTATCGCCGAGCTGTTCTCCGAGTGCGAGCTGCTCCGTGTCCGGGTGGCGCAGGCCGGTCTGGAACTGGACGACTCCCCGGCGTCGTTGGAGGCGCTCGACCAGCTGCCGCCGCGCTGGCGCGACGATCCCGAGGAGCTGCCCTGGCTGGGCAATGACGCGGGCCTCTACCTCGGCACAGTGATCGTGCGTACGGTCCCGGGGGCGCTCTGGCAGCTGTGGCCGAGCGGCCAGCCGGTGGTCAGGCTGGCCTCGGGGCGCGAGATCAATGTGGTGGAGGCCGGTCTGGACTGGGCGGTCAGCGGTGCGCCAGAGCTCTCCCAGGTGTACGGGGAAGCGGCCGAGGCCTGACCGTCCTCGGGCGCGGGCCTTTAAACTCTTTGGTGCGCCTTATGTCCTATTTGAGCGTGTCGAGTCTGAAGTCCCTTATCGGGATGGATAGTTTGCACTGACCTCGACACAGCTGAGAGTGGGTAGGGCAGCGTATGGCCGTCGATCCGTTGATCGAGCTGCGTGACGTCAACAAGCACTACGGGAAGTTGCACGTCCTGCAGGACATCAATCTCACCGTCGCACGCGGGTGGTGGTAGTCATCGGTCCGTCCGGCTCGGGCAAGTCAACGCTCTGCCGGACGATGAACCGGCTGGAGACGATCGAGTCCGGCAGTATCCGCATCGAAGGCAGACCCGTCCCCAAAGAGGGGCGCGCCCTCGCACAGCTGCGGGCCGAGGTGGGGATGGTGTTCCAGTCCTTCAACCTCTTCGCGCACAAGACCGTGCTGGAAAATCTCTCGCTGGCGCAGCTCAAGGTCCGTAAACGCAAGAACGAAGAAGCCGACACGCGCTCCCGCGAAACTGCTGGAACGCGTCGGACTCGCCGACCAGGCCGACAAGCTCCCCGCCCAGCTCTCGGGCGGCCAGCAGCAGCGCGTGGCCATCGCCCGCGCCCTCGCCATGGACCCCAAGGTCCTCCTCTTCGACGAGCCGGCCTCCGCGCTCGACCCGGAGATGATCAACGAGGTGCTGGAAGTCATGCAGCAGCTGGCCCGCGAGGGCATGACGATGGTCGTCGTCACCCGCGAGATGGGCTTCGCCCGCTCGGCGGCCAACCGCGTCGTCTTCATGTCGGACGGCTGCATCATCGAGGACCGCACCCCCGAAGCCTTCTTCACCGCCCGGAGAGCGACCGCGCCAGGGACTTCCTCTCCAAGATCCTCAAGCACTGACGGGCGGTGTATGAAGCGCATGTCACGCACTCTCGCCGCCCTCGTGCTCGCCTTGCTCGCCGCCGCCTGCGGCAAGGAGGGCAGTCCGCCGGTGAAGGGCCCGCAGCCCGATGAGCCGCCCAAGTACACGGTGGCGAAGGACTTCGACCTGCCTGCCTCCCGCACCTGGGAGAAGGCGAGGCGCCGGGGCCACCTCGTCGTCGGAGCCAAGGAGGACCAGCCGTACATGGGCGAGAAGGACCCGGCCAGCGGCGTCTACTCCGGGTTCGACATCGAGATCGCCAAGATGGCCGCCGGCTCGCTGGGCTTCGAACCGCAGAAGGTCCAGTTCAAGACGATCGCCTCGGCCAACCGTGAAACCGCCCTGCAGAACGGCCAGATCGACTACTACGTCGGCACCTACACCATCAACAACAACCGCAAGAAGCTCGTCGGCTTCGCGGGCCCGTACTACATGGGCGGCCAGTCGCTGCTGGTGCGCACCGATGAGACCGACATCAAAGGGCCGCAGGACCTCAACGGCAAGCGGGTCTGCTCGGCCGCCGGTTCGACCCCGTACCAGCGGATCCAGGCCGACTACCCGAAGGCCGACCTCGTCGCGTACGACACCTACTCGGTCTGCGTCGACAACCTGCTGACGTTCCAGGTCGACGCCGTCACCACCGACGACGCCATCCTCATCGGCTACGCGGCCAAGGTGCCCGAGGAGCTCAAGATCGTCGGCAAGTCCTTCTCCGAGGAGCCGTACGGCATCGGCGTCCCGCGCCGCGACAACGCGCTGCGCCTGGCCATCGACGACGCGATCGAGGCCAACGAGAAGAACGGGAACTGGACGAAGGCGTACGACGCGACGCTCGCTCTCTCCGGCGTGCCGGCCCCCAAGCCGCCCGCGATCGACCGCTACCCGGCGAGCTGAGGACATCGTGAACGTACTCACCGAGAATTTCTCTCTTTACGGCAAGGGCTTCCTCGGCACCGTCGAGCTCATGGTCTACGCCTCGGTGCTCGCGTTGGTGCTCGGCTGCCTCATGGCGTCCTGCCGGGTCGCGCCCGTCGGATCCCTCCGGGCGACGCCCAAGACCCGCAAGCGGCACTTCCTGTACGGCGGTCGCGTCGACCGTCGTCATCGCCGCGCTGTTCGGCTGGGTGCTGTATCTGTTCTTCGACACCAACCAGTTCACGTCGGCCAAGTGGAACCCCTTCCAGTACGAGGGAATCCAGGAGCTGCTGCTGCGCGGCCTGGGCAACACGCTCAAGGCCTTCGCGTACGCCGCCGTCCTCTCGATCGCGCTCGGCGCGGTCCTCGCGACGGGCCGGCTCTCCCAGCACCGCGCGCTGCGATGGGTGGCGACGCTGCTGGTCGAATTCTTCCGCGCCATGCCCGTACTGGTGATGATCTTCTTCATCTTCGTGGCATTGAAGGTCCAGCCGCTGCCCGCACTGGTGGCCGGACTGACGCTCTACAACGGCTCGGTGCTCGCCGAGGTGTTCCGTACGGGGGTCAACTCCGTGGAAAGGGGGCAGCGGGAGGCTGCGTACGCGCTCGGCATGCGCAAAACCCAGGTCATGACGTTCGTGCTGGTGCCGCAGGGCGTCCGCGCGATGCTGCCGACGGTCGTCAGTCAGCTCGTGGTCGCGCTGAAGGACACCTCGCTCGGCTACCTGATCACCTATGAGGAGTTCCTCCACGCCGGCAAGCTCATCGCGTCGAATCTCGACTACGATTTGCCGTTCATCCCCGTGGTGATGGTGATCTCGCCGATCTGCATCGGGATGTGCGTGCTGCTCTCCTGGTTCGCCCAGTGGGTGGCCAAGCGGGAGCAGCGCAACCCCAAGAACGAGGCCGTGGATGTCTCCACGGCCGAGCCGGGCACGCTGCTGCCGGGCGTGCGGTAGTTCAAAGGGCACATGCCTGCCAGGCAGCAGCCGGAGATCAGTTGTCGCGCAAAGGGACCGTCAGGTACGACGGGTCGGTCCCGGGTGATGAGAAGGTCAGCTGCGCGCCGGACGGGTTGTGTTCGATGTAGAGCGGGTCGACGGTGTCGATCACCACGGCCAGTCGGTGGCCGGCCGGGACGTCGTAGGCCGTGGAGAACAACTCCAGGTCGACGGGGAACGGCCGGCCGGGCGCCTTGTCGTGGAAGGTGTACGGCGCGTTGCTGACCAGCTTGCCGAGGCCGAGCGGGCCCACGTCGTAGAGGTATGCGACGAGGGTGCCGCTCTCCTTGGTGCTGGTGACCGTCGTGTGCAGCTTGCTGGTGCCGCGCACACGCTGCGCCGCGGCGTACCGCTCGGACTGCCAGACCGAGGTGAAGGCACGCGGCAGCAGCGGAACTGAGGCGGTGGGCGGAAGCCTCAGGAACTGGTCGAGCGCGTTGGACAGGAACACCACTCCGCCGTTGGCGCCCGAGTCCACGTTCGCGTAGATCTTCTTGGTGCCGCCGAGCTCGATCTTGCGCTGGGTGGCGCCGACCGACTTCCAGTCGGGGTAGCCCTCGTAGCCGTTGGTGGAACGGGACTTGAGCTGGACGGGCTGCTCGCGGTCGATGCCGTTGTCGGTGCCGTTGAGGTGATGGTCGAACCAGCGCTGGGCGTTGGTCCAGACGTCGTTGGGCAGCCCGAGCAGGCCGATGGCCTCGGCGGTGGCGTGGTCGCCCGGCCGGAACTCCAGGCGCTTGGGACCGGTGAGCTTCTCGTAGAACTTGGCGTACTGGTTCGGCGGGAAGAGGGTGTCGCCCCAGGCGTTGCCCAGCATCACGGCCGAGCCGTTCTTGTTGATCTGGTCGAGGTAGGTGGTGGGGGAGCGCTTCCTGCCCCACTCGATCATGTCCTGCTCCTTGGCCAGGTTGGAGCCGAGGAAGTCCTTCATGGTCTGCTGGAGTTCGGGGCTGGGGCGGCCGGTGAGGTATCCGGCGCCGGTGAGCACCGCTGCCGCCTGGAGGTGCTGGGTGCGGCCGCTGTAGATCGACTCGATGAGGTCGGCCCAGCCGCTGAGGGCCACCACCGCCTTGATCCGCTTGTCGTGCCCGGCGGCCAGCAGGCTGATGCCGGCGCCGTAGGAGACGCCTGCCATGCCCACCTTCGAGGGGTCGGCCGGGGTGTTGGCGAGCGCCCAGTCGATCACCTTGGAGGCGTCGGCGATGTCCGGCGGGCCCGCCACTTCGATGTTGCCGCCGGACTGCCAGAAGCCGCGGACGTTGTAACTGACCACGACATAACCGGAGTCGGCGAGCTTCTTGGCCTGCGCGATGTATTCGATCTGCGGTACGGCCCAGCTGGTGGGCAGCACGATCACCGGGTAGGAGCGGGCGCTGTCGGCGCCTGCCGGGGTGAAGACATTGGCCTTGAGTACGGTGCCGCCGTCGCCGGCGATATCGACGAACCGGACGCCGGGCTGAGCGCCGGACGCGGTGGCCGCAGACGCCGCGGCCGACTGGACGGCGGGGTCGGCGGCCGCGGCCATCGGCGCCTGGCCGGTGGCCGCGGTGGCGAGCAGGGCAGCGGTGGCGGCGCCGACGGTGGAGACGCGCAGAGCTGCGCGGGGGGATCTCACGGGTCACTCCTCACTCGTGTAAGTGCAAAGTGACCCGACGGTAACCTCCGTCGCTTACCGCTGGTAACCGGTCGGTAAGTTACGTGCGGGTAACGATTATTGGATGCGGTGTCAGCAGGGGCGCGTGAACGGCTCCGGCGGCGGCCCGGTTCAGCGCAGGGCGCTCTTCGTCTGCCAGTCGGTCCAGGAGAGGTTCCACTCGCCGTAGCCGTTGTTGATCGCCTGGGTGCCCTTGGCGTCGCCGCCGGTGACTTCGAAGGGGTCCCCGATCTGGACCTGGTCGTAGATCGACCGGGCGTCCGCGTCGCTCATGCCGATGCAGCCCGAGCTCTTGTTGGCGCTGCCGAAGTAGCCGGCGTTCCAGGGCGCGGCGTGCGCGTACATCCCGGACCAGGTGAGCCGCATCGAGTAGTCGACCATCTTGTCGTAGGCGTCACCCAGGCCCACGGTCTCGGAGCGCATATTGATCGTGCCCTCCTTCGACATGAGTACGGTCTTTCCGCGCCAGGAGGCCTTGTCGCCGCCCGGTGTGCCGGCCGACATGGCGACGTCCGCGACCTGCTGCCCGTCGCGCACCAGCTTCAGCCGGTGGTTGTCGAGGTCGACCTTGACGACCTGGTTCTTGCCGATGATCACGTTCGTCTTGTAGTCACGGACGAACCAGCCGCCGTCGGTGCCGGAGTCGACGCCGCTGAGCCTGGCGTCGAGCGTGACCTTGGTACCCGCCTTCCAGTACTCCTTGGGCCGCCAGTCGACCCTGCTCTTGCCGGAGTAGTCCTCCATCCAGCCCCAGGAGCCCTCGGTGTTGTTCGAGGTGCTGACTTTGAGGTTCTTCTCCACCTCGGCCTTGTTCTTCACGGGGTGGTCGAAGACGATCGACAGCGGGTGGGCGATGCCGACGGTGGAGTTCTTGCCGGGGGCCAGGCTGAGCTTGTTGACCTTCTCCGGCGCGGCGGTGGCGAAGGACGCCTTCGCCGTGCCGCCCGCCTCGGCCCTGGCCTCGACGCTGTAGCTGGTGCCGGGCGTGGCCCCGCGGGCCGACGTCCAGGTCTTCCCGTTCGTGGATATCTTCCCGTCGAGCTTCTCGCCGTCACCGTTCGCGACTGTGACCTGCCGCAGCTTGCCGTCGGCCAGTGTCACCTTCACCGGCTGCCCGGCCTTGGCCTGCTTGCCCTGCAGATTCACCGAGATCCCGGGGGGCTTCTCGGACAAATCGGCCGCTCCGGCCTGGTCGGTCCCCCCGCCGGAACAGGCGGAGAGCGCGACGGCAAGCGCCGCGGTGCCGATGGCCAGGGTGCGCGTGCGGCTCGACGTGCGTGTGCGGCTCAACTCGAAAACCTCCGGTGCGATGTCTGTCTCCAGGGCAGAGGCGATTCGCCGCCTTCGGGTTGCGGAAATCAGGAAAAATCGACGGAACGCGGGTGTGACAAGGCTCTCCGTCGGCGACGTCCGCCGGGGCGCCGTCGGCACCCCTGGTGTGACCGGCCGACTACCCGATCGCCCGGTGTGAATTGCGCGCCTGCGGTATCGGGGCCTGCGAGGCCGCGGTCACATCGGCGATCAGCTCCACCATGTCCGGTCCGTACGCCTGCGAGTTGATGACCTTCAGCAGCAGGGTGAACGACTTGTCGCCGTGTTTGCGGGCCAGCTTCTCGTGGTTGCGGGCGAGGTAGCGCGTCGCGGCCTGGTTGGTGATCGCGCTCTGCCCGCAGAAGAGGAACACCGGTCTGGCATCCTGACCGGCCGTCAGACGGGCGAGCAGGACGTACTCGGAGACGCCGTTCGTCAATTGGTAGCGCTCACTGCCGATCTGGAACGCGCCGCGGTCGGGGCCGGGCTCCGCGTCGGTGTTCATCCGGACACCGGGCAGCAGACTGTGCAGGTGGGCGGCCATCCGGCGATTGGAGACCGGGCCGCCCACGCAGAACTCCGTGCGCTCGCCGAAGCCATGCTGCGCGACGTCGTGCGAGAGGATCTGCGCGTGGGCCCCGCAGTCCTTGATGAGGGCGGAGAGTTCCAGGAGCGCGAAGACGTCGTAGCGGTGCACCGCACGGCTGTCACCGCCCGCCTCGCGGTTCACCACGAGCAGCGACTCGGAGTTCCTGGGCAGCCCGAAGAAGACCTGCTGGCGGCGCAGCTTGCGCCGCCACAAAGAGGTACGGGCCAGCCAGCCGAGAGAGGCGGTGACTCCGGCGGCGATCACACCCAGCACGATGTTGCGTACGTCGTCATTCATGGGGCGGCATGCTAGCGGCCCTGCGCACCTTATGCGGACCGATGTTCGACGCGGTCCTGCGGGGAGTGCGAGGTGAAGTTACGCTGCGCGGACGGTCAACGACTGGAGGTACGCATGCGCCGCACCACCGTACGGAGATTGTCGGTCTGGGCCGTTGCCGCGGCGATGGCATCGGTCGGCGCCACGGCGCCGCCGTCCACCGCCCCGGCCCCCGCCCCCAAGCCGCCGCCCGCCAAGACACCGGTCGCCGCCGGGTATGGGGGAGCGGTCGCCAGCGTCGACGCGGACGCCTCGGCGGCCGGCATCGAAGTGCTCAGGAACGGTGGCAACGCGGTGGACGCGGCCGTCGCCACGGCAGCGGCGCTCGGTGTCACCGAGCCCTATTCGGCGGGCATCGGCGGTGGCGGCTACTTCGTCCACTACGACGCCAAGTCCCGTACCGTGCGCACGGTCGACGGCCGCGAGACGGCCCCGCTCAGCGCGGACAAGTCGCTGTTCCTGGAGGACGGCAAGCCGATCGCCTTCGAGCAGGCGGTCACCAGCGGACTCGGCGTCGGCGCGCCGGGCACCCCGGCCACCTGGCGGACGGTGCTCGACAAGTGGGGCAGCGAATCCCTGCGCACCCTGCTGAAGCCGGCCGAGAGGCTCGCGCGCGACGGCTTCACCGTCGACCCGACCTTCCGCACCCAGACCCAGGCCAACGAGGCGCGGTTCAGGGACTTCCCCGACACGGCGGAGCTGTTCCTGCCGGGCGGCGAACTGCCGGTGGTCGGCTCCCGGTTCAAGAACCCCGATCTGGCCCGCACCTACCGGGAGTTGGGCCGCGAGGGCGTCGACGAGCTGTACCGGGGCGACCTGGCACGCGACATCGTCCGCACCGTGCGCAAGCCGCCCGTGGACCCGAAGTCGGCCCGGGTGGCAAGGCCCGGTGATCTGACCGCGAAGGACCTGCGGGCGTACGACGCGGTGGGGCACGCGCCGACGAAGGTGTCCTACCGGGGGCTCGACGTGTACGGCATCGCCCCGTCCTCCTCCGGCGGTACGAGCGTCGGTGAGGCACTCAACATCCTTGAGCGGACCGATCTTTCGGCCGCGTCGCAGACCGCGTATCTGCACCGCTCCATCGAGTCGAGCCGGATCGCGTTCGCGGACCGGGGGCGCTGGGTCGGCGACCCGGCCTTCGAGGACGTACCCACGCGCGAGCTTCTGTCGCAGCGCTTCGCCGATTCGCGCGAGTGCCTCATCAAGGACGACGCGGTGCTCACCAGCCCGCTCGCGTCGGCCGATCCGCGAAAGCCCACTGCGTGTAAGGCCGGGGGTAAGGCCGCCCCGACGACGTTCGAGGGGGAGAACACGACGCACCTGACCGCGGCCGACAAGTGGGGCAACGTCGTCGCGTACACGCTGACGATCGAGTCGACGGGCGGCAGCGGCATCACGGTGCCCGGCCGTGGCTTCCTCCTCAACAATGAGCTGACCGACTTCTCGTTCTCCCCGGCGAACCCGGCGGTCCACGACCCGAACCTGCCCGGTCCCGGCAAGCGCCCGAGGTCGTCGATCTCGCCGACGATCGTCCTGGAGAACGGCCGGCCGCTCCTCGCGCTCGGCTCACCGGGCGGCGCGACCATCATCACCACGGTGCTTCAGACTCTGACGGGCCACTTGGACCGGGGGCTGCCGCTGGTCGACGCGATCGCGGCGCCGCGTGCGAGTCAGCGCAACTCGGCCACCACCGAGCTCGAACCGGGGCTGTGGGACAGCCCGGTGCGGGCCCGGCTCGAAGCCCTTGGGCATGTCTTCAAGCAGAACCCGGAGATCGGTGCGACGACCGGGGTGCAGCGACTTCCGGACGGGCGGTGGCTGGCGGCTGCGGAGAGGGTGCGCCGGGGCGGAGGCTCGGCGATGGTGGTGCGGCCGGCCGGCGGCTGAGCGGCACGACCGGCATCCGGTGAACCACCGGACGGGCTCGACGAGGTCGGCCCGTCCGGTCGTCCCGACCCCGCTGTGACTTACGACCTCGGGGGCAATGGAGCGTGGATCAGCGAGCGGCGTCGACCGACGACAACGCCGGAGGCGGAGTCGCAGGGCGTCGGGAGCCCGCGCGCCATTGCCCCCGAGGCCGTTAGAGCAGGGTCAGGATGCGCGGGCCCGCGTCCGTGATCGCCACCGTGTGCTCCGCGTGGGACGCGCGGCTGCCGTCCGACGTACGCAGGGTCCGGGATGCCGTGCGCGATCGCTTCATTGATGGAGGTGCAGATGACGCCGGGAAAGGGGGCGGGCGCCCACCCCGGGTGATAGTTCAGGAAGGGCGAGGTAGCGCCCGCCGCCCGCCGCCCGCAGCACCTCGCGCGCCGCCTCGTCCAGCTCACGCAGTCCGACGCCGACGCCCGCCGCTTCCCGTACCGCCGTGAGGGCCTGGGCGACGACCCGGCCCGCCTCTCGTATCGCGTCCACCGACGAACCGGTCTTGATCTCAACCACACCAATTACTGTACCGGTCGCGAGCGGCTGAGCGGTATTACAATGACGGGATGGTACGCACCCCTCTCACCCCCGAAGAGCACGAGCGCGGCGAGCGGCTCGGGCAGCTGATCCGCCGGGCGCGCGGCGCACGCACCATGGTGGATGTCGCGTCGCACGCGGGCCTGTCCCCGGAGACCCTCCGTAAGATCGAGACGGGCCGCGCCCCGACGCCTGCCTTCTTCACCGTGGCGGCGCTGGCCTCGGTGCTCGGCCTGTCGATGGACGAGATCGTGGCGCAGTGCGCCCTGGTGCCCGCGTGAGGCGGGTTCCCCGGTCCGCCGCGCCGTACGACGTAGGGTCGCGGGCATGACTTCCGACCAGCTCGAACCGCTCGGCCGCGCCCAGTACGTCAGCCTGACCACCTTCCGCGAGAACGGCACCGCCGTCGCCACGCCCGTCTGGGCCGCGTCCGACGGCACGGAGCTCTTCGTGTGGACCAAGTCGGACTCCTGGAAGGTCAAGCGTCTCCGCAATGACAACCGGGTGCTCGTCACCGCCTGCGACGTCCGCGGTCGCATCGCCGATGGCGCGCCGTCCGCGAAGGGCACGGCTCGGCTGCTCGAAGAAGCGGCGATGCGTGATCTGCGCAAGCTGCTGGGCCGCAAGTACACCTGGAAGTTCTGGTTCTTGGAGTGGCCGGCCATGGTTTTCCGGCTCGGCAAGCGTCCGCACACCGGAATCGCCATCCGGCTGTGAATGCGGGAGCCCCGAGTGTCCCGGCGCTCCGATCTGATCGGATCAGAAAAGTGCGCGTAGCCCCGCCGTAACACAACTGCGGTCGAATGCCAGCGGACCGGTTGGTTCCAGTCGGTGGTGGGCGGCGGTGGCGGTTATGGCGGTGGGTCAACTCCCTGTGGATATTGGTGTGTTCGCGCGCTATCTGCGAGATCTGACGGCATTGCTCGATACGGGCGGTGGCTGGTGCGGGGTCTTCTGGCAGCGTGATCCCGAGGGCATGCGCGCCTGCCTGGACGGGACCGAACTCCCGCCGTGGGACGTGCTGGAGGCATTGCTCCAGGACTTGGCCGACGGGCACGGGTCGCAGGCCGCGCAGCATGAGGTCGTACGCGCACGAGCACTTCACACCGCGGCCGCGGCGGAGTACGACCGGCGGCCCCACGGGCGCGCGGCGCTCGCGGATCGGCTCGGCGTGATGCGGCGGGAGCAGACGTACGCGGCCGGGCGGGAGCAGGAGCTGACGGAACGTCTGCGGGGCGCCGTGGATGGCGTCGGCGCGGAGCGTGTCGGCCTCGAACTGGCCTGGGTGCGGGACGGCCGCGAACGTGCGGCGGCCCGCTGCGCGGAGATCATCGACCGGCTCGCGGCCCTGGACTCCTGGGAGGGTCGCGAGGCCGTCCCAGGCCCGGTCCGCCCGCCGCCGCCGGGCACCTGGGTTCGCGCGCAGGGTGCCGCCGCGGATGTAGTGGGGGAGCCGTCCGACCCGCACTCGCCGGGAAACCCGTCGAGGTCGTCCGGTTCGTTCGGCGCCACCCCCATTCCCACCCCCACAACCGCTCCCGCCGTGAGGCGGCGCCCCCGTGGTGCCCGCTATGCAGGACTGGACGACGACAGCGACGACGGGGACGGAGTCTTCACCGTGCCCGGCCTGTCCGCGCCCGCGGTCGCCGGGCCCCGGGGCGCCAGGTACGCCGGAGTGGCGGAGGAAGCAGCGGCGGAGGCGCCTCACGCGGCCGACCGGGCGCGGGAGGCCGAAGGCGAACGTGCCGCCTCCGGCACCGTCACCGCTCTCGTGCGGCTACGGGTCGAGGGGCGCAGCGGTGAGGCGCACGCGCTGCTCTGCGAGGCCGCCGCCCGGCCCGTCGACCGGCTGCCCGCACTCGCCGCGGCCCTCCACCGGGCGGGCCTCGCCGCCGACTGGGGAACCCTGCTGTGGGAGGCGGCGTCGCTGCCGCCCCACCGGGTGGCCGCGCTGGCGGGCGCGCTGGGCGCGGCGGGACTCGCCGAGGACGGCCTGCAACTCCTGCGGCAGTGCGTCGGCCGCCCCGCACCCGAGGTCGCGGCGACCCTGCTTGCGCTGGACGTCGCCGGGCAGCGGCGCGAAGTGCGCTCCCTGGCCGACGCGTTCGTCCGGGTCCGTAATCCCGAGGACAGCGCCCACCTCGCGCAGAGCGACCCGCGCCGGCTGGTCCCCCTGCTGCTTGAGGCCGCGCGCGACGCGGGACCGGGAAGGTGTCGCGATGTTGCCCACGCCCTGCGGGTGGCCGGAGTCGCACCGTGAACACATGGCCCGTCCGTCACCCCCTCGGGTGCGAAACATGATCGACTCAGCGGGTTGACGACGATGGTCTTGCCCCACTCCCCGACGGGGCTTACGTTCATCCCTCCACGTCCCGAATCTACGGGCGTAGAAGGTCTCTGACGTCCCGTTGAAGGAGACAAGTCATGGCCAACGTCGTACGCGCCGCACTCGTCCAGGCGACCTGGACGGGCGACACCGAATCCATGATCGCCAAGCACGAGGAACACGCCCGTGAGGCGGCCCGGCAGGGCGCGAAGATCATCGGCTTCCAGGAGGTGTTCAACGCCCCCTACTTCTGCCAGGTGCAGGAGGCCGAGCACTACCGCTGGGCGGAGGCCGTCCCGGACGGACCGACCGTCCGCCGCATGCAGGACCTCGCCCGCGAGACCGGCATGGTCGTCGTCGTCCCCGTCTTCGAGCGCGAGCAGTCCGGCTTCTACTTCAACACCGCAGCCGTGATCGACGCCGACGGAAGCTACCTCGGCAAGTACCGCAAACACCACATTCCCCAGGTCAAGGGCTTCTGGGAGAAGTACTACTTCAAACCGGGGAACCTGGGCTGGCCGGTCTTCGAGACGGCCGTCGGCACGGTCGGCGTCTACATCTGCTACGACCGGCACTTCCCCGAGGGCTGGCGTCAACTCGGCCTCAACGGCGCCCAGATCGTCTACAACCCCTCCGCCACCTCACGCGGCCTGTCCGCCCACCTCTGGCAGCTGGAGCAGCCCGCGGCGGCCGTCGCCAACGAGTACTTCGTCGCCGCCATCAACCGGGTCGGCGAGGAGGAGTACGGCGACAACGACTTCTACGGCACCAGCTACTTCGTCGACCCGCGCGGCCAGTTCGTGGGAGAGGTCGCGAGTGACAAGGCGGAGGAACTGCTCGTACGGGACCTCGACTTCGACCTCATCGAGGAAGTACGCCAGCAGTGGGCGTTCTACCGAGACCGCCGTCCCGACGCGTACGAAGGACTGGTACAGCCGTGAGTAATCTCTTCGACCGCCACAAGGCGGTCATCCCCGACTGGGTCGCCCTCTACTACCGGCAGCCGATCGAGATCACCCACGGCGAGGGTCGGCACGTCTGGGACGCCGAGGGCAAGAAGTACCTCGACTTCTTCGGCGGCATCCTCACCACCATGACCGCGCACGCGCTCCCCGAGGTCACCAAGGCCGTCACCGAGCAGGCCGGGCGGATCATCCACTCCTCGACGCTCTACCTCGACCGCCCCATGGTCGAGCTCGCCGAGCGGATCGCGGCCCTCTCCGGTATCCAGGACGCGCGGGTCTTCTTCACCACGTCGGGCACCGAGGCCAACGACACGGCCCTGCTCCTCGCCACGACGTACCGTCGCTCCAACCAGCTCCTGGCGATGCGCAACAGCTACCACGGCAGGTCCTTCTCCGCCGTCTCCATCACCGGCAACCGCGGCTGGTCCCCGACCAGCCTCTCGCCGCTCCAGACGATGTACGTCCACGGGGGCGTCCGCAGCCGCGGTCCGTACGCGCAGCTTTCGGACGCACAGTTCATCGAGGCGTGCGCCGCCGACCTCGAAGACGTACTCGGTCAGACCGGCGGCCAGGTCGCGGCCCTCATCGCGGAGCCCATCCAGGGCGTCGGCGGCTTCACCTCCCCGCCCGACGGCCTGTACGCCGCGTTCCGCGAAGTGCTCGACCGGCACGGCATCCTGTGGATCTCCGACGAGGTGCAGACCGGCTGGGGACGTACGGGAGACCACTTCTGGGGCTGGCAGGCACACGCCGAGAACGGCCCGCCGGACATCCTCACCTTCGCCAAGGGCATCGGCAACGGCATGTCCATCGGCGGCGTCGTCGCCCGCGCCGAAGTCATGAACTGCCTGGAGGCCAATTCCATCTCGACGTTCGGCGGCAGCCCCGTCACGATGGCCGCGGGCGTCGCCAACCTCGGCTACCTCCTGGAACACGATCTCCAGGGCAACGCTCGCCGCGTCGGTGGGCTGCTCCTGGAGCGGCTGCGCGCGATCGGCGCGAGTGTGCCGTACGTACGCGAGGTGCGCGGGCGCGGCCTGATGGCGGCGATCGAGCTGGTGAAGCCGGGCACCGACGAGGCGTCGCCGGAGGCTGCCGCCGCCGTCCTGGAGGCCGCGCGCGAGGGCGGTCTCCTGATCGGCAAGGGCGGCGGCCACAACACCAGCGTGCTGCGCATCGCCCCGCCGCTGACCCTCACCGTCGCGGAGGCGGAGGAAGGCGCGCGGATCCTCGACCAGGCACTGCGGGAAGCGCACTGAGCAGCCGCGCGTCGGGCCACAGCGGCCGGGGCACAGCACTGAGTCACACAGGCGCGGAGCCGCCCGTGCGCGTACCGGGCGGCTCCGTCGGAAGGGAGCAGAAAAGGTGAACCGTACCGTTGTCCGCGGAGGGCTTGTCATCACGGCCTCCGACGAAATGCACGCCGATGTCCTGATCGAGGACGGGCGGATCGTCGCACTCGCCTCGCACGGCAGCGAAGCGGCCGAGAGCTGGACCGCCGAGCGCACCATCGAAGCGGCGGGCAAGTACGTCATCCCGGGCGGTGTCGACGCGCACACCCACATGGAGCTGCCCTTCGGCGGCACCGCGGCCTCCGACTCGTTCGAGACGGGGACCCGGGCGGCGGCCTGGGGCGGTACCACGACCATCGTGGACTTCGCCGTGCAGAGCGTCGGTCAGGCGCTGCGCGAAGGGCTCGACACCTGGTACGCGAAGGCCGACGGGCAGTGCGCCATCGACTACGCGTTCCACATGATCATGTCTGACGTCAATGAGTCGTCGCTCAAGGAGATGGACCTCTTGGTGGGGGAGGGCATCACCTCCTTCAAGCTCTTCATGGCGTACCCAGGGGTCTTCTACAGCGACGACGGCCGGATCCTGCGCGCCATGCAGCGCTCCGCGCACAACGGCGGGCTGATCATGATGCACGCCGAGAACGGCATCGCCATCGACGTACTCGTCGAGCAGGCGCTCGCCGAGGGCCGCACCGATCCGCGCTACCACGGTGAGGTCCGCAAGGTCCTCCTGGAGGCCGAGGCCACCCACCGGGCCATCCAGCTCGCCAGGGTCGCGGGCGCGCCGCTGTACGTCGTGCACGTGTCCGCCGAGGAAGCACTCGCCGAGCTGGCCGCTGCCCGCGACAAGGGGCTCAACGTCTTCGGCGAGACCTGCCCGCAATACCTGTTCCTGTCCACCGACAACCTCGCCGAGCCCGATTTCGAGGGCGCGAAATACGTCTGCTCCACACCGCTGAGGCCGCGCGAGCACCAGGCGGCGCTGTGGCGTGGGCTGCGCACCAACGACCTACAGGTGGTGTCCACCGACCACTGCCCGTTCTGCTTCACCGGGCAGAAGGAGCTGGGCCGCGGCGACTTCTCGAAGATCCCCAACGGCCTGCCGGGCGTCGAGAACCGCATGGACCTGCTGCACCAGGCGGTCGTCGACGGGCACATCTCGCGCCGCCGCTGGATCGAGATCGCCTGCGCCACGCCCGCGCGGATGTTCGGCCTCTACCCGAAGAAGGGGACGATCGCGCCGGGCGCCGACGCCGACATCGTCATCTACGACCCGCACGCCGAGCAGGTCGTCTCCGCCGCGACCCACCATATGAACGTCGACTACTCGGCGTACGAGGGTAAACGGCTCACCGGCCGCGTCGCGAGCGTGCTCTCGCGCGGTGAAGTGGTCATCGACGAGCGGGAGTTCACCGGCCGTGCCGGGCACGGCCGCTACACCCCCCGCGCCACCTGTCAGTACCTGAACTAGGAGCTGTCGAAATGGACTTCGGACTCGTCCTGCAGGCCGACCCGCCGGCCTCCGCGGTCGTCGGCCTGATGCGCCGGGCGGAACGCAACGGCTTCCGCTACGGCTGGACCTTCGACTCCGCCGTGCTGTGGCAGGAGCCGTTCGTCATCTACAGCCGCATCCTGGAGCACACGGAGCGGCTGATCGTCGGGCCGATGGTCACCAACCCGGGCACCCGCACCTGGGAGGTCACCGCGTCGACCTTCGCCACCCTCAACGAGATGTACGGCAACCGCACGGTGTGCGGCATCGGGCGCGGCGACTCCGCGATGCGCGTCGCGGGCCGCAAGCCCAACACCCTCGCCCGCCTCGGCGACGCGATCGGCGTCATCCGCGACCTGGCCGAGGGCAGGGAGGCCGAGGTCGACGGGCAGTCGCTGCGGCTGCCCTGGGTGAAGGACGGCAGCCTGCCGGTGTGGATGGCGGCGTACGGGCCCAAAGCGCTCGCCATGGCCGGGGAGAAGGCCGACGGCTTCATCCTGCAGCTCGCCGACCCGTTCCTGACGGAGTGGATGGTCAAGGCGGTACGGACCGCCGCGTCGGACGCGGGGCGCGACCCGGCATCCGTCACCATCTGCGTCGCCGCGCCCGCGTACATCGGCGACGACCTGGACCACGCGCGCGAACAGTGCCGGTGGTTCGGCGGTATGGTCGGCAATCACGTCGCCGACCTGGTCGCCAAGTACGGCGAGCACTCCGGTCTCGTGCCGGAGGCGCTCACCGCGTACATCAAGCAGCGCGAAGGGTACGACTACAGCCACCACGGGCGGACCGGGAACCCGGACACGGCGTTCGTGCCCGACGACATCGTGGACCGATTCTGTCTGCTGGGGCCTGCCGAGGCGCACATCGAGAAGCTCAAGGCACTGCGGGCGCTGGGCGTCGACCAGTTCGCGGTGTACGACATGCACGATGCCAAGGAGACGACGATCGACGCGTACGGCGCCACGGTCATCCCGGCGCTCAACTCCTCGGAGAGGTCCGCGCTATGACCGCAACCGTGCCCGGCGACGCGATAGCCGACCCGGGCGGCCGCGTATAACTCCCGTCGGGCGCGATCCCGCCCGACGGCCGCTTCGTCAACGACGTCCACGCTGAGCTTGAACATCCCCGACTTGACCCGCTTCGCGGCCGGTCAGCGCGCCCAGGTCTGGGGACAGGCGCTCGGCCTGCCCACCACGATGACGCTGTTCGCGCTGCTTTCGGTGTTCGTGACGTCGGGCTCGCAGGCGGTGCACGGGGTGGCTGTCTGGGACCCGGTCGCGCCGGCCGCGAAGACGGACAGCGTGTTCGGGCTGCTGTTCGCGCTGGTGACCGTGCTCATCGCGACGATCTCGGTGAACCTGGCGGCCGATGTCGTCTCACCGGCGTACGACCTGGCGAATCTGGCGCCGAAGTTCCTCAACTTCCGCAAGGGCGCGCTCATCACCGGCGTCGTGGGCGTTCTCTACACCCTGCTGAGCATGAAATCCCGCGACGAGGCCTGAGGGAGGCCGCGGCGCGGGAGCCTCGCATTGACGCGGGTGCCTTGCATTGAGTGGACGGTTGCGCGGTCACGGCACGCGTGCCGTCCACTCCTGCGTGTTGAACTTCGCTTCGGCGAGTTCCTGTGCGCGTGCCATCTCGTCGTCCGTCACTTTGCCCGCCGCCAGCCCGTACCGGCTGCGGAACGAGTCGATCATCCGGTCGATGACTGCCTCGCGGGCCAGGCCCGTCTGGCGGCGCAGGGGGTCGACCCGCTTCTTCGCGCTCTTCGTGCCCTTGTCGGAGAGCTTCTCCTTGCCGATGCGCAGCACTTCCATCATCTTGTCCGCGTCGATGTCGTACGCCATGGTCACGTGGTGCAGCACGGCCCCGCCGTCGCTCGCCACCCGCTTCTGCGCGGCGCCCGCGATCTTGCCGGCCTCGGTGGCGATGTCGTTGAGCGGCTGGTACCAGGCCTTGATGCCCATGTCACCGAGCGCGCCGAGCACCCAGTCGTCGAGATAGGCGTAGCTGTCCGCGAAGGACAGGCCCTGGACCAGGGCCTTCGGCACGGAGAGCGAGTACGTGATGGTGTTGCCCGGCTCCATGAACATCGCCCCGCCGCCGCTGATCCGGCGCACGACCGTGATGTCGTGGCGCTCCGCGCCCTGCGGGTCCACCTCGTTGCGCAGCGACTGAAAGCTGCCGATGACCACCGCCGGCACGTCCCACTCCCACACCCGCAGCGTCGGTGGGCGGCGACCGGCCGCCACCTCGGCGGTGATGACCTCGTCGAGCGCCATGTGCAGGGCCGGGGTCTGCGCGCCCTCGTGGATCAGCTGCCAGTCGTAGTCGGTCCAGTCCGTGGCATGGGCGAGCGCCCGGCGCACGGCGACCGCGACGCCCTCCGCCGTCAGGCCGAACATCACGGCGCCCTCGGGGAGCGCCGCTTCGATACGGGTCGCGAGGCCCGCCGCGTCGGTGTCCTCCGGGGCGCCCTCCAGCGCGGCGTTGATCGTCAGGATCGCTTCGTCGGGCTCCAGGAAGAAGTCGCCCGCCACCTGGACGTCCCGCAGGACGCCACCTCGCGTGTCGAGGTCGACCACGACGAGCTTGCCGCCCGGGACCTTGTACTCACCGTGCACTGTTCTGCCTCCTGAGGTTCCGACCAGGCACAACGCTATCTCCGGGGCGGTCCATTCCGGGGCCGCGACGGTGCCGCTAGCCTGCGGGGACGGCTGATCGAACACAGGAGCGGCGGGCGTGGCCCGGTCCTCCTGTGCGACCCGGCCGTTCCGGCGACCCCGCTCACCGCTGACCCAGGAGCCCCTCGTGTTCACGACCCGGCCCACCCTCCAGGGCACCTTCGGCATGGTGTCCTCCACCCACTGGCTCGCCTCGCAGTCCGCGATGGCCGTCCTGGAGGACGGCGGCAACGCCTTCGACGCCGCCGTCGTCGCCGGTTTCGTACTGCATGTCGTCGAGCCGCACCTCAACGGTCCCGCCGGGGAGGTGCCGATCATTCTCGCGCCGGCCGGCGCAGACGTCCGGGTGCTCTGCGGGCAGGGGCCCGCGCCCGCCGGGGCGGGCATCGCGCACTACCGCGGCCTCGGCCTCGACCTGGTGCCCGGCACCGGGCCGCTCGCCGCCGCCGTGCCGGGCGCGTTCGACGCGTGGATGGTGCTGCTGCGCGACCATGGCACCAAGTCCCTGGCCGAGGTGCTGAAGTACGCCATCGGGTATGCCGAGGACGGGCATCCGCCGGTCGCGCGGGTGGGGGAGACCGTCGCGACCGTACGGGCCCTCTTCGAGGCCGAGTGGCCTTCTTCGGCCGAGATCTACCTTCCGGGTGGCGAACTCCCGCAGCCAGGGCGGCTGTTCCGTAATCCCGCCCTCGCCGCGACCTGGCGGCGCCTGCTGGCCGAGGCGTCCGGAGTCGACCGGGAGGCCGAGATCGAGGCGGCGCGGAAGGTGTGGCGCGAGGGGTTCGTCGCCGCGGCGCTCGTCGCGCAGGCGGGCCGCCCCACGCTGGACACCAGCGGTCGGCGGCACGTCGGGACGCTGTCGGCCGGCGATCTCGCGGGGTGGTCCGCGACGTATGAGGATCCGGCTACGTACGACTGGAACGGGTGGACGGTGTGCAAGGTGGGTGGTTGGAGTCAGGGGCCCGTCTTTTTGCAGCAACTTGCCCTGTTGCCAGATAAGTTGCCTGTTTATGGGTCGGCTGAATACGTCCACCTTCTTGTTGAGGGCTGCAAGTTGGCGATGGCCGATCGGGAGGCCTGGTACGGGGACACGGAGGAGGTGCCGGTGGGTGCGCTCCTGTCCGATGCGTACAACGCGCAGCGCCGGTCGCTCGTCGGCCCTCGGGCTTCGTACGAGCTGCGGCCGGGCAGTCCCGGTGGCCGGACCCCGGCGCTGAGCGCGCATGCCACCGCTGTGGCCCGTGGCGCCGGGCTTCCGGCGCCACGCGCGGCCGGCGCGGGGGAGCCGACCGTGGCCGAGGACGGTGCGACCCGGGGCGACACCTGCCACCTCGACATCGTCGACCGCTGGGGCAATATGGTCGCCGCTACCCCCAGCGGCGGCTGGCTCCAGTCGAACCCGGTCGTGCCCGAGCTGGGCTTCCCGCTCGGCACCCGGCTCCAGATGGCCTGGCTCGACGCCGGACTGCCCAACTCCCTTGCGCCCGGCCACCGTCCGCGTACCACCCTGACGCCTTCGCTGGCGCTGCGGGACGGGGTGCCGGTCATGGCCTTCGGGACGCCCGGGGGCGACCAGCAGGATCAGTGGCAGGTTCATTTCTTTCTCGCCGTCGCGAGTGGACTTGCCCTGCAGGCCGCCATTGACGCCCCGAACTGGCACAACGAGAGTTTTCCCGGGTCCTTCTATCCGCGCGGGATGCGGCCCGGGTCCGTCACTGTCGAGTCGCGCATGGACGAAGGGGTGGTGGCGGAGCTGCGCCGGCTCGGCCATGACGTGACGGTCGGGGGGCCCTGGTCGGAGGGCCGGCTGTGCGTCGTCGCGCGCGACCCGGCGACGGGCGTGCTGTCCGCCGCGGCAAACCCCAGGGGAATGCAGGGTTACGCGGTCGGGCGCTGACCGCCCCCCTGGCTGTCAGCGGTCCGTGCTTTGCTGGAGGCATGATCGATGACAAGTTGTCCGACGTCGAAGAGGCTGTCCGCAAGGCGGCGGCCGCCGAGATCATGCCGCGGCACCAGCAGCTGGCCGCGCACGAGATCATTGAAAAGTCTGGGCCGCACGATCTGGTGACGGTCGCCGACCGGCGGGCCGAGGAGCACCTCACGGCTTCGCTGACCCGGCTGCTGCCCGGCTCCGTCGTCGTCGGTGAGGAAGCGGTCCACGAGGACCCTTCGGTGTACGAGGCGCTGCGCGGCGACGCGCCGGTGTGGATCGTCGACCCGGTCGATGGGACCCGCCAGTTCGTCCGCGGCGAGGCGGGCTTCTGTACCCTGGTGGCCCTCGCGCACCGGGGCGAGGTGCTCGCCTCCTGGACGTACGCGCCGGTGCTCGACGAGATGGCCGTCGCGGTGCGGGGCGGCGGCGCCCGGCTCAACGGGGAGCCGCTGCGCGCGGGCTCGCCGGTGCCCGGCGCGGCGCTTCGGGTGGCCATGTCCCACCCGGACTACACGACGCCGGAGCAGAAGCGGGCCCTCCTCGGGCTGAACGTGGACGGCGTCGACGCCCGCCCGTGCGGCTCGGCGGGGCTGGAGTACCTCGACGTGGCCCGGGGGGACTTGGACGCGATCGCGTTCTCGTGGGAGCTGGCCTGGGACCATGCGGCGGGGCTGCTGCTGGTCGAGGAGGCGGGCGGGGCGCAGTCGACGCTCGCGGGGGAGCGGTTCCGGGTGGCGGGGGGCAACGCGTTGCCGTTCACCGCGGGGCGGGATGCGGGGACTGTGGCTCGGGTGATCGGGCTGCTGGGCGGGGAGTGATGTGGGGAGAGTGAGGTGCGGGTGTGGCTCGGGTGGGATGCGGTGCGTGTGCCTCGGGTGCGGGCTCGGTGCGGGTGCGGTGCCGGGGGTCGCGGCCTGCGGGAGCGGCGTGCGGGACTGCATGATTTAGGGGGTGTCCGAGATCGGCCGGACACCCCCTAAGGAGCACTGCGGGGTGCCGAAGGCCCTGACGGGGAGTAGGCCCACGCGTCACGCTTTACGTCCCGAACACCACTCCTTGCGCCCCCGCCCCCCTCCCGGCGTCCTATCGCTTCTGCCCGGGAATATCCTGGGGTTCTTGGCCACCGGCTGACAAAGGAGTCCGAAGGTGCCGTCGATGCTCGATGCCGTCGTCGTAGGGGCGGGGCCCAACGGACTGACCGCCGCTGTCGAACTTGCCCGCCGGGGCTTCTCGGTGGAGGTGTTCGAGGCGCGGGACACGATCGGTGGTGGCGCCAGGACGGAGGAGCTCACGCTGCCCGGGTTCCGGCACGACCCCTGTTCCGCCGTCCACCCGCTGGGCGCCGGCTCGCCGGCCTTCAACGCGATGCCGCTGGGCCGGTACGGGCTGGAGTGGCTGCATGCCGAGCTGCCGATGGCCCATCCGTGGGACGACGGCACGGCCGCGGTGCTGTCGCGCTCGGTCGCCGAGACCGCCGCGTCGTTCGGGTCGCGCGACGCGGGTACGTACCGGCGACTGGTCGCGCCTTACCTCGGGAAGTGGGACACCCTGGCGCGGGACTTCATGTCGCTGCCGCTGACCGCTTTGCCGCGCGATCCGCTCACCCTGGCCCGTTTCGGGATCGACGGGCTGCCGCCGTCGACCTGGTTGATGCGCCGCTTTCGTGACGAGAAGGCGCGTGCCCTGTTCGCCGGGCTTGTGGCTCATGTGATCGCGCCGCTCGGCGGGATCGCCACCGGTGCGGTCGGGCTGGTCTTCGCGCTGGCCGCGCATGCCGGGGGCTGGCCGATGGCTCGGGGCGGGTCGCAGTCCATCTCGGACGCGCTGGCCGCGTATCTGCGGGACCTGGGCGGCACGATCCATACCGGGTTCGAGGTGAAGCGGCTTGATGAACTGCCGCCCGCTCGTTCGTATGTGTTCGATACGTCGCCCACTGCCCTGGCCCGTATCGCGGGGCTGGGGAGGGCGTATGAGAACTATCGGTACGGCGCGAGTGTTTTTAAGATCGACTACGCGTTGGACGGGGCGGTTCCGTGGACGGCGGAGGAGGCCCGGCGGGCCGGCACCGTTCAGGTGGGCCCCAGTACGGGCGAGATCGACACCGCGCTTCGGCAGGCCTCGGGCGGTACGGCTCCCGAGACCCCGTTCCTGATCACCGCCCAGCCCAGTCTGGTGGACCCGTCGCGTGCGCCTGAGGGCAAGCAGGTCTTCTGGGCGTACGGCCATGTCCCGCAGGGTTGGGACGGCGACCTGACGGAGGCGATCGAGCGGCAGATCGAACGCTTCGCCCCCGGCTTCCGCGACCTGATTCTGGCCCGCGCCACGGCGGGCCCGCCGGAGCTCGCGGCGCGCAACGCGAACTATGTGGGGGGAGACATCGCCTGCGGCGCGGCCTCCGGGCTGCAATTGGTCCTGCGTCCCAAGCTGTCGCTTTTCCCGTACGCGACGAAGCACCCGGCGGTCTTCATCTGTTCGTCGGCGACTCCGCCCGGCCCCGGTGTGCACGGTATGTCGGGGCACAATGCGGCGAAGGCTGTCTGGCGGCACTTGCGAGTGGCGGGTTGATGACCATGGGGCCCGTGCGGTTCGAGCAGGCCCTGGTAGTCGCACCTTGATGTCGGATTCTCGCCAGCCCTGATGTGTGGGGTGGCCGATGCTTGAGTCATGCACATCGACGCCATGCACAACGACACGGAGCGCTGCGTCCGGGCTGTTCAGTCGAAGGATCAGCGTTTCGACGGATGGTTCTTCACGGCGGTCCTGACCACCCGGATCTACTGCCGCCCCAGCTGCCCCGTCGTGCCGCCCAAGGTCGAGAACATGAGTTTCCTGCCGAGCGCCGCCGCCTGCCAGCAGGCCGGCTTCCGGGCCTGTAAGCGCTGCCGCCCCGACACCAGTCCCGGCTCCCCGCAGTGGAACGCGCGCGCCGATGTCGTCGCCCGGGCCATGCGGCTGATCAGCGACGGCATCGTCGACCGCGAAGGGGTGCCGGGGCTCGCCGGGCGCCTCGGGTACAGCACCCGGCAGGTCGAGCGCCAGCTCCTCGCCGAGCTGGGCGCCGGTCCGCTCGCCCTGGCCCGCGCCCAGCGCGCCCAGACCGCGCGCCTCCTCATCGAGACGACCCCGCTGCCCATGGCCGACGTCGCCTTCGCCGCCGGGTTCTCCTCGGTCCGTACGTTCAACGACACGGTCCGCGAGGTCTTCGCGCTCTCCCCGTCGGAGTTGCGCGTCCGCGGCGCCAAGCAGCCGCAGACCCCCGGGGTGATTTCCCTGCGGCTGCCGTTCCGGGTCCCGCTCAACCCCGCCAACCTCTTCGGCCACCTCGCCGCCACCGCGGTCCCCGGCGTCGAGGAGTGGCGCGACGGCGCGTACCGGCGCACGCTCGATCTGCCGTACGGGCACGGCATCGCGAGCCTCACCCCGCGCCCCGACCACATCGCCTGCCTGCTCTCACTGACCGACCTGCGCGATCTGACCATCGCCATCAGCCGCTGTCGCTGGCTGCTCGACCTCGACGCCGACCCGGTCGCCGTCGACGGCCAGCTGCGCACCGATCCGATGCTTGCCCCGCTCGTCGACAAGGCCCCGGGCCGCCGGGTGCCGCGCACCACCGATGCGGCGGAGTTCGCGGTACGGGCCGTGCTCGGTCAGCAGGTCTCCACGGCCGCCGCCCGCACCCACGCGGCCCGCCTCGTCGCCGCGCACGGAGTGCCCGTCGACGACCCGGCCGGTGGCCTCACCCATCTCTTCCCGACCTCCGGTGCGCTCGCCGGGCTGGACCCCGAGGCGCTGGCGCTGCCGCGCAGCCGCAGGGCCACGCTTACTTCGCTGGTCTCGTCGCTGGACGACGGAACGCTCCGGCTCGGCATCGACAGTGACTGGGAACAGGCTCGCGCCCAGCTCATGGCGATGCCCGGATTCGGCCCCTGGACGGTCGAGGCGATCGCGATGCGCGCGCTCGGCGACCCCGACGCGTTCCTGCCGACGGACCTCGGAATCAGGCGCGCCGCACAGGAGTTGGGGCTCCCGGCGACTCCCGCCGCGTTCACGGCGAGGGCGTCGGCCTGGCGGCCGTGGCGAGCGTACGCCGTCCAGTACCTGTGGGCCACCGAGGACCACGCCATCAACCATCTCCCCGCGTAGGAACACGGCAGAAGGCCAGGACGACATGACGTACAAGCAGCACTTTGTTACGGACAGCCCCTACGGGCCGCTGACGCTCATCGCGACCGAGGGCACGCTCTCGGCCGTCTACATGACCGACCAGCGTCACCGGCCTGCCGAGGAGACCTTCGGTGACCGTGACCCGGGCCCCTTCGGTGAGACCGTCCGCCAGCTCGACGCGTACTTCGCGGGCGAGCTGACGGAGTTCGACCTGCCGCTGCGCCTGGCGGGCACCCCGTTCCAGCAGCGCGTCTGGGAGCAGCTCCAGCAGATCCCGTACGGCGAGACCTGGTCGTACGGCGAACTGGCCGAGCGCATCGGCAACCCGGCCGCCTCCCGTGCCGTGGGCCTGGCCAACGGCAAGAACCCGGTCAGCATCATCGTTCCCTGCCACCGTGTCATCGGCGTCGCGGGCAGCCTCACCGGCTACGGCGGCGGTCTCGACCGCAAGCAGCGGCTGCTGGCCTTCGAGAGCGGAGTGGCGGCCGACGAGCAGGCGCCGCTGTTCTGACGGACCCGCTAGTGCCTCGCGCGGCACTAGCCCCCGATCCTCTTGAACGGGGTCGGGGTCCGGCCCGTCCAGCGGTGCAGCAGGGAGACGGCCGTCTGCTTGGTGACACCGTCCTCCAGGACCGTGCCGGCCTCGGTGAGGTAGTAGCGGCTGCCGCCGAGCGCGACCAGCCCGTACTGACCGCCGGACTCCCAGCCGTAGGTGTTCGACGCCGCGTGGTGCAGGCCCTTGGGGAGCAGGGACAGCAGCTTGCCGCGTTCCGGCTCGGGCTGGCCGGTGATGGGGCCGTTGACCGCGCGCTTGGAGCCGTCCGCGATGAACAGCGAGTAGTTGGGGAACTGCGGCTTGGCGCCCTTGTAGACGGCCATCAGCCAGTTGCCCTTGGTGGCGTCGTACTCCAGGTTCTGCACGCCGTAGCGGGTGTTGCCGGTGAAGACGAAGAACTTGCCGCCGACACGCCCGGGGCCGCTGGTGTGCGAGGCGCTCTCCGGCAGCGGACGCTCGTACTCGCGCCAGCCGCCTACGTCGTACTGGAGCAGGACCTGGTGGTCGTTGTCCTTGCGGGTGGTGTTCGAGTAGACGCCGTAGGCGACGGTCAGCTGCTGCCTGCCATACCGCCCGACGCGCCCGTTGTCGAGGTCGGGGCCGAACGACACACCGTCGATGCCGCTGCACCCGTACCGGTGGTCGGGAGTCTTCGCGGTGTCCCCGTCGAACTTCCCGTCGCCGTTCATGTCGGCCGTGTAGTCCTCCACGACCTCCTTGAGGTAGACCGTGGACACCACGTCGGTGGATTTGGCGTCCATGCCCGTTCGGGTGACGCGGTCCACGTCGATGATCGCGATGTAGAAGGCCTTCGCGGACTTGTACTCCAGCGAGCCGTAGACCCGGCCGTCCTCCTCGTTGAAGTCCAGGTCCCCGAGGTGCCCGGTGAAGCCGGACACGGATCCCACCGGTTCGCCGCTCAGATCGGTCTTGACGAGGAGGTTCGTGAAGGAGAAATACATGAACCCCTTGCGCCGGTCGATGGCCACGCCCTGAACGTGCCCGGACTTCCAGGCGCCTCCGCCGATCTCGGTGGGGAGATGCCTCGCCTTGCCCGCCGCGGCCGGTACGGAAGGTTCCGCCGCGCCGGCCGACAGGGTGCCCTGGGCCACCAGGGCGCCGGCGGCGAGGGCGGTCAGGACTCCACCGATGAGTGTGCGCATGGGCTCTCCAGGTTCGTAGCGGAACGGAAGAACGTATGACGCCGGGGACGTTAGGCCGTGCTGCCGACCAGTTGGTGCACATCGGTACAACACAGAGTGAAGGCACCGGGTCAACAGACCGTAGAGCGCCTGGCAGTTGGCGGACAGTCCTGATTCGGCCGAGCAGCTTCCGGGCAGTGGTCGACGTGCTCGGGGTGGCCCGTGACCGGTATGGCCACGCCGATTGTGCCGCAGCGGGCCATGGCGCGCCCGGCGAGCTTCGTGGCGTTCGGGCGGGCGTGCCGCGACACCTCGGGCGCTGATCGCCCCGACAGTGTCGACCGTCGTCGCCGCTCGTGAATCGCCGACTTCCGGGGCGACGCGTCAGGGCTCCCCCCTTCTGCGCACCGGGCATGGGAGATTTGTACCGTTTCGGTGATGCCTGAGTCGTTCGAAAGAGAGGTGGATGCCGGATGAAGCGATGTGTGCACGTGCTGGCGGCCGTGGCGGCCGTGGCGGCCGTGGTGACGGGCGCCGGGCCCGCGTCGGCGGCCGACGGCCGACGGGCCGGGGCCGCTGGTGCGGACCGGGGACATCGACCTGCTGGAGGACGTCTTCGAGCACATCAGCGTGCCGATCGGCGAGGGCGGTAGGGCGGTGCGTCGGATGTGCGACTCCCGCGCGACCGCCGCCGGCTGACCAGGGCGCGCAGGGGTAACGAAGTGGTACGAAATGGTTGCTGACCGGTCGAAGTGGCCTGGTCGTGATGGACCCCCATGGGCAGGTGCTCCCTCCTCGGATATGGTCGGGGCGGCGCGACTGCCTGTTCGAAAGCAAGGGATGACAAGGTGACGGACGGAGCAGTAACTGAGACCGCGTGCGTGCTCGTCGCAGCGGACAAGTTCAAGGGTTCGCTCACGGCCGTGCAGGTCGCGGAGCGGGTGACGGCCGGGCTCAGGCGGGTCGTCCCCGACGTACACGTCGAGGCTTTGCCTGTCGCGGACGGTGGCGACGGCACAGTGGCGGCGGCTGTCGCCGCCGGGTTCGAGCGCCGGGAGGTACGGGTCACCGGACCGCTCGGTGAGCAGCGCACCGCGGCCTTCGCCCTGCGCGACGGCACAGCGGTCGTCGAAATGGCGGAGGCCTCGGGCCTCCAGCACCTCCCCGAGGGCGTGTTCGCACCCCTCACCTCCACGACGTACGGCTCCGGCGAGCTGCTGCGCGCGGCGCTCGACGCGGGCGCCCGCACGATCGTCTTCGGCGTCGGCGGCAGTGCCACGACCGACGGCGGCGCGGGCATGCTGGCCGCGCTCGGCGCGCGTTTCCTGGACAAGGCGGGCGAGCCCGTCGGCCCCGGCGGCGGCGGGCTGCGCGACCTGGTGACCGCGGACCTCGCGGGCATCGACGCCCGCTTCGCCGACGTGGACCTCGTCCTCGCCAGCGACGTCGACAACCCGCTGACCGGGCCCAAGGGCGCGCCCGCGGTGTACGGACCCCAGAAGGGCGCCACCGAGGAGGACGTCGCCACGCTCGACGCCGCCCTCGGGCACTACGCGTCGGTGCTGGAGAAGGCCGTCGGCCCGCAGGCCGCCAGGTACGCCCTTTCCCCGGGCGCGGGCGCGGCGGGCGGCATCGGCTACGGGGCGCTCGTCGGCCTCGGCGCGAGTTTCCGCCCCGGTATCGAGGTCATGCTCGACGTCCTGGGCTTCGCGGCCGCCCTGGAGCGGGCCACGCTGGTCATCACCGGCGAGGGCTCCCTCGACGAGCAGACCCTGCACGGCAAGGCCCCCGCA
Organism: Streptomyces sp. H27-C3; assembly: GCF_030063415.1. Taxonomy (GTDB): domain Bacteria; phylum Actinomycetota; class Actinomycetes; order Streptomycetales; family Streptomycetaceae; genus Streptomyces. The sequence goes on along the minus strand of NZ_JASITA010000012.1, from coordinate 174,194 downwards.
GGCGTCGCGGCGGCGGCCCGTGCGAAGAACATCGAGGTCATCGCGGTCTGCGGCCGCCTTGCCCTCCTCCCGGAGGCGCTGGGGAAGGCCGGCATACGCCGTGCCTACTCGCTGGCCGAACTGGAGCCGGACCAGGCCCGGTCCATGGCCGAGGCGGGGCCGCTCCTGGAGCGCGCCGCCGAGGCCATCGCGCGGGACTTCCTGCTCTGACCGGAGCGCCCTCCCGGGGCGTACGGCTCTTTACTCCACACATGCCGATAGGGGCTCGTGCCCCGCCCCTATCGGCACGCGTGGAGTACCTGTTAGCGTGTCGCGCGTGATCTTCCCTCGCGGCGTATAGGACTCGCTCCGCCGACCGCACCCGCCCTCGTCGGCCGGTGCGGTGCTCAGGAGTCCCCGTACGCCCGCAGCGCCCCTTGACGCGCGCTGCCCACCGAGGGAATCACCCATCATGTCTGTGCCCCCGTCGGCGCCTTCGCGCGCCGTCACCTACCGCGCTGTCCTGCGCACCCCGCACTCCCGCCGTCCCTTCGCCGCCGCGCTGCTCGGGCGGCTGTCCTACGGCGTGGTGCCACTCGCTCTCATCCTCGCTGTCCAGGAAGCCACCGGCTCGTACGCGTCGGCCGGTACCGCCATGGCCCTCTTCGGGCTGGCCAGTGTCCTGCTGTCGCCCGCCAGAGCGGCCCTCATCGACCGGTACGGGGCGCGTCGCGCGCTGCCACCAATGATCCTCGCCTACGCCGCGCTGCTCGTCGCCCTGGCCGCCGTCACCCGGTGGCCGGACGCGCCCGCCGCGCTGCTGGTGGGTGCGGCGGCCGTGACCGGCGCCTGTACGCCCCCGCTCGGGCCCGTCGTACGGGCCGTCTGGAGCCGGCTGCTGCCCGACCGGCAACTGCTTCAGCGTGCCTACAGTCTCGACGGCGTCGCGGAGGAACTGCTCTATGTGTCGGGGCCGTTGCTGGCCGGGCTGCTGGCCACGCTGCTGCGGCCCGCCGCCGGTCTGGTGGTCGGCGCCGCACTCGTCCTGGCCGGCGGCCTCGGCCTCGCGACCTCCCCGGCTGTCCGCATGGCGGAGAGCTCTTCCGGCGCCACCGCCGACGCCGTACGCGACGAGGGCGCGCCTGCCGGGCGCAGGCCCGTCGCGCGTGCGCTGCGCGCGCCGATCGCCGCCGCGGCGGGGCTCGGGCTGTGCGTCGGCGCCGTGGAGCTGCTGGTCGTCGCCTTCGCCGACCAGCAGCAGCGACCCGCCGCCGTCTCCTGGGTGCTGGCGGCCCTGTCCGCGGGCAGCGCCGTCGGGGGCCTCACGTACGGGGCCGTCAACTGGCGTATGCCGGACCGGGTACGTCTGCCGCTCCTGGTCGCGGGGCTCGGCCTCGTGCTGGCCCCCGCCGGACTCTCGCCGCATCTGTATGTGCTCATCGGCGCGGCCGGGCTCGCCGGGATCTTCGTCGCCCCGGCGCTGACCACCGCCTACCTGATCGCCGACGCGTCCGTACCCGCGGGCGACCGCACCCGCGCCGGCGCCTGGGTCAACACCGCCTTCAACGCGGGGGCTTCGGCCGGTGCGGCGCTCTTCGGGCTGCTGGTGGGCCGCGTCCCGCTCGCCGTCTGCTTCGCCCTCGCAGCGGCCCCGGTACTGCTGGCCGCCGCCGCGAGCATCACGCGCCCGACAGCCGGAAAGCGTCCAGGGCCAGCGTCATCTCGATCAGGTCCCGCGGCCGGGACAGCGAGCGAGCCGTCAACTGCTCAAGTCTCCTGAGGCGGTTGAACACCGTATTGCGGTGGCAGTACAGCCGCGTCGCCGCCCGGCCCGCCGAACCCTCGGACTTCAGCCACGCGTCCAGCGTCTCCAGGAGCACCGCACGGTCGCCGGGGTCCAGATCGAGCAGCGGGCCGAACACATCGGCGACCAGTCGCGCGGCCAGATCCGGCTGACTCACCACCAGGGCCGTCGGCAGCCGCTGATCCAGCCGTACGATGCCCGCCTCCGCGCCGCAGGTGCGCAGCGCCGTCTCGGCCAGCCGGCGGGCCGGGCCGAGGTCGGCCAGGCCCGCCACCACCGGGCTGATGCCGCCGGTGCCCGCGCACCGGCGGCCCAGCTCGTCGGCGAGTTCCGAGAGGCCGGCGTCGTCGCCGAGCGCGACGACGCCGACCTCGTGGTCCGTACGCATCCGCCAGAAGAAGCGCATACCGGCGGCGGCGACCCGGTGGAACGGCTCCCGGTTCTCCCGTCGTTCCACCCGCAGCACCACCACCGCGTACCGCCCGTACTCCGGCAGATCGAGGCCCGCCGCCGCGCGCGCGGCGAGCCCGGGGGCCGACTGGCCGTCCAACAGGGCGTCGAGCAGGGCCTGCACGCGTTCGTCGGTGCGCAGCTGCATCTCCTGCTCGGTGCTGCGGTAGGCGTCCGCGACCGTAGCGGCCTGCCGGTCCACGGCCGCCCACATCTGCGCAACGGTGTGCACCAGCACGGGCAGCGCGTCGGGCTCCTTCTCGCTCACGACCCGCAGGAGCTCGTCCCAGACGAGGTACCCGGCGTGCCGGTACGCGTAGAGGAGTAGATCCAACGGGAGCCCCTGCTCGGCGCGGCGCCGACCGAGACGCTCCGCGTACTCCAGGTCCTTGCGCGGCGCCGAACGCGGCGCGGTGATGGCCTCGATGCCGTACCGCAGTGCCTCGTTGATCTGCTTCCAGTGCTCGTCGCCCGGCACCGCGAGATCGAACTGGCTTGAATGTGAACGCAGTTGACCCATCAGTAGGTCGGTGAGGTGCGGAACGCGCTCCAGGAGCATGTCGGAGACGCCTGTCAGGACCGACCATTCACGATCAGTGCGTGCTCTGCGGCCGCTCATGGCTGGTGAGGATGCCACCGAAAGCGCGCCGGGCGACAGGCCCTTGTGCGCGTGCACAATCCGGATCTGCCGCCGCTGGTCATGCGCAGCGATTCGACCCCGCGCCGTGGACGGTGCGGCCCACCGGTGTTGACCTGTGTCCCTGTACAGGTCGGCAGGGCGAATTGGTGGAAGGGGGACGGTTGTGGCCTCGCTGGAAGGCAGTGGGCTGTCCGTGGGATACGGCCCGGTGCGCGCGCTGTGCGACGTCTCGCTCCAGGTGCCGCCCGGCGCGGTCGTCGCCGTCCTCGGGGGGAACGGGGCGGGCAAGTCGACGCTGCTGCGGGCCATTTCACGCACCTTGCCCTTCCACCGTGGCGCCGTGACCGCGGGCACCGCGACCTTCGACGGGCGCGCCCTGGACCGGATGAACGCGGCCCAGGTCGTCGCGGCCGGAGTGGTCCAAGTCCCCGAAGGCCGCCAGGTGTTCGCCCGAATGACGGTGGGCGACAAGCTGCGGGCCGGTGCGCTCGGCGCGCGCGGCGGACGCAAGGAGAACGCCGCCGCGCTCGCCCGCGTCCACGAACTCTTCCCGGTCCTGGCCGAACGCGTTCATCAGCGGGCCGGTCTCCTCTCCGGCGGGGAGCAGCAAATACTCGCACTGGGAAGGGCGTTGATGGCCGGCCCCGACTGCTCCTGCTCGACGAGCCGTCGCTGGGCCTCGCTCCGCTGATGGCCGCCCGGATCGCCCAAACCGTCCCGGCCTTCGTCTCACTGCTGCCCCGTCTGCTCGACCGCTACAGCGACGCACTCCCGCTGATTTCGGCCCCCGGCACGGGCGGCGTCTCGCCGGGCGAGGCATCCCGCTATCTGTACGGCGCCGCGGTGGTCGCGGTGGTGCTGCGGCGGCCTCACGCGTCTCATCACTCCAGGGGAGAAGAAATGAAGGCACGAAGGTACGCGGCGGTGCTCGCCGTACTGACCCTCACCGTCGCCGGGTGCAGCGAGAAGGCCGGCAAGAGCGACGACGGGAAACAGGACGCGGAGGGCGTCAGGACCGGCGACGGCGTCACCGCCAAGACCATCCCGCAACTCGGCGTTCGCCCCACAGCTGCTCGGCACCCAGGCCGGGCCGGCCCTGACCCAGGACTACTACGTCGTCGCATCGACCCTGCCCATCGGCTCCCAGGAGGCCGCTCCGGCCAACTCGCCAAGGAGTACGAGGCCGCGTACCCCAAGGACGGTCTCGACAACGGAGTCGTCGCGGGCTGCACCGGGGCCAAGGTCTACGGGGAAGTGCTGAAGACGGCCTGCGCCGACAAGAACCTCCCCCGCGAGGGCATCGACAAGGCGCTGCTCACCCTCAATGCCTTCGACAGCGGCTTCGGGCTCACCCACGACTTCTCGGACCCGGCCGCGCCGTCCACCCGCGAAAGCCTGATCATGAAGCCGGACAAGGCGGTGCCCGGCGGTCTGAAGGCCGTACGCGAGGCGCAGATGGCGAAGGCCGCCGAGTCCTTCACGGTCGGCGGCTGACCGCGTACGACGACGCCTACGACGACAGGAGGGGCCCCGGACCGTCACGGTCCGGGGCCCCTCTCGCAGCGCCTTCAGGCCGCCGCTACGGCAGCTGGGCCGCCCGCGCCTCGCGGCGGTTGTAGCGGAAGGTGTTCACGCGCCGCGCTGTGGCGAAGAGCGGAATCACCGCGCCCAGGACCACCTGCAGCGCGCAGCCGGTCTGCAGGAGCAGCTGCCCGCCCGGGGCGTCGAACGCCCAGGCAGCGAGCAGCCCCATCGCGGCCACGATCCAGCCGAGCATCGCCACCGCGAGGACACCCCGCGGCTTCGGGTACTCGACCCGGCTCACCATCAGCCACGCCACACCGATGATCGCGAGCAGCGTCGGCACGAAGGGCAGCTCAAGCAGCACGATCGAGACGACCGTCAGCGCACCGAAGGGGCTCGGCATGCCCTGGAACATGCCGTCCTTCAGCGTCACGCAGGAGAATCTGGCAAGCCGCAGGACCACCGCCAGCAGCACCACGATCGCCGCCAGCGCGGAGACCCGCTGGTGGGCGTCGTCCGCGACCATTCCGTACACGAGTACGAAGTAGGCCGGGGCGAGCCCGAAGCTGATCAGGTCGGAGAGGTTGTCCAGCTCCGCACCCATCGGCGAGCTGCGCAGCTTGCGTGCCACGAGCCCGTCGCAGAGGTCGAAGATCGCCGCGAGCAGCATCAGGATGACGGCGGTAGCGGCGCTGTGACGCGCCATGCCGCTCTCGTCACTGCCCGTGAGGTGCGGAATGAGGATCCCGGTGGTGGTGAAGTACACCGCCATGAATCCGCACGTCGCGTTGCCGAGTGTGAGGGTGTCCGCTATCGACAGCCTCATCGACAGCGGCATGTCCTCCGCGTCGTCCTCGTCGTCTGCTTCCGGCACCCAGCCGGCCTGTGTCTCGGGATCAATCACGGTCAATGCGAGTCACCCCCGCGGTAGTGGTCTGGCCGACCTCGACCGCTACGTCGATACCTTCCGGAAGGTAGATGTCGACACGTGAGCCGAAGCGGATCAGGCCGATGCGCTCGCCCTGTTCCAGCTTCGTGCCCTGAGGTACGTACGGCACGATGCGCCGCGCGACGGCGCCGGCGATCTGCACCATCTCGATGTCACCGAGCTCGGTGTCGAAGTGCCAGACAACGCGCTCGTTGTTCTCGCTCTCCTTGTTGAACGCCGGAACGAATCCACCGGGGATGTGTTCGACGGACGTCACCGTGCCCGCGAGGGGCGCGCGGTTGACGTGGACGTTCAGCGGGCTCATGAAGATCGCGACGCGGGTCCGCCCGTCCTTCCACGGCATGACGCTCTGCACCACTCCGTCGGCCGGGGAGATGACCCGGCCCTGAGTGATCTCGCGCTCGGGGTCGCGGAAGAACCACAGCATGCCCGCCGCGAGCGCGGTGGTGGGCACGGCTACAGCGGCCCAGCGGCCGGACTTGCGAGCCCGGGCAAGGCTGAACGCCGCAGTGGCGACAGTCGGCAGAAGCCACGGCGATGCTCCGCGAGCAAGGCGTCCGTTGAGGAGACCGTCGCGTGGTGCAGAGGTTTGGCTGTGGGGCATGGATGACCTTCGTAGCGGATGATGCCGCGCTGGTAACGGGGGACGGCGGCTTTCCGGCGATGGTAGCGGTTACGAGCCACAACTGGGCAAGCCAGAAGCCGAGTCGGCGGCCTGAAGCCGATGACAGAGTGTGATCCATTTCGCGGCGATTTCGCCACTAAAAGGACAATTAACCCTGGAATCGATACTCTTCGAGGAGGCGGCGACCGATGATCATTTTCTGGATCTCAGCGGTACCTTCACCGATCAGCAGCATCGGCGCCTCCCTGTAGAGGCGCTCGATCTCATACTCCTTCGAGAACCCGTAACCACCATGGATACGGAAGGCGTCCTCGACGACCTCCTTGCAGTATTCGGAGGCGAGGTACTTCGCCATCCCTGCCTCAAGGTCGTTTCGTTCTCCGGAGTCCTTTTTGCGAGCTGCGTTTACCATCATCGCATGCGCGGCCTCAACCTTGGTAGCCATCTCGGCGAGCTTGAACTGAATCGCCTGATGCTGGGCGATCTGCTTGCCGAAAGTGTGGCGTTGCTGGGCATATGAGACGCCCAACTCGAACGCACGGTGTGCGACTCCACAACCACGCGCCGCCACATTGACTCGTCCGACTTCTACCCCGTCCATCATTTGGTAAAACCCTCGGCCGGTGGTCCCGCCGAGTACCCGATTGGCCGGAATGCGCAGTCCGTCCATGATCAACTCGGTGGTGTCGACCCCCTTGTAACCCATCTTGTCGATCTTGCCGGGGATGGTCAGGCCCGGCCGGACCTCACCGAAGCCCGGCTCCTTCTCCACCAGGAAGGTCGTCATCGACTTGTGCGGGGCGGTGCCCTCGGGGTGTCCTTCGTCACTCCGGCACAGAACGGCCACCAGATTCGACGTTCCGCCGTTGGTCAGCCACATCTTCTGGCCGTTCAGGACGTACTCGTCGCCGTCCCGCACGCCCTTCGACGTGATGGCCGCCACGTCCGAGCCGAGCGCCGGCTCGGACATCGAGAACGCGCCGCGCACCTCGCCCAGCGCCATCCGCGGCAGGAAGGTGTCCTTCTGCTCCTGGGTGCCGTGCTGTTTGAGCATGTACGCCACGATGAAGTGGGTGTTGATGATGCCGGAGACGCTCATCCAGCCGCGTGCGATCTCCTCGACGCAGAGCGCGTAGGTGAGAAGGGACTCGCCCAGGCCGCCGTACTCCTCGGGGATCATCAGCCCGAACAGGCCGAGCTCCTTGAGGCCTTCGACGATCTGCGCCGGGTACTCGTCCCGGTGCTCCAGCTCCGTCGCGACAGGGATGATCTCCTTGTCGACGAAGTTCCTTACGGTCGCCAGGATTTCCTGCTGGATGTCGGTCAGACCGTGGGTCTGGGCGAGACGGCTCATCGCTGCTTCTCCTGGCTCTTCGGCTCGGGGCGGCCGGGCTGCTCGCCGCCCCGCTCCTTGATGTACGTCTCGGTCGGCACCATCACCTTGCGCCGGAACACGCAGACGACGGTGCCGTCCTGCTTGTAGCCCTTGGTCTCGACGTAGACGATCCCGCGGTCGCTCTTGGACTTCGACGGCGTCTTGTCGAGGACGGTCGTCTCGCCGTAGAGCGTGTCGCCGTGAAAGGTCGGCGCGATGTGCTTGAGCGACTCGACCTCCAGGTTGGCGATGGCCTTGCCGGAGACATCGGGGACCGACATGCCGAGCAGCAGCGAGTAGATGTAGTTGCCGACTACGACGTTCTTGCCGAAGTCGGTCGTCTTCTCGGCGTAGTTGCTGTCCATGTGCAGCGGGTGGTGGTTCATGGTGAGCAGACAGAAGAGATGGTCGTCGTACTCCGTGACGGTCTTCCCGGGCCAGTGCTTGTAGACCGCGCCGACCTCGAACTCTTCGTACGTGCGTCCGAACCGCATGATCAGGCCTCCGGGATCTCGAACTTGGAGGTGCGCTGCATGCCGGCCGCGCGGCCCTTGCCCGAGACGACCAGCGCCATCTTGCGGCTGGCCTCGTCGATCATCTCGTCGCCGAGCATCGCGGAGCCCTTCTTGCCGCCCGCCTCGGAGGTGCAGTAGTCGTACGCGTCGAGAATGAGCTCGGCGTGGTCGTAGTCCTCCTGGGACGGCGAGAAGACCTCGTTGGCGGCGTCGACCTGGCCGGGGTGCAGCACCCACTTGCCGTCGAATCCCAGCGCCGCCGCACGGCCCGCGACCTCGCGGTACGCGTCCACGTCACGGATCTGCAGGAAGGGGCCGTCGATCGCCTGGAGGTCGTGCATACGGGCGGCCATCAGGATGCGCATCAGGATGTAGTGGTAGGCGTCGGCGCCGTAGCCGGGCGGCTGCATGCCGACGACCAGGGTCTTCATGTTGATCGACGCCATGAAGTCGGCCGGACCGAAGACGATGGTCTCCATCCGCGGCGAGGCGGCGGCGATCTCGTCGACATTCACCAGACCCTTGGCGTTCTCGATCTGCGCCTCGATGCCGATCTTGCCGACCTCGAAGCCCATCGTCTTCTCGATCTGGGTCAGCATCAGGTCGAGGGCGACGATCTGCTGGGCGTCCTGCACCTTCGGCAGCATGATGCAGTCGAGGTTCTGGCCCGCGCCCTCGACGACCGTGACGACATCGCGGTACGTCCAGTGGGTGGTCCAGTCGTTGACCCGCACGACCCGGGTCTTGCCCGTCCAGTCACCGTTGTTGAGCGCGTCGACGATGGTGTGCCGGGCGCCTTCCTTGGCGAGCGGTGCGCACGCGTCCTCCAGGTCGAGGAAGACCTGGTCGGCCGGCAGGCCCTGGGCCTTCTCCAGGAAGCGGGGGTTGGACCCCGGTACGGCGAGACAGGAGCGGCGCGGGCGCAGGCGGTTGACGGGCGTGGGCGTGGTCATGCGGGGACCTCCAGAGGGTCGAGCTTGTTCGCTTTCCGGATCTCGTCGACGATACGGCCGATGATCTCCGTGATACCGAAGTCCTTGGGCGTGAATACCGCGGCGACGCCCGCCTTTTTCAGGGTCTCGGCATCGGCGTTGGGGATGATGCCGCCGACGATGACGGGTACGTCCCAGGCGCCGGCGGCGCGCAGCCGCTCCAGCACGTCGGGCACCAGCTCGGTGTGCGAGCCGGACAGGATGGACAGTCCCACGCAGTGCACGTCCTCGTCGAGGGCGGCGGCCACGATCTCCTCGGGGGTGAGCCTGATGCCCTGGTAGACCACCTCGAAGCCCGCGTCGCGGGCCCGTACGGCGATCTGCTCGGCGCCGTTGGAGTGCCCGTCGAGGCCGGGCTTGCCGACCAGCAGGCGCAGCCGGCCCGAGCCCAGGTCGTCGGCGGTGCGGGTCACCTTCTCTCGTACGGCCGCCAGCGGCGTCCCGCGCTCGGCGGTGACCGCCACCGGTGCGCTGGACACCCCGGTGGGCGCCCGGAACTCGCCGAAGACATCGCGCAGCGCCCAGGACCACTCGCCGGTGGTGACGCCCGCGCGGGCGCACTCGACGGTGACGGCCATCAGGTTGCCGGTGCCGGCCGCCGCGGCTTTGAGGGCGGCCAGGGAGTCCTGCGCGCGGCCTTCATCGCGGTTGTCGCGCCACTCGTGGAGAGCCGCGACGACGCGGGCCTCGTTGGCGGGGTCGACCGTCATGATCGCGGTGTCGAGGTCCGCGGTCAGCGGGTTGGGCTCGGTGGACTCGTAGCAGTTGACGCCGACGATCTTCTCGTCGCCGCCCTCGATCCGGGCCCGCCGCTCGGCGTGCGAGGAGACGAGCTGCGACTTGAGGTAGCCCGACTCGACGGCCGCCATCGCGCCGCCCATCGCCTCGATGCGGTCGATCTCGGCGAAGGACTCCTCGACCAGGGACTGCACCTTGGCCTCGATGACGTGCGAGCCCTCGAAGATGTCCTCGTACTCGAGCAGGTCGCTCTCCAGGGCGAGTACCTGCTGGATGCGCAGCGACCACTGCTGGTCCCAGGGGCGGGGGAGCCCCAGGGCCTCGTTCCAGGCCGGCAGCTGCACGGCACGCGCGCGTGCGTTCTTGGAGAGGGTGACGGCCAGCATTTCGAGGACGATGCGCTGGACGTTGTTCTCCGGCTGGGCCTCCGTCAGGCCCAGCGAGTTGACCTGCACCCCGTAGCGGAAGCGCCGCTGCTTCTCGTTCTCGATGCCGTACCGCTCGCGCGTGATCCTGTCCCAGATGCGGCCGAAGGCCCGCATCTTGCACATCTCCTCGACGAAGCGGACCCCCGCGTTGACGAAGAAGGAGATCCGCGCGACGACATCGCCGAACTGCTCGGCCGGCACCTGCCCGCTGTCCCGTACGGCGTCGAGCACGGCGACGGCCGTGCTCATCGCGTACGCGACCTCCTGGACCGGCGTGGCTCCCGCCTCCTGGAGGTGGTAGCTGCAGATGTTGATCGGGTTCCACTTGGGGAGATTGGCCACCGTGTACGTGATCATGTCGGTGGTCAGGCGCAGGCTGGGCACCGGCGGGAAGACGTGCGTCCCGCGCGACAGGTACTCCTTGACGATGTCGTTCTGTGTCGTGCCCGACAGCTTGGTGATGTCGGCGCCCTGCTCCTCGGCGACCACCTGGTACATCGCGAGCAGCCACATGGCCGTCGCGTTGATGGTCATCGAGGTGTTCATCTGCTCCAGCGGGATGTCCTGGAACAGCCGTCGCATGTCGCCGAGATGGGACACGGGGACCCCGACCCGGCCCACTTCTCCGCGCGCGAGGATGTGGTCCGGGTCGTAGCCGGTCTGCGTCGGCAGGTCGAAGGCGACGGAGAGACCGGTCTGGCCCTTGGCGAGGTTGTTGCGGTACAGCTCGTTGGACGCCTCGGCGGTCGAGTGACCGGCGTACGTCCGCATCAGCCAGGGCCGGTCCTTCTTGCGTTCAGCCATTACACATTCCTGAAACGGTTGATCGCGTCGAGGTGCACGGCACGCTTCTCCTCGTCGCGCACACCCATCCCCTCGCGGGGCGCCAGCGCCAGGACGCCGACTTTGCCCTGGTGAAGGTTGCGGTGGACGTCGTAGGCGGCCTGGCCGGTGTCCTCCAGGGAGTACACCTTCGACAAGGTGGGGTGGATCTTGCCTTTGCCGACGAGGCGGTTGGCTTCCCAGGCCTCGCGGTAGTTGGCGAAGTGCGAGCCGACGATCTTCTTCAGCGACATCCACAGGTAGCGGTTGTCGTACTCGTGGTTGTACCCGGAGGTCGACGCGCAGGTGACGATGGTGCCGCCCTTGCGGGTCACGTACACGCTGGCGCCGAAGGTCTCGCGGCCCGGGTGTTCGAAGACGATGTCGACGTCCTCGCCGCCGGTGAGTTCACGGATGCGCTTGCCGAAGCGCTTCCATTCGCGCGGGTCCTGGTGGTGCTCGTCCTTCCAGAACTTGTAGTCCTCCGCGTTGCGGTCGATGATCGCCTCGGCGCCCATCCGGCGGCAGATGTCCGCCTTCTGGTCGCTGGAGACGACACAGATGGGGTTGGCGCCGCCGGCCAGCGCGAACTGGGTGGCGTACGAGCCGAGACCGCCGCTGGCGCCCCAGATCAGGACGTTGTCGCCCTGCTTCATGCCGGCGCCGTTGCGCGACACCAGCTGGCGGTACGCCGTCGAGTTGACCAGGCCGGGAGCGGCTGCCTCTTCCCAGCTCAGGTGCGCAGCCTTGGGCATCAGCTGGTTGGATTTCACCAGCGCGACCTCCGCCAGGCCGCCGAAGTTGGTCTCGAAGCCCCAGATGCGCTGCTCGGGGTCGAGCATCGTGTCGTTGTGGCCGTCGGAGCTTTCCAGCTCGACGGACAGACAGTGCGCGACGACCTCGTCGCCCGGGTTCCAGGCGTTGACCCCGGGGCCGGTGCGCAGCACGACGCCGGCCAGGTCGGAGCCGATGACGTGGTACGGGAGGTCGTGGCGCTTGCTGAGATCGCTGAGCCTGCCGTACCGCTCCAGGAAGCTGAAGGTCGACACCGGCTCGAAGATCGAGGTCCAGACGGAGTTGTAGTTGACCGAACTGGCCATGACGGCCACCAGGGCCTCACCAGGACCGAGTTCGGGCACCGGCACGTCCTCCACATGGAGGGACTTGCGCGGGTCCTTGTCGCGGCTTTCGACGCCGGCGAACATGTCCGCCTCGTCCTTGTGCACGGTCACCGCGCGGTACGACTCGGGGATGGTCAGCGCTGCGAAGTCTGCGGCAGTGCTGTCCGACGCCACAATGGCGTCCAGGATTTCCTTCACGGTGTTGCCTCCGGCGAAGCGCGTTGAGGGAACGCTCTTGAGGGGATACGTCGGGGTGCTGTGGAGGTGTGCCGTCGGTTCGGCGGTCGTGCGGTTTCGGCGGCGCGGGTAGCGCGGGACGTTGCCTGTGACGCAGGCGTCCGGGCACACAAACACGTGGCTTGCGGGGACAGCCGGCGTACGGAAGGTCGCTGTACGCCGGTCGCCCGGACAACATCAACGTATGACACCCCGTGTCACCTGGCAAGGCACTGAGTGCCAACAATTTCTCTCAAATGTCACCTGGGTGGCACGCATGAGCAACGTCGGAGGCTCGGAGGGATGGGTTGGGGATGGTTTGCGCCCCGCCCGAACAGGCGGGGCGCAGCGGGAAGGGGCGGGCCCGAGATCGGTGCGGTGAGCATAAGGGCGCGGTGCGGGCCCTGCATGTCGGCGGCGGCCCCTCCGGGGGGCGGTGGTGCCCAGCCGGAGCCCCCGGGCGCCGTCAGCGGTTCTTGAGGGCTTCCTCGATGGTGCGCATGACCTCGTCCAGCGGGGCGTCGGTGCGGGCCACCGTCACCAGCACGTCGCCGCTGCGGCTCACTGAGGCGGCCGGCGCGGCACTGGCCCGGTCGGCCGTGCGGCCGGCGCCGATGCCCGTGCCGAAGGTGTCGCGCACGATCGCGAACGCGTGGTCCAGCCGGGTCTCCACGTCGCCCTGGCCGCCCGCCCGCAGCCACCGCCGCAGCACATGGTTGTGCGCCGTCACCACGGCGGACGCGGCCACCTCCGCGAGCAGCGGGTCGTCGTTGTCGTCGCGGTGGTCGTGCTCGTCGAAGTGGCCCAGGAGATAGCGGGTGAAGAGCCGCTCGTAGCGGGCCACCGAGGCGATCTCGGCCTCGCGCAGGGTCGGTACCTCGCGGGTGAGCTTGTAGCGCGCCACCGACACCGCGGGGGATGCGGCGTACATCCGCATGACTTCCTTGATGCCCCGGCAGACCGTGTCGAGCGGATGCTCGTGCGGGGACGCCGCGTTGAGTACCGCCTCCGCCCGCACCAGGGTGTCGTCGTGGTCCGGGAAAATCGCTTCTTCCTTGGAGCGGAAGTGCCGGAAGAAGGTCCGACGCGCCACTCCGCCGGCGGCGGCGATCTCGTCGACGGTCGTCGCCTCGTACCCCTTGGTGGCGAACAGCTCCATCGCCGCGGCCGACAACTCACGGCGCATCTTGAGCCGCTGCGCCGCCGCGCGATTGCCGGCGGCGCTCTCCGGTGCGTCGGAGGCGCCGTTCGCACGGGACGGCCGTCTGGGGGAGTCGGCGGGCTGTGACATGCCCCGAACGTACTGCATCTGCGCAGGAGAGCGCGCCTGTGGGGGCGGGCTGCCCCCGGGGTCCAGCAGCCCGCCCCACCCCGTCACGCCCGCCTGCTCAGCGTCCGGCATACTCCCGGAAGCCGCGGCCGGTCTTGCGGCCGAGACAGCCCGCCGCCACCAGATGCTCCAGCAGCGGCGCGGGCGCCAGACCTGGGTCGCGGAACTCACGGTGCAGCACCTGCTCGATGGCGAGCGAGACATCGAGACCGACGACGTCGAGGAGCTCGAAGGGGCCCATCGGGTAGCCGCCGCCCAGCCTCATCGCGGCGTCGATGTCGTCGATGGTCGCGTAGTGCTCCTGGACCATCTTGATCGCGTTGTTCAGGTACGGGAAGAGCAGCGCGTTCACGATGAACCCGGCCCGGTCCCCGCAGTCCACCGGGTGCTTGCGGATCTTCGCGCACACCTCGCGGACCGTCGAGTGGACCGCGTCGGATGTGAGGACGGTACGGACCACCTCGACGAGCTTCATCGCGGGCGCCGGGTTGAAGAAGTGCATCCCGATGACGTCCTGCGGGCGCGAGGTGGCGCGGGCGCAGGCGACGACGGGCAGCGAGGAGGTCGTGGTGGCGAGCACCGCCCCCGGCTTGCAGATCTTGTCGAGCGTCGCGAAGAGCTGCTGCTTGATCTCCAGATCCTCGGCGACCGCCTCAAGAGCCAAATCGACGTCGGCGAAGGCGTCGAGCGACCCGGCAGGGGCGACCCGGGCCAGTGCTTCATCCCGCGCCTCGGCCGTCATCCTGCCCTTGTCGACAGAGCGCGAAAGAGACTTGGCGATACGGGCCTTGGCCTTCTCGGCCTTCTCCGGGCCGCGCGCCGCGAGCACCACGTCGTACCCGGCCTTCGCGAAGACCTCCGCGATGCCCGACGCCATGGTCCCTGACCCGGCGACCCCCACCGAGCGCACCTCGCGGCCCGGCGACGCCCCCGCGTCCTCGCGCGGGGTGAGGGTGTCCCGCACCACGTCCGCGCTGCCCGGTGCCTCGTACGTGTAGAAACCGCGCCCGGACTTGCGGCCGCTCAGCCCGGCCTCGCTGAGCTGCTTGAGGACGGGGGCGGGCGCGTGCAGCCGGTCGTGGGACTCGGAGTACATGGCGTCGAGCACGGTACGGGCCGTGTCGATGCCGATCAGGTCGAGCAGCGCAAGCGGGCCCATCGGCAGGCCGCAGCCCAGCTTCATCGCGGCGTCGATGTCCTCGCGGGAGGCGTACTTGGCCTCGTACATCGCGGCGGCCTGGTTGAGATAGCCGAAGAGCAGGCCGTCGGCGATGAAACCGGGCCGGTCGCCGACGGCGACAGGATCCTTGCCCAGCTCACGGGCGAGGGCCGTGACCGCGTCGATCGCCTGCGGCGCGGTCAGCACCGAGGAGACGACCTCGACGAGCTTCATCGCGGGCGCAGGGTTGAAGAAGTGCAGGCCCAGAACGCGTTCGGGGTGCGCCGAGTCGGCGGCCAGGCGGGTCACGGACAACGCGTTGGTGCCGGTCGCCAGGATCGTGGTGGGTCGCACGATGGAGTCGAGGGCGCGGAAGATCTGGTGCTTGGCCTCGTACGTCTCGGGCACGACCTCGATCACCAGGTCGGCGTCCGCCGCCGCCTGGAGGTCGGAGAACGTACGGAACCGGGCGAGGGCGTCGCGCCGCTCCTCCTCGGTGATGCGCCCGCGCAGCACGGCGCGGGCGGTCGAGGCGTCCAGCGCGGCGACGGCCTGCTGAGCGGCCGTGTCGCTGATGTCGATGCCGATGACTTCACGGCCGGCGCAGGCCAGGACCTCGGTGATGCCGGTGCCCATGGTGCCGAGGCCGATCACGGCGACGGTATGGAGAGGGCCGGGGCTGGGCGGGGTGGACTGACGGTCCATCGCGGGACTCCAGTGCGTGAGTGACGACTGAGGGGAGCACACGGACGCCGGTACCGGTACGCCGAAGGGCGCAGGGCGCGGCGAGGTCGCGTGCGGGAGGCGCATGCGAGAAGTGCGTGCCGTGATGCGGGGCCGACGGACTCTGTCCCGAGGTCGCGTCGTAAGCGAAAAGCCGAACCGACAAAGCACTCGCGACGGCTGCGTCACCAGGCCGTCATGAGATCTACCAAGCAGCGGGGGGTTGCCCGCTCAATTGAGAGTAACTGGCGAGTAACGAGCGCGCCAGACCTGGCCGGGTGTGATCTGGGACGCCGTGACGAGACGGACACGGTCTGTGTGTGGCGCGGATACGCTGACGGGCATGGACGAGGAATTACGGTCGCTCGCGGGCCGGGTGCGCGGCGAGGCGGGGATATCGGCGGTCGAACAGGTCGCGTACGAGCGGCTGCTCGCCACCGAGGACCAGGACGAACTGGCCGGGGTGCTGATCGAGACCCAGCGGCCCCTGTGGGCGCGGGAGGTCGCCGCCTTCCGGCTCGGCTGCGCGGGCGACCGGCGGGCGTTCGAGACGCTGGTGCTGCTCCTCAACCACCGGGAACCCCAGCGGTGCGCGTCCGCGGCGTACGCGCTGGCGCGGCTGGGCGACCCGCGCACCGCCCGTGCCGCCGCCGCGCTCGCGACCAACGCGCTGCGCACCGCGTACGCGCTGCACCCGGTGCGGCTGCTGACCGAGCTGAGGGCGCCCGAGACCGTACCGGCGTTGATCGCGACCCTGCGCGGGGTGCTCAAGCCGCACGATCCGAACTGGCGGGTCGCGCTGGCGTGCGTCGAGGGGCTGGGGCAGCTGCGCGACAAGCGGGCGCGGCCGGTGCTCGAAGCGGCCCTGGATCACCCGAGACTGACGGCGGCGGCGTCCGCCGCGCTCAGCCGCCTCACGTAGCGCACCTCGGGCACCATGACACCGTCCAGCTCGAAGGGCTCGGCGGTCCCGTCGAACGCGAAGCCCGCCTTCTCGTAGAAGCGGCGGGCATGGGCGTTCTCCGCGAGGGCCCACAGGAAGATGCGCGGGAAGCCGTCGCGGGCCGCGCGGGCCAGCATCTCCGTCAGCAGGGCCCGG
The DNA here is from genome assembly GCF_030063415.1 of Streptomyces sp. H27-C3. GTDB lineage: Bacteria > Actinomycetota > Actinomycetes > Streptomycetales > Streptomycetaceae > Streptomyces. Next base: position 157,705 of record NZ_JASITA010000012.1, on the reverse strand, counting down.
CCCGCGCCGGTCGAGTGCTGCTCGGGCAGGACGTAGATGGCGTACAACTCGGCGTCCGCGGCGGGCTCTCGATGGAGCGGGGGCGCGTCCGCGTCCTCGCGGTACGGCCCGTAGCAGGCCCAGCCGATGACCCGGCCGTCGCGCTCGGCGACGATGTTGCCGACCGCGCCGCCGTCCCCGGTGAGGCGCGCGCGGCGCCGGTCGGCGTCCGCCTCGACACTCATCGCGTCGAGATACCGCTGGGGGACCATCCCGGCGTAGGAGCTCTGCCAGCCCCGCACCCGCACGGTCGCGACGGCCTCGCAGTCGCCGATGGTCATGTCCCGCAGGTGTACGCCGCCGCTCATGGCACGCACCCTAGTGCCGCGTCAGGCAACATCTGGCCCGTCGCGGTGTCCGGCACGCGCCCCCGAGTTCTCGGCTTCGCTCGAACAGGGAGGGACCCCCTTCGCCGCACCGGACGAAAGCCCAAGTACGTCCCGTACGAGGACTTCCGGCCGGCACGCCGAGAGCACGCACCGGACACCGCTCCTCGACGGGCAAACGTCACCTGCCGCGGCACCAGTCGGCGCGGGGGCGGCCGGGCACCCGGATTTTTCGTCCGGTGGCTCCCGCGTGTGCGGGGAGCGGCGAACGCCTCCCCGCACACGCGCGACAGCGACGGACGGCCTGCGCCGTCAGCCGCGGAAGCCGATCAGGCCGTGCAGCGTGCTGCCCTTCGACGTGTCCTGCTTCGCCGCGCGCGCCTTCGCATCGGCAGGCAGCGGCTTGGGGTCGGGCAGCGCCTTGCAGATCGCGTCCGCCTCACCGCCGCCGCTCGCGCGCGGGACCTTGCCCGTGGCGAGATAGTCCGTCAGATACCGGTCGAGGCAGGCGTTTCCGCTCAGCGCGATGCCGTGGTTGCCGCCGCCCTGCTCGACGACGAGGCTGGAGCCGCGCAGCTCGCGGTGGACGGAGACCCCGCCCTCGTACGGCGTGGCCGCGTCGTCGGTCGCCTGCAGGAGCAGCGTCGGCGGCAGCTTGTGGTTGCGGACGCTCGGCGCCTCCAGCGAGTCGGTGGGCCAGAAGGCGCACGGCGCGTTGTACCAGGCGTTGTTCCAGGTGGAGAAGGGCGCCTTGGCGTGCACCTTCCAGTTGTCGTCCCGCCAGGTGTGCCAGTCGCGCGGCCACCCTGCGTCCCGGCACTCCACCGAGGTGTAGACCGAGTACCCGTTGCCGCCGGCGGCGTCGACGGCCGCGAAATTCCCGAAGGCCTCTACCAGCGGCTTGGAGTCCTTGTCGTTCACGTACGACGCGAACGCCTCGGCGAGATAAGGCCAGTAGCCGTCGAAGTAGCCGCCGGGCAGGAAGGTGTCCTCCAGCTCCGCCGGACCGACCTTCTTGCCCGCCGGGCTCTTCTTGACCGCCGCCCGCATCGCGTACCACTTGGCCTCGACCTTCGCAGGGTCGCTGCCGAGCCGGTACCTCGCCTGGTGCTTGGCGACCCACGCGGCGAACGCCTTGTGCCGGGTGTCGAACGCGTAGTCCTGCGCGAGGTTGGCGTCGTACCAGACGGCCGTCGGGTCGACGATGCTGTCGAGCGCCAGACGCCGCACCCGCTCCGGGAAGAGCTTCGCGTACACCGCGCCGAGGTAGGTGCCGTAGGAGTAGCCGAAGTAGTTGATCTGCTGCGCGCCGAGCGCCTGGCGGATGACGTCCAGGTCCTGGGCGGCGCTCACCGTGTCGATGTGCGGGAGGAGGTCCCCGTACTTCTTGCCGCAGGCGTCCGCGAAGGCCTTGGCCCTGGCCAGATTGGCCCGCTCGTCCTTCTCGGTGGTGGGCACCGAGTCCGGCCGCACCGGGGTGAACTGCCCGGTGCGGCAGTTCAGGGCGGGCTTGCTCTTGCCCACACCGCGCGGGTCGAAGCCGATGACGTCGTACTGCGCGGCGAGCTTCTTGGGCAGCGTGGACGACACGAACCCGGCCATCGAAAGGCCGCTGCCGCCGGGGCCGCCCGGGTTCACCAGGAGCGGGCCCTGGAAGGTCTTCGCGGTGTGCTTGACGCGCGACAGCGCCAGGGTGATCTTTCTGCCGCCCGGGTCCGTGTGGTCGAGGGGCACCTCGACCGAGGAGCACTCCAGCTTCGGATAGTTCGTGGTGGCGCAGCCGGTCCACTTGAGTGCGGCGCGCGGTGCGGTGGAGCCTGCCTGATCGGTGGCGCCCGCGGACGGTACGGCCGTAAGCATTCCGGCCACCGTCGCGGACACGGCGAACAGAATTCCTGCGCGTTTTTTCACTTGGCCTCCCAGTGTGGAGAGATGGCAGCTGCGAGCGCCGCAGCCCCGGCCGCATCGTGCCCGAAAAAGCAACCGTAAGGAGCTGTTCTGGCCGTTTTGTGGTGGGCGTGGCGTCAGAGGAGGGTGAGCTGCTTGGGGCCGGGGGGCTCGGGCCGCTCGACCTTGGGGATGCGCCGCGGTGTGCCAGGACCTGCTGGGCCTATGCCGAACTCCGTCGCCAGCTCGTGCACTTGGCGGGTGATCCGGCGCTGGTACCACTTCGGCGCGTACGCCCCCTCGGCGTACAGCCGCTCGTACCGCCGCACCAGGTGGGGGTGGTGCTCGGCGAGCCACGTCATGAACCACTCGCGCGCACCCGGCCTCAGATGCAGGACGAGCGGGGTGACCGAGGTCGCGCCCGAGGCGGCGATGGCCTTGACGGTGGCGCGCAGCTGATCGGGGGAGCCGCCGAGGAAGGGGATGACGGGGGCCATCAGGAAGGTGCGGGTCGTGACCGCATCCGTCCCGAAGAGCGCGGTGTCCCCGGTCGGAGCGGGGGTTTCGGCCAGATTGTTCCAGCGCATGTGCGCCTCCTCGGTAGCGCTGACGTCAGAATGGAACATATGTTCCCTTATTCGTCGCAACCCCGATTATGGGCGCTCGTACCGGAGGTGGTTGGGTAGCCGCACCCCCCCCGAAAATCGAGTGCTGGAGGAACAGGCATGGCGCAGGTCGAGGCCACGACGGAGCGAATCATCGCGGCGGATGCGGAGACGGTGTTCGATGCGCTGGCCGACTACCGCGCCGCGCGCGCGAAGGTCCTGCCCGAGCACTTCAGCGAGTACGAGGTGCGCGAGGGCGGCGACGGCGAGGGCACCCTCGTCCACTGGAAGCTCCAGGCCACCAGCAAGCGCGTTCGCGACTGCCTGCTCGACGTGACCGAGCCGACCGACGGCCGGCTCGTCGAGAAGGACCGCAACTCGTCCATGGTCACCACCTGGACCGTCACCCCGGCCGGCGAGGGGAAGTCCAAGGTCGTCGTCACCTCCGTCTGGGACGGCGCCGGCGGCATCGGCGGTTTCTTCGAGCGGACCTTCGCGCCCAAGGGCCTCGGCCGGATCTACGACGCCCTCCTCGTCAACCTCGCCGCCGAGGTGGAGAAGAAGTAGCCTCCGCCGCCGTCCGCGGGCTCCCGCCGTCATCCTTCCGGGATTGACGCGCTCTCACTGGAACGAGTGGTTTTCCGTACCGTCCGGTTGTGCGCCGAAGGTGCTCCCACCGGCGGCGGAACCGCCCGCGTACGCCTCCCACCTCAATCGTCTGACTTGCTCCCAGTTGTCGCGTAATGCGAAAAATGGGCGGCGCCGGTGTGACGGCGCGCGTGTGACGAGGGGAGCAGTACGTGGGCGGGACCACTCTGACGAAGGACGGGCAGGCCGCGCAGCGGCCCGCCCCCGAACCGGCGGTGGGGGCGGCGCCCCCGCCACCGGGCGTCCTCGCGACAGCGCCGGTTCAGGCCGAGGCGCTCAGCCCGCACCGCATCCGGCTGGTCTTCTGCGGGCTGATGCTGGCCCTGCTGCTCGCGGCGCTCGAACAGATGATCGTCGCCACCGCCCTGCCGAAGATTGTCGGTGAACTCCAGGGCCTGGACCGGATGTCCTGGGCGATCACCGCCTATCTGCTCACCTCCACGATCGGACTGCCGATCTACGGAAAGCTGGGCGATCTCTTCGGCCGCAAGGGCATCTTCCAGTTCGCGATCGTCGTGTTCATCGTGGGCTCGGCGCTGGCCGGCTGGTCGCGCACCATGGATCAGCTCATCGCCTTCCGCGCCATCCAGGGCATCGGCGCGGGTGGCCTGATGATCGGCGTCCAGGCGATCATCGCGGACATCGTGCCGCCCAGGGACCGCGGCCGTTTCATGGGCCTCATCGGCGCCGCGTTCGGCCTCGCGTCAGTCGCGGGCCCGCTGCTCGGCGGCTTCTTCACCGACCACGCCTCGTGGCGCTGGTGCTTCTACATCAACGTGCCCTTCGGGCTGGTCACCATGGCGGTCGTCGCCGTGGTGCTCAAGCTCCCCAAGCCCACCGTGCGGCCGCGACTCGATGTGCTCGGCGCGATCCTGCTCGCCGCCGCCTCCACCTGCCTGGTCCTGCTGACCAGTTGGGGCGGTACGGAGTACGACTGGGACTCGCGCGTCATCCTGGGTCTCGCTTCGGGCGCCGCCGGAACGACGCTGCTGTTCATGGTCGTTGAGCACCATGCGCCCGAACCGATCATTCCGCTACGGCTGTTCCGCGACTCGATCTTCAACATCACCGGTCTGGTCGGCGCCGTCGTCGGCATCGCGCTCTTCGGCGCCGCCAGCTATCTGCCGACCTTCCTGCAGATGGTGGACGGCGCGAGCGCCACTGAGTCCGGGCTGCTGATGCTGCCGATGATGGGCGGCGTCGTCATCGCCTCGATCGTCTCCGGGCAGCTCATCAGCCGCACCGGCCGCTACCGGATCTACCCCGTCATCGGCGGGGCGTGTTCCGCGCTCGGCATGTGGCTGCTGTCCCGCCTCGAAGTCGACACCTCCCGGCTGCACTACAGCATCTGGATGGCCGTCCTCGGCATCGGCATCGGTCTGGTCCTGCCGGTGCTCGTCCTCGCCGTGCAGAACTCCGTGCACCCCTCCGACCTCGGCACCGCCACCAGCGCCAACAACTACTTCCGGCAGATCGGCGGCAGCGTCGGCGCGGCCATCTTCGGCACGCTCTTCGCGGGACGCCTCACCGACGCCCTCGCCGGCAAACTGCCCGCGGGCGCGGGCCTGCCCGATCCGACGGGCATCACCCCACAGCTGGTGCACGCCATGCCGCCCGCCCTGCGCGACGCCTACATCGAGGCGTACGCCGAGGCGATGCCGCGGATCTTCCTCTACCTCGTGCCGGTGCTCGTGCTCGGCCTGCTCATCGCCTGCTTCCTCAAGGAGAAACCGCTGGTGTCCCACAACGCCCCCACAGCCGAGCCCGCGGCCGTCCCCGCGGCCCGCATCGCCGCGCCCTACCTGTCGGGCGTCCCGGTCTGCGGAACGGTCCAGCACCACGACGGCAGCACCGTCCCGCGCGCTGCCCTCACGCTCATCGACGTGACGGGACGGCAGGTCGGGCGCGGCGCGAGCGGCGACGACGGGCGGTACGCGATGAGCGTGCCGGGAGCCGGGGCGTACGTCCTGATCGCGGCGGCCGGCGGACACCAGCCGCAGGCGGTCACCGTCACCGTCGGCGAACGGACCGTGGACCTCGATGTGGTGCTCGGCGGCGCGGGCCGGCTCTCCGGGGTCGTCCGCACGGCGGACGGCAGTCCGGTGCGCGACGCCGCGGTGACCCTCACCGACGTGCGCGGCGACGTCGTCGCCTCCACCCGCACCGGACGCGAGGGCGGCTACCTGATCACCGAGCTGGTGGCGGGGGAGTACACCCTGGCCGCGAGCGCCCCCGCGTTCCGCCCCGCCGCGCTCCCGGTGAGCCTGCAGGCCGCGCGCGAGACCCGGCAGGACATCGAACTGGCGGGCGGCGCGGTGCTGCGCGGCACCGTACGGGGCAGTGCCGGCCGGCCGGTCGAGGACGCGCGCGTGACGCTCCTGGACGTCGCGGGCAACGTCGTGGACACCCTGACCACGGGCCCCGACGGGACTTTCCGCTTCGTCGACCTCTCCTCCGGTGAGTACACGGTGATTGCCGCGGGGTACCCGCCGGTGGCCACCGTGCTTCAGGTCGCGGGTGGCGGACGCACCGAACGCGATCTCCAACTGGGCCACGAGGACTGACAGTGAGGATGTCCGCCGGAGCAGAGGGCAAGGCCGTGCGCGCGGGCGCACGACGAATATGCTGATGCTCGGCCGGTCGCCTCGCTGGCAAGGCCGTGCGCGCGGGCGCACGACGAATATGCTGATGCTCGGCCGGTCGCCTCGCTGGCAAGGCCGTGCGCGCGGGCGCACGACCTTTTCGGTCGTTGGCTCCCGCGCGGAGGTCCGATGGTCGTACGGTGGTGAGGACCGTAGATCCTGGCGGCGGGAAGGGAGCCTGCACCCCCCAATGGACATGGACCGTGGTACTCCGCCGGCGCAGCCGCAGCAGGCTGTCACCGGCCGGATTCCGCTTGCCGTGGTCGTCGTGGACGGCGCCGGACTGGTGTCGCACTGGTCGACCGGTGCGCGGCGGCTGTTCGGGCCTGCCCGGGAGGAAGCGGTGGGTTGTCCCGCGACCGACCTGATGCCGGTCTCCGGTGCGCTCGCCGACGACGCCGCCTACACGGCGTACGAGTCCTACGAGGGGCTGGGCCCGGGGCTCGACGACTCGCTGAACGGGCTCACCGCCTATCCTGCCGCGGGCCGGGCCAGTCTCTCCGAGCCGGGGCGCGCGCCGCTCGATGTGCTGTGGTGGGCCTACCCGCTGGTCGGGCCGGGACCCGAGCGCCTGCTTGTACTCGCCGCGGACGCCGCCCAGTTGGAGAGGGAGCACGCGGACGAAAGCGGCCAGGGCGAGGACGGTACGGAGCGGATAGCGCCCGGATTCGCCCTGCACACCGAGTTCAGCGGTGCCGAGGAGCTGGCCGGGGGGCTGCCCGAGATCCTGCCGAGCATGAGCGTGGGCGAATCGGGCCGGATCGTCGCCCAAGTGCTCGAACTTGGCTACCCCGTGCTGGAGTTCAGTCGGCACGACCGGGTGCCCGTCACGCCCGACTGGGGTGTGCCGCGACGGGCGGAGCGCGGAGCGCGCCGGCGGGCCACCGCGGCAGCCGGGGAGCGGCCCGTGATCGCACCGCCCGAGGAGGACCTCGACCTCGAATACGCGGCGGTCCGCGAGCGGCTCGAATTCCTCAACGAGGTGAGCGGACGCATCGGTTCCTCGCTCGATCTCTCCCGCACGATCCTGGAGGTCAGCGCGGCCGTGGTGCCGCGCTTCACCGATGTCGCGGGCACCTATCTGCGCGAGCAGGTCATCGCGGGCGAGGGTTTCCCCGACGGGCCGCCGGACGCGACCACCATGTGGTACCGCGTCGCCGTGGAGCATGTCGACGCGCCGGGGCGCTGGGACGACGTGGTGCCGGTCGGCGAGTCGATGCCCTTCCCGGTGCAGACGCCCTTCTTCCAGTGCATGACCACGGGCGACCCGGTGCTGGTGCCGCGCATCAGCGAGGAGATGGGAACCGCCATCGCCTCCCAGTTCGAGAAGCGCGACATTCGCCCGCTGATCAACGGCCGCTCGATGCTGGTGGTGCCGCTCAAGGCCCGCAATGTGGTGCTGGGATTCATGATTCTGCTGCGTCACCCCGGGCGCGCCCTGTTCAACGACATGGACCGGGTCACCGGCGCCGAACTGGCCGCCCGCGCCGGTCTGGTCCTCGACAACGCCCGCATGTACACGCACCAGGAGACCGTCGCCGAGACCCTCCAGGACAGCATGCTGCCGAAGATCGCGCCCAGGATGGCCGGCTGCGACACGGCGACGCGCTATCTCCCCGGCACCCTCCTGGGGCGTGTCGGCGGCGACTGGTTCGACTCCATCAAGCTGCCCGGGTCACGGACCGCACTGGTTGTCGGCGACGTCATGGGGCACGGCCTCAACTCGGCAGCCATGATGGGCCAGTTGCGTACGGCCGTGCAGACGATGGCGGCCCTCGACCTGCCGCCCGAGCAGCTTCTGCGCAATCTCGACGACCTGGCCCAGCGTCTCGGGGAGCACTACCTGGCGACCTGTCTGTACGCCGTATACGACCCGATCCGCAGCGAACTGCTGATGGCGAACGCGGGACACATCCCGCCCGTGGTCGTGCGGGCCGCCGACGGCCACAGTGATCTCCTCGACCTGCCGACGGGCGCGCCGATCGGGGTCGGCGGAGTTCCCTTCGAGTCCGTAAGGATCCCCGTCGAGCCCGGCGACCGCCTCATCATGTGCACCGACGGTCTGGTCGAGGTGCGGGGCGAGGACATCGGTGTGGGGCTGGCGGCGCTGTGCGAGTCGGCGGCGCACCCGGCGGCGTCGATGGACGACGCCTGCGACACCATCATCCGCGCCCTGGCCGCGTCGTCCTGGAAAGAGGGCCGGGGCGGACGCAAGGACGACGTCGCGCTGCTGATGGCCAGGCTCAACGGCATCCCTGAGCAGGACGTGGCGGTGTGGCAGCTGGCACGCGACCCGCGGGAGGCGGGCCGGGCGCGGCGGCTGGTGCGGGGACAGCTGGCCGTCTGGGGCGTCGAAGAGGTGACGGACCAGGTGGAGCTGCTGGTCGGCGAGATCGTCACCAACGCGGTCCGGCACGCCCGGCGGCGCCCGGTCGAGCTGCGCCTCGTACGCACCGACGTACTGCTCTGCGAGGTCGAGGACGACAGCCACACCCTGCCGGCGCTGACGAGCGCGGGGCCCGACGACGAGAGGGGGCGCGGGCTTGCCGTGGTGAGCGCGCTGGCGCGGGAGTGGGGCACCAGCCGAACCGGCGACGGCAAGATGGTGTGGTTCGAGGTGCCACTGCCCTACCAGGGGCGGGGCGGACGGATGAGGCGTGCGAGTCGTGCGCCGGGGCGTGCGTGAAGTGCACCGGATCGTACGCCGGGTGAAAGAACGCGCCGAGGGCTTGTCGGCGTAACCCAGGAGCGGTAGACCGATCTTGACGTGATGTCAGAGCGGTGATCACACCCTGGGGAGCTGGGCATGAGCGTGACGAGTCAGTACAAGGACGCCTGGGAAGGTTTCTGGCGGGAAGCTCCCGGCGTGCCCGGGTCGGTCTTCTGGGACGCGGAACCGGCCCTCACCGTGGGCCTGCATCTCGCCCTCTTCGAGCCGCACATGCCGGAGCCCGGCCTGGCCATGCTGGACCTCGGCTGCGGCAACGGCACCCAGACACTCTTCCTGGCCGACCGTTACCCCCGGGTGGCCGGCGTCGACCTGTCCGCCGCCGCCATCGAGCACGCCAAGCACCTCGACCCGCTCGGCCGGATCCACTTCCAGCAGCTCGACGCCTCGGACAAGGAGTCGGTGCGCGGGCTGCACGCCGAACTCGGTGACGCGCAGGTCTATATGCGTGGCGTACTGCACCAGTGCGAGCCCGCCGAACGGCAGCCACTGGTCGACGCGATCGCGGTGCTGGTGGGGGAGCGGGGCAGGGCGTTCGTGGTGGAGCTCTCGGAGGCGGCGCGACCGGTGCTGATGGACCTGGCGCAGGGGCCCGCCGGGCCCCCGCCCAAGCTCGCCCCGATCTTCGCGCACGGCATCGCGCCGGGCGTGATGCCGGACGCGGAGGTGCCCGGCCTGTTCTCCGCGGCCGGCCTGATGGTCCTCGCGAGCGGCGAACAACGCCTCAGTACAACGGAGTTCTCGGCTGACGGGACGCGGATCGAGCTGCCTTCGAAGTGGCTGGTTGTCGGCCGCTCGCAGTGAGGTCGCGGCCCCGGGCGTGGCCTACGTGCCGCGGCGCCGGGTGCTCGCCGCGCGCGAAGTGAGGCACCTCGACGAAGAGATCCCCCTGGGCCGAATCGTCCGGCCGCCCGACAGCCGGGTTCGATCCCAGGGGGCGCCGTCAGTGGTCCACACCTCAGGCGGTCCTGGCAGACCTGGCCCGGGTGCCCGGCGACGCGTAACGTGATGCCGCATGAAGATCCTCATCAGCGCCGACATGGAGGGCGCCACCGGTGTCACCTGGCCGGCCGACGTGCTGCCGGGCACCCCGCAGTGGGAGCGCTGCCGTTCTCTGTTCACCTCGGACGTGAACGCGGCCGTTCTCGGGTTCTTCGACGGGGGCGCCGACGAGGTGCTCATCAACGAAGCACACTGGACCATGCGCAACCTGCTCCTTGAGCGGCTGGACGACCGGGCCGAGATGCTGACCGGCCGGCACAAGTCCCTGAGCATGGTCGAGGGCGTCCAGCACGGGGACGTGGACGGTATCGCCTTCGTCGGATATCACACCGGCGCCGGGGCCGAAGGTGTTCTCGCGCACACCTATCTCGCGAACTCCATCACGGGCGTGTGGGTGAACGGCGAGCGGGCGAGCGAGGGCCTGCTCAACTCGCATGTCGTCGCCGAGTACGGCGTCCCTGTGGTGCTCGTCACCGGTGACGATCTGACCTGCGTGGACGCCAAGGGGTACGCTCCAGCGGCGCGGAAGGTCGCGGTGAAGGACCACGTGTCGCGGTACGCCGCGGTGTGCCGCACCCCGGCCCGTACCGCCAGGGACATCAGGGCCGCGGCCAAGGAGGCGGCGGCCCTCGCCGTGCGGCACGACCCGGTGCGCGGCGTCGCGTTCACGGTGGAGCTGGAGTTTGACGCGGAACACCTTTCGGCGGTCGCGACCGTGGTACCAGGGGTGGAGCCGACAGGTGAACGGCGTGTCGCCTACACCAGCCCGACGATGTATGAGGGCATTCGTACCTTCAAGGCGGTCACCACGATCGTCTCGGCCGCAGTGGAGGAGCAGTATGGCTGACATGCAGCCGAGCGACGACGGTACGACCGGCGACGGTACGACTGGCGACGCCACGACTGGCGACGCCACGACCGGCGACGCCACGACCGGCACCAATGGGTCGATCGACGCGCTCGCGCTCGACGAGGTGGTGACCTTCACCTCCGAGCTGATCCGCATCGACACCACCAACCGCGGAGGCGGCGACTGCCTTGAGCGCCCGGCCGCCGAGTACGTCGCCCAGCGGCTGGCCGAGGCCGGCCTTCAGCCGGTGCTCCTGGAGCGCACGGCGGGCCGTACGAACGTGGTGGCCAGGATCGAGGGCACGGACCCCGGCGCCGACGCGCTGCTCGTCCACGGTCACCTCGACGTCGTCCCCGCCGAGCCCGCCGACTGGAGCATGCACCCCTTCTCCGGGGAGGTGCACGACGGGGTGGTCTGGGGCCGCGGCGCGATCGACATGAAGAATATGGACGCGATGGTCCTCGCGGTCGTACGGGCCTGGGCGCGCGCAGGGGTGAGACCCCGGCGCGACATCGTCATCGCCTTCACCGCCGACGAGGAGGCCAGCGCCGTCGACGGCTCGGGATTCCTCACCGCCGATCACCCGCACCTCTTCGAGGGGTGCACGGAGGGCATCAGCGAGTCCGGCGCCTACACCTTCCACACCCGCCCCGGCATGGAGATCTATCCCATCGCCGCGGGCGAGCGGGGCACCGGCTGGCTTCGGCTCACCGGGCTCGGCACGGCCGGGCACGGGTCGAAGGTCAACCGCGACAACGCGGTGAGCAGGCTGGCCGCCGCCGTCGCCCGGATCGGCGAGCACGAATGGCCGGTGCGGCTCACCTCGACCGTCCGCGCCAGCATCATGGAGCTGGCCGCCCTGCACGACATCGACGCACCGGACCTCGACGCGCCCGACTTCGATGTGGACGCCCTGCTCAACAAGCTGGGCCCGGCCGCCGCCCTGGTCGAGGCGACGGTGCGGGGCAGCGCCAACCCGACCATGTTCAACGCCGGGTACAAGATCAACGTCATTCCGGGGCGGGCCACCGCCCATGTCGACGGGCGTTTCCTGCCCGGCGGCGAAGACGAGTTCCGCGAGACGCTGGACGCGCTCACCGGGCCGCACGTGGACTGGGAGTTTCATCACCGCGAGGTGGCTCTGGAGGCGCCGACCGATTCACCGACGTACGCGAAGCTGCGTGCGGCCGTGGAGCGGTTCGCCCCCGAGGGGCATGTCGTGCCGTACTGCATGTCGGGCGGAACGGACGCCAAGCAGTTCTCCCGGCTCGGCATCATCGGCTACGGCTTCTCCCCGCTGAAGCTGCCCGTCGACTTCGACTACCAGGCGCTCTTTCACGGGGTCGACGAGCGGGTACCAGTGGAGGCACTGCACTTCGGGGTACGGGTACTTGACCACTATCTGAAGACCGCGTAGACCGCATAGATCCGGACCGACCGCAGAAGGACCACAGAGGGGGACCGGGACCATGGTGCCGACAGTGCCGTACGGAAGCTGGCAGTCACCGATCGACGCCGCGCTCGCCGCATCGCACGACGGGCACCCGGAGTACATCGGGGTGGTCGGTGACGAGGTGTGGTGGACCGAACCACGGCCCACCGAGGGCGGCCGGCGCGCGCTGGTGCGGCGGCGGGTGGACGGCGCCGAGGCATCGGTGCTGCCCGCCCCCTGGAACGTACGCAGCAGAGTCATCGAGTACGGCGGGCAGCCCTGGGCGGGCGCCGCGCGCGAGGAATCCGGCCCGCTCGTCGTCTTCGTCCACTTCCCCGACCAGCGGCTCTACGCGTACGAACCGGACGCCCCCGGCGCCGGACCGCGCCCGCTCACCCCGGTGTCCGGGGTCGGCGGCGGACTGCGCTGGGTCGACCCGCAGTTGCGGCTTGAGCGCGGGGCGGCGGGCGAAGTGTGGTGCGTGCTTGAGGAGTTCACCGGCGAGGCGCCCACCGACGTACGCCGCGTCATCGCGGCCGTCCCGCTGGACGGCTCGGCCGCCGACGACCGGAGCGCGGTGCGGGAGCTCTCCGACGACCGGCACCGCTTCGTCACCGGCCCGCGGATCTCGCCCGACGGGCGGCAGGCCGCCTGGATCGCCTGGGACCACCCGCGGATGCCGTGGGACGGCACGCTGGTCATGCTCGGAGGGATCACCGAGGACGGCCCCTTCGCGGACGTACGGCCGGTCGCCGGGGACACCGACGAGTCGGTCGCCCAGGTCGAATGGGCGCCGGACGGCTCGCTGCTCTTCGTCTCCGACCTTGGCAACTGGTGGGAGCTGTACCGGGCCACGACACCCGGCGAGACCCTGCCGGGAGTCGTGGCCGGGACCGGCCTGTGCGCCGGGCGCGCCGAGGAGTTCGGCGGACCTCTCTGGAAGATCGGGCTGCGATGGTTCCACCCCCTGGACAACGGCCTGATCGCCGTCATCCACGGCGCGGGCCCGACGACCCTGGGCATCCTCGACCCGGAGACCGGCGAACTCGTCGACGCGGCCGGGCCCTGGACCGAATGGTCCGCCACCCTCGCCGTGCGGGGCAGCCGCGTCATCGGCGTCGCCGCCAGCCCGCGCAGCGCGTACGAGGTTGTCGAACTCGACACCTGCACCGGCCACGCCCGGGTCATCGGCTCCGCGCACGACGACCCGGTCGACCCCGCCTACTACCCCGAGCCGCAGCTCCGCACCTTCGTCGGCCCCGACAGCCGCGGCATCCACGCCCACATCTACCCGCCGCACAACCCCGACCACATCGCGCCGGACGACGAACTCCCGCCCTACGTCGTCTGGGCCCACGGCGGCCCCACCGGCCGCGCCCCGCTCGTACTCGACCTGGAAATCGCCTACTTCACCTCGCGCGGCATCGGCGTCGCCGAGGTCAACTACGGCGGATCCGCCGGGTACGGGCGCGAGTACCGCAACCGGCTGCGCGAGCAGTGGGGCGTCGTGGACGTCGAGGACTGCGCCGCCGTCGCCCTCTCCTTGGCCGAGGAGGGCACCGCCGACCCCGGCAGGCTCGCGATCCGCGGCGGCAGCGCCGGCGGCTGGACCGCGGCGACATCGCTGACCACCACCGACGTGTACGCGTGCGGCACCATCATCTTCCCGATCCTCGACCTGGCCGGCTGGGCGACGGATGAGACCCACGACTTCGAGTCCCAGTATCTGGAGAGCCTGGTGGGGCCGATCGGTGAGTACCCGGACCGGTACCGTGACCGCTCGCCCGTGCACCACGCGGAGCGGATCACCGCGCCGTTCCTGCTGCTCCAGGGGCTCGACGACGTGATCTGCCCGCCCGTGCAGTGCGAGCGGTTCCTGGAGCGGATGGCGGGGCGCGGCATTCCGCACGCCTACATCGCCTTCGAGGGCGAGGGACACGGCTTCCGCAGGGCCGACACCATGACCCGCGCCCTGGAGGCCGAACTGTCCCTGTACGCGCAGACCTTCGGCATCGACCGGGCTGATGTCCCCCGCCTGGAGCTCGACAAGTGACACCGACACTCCCGGCCGGACCCGCGCCCCTGAGCAGGCCCGCGCGACTGAGGCCGGGGGCGCGGGTCGCCGTGGTCGCACCCAGCGGAGGCGTGCCCCGGGAGCGGCTCGACGCGGGCCTCGACATCCTGCGGGGCTGGGACCTCGACCCGGTCGTCGCACCCCATGTGCTGGACCGGCACCGGCAGTTCGGGTACCTCGCGGGCGAGGACGAGGCGCGGGCCCGCGACCTCCAGGAGGCGTGTTGCGACCCGACGGTTTCCGCGGTGCTGTGCGCGCGGGGCGGCTACGGCGCCCAGCGCATGGTGGACCTGCTCGACTGGAACGCCATGCGCGCCGCGGGCCCCAAGGTCTTCGTCGGCTACAGCGACATCACCGCGCTGCACGAGGCGTTCGCCGTACGGGCGGGCCTGGCCACGCTGCACGGGCCGATGGTCGCCACGGATGTGTTCCTCAAGGACGGCCCGACCCAGGAGTCCCTGCGGGCCACGCTCTTCGCACCCGATTCGGTCCGCACCCTCGGCCTCCCCACGGCCCGCGTCATGGTCCCCGGGCAGGCCCGCGGCATCACCCTCGGCGGCTGCGTCAGCCTGCTCGCCGCCGACCTCGGCGCCCCGCACGCCCGCCCCGGTGCGCGTGGCGGCCTGCTGCTCATCGAGGAGATCGACGAGGAGCCGTACCGGCTCGACCGGATCCTCACCCAACTCCTGCGCTCGGGCTGGCTGGACGGCGTCGCGGGCATCGCGCTCGGTTCGTGGGAGGACTGCGGCCCGTACGACGACGTACGGACGCTGCTGTACGACCGGCTGAGCCCCCTGGGAGTCCCGGTCGTCGAGGACCTGGGATTCGGCCACTGCCCGACCGCGCTGACCATGCCGCTCGGCGTGCCCGCCGTACTGGACACGGAGACCCGCACGCTGACCCTCGACGTGCCCGCGTTGCGCTGAGCGCGGCCCTCCTCCGTGCCCGCCGCGCGCCGTCGCGGAGGGGATCAGCGAGGACGACGGCGCCGAGAACCGGCTGCTCTTCGTACCCCACCAGATCATCCTGCTGTCGCCCTTCTTCGTGCCCGAACGCCGTGGTGCTGCCGCCGGACGCACTCGCGGTGGCGAACGCCGCCAACCGCGAGCAGGGCGAGCGGATCGGCCGGCCGTTCCTGGCCGACGCGGTGGCGGACGGCTGGGACCGCGTCCCCGCCGACCGGCGCCGACGCGCCGTGATCCTCACCCAGAACTACGGCGAGGCGGGCGCGCGCACGCTACGGCCCGGGGCGCGCGCTGCCCCTGCGTACTCCGGCCATATGAGCTTCGCCGACTGGGGGCCGCCGCCGGACACCGCGGACGGGCCGGTGCTGCTGGTCCACCAGGACGGCCCGACCGGATTCCGGCGGCACTTCACCGGCTGCCGCGAGGTCGGCCGCGTCGACAACCGCCACGGGGTGGAGTACGAGGAGCAGCACGCCGCGATCGTGCTCTGCTCCGGCACGAGTGCCCCGTGGTCGGCCCTCTGGCCCGCCCTGCGCCGCCTCTACTGACCGGCGGGCGTTTCGGCGGGGCCCCGGTCACCCGTACGGCCCTCCCCATCGCCCGCGCGGAGCCATGATCTGCACATCCTGGACCCCACGGCGGTGGCAGTGACACTCCAGGAAAGGACCGGAACATGAGCCCCAGGGACGCATCGGGCAGCAGCGGCGGCAGGGCCACGACCGGCAGGGCCACGACCGGCAGGGCCTTCGCACCGGGCCGGATCGCGGTCGCCGCGATCGTGGTCCTGACCCTCGTCTTCATCTTCGAGAACACCCGCCATGTCCGGATCCGGCTGCTGATCCCCGAAGTCACCATGCCGCTCTATCTGGCACTGCTCGCGATGGCCGCGATCGGTGCGCTGTGCGGCGGCTACTTCGTACGCAGACGCAGGTGACGGACGTGCACATGCAGGTGACGGACTCGCGCACGTGCAGGTGACGGGCGAGCGGCCGCCCACCCGGGGGCAAGTAGCCTGACGGGATGCCTCGTACGACCACCGGTTCCGGCAGGGCACACCGCGCGCAGGGTCCGCGGGTGACCCTGCGGCCCTTCGCCCAGGACGACGCCGATGAGTTCACCGCGCTGGCGCGGGACAGCAGGAACCTGCACCGCCCCTGGCTCTTCCCGCCGGAGGAGCCCGCCACGTACGCCGCCTACGCGAGCCGGCTCACCGAAGACCCGACGAAGGCCGGCTTCCTTGTCTGCGGACGCCCGAGCGGCCGCATCGCGGGCTTCATCAACATCAACAACATCGTCGGGGGCGGCTTCCGGTGCGGGGCGCTGGGCTACGGTGCCTTCGCCCACGCGGCAGGGCGCGGCCTCATGAGTGAGGGCCTCGGCCTGGTCCTGCGGTACGCCTTCGACACCCTGGGCCTGCACCGGCTGGAAGCCAACATCCAGCCCGCGAACGAGGGGTCCATCGCCCTCGTCCGCAAGGCGGGCTTCCGCCGGGAGGGCTTCTCGCCCGACTTCCTCTTCATCGACGGCGCCTGGCGCGATCACGAACGCTGGGCGATCACCACTGAGAGGGTGGACCGACGCCCGGGACTCTCCGGCGCTCTCTGATTCCCACCTGGGAGTCCCCCTGACTTTGCCGAACACTGGCCTACGGAGCCCCTGGTCAGAGCGGCACCCGCCGTGTTCCGATGGTCGTCGGGGCGTCGGCCATCGGAGCTGCCTGCGGCCCCCGTGAGGGAGTGAGGCTGTCTTGGCCACGACCGTGCGACGCGCCGTACTGACCCTGCCCGCAGCCCAGGTGGGGCCGCCGAATCCGCTGCCCGGACTGCGCCCGCTGGACGAGACCCACGTACTCGACGAGCGTTCACGCGACGGGCTGCCGCGCGAGATGGCCCGGCAGATCGGCTTCGAGCCACTGCGCACCCTGCTGCCCGTGCCCGTCCTCGACGGGTACGGGCGCGAACGCGCCGAGGCGGATCTCGACACGATCGTCATCGAGAACGACCGGCTGCGCGCGATCGTGCTGCCCGGGCTCGGCGGGCGGGTGCACTCGCTCTTCCACAAGCCGACCGGCCGTGAACTCCTGTACCGCAACCCGGTGTTCCAGCCTGCCCAGTTCGCGCTCAACGGGGCCTGGTTCTCCGGCGGCATCGAGTGGAACATCGGCGCGACCGGGCACACGACGCTGTCCTGCGCCCCCCTGCACGCCGCGGTCGTGCCCGCCCCCGACGGCGGTGAGATGCTCCGGCTGTGGGAGTGGGAGCGGCTGCGTGACCTGCCCTTCCAGGTCGACCTGTGGCTGCCGGCCGACTCCGACTTCCTGCACGTCGGCGTACGGATCCGCAATCCGCACGAGCGGACCGTGCCCGTCTACTGGTGGTCCAACATCGCCGTCGACGAGGCCGAGGGGACCCGCGTCCTGGCCCCCGCCGACGAGGCCTGGCATTTCGGGTACGAACACCGTCTGCGGCGCGTGACCGTGCCCGATTCGGACGGCATCGACCGTACGTATCCGCTGCGCGGCGAGTACCCGGCCGACTACTTCTACGACGTGCCGGACGAGGCGCGGAAATGGGTCGCGTCCCTCGACGCCGACGGGCAGGGACTCGTCCAGACCTCCACCGACCGGCTGCGCGGCCGCAAGCTCTTCCTGTGGGGCTCGGGGCGCGGTGGGCGCCGCTGGCAGGAGTGGCTGACCGAACCGGGGACACCCGGTTACGCCGAGATCCAGGCCGGTCTCGCCCGCACCCAGTTGGAGCATGTCCCGCTGGAGGCGGGTGCCGAGTTCAGCTGGCTGGAGGCGTACGGGCCACTGGCCGCCGACGCGCCGACCGTGCACGGCGAGGACTGGCAGGCGGCCCGCGACGAGACGGAGCTGCGGCTGGAGAGCGCGCTGCCGCGGGCACAGGTCGACGCCGCCTTCGAGGCATGGCGGCCGTACGCCGACAGCGAACCCATCCGGAGCCTCGCCACCGGCTCCGGATGGGGCGCGCTCGAAGTCCTGCGCGCGGGCCTCAAGCTGCCCGGCACGCCCTTCGACGAGTCGACGCTCGGCGAAGAGCAGCAGCCCTGGCTGGAGTTGCTGCGTGGCGGTGCGTTCCCCTACCCGCGCAAGGTCACTCCGCCGGGCCCCACGCTCGTCGGTCGGCCCTGGCGGGACATGCTGGAGACCGCCCCCGCCGAGCCCCTCACCGAGTACCACCTGGGGGTCGCCCAGTGGCACGCGGGCGATCTGGCGCAGGCGGTGCGCAGCTGGGAGCGGGGGCTCGGACTCGCCCCGTCCCGCTGGCCGTTGCTGCGCTGCCTGGCGGTCGCCGACCGGCTGGCGCACAACGGGCAGCGCGCCGCCGATCTGTACGCGGAGGCCTTCGACGACCTCTGCCAGGAGCGCCGCGACGGTGCGGAGTGGAGCGCGGCGACTGCCGCCCTGGGCCGCGAGGCGATCGACGCGCTCCTCGCGGTGGACAGGACGGCCGAGGCCCGCGGTGTCTGGCAGCGGCTGCGGCCCGCGATGCGCGAGAGCGGCCGCTTCCGCCTCGCCGAGGCCCGGCTGCTGCTCGCCGAGGGGGACAGGGAGGGTGCCCGCGCGGTCTTCGACGCCGGATTCGAGGTCGCTGACCTGCGTGAGGGCGCCGAGGTCCTGGGCGAGATCTGGTCCGCGCTGTCCGACGAACCCCTGCCGGACCGGTACGACTTCCGGATGCGACCGCCCGCGGCGCCGGACCCGGCACGGGGGTGAGCGTCAGGCATCCGTGCGCAGGTCGACGTACTCGAAGACCGTGCCGTCCGGGTGGAGCGCCAGCAGGTTGCGGCCCGCCGGTGTCGCCACCGGGCCCACGATGATGCGCGCGCCGGCCGCGTCGAGGGCCGCGCCCGCCTCGTCCAGATCCCGCACGGCAATGGTCGCCGACACCTTGCGCAGCACCTCCAGTTCCGACTCGGGGCCGCTCATCAAGAGGAAGCAGCCCACCGCGGCCACCGAGATCCCGCCGCGCTCGTAGCGCTGCGCCCGTGTTCCCGTGAGGCGTTCGTAGAAGGCCACCGGGGCCTCCAGGTCGTCGACGCAAATGCGCAGCGTGGTTCCGAGGATCTCCATAGGGGCGAGGATAGTTGGTGGTCAGGGGCCGAGGGACGCGATTCGCGCGGTCGGACGGGCAGCCGATTTGCCCGGCCGGGAAGCGGGTGCGAAGGTCCGGGGATGAGTACGTACACCGTGACCGTCCGCCCGTACCGGGAAGCGGACTGGGACGCGGTCTCCAGGATCCATGACACGGCGCGGCGCGACGAGTTGCGCGGCCACATCGGTGCGGACGCTTTCCCTCCGCTCGCCGAAACCTATGAGGACGAAGGGTTCTTCGACGGGACGGTATGGGTCGCCGCGGCGGGCGACGAGGGGGACGGTGCGGGCGAGGTGCTCGGCTTCGCCGCGCTCGACGACGCCGAACTGACCTGGCTCTACGTCGACCCCGCCCGCTACCGCCAGGGCATCGGGCGGCTGTTGCTCCGGCGCGCGCTGGCCGACGGCGGCGGTTCGACCGTGCGGTGCACGGTCCTCGACGGCAACGACGCGGCCCGCGCGCTCTACGAGAGCGAGGGATTCGTACACGTCGAGACGAGGACCGGGCGCCTTGCGGGCAAGGAGGCGTTCGCCGCGACGGGCCACATCATGAAGTGGCGCAGGCCGGACACGCCATAAGGGAAGTACGCGAGCGGCCAGGCGCGCAGGAGCACTTCGCCGTGCGGGACCATGAACCACGCGTCGTCGCGGCGGCCCCACTCGCGCCATGCCTCGGCCAGCGTGGCCAGGGTCTCCGCGCGGGTGTGGCCCCTGCCGACGGTGAGGCGGGCGCGTACACCGACGCCGTCGTACGGTCCGCCCACAGGCCGCTCCACCAGCGCGTTCGCCCTCGGTGGCGAAGCACCAGGCCGCCGCCGATGCCCGGATGTCGTCGAAGCCAGCGGCGCGGGCCCAGGACACGAGCCTGCGTCCCGCCGGTCGTAGTCAAGCCGTCGGGCCTGGCGGGGGTTTCCCGGCGGGAGGACGAACGGGCGCGATCCGGGTGTTTGCCGGGCAGCCTCGGGGGCACCGGGAAGGTCCGTCCACCGCCCGCGCCCCGTGTACGAGGTGAAGCGAAGTGACACGACAGCGTCCCCGCATTGTCATCGTCGGAGCAGGATTCGCCGGCCAACAGGCCGCCAAGTCCATGTCCCGGACGGCCAGGGAGAAAGCCGAGATCGTTCTGCTCAACCCGACCGACTACTTCCTCCATCTACCGCTGCTGCCCCAGGGCTGGGGCGCGCCGTGCGGTGTGGGTGGCGGGGTGCCCTGAACACCCCGCCACCCTCACCCGCGGCGCGCCGGAGCGTAAGTGATCAGACAGCGGCCACGGGGACAGGCAGACCACGAAGGGCACGACGAGCCCAGGAGACAGAGACCATGATGAGGGATATCACGAGCGTGCGTGCGGGACGCCGCACGGTGCGGATCCATCGCGCGGAGAAGGTGCTCTTCCCGGACTGCGGCCTCACCAAGGCCGATGTGGCCGACTACTACCGGCAGATGGCGGCGTTCATCGTGCCCCAGTTGCGCGGGCGGCCACTGATGCTGGAGCGCCACCCGGACGGCGTCGGCGGCCCGCGTCTCATGCAGAAGGACACCCCCGACCACTATCCCCAGTGGATGCGCCGGGTGACGGTCGACAAGGAGGGCGGCACGGTCACCCACACCGTGTGCGACGACAGCGCCACCCTTGTCTTCCTCGCCGATCAGGCCTGCCTGACGTTCCACCGCTGGCTCTCACGGGCCGACAGGATCCGGTGGCCCGACCGCCTGGTCTTCGACCTGGACCCACCCGGTGAGGACTTCCCGGCGGTGCGCGAAGCGGCCTGGCGGCTCGGCGAACTCCTCGACCAGCTCGGGCTGCCCTCCGCGCTGATGACCACCGGATCCAAGGGCCTGCACGTGGTCCTGCCGCTGAACGGCCACACCTCGTTCGGCGAGGCCCGCGACTTCGCCAAGGAGGTCGCGCAGATCCTCGCCGAACGCCACCCGGACGAACTGACCACGGATATACGCGAGAAGACCCGCGGCGACCGCCT
Organism: Streptomyces sp. H27-C3; assembly: GCF_030063415.1. GTDB lineage: Bacteria > Actinomycetota > Actinomycetes > Streptomycetales > Streptomycetaceae > Streptomyces. Next base: position 136,411 of record NZ_JASITA010000012.1, on the reverse strand, counting down.
CTATCTGGACGTCCAGCGCAACGCCTACGCACAGACGGCCGTGGCCCCCTGGTCGATCCGCCCCGCGCCGGGCGCGCCGGTGGCCGCACCGGTCTCCTGGGAGCAACTGGAGAACAAGGAGCTCACCGCGCGGCGCTGGGCGGTGACGGACGCCGAGGACGTACTGGTCCAGGCCCGCACCAACCCGTGGTCGGGGCTGCTGGGCCGGGGCCGGGCCCTGGGGCCGGCCCGCCGCCGCCTCGCCGCCCTGCGCTGAGGGCGTCCGACGCGGAACGCCCGCGCCGTGTCCGGCCGAAAGGCAGAGCGCGGGCGCAACGGAAAGGGGACAGCGGCCTCAAGGCCGCTGTCCCCTTTCCCTTTTGCCTATGGCCGGGAGCTCAATTCCTACCACCGGTACCAGCGGGACCTGGTGCCCGAGGAAGAAGTGCCGCGCAGCAGGAACCCCAGAAGCCAGATCACCAATACCGCAATGGCGATCCACCACAGAATCTTGACGGCGAAACCGACGCCGAAGAGGACCAGAACGAGGAGCAGGACAAGCAGGACAGGAACCATGGTGTGTACCTCCCGGGTCCGCGGATCCCCATTGTATTCCTCTTTACCCTGTGGGACGTTTCCGGGAATTCACAGCACCAGCGGACGGTACACGGTGAGAGCCTCGGCGGCCTTGTCGATGACGAATTCCTCGGGGGCGTCCACCACCTCGCCGTCGAAAGCGAGCAGCGTGCCCGGCGCCAGGCCGGAGATCCACACCCGGCGCAGCCGCTGCGCCGCGTGGACGGGCGAGCGGCTCAGCGGTCCGGCGAGCGCCGCGGCCAGCAGCCGCAGGCCCGGCAGCCGCCCGCCGTGCACCACACGCACGTCCAGCAGGCCGTCCGCCATGTCGAAGCGCCGGCCGGGGGTCGGACCCATCCGCTGGTACATGCCGTTCCCGGCGAACAGCATCCACACCGAGCGGCTGCGGCTCTTGTGCTGCCCCACCTGCGCCTCCAGCGGCCGTTCGTCGCGCAGCACCTTCACCGCCGCGAGCACCCCCGCGGGCCAGCCGCCGATGCGCGGCCCCCAGTGCTCCCGGATGCGCACCAGCTCCGGGTAGACGCCCAGGCTGAAGGTGTTGAGGAAGTACCCCGGCTGGTCGTCACCCCCCGGGCCCGGCGTGAAGCGGCCCAGGTCGACCTTGACGGCGTCGCCGGATGCCAGCGCCCGGCAGGTGTCGTGGACCTCCTCGATGCCCAGGTCGTACGCGAAGTGGTTCAGGGTGCCGCCGGGGAAGACCGCGAGCGGAATCCGGTGGGTTGCGGCGACCACCGCGGCCCGGTTGACGGTGCCGTCGCCACCGCAGATGCCGAGAGCCCTGCCTTCCTTGGCTGCCTTCTCCAGCGCGTCGCACAGCTCCTCGGGCTCGCACTCGACGACCTGCGCGAGCGGCAGCGCGTCCCGCACCAGAGTGGCCTTGGCAGCCGCCGAGCCCGAGCGCTTGTTGACCACCACGACCAGGTCCTGCCCACCGGGAAGTGCTGGAGCCTGGGTGTGCGGGCGCCCCGGGGCCGGCATCTGCGACCTCGTCGGTACGAGCCCGCGCACCGCGAACGCAGCCCCCACCCCCAGCGCCGCGCCGACCAGCACATCGCTCGGATAGTGGGCGCCCGTATAGATGCGGGAGACCGCGACGGCTGCCGCGACCGGCGCCACCACCGCGCCCCAGCCCTTCGATTCGAGGGCCACGCCCGTCGCGAAGGCGGCGGCGGATGCGGAGTGCCCGGAGGGGAAAGAGGTGGTGATCGGCTGGCGTTTCAGCTGCCGCACCAGCGGTACCGAGTCCAGCACCGGCCGCACCCGGCGCACCGAACGCTTGCCCACCGTGTTCACGGTGGCGGAGGCCAGCGCGAGCGAGGCGACCCCGCGCACCGCAGCCCGCCGCGCGCGGGTGCTGCCGCCCAGGGCCGCCAGTCCTGCGGCCGTTCCGAACCACAGCACACCGTGGTTCGCGCCATGGCTCAGGCGGGGCAGGACATAGTCGGCGCCAGGCCAGTGGCGGGCCGCCACACCGTGGAAGATTGCCTGGTCGCGGCCGCTCAACCAGGTGGCGAGCCGGCCGGGCAGGCGGCTGGTGGGATGGTGCGCGCGTGGTGAAGACATGGTGCGCGCGTACCCGGCCGGGCCGGTTTCGAATCAGGCGGCACAGCCGGTCGTGTGTTCCGTCGCTCACTGCGGGAAGCCCCGGGTGAAGCGCCAAATCCACGGGGATCCGGACTGGCGCCGGGGCGCGGGCGAGGGAAGAGTGAACCCCATGGATGCGAACCCTCTTCTCACTCGTCACGCCGAGGTGCTCGCGCTCTTCACCGACCGGGTGCACGCGGTGCGCCAGGACCAGTGGCAGGCACCCACCCCATGCACCGGCTGGTCGGTGCGGGACCTGGTGCGCCACCTCACCGGGGAGCAGCTGTGGGTGCCGGAGCTGGTGACCGCGCGACGAACGGTCGCGGAGATCGGCGACACCTTCGCAGGCGACGTACTGGGCGAGAACCCGGTGACCGTCTGGGACCGGGCGGCGGCGGGGGCCCGCGCGGCGTTCGCGGAGCCGGGCGCCCTGGAGCGCCGGGTGGGGCTCTCGTACGGGGAGAGCACCGCCGCCGCCTACTGCTCTCAGATGGTCGCCGACGCGGTGGTGCACGCCTGGGACCTGTCCCGGGCCATCGGCGCGGACGAGCGGCTGCCGGAGGAGCTGGTGAGCTTCACGGTGCGGGAATTCGGACCGTACTCGGCGGACCTGGAGACAACCGGTCTGTTCGACGCACCGGTGGAACCGCCCGCCGGGGCCGACGCCCAGACCAAGCTCCTCGCCCTGCTGGGGCGCACCGTCTAAGGGGCCGGGCCTCCTGCCCCTTCACACGGATCTCTCCCACCCGGTGCCCCGGGCGGGGGAGGACATGAGCCCGCTCCGGCCTGTCGGTCACCGGCCGCCGGACTTGGCGAGCTCGCTTCCGTCTCCGCCGCGCCGCCGGGATCAGTGGCGGGTACCCGAAGTGCACACGGCAAACGCGCGGCGGGCCGGGGGATGCATGCGGACGTGCGGGTGACCCCCTGCAGGCCGTTCCGCGGGAAGGACATGGCCATGGCGGTATGAGCCGTGCTGATTCCGGTATTGATTCCAGTTCTCGTGCTGGGCGTGCTCATCGGGCTCGGCCGCTACGAGGACTTCATGCTGACGCCGACGGAGGCGAAGGAACGTGACCCAGTCCGCCGAGCCATCGGCAGCTGAATTGGTCAAGCGCGCTTCGGAGCAGCTTGCCGATCTCGTTCGGGAAGAACACGGGCTCACTCGGACCGAAATGAAGGAAAAGGGCAAGAGGGCCGGCCTCGGCGGCGGGCTCTACGGAGGCGCCGGACTCACGGCCTTTCTCGCGCTGTGGACGGGTCCTGTCGCCGGACGGGCACTGTCGCCGGTCGGCCGGACCCCTGGCACAGACCGGACGGGCTCTTGGCACAGGCCACACAGTCCGGATAGTCCGTAGGGGCCGCACAGTCCGGTCACCGGGTGGACCGGTGAGCGGACTTCGACAGCCTGGCCGACTACCGGTCCGACCGGCCGACGCCGTCGGGCCGTTCGATGCCGGCCTTCCTCGCAGCCGCGGTCTCCTGGGCCTCGGCCTCGTCGGCGCCCTCGCCCGCCCGGCCCGCCGGGCCGACGCCCCGGCGCCGGCGGCGCAGCCCCGGCGGCCACTTGCGGGTGTCGCGCGGTGCGACATAGGGCTCCTCGTCCGCGGGGAGCCCTCCTTCCATGGCCCGCTGCCTGGCGAGTTCCGCGTCGAATTCGAGCCCGAGCAGGATCGCCAGGTTGGACAGCCACATCCACAGCAGGAAGATCGCGACACCCGCCATCGCGCCGTATGTCTTGTTGTACGAGGCGAAGTTGGCCAGATAGAACGCGAACCCGGCGGAGAACAGCAGCCACAGCACCAGGGCGACGACGCTGCCCGGGGACAGCCAGCGGAACCCCTGGACCTTGGCGTTGGGCGAGGCCCAGAACAGCAGCGCGAGCATCAGCACCACAAGCAGCGCGAGCACGGGCCACTTGGCGTACGTCCACACGGTCAGCGCCTCGTCGCCGAGACCGATCACGTCACCGGCCCACCGCGCCAGCGAGCCGGTGAAGACCACGATGAGCAGGCTGCACGCCAGCAGTACGAGCAGCGCCAGCGTGAGCCCGACCCGCAGTGGCGTGATCTTCCAGATGGGCCTGCCCTCCGGCAGGTCGTAGACGGCGTTGGAGGCCCGGATGAAGGCGGCGACGTAACCCGAAGCGGCCCACAGGGCCCCGAGGAGGCTGATCACCGCGACCAGACCGCTCGACCCGCCCGAGAGCCGCAAGTCCTCCAGTGACGAGGTGAGGATGTCCCGCGCCGGCCCCGGCGTGAGGCCCTTGACCTCATCGAGCACCTGGCGCGTCGCGTTCTCACCCACAGTGCCGAGCACGGAGACCAGCATCAGCAGGGTCGGGAAGATCGACAGCACCCCGTAGTACGTGAGCGCGGCGGCCTTGTCGGCGAGCTCGTCGTCCATGAACTCGCTCGCGGTGCGGCGCAGTACGGCCCCCCACGAGCGGGCCGGAATCTCCCGGGGGGAGTCGGGCGCGGCGGCTTCGACACGGGCGCCGGGGCCGTGCGCCGCTCCTCGCCCGGGTCCCTGCTCCCGTCCCTGCCCGTCGGGCTCCCGGTTCTTCCGTCCTTCGCCGCCGATCACTTCTCACCGTCGTTCTCGTGACGGCGGAGGTGGCGACGAAGGCGTGGAAGCAGGTCGGTGACGTCGGTGTTCATGTGCGGACCTCCTGGGGCCCCTTCGGCAAAGGGAGAGTTCGGGGATCCGCGGGGATCCCGGTAGCACCCGACCGAGTACCAGGCATGGGCCGAAGTAAACGGCCTGGCCTGCACGGCTTTGTTTGGCCTTTCGGCGGCCGGGCATTCGAAGCATGTGCTTCGGACCGGAGGCACGTCCGTGGGAGCGGTGGGTATCGCTCCGGGCGTGTCACGAACAGTGCCCGGACACCCCCGGGCCTGATCTCGAAGGCCCGTCGTGCCCCTCCCCACGGTGACACCCATCCGTTTTGCACCGTTCAGGGAGTTGCAAAGAAGATGCGTACACCTACGCAGCGGAAACACCCGCACGATGACGCCCCCGACACGGCGGACGCCTTCCGGCTGCTGACGACTCTCCCCGACGGGGCCGAGCGCAGCGCCGTGCGGCAGGAGATCATGAAGGCCTGGCTCCCCATGGCCGACCGTCTCGCGGGCCGGTTCCGCAACCGCGGCGAGGCACTTGAGGACCTGCGCCAGGTGGCCGCGCTCGGCCTCGTCAAGGCCGTCGACCGGTATGACCCGGAGCACGGCTCGGCCTTCGAGAGTTTCGCCGTGCCGACCATCACCGGCGAGATCAAGCGGCACTTCCGCGACCACATGTGGACGCTCCATGTGCCGCGCCGTGTCCAGGACCTCCGCAACCGAGTGCGCACCGCCCAGCAGGAGCTGTCCCAGACCGCGTCCGGCGGCGCCCCCACCCTCGCGGAGATCGCCGCGCAGGCCGGCATGACCGAGGAGGAGGCCGTCGCAGGCCTCGAAGCGCTCGACTCTTTCACGGCGCTGTCCCTGGACGCCGTACTTCCCGGCACCGACGACGGGTACTCGCTCAGCGACGCCCTCGGCAGCAGCGAACCGGCGCTCGACGTCATCATCGACCGCGAGTCCGTCAAGCCCGGCCTGCGCAGGCTCCCCGAGCGCGAGAAGCGGATCCTCTACATGCGCTTCTTCGGCGACATGACGCAGAGCCGCATCGCCGAGGACCTGGGCCTCTCCCAGATGCATGTCTCCCGGCTGATCACCCGTTGCTGTACCCGGCTGCGCAACCAGGCGCTGCGGGAGGCCGCATAGCGAGGGCGGCATGGCGGGAGATCAGGTCCATGACCTGACCCTCCGCCATCGAGAACGCACGCCGTGGGCCCGTACGGAAGATTGAGGACTCCGTGTACGGGTGACGGTGCCGCCGGGGCCCGGCGGCACCGTCGGACAGCGGGACGCACACAGCGAGGTGACATCGGCCCGTACGAGCACCGGGTCCCCGGACATGTCCTGACCGAAGCTGTCGGTGTCCTCCGGCCGCACCTGGTCGCGGCGCCGCCACGGGCGGCCTCCTCCACCAGCGGGCAGTCGGCCGGGTCCTGCCCGGCCAACGCCTCGGACAGTGAACGGTGTCCGGCGTCGGTGGGCCCCAGGACGACCGCGCGCTTGACCGGCTTACCGGCGACGGCATCGGCGATCACCCAGTCGGCGAACCTGCCGTGCAGCACCCCCGCCGTGCTGCTCAGCACCGAAGTCCGGTCCCCGGATCCGGTCGACAGCAGAGCCGTCCTCTCCGCGCTCGCGGTGGGCCGGCCGGCTCCCAGGACCTGCTCACCGAGCAGCGCCGGCCCGCGTACCGGGCATCGGCCCTCGCCTCCGGCATACGGTCGAGCGTGACGATTCCGCTGCGCCGGGCCGGTGCCGAAGTGACCGTCAGCCTCTTCGGCTTCCGCCCGGGAACGCTGGAGGACGCGGTGCACGGCCCGGTGGACATCCTCCTGGAGCAGGTCACCGCGAGCCTGGTCCGCCACTGCCGCGCCGTCCTGACCGAGGTGGACCAACTGGCCACGGCGCTGCGCACCCGACCCGTCATCGACCAGGCCACCGGCATGGTGACGCACATGCTGGGCTGCGACGCGCAGGACGCCTTCGGGATGCTGCGGCGCTTCTCGCAGCGCTCCAACCGCAAGCTCGCGGAGGTCGCCGAGAGCGTGGTCAGGGGCAGGGGACGCGGCCTGGAACGGGACCTGGCCCGGATGGCCGACAGCTCGTAGCGGGCACGACGGCCCGCCGAGGATGGCCGCGCGGGGACGGCCGTCGGAGGCCCGGGGTGGCCCCGCGGGCCGTGATCGGCCGGACAGCGCCGGAAGAGCCCGGACAGCCGCCCTGACACGATCCGGGCGGTTCGCGAGGAAGCGCGACGCGACGAACCTCCGTATAAAGGGCACTGGAGCCGGGCAGATGTTCCCAGCGGATCAGTGGGCCGGTCGTCCTGGGCCGGAGCGGTGGAGGTGGCGGCGATGCAGCGGACGGCCTCGGCAGGACGCGGCCCCGTCCGCTACGGGCCGCCCGCCCCCGAGCCCGGACTGCCTGTGCTGCCCGAGCTGGCCGCCGTACTCGCCGCCGCCGCGGGGCGCACCGACGCCGAGCCGCCCGGCGGGGGGCCCGCCCTGCGCGCGGCGGCCGCCGGGTACTGGGAGCGGCGCGGGCTGCACGGCGACGCCGGGTGCGTGACCGCCGCGCCCGGTGCCCAGCCGCTGCTGGCCGCGCTGATGGCCGCGTGTGGCGGCGACATCCTGATGCCCCGCCCCTGCCCGGCCTGGTGGGTGCCACAGGCGCGGATCCTGGGCCGGCCCGCCTACCACGTGCCGACCCCGGCGGAGTGCGGCGGCGTACCCGACCCGTACGCGCTCCTGGAAACCGTACGGCGGGTCCGCGCCGAGGGTGGTGATCCGAAGCTGCTGCTGCTGTGTCTGCCCGACGACCCGACCGCCACCGTCGCCCCGCCCGAGGTCGTCCACGAGGTCTGCGAGGCCGCGGCGTCCGAGGGCCTGCACATCGTCAGCGACGAGACTTGGAGCGCCACCGTGCACCGGCCGTACCAGGCGGTGCTCCTGAGCCCCGCCGAGATGTACCCCGGCCAGGTCACCGTCCTCGTCGACCTGGCCGGCGGCTACACCCCGGCGGCCTGGCCGGTCGCCGTCGCCCGTTTCCCCCTCACCGAGTACGGCGCGGGCCTGCGCGCCAGGACCCTCGACATCCTCACCGCGCTCGGCGCCGCCGTGACGGGCCCGGTGGCCGAGGCGGCGACGTACGCACTGGGCGAACCGGAGCCCGTCACCGCCAGGACCGTGGCCGCGACCGCCCTGCACGCGCGGGTGGCCGCCGCCGCGCACCGCGCGGTCCTCGCCTCCGGCGCGCTCGCACGCCCCCCGCAGGCGGGCCGCCACCTGTACGTCGACCTCGGACCGTTGCGGACGGGCCTCGCCGCGCGGGGAGTCACCGACTCGATGGATCTTGAGGACCACCTGAGCACGCGCCTCGGCGGTCCGGTGCCCGGCGGTCACCGCTTCGGGGACGACATGAGCGGGCTGCGCGTGCGGATCGCGACCGCCGGGCTCCTCGGGGCAACGCCGGAGCAGCGTCTGGAGTCACTCACCGCAGCGGAGCCGCTGGAATTGCCGCACGTGGCGGGAGCGTTGAGCAGTCTCGGATCGGCTTTCGGCGAACTGCGATGAAACCCTGAGCCGGCGCACGCCACCGAAACGGAGCAACCTCGATGACGGAACAGGAGACCGAGAGCTCCCGCACGGGCCCCGGCGCCCTCGGTGTCCCCGGCCTCCTGGCCACCCCCGGAGGGGCCGCCCCGCCCCGCCCGCTCGGTGAGATCCGCCGCTGGCCCCCCTCCTTCGCCGACCGACTGACCACCCCGCTCCCGGGCGTCAAAGCCTTCGCCCGACTGGCCCGCGAGGGGACCATGCGGCCGGGCCCCGAAGGTCTCCGCGATGTCGGCCTGCTGCCGTACGAGCCGGGCCCGCTGCCCGCCACCGACGTGACGACGGTCGCCGTCACCTGGGCGGGCCACGCCAGCTGGGTGGTCCGTATCGGCGGGCTCACGGTCCTCACCGACCCCGTCTGGTCCCGCCGGATCCTCGGCACCCCGGCCCGCGTCACCCCCGTCGGCGTCCCCTGGGAGCACCTGCCGCACATTGACGCGGTGGTCATCAGCCACAACCACTACGACCACCTGGACGCCCCCACCCTCAAGAGACTCCCGCGCGACACCCCGCTCTTCGTCCCCGCGGGACTGGCCCGCTGGTGCCGGCGCCGGGGCTTCACCAGGGTCACCGAGCTCGACTGGTGGGAGGCCGCGGAACTGGGCGGCGTCCGCTTCGACTTCGTCCCCGCCCACCACTGGAGCAAGCGCTCCCTCCTCGACACCTGCCGCTCCCTGTGGGGCGGCTGGGTGCTGAGCGACCGGCAGGGGCAGCGGATCTACTTCGCCGGCGACACCGGCTACGGCCACTGGTTCAAGGAGATCGGCGCCCGCCACCCGGGCATCGACCTGGCGGTGCTCCCGATCGGCGCGTACAACCCGCGCTGGTGGCTGAGCGACGTACACGCCGACCCGGAAGAGGCCGTGCAGGCGTGCGAGGACCTCGGGGCGCTGCGGATGGCCCCCATGCACTGTGGGGGACCTTCCTGCTGTCCGCCGAGCCGGTGCTCGAACCGCTGACCCGGGTGCGTGCCGCCTGGGAGGAGACGGGCCGCCCCCGCGAGCAGCTGTGGGACCTGCCGGTCGGCGGCTCGCGGATCCTCACGGCGTGAGCACGACGGGCCCTACGTCGGCTGAGCCCGCCGCACCCTGCGCCACAACGAAGGCACCCCGCTGATCAGCAGCGTCAGCGCCACCACGGCCACCACGCCCTCCCACGGCTCCGCGAAGAGCGTGCCGCCCAGGATCCCGATCAGCTGGTATGCCGCGGCCCACGCGAGGCAGGCCGGAATGTCACCGCGGGCGAACCGCCGCATCGGCATCTTGCCGAGCAGGCACGCCAGCATCACCGGGATCCGCCCGGCCGGCATCAGCCGGGACAGCACGAGAACCATCGACCGGTGCTCGTCCAGCTTCTGCTGCGCCTGTTCGAGGTGTTCCGGGGAAGCACGCCTGCGCAGCGCCTCCAGCCAGCGCGAACCGTTCTTGGAGCGCACCCCGCGCACCCCCAGCCAGTACAGGCCGAGGTCCCCGAGAAACGCCGCGGACGCCGCCACCAGGAAGACGATCAGCAGCGCGATCGGGTCGGCTTGGTGGAACGCCACCACCGCGGCCGTGCTCACCAGCGCCCCCGTAGGCACCACGGGCACCAGCGACCCCAGAACCACCAGCGCGAACAGCGCCGGATAGCCGATCGCCTGCTGAGTCGATGCCGTGGGCACCCCGCCCACCAGTTCGAGGATCACCGTGCGGTCTCCGGCAGGACGCTCTCGCCGTGCGCGAGCCGGTGCACCGCGACCCCCGGCGCGAGCCTGGCCGCCTGCCGTACGAACTCTTCGCCCGGCGCGTGGAACTCGTGCGGCCGGACGCCGTCCATCCCGATTGGCCAGTACGTGCCGTAGTGCACCGGCACCGCGGAGCACGGCGCGATCCGGGCGAGCGCCTGGGCCGCCCGTCCCGCGTCCAGGTGCCCCTGCCCGAGATACGGTCCCCAGCCGCCGACCGGCAGCAGCGCCACATCGACGGGGCCCACCGCGTCGGCCATCGTGTCGAAGAGCCCGGTGTCCCCGGCGAAGTACGTAGTCGCCTCACCGGTGACCACGAAGCCGAGCGCGGGGGCACGGTGCGGCCCCATCGGCAGCCGCCGACCGTCGTGCAGGGCGGGAACCGCCCGTACCCGCAGATCCTTCACCCGTACCTCGTCCCCAGCGTCGACCTCGGTGATGTCCAGCGCGGCGAGCCTGCGCAGTCCCGGCACGGCCCGCGGGGCGCCGCGCGGCACGATGAGCCGGGTACCGGGCGCGAGCCGTGCCAGCGACGGCAGATGGAGATGGTCGGAGTGCAGATGCGACACGAGGGCCACGTCCGCCACGGCCGCCACGGGCGGTGGCACCGCGCCGCGCCTGCGCCGCAGATGCGCGAGGCGCCGGGCGAAGAGCGGGTCGGTCAGCACCCGGACCCCGGAGTCCTCGACCGTGCAGGTGGCATGGCCCCACCAGGTGATCTCCACCGGCACGAACTGCCTCCTCGCTGTCGGATCTCCGGGTACGAGCCTACGGCCCGGCGGCGGAAGTCCCGGAGGGCACCCGGCGGACCGCGCCCGTGGAGTCTGCTCATGCGGGCGCTGGGTAGCAATCGGGGAATGAAGGAGGGCGGCGCCTTGACCATGTATTCGCTGTACTGGGCCGCGTATGCCGAGCAGTGTCCGCGCTGCGGGGGAGTCCTGGCCATCACCCAGGACGGCTGGCAGATCTGCCACTCCTGCGGCTACTCCTCACCGCCCTGATGCGCGCCTCCTCCCGGCGGCCCGATCGGAGTAGGGTCTGCGGCGACAGCTAGCACGGAGGGGCCCGGTTCATGGACGAGGTACGAGTGGCGACCATCGCCAGCCTGACTCCGCTCGAAGAGCTGGACCTGGATCCCTTCCTGGTGGACACCCGCAGCCAACAGGCCATGTGCGCGCGCTGGGCCGCCGACAAGGGCTATGTCGTCACACGGCAGTTGGTCTTCTACGGGATGCGCCCCGACCAGTGCGGCCTGTGGACGGACGTCGACGCGGGCACCGTGGACCTGTTCGTCGCACCCAACGACCGGGTGCTGGCCAGGGCCTTGAGCTCGGTGCGGGAGTTCTCCGCGGAGTGCGAGCGCCGAGGCATTCGCCTGGAGACCGCGGGCCTCGACGAACCGGCGTACGACGCCGCCATGAAGGCCAGCGTCCACCGCAGGCTGTCGATGCCGACGGCCGGTTACGACGGCTGCTGATTCCGGGTACCGCGCGCCGCGCCCGCCCACCGGGGCGGAAGGGCCGGGGCCCGCGACCGGTTGTGCCAGGCTGGGAGCCGGGGCCGCGGGTGCGGTCCGGGGATCTCATGAGGTGGCAAAGGCGTGCGCGCACGGCGATGGCGTAGAGCGGGCGGAACTCTGCTGCGGGTGATCGCGGTCTGGGCGGTGTCCACGCTTACGATGCTGGCACTGGCGGGCATCCTGCCGGACTTCCAGCTCCGGGCCGACAACGACGACAGCATCACCAGGATCGCGCTCACCGCGGTCTGGGGCGCGGGCGCCTTCGGCCTGCTCGGCGCGCTGGTCTGGCCGGTGGCCGTACGGGCACTGCTGCTCGTCCCCGCTCTTGTCCTCGGCGTGCTGGTCTTCTTCCTGAACGGCTCGCTGCTGCTGATCGCGCTCCGGCTCATCCCCGACGGGCGCGGCGAGTCAGACCCGCAGACCGCGGTGGTCGTCGCCGCCGTCATGTCCGCCGTCGCCTCCGCGACGTCCGGCGCGCTCGCGGTCCGCGACGACGACGCCTACCGGCGCAGGATCTCCCGGCTCGCGCAGCGCCGCCGCCGCAGGCAGGGCGGGGACGACGGGCGTACCGGGCTGCCCGGCACCGTCTTCCTGCAACTCGACGGCGTGGGCCACGACGTGCTGCTGCGGGCCGCCGCCGCGGGCCTGATGCCCACCGTCGCGCAGTGGCTGGACGGCTCCGAACCCTCGCACCGGCTGATCCCCTGGCGCACCGACTGGTCGAGCCAGACCGGCGCCAGCCAGCTCGGCATCCTGCACGGCTCCAACCACGACGTCCCCGCCTTCCGCTGGTACGAGAAGGAGACCGGCGAGATTCTGGTCTCCAGCCGCCCGGCGAGCGCCGCCCGCATGCAGCGCCGCGCGATCGAGCGGACCCAGGACGGCGGACTGCTCACCTTCGACGGCGCGAGCCGCGGCAACCTCTTCAGCGGCGGCGCCGACCAGCTCGCCCTCGTCCTGTCCATCGCGGCCAGGCGCGGCAGGTCCAACCGCTCCAGGGCCGGCTACTTCACCTACTTCTCCGACCCGGCCAACGCCGTGCGTACCGCGATGTCCTTCGTCGCCGAAGTCTGCCGTGAGATCGGTCAGTCCACCCGCGCCCGGCTGCGCGGCGACACACCACGGGTGAAGCGGGGCGGCCTCTACCCCTTCATCCGGGCCTTCGCGACCGTCGTCGAGCGGGACGTGGTCGTCGCCGCGGTGCTCGGCGACATCCTCGTCGGGCGCACCGCCGTCTACGCCGACCTTGTCGGGTACGACGAAGTGGCGCACCACTCCGGACCGCACAGCCCGGATGCGCGGAAGGTCCTGGAGCGGCTCGACCGGTCGCTCGCGCTGATCGCCAAGCTCGCCGAACGCACCCCGCGCCCCTACCGGATCGTGCTGCTCTCCGACCACGGGCAGAGCCCCGGCGAGACCTTCGCGAACGCGTACGGGCTGACCCTGGCCGACCTCGTCCGGGCGGGCTGCGGGCTGCCCGTGCCGCGCGGGGCCGCGGGCAGCAAGAGCGGCGCCGAGGCGCGCGACGCGGTCCGGATCGCACTGCACCGGCCTCCGGTCGAGGGCGGGGAGGAGCACGCCGGGCCTGGCACCGACCCGGTGGTGCTCGCCTCGGGCAACCTGGGGCTGATCTCGTTCCCCGACATCGGGGGCCGGGCGACCTGCGAGCAGATCGACCGGCTGCACCCGGCGCTGCTGGGCACCCTCGCCAACCACCCGGGCATCGGCTTCCTGCTCGTACGCAGCGAGGAGTACGGCGCCCTGGTGCTCGGCGCGAACGGTGCGCGGCTGCGGCTCGACGACCCGGACGTGGGGGACACCGGACCGCTGGAGGCCTTCGGTCCCGGCGCCGCCGACGCCGTACGGCGGACGGACGGCTTCCCGCATGTCGCCGACATCATGGTCAACTCCTGGCACGACCCGGTCAGCGGCCGGGTGCACGCCTTCGAGGAGCAGATCGGCTCGCACGGCGGTCTCGGGGGCGAGCAGGGGCGGCCCTTCCTGCTGTCACCGTTCACGCTCTCCAGGCCCGTCGCCGAGGGACACGAACTGGTCGGCGCGGAGCAGGTCCACCGAGTGCTACGGCGCTGGCTCCGCGAGTGCCAGGGCCCGCAGGTGCCGCTGCCGACCACGGAGGGCCCCCGGCGCGAGGAGCGTGCCGTGCAGGACGCACCCCGCACCTGACAGCCCCGGGGGGCGTGCGGATCAGGCCGGGCTCGCGGGGCCCGGTGCCCGCCAGGCCGTCGATGCCAGGTGCTTCTCACGCGCACGCACCTGGAAGGCGGTCACGATCTCGATCACGCCGAGGGCCAGCAGCCAGCAGCCAGCAGCCAGCAGCCGCCGACGACCGTCAGGACCGAAGTTCGAGGCGAAGCGCCGGGCGCTGAGGCGCTGAGGCGCTGAAGTCTTGAGGGGATCTGCACTGCTGCTGTCCGGCGGCACACGGCAATCGCGGTGCGCCGCAGGACAGCTTTCTGACACTCGTCGCCCGCTCGTGGCTGTGGTCGGGATCGCCGGTCGGGCACCCGCACCCCTCCGCCCACCGGGGAGAATGGCTGTCTCGCCGTCTCGGCGTTGCATCGTTTCGTCGTTTCGTCGTGAGGAATCCGCAGTGAGTGAGCACCAGCGAGTCACCGTCGTCACCGGAGGAAGCCGCGGCATCGGCGCCGCGATCTGCCGTCGACTGGCCGCCGACGGCCACGACGTGGTCATCGGCTATCGCTCCGACACCGCCGCGGCCGAATCGGTGGCCGCCGACGTCCTCGGCACGGGCCGCCGCTGTGTCACCGTCGCCGTGGACACGGCCGACGAAGCCTCCGTCGATGCTCTCTTCGATGCCGCCGCGGCTCTCGGACCGGTCACGGGCCTGGTCAACAACGCCGGGGTGAGCGGCCCCAACGGGCGGCTGGCGGACGCCGACGCCGACGGAATGCGCCGGGCCCTGGAGGTCAACGTCCTGGGCTACCTGCTGTGCGCGCGCCGGGCTGTGCGGGACCTGACCCGCCAGGGTGGCGGGGCGATCGTCAACGTCTCGTCGGCCGCGGCCACTCTCGGCAGCCCCGGCCAGTACGTCCACTACGCAGCTGCCAAGGCGGCGGTGGACACGATGACGGTCGGGCTGTCCAAGGAGGTGGCCGCGGACGGCATCCGGGTCAACTGCGTTGCCCCCGGGGTCATCTGGACCGAGTTCCACGAGGACCCGAAGCGCCCCGCGAAGCTCGCGACCAGCATCCCCATGGGGCGCTCGGGGCAGCCCGAGGAGATCGCCGGGGCGGTGTCCTGGCTGCTCTCCGAAGACGCCTCCTACGCGACGGGCACCATCATGCGTGTCGCCGGCGGTATGTAGGGCGCCGCGCGCAACGGGGACGTACGCCGCTGTGCGCGCCGTACGTCCCCTGCTCAGTCCTTGGCCGTGCCCGGCGCTAGCGCCGCCCGGCCAGTGACGCGGCCGGGTTCCTCGGTGCCGCCGCGAGACTTCCGTTGCGCGACAGAAGATGGATCGCGCCCGCACAGGCCAGCCCCAGGGCCGTCAGCGAGAGCCAGGGAAGGGACGGCACGCCGGTGCGGCGGGACGCGTCCAGGGCCGCGCCGGTCAGGAGGTTGCCCGCGGTGATGCCGACCCCGCAGATGGTGTTGTACAGCCCGTAGTGCGTGGCGACGAGCCGCTCCTGGGCGAGGGTGACGATCGTGTCCATCTCGAACGGGTAGATGATCATCGTGGCCACCGCCAGCAGGAGCCCGCACAGCACCGCGGGCGCCATGGCGCCGATCAAGCGGCCGGGCCCCGCCGCCGGTACGGGCATCAGGAGCGGCAGGAAGGCCGCGCCCATCAGCGCCAGGCCGACGGTGATGGCCCGGTCGGACGTCCAGTTCCTCCTGCACCAGGCGGTGACGCGGGTCTGGCCGAGGATGGTGGCCAGGCCGGAGACGCCGAACAGGGTGCTCGTGCCGATCGTCGCGGCCGTCTCGTCGGGGGCCGCGTCGCGCAGCGCCATCGGCAGCGCGAGATAGACCTGGAAGGACAGCACGTACGAGCCGGTCATCGAGGCGGCGAAGAGCAGGAACGGCCGGTTGGCCAGCACCTGGCGCCACTGCCGGCCGATGCTCTCGCGCTTGACGCCGCCGCCGGAGTCCCCGCGGGCCTGCGGCAGGGCGCGCACCTGCACCACGGTCAGGACGGCGAAGACCGCGGCCGACACCAGGCAGGTCAGCTTGAAGTCGACGCGGGTCAGGGCGAGCCCGATGAGGGGCCCCGCCAAAATGCCGGCCTGGTAGAAGATGTTGAACAGGGCGAAGGCCTCGACGCGCCGCTCACCCGCGTCGCGGGCCAGATAGGCGCGTACCGCCGGGTTGAACAGGGCTCCCGCGAAGCCGGTGGCCGCCGATGCGGCCAGCAGCCCGGGGACCGAGTCGACCAGGCCGAGTGCGGCGAAGGCGATGGTGCGCAGGACGCAGCCGGCCACGATCAGCGGCTTGTAGCCGAAGCGGTCGGCGAGGGTGCCGCCGAGGAGGAACATGCCCTGCTGGCTGAAGTTGCGCATGCCCAGGATCAGCCCGACCAGCCAGCCGGTCAGGGCGAGCCGCCCGGACAGGTGCTGGGCGAGGAAGGGCATCAGCATGTAGAAGCCCAGGTTGATGGTGAACTGGTTGAGCAGCAGCAGTTGGACACTGCGGTCGTAGGATCGCACCTGGGCGAGGACCCCCGCGGTCATCGGCCGACCTCAGGTGCGGGTGCGCCGGCCTGCGTCACGGATGCGGCGATCTCCGGCATCGGGGCGGCGATTTCCTGCCCCGATGCGGTGATCTCCCGCGTGGATGCGACGACTTCGGGCGGGGCGGTCTCCCGGGCGGGCGCGAAGACACGACGGCACATCGTCCAGCGGACGGCCTCCCGCTCCGACGGGTGGCCGATCTCGTCGGGTGCGTCGGCGGGCCGCCCGCCGAGCAGGTCGTGTTCGCGGCAGTAGTCGTCGTTGTAGATGGTCGACAGATAGCGGTGCGGACCGTCAGGGAAGACCGCCGCGATGCTGGTGCCCAAGGGGTACGTACGAGCGATCCAGCTGGCGACGAGCGCCACCGCGCCCACGCTCCAGCCACCGGAGACATAGTGGGATCCCGCGAGGCGACGGCAGGTCCACACGGCCTCGGCGGGCGCGACCCAGTGCACCTCGGCGAACTGCTCGTAGGCGACGTTGCGCGGATGGATGCTGCTGCCGAGGCCGCGCATCAGACGCGACCTGGCGGGCTGGCCGAAGATCGTGGAGCCGGTGGCGTCCACGCCGATGACCCGCAGGTGCGGGGCGAGGGTCCGCAGGACACTGCTGATGCCCGCGGAGTGGCCGCCGGTGCCGACGCTGACGACCAGGATGTCGATCGCGCCGAGCCGGGCGGACAGTTCGTGCGCCAGCGGGGCATACGCGTCCACGTTGTCCGGATTCGCGTACTGGTCCGGGCACCACGCCCCGGGCCGCTCGGCCAGCAGCGCGCGCACCCGCGCCCGCCTGGCCTCCTGCCAACCGCCCACCGGATGCGGGGCGGTGACCACGTCGACCTCGGCGCCCTGGGCGCGCAGCAGCCGGTGCATGTCCGGCTCCAGACCCGGGTCGGTGACGACGGTGACGGGGTGGCCGTGGACCTTCCCGGCGAGCGCGAGTCCCAGGCCGAAGGTGCCGCTGGTGGACTCCACGATCTCGGCGCCGGGCGCCAGCTCACCGCGGGCGCGGGCTCGGGCGACCATGTGGAGGGCCGGACGGTCCTTGAGACCACCGGGGTTGAAGCCTTCGAGTTTGGCCCAGAATCCGCGTCCGGGCGGGGTGAGGGGGTCCGAGACCCATACGACAGGGGTGTTGCCGACCGCGGCGGCGAGTGAGCGGCCGACACCGCGGGAGAGCAGGTCGGCTGAGGGCTGATGCATCGTGACTGCTTTCTGGTCAAGGATGAAGAGCGCCGTACGACAGCGGCTCACCCCCGCCCGCAGCGGGCAGGGGTGAGGGACCGACTGCCCGGTCCGGGGGCGGTCTTCTAGATGCGCCAGAGACAGAGGAGCGATTGCGCGGTGGAGGACCCCGGCGACGGTGGGTCGGGGGCTCGGCGCGGAGTGGCGCGGCGGACGGCGCCCTGCGCGTCGGCCGCGTGCTCCGGGGCCGCTTCCGTGGCCGGGAGGCGGTCAGGGCCCGCCAGGGAGACGGAGCCCCGCTCGCGCGAACAGTGGTCGCCCGGCTGGTGCGGCGCGGGCGCGGCGGGCGCGTCAACCGGCTGGGCCACATGCTGGACCGCCGCGACGGCGTGGGACAACCGGTGCACATGCGTGGGCGAGCCGGCCGCTGTACAGAAGCACACGGCAAGCAGCGCCACCATCAGCGCCAACAACCCTCTGCGACTGCGATCACACACACGGTGAACCGTAGTCGACGCGATGGGGCCCGAGTGACGGGTGGCTCGAAGTGAGGCTGAAAGCAGCCTGCTTCATTCCGGGCCCGACGCCGCTCCACTACCCGGGAGGTAATCGACGCTCCCCGCGCGGAGCGGCATCGTGGTCATCACCGGGTCCCGGACGGCGCACTCCGTCCGGGACCCGGGCCCGCCGCCCCGTACAACCTCGATGGAGGCTGATTCGTCATGTCCGCAACCCTGCTCACCGCCCTGTCGAGGACCACCGAGCCGCAGACGACGCTGCGTCGATTCCTCGCCCTCGACGCCGTGGTCACCACGGGCAACGGGCTGGTGTACGTCGCCGCCTCCGGTCCCGTCGGGAAGCTCCTCGGGGTCGGGTCCACCCTGCTGCTCGGGCTCGGCGTCCTCCTGGTGCTGTTCGGGGCGTACGTCGGTTACCTCGCCTCGCGTCCGCAGCCGCCGGCCTTCGCGGTGAAGACCGTCGTCGAGGTCAATCTGGCGTGGGCCGTCGCCAGTCTTGCCTCGCTCGTCCTCTGGTTCTCGCCGACCGCCGTGGGCATGACCTGGATCCCGGCGCAGGCCGCGGTCGTGGCGGGCTTCGCCGGAATCCAGTACCTGGCGTTGCGCGCCCGGGGCTGAGCGCTAAGGAGCCGTCGACCGGAGGTACTTGACCGTCGCCGGGTCGGCCGGGAGGAACGTCTCGATGGCCAGCTCCGCGACCGTCACGTCCAACGGCGTGTTGAAGGTCGAGACGGACGAGATGAAGGACAGCACCTGCCCGTCGTGCTCGACCTGGAGCGGCAGCGCGAAGTAGGGGTACGGCGGATCGTCCGGGGCGGGGCCGTCGGCCCCGGCGCCGTCGGCGCGCTCCGGCAGGGGATAGGCGGCGACCTCGTCGTACACCGCACGCAGCGCGTCCGACCTGACCAGGGCGATCTGGCGCTCCATCTGGGCCAGCAGGTGCCCACGCCACTCCCGCAGATTGCGGATGCGCGGGGCCAGGCCCTCCGGGTGCAGGGTCAGCCGCATCGCGTTCAGCGGCGGCGCGAGAAGCCGCTCGGGCACGCCCTCCAGGAGCATCATGATGCCGCGATTCGCGGCCACCACGGTGTACGAGGCGTCGACGACGAGCGCCGGATACGGCTCGTAGCCCTGGAGGAGCTGCTCGATGCCCTGGCGCACGGCGCCCATGGCCGGGTCGTCGAGCGGGGTCTGGCTGAACCGCGGGGCGTAACCGGCCGCCAGGAGCAGGGCGTTGCGCTCACGCACCGGGACATCAAGGTGCTCGGCGAGCCTCAGCAGCAGCTCCTCGCTCGGCCGGGACCTGCCCGTCTCGACGAAGCTGATGTGCCGGGCCGACGAGTCGGCGCGCAGAGCCAACTCGAGCTGGCTGATCCGCCGTTGATCACGCCACCCCCGCAGCAGGGGCCCCACGCCTCGATCGGCCGAGGTAAGAGTCATGGGGGAAAGGTACGCGGACACGGGCGGCGCCGCGCTTCCGTGGCAGCGCGTCGGCGTACTCCCGGGCCGGAAAGTGGGAGGCTGACCGGCACCGCAACACCATCACGGAGGGAGTCCGCCATGACCGATGAGCCGCTGTCGCGGAAGGAGATCGAGGATCGGCTCCGCGAGCTGCCCGGCTGGTCGCTGGGCGACGACAGGATCGCCCGCACCTACCGGCTCGGCACACACTTCGCGGCGACCGCACTGGTCGTCCATGTCGCCGGGATCCAAGAGGAGCTGAACCACCACTCCGAACTGACCCTCGGCTACAACACCGTCGCCCTGACCGTGAACACGCACAGCGCGGGGAGCGTGGTCACCGCGCTGGACCTCGAACTGGCCCGCCGCATCGAGGAGATCGCACCCGGGCACGGGGCGAGCTGACCGGCCGGGCGCCCGCCCCCTCCCGCGCACGCGGGCGACGGGCGCCCGGATTCAGCGCCACGGGACGTTCAGCCACGGACTGTCCTCGTTCTCCGCGAGGAGACGATGGGCGGCGACGCTCTGCTCGTAGAAGCACCCGTACTCCTCCTCGTCGAAGCGCAGGACCCGCCCGAGTGCGTACGCCGCGGAGAACTCCGCCCACGAGTCGTATGCCGCCCTGCTCAGCGCACCCGCGTGCACGATCGCCTGCTCCGCCTCGGGAGGAGCGCAGAACCGGGCCGACAGCCCCCAGCGGGCCAGGTTCACGGCGCGCCCGTAGTCGTACGCGACCGTGGTGAGGACCCTGCCGTCCGGCGGCCGCAGCCCTGGCGTCAGGACGGGGAAGCGCGTCCGGCCCGAGGCGGGGTCGCGCTGCGAACGCGGCGGGGCGACGAAGTCGGGGGTGTCGGCGTCCAGACGGGGGAGGAGTACGTACAGCCGACTGCGGGAGAGCGGGTCGAGCTCCGCCTCCCCGTCCCCCCCGCGCCTTCGCCTCGTACAGCAGTCGTTCGGTCTCTGTCGGCGGCGCCCAGCCGGTCTCTGTCCCCGTTGTCACGGGTCGATCCTACGAAGCGGGTCCGGGTGGCCGTCTGCCAGGTACCGGGGGCCGGGACCCGGGCGGGCGGGGCGCCGCAGCGGCCCGCCCCCCGCGCGCCATTCTCTCCCCGCGCCCCCTACCCCGCGTGGTCCGTCCAGTCGCCCGCGGCCGCCGCCTCCCGTGCGAACTCGGTGAAGTCCTTCGGCTCCCGGCCCAGCACCCGCTTCACCCCGTCCGTCGTCGCCGCGTTGTGCCCGTCGAGCAGCGTGCCGAACAGTGCGGCCAGCCAGTCGGCCTCCGGCGCCGGCATCCCGTACTGCTGGAGCGTCTGCGCGTACTGCGGCCCTGTCACCGGCACGTACCGCACCTCGCGCCCCGTCGCCTCCGCGATCTCCGCCACCACCTCGGCAAAGGTCAGCAGCCGCGGCCCGGTCAGCTCGTGCACCAGCCCCGCATGCCCCTCCTCCGTCAGCGCCGCCACCACCACATCGGCCAGGTCGTCGACGTGCACCCACGGCTCCGCCGTGTCGCCCCCGGGGAACGCGACTTCACCGGCGAGCACCCCTTCGGCCATCGGGCCCTCGCTGAAGTTCTGCGCGAAGAAGCTGCCGCGTACGACGGTCAGTTCGGCGCCGCACTCGCGCAGCGCGTTCTCTGCGCCAACCGCCTCGGGCTCGCCGCGCCCCGACAGCAGCACCAGCCGCCGCACCCCGTTCTCCACCGCGATCCGCCCGAGCGCCCGCACCGCTTCCGGTGCGCCGGGGGCGGCCAGGTCCGGGTAGTACGCCACATACGCGGCGTCCGCACCCCGCAGCGCCGGACCCCACGTCGACTCGTCCTCCCAGTCGAACTTCACCTCTCCCCTGCGCGATCCCGATCTGACCGTCACGCCCAGGGAGGCGAGACGCTCGACGACCCGGCGGCCCGTCTTGCCCGTGCCGCTCGTCACCAACACCGTCTGCTGCTTCACGTTTTCTGTCATGCCTCAAGCTTCGGCGCCCACGCCTGGACGGGCCATGCTCCAGAGACTCAACTCCATGCGTGTACGTCTACGCTGAGGCCATGGACGCTCTCGCCGGACTCCTCGACGGGCCGCGCGCCCGGGGAGCCTTCCTCATGCGGGCCGTGATGAACCCGCCCTGGGCGGTACGGGTCGAGGACCGGGCACCGCTCACCCTGATGTGCATGACACGCGGTGACGCCTGGGTGCTGCCCGACGGCGGCGACCCGGTGCTGCTGCGCCCCGGCGATGTCGCGATCGCGCGCGGCCCCGACGCGTACACCTGGGCCGATGATCCGGCGAGCCCGCCGCGGGCCCGGATCGGGCCCGGCGGGACGTGCGGCACGCTCCAGGGGGAGCCGCTGGCCGAGGCGATGCACCTCGGCGTACGGACCTGGGGCGACAGCCCGGACGGGGCCGCGTCCGTCCTGATCGGCACCTACCAGATGGCCGGAGAGGTCAGCGGGCGGCTGCTCAGCGCACTGCCGCCCCTCGTCTTTCTGGCCGCCGACGAGTGGAACTGCCCGCTGATGCCGGTGCTCGACGAGGAGATCAGCAGGGACGAGCCGGGGCAGAGCGTGATGCTGGACCGGCTGCTCGACCTGTTGCTGATCGCCACCCTGCGATCGTGGTTCTCCCGGCCGCAGGCCGAGGCGCCGGCCTGGTACCTGGCGATGGCCGACCCCGTCGTCGGGCAGGCACTGCGCCTGATGCAGGACGACCCCGCCCACTCCTGGACGGTGGCCTCGCTCGCGGCGAAGGCCGGGGTCTCACGGGCCGGTCTTGCCCGGCGATTCACCGAGCTGGTGGGGGAGCCCCCGATGGCCTACCTCACGGGGTGGCGGCTCGCGCTCGCCGCGGATCTGTTGCGGGAGCCGGACGCCACGGTGGGTGCGGTGGCGCGTCAGGTCGGCTACAGCGGTTCCTTCGCGCTGAGCGCCGCCTTCAAGCGGGTCCGGGGGATCAGCCCGCAGGAACACCGCTCCCTCCCCTGAGCATCCCGGCACTTTTTGCGGGAGCGGCAAATAAGTTCGCCGAATCGGCGCGGTGCCGGGACGCTGGAGACATGAGCCCTCACCACGGTCACGAGCCCGGTCACGACAACGCCCACCACCACGGTCACGACCACGCCACCATGGACTGGGGCGCGATGGGCGCCCACCTGGAGCGAGAGGCCGAGGTGCACCGCCCGGTGTACGAGCAAGCCGCGGCCTGGATCGCCGAGCGCTTCCAGGAGCCCCGCGGGGTGCGCCGCGTCCTCGACCTCGGCAGCGGCCCCGGGGTCATCACCTGCCTGCTCGCCGAGGCCTTTCCGGAGGCCGAGATCGTCGCCGTGGACGGCACCCCGGCCCTCCTGGAGCGCACCCGGGCACGGGCCGAACGGGCCGGTCTGGGGGATCGGGTATGTACCCATGAAGCGGAACTCGCGGACGGGCTCGGCGCGTTGGGTGATGCCGACATCATCTGGGCCGCCAACACCCTGCACCACGTGGGGGACCAGCGCGAGGCGCTCACCGACTTCGCCCGGCTGCTGCGCCCCGGCGGTCTGGTCGCCCTGGTCGAGGGCGGGCTGCCGCCGCGCCGTCTGCCGCGTGACATCGGGATCGGGAGGCCGGGGCTTGAGGCGCGCATCGAGGCCGTGACGGGGGACTGGTTCGCCGGGATGCGGGCCGAACTGCCCGGCGTGAAGCAGGAAGCCGAGGACTGGAGCGCGCTGCTGGCCGCCGCCGGACTGACGCCGGCCGGCACCCGTTCCTTCCTGCTCGACCTCGCGGCCCCACTCACCGGCGAGGCGCGCGAGCAGGTCGTCGACACTTTCGCCCGGCAGCGGGACAAGCTCGCCGACCGGCTGGCGGCCGACGACATCACCACACTCGACCGGCTCCTCGACCCGGCGGACCCGGCGGGGCTGCGACAGCGCCCCGACGTGTTCCTGCTGACCGCGCGCACGGTGCATGTCGCTCGCCGCGACTGACTAGGGGGGTGTCCTGAAGATCTTGAAATCACGCCCGTGTTACACCAGTTCGACGGGATTGGCATTTACTGGCAATCCGGGGTGATCCGGGCGGCCGGAGCAAGATCTTCATCGGCCTTCTAGAGAGAATCTCCGGGCAGCGGCTCCAACTGCCACCACTGGCCGGGGGAGTCGGTGTCCTCCCACTGCCGCACATTCGCGCCATCGTCCGTGCTGCCGTGGGCGACCTCAAGGAGCAGCCCGCTCACCCAGCTGATCAGGGTGACCGTCCCCGGGGCGTCCAGATGCTGCTCGATCACCCACTCCTGGGCGCCGAAGTTATTGGCCTTCCACTGCTGGACGTTGGCGCCGTTCTCCGTCGACGCCCCGGCCACGTCGAGCCGCTTGTCGCTCGCGGCGTTCACCAGGTGGTAGAGGCCGCCGCCGCTGTGCACGGCGCTGATCAGCCACTGCTGCGCCGGGGCGCCGCTCTCCTTGCCCTGCTGGACGTTGGCGCCACTGCCCTTGGCCCCGCCGTACACCTCCAGGAGTAGCCCGCTGCCTACATTGCGCAGCCGGTACGGGCCCTCCCGTACGGCCTGCGGTCTCTGGGCGTCCCCGTTCATGTTCCTTGCTCCTTCAGGCTGTTGGGCTGTTGAGGACCGCGGTCAGCAGTCCGGGGAAGCAGGCGTCGAGGTCGTCGCGCCGCAGCTCGACGGCCTTGTAGCGGCCCACCTTGTGCTCACGGGTGATGCCGGACTCGCGCAGGACCCGCCAGTGGTGGGTCGCGGTGGCCTTGGTGACTTCGAGCGGGAGGCTGCCGCAGGTGCGCTCCTGGTCGGAGGCCGCGAGCTCCCGGACGATGCCGAGGCGCACCGGATTGCCCAGGGCGGCGAGGACGTCCTCGATCAGCAGCTGGTCGCGTGCGGGGTGGTACGAAGCCATGCGGCCGATTGTACGACGGAGATCGTACTGACGGATTTGCCCGCCCCTGAATTCGATTGTACGATGAATACCGTATAGACGTACCGCCGTACTGTGAATCCCGGGAGGATCCTCTTCATGCCCACGACCATCGTCACCGCCGCAGGCTCGGGCATCGGCCGTGGCATCGCCTCGGAACTGGCCCGCGCGGGCCACACCGTGTCCCTGCTGGACATCGACCCGTCCATCACCGACCTGGCCGATGAGCTCGGCGGCGCCGCCACGGTCGGTTCGCTCACCGAGCCGGCCGATCTGGCCCGCCTCGTGGACGGGACGCTGGAGCGGTACGGCCGGATCGACGCCGTCGTTAACGGCGCCGGCCATGCCAGGAACGGCGAACTCCTCGCGGTCACCGACCAGAACTGGCACGACGGCCTGGACATGCTCCTGCTGAGCGTGGTCAGGATGGCCCGCCTGGTGACGCCCCACATGGAGGCGGCGGGCGGCGGCGCCTTCGTGAACCTGTCGTCGTACACGGCCTTCGAACCGATGGGCATCATCCCGGTCAACTCCAGCCTGCGCGCGGCCCTCAGCAGCTTCACCAAGCTGTACGCCGACCAGTACGCGGCCCGAGGCATCCGCATGAACAGTCTGCTGCCCGGCTATGTGAACAGCTGGCCGGAGGACCCCGACTTCCTGGCCAGGATCCCCGCGGGCCGCTACGCGACCGTCGAGGAGATCGGCAAGCTCGCCACGTTCCTGGTCTCGGGCGACGCGATGTACATCAACGGCGAGAGCATCCGCATCGACGGCGGAGCTTCCCGCTCCCTGTAGCGCGCAGGCACGGCCGGTGGCCTTCGCCCTCGGTCACACGGAAGGCACCAGGGTGAAGTAGCGGTCGAGCATGTCGTGGTCGCCCTTCACCTCGACGCGGTCCGCCGGGACGCGCTGCCAGAGGAGCAGCATCAGGTCCGACGCCGTACCGGCCAGCTCGACGTCGCAGGGCTCGGCGGCGCTGTTGCCTTCGGCGACCCGGACGTCCGCACCTTCGAAGCGCACCGTCCAGCTGCCCTTGCCGTCGGTCTGCCGGAACCCGAACGGCTCGCCCGCTCCGGACGGGGCCTGCTGCCAGGCCCGCCGGGCCGGCGCCATGACCTGGAAGGTGTGGCCCGGGCGGCCAGGGCTGGGGCCGCGTGCCCGGCGTAGGGCGGTGGCTGCGCAGCGATTCGCGTCCGGCGCGCGTCGGACGCAGCCCGGACCGGCGTAGATATGACAACGTGATGCGACGGCGCCACCCGGCCCGAGCCGGGTGGCGCCATCGTCATCGTTGAGCCCGTCCGCGGGACGCGTGGGTCCCGCTCACTTCCTCGCTACGTACACGGTGTTGGTCGCCGTGCCGCCCTGCAGCGGATTGTCGAAGTCCACGACGTGCGCCCCGGAGTCCGTGAAGACCTCCGCGAGCACGGCGAGGAACCGCTCGTCCGGCGGGTCGTTCGACCACAGGGCGAAGACACCGTCGGGGTGGAGCCGGTCCGCGAGACGGCGCAGCCCCGCGGGCAGATAAAGCGCCGCGTGGCTGGGGTGCAGGACGTGGTCCGGTGCGTGGTCGACGTCCAGGAAGATGCCGTGGAAGCGGCGGTCGGCCACCTCGGGATCCCAGCCCTGGGAGTCACCGGCCATCGCGAAGAAATCGCCCTGGACCAGCCGGCAGCGGGCATCCGAGGACAGCTGGGTGCCCAGGGGCACCAGCCCTCGCCGGTGCCACCCGATCACTTCGCCCAGCGCGTCGACCACGATCAGCGAGCGCACCCGTGAGTCGTCGAGAACCGCCTGAGCGGTGTAGCCGAGGCCGAGCCCGCCCACGACGATGTCCAGCCCGTCGCCCGGCAGCTTCGCCAGGCCGAGTCGCGCGAGCTCGATCTCTCCCGTGGTGAAGAGGCTGGACATGAGGAACTCGTCACCGAGCTTGACCTCGTACACGTCCTGGCCCGACACAGGATCCCGTCGACGCCGCAGGCTGATGTCTCCCATGGCCGTCGGGGAATAGTCGATCTCCTCGAAACGCGCGCTCATCCGCTCCTCTTCTCCACCGTCGGCTTCTGTGCCGTCGGCCACCCGTGTTCGTACGACTCCGTAGCCACCTGTACGGCGGCTCAGGCGTCGATGATGACCGGGATGATGAGGGGCTTGCGGCGGTGTGTCCTGAAGGCCCAGGAGCCCACGGCGCGGCTGATGAGCTGCTCCAGCTGACGGGCGTCGCCCACACCCTCCTTGGCCGCCGTCGCCAGCGTCTTCTCGATCACGGGGATGACCGGCTCGAAGGTGGTGTCGTCGTGTACGAAACCGCGGGCCAGGAAGTCGGGGGCCTCGGCGAGGGCGCCCGTGTCGGCGTCGACGATCGCCACGACCGTGATGACACCCTCTTCCGCGAGGGTGAGACGGTCCTTCAAGGACGCCTCGGTGGCGCCGCCGACCGTCATGCCGTCCACATACACGTTGCCCGCGGGCACCTTGCCGGTGATCGAGGCCCGCCCGTTGACGAGGTCGACGACCACACCGTCCTCGGCGATGATCACCCGGTCGGGCTCGACGCCGGTCCGGATGGCCAGATCGGCGTTGGCCCGCAGGTGGCGCCATTCGCCGTGCACGGGCATCACGTGCTTGGGCTTGACGATGTTGTAGCAGTACACGAGCTCGCCGGCGCTGGCGTGCCCCGAGACGTGCACCTTGGCGTTGCCCTTGTGGACGACGTTCGCGCCCCACCTGGTCAGGCCGTTGATCACCCGGTAGATGGCGTTCTCATTGCCCGGGATGAGGGAGCTGGCGAGCAGGACGGTGTCGCCCTTGCCGATCCGGATCACATGGTCGCGGTTGGCCATGCGCGAGAGCGCGGCCATCGGCTCGCCCTGCGATCCCGTGCACACCAGAGTGATCTTGTGGTCCGGGAGCTTCTCCAGTTCCTTGAGGCTGACGACCAGCCCGGACGGAACCTTCAGGTAGCCGAGGTCGCGGGCGATGCCCATGTTGCGGACCATCGATCTGCCCACGAAGGCGACCTTGCGGCCGTGCTGGTGCGAGGCGTCAAGTACCTGCTGGATGCGGTGCACATGGCTGGCGAAGCTGGACACGATGACGCGCCGGGGCGCGGTGCGCAGGACCTGCTCGATCGCCGGATTCAGCTCGCGCTCGGAGGTGGTGAAACCCGGGACCTCGGCGTTGGTGGAGTCGGTGAGGAACATGTCGACGCCCTCCTCGCCGAGTCGGGCGAAGGCGCGCAGGTCGGTGATGCGCTCGTCAAGGGGGAACTGGTCCATCTTGAAGTCACCGGTGTGCAGCACCATCCCGGCACTGGTACGGATCGCCACCGCGAGGCTGTCCGGGATGGAGTGGTTGACCGCCACGAATTCGCAGTCGAAGGGGCCGTAGCTCCGCCGGTCGCCTTCGCGCACCCGCACGCTGCGCGGGCGGATGCCGTGCTCCTTGAGCTTGGCCTCCAGGAACGCCAGCGTCAGCTTCGAGCCGACGATGGGAATGTCGGCCCGCTCGCGCAGCAGATACGGCACGGCGCCGATGTGGTCCTCGTGGCCATGGGTCAGCACGACGGCCAGGACGTCGTCGAGCCGGTCCCGGATCGAGGTGAAGTCCGGCAGGATCACATCCACGCCGGGTTGGGTCTCTTCGGGGAACAGCACGCCGCAGTCGACGATCAGCAGCTTGCCTGAGTGCTCGAAAACCGTCATGTTGCGGCCGATCTCACCCAGACCGCCGAGGGCGACGATCCTGAGCCCTCCGGCGGGCAGGGGTGGGGCGGCTTTTAGCTCGGGATGGGGATGGCTCATAGTGCGACGCTACCGGAGGCCTGCGGGTGCGGATCCACTACCTGGGCCTCTACGCGTGACGAGCCGGGTGCTTCCCCCTCCCGGAGGCTGCGGCTGAGCCTTTCCCGGGCATGTCCCGGTCACTGCTGTGGCGGCCCATCGGGGCGTGTCCCGAGAGGCTCGGGCGCTGCTCCGTTCGGTGGAACGGGCCGGGGAAAGTCAAAGGGAGAGCGGGCGTCGGTGGGGCACAAACCGGTGAGGGTGGCAGGTAAAAACGACCGCGCGACCGCGTCGCCGCACGGCTGGGCAGCCGCACGGCTGGGCCGAGCGGCGGCGCGACGGTGATGACCGGGGTCAGCCGGTCGCCGGGTCGGCGCCCAGGCGCTTGCCCTCGTCGAGAGCGGCGAATGCCGCCAGGTCGTCGTTGTCGAGCTCGAAGTCGAAGACGTCGATGTTCTCCTTGATCCGCGACGGCGTCACGGACTTCGGAATCACCACGTTGCCGATCTGCAGGTGCCAGCGCAAAACCACCTGGGCCGGGCTCTTGCCGTGCTTGCGGGCGACGGCGACGACCGTCGGGACCTCCAGCAGGCCCTTGCCCGAGCCGAGCGGCGACCATGCCTCGGTGGCGATGGAGTACTTGGCGTGGAAGGCGCGGGGCGCCTCCTGCTGGAGCTGCGGGTGCAGCTCGATCTGGTTGACCGCGGGGACGATCGAAGTCTCGCCGAGCAGGCGCTCCAGGTGCTCCGGATGGAAGTTGGAGACACCGATGGCCTTGGCACGGCCGTCCGCGTGGATCTCCTCGAAGGCCTTGTACGTGTCCACATACTTGTCCTGGGACGGCGCCGGCCAGTGGATCAGATACAGGTCGACATGGTCCAGGCCGAGCTTGCTCAGCGATTCGTCGAAGGCGCGCAGGGTCGAGCCGTAACCCTGGTTCTCGTTCCACAGCTTCGTGGTGACGAAGAGCTCGTCGCGGGGGACTCCCGAGTCGGCGATGGCCCGGCCGGTCCCCGTCTCGTTGCCGTAGATCGCGGCTGTGTCGATGCTCCGGTACCCGGACTCGATCGCTGTGCCCACGGTCTTCGCGGCCTCATCGTCCGGCACCTGCCAGACACCGAAGCCGAGCTGCGGCATCTCGACGCCGTTGTTCAGGGTGATTGTGGGGACGTTGCTCACGAGGAGTCGATCCTTACGTCGTCGGTTGGTACTCCCCTGCTCAACGATCACACGGCCCGACACATTCCCCGGAAGAGCGGAATGATTGGCTCAATACAGCTTCGATGTGATTGGTCCGGGCTATTGACCGCGTCCCGTCATGCCGCGAATCTGGAGCATGTCGCTGAACCGCAGACACTCATGTGAACTTGTGGACCCACGGCGCACATCAGTCCCATCCCCCGCCCGGTGGTTCCCGGCCCGGGGGCCACGTGCGGACCGGTCGCGACGCAGGGGGCCCCTCCCTTGGGATGCCCCGCATTCTGTGGCTGACCTGACGAACAGTCAATAACTGACGCACTGCCAATTGATGACCCGTCAGAAATATTTCGAGCGGCGCCCGTCAGCGGTAGAGGGCGTTGACCTCCGCGGTGTACGCCGCCTCGATCGCCTTGCGCTTGAGCTTGAGCGAGGGCGTCAGCAGCCCGCGCTCCTCGCTGAACTGATGGGCCAGGATCCGGAAGGTGCGAATCGACTCGGGCTGCGAGACCGCCGTATTGGCGGCCACCACCGCACGCCGGACTTCCATCTCCAGATCGGCGTCCCGCACCAGATCGGCGGGGGGGAGCGGCGATCTGTTCTGCATATGGAGCCAGTGGTCGACGGCCTCCAGGTCCAGCGTGACGAGCGCCGCGATGTACGGCCGGTCGTTGCCGACGACGATGCACTGGGCCACCAGCGGATGCGCCCGCACTCGCTCCTCCAAGCCGACCGGCGACACACTCTTGCCGCCCGAGGTCACCAGGATCTCCTTCTTCCGCCCGGTGATCGTCAGATAGCCCTCCTCGTCCAGCATGCCGATGTCGCCGGTGGCCAGCCAGCCGTCGTGCAGCACCGCGTCGGTGGACTTCGGGTCGCCGAGATACCCCGAGAACACCTGCCCGCCGTGCAGCCAGATCTCCCCGTCGTCGGCTATGTGCACGGTCGTGCCGGGCAGCGGCAGCCCGACCGTGCCGTAACGGGTGCGCTCGGGCGGGTTGGCGGTGGCGGCGGCGGTCGTCTCCGTCAGGCCGTAGCCCTCGTAGACCGTCACGCCCGCGCCCGCGAAGAACAGCCCGAGGCGGCGCTCCATCGCGGACCCCCCGGACATGGCGTGCCGCACCCGACCGCCCATGGCGTCCCGGACCTTCCCGTACACCGCCTTGTCGAAGAACTGGTGCTGCAGGCGCAGCGAGGCGGATGGCCCGGGTCCTGTGCCGAACGCGCGGTGCTCCTGAGCATCCGCGTACCGCACCGCCACCTCGACGGCTTTGTCGAACGCCGCCTCCTTGCCCGCACGCTCGGCCTTGCGCCGCGCCACTTGGTAGACCTTCTCGAAGATGTACGGCACGGCGAGAAGGAACGTCGGCCGGAACGCGGCGAGATCGGGCAGCAGCACGTCTGCGGACAGCGCGGGCTGATGGCCCAGCTTGACCCGTCCCCTGATCGCTGCCACCTCGATCATCCGGCCGAAGACGTGCGCGAGCGGCAGGAAGAGCAGGGTGGACGCCTCTTCGCTCGCCCCGGAGTTGAAGACCGGCTCCCAGCGGGCGATCGCGGTGTCCGTCTCGAACATGAAGTTCGCATGCGTGATCACACAGCCCTTGGGGCGGCCCGTGGTGCCCGACGTGTAGATCACGGTGGCCACCGAATCCGGTGTCACGGCCCGCCGGTGGCGGTGCACCACGTCGTCGCCGATGTGCGCGCCCGCCAGCAGCAGCTCCGCCTCGGCGCCCGCGTCCAGCTGCCACAGCCTCTTGAGCAGCGGCAGCCGGTCGATCACCGAGCCGATGGTCATCGCGTGGTCCTCGTGCTCGACCATGCACGCCGACACGTCGGCGTCGTACAGCGTCCAGAAGACCTGCTCGGCGGAGGCGGTCGGATAGACCGGCACGGGCTGGGCGCCGACCGTCCAGAGCGCGAAGTCGAAGAGCGTCCACTCGTAGCGGGTGCGCGACATGATCGCGACCCGGTCGCCGAACCGCACGCCGTGCGCGATCAGCCCCTTGGCGAGCGCCAGCACCTCGTCGCGGAACGCGACCGCGGTCACGTCGTGCCAGCGCCCGTCGTCGCCCTTGCGTCCGAGCATGACGTGGTGCGGATCCTCCTCGGCGTGATCGAAGACGGCATCCGCAAGTCCGCCGACCTGAGGCGCCGCTGCCATGGGTGGGACAGTGAACTCGCGCAATGACCTGCTCCTTGTGGCGCTCCGCACAGCGCCGGTGACGGTACCCCAAGGGGACCGGCGGCGGCAGGGGGTTGCGGAATCCGGCCAACGCTGCATCGGCACAGGTCAGCGCGGGGCGGCAGGGTGAAAAGCGGCCACAAGGGGGAAGGCTCGGGCACACTCCTGACTTCGGAGTAAGTATGGCGCGCGGAAACCTCCACGGAATCTGTACGCGCCGCTCACGCGGGGTCGGGCGGGCCCGGCACCGATCCGGGAGGGGGCGGTGGTGGCACGCGTAACCGGTCGGAGGATGCGTCGCCGGTCAGCGACGCGCGAGGGTCACGTCTCGCTCGCGGCCGGGCGGTGCAGTTGGTCGCCACCCGCCAGGATCGCAGTGGCCAGCGCGTCCGCCGCCTCCTGGGCCGCCGGGCGCCGACCGTGCAGCAGTACGAAGTCCACGCCGCCCAGGTCCGGCAGGCCCGCCCGCGCCTTCCTCTACGGGGCGCGGCTCTCCACCCGCGAGGTGACGGACGGGCTTCGCCACTGGCGGCTCCATCTGACCATCCTGGCCTGTACGTTCGTGCTCTTCCCGCTGTTCGGGCTCGCGGCCCGGGGCCTCGTCCCCGGCGTTCTCACCCCTCCGCTCTACAGCGGACTTCTCTTCCTGTGCCTGGTGCCGTCGACGGTCCAGTCCTCGATCGCCTTCACGTCCGTCGCGCGGGGCAATGTGCCGGCCGCGATCTGCGCGGGATCCTTCTCCAGCATCATCGGGATCTTCCTCACCCCACTGCTCGCGGCACCGCTGCTCGGCGGCGGCGCGGCGGGCTTCTCCGGGGGCTCGCTGCTGAAGATCGTCGTCCAGCTGCTGGTGCCCTTCGTCGCGGGGCAGCTGCTGCGCCGCTGGATCGGGGGTTTCCTGGCCCGCCACAAGAAGGCCATCGGATACGTCGACCGCGGGTCGATCCTGCTCGTCGTCTACACCGCCTTCAGCCAGGGCGTCACGGCCGGCGTCTGGCACCAGGTGAGCGCGGGCCGACTCGGGGCGTTGCTCGGCGTGGAGGCGGTGCTCCTCGCGCTGATGCTTTCGCTGACCTGGTTCGGGGCGAAGCGGCTCGGCTTCGGGCGGGAGGACAGGATCACGATCCAGTTCGCCGGGTCGAAGAAGTCGCTGTCGGCGGGGCTGCCGATGGCGAGCGTGCTCTTCGGCGCGGAGGCAAGCCTGGCGGTGCTGCCGCTGATGCTCTTCCACCAGATGCAGTTGATGGTGTGCGCGGTGATCGCCAAGAGGCGCTCGCGCGATGTGCTGCCGGGGGACGGGGCGGATGTGTCCGTGGAGGCCGCCGCCGGACGCGTCGGCGCGAGTCGGTAGGCGCGGGGCGGATGCGTCGGTCGGGGCGGCCGGGAAAGGTGGGCGTGGATCGGTCTGTTTTGCCCGCGCCACCTGCACCACCCCTACCAAACGTGATGAATTCCTCGCCCCGGTGGTCCGGATCGTCCGTCTGGGCGTGGCCCCTGGCTGGCAAGATCACCAAGTGACCTCAGCGATACGTGCCTTCGGCCCCCGTCCCTGCGCCCTCACGGTGTGCAGGGGCTGCTGCTGCGGGGACGCCGGCAAGCATCCCGGTACCGACCACGACGGCCAGCTCCGCCGGCTGCGGGAGGCCGCCGCGGCGTCCGAGGGGCGGCTGCTGGTGCGCACGAGCGAGTGCCTCGGGCCGTGCGGGCAGGCGAACGTGGTGGTGGTCCAGCCCTCCACGGAGGGGCGGCGCCGGGGTGGGCGGGCTGCGTGGGTCGGCTGGGCGCTGGACGACGACTGCACGGACGACATCCTGGCCTGGGTCGCGGCCGGCGGCCCCGGCCTGGCCGCCCCTCCGGCAACGCTGGCGCTCCAACTGGTCCCGGCCCCGAAGCCCGCTCCGTCTCCGACGCGCGGGGGCCGGCGGCGCTGAAACGAGTGGGGAGCGTGTGCGGGGAGGGGAACAGCCCGCCGCAGGCGCCACCGACCCGCACCCGGCGTACACAGGGGCCCCGCACCCACTCCCCGGCGGACCGATCCGCACCCGCTCCCAGACGGACGCAGGATCGGACCTGCCATCCGGAAGTGACCCGGCCGACGCAGGGGGCGCTCCCCACCGGCCGGGCCCTCCTCCCGTGCGTGCGGCGGGGCGCGTCAGACCCCGGAGCGCAGGGCGATGCGCGCATCACCCGCGTACACGTTCATGTTCGGCCCGCGCAGGAAACCGACCAGCGTCAGACCGGTCTCCACGGCCAGGTCGACGGCGAGCGACGACGGCGCGGAAACCGCCGCGAGCACCGGAATGCCCGCCATCACCGCCTTCTGGGCGAGCTCGAAGGACGCCCGTCCCGAGACGAGAAGCACCGCCCGTGACAACGGCAGGCGCCCGTCGCGGTGGGCGCGGCCGACGAGCTTGTCGACCGCGTTGTGCCGGCCCACGTCCTCCCGGATGTCGATCAGCTCACCCGCCTCCGAGAAGAGCGCCGCCGCGTGCAGACCCCCGGTCCTGTCGAACACCCGCTGCGCCGCCCGCAACCGGTCGGGGAGGCCGGCGAGCAGCTCGGGTGTGACCCGGACCGGGGGAGTGTCGGAGATCGGGAAGCGGGTGGTGGTGCGCACGGCGTCCAGGCTGGCCTTGCCGCACAGCCCGCACGACGACGTCGTGTAGACGTTGCGCTCCAGCGTGATGTCCGGGACCTCGACGCCGTCCGCCAGCCGCACATCGACGATGTTGTACGTGTTCACCCCGTCGGCCGTGGCGCCCGCGCAGTAGACGACACTCCGCACGTCCGACGCGTCGCCGATCACGCCCTCGCTGACGAGGAAGCCGGTGGCGAGCGCGAAGTCGTCACCCGGCGTGCGCATGGTGATGGCCAGCGCCTTGCCGTTCAGCCGGATCTCCAGTGGCTCCTCGGCGACCAGAGTGTCCGGGCGGGTACTGACGACCCCGTCCCTGACGCGGATGACGCGGCGGCGCTCGGTGACCCGTCCCATGGTGATCCGTCCCACTTCTTCACGATCGGCGATCGGCCTATTCGCGATTTCTTCGCAAGCAGCACTGCACGATCAGCGCTGTTGTACGTGCTGGTAGCCGAATCGGCCCTTGATGCACAGAATGCCGTGGGTCGCCGGGTTGTCGTGCGGCGAGGTGACCTTGACGATCTCATTGTCCCGCACGTGCAAAGTGAGGTCGCAGCCGACGCCGCAGTGCGCGCACCCGGTCGTCGTCTCGGTCTGGGCCGGTTCGTCCCAGGTCCCCGCCGCGCGCATGTCGAACTCCGACTTGAAGCTCAGCGCGCCCGTGGGACACACCTCGATGCAGTTGCCGCAGTACACACACGCCGACTCGGTGAGGATGCGCAGCGGCACTCGGGGCAGGTCGTCGGTGTCGTCCAGGACCAGGACCAGGACCGCGCCCGAGCCGAGGGTGGCGCCCGCGGCGCGCGTGCCCTCGAAGGTGAGCCGGATGTCCAGCTCGTCGGGGCGTACGAAGCCGCCGGCGCCGCCGAGCGGCACGGCCCGCAGATCGCGCGGCGGGCCCGCCAGTTCGAGCAGGTCACGGAGGTTCGCCCCGAACGGCAGCTCGTAGATCCCGGGCCGGTCGACCTGACCCGAGACGCAGAAGAGCTTGGTTCCGGTGGCGGAGGAGCAAATGGTGTCGACAGAATATTGTCTACAGTATCCCTTCCGAGTGGTCAAGGGATGTGGCAAGGGATGCGGTCAGCAAGAAGCTCCAAAGAGTGGACGGCGAATCCTGTTGATTCACGCACCCTCGTACCCGTGGGTCACAAAGAAGAGTGGGTTGCTCCGACTGTTCGCAAAGAGGGGTGGATCCGTCATGACCGGCTCACGTGTCGTCGCGCTCGGGCACTACCAGCCTGCCAAGGTGCTCACCAACGAGGACCTCGCGGAGCTGGTCGACACCAGCGACGCGTGGATCACCAGCCGGGTCGGGATCAAGACCCGCCATGTGGCGGGGCCCGAGGAACCCGTGGACGAGCTGGCCGCGCACGCCGCCGCCAAGGCGCTCGCCTCGGCAGGGCTGACGCCGGCCGACATCGACCTCGTTCTGGTCGCCACGTCCACCGCGATCAACCGGTCGCCGAACATGGCGGCGCGCGTCGCCGCCCGACTCGGGATGACCTCGCCGGCCACGATGGACCTTAATGTCGTCTGCTCGGGCTTCACCCACGCCCTCGCCACGGCCGACCACGCGGTACGGGCCGGATCGGCCACCAGAGCCCTGGTGATCGGCGCGGACAAGATGGCCGAGATCGCCGACTGGACCGACCGCACCACCTGTGTCCTGGTCGGCGACGGCGCGGGCGCGGCGGTCGTCGAGGCCTGCGCCGAGGACGAGGAGCCGGGGATCGGCCCGGTGCTGTGGGGTTCGGTGCCGGAACTGGGTCACGCGGTACGGATCGAGGGCACGCCCCCGCGCTTCGCCCAGGAGGGCCAGTCTGTCTACCGCTGGGCCACCACCCAGCTGCCGCCCATCGCACGCAAGGTGTGCGAGCGGGCCGGCATCACGCCCGAGGAGCTGGCCGCGGTGGTCCTGCACCAGGCGAATCTGCGGATCATCGAGCCCGTCGCGCAGAAGATCGGCGCGATCAACGCGGTCATCGCCCGCGATGTCGTCGAGTCCGGCAACACCTCCGCCGCGAGCATCCCGATCGCCTTGTCCAAGCTGGTGGAGCGCGGCGAGATCGTGTCCGGCGCCCCGGTCCTGCTGTTCGGCTTCGGCGGGAACCTGTCGTACGCGGGCCAGGTCATCAGCTGCCCGTAAGGAGCGCCCCCGAGCGACAACTGAACAGCCCCACCCCATCGCCGCGCGAGCGTGACGAGGATCTCCGCATGGCGTCGATTGCGCTCGGTAGACTGTAGACGATAGCCAACTCAGGTTGGCTTCTCCGGCGACAGGAGGGGGACCGCGATGTTGTCCGCAGGACTGCCGCAGGGAGCCGTACCCAAGCTGGAGAGGCCGGGGCCGCTGCGCGAGCGGGTCTACGAAGCCCTGCTCGAACTCATCACGACCCGTTCGCTGCGTCCGGGCCAGCACTTGGTGGAGAGCGAGCTCGCCGGACACCTCGGGGTGTCCCGCCAGCCCGTGCGCGAGGCGCTGCAGCGGCTCAATACCGAGGGATGGGTCGATCTGCGGCCCGCGCAGGGCGCGTTCGTGCACGAGCCCACGGAAGAAGAGGCCGATCAGCTCCTCTCCGTACGCACACTCCTTGAGGCCGAAGCCGCACGGTTGGCCGCCGCCAACGCCGGGTCCGCCCAGATCGCGGCCCTCGAAGAGCTGTGCGCCCGGGGCGAGCAGGCCGTCATGGCCGACGACGTGGACCTGACCGTAGCCGTCAACGCCCAGTTCCACGCCAAAATCATGGAGTTGGCGGGCAATCTGGTCCTCGCCGAACTGGCCGGCCGGGTGGACCGACGGGTCCGCTGGTACTACACGCCCGTGGCCCGCCAGCGCGGCAAGCAGTCCTGGATCGAGCACCGCGAGCTGATCGCCGCGATCTCCGCCCGCGACGAACAGCGCGCCACCGAGGTCATGCGGGCCCACACCGAGCACACCCGCACCACTTACCACGAGCGCGAGGCGTGAAAACGACCGTCTGAGACCCTCCAAGACGCAGCTTTGTCCTGAGTGTGGAGAAAGGTGGGGCGGATTCCTGCTCAACTTCTTCCCACTCCCGGCAGCCGCTGCTACGTTCCCCTCCAAAGCACCACGGAGAACATCCGATGAGGCAGGGAGGGGCACGTGAGGCGCATGACCGCTCGACCCGCGAACGCGCATCAGGCGCGGCTGCTCCGCCTCCTGCGTGACGGCGGCCCCAACTCCCGTGCGCAGCTCGGCGATCAGGTCGAGCTCTCGCGCTCGAAGCTGGCCGTCGAGGTCGACCGGCTGCTGGAGACCGGGCTGGTGGTGGCCGACGGTCTCGCCGCCTCCCGCGGCGGACGCCGGTCGCACAACATCAGACTCGCGCCCGCCCTGCGCTTCCTGGGCGTCGACATTGGGGCCACCTCGATCGATGTCGCCGTCACCAACGCCGAGTTGGAAGTGCTCGGCCACCTCAACCATCCCATGGACGTACGTGAGGGACCGGTCGCCGTATTCGAGCAGGTGCTCGCGATGGCGGCCAAGCTCAAGGCGTCCGGCCTCGCGGAAGGCTTCGACGGGGCAGGCATCGGCGTGCCGGGCCCGGTCCGCTTCCCCGAGGGCGTGCCGGTCGCACCCCCGATCATGCCGGGCTGGGACGGCTTCCCCGTACGCGAGGCACTCAGCCAGGACCTGGGCTGCCCCGTCATGGTCGACAACGATGTGAACCTGATGGCCATGGGGGAGCAGCACGCGGGCGTCGCCCGCTCCGTGGCCGACTTCCTCTGCATCAAGATCGGCACCGGCATCGGCTGCGGCATCGTCGTCGGCGGCGAGGTCTACCGCGGTACGACGGGCAGCGCCGGCGACATCGGCCACATTCAGGTCGAACCGGACGGCCGGGCCTGCGCCTGCGGCAACCGGGGCTGCCTGGAGGCCCACTTCAGCGGAGCCGCGCTCGCCCGCGATGCCGAGGAAGCGGCCCGCGCGGGCCACTCCGTCGAACTGGCCGCCCGGCTCGACGCGTCCGGCCGCCTCACGGCCGCCGACGTCGCCGCCGCCGCGGCGGCCGGCGACGCCACCTCCCTCGACCTCATCCGGGAAGGCGGCAACCGCGTCGGCCAGGTCATCGCCGGACTCGTCAGCTTCTTCAACCCCGGGCTCGTGGTGATCGGCGGGGGAGTGACGGGCCTCGGCCACACGCTTCTCGCCAGCGTCCGAACCCAGGTCTACCGCCGGTCGCTTCCGCTCGCGACCGGCAATCTGCCTATCGTCCTGGGCGAGTTGGGTGCCGCTGCCGGAGCGATCGGCGCGGCCCGGCTCATCAGCGACCACCTGTTCTCACCGGCCTGACCCCAACAGGCCGACGACGTAACGCCGCAAGGCGCGCACCGCCCCGCACCACCGCACCCTGCTTTGCCCTGCCCGCCCACAGCCCGGCCTCAGCTGCCCGTCGCCGACAAGCGACGGCGTGAAGCCGGCACCGCCCGGCCGCACCCGCCGAGGGGAACCGTCATGGCACCGACGCAAGCAGCTCCACCCTCACCACCGTCCCTTCTTCTCGCGATGTCCGCCATCACCAAGTCGTTCCCGGGAGTGCGCGCACTCGACGGCGTCGACCTGGAGGTCAGGGCGGGCGAAGTCCACTGCCTGCTCGGCCAGAACGGCGCCGGCAAGTCCTCCCTCATCAAGGTGCTCGCAGGGGTCCACCAGCCCGACGACGGCGAAATCACCTGGCAGGGCAAGGTGGTGACGCTCAAGTCGCCGATCGCCGCCATGCGTCTGGGCATCGCCACCATCTACCAGGAACTCGACCTGGTGGAGGGGCTGTCGGTCGCCGAGAACATCTTCCTCGGACACGAGCCCACCGTCGCCGGCTTCGTCGTGAAGGGCCGGACCGCCAAAGCCTCGGCCACCGCCCTGCTCAAGCGCCTCGGCCACCCGGAGATCGACGCGGCCGGCCTGGTCGGTTCGCTCTCCGCCGCCCAGCAGCAGATCGTGTCGATGGCGCGGGCACTCTCCCACGACGTACGGCTGATAGTGATGGACGAGCCGTCGGCCGCCCTCGACCCCGACGAGGTCGACAACCTCTTCCGCATCGTGGCGACACTCACCGCCGGCGGGGTCGCCGTCGTCTACATCTCGCACCGGCTGGAGGAGATCCGCCGCATCGGTGACCGGGTGACCGTCATCAAGGACGGCCGGACCGTCGCGGTCGGACTACCGGCCGAGGACACCCCGACCCGCGAGATCGTGGCGCTGATGACCGGACGCGACGTCGAGCACGTCTTTCCCCAACGACCTTCCAAGACCGTGCAGTTGACCAAACCGGTGCTGCGCGTCGAAGGTCTCTCCAGGGACGGCGAGTTCGCGGCGCTCGACCTGGAGATCCGTGCCGGGGAGATCGTCGGCCTCGCCGGACTGGTGGGGTCGGGGCGCTCCGAGATCCTGGAGACCGTCTACGGCGCACGCAAGGCGACCACCGGCCAGGTCACCGTCGACGGCACCCGGCTGCGCACCGGCAGCGTCCGTGCCGCCGTCCGCGCCGGGGTCGGACTCGCCCCCGAGGAGCGCAAGGCCCAGGCCCTGCTGATGCTCGAATCCGTCACCCGCAACGTGTCGGTGTCGACCCTGTCGCGCTTCTCGCGCGGCGGCTGGCTGGACCGCGGGAAGGAGCGCGCCGCCGCCCAGGCCGCGACCCGCGAACTCTCGCTGCGCCCCGACAACCCCGAAGCGCGCGTCCGCACCCTCTCCGGGGGCAACCAGCAAAAGGCCGTACTGGCACGGTGGTTGCTGCGCGGCTGCCGCGTCCTGCTGCTCGACGAGCCGACCCGCGGTGTCGACGTCGGAGCGCGCGCCGAGCTGTACGCCGTGATCCGCCGGCTGGCCGACGAAGGCCTCGCCGTGCTGCTGGTATCCAGCGAAGTCCCGGAAGTCCTGGGCCTCGCCGACCGGGTGCTCGTACTCAGGGAGGGGCGCGTCGTACACACGGCGCCGGCCCGGGAGCTGGACGAGCACCGGGTACTCGACCTTGTGATGGAAGGGAGCCCGACGCCATGACGCAGTCCTCAACCCCGGCGCAGCACAGTGGGCCGGAGCCCACGGCTGCGCGTCCCCCCGGCAGACAGCGAGAGGGAGTACGGCCGCCGAAACTGAAACTTGGGCTGCGCGCCGACATCCGGACCCTGTCGCTGATCGGTGTCCTCGCCGTACTCATTCTGATCGGCGGCATCACCAAGCCGGACGAGTTCCTGGCCACCAGCAACCTCCAGCTGGTCCTCATCCAGGCGTCCACCATCGGCGTGGTCACCGTGGGCATGACGTTCGTCATCACCAGTGGCGGCATCGACCTGTCGGTCGGCGCGATCGTGGCACTTGCCTCTGTGTGGGCCACGACCGTCGCCACCCAGCAGTACGGTTTCGCCGGCATCCTGTTCACCGCGGTGGTCGTCGGCCTGGCCTGTGGGCTGGTCAACGGGGTGCTGATCGCGTACGGCGGCATGGTGCCGTTCATCGCGACGCTCGCGATGCTGGCAGCCGGACGCGGCCTCGCCCTGCAGATCACCGAGGGCAGGACGCAGTCCGTCGACCCGGACTGCTGCGCGTCCGTGCTCGACCTCGGCGGCCGGGACGCGTACATCCTGGGCATCCCGCCCCTCGCCATCATCTTCGTGGTGGTCGCGGCCATCGGCTGGCTGCTGCTCAACCGCACGACGTTCGGCCGTCGCACGGTCGCGGTCGGCGGCAACCCCGAGGCGACCAGGCTCGCGGGCATCGACGTACGCAGGCAGCGGCTCTACCTCTATCTGCTGTCCGGCCTGTGCTGCGGCATCGCCGCCTTCATGCTGATCGTCCTGTCGGGCTCCGGTCAGAACACCAACGGCAATCTCTACGAACTCGACGCCATCGCCGCCGCCATCATCGGCGGAACGCTGCTGAGCGGCGGCCGGGGAACCATCGTCGGCTCGGTGCTCGGTGTCCTCATCTTCACCACGATCACCAACATCTTCATCCTCAACAACCTGCAGAGCGCCACGCAGCAGATAGCGAAGGGCGCGATCATCGTCGCCGCGGTCCTGGTCCAGCGCCGCACCGCGTCCTCCGAGCATTAGCTGAGTACCCGGACGAACCTGCCTGCTC
Source organism: Streptomyces sp. H27-C3 (assembly GCF_030063415.1). Lineage (GTDB taxonomy): Bacteria > Actinomycetota > Actinomycetes > Streptomycetales > Streptomycetaceae > Streptomyces. The sequence continues at coordinate 95,105 of NZ_JASITA010000012.1, read as the reverse complement.
AGAAATGCCTGACGACACAGACAAAGGGGTCACCGTCATGCCAGAAATCTCCCGAACCAGTCGCAGAGGACTGCTCTTCGGCACCGCGGCCGTCTCCGCCGGCGCCCTCCTCACCGCCTGCACGAGCAACGAGCCGGCCGAGAAGGACAAGCCCGCGGCGAACGACCAGCCCCTCTCCGACGACAAGCCCGGCAAGCAGGTCACCATCGGGTTCGCCGGACCGCAGGCCGACCACGGCTGGCTCAACGCCATCAACGTCAACGCCCGCGAGCGCGCCAAGAAGTACAAGGACGTGACGCTGGACATCACCGAGGGGTCCAATGACACCGCGGCCCAGATAGGCCAGATCGACACCCTGATCAACAAGAAGGTCGACGTACTGGTCATCCTGCCCGCCGACGGCAAGGCCATGACACAAGCGGGCCTGAAGGCCATGCGGGCCGGCATCCCGGTGGTCAACCTCGACCGCATCTTCTCCTCCCCGCAGGCCTACCGCTGCTGGATCGGCGGCGACAACTACGGCATGGGCCTCAGCGCCGGCCGCTACATCGGCGAGCAGCTCAAGGACAAGGCCGACGCCAAGGTCGTCGAGCTCGCCGGCCTGGACAACCTGGAGCTGACCAAGCAGCGCAGCCAGGGCTTCGCGGACGCCCTCAAGAACTACCCGAACATCAAGATGGTGGCCCGCCAGGCAGCCGACTTCACCGTCGAGTCCGGCCAGTCGAAGATGTCCTCGCTGCTCCAGGCGCAGAAGAGCTTCGACGCGCTGTGGAACCACGACGACGACCAGGGAGTCGGCGCGCTCCGGGCCATCGAGCAGGCCGGCCGCGACGAGTTCCTGATGGTGGGCGGCGCGGGCGCGCTCTCCGCCTTCAAGGCGATCAAGTCCGGCAAGGGCGTGCTCAAGGCCACCGTGCTCTACCCGCCCACCATGGCCGCCTCCGCGATCGACCTGGCGCGCGCACTCGGCCAGGGCAAGGGCGTCGGGGGCCTGTCGGAATTCGAGATCCCGGTCTCCTTGACGCTCTACTCGGCCGTCGTCACCAAGGAGAACGTCGACGAGTACATGCCCACGGGCTTCAGCTGACCGCCCCAACCCCGCCGACCGCCGCACCCCGCCCCCCCACCGAGCACTCGACGCGTTCGAGTCCGACAAGGAGGATCCGTATGGCCCGCAGGGAAGAGACCCGGACGGAGCAGGAAGCCGGCGCACCGTCGACGCTCGGCGTCGGGATGGTCGGATACTCGTTCATGGGCGCCGCCCACTCGCAGGGGTGGCGCACCGCGGGCCGGGTGTTCGACCTGCCGGTGCGACCCGTCATGGCAGCCGTCTGCGGCCGTGACCCGCAGGCGGTACGGGCTGCGGCGGACCGGCACGGATGGGCCGCGGCGGAGACCGACTGGCGCGAGGTCATTGCCCGCGACGACGTGCAGATCGTCGACATCTGCACCCCGGGCGACAGCCATGCCGAGATCGCCATCGCGGCGCTGGAGGCGGGCAAGCACGTGCTGTGCGAGAAGCCTCTCGCCAACTCCGTCGCGGAGGCGGAGGCCATGGCGGAGGCGGCCGAACGGGCTCGGGCACGCGGCCAGGTGGCGATGGTCGGGTTCAACTACCGCCGCGTGCCCGCCATCGCGTACGCCCGCCGCATGATCGAGGAGGGCAGGCTGGGGGCGCTGCGGCACGTCCGCGTCACCTACCTCCAGGACTGGCTCGTCGACCCGGACTTCCCGCTCACCTGGCGCCTGGAGCGCGAGCACGCCGGGTCCGGGGCGCTCGGTGACCTGGGGGCGCACATCGTCGACCTCGCGCAGTACCTGGCGGGGGAGCCGCTGGCCGGGGTGTCGGGGCTGACCGAGACGTTCGTACGGTCGCGTCCGCTCCTCACCGAGGCGTCGGCCGGGCTGTCCGGCTCCGGGCGGGCGGCCGAGCGCGGTGAGGTGACCGTCGACGACGCGGCGCTGTTCACCGGCAGGCTCGTGTCCGGGGCGCTCGCTTCCTTCGAGGCGACCCGCACCGCCGCCGGCCGCAAGAACGCGCTCAGCATTGAACTCAACGGTGAGCGCGGCTCGTTGGCCTTCAACCTGGAGCGCCTCAACGAGCTGTCGTTCCACGACCACACCGAGCCCGCCGTCACCGCCGGATTCCGCCGGATCCTGGTGACCGAGCCCGAGCACCCGTATCTGGAGGCGTGGTGGCCGCCCGGCCACGCCCTGGGCTACGAGCACACCTTCGTCCATCAGGCGCGCGACCTGATCCACACCATCGCCAACGGCACCGACCCCTCGCCGTCCTTCGCGGACGGACTCCAGGTGCAGCGGGTGCTGGCGGCGGTGGAGGAGAGCGCCGAGAAGAACGCCGTGTACACACCCGTACTGCCCGTACTGCCCGTACGCCCGTAGGAGGTTGTCAGGTATGGCACGTCCCTTCACTCTCTTCACCGGCCAGTGGGCCGATCTGCCGCTGGAGGAGGTCTGCCGCCTCGCCCGCGACTTCGGTTACGACGGCCTCGAACTCGCCTGCTGGGGTGACCACTTCGAGGTCGACAAGGCGATCGGCGATCCCGGCTATCTCGACTCCCGGCACCAGCTGCTCGACAAGTACGGCCTGAAGTGCTTCGCCATCTCCAACCACCTGGTGGGCCAGGCCGTCTGCGACAACCCGATCGACGAGCGGCACCAGGCCATCCTGCCCGCCCGCATCTGGGGCGACGGCGAGCCCGAGGGCGTACGGCAGCGGGCGGCCGAGGAGATGAAGGACACCGCCCGCGCGGCGGCGGCCTTCGGGGTGCGGACCGTCATCGGGTTCACCGGCTCGTCGATCTGGCACCTGGTTGCGATGTTCCCGCCGGTCCCGCCGCACATGATCGAGCGCGGTTACGAGGACTTCGCCGAGCGCTGGAACCCGATCCTGGACGTCTTCGACGCCGAGGGGGTGCGCTTCGCCCACGAGGTGCACCCCAGTGAGATCGCGTACGACTACTGGACCACGCAGCGCGCGCTGGAGGCGGTCGGCCACCGGCCCGCCTTCGGGCTGAACTTCGACCCCAGCCATTTCGTCTGGCAGGACCTGGACCCGGTCGGTTTCCTCTACGACTTCCGCGACCGCATCTACCACGTGGACTGCAAGGAGTCGCGCAAGCGCCTCGACGGACGCAACGGGCGGCTCGGGTCCCATCTGCCTTGGGGCGACCCGCGGCGCGGCTGGGACTTCGTGTCGGCGGGGCACGGCGACGTTCCGTGGGAGGACGTGTTCCGGATGCTGAACTCCATCAACTACGAGGGACCGGTTTCCGTCGAGTGGGAGGACGCCGGCATGGACCGGCTGCAGGGTGCGCCGGAAGCGCTTTCGCAGCTGAAGCACTTCAGTTTCGACCCGCCGTCCAGTTCGTTCGACGCCGCGTTCAGCAGCGATTGACGGGTCCGCACGGGAATTGACACACGGCACCAAGGATGTCCGTTACGGCGTCCCGTGGAGGGCGTACCGGACACCCGATCAGGAATGCGCCACTCACCCTTCGGCGTTCTCCTTGGTCTCTGGCTTTGCGTTCAGTAATGTGAAGGAGAGGTCTTCCATTTTCTTTCCGCCGGGGGAGCTGTTCAAGGAAGGCGCCATCCGGCCCGGTGTCGGATTCCTCCTCGCTCGCCGCGCTCCTGGTCCGGTTTCAGGATTCGCCCTTGCCGATCGCACCGTTGTCATAGGGCAGCATCGAGCTTTCGTCGAGCCCACGCCACCGTGACGGCCGCAGCCGCGACGGCCGTGCTCGCGACTCGTTTTCCTATTCGCACCACATGCCTCTCCCTGAACGATCGGAGGAGTCTTTGCCAGTGCGAGAATTGCAGCAGGATTACCGAGAAGTCAACTAGTTGGTAGCTTTTGCAAATGTTGGCAGCGAACGTGCTGCCGGGAGCGGACGGTCCGCCATGGAGGGCTCGGTCCCGCTGTGATGTGCGGCTGTGTTTCCCGCGCGCCCCTCGCGTCGGCCGCCCTGTGTGAAGGGGCTTGAGCTGGCCCGACGACGGAATGACGGCCGGCGCTTTGTCCTTTGGCGGGAAGAAGTGGAACTTCCTTCCTGCACAAGGGCTTTCCGTGCCGGACGAACCAGGCTACCGTCCCTGAGATGTACAGGACATGAGCGGTTCCGGGGTGACGGCGCACTCCGGATACCGCGATCCGAGAGCTTCACGCCCCGGCGCGGCGCACGACAAGCACCGTCCGTGAGGCGAGCGCGGCAGTCCCCGCGCGGCACGGCAGCACCCGCCCGTTCAACCGGCTCACTTCCGGAGGACACTCGTGCACAGACAACGGCTCAGAGCCCGAAAAGCACTCGCTCTACTCACCGGCAGCCTGCTCGCCGGCGCATCACTGGCCTTCACGGCCCCCCAGGCCATCGCCGCCGAGAAGCCCGTTTCCGGCGGGGCCGCCGACTCGGCCGTCGCTGCCGAGGACTTCCAGCAGGTCACCCTCGCCAAGGGCGAGCCCGAGACGGGCGAGCCGATGTCGCTCGCCGTGCTCCCCGACCGCACCGTGCTGCACACCTCGCGCGACGGAGAACTGCGGAGCACCGACGCCGCGGGCAACACCCGCGTCATCGGGTCGATCCCGGTCTACTCGCACGACGAAGAGGGACTCCAGGGCATCGGCATCGACCCGAAGTTCAACGAGAACCGGCAGATCTATCTCTATTACGCACCTCCCCTGAGCACCCCTGCGGGCGACGCCCCCAATGAGGGCACCCCGGCCGACTTCGAGAAGTTCGACGGCGTGAACCGGCTCTCCCGCTTCGTCCTGAAGGCCGACGGCAGCCTCGACAACGCCAGCGAGAAGAAGGTCATCGACGTCCCCGCCACCCGGGGCATCTGCTGTCACGTCGGCGGCGACATCGACTTCGACGCACAGGGCAACCTCTACCTGTCGACCGGCGACGACTCCAACCCCTTCGCCTCCGACGGCTTCACCCCCATGGACGAGCGCCCCGGGCGCAACCCCGCCTACGACGCGCGGCGCACCTCGGGCAACACCAATGACCTCCGCGGCAAGATCCTCCGTATCAAGGTGAACGCGGACGGCTCGTACGTGGCTCCCGACGGCAACCTCTTCGCCCCGGGCACCGACAAGACGCGCCCCGAGATCTACGCGATGGGCTTCCGCAACCCCTTCCGGTTCAGCATCGACAAGCCCACCGGCGTCCTGTATGTCGGTGACTACGGCCCCGACGCGGGCGCCGCCGACCCCAAGCGCGGTCCGGCGGGACAGGTCGAGTTCGCCCGGGTGACCAAGCCCGGCAACTTCGGCTGGCCCTTCTGCACCGGCAAGAACGACGCCTATGTCGACTACGACTTCGCCACGAAGGAATCCGGCGCGAAGTTCGACTGCGCCAACCTGAGGGACACCTCGCCGTACAACACGGGACTGACCGACCTGCCGCCCGCGCAGGAGGCCTGGATTCCGTACGACGGCGGATCCGTGCCCGACTTCGGCACCGGCTCGGAGTCCCCGATGGGCGGCCCCGTCTACCGTTACGACGCGAACCTCGACTCGCCGGTAAAGTTCCCCGAGGCGTACGACGGTGACTTCTTCGCCACCGAGTTCGGTCGGCGCTGGATCAAGCGCATCGAGCAGGACGCCGACGGCAACGTCCAGTCCATCAACCCCGTCCCGTGGACCGGCACCCAGGTGATGGACTCGGCCTTCGGCCCGGACGGCGCGCTGTACATCCTCGACTACGGCACCGCCTGGTTCGGCGGCGACGAGCACTCCGGTCTCTACCGCATCGAGAACGCCACCGGCGGCCACTCACCGGTCGCCGAGGCCGCGGCCGACAAGACATCGGGACAGACCCCGCTGCGGGTGAAGTTCTCCTCGGCCGGCACCACCGACTCCGACGGTGACGCGCTCAGGTACTCGTGGGCGTTCGGCGACGGCGGAACATCGACGGCCGCCAACCCCACATACGCGTACAAGAAGAACGGCACTTACACCGCCACAGTCACCGCCAAGGACTCCACCGGCAGGACCGGCTCCGCGAGCGTGCGGGTCGTCGTCGGCAACACCGCACCCAAGGTGACGCTGGAGCTGCCGGGCGACGGCCAGCTCTTCAACTTCGGCGACGACGTGCCCTTCAAGGTGAAGGTCACCGACGCGCAGGACGGCGCGATCGACTGCGCCAAGGTCAAGGTGACATACGTCCTGGGCCACGACAGCCACGGCCACCCAATCACCTCGGCCAACGGCTGCTCCGGAATCCTCAAGACCCCGGCCGACAGCAGCCACGACCCGAACGCCAACATCTTCGCGGTCTTCGACGCCGAGTACACCGACGGCGGAGGCGGCGGCCAGGAGGCGCTGACCACCCACTCTCAGAAGGTGCTTCAGCCCAAGCAGCGCCAGGCCGAGCACTTCTCCAAGTCGAGCGGCGTCAACGTCTTCGACAAGGCGACCGCGCACGGCGGCAGGACCGTCGGCGACATCGGCAACGGCGACTGGATCGCCTTCTCGCCCTACCTGATGGCCGACGCCACCTCACTGACCGCCCGCGTCTCATCGGGCGGGACCGGCGGCACCCTGGAAGTACGCACCGGCTCACCCGGCGGCAAGCTCATCGGCTCCACCGTCGTCCCGGTGACCGGTGGCTGGGACAAATTCCAGGACGTCACCACGACCATCACGAAGCCCCCGACCAAGACCACCACGCTCTACCTGGTCTTCAAGGGCGGTGACGGCGCCCTCTACGACGTGGACGACTTCATCTTCTCCACCGCCAAGGGCGACGCCACACCCAAGAAGCGGCTCCTGGTCTTCTCCAGGACCGCGGGCTTCCGCCACGACTCCATCCCCGAGGGCGTCAAGGCCCTCAAGGAACTCGGCGCGCAGCGCGGCCTGGCCGTCGACGCCACTGAGGAAGCCCAGCAGTTCACCCCGCAGAACCTGGCACGTTACGACGCCGTGGTCTTTCTCTCCACGACCGGTGATGTGCTGAACGCCAACCAGCAGACGGTCTTTGAGCAGTACGTCGCGGACGGCGGCGGCTACATGGGCGTCCACGCCGCGGCCGACACCGAGTACGACTGGAAGTTCTACGGCGGCCTCGTCGGCGCCTACTTCGACTCGCACCCGCAGATCCAGCCGGCGACCGTACGCGTCGAGGACCACGACCACCCCGCCACCGCGCACCTGGAGAACAGCTTCCAGCGCACCGACGAGTGGTACAACTACCGCACCAACCCGCGCGAGCAGGCCCGCGTCCTGGCCACCCTGGACGAGACCACCTACACCGGCGGCAACATGAAGGGCGATCACCCGATCGCCTGGTGCCAGCCGTACGAGGGCGGGCGCTCCTTCTACACCGGCGGCGGCCACACCAAGGAGTCGTACGCCGAACCAGCTTTCCGCAAGCACCTGTTGGGCGGAATGCTGTACGCCGCAGGGATCGCCAAGGCCGACTGCCGTCCCTCCAAGGACTACCGGCCGCTCTTCAACGGCGAGACCCACGAGGGCTGGAAGCAGGCGGGCCCCGGATCCTTCGAGATCAAGGACCGCACGCTGAACTCCACCGGCGGCATGGGCCTCCTGTGGAACCAGTCCAAGGAGCTCAAGTCGTACTCCCTGAAGGCCGACTGGAAGATGACCGGCGACAGCAACTCCGGGATCTTCGTGGGCTTCCCGGCCTCCGACGACCCGTGGTCGGCCGTCAACAAGGGCTACGAGATCCAGATCGACGCGAGCGACGCACCGGACCGGACCACCGGCTCCGTCTACGGCTCCAAGGCCGCGAACATCGCGGCACGTGACGCCGCACTCAACCCGCCCGGCGAATGGAACAGCTACGAGATCCGGGTCGAGGGAGAGCGGCTCCGCGTCTTCCTCAACGGGGTGAAGATCAACGACTTCACCAATACCGACCCCGCCCGCAGCCTGGCCCAGGGGCACATCGGCCTGCAGAACCACGGTGCGGACGACAAGGTCTCCTTCCGCGACATCAAGGTCAAGGAGCTGCCCGCGAAGCCGGACACCCCCTAGACCCCGCAGGACCGGCGGCGGGCGGGAGCACGCCGAGCCCCGCCCGCCGTCTCTTCCCCGCCCTTCGTCCTTGTCTTTCGTCTTCAGTTCTTTCGTATTCGTCTTTCTTCGGCATCCCAAGAATCCTTGGCAGGGAGGCAGCCCGTGATCACCAACCCCGACGAGACATCCACATCCACGGCACGAACCGGAGTGTGGTTCGTCGGAGCACGCGGCTCCGTCGCCACGACCGCCGTCGCGGGCTGCGCCGCCCTCACGGCGGGACTCCACCCGACCGACGGCATGGTCACCGAGACACCGGCCTTCGCGAAGAGCGGCCTGCCGTCCCTGTCGTCGCTCGTGTTCGGCGGGCACGACACCATGAGCTGCCCCCTGCCCAAGCGTGCGGATTCGCTGGAGGCGGGGGGCGTCCTGCCGCACGGACTGGTGTCGGCGGTACGCGCCGAACTGGCCGCCGCCGACCAGGAGATACGGACCGGGGGACCGCTGGCCGGAGACACCCGCAGCGACGAGGAACTGATCTCCGCCTTCGCCGCGGACCTGCGCGACTTCGCGCGGCGCCAGGAACTCGAACGGGTCGTCGTCGTCAACGTCGCCTCCACCGAACCGGCCCCCGACGACCAGTCCGCGTCCCTGCCGGCGAGCTCCCTGTACGCGGCGGCCGCGCTGCGGGCCGGCTGTCCGTACGTCAACTTCACCCCCTCCACCGGGCTGCGCGTCGCAGCCCTCCAGGATGCCGTGGCAGCGAGCGGACTTCCCCACGCGGGCCGTGACGGCAAGACGGGCCAGACGCTGCTCCGTTCCGTGCTCGCCCCGATGTTCGTGCAGCGCGCCCTGACCGTACGGGCGTGGTCCGGCACGAACCTCCTCGGCGGCGGGGACGGGGCGGCGCTGGCCGACCCGGCCGCGGCGGCGGCGAAGAACGCGGGCAAGAACCGCGTACTGGCCGAGACGCTCGGCGCGCTGCCGGAGGGCGACGTGCACATTGACGACGTCCCGGCGCTGGGTGAGTGGAAGACGGCCTGGGACCACATCGCCTTCGATGGGTTCCTCGGCTCCCGCATGATCCTCCAGACGACCTGGCAGGGCTGCGACTCGGCGTTGGCGGCGCCGCTGGTTTTGGACCTCGCACGACTGGTGGCCCGCGCGCACCAAGCTGGCATCTCGGGGCCGCTGCCCGAGCTCGGCTTCTACTTCAAGGACCCGGATGGCGGGCCGGCGGCGCTGGCCGAGCAGTACATGGCCCTGCTGTCCTTCGCGGACCGCGTGCGGGAGGCCCGATGACGCCCGCCTCCACGGGTGGCATCGGCCTGGGCGCGTGGGCGGAACTCCTGCGCGTCTCGGCACTGTTCACCGTGCCGGGCGATGCCCTGGCGGGCGCGGCCTCCCTGGGGGTACGCCCCCACCGGGGCACCGCGCTGGCCGTCGGCGCGTCGCTGTGTCTGTATGAGGCGGGCATGGCCCTCAACGACTGGGCGGACCGGGACGAGGACGCGGTGGACCGCCCACACCGCCCGCTCCCCTCGGGCCGCATCACCCCGGGCGCGGCCCTGCTCGCGGCAACGGCTCTGACGGCAGCGGGCCTCACTTGCGCGGCCGTGGCAGGCCGTCCGGCCCTGACGGTCGCCGGCGCCCTGGCCGCCACGATCTGGGCGTACGACCTGCGCCTGAAGCACACCCCGGCAGCCTCGGCGACCATGGCCACGGCCCGGGCGCTTGACCTGCTGCTGGGCGCGACGGCGACGGCGACGGGGACGGTGGGTGCGGGGACTGGTGCGGTGCCGAGGACTGCGTGGCGTTCAAGGCCCGCGGGGGACCGACTTCCGTGGTCGTGGCGTCCAACGCCCGGGGGAGACCGACTTCCGTGGTCGTGGGGCCCAAGGGCCGGGGCCGGTGGTTCCGGTGTGCGGGATGCGCTGCCCGCCGCGGCGATGCTCGGCGCGCATACCTACGCGGTGACGGCGGTGTCGCGCCGCGAGGCGCACGGCGGGTCGACGGCCGTACCGCTCGCGGCCCTGGCCACGGCCGCGCTGCTGGCGGGCGTGGCAGGCCGCACACCACCGGGGCAGCCGCACCGGCCGATCGTGTCGGCAGCCGCCGACTCCGGCTCCGAGGGGGACTCCGGTTCCGGCTTGCGCAGGGCGATACGTATTGCCACACACCTGGCAACCCCCGCCGCTGTAGCGGCCGTCGCCTACTTCCGCACCGCGGCCACACCTCTCCTGCATGCCGCGCTCAATCCGTCGCCGCCCCTTACCCAGCGTGCGGTCGGCGGTGGGATCCGGGCCATGATCCCACTACAGGCCGCACTGGCGGCGCGCGGCGGGGCGGTCGGTACCGGAGTCGCGCTGATCGGACTCCTGCCCATCGCCCGGAAGCTCTCGCGGAGGGTCAGCCCCACATGAGCCACACCCCGGCCCCAGACCGCGTCCCGTTCACCGACCGCACCCCGGGCGCGAGCAGCCCACCCCAAGCGGGCCGAGCCTCGGACCCGGGCCGCACCCCAGACCCGGGCCGCACCCCGGACTCTGGCCGCCCCTCGAACACGGACCGTACCCACATGAACCGAGCCCCAGACCCTGGCCGCACCCCGGACCCTGGCCGAGCCTCGAACACGGACCGCCCCCCGGCTCAGGGCCCCACCCCGGCTCAGGGCCCCACCCAGGATCCGAGCGGCACTCAGGATCCGAGCGGCACCCCGATCCGCTTCGGCTACGGCACCAACGGGCTTACCGATCTCCGTCTCGACGACGCCCTCTCCCTCCTCGCCGATCTCGGCTACGACGGGGTCGGGCTGACCCTCGACCACATGCACCTCGACCCGCTCGCCCCCGAACTCGCCGCCCGCACCGCCCGGGTGGCGCATCGGCTGGCGCAGCTTGGCCTTGGCGTCACTGTCGAGACCGGCGCACGGTACGTCCTCGATCCGCGCCGCAAGCACGGCCCGTCGCTGCTCGACCCGGCCCCCGAAGGCCGCGCCGCCCGAGTGAAGTTGCTCATCACAGCCGTGCGGGTATCGGCCGATCTGGGTGCGCACGCCGTGCACTGCTTCAGCGGGATCATCCCTGAAGGGACCTCGCCGGAGACGGCCTGGAAGCGGCTCGCGGAGTCGATGGCGCCCGTCGTCGACGCCGCTGCCCAGGCAGGCGTACCACTCGCCGTCGAGCCCGAACCTGGTCACCTCCTCGCCAGCCTCGCTGACTTCCACCACCTGCGCCGCACCCTCGGCGAACCCGACCCCCAACTGCTCGGCCTCACGCTCGACATCGGCCACTGCCAGTGCCTGGAGTCCGCCTCGCCCGCCGACTGCGTACGCGAGGCCGCGCCTTGGCTGCGGCACGTACAGATCGAGGACATGCGTCGCGGGGTCCACGAGCATCTGCCTTTCGGTGACGGTGAGATCGACTTCCCGCCGGTCCTGCGCGCCCTCGCAGCCACCGGCTACCAGGGACTGACGGTCGTCGAACTGCCCCGCCACTCCCACGCGGGCCCCGACCAGGCCGAACGGTCGCTGCGCTTCCTGCGCCAAGCCGATGCGGAGGCCCGTGCCGCAGTCGCAGCCGGAGCCGCAGCCCATGCCGAGCCCGAGGCCGCCCCCGCAGCCCCACCCGCAACGCAACCCGAAGCGCACCCGTGCCCCGCAGCCGCAGGAGGCGCGTCGTGTTGACCGACCTGATCCACAGTACGACCGCGACCACCCCCGCTCTGCAAGCGGCACTCGAAGCCCGCCTGGGCGGCGCCGGCCGCGCCTGGCTGCACGAGGGGCTGGCCGAGGCGGAGGCGGCGGCGGCCGCGTCACCAGGCCCGGCCGACGACTCTGCCCAGTTGTCCCTGCCGACCTGGGAGATCCGCTTCGCCGAGGCAGGCCGCCACTGCCGTCCCGCCCCGGACCCGGACGGCGGTACCGCCCCCGACGGACCCGACCTCACGGACGTGGCCCGCGTGCTGCTCCTGCACACGGTGGGGGCCGACCACACCACGGCCGACCGGCTCTACGCCCACGGCACCGCCGCCGAACGACGCGCCGTCCTGCTCGCACTGCCCCACCTGGGCGGCCTCGGCGCCGACGCCCTGCCGCTGGTCGAGGACGCGTTGCGCACCAACGACACCCGTCTGGTCGCCGCCGCGGTGGGCCCGTACGCCTTCGAGCATCTGGACCAGCACGCCTGGCGGCACGCCGTGCTCAAGTGCCTCTTCACAGGCGTCCCGGTCGCAGCCGTCGACGGCCTCGCTCTGCGCGCCCAGGCCGACTCCGAACTGGCCAGGATGCTCCGCGACTACGCCGCCGAGCGCACCGCCGCCGGCCGCCCGGTCCCGGACGATCTGCACCGCGTCCTGTCCCTCACGGCCACGGCCGCCCCCACAGAGGAGTCCTGATGCGCATCTTCGACCCCCATATCCACATGACCTCCCGCACCACGGACGACTACGAGGCGATGTACGCCGCCGGGGTACGCGCCGTCGTCGAGCCGTCCTTCTGGCTGGGCCAGCCCCGCACCTCGCCCGCCAGTTTCTTCGACTATTTCGACGCGCTTCTCGGCTGGGAACCCTTCCGCGCCGCCCAGTACGGCATCGCCCACCACTGCACGCTCGCCCTCAACCCCAAAGAGGCGAACGACCCCCGCTGCGCCCCCGTTCTCGACGCGCTGCCCCGCTATCTCGTCAAGGACTCCGTCGTCGCCGTCGGCGAGATCGGCTACGACTCGATGACCCCCGCCGAGGACACCGCCCTCGCCGCCCAGCTCCAGCTCGCCGCCGACCACGCCCTGCCCGCGCTCGTCCACACTCCGCACCGCGACAAGCTCGTCGGTCTGCGTCGCACCATCGACGTCATCCGCGAATCGCACCTCCCCCCGGAACACGTACTGCTCGACCACCTCAATGAAACAACCGTAAAGGCCGCCGCTGACAGCGGCTGCTGGCTCGGCTTCTCCATCTACCCCGGCACCAAGATGGACGAGGACCGCATGGTCGCCGTCATCAAGGACCACGGCACGAACAAGGTCCTGGTCAACTCCGCCGCGGACTGGGGCAAAAGCGACCCGCTCATGACCCGCAGGGTGGGCGACGCACTGCTCGCCGCCGGGTTCAGCGACGACGACGTGGACAAGGTCCTGTGGCGCAACCCGGTCGCCTTCTACGGGCTCAGCGGCCGCCTCCAGCTCGACGTCCCCGCCCTCGACGCCCTGCACGAGGGCAACTCCATCCTGCGCGGCGGGGAATAAGGGGCGAGGAGAGCCACCATGCGCTTCCGCCACCCCGACGGCTCCACCGTCCACCTCGCGTACTGCACCAACGTCCACCCGGCAGAGACGCTCGACGGCGTACTCGCCCAGCTCCGCGACCACTGCGAGCCCGTCCGCAGGCGCCTGGGCCGGGACCGGCTCGGCATCGGCCTGTGGCTCGCCAAGGACGCGGCGCACACCCTGATCACTGACCCGGCGGCGCTGCGCGGGCTGCGCGCCGAGCTGGACCGGCGCGGCCTCGAAGTGGTCACCCTCAACGGTTTCCCGTACGAGGGGTTCGGTGCCGAAGAGGTCAAGTACCGCGTGTACAAGCCGGACTGGACCGACCCGGCGCGCCTCGCCCACACCACCGACCTGGCCCGCCTGCTCTGCGCGCTGCTGCCGGACGACGTCACCGAAGGCACCATCTCCACCCTCCCGCTCGCCTGGCGCACCCACTTCGACGACGTGGCGGCCGAGGTCGCCCGCAGTGCCCTCACCACGCTCTCCGAGCGGCTCGACGCCCTGGAGGAACTGACCGGGAAATCGATACGCGTCGGACTCGAACCCGAGCCCGGCTGCACCGTCGAAACCACGTCGGACGCCATCGCCCCGCTCACCGCCCTGGCCGGCCACCGCGTCGGCATCTGCGTCGACACCTGCCACCTCGCCACCTCCTTCGAGGATCCGGCCACTGCCATCGGCGCACTCACCGCGGCCGGCGTCACCATCCCCAAGGCGCAGCTGTCCGCGGCCCTGCACGCCGAGCACCCCCACCTCCCCGAGGTGCGGGAGGCACTCGCCGCCTTCGCCGAACCCCGCTTCCTCCACCAGACCCGCACCTCCACCAGCGCGGGCCTGCGCGGCACCGACGACCTGGCGGAGGCCCTCGCGGGCGGCGCTCTCCCCGACGGCACGCCCTGGCGCGCCCACTTCCACGTCCCCCTGCACGCCCCGCCCGCCGCACCGCTCACCTCTACCCTCCCCGTGCTCCAGGACGCCATGACCCAGCTGGTCGGCGGCCCCGCGCCGCTCACCCGCCACCTCGAAGTCGAGACGTACACCTGGCAGGCACTCCCGGCCGAACTGCGCCCCAGGAACCGGACCCAGCTCGCCGACGGGATCGCCGCCGAACTCACCCTCGCCCGCGACCTCCTGGTCGACCTCGGCCTCAAGGAACTGCCGTGACGGACACGCCCGATGCCACCACCTCTCCCACCCCCCTCCTCGTCCTGGACGTCGTCGGCCTGACCCCCCAACTGCTCGCCCACATGCCGCGTCTGCGGCAACTCGCCCGGTCCGGCTCCCAGGCCCCGCTGGGCACCGTCCTGCCCGCCGTGACCTGCGCGGCCCAGTCGACCTTCCTCACCGGCACCACCCCCGCCGAACACGGCATCGTCGGCAACGGCTGGTACTTCCGGGACATCGGCGAGGTACTCCTGTGGCGCCAGCACAACGGTCTGGTCGCCGGCGACAAGGTCTGGGACGCAGCCCGTCGCGCACACCCCGACTACACCGTCGCCAACATCTGCTGGTGGTACGCGATGGGCGCCGACACCGACTTCACGGTCACGCCCCGCCCCGTCTACTACGCCGACGGCCGCAAGGAACCCGACTGCTACACGCGCCCACCGGCCCTGCACGACGAGCTCACCGAGGTGTTCGGTACGTTCCCCCTCTTCCACTTCTGGGGTCCCGGCGCAGGTCTCGTGTCCTCGCGGTGGATCGTGAACGCGACCCGCCACATCATGCGCACCCGCCACCCCGACCTGGCCCTGTGCTACGTCCCGCACCTTGACTACGACCTCCAGCGCTACGGCCCCGACGACCCCCGCGCCTACCGGGCCGCCGCCGAGCTCGACGACGTACTCGCGCCGCTCCTCGACGACGCGCAGGCCGAGGGCCGTACCGTCGTCGCGCTCTCCGAGTACGGCATCACCCGGGTGTCCCGTGCCGTCGACATCAACCGGACGCTGCGCCGGGCCGGCCTCGTCGAGGTGCACACCCAGGACGGCATGGAGTACCTCGACCCGATGACCTCGCGGGCATTCGCGGTCGCCGACCACCAGCTCGCGCACGTCTACGTACGCCGCCCCGAGGACCTCGAAGCGACCCGGGCGGCCCTCGACGGGCTGCCGGGCATCGCCGAACTCCTCGACGACGAGGGCAAGAAGGCCCACGGGCTCGACCATCCGCGCTCGGGCGAACTGGTCGCCGTCGCCGAACCGGACTCCTGGTTCACCTACTACTACTGGCTCGACGATGCGAAGGCACCCGACTTCGCCCAGCTCGTCGAGATCCACCGCAAGCCCGGCTACGACCCCGTCGAGCTGTTCATGGACCCTCTCGACCCTTACGTACGCCTCAAGGCCGGAGTGGCGCTCGCCCGCAAGAAGCTCGGCATGCGCTACCGCATGGCGGTCGTGCCGCTCGACCCGTCACCTATTCGCGGCAGCCACGGCCGCCTCCCCGCGAGCGACGAAGAAGGTCCGCTCATCCTGTGCTCCACCCCCCACGCTGTCACCGGCCGTGTCGCGGCCACCGACGTGAAATCCCTGCTCCTCCAGCTTGCCGGACTGCACTGACAACGAACTGCACGGACAGACCACACTGACAAAGGAGTTCCGTCCATGAGCCCCATGAGCCCCATGAGCCCCATGAGCCCCATGAGCCGCAAAAACACCCCCGTCGACCCCGAGCTCGACCGCAAGCTCTCCAGACGCGGCATGCTCGGCGTAGCCGCCGGCGCGTCCGTCGCCGCCCTCCTCGGCACCGCGGCCCCGGCCACTGCCGCCGTACCCACTGCCGCCGTACCCACCGCCGCCGCGCTCGGCAAGGGCCGGGGCACGCCCGTCCTGCCCCCCGGCCGCCTGGGCGTCCAGCTGTACTCCCTGCGCGACAAGGTCTCCAGCCTCGGCTTCGCCAAGGTATTCGCAGAGTTGCGGCGCTACGGCTACGACGAGGTCGAGTACGCCGGGTACACCCAGGGCTCGGTGGGCGCCATCACCCTCGCCCAGCTCCGGCAGCTCACCCGCGACCACGGCCTGCGCGGCATAGGCAGCCACGTCAACTACTACGACGACAACAACCCCGGTGCCTACAGCTTCGCGCAGAACCTCGACAAGGTCCTCGACGACGCCCAGGCGCTCGGCCTCAAGCACATCGGCACGGCCTCGGGCCCCTGGCGCTACGGCGCGACCGTCGACGGCTGGAAGCGCTGCGCGGAGGACTTCAATCACTACGGCGCCGAGGCCCGCAAGCGCGGCATGAAATTCTACCAACACAACCACGCGGAGGAGTTCTCCTTCGCCACCGACAAGCCCAAGGTCCGCCTCTACGACATCCTGCTCGCCGAGACCGACCCCGACCTGGTCTTCCTGGAGATGGACATCTACTGGGCGTACGCCGCCCAGTTCCGCTTCGGCAAGCGTATCGACGGCACCCCGGCGCCCTTCGACCCGCTGCGCTACGTACTGAAGCAGCCCGACCGCTACCCGCTCTTCCACGTCAAGGACGGTGAGCACGACGAGACCGCCAGGGACGGCTACCGGATGGTGGACGTCGGCGACGGGGACATCGACTACAAGCGGTTCATCTCCGCGGTCTCCAAGACCCGTGGCGGGCGCCGTGACCACCACTGGCAGGTGGAGCACGACAACCCGGTCGAGTCGTTCGCCTTCGCCCGTAAATCCAGCGCGCATCTGCACTCGCTGCGCGAGAAGGACTGCTAGGACGTGTTTGAGATGTTGATCAAGATCATGAAATGATCTTGATCAACATCTCAAACA
>NZ_JASITA010000012.1:0-78062 GCF_030063415.1 Streptomyces sp. H27-C3 | reverse complement strand
ATATTATTTTTAAAAAAATAAAAAACACGTCCTAGGGGCCCACGACCCTCCGTGCCCCCGTGGTCGTACACACAACGGTCCCGCGGGCTGACCCGGACGGCCGAAAACGCACCCGACGATGGAAGGACCCCGGACCACAGCACTTCGCTGCATCCTCAGGAGCCCTCATGTTCACCAGGTCGATCGTTCTCACCACCGTCGCCGCCGCGGTCGGGCTCGGCTTCGTGGGCATCGTCGCGGCGCCCGCCGCCTTCGACTGGTACGACGGCCGCCACGAGGAGGCCTCGTTCTACGTCACCGGAGCGACCGCCAAGGAGGACCGTGCCTCGGTCCCGCGCTGGCTGCCCGACGAGGGCGAAGGATGTCTCGTACGTCATGACGACAACGGGCGGCGACCGCCTCCTGAAGGCGACGCTCCCCACCACCGAAGCCCCGGCCACCTGCGAGCCCGTCAAGCCGACGACCACCCCCGGCAAGCCGGCTCTCGAAGCCTCCTGGTTCCCGAAGGGCACCTCCGACCGGGCCGCGTACCGCTGCGACTCCTACTACGCGTACACGGGCGGACACACGTTGTGTGCGTGGCGGCAGGACGAGGACTGGATTAGTTCGAACAAGACCGCCACGCGCAACTGACCACAAGCCACTGACCACGGGATACTCGGGTGAAACCGACCCCGAACCCCTGGTATTGTTTCTCATGTCGCCACGGGAAACCGGGGCCGACCACCGGTCCGGGTGGCGGAATGGCAGACGCGCTAGCTTGAGGTGCTAGTGCCCTTTATCGGGCGTGGGGGTTCAAGTCCCCCCTCGGACACCAGCAGGAACCCCAGTTGATCTGGGGTTTTTTGCGTTTTTAGGCTGTGGCGTGACCAACCACGTGACCAACAGCCCAGCGAATCTCCTGGTCAGACCAGGGATGACAGGCCGAGCCTGTTGGCTCCGGAGGCGGCGAGCTTTCCGGGCGCTCCGTTCTTCCTGCTGTGCCCGTAGCGGGCCATGGTGTAGCCCGGCGAGTGGTGCCGGACGTTCGCGGAGACCTCCACGGGGTTCTCCCCGGCCTCCAGATCGTTCGTGACCTTGCTGTGCCTCCAGTCGTGAATCCGGAAGTCCTCCGGGAGCTTCAAGGGGGTGCGCAGAGTGCGCCACCGCGCCGACACCTTCTCGGGGTCCTGGGGGCCACCTGCTTCGCCCCGGTAGAGCTTGAAGCCGTCCCGGGCGAAGACGAGATCGTGATCCACCCAGGCCGCACCGAGCTGCTTCCGCTCCGCTTCCTGGCGCTCCTTCTGCCACTTCAGAACGTTCATGACGGACTGATCCACGTAGATCACGGCGTTGGCGTCGCCGTCCTTGGTGAGCTTCCGCAGCCGGTAGGTGTTGCCCTCTTCGACCATAACCCAGCCGAGTTCGATGGACCCCGTTCGTCCCTGAGCCGGTGGACGTTGAGCCGGAGCCGGAGCCGGAGCCGGAGCCGGAGCCGGAGCCGGAGCCGGAGTCGGAGTCGGAGTCTGTGGCAGTGGCTGAGTCGTCCCCTTTGAGTGAGGACGCGAGCGGCCCTGAGTCGGTGCGGTCTGTGATGCTGGCCGGTTGTGCAGATGGACGCTTACCGCCCCGCTCCCGTTCCGGCCCCGGCTCCCGTTCCGGTGAAGCGAACCCCCGCCCCCGTTCTCGACGCCAACCCGTTCCGGGCCCTCCTCTGAACTCTCGAATCAAACCCAGAACGCCCCTGCCAAACGGCGGGGGCGTTCCTTTGTTTCGGGCAGGCCGTTCCCATGGCAGCAAGCCCAGCAGCCTTCCCTACTCCGGGACGACGGAGAAGCGTTCGATGCCAGCTCGGGATGTGGAGCGGTCGAGGAGCCGCAGTTCCCATGGCCCCGTGTTCACATCGAAGTCCTTACCGAATCCGACCCACTTCCCAGCCATGCGGCGTCCAGTCGGTTCAACAAGGAGCTGGATGGCCCCGTGGTAGCGGGCCCCGTGGTAGTAGCCGTCAGCGGCAGTCTGCTCCGTCCACGATCCTGTGACGACATTTCGGTCCACAGTCAGGTCCAGATGGATCGGGCTGTCAGGGTTAGACGACGCCCCCGGCAGGGATTCGACCGTGAGTCGGTTGCCTCGGTGCACAACAAGCACGTGATGGGACGCCGTGAACGTCTGCTCCCGGCTGGACGAGAAGAACTCATACCGGGACAGCCAGACGCCCGAGTAGTCCTCTGCTGCTGGCTGAGCGACCGTCGCCGTTCCCATGGACTGAGTGACTTTTTCGGTACCAGGCTCCATGTCGTGGCCCCCTGCACCGTCTTCGTGAACACGAGAGCCAGGAAGGGAGAGCGCGAACCCTAGGGCCTCAATAGGGCGGCCGGTGGCCTTTTCCAGAGCACGGGCATAGGCAGGTCGGCATGTGCGAGTCTGGCCCGACTCCCACCGCTGAACGAGCCGCTTGGAAGCGTCGTTCGGTTCCCGCAGAGCCTTACCGGCTTCCCGAATCGCCTTGGCGAACTCATCCTGGGATAGGCGCATTCCGATCCGTACGGCGCGCAGAACATCGTTTGCCTGAATCGTCGTGGTCATGAGTCGAGGCTAGCGCTCCGACTCCCCAAATGACACCGGTTTGACGCCTCCCGTGTGACACTCATGTGCCGCCAAAGCGACGCCTTGAACGTCGTCGTAATGTCCCGCCCGCGCCGCAACGATGGTCGCCATGTCCATCCGTATCACTCGGACCGCTACCCCTACGTGTGGCCGCGCGGCGCCGTGTTCGGCGTGGCCGCTCTCGGCCCGGAGCCCGACGCGCAGTGGCAGCTGGTCGAAGAGGTGACAGAGAGGGCCCCGCAGGATGCGCGGGACAACCTCAACTCTCTGCTGTGGTTCAAGGCGAAGGACGAGGCGGAGACTCCGGCCGAGCGCCGCGAACTCCTCGCCGCAGTAGGGATACTTGAGCGCGAACGCATCGACGAACTCACCGTGCTCGGCATCCGCTACCGCATCGTGCGCGGCGACGAATACGCACGCTGCGGCCAGGAGAGCGGTCCCGAGCCGCCCCGCCCCACGGACCACGAGCCCACCGACTGTTCTTGGGAGTGCGCGCCCGGCCACGACACCGCGCTCCCCGACCCCGGTTATGTCCTCGATCCGGGCCGCACACTTGGCCTCATGGCGGAGGCCTCCCGTCTCGGCCTGCAGGACTTCTCGTACGAGGGAGATCACATCCCGCCGGCCATGCGCGAGGAATCCCGGCAGGCAGTCCACGACCACCCCGAACTCATCCTGCTGCCCGTCGGCTTCGGCCTCGTCGAACGCGCGGGCAAGGGCTGGCGGCCCCGCAGCCGCATCCAGCCGACCCCGCACGACGCGCGCCGCGTCCTGTTCGACGGCCTGGCCACGGTCTGGCCCCGGGTCTACGAACTCGACACCGCCACCACCAAGGCGTACGCGCGAGCAGCCGAACATCTCAAGGCGGCGCCGCGGTCGAACGAGATCACCGTCCGCGGCAAGACCTTCCGCCTCTGCCGTGTGGAACGCATGCTGCGCACCGGCCCGGACGGCCCCGAACCACCTCGCCTCTCGGACCCGGAGACGACCGAGCCGATGCGGATCCGCCCCCGCCTCGACGACCAGGGCGTCATCCGGACTGGGCCCGACGATGCGGAAGTCGCCGCCCGCCTCCAGGGCCGGTAGCGCGCCCGGCGCGACCCGTCCACGGAATACGCACCCGGCGATTTCGTACACGGAATGGTTCAGGCCAAACCGTGCGCAACCACCTCTTCTTCCCGGCGTCGGTCCCTAGGGTCTCGTCTCGGTCCCGCCAGACCGGCGGGTACCCACACCCGCACATGACTGGGGGAAAACAGGCTTGCGCAAGCGAACGATCGGAATCCTCGCCGCCACCGTCGGCCTGTCCGGCACCGCATCGGCGGAACCCAACCCGCCGGGCTGCCCGAAGGGCTATTTCTGTATGTAATCCGGTCCCGACCAGACCGGTGAACTGCGGCTCAGGACGGCCGGGAACTGGTCGGGCGACCTCAATCGCGTCGGTTCTGTCTTCAATAACGGTGTCGTCTACCCGGGCGCGGACCACATTCAGTTCGCGTTCACCGACAACGGCACCCCGTCTCCTTCTGCATCCACTACAACCCCGGCCCCGGCTCGTACAAGTGGAACGCGCCGGACGGGGCAGTGACGGCGAAGTCGGCCACCTGCCGCGGCGAATGCTGACTCACAACTGACAGTCCGACGCGTCGGTCCCTTCGCGTCGCAGCAGTTGCGGCGCGGAGGGACACAGTCCGTCTGGATGCGTCAACTGGCTAGTTTGTACGGCCTGTTGGCTACGTCGGCCTCCCGTGGCACGCTGGTATCAGCCCCCGAGGGGGCCCGAGGGGGCCCGAGGGGGCCCGAGGGGGCGACGCATGAGCGGACGGATCGAGCGCACCCGGCACGACGGACGACCGGCGCAGCCGGGAAAGGGCGAGCGGGTCGCCGACTGGGCGGACGGACGCCTCGGCATCCACACGCTGGCGAAGAGTCAGATGCGTAAGATCTTCCCCGACCACTGGTCGTTCATGTTCGGCGAGATCTGCCTCTACAGCTTTCTGATCCTGATCCTCACCGGGGTCTATCTGACGCTCTTCTTCGAGCCGAGCGGTATGGAGGTCGTCTACGACGGCGCGTACACCCCCCTGAACGGCGTCCGCATGACCCGGGCCTTCGAGTCCACGGTGGACATCAGCATGGAGGTGCGCGGCGGCCTGCTGATCCGGCAGATCCACCACTGGGCCGCGCTCATCTTCGTTGCCGGGATGCTCGCGCACATGATGCGGGTGTTCTTCACCGGCGCCTTCCGCAAGCCGCGCGAGATCAACTGGCTCTTCGGCTGGACCCTGTTGATGCTCGGCATCATCACGGGGCTGACCGGCTACTCGCTCCCCGACGACCTGCTGTCCGGCACTGGGCTCCGGTTCGCACAGGGCGCGATCCTGTCGGTGCCGGTGCTGGGGACGTATCTGTCTTTCTTCCTCTTCGGCGGGGAGTTCCCCGGTGAGGACATCATTCCGCGGCTCTTCTCGGTGCATGTGCTGCTGCTGCCCGGGATCATGCTGGGGCTGGTCGTCGCCCATCTGATCCTGGTCTTCTACCACAAGCACACCCAATTCGCCGGGCCGGGACGGACCGAGAGGAACGTGGTGGGCGCGCCGTTCATGCCCATCTACATCGCCAAGGCGGGCGGTTTCTTCTTCCTGGTCTTCGGTGTCATCGTGATCGTCGCGGGGTTGTTCCAGATCAACCCGGTCTGGCTGTTGGGCCCCTACCGTCCCGATCTGGTCTCCACAGGGGCTCAGCCCGACTGGTATCTGGGGTTCTCCGAGGGGCTGATCCGGGTGATGCCCGCCTGGGAGATCAACGCGTGGGGGCACACGCTCCAACTCGGGGTCTTCATCCCCTTCGCGCTCTTCCCGCTGATCATGATGGCCATCGCGGTGTATCCGTTCATCGAGGCGTGGGCCACTGGGGACAAACGCGAACACCACATCGCGCAGCGCCCGCGCAACGCTCCGGTCCGTACGTCACTCGGCGTCGCCTGGCTGACGCTGTACTTCGTCCTGCTGATCGGCGGCGGCAACGACATCGTGGCCACCCGCTTCCATCTCTCGATCAACGCGATCACCTGGTTCGTGCGGATCGGGGTCTTCGTCGGCCCGGTGCTGGCCTTCATCGTCACCCGGCGGATCTGCCTTGGACTTCAGCACCGCGACCGGGACAAGGCACTGCACGGCAGGGAGAGCGGCATCATCAAGCGATTGCCGCACGGCGAGTACGTCGAGGTCCACGAGCCGTTGTCGCAGGCACAGTTGCACACCCTCACCGCGCACGAGCAGCCCGAGCCATTCGAGCTGGGGCCGCGGGTCGACGCCAACGGGGTCAAGCGCAAGTTCAAGCGCTCAGAGCTGCTGCGGGCCCGGCTCGCGCGGGCCATGTACGGCCCCGGTTCGCACGTGCCCAAGCCCACCGTCGAGGAGTACCGGGCGATCAACAGCGGCGACGGGCACCGCTGAGGAGCGCAGGGAGGGCTGGAGAAGGCCGGAGGAGGTCGAGGAGCCGGCGCGTACCTCTCATGTGTTCTTCACGCAGTGCTCCTACGGTGAGTCCGTGACGCATCAG
This sequence comes from Streptomyces sp. H27-C3, assembly GCF_030063415.1. GTDB lineage: Bacteria > Actinomycetota > Actinomycetes > Streptomycetales > Streptomycetaceae > Streptomyces. Next base: position 71,909 of record NZ_JASITA010000012.1, on the reverse strand, counting down.
ACTCCGCCCGGTTGGCACTCCGACCCCGGGCACACAGGTGACGGGCCGGCCCTCCAACGCTGGTGGGACGGCAGCCGATGGACCGACGAGACACGCCCCGCGCCCCCTCCGCGAATACCCGGGATACCCGGGCCCGGAGCCGGGTGGCCGCCCCCGGAGCCGAAGGCGCGCAACCGTAGGGCCCGTACGGCGGTCGCGGCGGCCGTGGCCGTCGTGGTGCTGGCCGCGGTCGGCGGCGGCGCCTATCTGCTGGGGAGTTCGGACGACTCCGGGCAGGACCGTAGGGCCGCGGGTTCCTCGGCCACGCCCTCGCCGGACGACGGCACGGGCGGCGGTGAGGGGCAGGAGCCGAAGGAGCCGGGCGGCCCCGGTGGCGAGAGCGAGGCGCCCGAGGCGCCGCCCGCCGAGGAAGGCTTCGCCACCGACGGGGCGGCGGGCGTCAGCCTTCCGGTGCCCGACGGCTGGACCGGAAAGTCCGGGCAGGTCGGCGCGACCCTGAGCACCGGCGAGCACCCCTGCCCCGGCGACGCCAAGGAGTCCTGCCAGCGCGGTGGGGTCTTCTCGGCCCCGGCGGTCGCACTGGGCTCCAAGGCAACCGGTGCCAAGGCGGCGGCCGAGGCGGACATCGCGGGCAACGCGAAGGAGTCGTACGGCGGCAAGAGCTACGGAAAGATCACCTCGCACGAGCAGCTGAAGGCCGAGGCCGTCGAGGTCGCCGGGCAGAAGGGCTTCCTGGTGCGCTGGAAGGTCGTCACGCAGAAGGGCGACGACGGCTATGTGCAGTCGCTCGCCTTCCCGTCACCGAGCGTCAAGGGATTGCTGGTCATCGTCCGTTCGGGGTTCGATGTCAGTGACAAGGCGCCCGGACTGCCCGTCATGGACAAGATCACGGAGGGCATCAAGGCCGCCAAGGGCACCGGGAACGGCCAGGACGTATGAGGTTCAGCGGCGGGTCGTGAAGCTCCGCTGTTGACCCGGTTAAGAAATCCTCGATGGACTCGGCGGGCCGGGCTCGACACATTGGGGGACGTTCACGATCAGTCCCCTCACGCCTGGAGCCGCAGCCATGAAGGCCCTTGTCAAACAGAAGGCCGAGCCCGGCCTGTGGCTCATGGATGTGCCCGAGCCCGAGACCGGCCCCGGCGATGTGCTGATCAAGGTGCTGCGCACCGGGATCTGTGGCACCGACCTGCACATCCGCTCGTGGGACGGCTGGGCCCAGCAGGCCGTCACCACGCCCCGCGTCCTCGGCCACGAGTTCGTGGGGGAGGTCGCAGCGGTCGGCTCCGACGTAGGCGACAGTGACATCGCGGTCGGCGACCTGGTGAGCGGCGAGGGGCACCTGGTCTGCGGCAAGTGCCGCAACTGTCTGGCCGGCCGCAGACACCTGTGCCGCAGCACCGTCGGGCTCGGGGTCGGCCGCGACGGCGCTTTCGCCGAGTACGTGTCGCTGCCCGCTTCGAACGTGTGGGTGCACCGGGGCAAGGTCGACCTCGACGTCGCCGCCATCTTCGACCCGTTCGGCAACGCCGTGCACACCGCCCTGACCTACCCGCTGGTCGGCGAGGACGTACTGATCACCGGGGCGGGGCCGATCGGCATCATGGCCGCGGCGGTCGCACGTCACGCCGGTGCCCGCAGCGTCGTGATCACCGACATCAGCCCGTCCCGCCTGGAGCTCGCCCGCAAGGTCGGCGCGACCCTCGCGGTCAATGTCGCCGAGACGAGCATCGCCGAGGCGCAGCGGCAGCTCGGCCTCAAGGAGGGCTTCGACATCGGCCTGGAGATGTCCGGCCGCCCCGAGGCGATGCGCGACATGGTCGACAACATGACGCACGGCGGCCGGATCGCCATGCTGGGGCTGCCCGCCGAGGAGTTCGCCGTCGACTGGTCGAAGATCGTCACCTCGATGATCACGGTCAAGGGCATCTACGGCCGCGAGATGTTCGAGACCTGGTACGCGATGACCGTCCTGCTCGAAGGCGGCCTCGACCTTGCCCCGGTGATCACCGGCAGCTACGGCTACCAGGACTTCGACGCCGCGTTCGATGAGGCCGCGACGGCCCGCAGCGGCAAGATCATCCTCGACTGGACCGTCTGACCGCTCGACCGGTCCCACGCCCGACTGTCCATTCCCTCCGGAATCCTCGCAAGGAGCCCTCCCATGTACGCGTCCGTCCGCGACGATCTGCGCACCGACCTCGACGAGATCCGCTCCGCCGGTCTCTTCAAGCCCGAGCGGGTCATCGGCACCCCGCAGTCCGCCTCCGTCGCCGTCACCGCCGGTGGCCGCCCCGGTGACGTCCTCAACTTCTGCGCCAACAACTACCTTGGCCTCGCCGACCACCCCGAGGTCGTCGCCTCCGCCAAGGCCGCCCTCGACCGCTGGGGCTACGGCATGGCGTCCGTGCGCTTCATCTGCGGCACCCAGGAGATCCACAAGGAGCTGGAGCAGCGCCTGTCGGAGTTCCTCGGGCAGGAGGACACGATCCTCTACTCATCCTGCTTCGACGCCAACGGCGGCGTCTTCGAGACCCTCCTCGGCCCCGAGGACGCGGTCATCTCCGACGCCCTCAACCACGCCAGCATCATCGACGGCATCCGCCTGTCCAAGGCCCGGCGCTTCCGGTACGCCAACCGCGACCTCGCCGACCTGGAGCAGCAGCTCAAGGCGGCGCAGGGCGCCCGCCGCAAGCTCATCGTCACCGACGGCGTCTTCTCCATGGACGGTTACGTCGCCCCGCTCGCCGAGATCTGCGACCTGGCCGACCGCTACGACGCCATGGTCATGGTCGACGACTCGCACGCCGTCGGCTTCGTCGGCCCCGGCGGCCGCGGTACCCCCGAGCTGCACGGCGTGATGGACCGCGTCGACATCATCACCGGCACCCTCGGCAAGGCACTCGGCGGTGCCTCCGGCGGCTATGTGGCAGCCCGCGCCGAGATCGTCGCCCTGCTGCGCCAGCGCTCCCGCCCGTACCTCTTCTCCAACTCCCTCGCCCCGGTCATCGCCGCCGCCTCCCTCACGGTCCTCGACCTGCTGGAGTCCGCCGGTGACCTGCGCGAACGGCTCGCCGCGAACACCAAGCTGTTCCGTACGAAGATGGGCGATGCCGGGTTCGACATCCTCCCCGGCGACCACGCCATCGCCCCCGTCATGATCGGCGACGCCGCCGAGGCCGCCCGGATGTCCGACCTGCTCCTGGAGCGCGGCGTGTACGTCGTCGGCTTCTCCTACCCGGTCGTCCCGCACGGCAAGGCCCGGATCCGGGTCCAGCTGTCCGCCGCGCACTCCACCGCCGACGTGGAGCGGGCCGTGGCGGCGTTCATCGACGCACGGGAGGCGCTGGCCGCCGAATAGGTCCCGGCAGGTCCCGCGCCGAAGTACCCCATTCGCGGTTCTCGCCGCCGGGCAGGGAGAATGCGGGAGTGATCGACCCCCGGCGACTGCGAATCCTGCGGGCCGTGGCGGACCACCGAACGGTGACCGCCGCGGCCGCCGCCCTGTATCTGACGCCCTCCGCCGTTTCCCAGCAGCTGGCCGCGCTGGAGCAGGAGACCGGCCACAGCCTGCTGACCCGCAGCAGCCGAGGCGTCGGCCTGACCGCCGCCGGCGAGATCCTGCTGGCGCACACGCACGCCGTACTCGCGCAGCTGGAGCGCGCCGAGGCCGAGCTCGCCGCGCACGCCGGGGGAGAGGCGGGCGAGGTCAGGGTGGCCGCCTTCGCCACCGGCATCGCCGAAGTGCTGGCCCCCGCCATCGGACACCTCGCCGACCGGCACCCCGACATCCGGGTCCGGGTGCGCGACGCCGAGGGCGACGAGAGCCTTCCGCTGGTGCTCGACGGGGAGGCCGACCTGGCACTCACCGTCGAATACCGGGGCGCGCCCCACAAGAACGACCCCCGGCTCGCCCGCGTACCCCTCTACGCCGAGCCGTTCGACGCCGTGCTGCACGCCGCGCATCCACTGACCCAGGGCGCCCATGTGTCTCTCGCCGAACTCGCCGACAGCGACTGGATCGGCCCCTACCCCGGCAACCCCTGCCACGACGTGATGCTGCTCGCCTGTGAACTCGCCGGTTTCCAACCGAGGTTGACGCACTCGTCCGACGACTTCCGGGCCGTGGTCGCCCTCGCGGGAGCGGGCGCCGGAGTGGCCCTCGTCCCGCGCTCGGCGCTGCGCGGCATGGAGCTGAAAGACGCCGTCGTGCGTCCGGTGGCGGGCCCCGCGCCGACGCGCCGGGTTTTCGCCGCCGCACGCCGAGGGGCCGACCGGCATCCGCTGATCCGGCCGGTGCTCGACGCCATGGCGCACGTGGCCGAGGGCCTCTCCACCGGCTGATCGAGCCGCTGCCTATGCTCGGCGCGTGAATCGAACCGCGAGGTACGCGCCCGTGACCCCGGCGCTGGACGAGCCCATGAAACGGCTTGAGCTGCCGGTGAACCCCGGCACGCCGTTGCTGTGGGCCCTCGACGCGGTCCGGCACGGGGACGCCGCCGAGCGGCTCGCCGCCGCGGTGCTCGACGCCGAGGAGAAGCGGCGGGCGGCGGCGTTCAGGCGGGAGACCGACCGCAGGTGCTACATCACCGCCCACGTCGGCCTGCGCGTGCTCCTCGGCTCCTGCCTCGGCGTCCGGCCCGCCGATGTGCCGCTGCGCCGCGAGCCCTGTATGTCCTGCGGAGGCCCGCACGGGCGGCCCGTGACGCGGGACGGGCGCATCCACTTCTCGCTGTCGCACAGCGGAGACCTGGCGCTGCTCGCCTGCGCGGCGGTACGGGTGGGAGTGGACATCGAGGCCGTCCCGAGGCCCGAGCACGCCCGGGAACTCACCGGCGTCCTGCACCCCACCGAGATCGCGGAACTCGCGGCCCTGCCCGAAGCCGAGCGGCCGGCCGGCTTCGCGCGGGCCTGGTCGCGCAAGGAGTCGTACCTCAAGGGCATCGGCACCGGACTCGCCCGCAGCCTCTCGCTCGACCATCTCGGCACCGGCCCGGTGCCCCTGTCCCATCCGGTGGGATGGACCATCCATGACGTTGACGCGCCGGAGGGGTTCGTCGCCGCGGTCGCCGTCCGGCACGACGGCGGGTCATGATCCCGAGGCTGACCTCGGGCGCGCCGGCCGAGAAGGACCGCACCGCGCACGCCGTTGACGGAGGTGCTCCCTCCGCCACACGCATCGGGAGGCGTCAACGGCCGTCACCCGTCCCGGCCCAAAGTGCGCGGATCGATTCCGTCTGCCGCGCGGCGGGGATACGCTCGAGGTCCGCCACTGTGGGGGAGGGATGATGGTGCCCCGGCCGGAGCACCCGGTCACCGTCCCGCTTCTGGAGCGTGAGGCGGAACTCGCCGCTGCCGCGCGGGCCGTTGAGGCGTTGTGCGCGGACACACCCACCGGTGGAGTTCTGGTCTACAGCGGTGAGGCGGGACTGGGAAAGACAGCGCTGCTGTCCGAGTTACGGCGCATCGCCGCCGGGCGTTGCGCGGTGTGGTCCGCGCGGGGTGGCGAGACGGTCACCTCCGTCCCATTCCACGTCGTACGACAGCTGATGCAGATCGCCCTGAACGTGCCGGGACTCGTGGACCCCCGGGAACTGCTCGGCGACTGGTACGACATCGTGGGACCCGCGCTCGGCGTGACCCCACCGGGCGGGCGGGCCGACCCGCAGGGTGTCCGCGACGGCCTGGACGCCCTGGTTCTGCGGCTCGCCGACATACACGGCCCGCTCGTCCTGGTCGTCGACGACGCGCACTGGTCCGACCAGGAATCCCTCGGCTGGCTGGCCTCCTTCGTCCAGCGCGACGGCGGGCTCCCCGTGCTCGTCGTCATCGCGTACCGCACCGAGGAACCTGTCGGTGACACCGCGGAGTACATCCGCACCATCGAATCGGCCGCGCAGCAGTGCGTGGTGCTGCGGGCACTCACCCCCGAGGCCACCGCCAGTCTCGCCAGGGCCACCGTCGACGAGCACGCGGACGACCCGTTCTGCCGGGAGGTGTGGGCGGTCACCGGCGGCAATCTGTACGAGACCGTGGAACTCCTCGCCAAGGTGCGCGACGAGGACCTGGAGCCCGTCGAGGGATCGGCGGGGGCACTGCGCGCCCTGGGCGCCTCGGCGCGCGGCACCGGACTGATCGCCAGGCTGGAGGAAATGGGCAACACGACCACTCGGTTCGCCTGGGGGGCCGCCATCCTCGGCACCGACATCTCCCTTGAACTCGCAGCCTCGCTGGCCGTGTTGGGCCCGGCCGAGGCTTCCGAGTGCGCCGATCGGCTGCGGGCGGCCCGCATCCTGATCGGGGACGATCCGATGGAGTTCGTCCACCCGCTCATCGCCGGCGCCGTCTACCGCGCCATCCCGCCCGCGACGCGCACCGCCATGCACGGCCGGGCCGCCTGGGCGGTCACCCAGGCCGGGCGCGGAGCGGCAGCCGCGGCCAGGCACCTCCTCGAAGTGCATCCGGACGACGACCCGGAGCTCGTCGGGCAACTGCGCGACGCCGCGGCCGAGCATCTCGCGGTGGGCGCCCCGGACGCCGCCCGCCGCTGTTTGGAACGGGCCCTGCAGGAACCGCCGTTGCTCGAAGTGCACGCCCAGGTGCTGTACGAACTGGGCTGCGCCACTCTGCTGACGTCACCCGCCACCACGGTCGGCCACCTGCGGGCCGCGCTCGACATGCCGGGGCTCGACGCCGCCCAGCGCGTCGACGTCGTCTTCCGGCTCTCGCAGGCGCTCACCCACAACAACCAGACCCGCGAGGCGGCGCAGGTGGTCGCCGCCGAGGCCGCCAGGACCGCTCCCGGTCCGGCCAGGATGCGTCTGCAGGCCGTGCATTTCCTCTGGGAGGGCGTGCAGGCGAGCGAGGACGACGGTCCGGGGCGCTCCCGCAGGCTCGCCGAGATGGCCGACGGGCTCCCCGGCCGGGACAACTCCGAACGGGCCCTGCTGATATTGAGGGCCTTCGACAGGGTCGCCCGCGGGGAGAACGCCGAAGAGATCATCCAGATCTGCGACCGTGCGCTGCCCGACGGCCAACTCGCGCCGGGCCTGGGCTGGACGAACACGGCGTGGGGCTTCGAGCCCCCGGCCCTGCTGGGGCTCACGTACGCGTTCGCGGACCGGCTCGACCGGGCCGAGAGTCTGTTCAGCGAGGCGCTGCGGGCATTCGAGATCTCCGGCTGGAGCGGCGGCCACCTGGCCTTCGCGCATGCCCTCGTCGGCTATCTGCAGCGCAGGCGCGGCAACCTCGCGCAGGCCGAGGTGTATCTGCGCGAGAGCCTGCGTCTCGCCGAGCGCGTCGGCAACGGCCTGCCGATGCACTGGGACGCCGCGTGCATGCTGATCGATACGCTGCTGGCCCGGGGACGGGTCGACGCGGCCCAGGAAGCCGCGGACCGCTATGCGTTCGCCCCGCCCTACCCCTCCTCGATCGTGATCCCGGACGCGCAGTCCGTGCGCGGTCGGCTGCTGCTTGCCCAGGGCCGCACCAAGGACGCCGTCGTCGAGCTGGAAGCGGCCGGCGAGGTACTGAAGACGCGCGGCCGGCACAACGGGGTCATGGCCCCGTGGGCGAGCGACCTGGCCCGCGCGGTGGCCGCCGACGACCCGGAGCGCGCCGCCGATCTCTCCGCCTACGTCCGCGACCACGCCGAGCGCTTCGGCACGGACACGGCCATCGGCGAGTCACTGCGCTGCGCGGCGGCCCTGGAGACGGGCGAGCGGGCCGTCGAACTGCTGGCCAAGGCAGTGGTGTTCCTCGAAGCCTCCCCCTGTGCGTACGAACACGCACGCGCCCGCGTCGAGTACGGGGTCGCCGCCGGGTCCGCCGCCGAGCTGACCCGCGGCCTGGCCCTGGCCGAGGTGTGCGGCGCCGACGGCCTGGTGGCGCTGGCCCGCCAGGTACTGGCCGCGGGGCCGAAGGCCTGAGGCGCCGGGATGCCGGGGCCCGACCGCGGTGGTCAGCGTTCGAGCTGCTTGTGGGCGCTCTCCGGCAGCCGGAAGTAGACGGCCGACGACACCAGGCACAGCGTGGCCACGTACCAGGGGAAGAGCCCGGGGCGGTCCATCTCCTTGAAGAGCGTGCCCACATACGGCGCCGTACCGCCGAAGAGGGCCACCGTCAGGGAGTACGGGAAGCCGATGCCGGCCGCGCGGACCCGGGCCGGGAACAGCTCCGCGTTGACCGCCGCCGAGATCGACGTGAACCCGGTGAGCAGCACCATGCCCGCGCACTGCACCAGCAGCAGCGAGGTGAAGGTGCCGTCCAGGGAACGCAGCAGCGGGACGCTGAGCAGCGCGAAGCCCAGGCCGAAGAAGAGCAGCAGCGGCTTGCGGCCGAAGCGGTCGGAGAGCATTCCGCCCAGCGGCTGGAGCAGTGCGAAGAAGGCCAGCGAGAGCGTGCCGGCGAGCAGTGCGTCGGACTTCGAGATTCCCGTGTTGAGCTCGGCGTACGTCGGCAGATAGGACGTCCAGGTGTAGTACGCGAGAGTGCCGCCCGCCGTGATGCCGCAGATCAGCAGGGACTGGCGCGGGTGGTGGCGCAGGGCGTCGAAGAGACCGGGGCGCGGCTCCTTGGAGTGTTCCTGGGAAAGCGTCTCCTGCGCCCCGAGCCGGATCCAGAACCCGACCAGGCTGAGGAGCGCGCCCAGGATGAACGGGACGCGCCAGCCCCACCCCTCCATCTGCGCGTCGGCGAGGGTGCCGACCAGGAGGGCGGCGATGCCGGATGCGGCGAGTTGGCCCACGGTGGTGGAGACGTACTGGAAGCTGGAGAACAGACCGCGCCTTCCCGGGCCCGCCGACTCGACCAGGAAGGTGGTGGAGGCGGCGAACTCGCCCCCCACGGAGAGCCCCTGGAGCAGCCGGGCGCACACCAGCACCACCGGGGCGAGGACGCCCACGGACGCGTACGTCGGGGTCAGGCCCACCAACAGGCTGCTGCCGCCCATCAGGAGGATGGTGACGGTCAGCGCCGCCCGTCGGCCGTGCCGGTCCGCGACGGCGCCCAGCAGCAGTCCGCCGACCGGCCGCATGAAGAAGCCCACCGCGAAGACGGCGAAGGTGGACAGCAGCGGAACCAGTGAATTCCCGGCTCCGTGGGGGAAGATCTGGCCCGCGATATAAGTGGCGAGAAAGGTGTACGCGTACCAGTCGTACCACTCGACGGCGTTGCCCACGGAGGCGGCCATCAGCTGCCGGGCGGGTCGTCGGGTCGGCGCGAGGGTCTGAGTCATGATCACGCCCCTGTCCGGCGATGGGCTCCGTACACAAGTGATGCGGTGTTACGGCTTTGTGGCGCGGGGGACGCGGCATGATGCGTACGCCTCGTACCGCACCCCCTAGCGCAGCCTCTCGAAGGAGTCGACACCGTATGCCGCAGCCCAGGCCGTCGGACGTGGGCGGGGACGCCCCCGTCGTCGTCAGCAATGCCGCAGGTTCTTTCGCCCGGAGCGTCCTCGTCGAACGGCACCCCGCGCTGATCGAGCGGGTACGCCGGGCCACCGCCTACCCGCCGGAGCGGCAACGCGCGTTGGACGGTCTCCTGGACGAGATCACCAAGGACGTGATGGAGCCCCTCGGTGAGGACGAGGCGGACGCCGCTCTGTGGCGGCAGTGGGGCGAGGGATACCTGGGACGCCCCTGGACGGACGCGCCGTTCCTGTGGGCGGAGAGCTTCTTCTACCGCAAGCTGCTCGGAGCGCTGGGCCACTTCGCGCCGGGGGCCTGGCAGGGCATCGACCCGTTCGCCCCCTTCAAGCACGCCGAGCTGACCGGGGCGAAGCTCGACGCGGAACTGACGGCGCTCGACGGTGTCCCCGCACTCTCCCCGGCGCAGCAGGACAGCACGCTTCTGCACGCGTCACTCTGGGGAAACCGCGCCGACCTCGGATTCCAGCTGTCGGCCGGTGAAGCGGGTCTGGGCGAGCGGGTCACCGGGCTGGTCGCGGACGACACGGCCGCGCTGTGGCGCCTGCTGGGTGAGGGGCGGCCCGGGAAGGTGTGCCTGGTCGCGGACAACGCGGGGGCCGAACTGCTGCCGGACCTGGTGCTCGCCGACCATCTGCTCGGCACGGATCGCGCCACGTCCGTGACCCTGCACATCAAGCCGCATCCCTACTACATCTCCGACGCCACGACGTCCGACGTCCTCGGGTGTCTGGCGCGGATGGCGGCCGGGGCCGGCCGGGCGGTGGAAATCGCTGAGCGGCTGCGCGGGGCGGTGACCGACGGGCGGCTGGTCCTGCGGGCGCATCCGTTCTCGTGCGCGCCGTTCCCGTACGCCGACATGCCCGCCGACCTTCGGGAGGATTTCGCCTCCGCCACGCTCACGATCATGAAGGGCGACCTGAACTACCGTCGTCTGGTGGGCGACCGGCACTGGCCGGCCACCATCCCCTTCGACGAGGTGACTGGCTACTTCCCCGGTCCGGTCGCCGCGCTGCGCACCTTGAAGTCCGACGTGGTCACCGGTCTCTCGGCGAGTACGGTCGCGGAGCTCGACGCGGCGGGGCGCCCCTGGCGCACCAGCGGCACACACGCCCTTGTCCGGCTCAGGGTGTGAGGCCGTGCCCATGACCGCGCGGGCCGGGGCGCGGTCGCCGGTGCCGATGCCTGTGCCTGTGCCTGTGCCTGTGTGGGTACCAGGTCCAGGGTCGGCGCCGGGGATGCCGGTGCTGCTGCTGCCGCCGGTGCGCGGGTCAGCAGGAGTACGCCGCGCGTCGCCGCCGCCGCACCCACGAGCGCAAGCAGCAGGCCCACGGGGCCACCCTGGAGGCGCTCGCCCAGCAGCGTCAGACCAATGACCGCGGCGGCGAGCGGATTGGCGAGGGTCACCAGGGCGAGCGGCCCGCCGAGGCCGCCGCGGTAGGCGGTCTGCGACAGCAGCAGCCCGCCCGCAGCGAGTCCAGCGACGAGCAGCGCCACAATCGCGACACGCCAGGTCAGCAGCGGTCCGGCGCCATGGGCGGCAGCCGCCACCGTTACGGTCTGCGTCAGCGCGGAGGCGACCCCGGAGGTGAACCCGGACGCGGTGGCGTGGCGCAGACCCGGGTGGCGGGAGCCGGTCCGGGTCAGCACGGCGACCAGCGTCATGGTGACGGCGGCGACCCCCAGCGCCTCCGGCAGGCTGAGCGTCTCGTGCGGTGCGGCACCTCGCGCCGCGAGCAGCAGCGCGGCGAGCCCGAGGATCGTGAGGGCCGTGCCGCGCCATTCGGCGAGGGTGACGCGCCGCCCCGCGAGGCGTGCGCCCAGCGGTACGGCGGCGACCAGGGTGAGCGCGCCGAGTGGCTGCACGAGGGTGAGCGGGCCGAAGCTGAGGGCCGCCACGTGCAGCAGCGCCCCACCGGCGTTCAGCCCGACCGCGCCCCACCAGGCGGCGCGGGCGAACAGCGCGAACACACCCGCAGCCGGTTCGCTGCGTGCGGCGAGACGCTGCTGCGTCACCGCCGCGCTCGCGTAGGCGACGGCGGAGGCGAGCGAGAGGGCGACGGCCACGACGGTCGCGTTCATCGGGTGCCTCCCGAGAGGGCCGGCGGGGAGACCGACGCGGTGGCGACCGGTGCGGGGGAGGGGCGGCCGGCACTCGGGGCGGTGACGCGCCGCGGCAGCCGGGTGATCGCGAGTGCGATGCCGAGCAGCACCACGGCCACGATCGCGTCGATCCAGTAGTGGTTGGCCGTGCCGACGATCACCAGAAGCGTCAGCAGGGGGTGCAGCAGCCACAGCCACCGCCAGCGTGAGCGGGTGGCGGCGATGAGGCCCACGGCGACCATCACGGCCCAGCCGAAGTGCAGCGAGGGCATGGCCGCGAACTGGTTCGCCACCGTGTCGGTGGTGGGTGTCGCCCCGTACACGCTCGGCCCGTAGACCTGCCCGGTGTCGATCAGACCGGCCGCGCCGAGCATGCGGGGCGGGGCGAGCGGCATGAGCAGGTGCAGCGCGAGGGCGGCGCCCGTCAACACGGCCAGGGCCTGCCGGGCACCGGTGTAGTGGTCGGGTCGGCGCCAGTACAGCCAGACCAGGAAGGCCACGGTCGCCGGAAAATGCACGGTCGCGTAATAAGTGTTCGCGAAGCGGACCAGCGGCTCGCTGTGCAGCAGCACACCCTGCACGGACCCCTCGCCCGGCAGGTGCAGGAACCGTTCCAGGTCCCAGACGTGGCCGGCGTTGCGGTACGCGTCGGCGACATGGCCGTTCGCGGCCTGACGGCCGAGCTTGTAGACGATGAAGAGTCCCGCGACGAGGAGAAACTCGCGCACGAGGGGTGGTCGGGCAGTAGTGTCCGGCTCCCGTTCGGCAGGCTCAGTGCGGGTGTCCATCACCCGGCCCCTTTGCATTACGACACGATGTGCTGTTGCGGCGGCCTGGTCTGCACCACGCCCTATCGATACGCCAGTGTACCGATACGCAGCCGTATCGGTACACTGGCGTATCGATGCAGCGCCCGCAACCCGATTTCAGGTCCACCCGGATCCTTGGAGAGGACAGGTCATGCCGTCGCAACCGCCGTCACCGTCACCGTCGCCGGATCAGGATCCGGTGGTCGCAATTCGCCGTTCCAAGATCACGCCGGAGCGGGAGCAGGAGTTCTTCCAGGCCGTCCTCGACCTGCTCAGGGAGAGCGGTTACGACGCCCTCACCATGGAGGGCGTCTCGGCGCGCATCAGATGCGGCAAGTCGACGCTCTACCGGCAGTGGAAGACCAAGCCCCAGCTCGTGGCCGCCGCGCTGCGCGGCACCCGGTGCGTACAGCTCACGGACATCGACACCGGGACCCTCGCCGGTGACCTGCGCGCCGCCGCGGGTGCGGCGGGTGCGGCGTCCGGCCGCGACACCCTGCTGATGCACTCGCTCAGCCACGCGGCCCTGCACAACCCCGACCTGCTGGAGGCCATGCGCGAGGCGCTGGTCGAGCCGGAGGTCGCGGCGATCGAGGCGATGGTCCGGCGCGGTGTGGAGCGGGGGGAGATCGCGGCGGGCAATCCGGCCTGCGAGTTCGTCGCGGCGCAGTTGCTGGGGGTCATGCGGGCGCGGCCGATGCTGGAGGGGACGTACGCGGACGAGGCGTATCTGGTGCGGTTCCTGGAGGCGGCGGTCCTGCCGGGGCTGGGTGTGCGGGGGTGAGCGGGGGTGCGGATGCGGGTGTCTGCGGCGCTGTCCAGCCCCGTACTCGCGTCCGCTACCGCCCCGCGCAGCCCAGGCTCTCCAGGTCCACCGCGTCGCTCATCAGCTGCATGCCCGCGTCGTTGGGATGCAGATGGTCGCCGCTGTCGTAGGCGGGCAGCATCCGGGTCGGGGCGACGGGGTCCTTGACCGCCTTGTCGAAGTCGACGACATCGTCGAAGGCGCCGCTGTGCCGGATGAAGGCGTTGACCTCCTGCCGGACGGCCTCGCCGCTCTCGGTCCACTCCCGCCAGCCCTCGTACGGCATGACGGTCGTGCCCACGACACAGATGCCCGCCGCGTGCGACCGGTCGATGAGCTGCTCGTACGCCGTGATCAGCGAGGCGGCCGTCGGCGCGGGGGTGGCCTTGATGTCATTGACCCCTTCGAGCAGGATCATGGTCCGCACGCCCCGCTGTGACAGGACGTCCCGGTCGAGCCGCTTCAGTGCGCTCTGGCCTGAGCCGTCGGTCAGGATCTTGTTGCCGGAGATCCCCTCGTTGGCGACGCCCTTGACGCGCGAGCCCGGCTCGGCGAGCAGCCTGCGGGCGAGGAAGTCCGGCCAGCGGCGGTTGGTGTTCGCGGTCGAGATGGCGCCGTCGGTGATCGAGTCGCCGAGTGTGGCCACGGCTCCGGTGCCGCGCCCGGCGCCCACCGTCACCGCGTCCAGGTAGAACCAGGAAGTGATCTGCTGGGTGTACGGGGTCGCGGAGACGTTCGCGGCATGGTTGCCGACAGGGGCGATGTACGAGGTCTGGAGGGCCATCTTGTGGCCGGTCGCGGCGCCGCCCGCGCTGCGCACGTAGAGGCTGACGGCCAGATCGGACTGCGGCCGCACCGTGCCGGGCAGCGGATCGCTGTACACGGAGCCGCCGGGCGCCACGGTCACCGTCGGTGCGCCGCGGAAGGACAGGGGCCGGTTGCTGCCGGGCACCAACGCGGCCCCGGAGGAGCGCAGTCCGGCGTAGGCGCGGCCGAAGGTCACCGGCTGGTCGCCGAAGGTGTTGGAGAGCCGGATCCGCAGCCCGCTGCCGCCGGCGCTGGTGTGGACGATGAGCCGGTACGTGCGCTCCGGGGCGGCGCCCGCGGTGCTGAGCCGGTCGGTGCTGGCGGCCCAGGTGACGACGGGGGCGGTGGCGGCGGGAGCGGCCGGTGCGGTGGCGGGTGCGGCGTGGGACGCCGTCCCTGCCGTGAGGGCGGTGCCCGCCGCGAGGGCGACGGCGGTCAGGATGTGGACGACGGGTCTGCGCAGCCTGGGTCTGTTCATGGCGCGGAGGCTCCTCCCCATACGGTGCGAGCACGGCGGTGCCGCTGAGGGCACTGGAGGAATTCACTCCCGTCACCGCGCGCACTGTCCAGAGCACCTCGTCGTTCGGGTGACGATGCGTCCGAGAACGAGCGGGTGCCGGGGTCGTCGTGCTTCGGTCGCGCCGGGCTCAGCCGCGCCGAGCGGACTCGGCGGCGCCGGTCCGCCTCAGGGGCGCCGCCACGACGCCGATGACCAGACGGGCGCGGTGCCCGCGAGCCGGCACACCATCACGTAGAGCGGGATCGGCGGGGTGTACGGGGCGGTGCCCTCGGGTGAGTGGATCAGGCGGGGGTGCGTGGCCGGTACGTACGCCCCGGTGACATAGCGGGCCGGAGACGGCCACGGGAGCCCGAGGTCCGACTGGGAGGGGACGATCCACCACCACCAGTCGGCGTCGGCGAAGACGCAGCCGGGACGCGTCAGATGCGACAGGAGCCTGAATCCGTGCCGGGCCGGCAGCCCCACCGCGTCGCACCCGAGCGGGGTGGGCAGGCCGGGCGGGACGGGCAGCCTGGCCCGACCGCCGTGGCCGGCGCGACGTACCCGCGAGAGGCGGCCGGCCGGCAGGTTGGTCATCGCGGTCCTCAGCAAGGCAGCTCCGCCCAGACCACGCGACCGGGCCCGCCCTCGACGTCACGCGTTCCCCAGAAACTGCTCAGCGTGTCCACGAGCTGCAGCCCGCGGCCGTGTTCCTCCTCGGCGCCTTGGCGCAGCCGGGGGCCCGTCGGCCGCTGTCCCTGGTCCCGTACGGCGACGCGCAGCCTGCCGTCGCTGTCGCGCAGCTCGCAGGCGAAAAGCTCACTCGCGGTGTGCAGCACGGCGTTCGTGACGAGCTCGGAGACGATCAGCGCCGCGATGCCGCAGGTGTCCTCGTCGATTCCCCACCGGGTCAGCTGAGCGCAGGTCAGACGCCTCGCGCGGGAGACATATTCGGCTCGTGCGGGTAACTCGAACCCGTACCGCCGTATGTCCGCACCCCGACATCGGTCCATGAGCCGGGGTACAAGCGTGTTTCCTGGTGCCACGAGCGATCCTCACGGTGGGGCAGCGCCGGATCGCGCTTCCCCCGTGGCAGCGCGCGGCATCCGCGTGAAGTGTTACACCGGGCAACTCTCCCTCTGAACGCGACACTTGGCAAGGGGCACTCTGAAAAGTCCACAGTGGCATTTCCTTCGCCGCAGGTGCGTGGCACACTGCTGGGCAACAGCACAGGGGGAGGTCCCAAGTGAGCGAACCGCGGTCTGCCCCGACTGTGGGCCAGGTCGTTCTCGGCAAGCGCCTGCAGGATCTGCGTGAGAGAGCAGGCCTGGGCCGCGACGAGGCCGCCAAGGTGCTCCGGGTCGCCCCGGCCACCATCCGCAGGATGGAGACGGCCGAGGTCGCTCTCAAAATTCCTTATATCCAGCTGCTGTTGAAGGCGTACGGGAATTCCGAGGACGAGGCCGAGGCCTTCGTCGAGCTGGCCGAGGAGGCCAACAAGCCCGGCTGGTGGCAGCGCTTCCACGGCATCCTGCCCGACTGGTTCAGCATGTACGTCAGCCTGGAGGGCGCGGCCGCGCTCATCAGGGCGTACGAACCGCACTTTGTCCCCGGCCTGTTGCAGACCGAGGACTACGCGCGCGCGATCATGCGCACCGGGGCCGTGGGGCAGACGAGACCCGAGGACATCGAGCGGCACGTGGCCCTGCGCATGGAACGCCAGAGTCTGCTCACGCAGCGGGGAGCCCCGAAGCTGTGGGTGATCATGGACGAAACGGTCCTGCGTCGGCCCGTCGGCGGCCCGAGTGTCCAGGCGGCGCAGCTCGACCGTCTCATCGACGCCGTGGAGATGCCCAACGTGACGGTGCAGGTAGCCGAGTTCGCGACCGGTCATCACCCCGGTACGTACGGCCCCTTCGTCCTCTTCCGCTTCGCCGTACCTGAACTTCCGGACATGGTCTACAGCGAGTACCTGACCGGCGCCGTGTATCTCGACGCGCGCCCCGAGGTCGCAGCCCACCTCGAAGTCATGGACCGCATGGCGGCGCAGGCCGCCACCGCACATCGCACGAAGGAGATTCTGAAGAATCTCCGCAAGGAGCTCTGATGGACCCCATCTACAACGGCATGCCGGCGGCCGAACTGCCCTCCGAAGGCTGGCACAGGCCTTGGAGCGGCGGCAACGGCGGCAACTGCGTCGAGGCCATGAAACTGGCCGACGGCCGGGTCGCGGTCCGCCAGTCCGCCGATCCCGACGGACCCGCACTGATCTACACCAACGGTGAGATCGCCGCCTTCATCCAGGGTGCCAAGGCCGGCCAGGCCGACTTCTTGCTCACCTGACCCCGAGTACCTGATCCTGTTGATCCCTACTGATCCGTACTGATTCCTGCTGCCAACGAGACCCCATGGAGCGTCGTATGACCGGGCCGGACCCCACCGCTGTCGTGATCGACACCAGCAAGCCGCACCCCGCGCGCATGTATGACTGGTTTCTGGGCGGCAAGGACAACTACCCGGTCGACGAGGAGATGGCGAAGCAGCTCCTGGCGCTCGACTCGCGGGGCCGCGACATGGCGCGGGTCAACCGTGCGTTCATGCACCGCGCGACGCGCTGGCTCGCCGAGAGCGGCATACGACAGTTCCTCGACATCGGCACCGGCATACCCACCGAACCGAACCTGCACCAGATCGCCCAGCAGACGGCTCCGGACGCGCGCATCGTCTACTGCGACAACGACCCGATCGTGCTCGCCCACGCGGAGGCCCTGCTGCGCAGCACCCCGCAGGGAACCACCGAGTACATCCAGGCCGACGCGCGCGAGCCGGCGGCCATCCTGGAGCGGGCCGCGAAGACACTCGACTTCGCCCAGCCCATCGCACTGTCGCTCGTCGCGCTGCTGCACTTCGTGGACGACGAGGACGGCGCGCACGAGCTGGTGACCTCCCTCATGGACCCCCTGCCGTCCGGCAGTTACCTGGTCCTTTCGCACGTCACGGGCGACTTCTACCCCGAGGGTGCGGTCAAGGCCAGGGAGCTCTACCGCGCCAGGGGCCTCACGCTGCGACCCCGTACTCGCGACGAGTTCGCCCAGTTCTTCGAAGGCTTCGAGTTGGTGGAGCCCGGCGTCTCGCTGGCCGCCGACTGGCGTCCGGAGCTCGGCGAAGTGGTGCCGGTCACGGGCGATGCCCCGATTCCCGGGTACGCGGGCGTGGCACGCAAGGCCTGACCGCGAGGCGGGGCCTGGCCGTCGCTCGTCGGTCGTCCGCGGTCGTTCGTCGTCCGCCGTCGTTCGGCCCTCAGAGGAGTGCCCCGCCGTGGCCGAGAGCGCCGGTCTTCAGGTGGCCCTCAGGGGGCGCCGGGGGAGATCGTGAGCCGGGTGGGGGCCGTGGCCGCCGGCTCCGGGAGGCGCAGGCCGTCGCGGCCCGGGGTCAGTGAGCCCAGGACGCTCGCGCGGTGGGCGCCGGTGCACGACGGGACGGTGCCCGCCAGGCCGTGCGCGGTCAGCCAGCCCAGGACGGCGAAGGCGTACGCCTCCTTGGCGGCCGATGGCAGGTCGAGCTCGTCCGACGTCCGCAAGGCCGCCGCGCCGCCCGGGCCCGCCCCCGTGCTCAGCTCTGCGCGCAGCATGGCCATCAGCGTCGGATTGAGGGTGCCGCCGCCCGAGGCGATCACCTCGCTCGCCCCGGCCGCGCGAACGGCGTCGGCGACGGTGCGTGCGGTCAGCCGGGTCAGCGTGGCGACGACGACCTCGGTCGGCAGCGGGCCGAAGGCGGCCAGAGCTGCCCGCAGGTACGGCAGATGGAACAGCTCCTTGCCCGTCGTCTTCGGTGTGGTCCGCGCGTAGTAGGGCTCCTCCAGGAGTCGGCGCAGCAGTGGCCCGTGGACGCTCCCGCGAGCTGCGAGGGCGCCGTCCACGTCGTACTCAAGACGCCCGCCCGTAAGATCCCGGACGGCCGCGTCGATCAGCGCGTTGGCGGGCCCGGTGTCGAAGGCGAGCGGGTGACCGGCGTCGGCGGCGGCCACGGTGATATTGGCGATGCCGCCGAGATTCAGCGCGACGGGCACGCCGGGCCGTCCGCGCAGCCACATGACGTCGAAGATGCTCACCAGCGGGGCGCCCTGACCACCGGCGGCGACATCGCGGGTCCGGAAGCCGGAGACGACGGGGCGTCCGGTGGCCTCGGCGATCCAGTCGGGCTGCCCGATCTGAAGGGTGCCGCGGGCCCGCCCGTCCTCGATCCAGTGGTAGACGGTCTGCCCGTGGGAGGCGATCAAGTCGGCCCGTGAGTCGCACAGTTCACCCTCTGCGCGCACGGCGAGCGCGGCGAAGGCCTGCCCGATGAGCGTGTCCAGCCGGCACACCTCCGCCATGCTGGTCGGCGCGGGCGGCAGCGCGGCCGCCAGCCCCGCACGGAGATCGCCGTCGTACGGCGCACTGATCATCCCGAGCGGAGTCAGGACCAGGGTGTCGCCGTCGAGCCTCAGATCGGCGGCCGCCGCGTCGATCGCGTCGTACGACGTCCCCGACATCAGCCCGATCACCCGCATGGTGCCCGTCCTGTCCGTCCTGTCCGTCCCGCTCATGCTGTCCGTCGCGCTCATCGCAGTGCCTTCTTGTGGTCGTCGCCGCGCAGGGTGAGCAGGGCCAGGACGCTGACCGCGCAGGTCGCCGCCGCGTAGTAGGCGGGGATGTCGACATCACCGGTCCGTTTGACCACCTCGGTGATGATGAGTCCCGCGCACCCTGAGAAGACCGCGTTGGACAGTGAGTACGCCAGGCCGAGCCCGGTGTAGCGGACGGTCGTCGGAAACATCTCGGCGAGCATCGCGGGTCCCGGCCCCGCCATCAGCCCCACGGCGGCGCCCGCGCCGAACAGGGCCGCGCCCTTGGCGAGCGCCGGGGCGCCGGGGTCCTGCACCAGATTCAGCAGCGGCAGCGCGAGCACGGCGACCAGGGCAGCCCCCGCCACCATCACCGTGCGCCGCCCGATCCGGTCACTGGCCATGCCGGCGGGCAGGATCGAGGCCGCGAAGCCGAGATTGGCCAGGACAGTGGCGATCAGCGCCTCCTGGAACGTCGCGTTCAGTGAGCTCTGGAGGTACGACGGGAGGACAACGAGGAACGTGTAGCCCGCGGCCGACCAGCCCATGACGCGACCCGCGCCCAGCGCGATCGCCCGGACCGTCTCGCCCACGGGTGGCCGCACCGGCACGCTCCGGCCACCGGTCGCCGCGGCGAAGGCGGGGGTCTCGTCCAGGCGCAGCCGCAGCCACAGGGCGACGAGTCCGAGCGGCAGGGTCAGCAGGAACGGCACCCGCCAGCCCCAGTCGTTCAGCCGGTCCTCACTCAGTGCGGTCGCGAGCAGCGCCGCCATGCCCGCGCCGCCGAGCAACCCGAGCGCCACCGTGAACGACTGCCACGCCCCGTACGTGCCGCGCCGCCCCGGCGGAGCGAACTCCGTCATGAGGGACACCGCCCCGCCGAACTCGCCACCCGCGGACAGGCCTTGGAGGATGCGCAGGAGGGTGAGCAGCCAGGGGGCCGCCGCGCCGATCGTGGCGTACGTCGGCAGCACGCCGATCAGGGTCGTGGCGACGGTCATCAGACAGATCACCAGGATGAGCGTGGGGCGTCTGCCGATCCGGTCGCCCACCCGGCCGAAGAGCGCGGCGCCGACGGGGCGGAAGAAGAACGCCAGGGCGAAGGACGCGTAGGTCTTGATGAGCCCCTCGACGTCGCTGCCGCCCTCGGGGGTGAAGAAGTGCGTCGCGATGATGGTCGCGAAGTACCCGTAGACGCCGAATTCGTACCACTCGATGAAGTTGCCCACGGATCCCGCCACCAGCGCTCGGCGCGGTCGGGACGGCTGGGTCGGCGCTGGGACGGGAGTGACCATGGCGAGATGTTTCCAGCAGGCGTTCCCTCCCAATCACCGGACCGGCCACCAATCACCGGACCGGCCACCAATCACCGGACCGGCACCCCATCAGGGACGGCCTCCAATCAGGAGGGACAGGCTCCCAACCACCGGACAGGCTCCCGCTCACCGGACCGGCCGGGGATTCGGCCGGTCCGGTGAGCGGGGAGAACACGCGCGGGGGCGGTCAGACGGCTCGCGGGACCCTCGAAGGGCGGCCCGAGCCGCGCGTCAGGCTGTATCCGGCGAGAGCGGCGATCGCTCCGAGCACGCCGCCGCCCACGGTCCAGAGCCAGCGGGACGACCACCGGTCGGACGCGGACCCCGCCGCCTCGGCGACCTTCTCGTCAGAAGCGCCGGGCACCAGCGGGACCGACAGCGCGCCGTCCACCGCGCGGGAGCCGCCCGCGTCCACCGTGGTCGCCTCGACCTCGGCGCGCACCGGCAGGCCGAGGTCCTCCTGAGGAAGCTCACCGACCGTCAGCCGCAGGTAGTAGCTGCCCGGCAGCGGGTCGTTGGCCCACGGCTCGGCCCAGGCACGGACCGTACGCAGATGGCAGGTCAGCTCGACCGACTCGGCCTCCTTGGGCGCCGACCTGGAGTTGCTGCCGTAGGCGCAGTCCTGGCGGCGGCGCAGGCCGTCATAGACGTCGAGCCGCCAATTGACCGCGCCGTGCCTGGCGGCGGGGTCCGGCAGCTTCACCGTGGCCCGGACGGTGGCCGACTTCCCCGCCTCCGCGGAGAACACCCAGTACAGGTAGTCGCCGGTGGACGCGTCGGCGGTCGCCCGCTGGTCCTGCCGGATCTTTGTCGCGGTACGGAAGCCGGTGCCCGCCTCGGTCGGCGCGGCCTCTTCACCGTCCCCGTTTCCGCTACCGTTTCCGCTCGTACTGTCGCTCGGCGAGGGAGCGGGGGGCTGGGCCAGGGCGACCGGCGTCGCGGTGAGCAGCGCCGTGGCGGCCAGCAGCGCGCCCGTCAATACCTGTGTCGTACGCATCAGTTGGTCCTCCAAGCAGCGAAGCGCCAGCGTGAGATCCAGCCCCACAGCAGACCGGCCGCGAGACCGGTGAGAGTGAGCACGCCGAGCAGCCACCAGCCGTTGCCGAGGCCGAAGGACGCCACGTCCGACGCCTCGTCGGGCCCGTCCACCAGGTCGACGGTCAGCTCGACGGGCAGGCCGGGCACGGTCTTGACCGAGGCGGGTGCCGCGAAGGAGTTGCTGACCTGGAGGCACACGCTCTCCGCCACGGGCCTGGCATCCCCGTCGGTGTCGTCGTTCAGCGGCGGCTTGGGGTAGCGCAGCCCGGTCGAGATGACATCCGTACGACCGTCACCGGCCTCGGAGCCGCGCACGATCTCCCGGCCGTGCGTGGTCACCGCCCGCAGCAGTACGCCGTAGTCGCGGTCGACCGCGCGGTCGGCGCCGATGCTCACCGAGGCCCGCAGTTCCTGGCCAGGCGGTACGTCCACCCGGTACCAGCGGTGCTCGGAGAACTTCTCGCGGTCGGTGTAGAGACCCGGCTTGAGCTGCGGGGCCTGTGCGCATGCGGCAGCGCCCTCGGTCGCCACCGGGGTGACCACGGGCTCGGCGGCGCGGTCCACCAACTGCTTGACGCGGCCCGAGAGTTCATCGGTGTGCTGGACCGCCGTGTAGGTACCGCCGGTGGCCTCCGCGATGCACGTCAGCTGCTGGCGGATCTTCGCGTTCGGGACGAGGCCGAGAGTGTCGACGACCAGGTGGGTTCCCTTGGCGGCGATCTCGCGTGCCACCTCGCACGGGTCCAGCGGACCGCAGGTGTCCTCGCCGTCGGTGATGAGCACGATCCTGCGAGTGGCGTCCCCGCCTGCGAGGTCGTCGGCCGCACCGAGCAGCGCCGGCCCGATCGGGGTGAAACCGGTCGGAGCCAGGGTGGCCACGGCGGTCTTCGCCTCGGTCCTGTCCAGCGGACCGACCGGGTACAGCTGCTTGGTGTCCTTGCAGCCGATCTTCCTGTCGTCGCCGGGGTAGTTGGCGCCGAGGGTGCGTATGCCGAGGCGTACGTCGTCGGGCACCGAGTCGAGCACCTCGTTGAACGCCTGCTTCGCGGCGGCCATCCGGGACCTGCCGTCGATGTCCCGTGCCTTCATCGAACCACTGACGTCGAGAACCAACTCGACCTTGGGGGACTCCTGCTGGGCCGGTTCGTCGGCGGCAGCGGCGGTGCCGACCGGGGCGAGCCCGGCGGCCAGGGCGGCGAGCAGGGTGAGAGCTCCGGCCGCCAGCCGTTTTCTTGTGATCATCGCCGGATCCTATTGAAGATCGTCTTCCGTCCCCAAACCGGCGGGTGGAGTGGGACGGGGGCGCGCGTCCTCAGAGTGCGTGGCCCGTCGTCGCGTCGACGTGCTCCGGTACCGGATCGTGGCGGTCGCCTACCGTCGACGTGCCCGTCGGCTCGAAGAGGAGGATCGACGCGCCGTGCGCCGACGACGGCTTGTGCTCGGTGCCGCGCGGGACGACGAACACCGATCCGGCGGGCAGGACGACGGACCGCTCCGCGCCCGCCGAGCCCTCCTCGCGGAGGCCGATGGTCAGTTCCCCCTCGATGACCTGGAAGAACTCGTCCGTGTCGTCATGGACGTGCCAGATGTGCTCACCCGCGACCTTCGCGACGCGGACGTCGTAGTCGTTGACCCGGGTCACGATGCGCGGGCTCCAGAGGGCATCGAATGAGTCCAGGGCGTCGGTGAGTGCGATCGGGTCGGTCGGCTTGTGCGCTGCCTCAGTGGTCATGACCTCATCCTCGGTCCTGGCGTACACCGCGCGTGAGTGCTAGGAATCGCACATGACGCAAGATTCCTCGCACCGGGTCGTCGTGATCGTCGACGAGAACTCGAACCCCTTCGAGCTCGGCTGCGCCACCGAGGTCTTCGGCCTGCGCAGGCCCGAACTCGGCCGTGAGCTGTACGACTTCGCCCTGTGCTCCCCGGAGCCCCGCACTCTGATGCGCGACGGATTCTTCACCCTCACCGGTGTCGCCGGCCTGGAGGCGGCCGACACGGCGGACACGCTGATCGTGCCCAACCGGCCGGACGCCGAAGTGCCGCGCCGCCCCGCGGTGTTGGCCGCGATCCGTCGCGCGCACGCGCGGGGCGCCCGGCTGGTGGGCTTCTGCAGCGGCGCTTTCACGCTCGCGGAGGCCGGGGTGCTCGACGGGCGCCGCGCCACCGCGCACTGGCAGTGGGTGGACTCCTTCCGGGCCCGCTTTCCCGCCGTCCGGCTCGAAGAGGACGTGCTGTTCGTGGACGACGGCGACATCCTCACCGCGGCGGGCAGCGCCGCCGCCCTCGACCTCGGGCTGCACGTTGTGCGGCGTGACCACGGCGCCGAGGTGGCCGCCGCCGTGAGCCGCCGCCTGGTCTTCGCCGTCCACCGCGACGGCGGCCAGCGCCAGTTCGTCGAGCACCCCCTGCCCACCGCCCCCGACACCACGCTCGGCCCCCTCCTGGAGTGGGCCAGGGGGCGACTCGGCACGCCGCTGACCGTGACGGGTCTGGCCGTACGGGCGGCGGTCAGCCCGGCCACCCTGCACCGCCGGTTCCGCGCGCAACTCGGCACCACACCACTGGCCTGGCTCACCGCGGAGCGCATCGTGCTGGCCTGCCGCCTGATGGAGCGCGGCGAGCTGGGCACCGAGGCGGTGGCGCGGGCGAGCGGGCTCGGTACGGCGGCGAACCTGCGCGCACAGCTGCGGCGGCGCACCGGGCTCACCCCCAGCGCGTACCGCGAGCGGTTTGCCTCCGGGAGCTGAAACCGGGCCCGGGGGAGCGGGGGCGCGTGGCAGACCGTATCCGTGAGACGGCACACGAGCAGGGGGAGCGCGGTGCGGGGGCGACAACTTCTCAACTACAGCGTGGTAACAGTCGCGTCAGGCGCAGGAGCATACGGTCGCCCCCGCAGACCCGGAAGGCGCGTTCGGGCCCACCCGCACATTGGCGCGAAAGGGGCCCTGCGGGCCGCGGGCAGAATAGGGGCATGTCTCGACGCAGCAGCCCACGCCGCCCAAAGCGGCCGTCCCTCACCGCCGCCTCGCCGTGCCCCTGCGGGCTCCCGGCCACGTACGCCGAATGCTGCGGCAGGCTGCACACGGGGGCCACGGCCGCGCGCACCGCCGAGCTGCTGATGCGCTCCCGCTACAGCGCGTTCGCCGCCCAGGACGCGACGTACTTGCTGCGCACCTGGCACCCCGACACCAGGCCCGCCGCCCTGGACCTGGACGCAGGGACGCGCTGGACGGGCCTGGAGATCCTGGCCGCGACCGACGGCAGCGCCTTCCACACCACGGGAACGGTCACCTTCCGCGCCCACTACGCCCACCAGGGCGAAACCGGCGAACTCCACGAGCAGAGCCGCTTCGTGCGCCACGGCGGCGCGTGGGTGTATCTGGACGCGGTCTTCACCAACTGAGCCACCTTGCGCGTCACTTGGTTACGGGCCGCTCCGCCCGGGGTACTTGACGGAGCCCGACCATGCGAGCGGAGGTGGGTCCCGTGCCAGAGACGGGCCGCGCCAGGACGACCGGGCGAGCGGTGCTCGGCGGTGTGCTCACCGGGGTGGGCATCGCCGCGTTCATCGACGAGACGGTGTTCCACCAGCTCCTGCACTGGCACCACTTCTACGACAAATCCACCCCGGACATGGGCCTGGTCTCCGACGGGATCTTCCACGCCGGCGGCTGGTTCGCCGTCGTCGCCGGGCTCTTCCTCTACGCCGATCTGCGCCGCCGGGACACCCTGGTACGGCCGGGCTGGTGGGGTGGAGTGTGCCTGGGGCTCGGCGGGTTCCAGCTGTACGACGGCACGTTCCAGCACAAGGTCCTGGAGATCCACCAGATCAGGTACGGCGTCGATGTCGCGCCGTACGACTGGACCTGGAACGCCATCGCCGTACTGTTCCTGGCGGCCGGCGCGACCCTGCTGGTCAAGGCGCGCCGGGCCGAACGGCGTTGACCACGCCGCTGATCGCCGCGGTACTGGCCGGCTGCCTCGGCTATCTGGCCGGGTCCGCGCGGCTGCGCGGGCGCGGCGACAGCTGGCCGCGCTCGCGCGATCTCGCCTTCTGCGCGGGCGGCCTGGTCATGATCGCGGCGCTCGGCGTGCCCAGGACCACGCACTGGCCGCCGTTCACCGGACACATGGCGGGGCATCTCGGCTCGGGCATGGCCGCGCCCCTGCTCGTCGCCCTCGGCAGGCCCGTCACGCTGGCGCTGCGCGCGCTGCCGACCGCGCCCCGGCGCCGGCTGCTGGCAGTGACCCGTTCCCGGCCCGTCGAGACCCTGGCATGGCCGCCGGTCGCGGCGCTGGTCAACGTCGGCGTGCTGTGGCTGCTCTACCGGGCTCCCGTCCCGTCGTACATCCACCACAGCCCTCTGCTGCACGCCCATCTCTTCGCCTCCGGGGTCCTGTTCACCTTCGCCGTACTCGCCGTCGACCCGGTGCGCCACCGCGCCGGATTCCCGCTGCGCGCGGTGACGCTGGTCGCCGCGTCGGCCGCGCACGCCGTGCTCGCCAAGTCCCTGTACGCCGCCGGGCCGCCCGGGATGCCGTACGGGCCGGCCGACCTGCATTTCGCCTCGCAGGTCATGTACTACGGCGGGGACGTGGTCGAAGTGGCCCTGGCCCTCGCTCTGGTGCGCGAGTGGTACCGGGCCGAGGGGCGGGCACTCGACCGGGCCCGCGCACCCCGCCCTCCCCGCCTGCCCGGTGATCAACGCGGGTTCCGCGCGCCTTGACCGACAGGGCACCCTGGGGGCGTGTCCTCACTTCCCCACCAGGGTCAACACGGCCCCCGCGAGCACCACATGATTGTCAGTGGCGACGACGCGCTCGCCCACCGGCTGGCCGCCGAGCTGTCCGAGGTGTACCGGGCGCGGGTCACCCTCGTCGTGCCGCCCGCCCGGGACCTGCGCAACCCCCCTGACCCGGTCACCGGCCGGTTGCCGGGCCGGGCCTCCGCGCTCTTCGGGCGGGTGTCCGCAGCCATGAACCGAACGGCCCCGACGCCGGACGGTGACGGCGAACCGCCGGACCCGGTGCGGCTCATGGAGGCGTTCGTCGTGGACGACGCCGTTCTGGCCGAGGCGGGAGTGCAACGGGCCAGCGCGCTCGCCCTCGTCCATGACGACGACGAGACCAACATCCGCGCCGCACTGACCGCCCGCCGCCTCAACCCCCGGCTGCGCCTGGTCATCCGGCTCTACAACCGCAAGCTCGGCCAGCACCTGGAAGACCTGCTCGACCAGGCCGCGGCGGTCGCCGCGCCCGGCCTCGACACCGCCGACCTGGACGCCTCCACCACCGTCCTGTCCGATGCCGACACCGCCGCGCCCGCGCTGGCCGCCACCGCCGTGGCCGGCACCAGCAAGATCGTCCAGGCCGACGGGCTGCTGCTGCGCGCCGTCGAACGCAACCCGCCCGCGCGCGGCGAGGTAGCCGACCCCGGGCTGTGCACCCTGGCGCTGCTGTCCTCCACCACCACCAACCCGGCGGGCAGCGAGGGTTCCGAGCGCAGCGGCGACGGGCCGCAGCTGCTGCCCGACGACCGCGGTGTGGCCGCCGCGACGGGCCGGGGCACCATCGTCCTCGAAGCTGTCACCCACACGACCACCGCACCGCCGTCCGGACCGCTCGCGGGCCGCGGGGTACCGATCGCCTCGCTCTTCTCCCGCCGCCTCCTGTGGGCACTCGCCGGCCTTGCCGCCGCCGTCCTGGGCCTCGCCGTCGCCTCCTGGACCACCACCGGCGACCACCCGCTGCACGCCGCCTACGTCACCCTGCTCGACCTCTTCGGCATCGGTGACCCCGCCGTCGGCGAGCCGCTGGACCGTCAGCTCCTGCAACTCCTCGCCGGCCTTGCCGGGATGTTGCTGCTGCCCGTCCTCTTCGCCGCCGTCCTGCAAGCGCTGGGCGCCCTGCGCAGCGCCTCGGGGCTGCGCAGGCCACCGCGCGGCATGTCCGGCCATGTCGTCCTGCTCGGGCTCGGCAAAGTCGGCACCCGCGTACTGGCCCGGCTGCGCGAACTCGACATCCCCGTGGTGTGCGTGGAGGAGGACCCGGAGGCACGCGGCATCGCGCTGGCCCGCCGGCTGCGCGTGCCGACCGTGATCGGCGACGTCACCCAGGAGGGCGTACTGGAGGCCGCGAAGATCCACCGCGCGCACTCCATGCTCGCCCTCACCAGCATCGACACCACCAACCTCGAAGCGGCCCTGTACGGCCGCTCCGTCAAGGCCGACCTGCGCGTGGCCCTGCGGCTGTACGACGACGACTTCGCCACCGCCGTCTACCGCACCCTGCGCGCCGCCCACCCGCGCGCCCTGACCCGCAGCCGCAGCGTCTCCCACCTCGCGGCGCCCGCCTTCGCCGGAGCTATGATGGGGCGCCAGATCCTGGGCGCCATACCGGTGGAGCGCCGGGTCCTGCTGTTCGCCGCCGTGGAGGTGGCGGGCCTGCCGCAGTTGGAGGGGCGTACGGTCGCCGAGGCCTTCAGCTCCGGCGCGTGGCGGCTGCTCGCCCTGGACACCGCGACCCCCGACGACCGGCGCACCGACCTGAGCGCGGCGCGCGCCGACGACGGCGATCGCGCCGGGGGCAGGGATACGCCGCCCCGCCTGATCTGGGACCTCCACCCCGGTTACGTACTGCGCCCCGAGGACCGGGTCGTCCTCGCCGCCACCCGCCGCGGCCTCGCCGAGATCCTGGGCGGGCGACCGGTGCCGCAGCCCGACGCGGGGGCGCTCTGAACCCGCCCGGCGGTCCGGAGCTGCCGCCCCCTGTACGGCAGCTCCGGACCACGCTCGTCGGCGTGCGGTCCAGAGGGTGGCGCATGCGTCGTCGGCCACCGGTGGGAGCGTGGGGTCCGACAGTCCCAACCGATGCGCGGGGCCCGGCAATTCCCGGATTCGCCCCGAAACCGAACCGCGGCCGACCCGAAACCGGCCCGCAATCGAACCGAGCCCGACCGTTTCCTCCCGGGCCCCGCGTCCCATGGGCACACGAACCCGCCCACATGGCCGGATTCCGGCTGTCTCTATGCTCGGGTCAGGAGCGAGGCAAGATCCGGGGGAACGCGTGGCAGCACGAGAAGTGTCCGACGAGTACCTCGACGGCTATGCCCGCATACTGACGGAGGTCGCAGCCACCGGCCGTCGCCTCACCAGGGACGCACTGGACTCGCGCCGAGCCCTCGGGGAACAGGCCGCCGACGCCGGGCACGGACTGCGCGCCCTGGTCATCAAGCATCTGGCCGCCACCCGGGCGGCCTGGCCGGGGGCCGCCGCCTCGGCCGACAGTGTGCTGGCCGCGGTGGAGCAGGCCGTCGACGCCTTCGCCGAGGGATACGAGCGGGCTCAGCGCATGGCGGTGCGTCAGGAAGAAGCGGCCCGGCGGGAGTTCATCGACGACCTGCTGCACGGCCGTGGCGATCTGGGCCGGCTCGCCGCCCGCGCCGAACGCTTCGGCCTGCGGCTCTCGCGGGAGCACGCCGTCGCGGTGGCCGAGGGAGACGAGGCGTACGAGGACACCGACGCCGTGACCCGCCGGGTGGACGGCGAACTCATCGGCCGCTTCGCCGACCGCCGCATCCTGCTCGCCACCAAGGACGGCCGGCTGATCTGCATCGTGCCCGGCGACCAGCCCGATGTACTGGCCCACTTCGCCAAGCAGGCACACGCGGCCACCGACGTCGGCCGGGTCGCGATCGGCCGCCACAGGACGCGGAACCCCCGGCTCTCGCGGCGACCGAGGGTCCGGCCCGCGGTACCGGGGTCGGCTCGTCGATCTGAGGGCCGGCCGGCCGTTCAGTGCCCGGCAGGCACCCCGTGCGCCAGGTCCTCCGCGAGCAGCCGCTTGGCGATCGTGTCGACGGCGGCCAGTAGTTCCGTGCCGCCCGGCCGCCCGCCGTCCTGCTCCAGTTGCTCGCCGAGCCACTGGGCCCAGGCCTTCGCGATCAGTTCGGCCTCGCGCTCTCCGGCCGCCGTGTGCGACAGCAGGTTCGCGTCACGGGTGAGGTAGCCCTCGTCCACCATCCGGTCGAAGATCGGGAGCAGTACCTCGGGCGGGATACTGCGACGGGTCGCGATCAGGCCGAGGCTGGCGTGTCCGACCAGGCGGGTGAACTGGGCGACCTGCATCACCGCCCAGGCCCCGGCGATGTCCAGCCTGGTGTCGGACGCGTTGATGATGCGCCGCGCCGTGTGGTCGCCCTTCTTCTGCAGGATCTTCGCGACGGACAGTTCCAGGAGCTTCGACGAATCACCCGAACTCGGCGAGGCGAACCCCTCACCCATGTTCGCGGAGCTCGCACGGGCGGTGTCGCGCAGCTTGACCTGCTTGAGGAACAGCGCGACCAGGAAACCCACGATCGCGACGGGAACCGTCCACAGGAAGACGGTGTGCAGCGAGTCGGCGTACGCCCCGATGATCGGCTCGGCCTGGGCGCTCGGCAGCGTATGCAGCCCCTCCGGGCTCTGGGCGGCCTTGGCCACGGTGGCCGGGTCCGCCCCGCCGCCCACCCGCGCGGCCTCGGCGACGCCCTCCTTGAGCTTGGGTGCGAGGGAGTTGGCGTAGATCGTGCCGAACACGGCGGTGCCGAACGAGCTGCCGAGCGTACGGAAGAAGGTCACGCCGGAGGTCGCCGTGCCGAGGTCGGTGTACTCCACTGTGTTCTGCACGGCGATCGTCAGCACCTGCATGCACAGGCCGATACCGACGCCGAGCACGAACATGTAGAGCGACTCCAGCCAGGCACTGGACTCCGCGCCCAACAGCGAGAGCAGATACAGGCCGACGCCCATCACCAGCGAGCCGACGATCGGGAAGATCCGGTACTGGCCCGTCCTGCTGACCACATTGCCGCTGAAGATCGACGCGATGAGCAGACCGAGGACCATCGGGAGCATACGCACGCCGGAGATCGTCGCCGAGTCACCGTCGACGTACTGCAGGAAGGTCGGCAGGAACGTCATGGCGCCGAGCATCGCGAAGCCCACGACGAAGCTGAGGACCGAGCAGACCGTGAAGACCGGATTGGAGAACAGCCGCATCGGCAGCATCGGTTCGGCGGCGCGCGTCTCGACGACGCAGAAGAGGGCCAGCGAGATGAGGCCGCCCGCGAACAGGCCGATGATGATGCCCGAACCCCACGCGTACTCGTTGCCGCCCCAGCTCGTCGCCAGAATCAACGCGCTGGCGCCGACCGCGACGAGCGCGATGCCCAGATAGTCGATGACGGGTTTCGCGGCGGAGCGTACGGCGGGGATGTTGCGGGCGGCGGCGATGACCACGACGATCGCGATCGGCACATTGACGTAGAACGCCCAGCGCCAGGTCAGATGGTCCGTGAAGAGACCGCCGAGCAGCGGGCCGATCACCGTGGCGATACCGAAGACCGCCCCGATGGCGCCCTGGTACTTGCCGCGCTCGCGCAGCGGGATCACATCGGCGATCAGAGCCATCGAGGTGACCATCAGGCCGCCCGCGCCGATGCCCTGCATCGCCCGCCAGGCGATCAGCATCGTCATGTTGCCCGAGAGGCCGCACAGAAACGAACCGGTGATGAAGATGATCGCCGAGACCTGGAAGACGACTTTGCGGCCGAAGAGATCACCGAACTTGCCGACCAGGACGGCGGCGACGGTCTCGGCCAGCAGATACGCGGTGACCACCCACGACATGTGCGCCGCGCCGCCGAGCTCCGAGACGATCGTCGGCAGCGCGGTGCCCACGATGGTCTGGTCGAGCGCGGCCAGCAGCATCCCGAGCATGATCGTCCCGAAGACGATATTGCGCTGCCGTCTGTCGAGCACGGGCGGCTCCCCGGGCGGCGCGGCGGGGCGGGTCTCGCTGGTGGTGGTCACCTTCGCACCCTCACACCGGGGGCGTTGGGGCGCATGCGGTGCGGGCCCATTCAGGCGGCCCGCACCCCCCGCCGGGCGCCCGTGCCGAGAGACACGCTCACGACGTCCCGAACACGTCCGCGAGGTCGTAGCCGACGGGCTCCTCCAGCTGGGTGTACGTGCAGCTCTCCGGGGTCCGGTCGTCGCGCCGGCGGCGGAAGCGGGCGGTGTGCCGGAACCGGTCGCCCTCCATGTGGTCGTACGCGACCTCGCACACCGTCTCGGGGCGCAGCGCCACCCACGACACGTCCTTCTTGCCGGACCAGCGGCTCGGCGTACCCGGCATCCGGGACTGCTCGTGGGCCGACGGATCCGCCCACGCGGCCCAGGGATGCCCCTCGGCCTCGGGCGACTCCATGCGCAGCGGCTCCAGCTCGGCCACCAGCTCCGCGCGCCGGCTCATGGTGAAGGCCGCGCACACCCCGACGTGCTGGAGTACTCCCGCTTCGTCGTAGAGGCCAAGCAGCAGCGATCCGACGATCGGGCCGCTCTTGTGCAGCCGGTAACCGGCGACGACGCAGTCCGCAGTCCGCTCGTGCTTGATCTTGTACATCAGACGGGTGTCCTGGCGGTACGGAATGGCCAGCGGCTTGGCGATCACGCCGTCGAGCCCGGCGCCCTCGTAGCGCTCGAACCATTCGCGGGCCACCTCGATGTCGGTGGTCGCCGGAGCCAGATGGACCGGGGCGGGCACACCGTCGAGCGCCTCGGACAGGGCCTCGCGGCGGTAGCACAGCGGGGCGTCGAGCAGCGCCTCGTCCCCCAGGGCCAGCAGATCGAACGCGACGAAGCTGGCGGGCGTCCGCTCCGCCAGCATCCTGACCCGGGACTCCGCGGGGTGGATGCGCTCGGTGAGCCGGTCGAAGTCGAGCCTGCCGTCGTGGGCGATCACGATCTCGCCGTCCATCACACAGCGGAAGGGCAGCGCTTCGAGCAGCGATGCGGCCAGCTCGGGAAAGTACCGGGTCAGCGGCTTGCCCGACCTGCTGCCGATCACCAGCTCGTCGCCGTCCCGGTGGACGATCGCCCGGAACCCGTCCCACTTGGCCTCGTACTGCATGTCCGGGCCGGGCGGAATGTTGGCCACGGCCTTGGCCAGCATCGGTTTCACGGGCGGCATCACCGGGAGATCCATGGTCCGATTCTGCAACTATTTATGCGCAAGCGCCCGGTATGCCGTCTCGGTCCCATGCCCGGTATGCGGCAAGAGCCCGACCGGCCTACCGTGGCCGACATGGGTGAAGCGGTGGAACTGCAGGCCGGTGGGCGGACCGTGAGACTGTCCAGCCCCGACAAGATCTACTTCCCCGCGCGCGGCTACACCAAGTGGGACGTGGCGCAGTACTACCTGGCCGTGGGGGAGGGCATCACCCGCGCCCTGCGCGACCGCCCGACCACGCTCGAACGGTTCCCCGACGGCATCGGGGGCGAGTCCTTCTACCAAAAGCGCGCCCCCAAGAACCTGCCCGACTGGATTCCCACCGCCAAGATCGCCTTCCCCAGCGGCCGGGAGGCCGACGAGGTGTGCCCCACCGGGCCCGCCGCCGTCCTGTGGGCCGCGAACCTGGGCTGTCTCACCTTCCACCCCTGGCCGGTGCGCCGGGGAGACACCGACCACCCCGACGAACTGCGCATCGACCTGGACCCGCAGCCGGGAACGGACTTCGGGGACGCGGTCAGGACCGCTCACGAACTGCACACGCTCCTCGACGAGCAGGGGCTGCGCGGCTGGCCCAAGACCTCCGGCGGTCGAGGACTGCACGTCTTCGTCCCGATCGAACCCCGCTGGACCTTCACGGAGGTGCGCCGCGCCGCCATCGCGGTGGGCCGCGAACTGGAGCGGCGGATGCCGCAGCGGGTCACCACCGCCTGGTGGAAGGAGGAGCGCGGCGAGCGGATCTTCGTCGACTACAACCAGACCGCACGCGACCGCACCATGGCCTCCGCGTACTCCGTACGGCCGCACCCGCACGCACCCGTCTCCGCGCCGCTGGGCTGGGACGAACTCGACGATGCCGAGCCCCAGGACTTCGACCTGGTCACCATGCCCATCCGGTTCGCGGAACTCGGTGACGTCCACGCGGACATGGACGACCACGCTTTCGCACTGGACGGGCTCCTGGAGCTGGCCGACCGCGACGAACGGGACCACGGGCTCGGCGACATGCCGTACCCGCCGGACTATCCGAAGATGCCGGGCGAGCCCAAACGGGTCGCGCCCAGCCGGGCGAAGCACGACGACGCATGAGCGGGGAATCGGGTCTGAGTGAGCAGCCGGACATGGGCGGGCGGCCGGAGACCAGCGAGCCCTCGCGCAGCAGCGAGGTCCCGGACGGCAGCGAGGCCCCGCACACCAGTGGGCAACGCGCCCCGCACGGCGCCCACGGCAGGCCGCTGAGCTGGGGGGAGAAGTGGACGGCCTTCAAGGAGTCGCCGTTCCTGCCCGCCATCGTCCTGGCGTTCATCCTGGCCGTGGCGGCCGGGCTGTTCGCCGGTTCCTACACGTACACGATGGCCAACCCCACCCCGCACCGGATCCCCACCGCCGTGGTCGGCGACGCGCAGAGCCCGCGCGGCAAAGCCTTCGTCCAGGGCATGGAGAAGGCCCTGAACGCCTCGATGGACCTGACCCGGTACGACACGGTGGCGCAGGCGCGCGAGGCCGTCGACGAGCAGACGGAGTTCGCGGTCCTGCGGATCAAGGGCCCTGGTGTGGAGCTCGACGTGGCGGGCGCCTCGGGAGCCACGGTCGCCCAGGTCCTCGCCGAGAGCGGCGCGAAGGTCGGCAAGGCGGTCGGTGTTCCCGTACAGATCAAGGACATCAAGCGGTTGCAGAAGGGCGATCCGCGCGGCCTCGCCCTTTTCTACATCTCGCTCGCCGCGGTGATCATCGGCTTCGTCGGCGCCATCCAACTGAGCGTGCACGCCCGTGGCCTCAACCCGGCCGAGCGCATCGCCTTCACGGCGGCGTACGCATTGCTCGGCGCGCTCGCGATCGCGGCGGTGGTGGACCGGTGGCTCGGCGCCCTCGACCTGCCGTTCGTCGAGTCCTGGTTGATCCTCGCGCTCACCATGTTCACGTCCGGCATGGTCTTCACCATGTTCAACACCCTGATGGGCCGCTGGGCGATGATCCCCACCTGGGGCCTGATGGTGCTCCTCGGCAACCCGTCGTCGGGCGGCGCGGTGTCCTGGCCGCTGCTGCCCTCCGTACTCGGGCACATCGGCCGCTGGCTGCCGCCCGGCGCCTCGGTGAACGCGCAGCACACGGCCGTGTACTTCCAGGGCCACCAGCACCTCCTGCCGTTCCTGGTGCTGGCCGGGTGGGCGCTGGTGTCCTGCACGGTGTTCTGAGTCTGGCGCCACCGTCACCCCGGCGGCCGGGAGCGCGCGCCCGCCCACGCGGTGGCCCATGCGGTCGCGCCCGCGGGCTGAAAGGTACGAGGCCCCCCACCCTGCTCTCGCAGGACGGGGGGCCTCGTCAACTCGCCCTCCGCTACAGCAACTCTCTTCCTGCTAGAGCTGCTAGAGCTGCTTGATGCGGATGTCGCGGTACGAGATCACATCGGTGGTCCCGTGGACCTGGAGCCCGATGTAGCCGGAGGCGTACCGCCGGCCGTCCGTTCCCGGGTCGTCGCCGCGCGGCGGGGTGAAGTTCTGCCCGCCGGTGTTCTCGAACTCATTGATCAGGACACCGTTGCGGAAGATCGAATAGTGCTGACCCTCCACCCGGATCTCGTAGTCGTTCCAGGTGCCCTTGGGCGTCACGCCCGCGCCGCCCAGACCCACCCGGTCGAAACCGTAGAGCGAGCCGGTCTTGTACATGTCGCCGTCGGGACGGTCGAGGATCTGCACCTCATGGCCGTACTTGATGGCGACCCACTCCGGACGAGACTCCTCCGGATGGTCGTGGACCTGCGGGAAGCGCACGAAGACACCGCCGTTGGCGTTCCCGGTGGCCGGGGCGTCGTCCCGCCACCGCAGCTTCAGGGAGAAGTCCTCGTACTTGCGCTCCGGGAACCACAGCATGCCCATGCCGGCGACCGTGGTGCTGCTGGTCATCGACCCGTCGGGGTTCAGGCCGAACGAACCGCCTCCCACATGCTGCCACTTGTTGAACGACGACTGGCTGCCGTCGAAGAGGTCCCGGTAGCCCTCGGTCTGGCCGGGCTTGCCGATTCCGGACTGCTTGGCCGCCCTGTAGATCTTCTTGTGCTCGCGTGCGTCGATGACACCGTCACTGAGCAGCTTGTCGAGCACCTTGTCGACGTGCTTGAGGAACAGGGCGTGGGACGTCCACTCCTTCTCGTCCTCGATGAGCTCGTTGACGGTGCAACGGCTGCGCGTGATGCGGTTCGGCACACCGGTGTCGACCGTGCCGACGATGACCGTCAACCGCTCGTCGTGCTCGGGGCAGTTGGGCGCCGGAACGCCACCGCCCTCCGCGATGGTGAACGCCACCTGCTTCGCCGGTGACGTGTTGCCGGCCTTGTCCGTCGCACGGTGGGCGACGGTGTGCCGCCCCACGCGGTCGACGATCACGGGCACCGTGTACGCGAGGTACGGGCCGCCGTCGAACGAGTACTCGACCTTGTCCACGCCCGAGCCCGCGTCCGTCGCGGTGAGCGCCACCTTGGCGCTGGTGATGTACGCGCCGTCGGAGTTCTTGGTCCCGGTGACGGTGGCCGAGGTCTCCGGCGGGGTCTTGTCCTCGGTCGGCGGTGCGACGACGGTGAAGTCGACGGCCTTCTCCGCGGCGACATTGCCCGCCTTGTCGGAGGCCCGGAATCGGACCTTCTGTACGCCGACCTGGTTGACCATGACGGGTGCGGTGTACGGCTGCCAGGCGCCCGCCGCCCCGATCACGTACTGGATGGTGTTGACACCCGAGCCGGTGTCGGACGCGGTCACCGTGACCGTCGCCGTGCCCAGGTACTCACCCTGCGGATTCTTCTCACCGCTGACGGTCGCCGAGGTCTCCGGCGGGGTCTTGTCGTCCGTCGGCGGTGCGACGACGGTGAAGTCGACGGCCTTCTCCGCGGCGACATTGCCCGCCTTGTCGGAGGCCCGGTAGCGGATCTTGTGGGTTCCGACCTCGTGGACCATGACGGGCGCGGTGTAGAGCTGCCAGGCACCGGCCGCCCCCACCGCGTACTCGACCTTGTCCACACCGGAGCCCGCGTCGGTCGCCGACACGGTCACCGTGGCGTGCCCGATGTACGCGCCGTCGGCGTTCTTCTCACCCTCGACCTTCGCGGAGGTCTCCGGCGCCGCGGTGTCCTCGCCGCCGCCCTCGGTGACAATGAGGATGCCCTCCATCGAGCCGTGGCCCGGGATGGTGCAGTAGTAGCGGTACCTGCCGGGCTTGAGCGTGACCGTGGCGCTGTGCTTGCCCGCCTGGTCGTCGCTCGGGTTGGCGAGCAGGTTCAGCTGTACGTCGTTGTTGTACTCGGGGTCGGACACATCGAACGTCAGCGTGTGCGGCATCCCGGTCGTGTTGCCGGTCGCCGTGCTGTTCTCGAAGACGATCGTCGTCTCCCCGGCGACCGCCGTCGTCGGGAAGCTCAAATAGTGGTCGATGGGGTCGCCCGCGGTCCAGTTGAGCGTCTGCGCCGCAGCGGCCGGGGCCGCCGCTTCGTCGTCACGCCCGTACGCCGAGGTCGACGTCAGCCCGAGAACCATCAGCAGGGCGGCGGCGAGCGCCGTCCACAGCCGCGCCGAGCCGGTCCCTGGGAATGATCGTGGTGATGATCGGGGAGTTCTTCGCCTCACTGTCTACTCCGCCTTCCTGACCAGGTCCTTGGCGGCCGGGGTCGGCCCGCCACCCTTGTACGTCACGTGCCACAGCGCC
Source organism: Streptomyces sp. H27-C3 (assembly GCF_030063415.1). Taxonomy (GTDB): domain Bacteria; phylum Actinomycetota; class Actinomycetes; order Streptomycetales; family Streptomycetaceae; genus Streptomyces. The sequence continues at coordinate 34,754 of NZ_JASITA010000012.1, read as the reverse complement.
GACTTGGAGTCCGAGGTGAAGAAGCCCCGCCCGTAGTCCAGGACATAGAGCGAGCCGTCCGGCGCGAACTTCCAGTCCATCAGGTTGCGGATACCGTCCGCGCCCACCGGGATGATCTTCTTCAGGGACTCGGCGTGGGTGGTCAGCCCGCCCTTGCCGACGGTCTTGGGATCGGTGAGCACCGCGTGCCGTGGCTGGTCGGCGTCGTAGAAGTCACCGACGAACCACTTGCCGTCCCAGTACGACGGCCACTTCTGCGCGCTCGCGGTGGCCGCGTCGAAGCGGTAGACCGGGCCGTTCATGGCGGCCTGGCCGCCGCCCTTGAGCCACGGCAGGAGCAGCTTCTGCTCCTCCACCTTGTAGCTGGGGATGCCGTTGGCGTCGCGCGGGTAGTCGGGGCCGCCGCCCTGCGGCGAGTACCAGATGGTGTTGGGCGTGACGGGCGGCAGGTTCACCAGGCCGTCGTTGTTGGGCGACTCGTTCTTGGGCGCGGCGCAGTTGTACCAGCCGAGCGGCTTGCTCGGGTCCGGCAGATTGCGGTCGCGGTAGGGCTGGTTGTTGCCCATGCAGTACGGCCAGCCGTGGTTGCCCGGCTTGGTGATGGCCGCGAACGTGTCGTACTTGGCCGGCCCCCAGGTCGTTGATGGCGCCCCGGCGTCCGGGCCGACCCAACCGGCGTACAGGGTGTCGGTCTTGGTGTCGATGGAGATCCGGGCCGGGTTGCGTACGCCCATCACATAGATCTCGCCGCGCGTCTTGTCACCGCCCTCGTCCGGCTCCTGGCCGGTGAAGAGGTTCCCCGCGGGCAGGGTGTACGTGCCGTCGTCCTCGGGGTGGATGCGCAGGATCTTGCCGTTGAGGTTGTTGGTGTTGCCCGCGGTGCGGCGCGCGTCCGCGAAGGACACGCCCTTGAAGTTCGGCTCCGGGTTGTTGCCCGAGTAACCGTCGCTGAACTGCGAGGAGTTGTTGTCACCGGTGGCGATGTAGAGATTCTGCTTGGAGTCCCAGGCCAGTCCGCCGCCCGAGTGGCAGCAGCTGTGGATCTGGACCGGCCAGTCGAGCAGCACCTTCTCGGAGGCGAGGTCGAGCTTGTTGGTCGCCGGGTCGAGCGTGAACCGCGATACGCGGCGATCGGCCATGTGCGTATCGCGGTTGATCTTCGAGTGGGGTGTGTAGTGCAGGTACACCCACCCGTTGGAGAGGTAGTCGGGGTCCAGCTCCATCCCGAGCAAACCCTCCTCGTTCTTGGTCAGCTCGCCGCCGCCGCCCTTGTTGCCGAAGACGGTCAGCGCACCCGCGAGGGTCGCCTTCTTGGTCTTCGGGTCGTAGACGTGGACCTGGCCCTGCCCCTTTCCGATGTCGGGGTTGTTCCAGTCGGTGACGACGGGAGCGCTGTTGTCGCCGCCGCCGCGCCCGATGTGGAAGATCCGGCCGTCCTTGGCGGTCACCAGGCCGTGCGGCTCGCCGATCTGGTCGGACTGGCCCGGCTGGTTGGGTGAAGTGACGCGCTCCGCTTCGTAGTTGGCGTTGATGGAAGCCGAGCAGTTGGCCTGCGTCAGACGCGTCGTCCACTGGAGGGCGCCGCGCAGGTGGTCACGGAAGTCCGTCTCCTGGAAGGAGTAGACCGTGCCGCCCATGCCGGTGTAGAAGGACCGGCCGCCGTCGTAGTCACGGCACCAGGAGACCGGGTGGTCCGCGCCGTTGGCGCTCGTCCCCGGCTTGTACGTCGCCTCCCGGACCCGGGCCACGGTGTGCACGTACCCGGACGGATTCTTCGTCCAGTTCAGCCACTTGTCGGGCCGCTTCCACTCCAGCGGCAGGCTCTTGGTGGCCGGGTGCTGCCGGTCGCCGATCTCCACGGTCGCCCGCTGCGCGGTCGTGGGACCGCCCGCGGCCGGCCGTGCGCCGATCAGGCCGGTGAACCAGTCGGAGTACGGCTCGGTACGCGCCGCGTCGTGGAGCCCGAGGAACCCGCCCCCGGCCTCCATGTAGGTCTCCAGGCCCGCTTCCTGCTCCGGGTCGAGCACATCGCCGCCGCCGGTCAGGAAGACGACGGCATTGAACTTGCCGAGCTTGGCCTGGGTGAATATGGACGCGTCGTCGGTGGCGTCGACGCGGAAGCGCTGTGCGGCGGGACCCGATTGGCCGATCTTCTCGATCGCCTCGATGCCCGCGTTGACGATGGGCGTCTCCTCGCCGGCCGAGGCGTGGAAGACGAGTACCCGGACATTGTCGCCACCGGGCGGTGACGGCAGGGACAACGTTGTCTTTGGAGGCTCGGGATAGGGCCTCGCGGCGGCTGTGGTGCCGCCGACCCCTCCGAGCAGGGACGCGGTTACGGCGGAGGCCAACAGGCCTACCGCGAGTGCGCGTTGAGGCCTTGGCCGTCTGGGCCGCGATTGTGGTGTGCGGAGCATGCGTTCACCCACCCCTCTCAGGTCACAGCAACAGCCGCTGAAACTAGACCCCTTTTCGCGGTCCGCCAATAGATAGGACCGGGATCCCGTCAACTTTGTCCTGGGTGTGGATAAACGAAGATCGGCCGGTTACCGTGTGGCGTCCCAGTGGTCACCGTGGTCACTGCGCAAGCCACAGTCTCCGTTCCACAGTGGGGAGTCCGGCATGGACAGACGCAGTTTCAACCGACGCATGCTGGTGGGTGGTGGCGTGGCCGCCGCGACCGGTGTGACATCGTTGTCGGTGGCCGGCATCGCCGAATCGGTCCCGGCCGCGGAGAATCCGCCCCCCACCGCGCCCGCCGGTGGGCAGGTGAAACACCTGAAGATGTACGCCGAGAAGCTTCCCGACGGTCAGATGGGGTACGGCTCAGAAAAGGGCAAGGCGTCCATCCCCGGCCCGATGATCGAGCTGATCGAGGGCGACACCGTACACATCGAGTTCGAGAACACGATGGACGTCCCCGCCAGCCTGCATGTCCACGGCGTGGACTACGACGTCGCCAACGACGGCACGAAGCTCAACAAGAGCCATGTGGAGCCGGGCGGCACCCGCACGTACACCTGGCGCACGCATGTCGCGGGCAAGCGCAAGGACGGCACCTGGCGGCCGGGCAGCGCGGGCTACTGGCACTACCACGACCACGTGGTGGGCACGGACCACGGCACGGGCGGCATCCGCAAGGGGCTCTACGGCCCGCTGATCGTGCGCCGCAAGGGCGACATCCTGCCGGACAAGACCTTCACCATCGTCTTCAACGACATGACGATCAACAACAAGCCCGGCCATCAGAGCCCCAACTTCCATGCCACAGTGGGCGACCGGGTGGAGATCGTGATGATCACGCACGGCGAGTACTACCACACGTTCCATATCCACGGTCACCGCTGGGCGGACAACAGGACCGGTCTCCTGGAGGGTCCCGCCGACCACAGCAGGGTCATCGACAACAAGATCACCGGACCGGCCGACTCCTTCGGCTTCCAGATGATCGCCGGTGAACACGTGGGCGCGGGCGCCTGGATGTACCACTGCCACGTCCAGAGCCACTCGGACATGGGGATGGCCGGGCTGTTCCTCGTCGCCAAGCCGGACGGCACGATCCCCGGCTACGAGCCGCACCACCCGACGGAGCACGAACACTCCTAGAGGGGGTGTCCGGCCGATCTCCGCGGCGTCGCGGGGGCTGGCACGCACATCCGCGGCGTTGTCGTCGGTCGCCGACGCTCCGCGTCGACTCCCTCCCCCGCCTTGCCGCTCCACCCACCAGACCACGCTCCCTCACCCACGGACATCGGCCGGACACCTCCTACCCGTACAGACCTTGGAACGCCCCATTTCTGGGTATTGACATTCCAGGAACTGCGACGAGTTCTCCCCGCGTGTTGAGTCAATACAGGCAGAGGAACGTACTCCTGTACGAGGCCATCGAATTGGAGGTGCGGCATGTGTCGGCACCAGCCCCCGTGCCCGTCCGCCGACCGCATCGACCGGGGCGCCGCGCGCACCGTCGAGTTCCACCCCGAGCAGGGCTGGAGCCGGCTGTGCAACGGTGCGATCGTCTTCGACGACCTGGGGCAGCTCCTGCCCGACGGCCGTATCTTCCCGCCCGGTGGCCCCGCGCCCCGGCAACTGCTCACGGCGGTCTGAGGAGGTGGGCGCGGTGAGGGTGACCCGTATCCGTATCACCAGGACGACAGCGCGTCCGAGGGAGGTGCGCGAGCTGGATCTGCGTACCCCCTCGGGGCGCGTGCTTCCGTACTGAACCGTCACCGGCGAAGCGGGCGTTGAGTGGACGTTCAACGGATGTTGATCGCGCCGGGGCAGCGTGTCCGGCATGCCGATCAACATCACCACCGAACACGAACTCTCCTGGCAGGAGACAGCGTTGTGCGCCCAGACAGGGCCCGACTTCTTCTTCCCGGCCCCCGGCAGCTCCACCCGTGAGGCCAAACAGCTCTGCGGGGCGTGCCCGGGGCGGGTCGCCTGCCTGGACTACGCGATGAGGAACGACGAGCGGTTCGGCGTCTGGGGCGGCCTCTCCGAGAAGGAGAGACTGCGCCTCAGGCGTGGCCGAGGCTGAGCACCGCGGCTCGGGCGGTGGGGATCGCGGAGAAGGCGCTGGGGCTCATCCGCGAGGATGCCCGCACGAACGCCTGAGAGGGATCCGTCCGGCGCGCACGCGATCGTCGGACGCGAAAAGGGGAGAGCGGATCTCCCCGGGAGCGCACCCGAACGCCGGACCGGCTGAACCTTCCAGCCTGTCCGGCGTTCGTACGGACCAGGGGTCCGGGGTGCGTCCTGGGTCAGGAAGCCGCGGCGGCCCGTGCGGCCATCCGCGCCTTGCGCGCGGCCAGCTTCGCGTCGAACTTGCTCGCCTCCGCGTCCAGCCCGCCCATGTACAGGCCGAGCTCCTCCTGCGCCTTGAGACCGTCCGGGCCGAGCCCGCCGATCTCCATGACCTTCAGGTAGCGAAGGACCGGCTGCAGTACGTCGTCGTGGTGGATCCGCATGTTGTAGATCTCGCCGATCGCCATCTGGGCGGCGGCGCGCTCGAAGCCGGGCATGCCGTGACCGGGCATCCGGAAGTCGACGACGACATCGCGTACGGACTGCATCGTCAGGTCGGGGGCGAGCTCGAAGGCCGCGCCCAGCAGGTTGCGGTAGAAGATCATGTGCAGGTTCTCGTCGGTCGCGATCCGCGCCAGCATGCGGTCGCAGACCGGGTCGCCCGACTGGTGTCCGGTGTTGCGGTGCGAGACGCGCGTCGCGAGCTCCTGGAAGGCGACGTACGCCACCGAGTGCAGCATCGAGTGGCGGTTGTCGGACTCGAAGCCCTCCGCCATGTGCACCATCCGGAACTGCTCCAGCTTGTCCGGGTCGACGGCCCGCGAGGTGAGCAGGTAGTCGCGCATCACGATGCCGTGCCGGCCCTCTTCCGCGGTCCAGCGGTGCACCCAGGTGCCCCAGGCGCCGTTGCGGCCGAAGAGGGAGGCGATCTCGTGGTGATAGCTCGGGAGGTTGTCCTCGGTCAGCAGGTTCACGACGAGCGCGATCTTGCCGATCTCGGTGACCTTGGACTGCTCGGGCTCCCAGGCCTTGCCGTCGTCGAAGAGACCGGGGAAATTGCGGCCGTCGGTGAACGGGACGTACTCGTGCGGCATCCAGTCCTTGGCGACCTTGAGATGGCGGTTGAGTTCCTTCTCCACCACCTCCTCCAGTGCGAACAGCAGTCGGGCGTCGTTCCACGCGTCCGAACTGCCGAGTTGGGGAGAGGTGATCGTCACGGGTGCTCCTGGGGACGGGGGCGGGGGTTACCTACGGCTTCGTAGGTTACGAGACCGTAGGTTAAGCGCGCGGTAAGAGCTGAGCCAAGTCTCGGATCGTAATGCCCCGTTACGTTCAGTTATGCATACAGGTCACGGAGGCGTACCGAGAGGCATGTCACGCAGCCTTCCAACTTCTCGAACTCGCTGATTTCCACCAGAACGGGCTCGTGCCCGAGATCGGCGAACAGCTCGGCCGTCCTCGGCGCGCTCGCGGCCATCAGCAGCTTTCCGCCGCCCAGCAGCACCACGTGCGCCCCCGCCTCCTCCGGCACCGGCAGAAAGCGGGGGAACAGCGAGGGGGCGTCCACCAGCGGCTCATAACCGATGACCGTGCCGTCCGGCAGCGCCGTCACGGCGGACTTCAGATGCAGCACCTTGCTCATCGGCACGGCCACCACCCGCGCCCCGAGTGGCTCGAAGGCCTCCCGCAGCTGCAGCACACCCGCGGCGTTCGTGCGGCCGCCGCGCCCGACATAGACGGTGTCGCCGATCTTGAGGACATCACCGCCGTCCAGGGTGCCCGGCTCCCACACCCAGTTCACCGAGCAGCCCAGCCGGGCCACCGCCTCCTCCACGCCTGCGGTCTCCGGCCTGCGCGTCTCGGCCCCCGGCCGGGCGATCAGGGCCACATTCCGGTACATCACCACCGCGTCCTCGACGAACACGCCGTCCGGGCAGTCGTCGGCAGGATCCACCTCGACGGTCTCCCAGCCATGTGCGCGCAGCGTCGCGACATACGCCCCCCACTGCTCGACGGCCAGCTCCGGATCCACCGGGCTGCGCTCGATGTGGGTGACGAGTCCTTCTGCCAGGCGGGGGCTCGGGCGGCGGACGAGGGCTTTGCTGCTGGGCACGACGGTCTCTCCATCTGCGGGTCGGTGACGGGACAACGGCTGGCGCCCATCATGGACCGTCGCGCCCCGCCCCGGGGCGGGTGGCGCCGCACCCGCACGGCTCCGTCACTCCGGTTCCGCCGCCACCCCCATCTCCAGTCGGCGGGTGATGCCGATCGACTCCAGGAACGGCTCGTCGTGGCTCGCCACGATCAGCGCCCCCTCGTACGACTCCAGGGCCTGGGTGAGCCGCCGTACGCTCGCCATGTCCAGATTGTTCGTCGGCTCGTCGAGCATCAGCAGCTGCGGCGCGGGCTCCGCGAGCAGCAGCGCGGCCAGCGTCGCGCGAAAGCGCTCGCCGCCCGACAGGGTCCCGGCCGGCTGATCGGCCCGCGCCCCCTTGAAGAGGAAGCGGGCGAGCCGCGCCCTGATGGCGTTGTTGGTCGCCGAAGGCGCGAACCGCGCCACGTTCTCGGCGACGGTCAGCCGGTCGTCCAGCACATCGAGACGCTGGGGCAGGAACCGCAGCGGGACGTGCGCCACCACTTCGCCCGACAGCGGCTCCCACTGGCCGGCGATCGTGCGCAGCAGGGTCGTCTTGCCCGACCCGTTGCGCCCGACCAGCGCGATCCGCGCCGGGCCGCTCACCTCGAACTCGCCGCCGACCGAGGCCCCGTAACGCAGTTCCGCCTCGCGCAGCGTCAGTACCCGGCGGCCCGGAGGCACCGTGGTGCAAGGCAGCTCGACGCGGATCTCGTCGTCGTCGCGTACCGCGTCGGCCGCATCGCTCAGCCGGTCCCTGGCCTCGGCCAGTTTCTCGGTGTGCATGATGCGGTGCTTGCCGGCGGACTCCTGCGCGGCGCGCTTGCGGGCGCCCATAACGATCTTGGGCTCGCGCTTGTTCTCGAACATCTTCTGCCCGTACCGCTTGCGGCGGGCCAGCTTCACCTGGGCATCGGCCAGCTCCTTCTTCTGTCGGTGTACGTCGGCCTCGGCGACCCGCACCATGCGTTCGGCCGCCTCCTGCCCCACGGCCAGGGCCTCCTCGTACGCCGAGAGGTTCCCGCCGTACCAGTGGACTTCGCCGTCGCGCAGATCGGCGATCTGGTCGACCCGCTCAAGGAGTTCACGGTCGTGGCTGACCACGACCATCACGCCCGACCAGGCTTCGACGGCGGCGTACAGATGCTGCCGTGCGTGCAGATCGAGGTTGTTGGTCGGCTCGTCGAGCAGGAGCACGTCGGGGCGGCTCAGCAGCAGTGCGGCGAACCGCAGCAGCACCGACTCGCCGCCCGACAGCTCCCCGATGGTCCGGTCCAGGCCGATCCCGGTCAGCCCGAGCTGGTCGAGTGTGGCGCGGGCGCGCGCCTCGACGTCCCAGTCGTCGCCGACCGCGGCGAAGTTGACGTCGGTCGCGTCGCCCGCCTCGATGGCGTGCAGCGCGTCGCGGGCCTCCCGGACGCCCAACGCCTCGTCGACGCGCAGCGCGGTGTCGAGGACCAGATTCTGCGGCAGGTAGCCGATCTCGCCGGACACCTGGATCCTTCCGCCGGCGGGGAGGAGTTCACCCGCCGCGAGCCGTAACAGGGCCGATTTCCCTGAGCCGTTGAGCCCGATGAGCCCGGTCCTGCCGGGGCCGACCGCCAGCTGGAAGTCGTCGAACACGGGCGTACCGTCCGGCCAGCCGAAGGAGAGCGCCGAGGCGGTGAGAAAGGTGGGAAAGGTAGACACAGGGGCCTCCCGGTTGCTGAGAGAAGATCAGGGGCAACGGGTGGAGACACCGTGAAAAGGCACGACAACACGACAGCGAAAAGGCCCCGGGCGGGGGAGTGGGGGGCGGCTCAGGCGTCGAGGTCGCACGCAGCGCGCACGGACTTGTCGGTCCGTACAACACGGTGACTCAGAACCTCAGACGCGCAACGTCCCACTCCGATCGACGACAACAGGGCCATCACCAAAGTACAACGCGGCGGTGAAGGCGCCAAACGATTTGGCGCGCGCCGGGTCGCGGTGCGCCGCGTGGACGCGCGCCGGGCGTACTTCCGGACGTGTGCCGGGCTTCAGGCGGCGTCGCGCAGCAGCTCGGCGAGGTCGTGATCCACATCGAGGTGCAGATGCTCGCCGCCCACGGGGACGAGCTCGTGGGTGCGCTTGAGGAAATGGCGCAGGTCGGAGGTGCGGATATGGACCATCGCGGTGCCCTCGGCGGCATGGAACTCCAGCACGGTCCTGCCGTACCCGTAGGGCCGCACCTGTACGTCGCCCACTCCGGCCCGCGTGTCGACGCCGTCCTCCAGGAGCTCACGGGCGAACGCCCAGGACACCTCGATGCCCTCCAGCGTCGCCGGCGGAGGGAAGCACATGCGCACGGCGAAGGGATCCTCGCGGTCGTACCGCAGGGTCGCGGGAACGGTCTCCATCCGGGGAGTGGATGAGACCAGGCGGGCCTGCACTGCTTGTTCGATCATGATCGCCAATGCCTGCTCCCTCTCATGCGTCCTGTCACAGAGACAGACGACGGAATACGTGATTCCGTGCATGCCGGGGGTGCGTGACCTGCGTCACGATCCGGACGGTCAGGGTGCCAATCCGGCCACTTGTGCCACTCGCACCTCGCACTTCACTTCCCGCCGCACGGGCCCGCGTGATCGCAGTACGGCTGATTCCCGCTCGCCCCGCATCCGCACAGCATCACCCGCGTCTCGTGCCGGGCACCCTGCGCCGTGTCCACCACGAGCTCGCCGCGGAGCAGGAGTTGGCCCGCCGGATTGCGGCCGACGACGGCCGGATGCTCGGCCGTCTCGGCGGGGCCCTCCGGGAACCGGTACTGCAGGGCGCCGGTCGGGCAGCGGCGGACGACCTCGGCGACCAGGTCGGCGGGGCCGCCGTCGGGCTGGATCCAGGGGCGTCTCTCCAGGTCGAAGACGTACGGCAGGCCCCTGATGCACTCCGCCGCGTGCAGGCACCGACCGGGCTCGAAGGTGACGTCGACGAGCCTGCCCGTGTACCGCTTGGCCTTCCCTGGCTCCGCGCTCATGGCAGCTCTCCTGCCTGCCGCTCAGTCCGAGACCTGGCTGCGGCTCTGGTAGGCGAGGTCCGCGTACTCCGGATGGCGGGCGAGATATCCGCTGTAGAACGGACATACGGCCAGCACTCTCAGTCGCGCCGCGCGCGCCGCGTCCAGGGACTCCCTGGCGAGGGCGGAGCCGACGCCACGGCCCTCGTGGGCCGGGTCGACCTCGGTGTGGACGAAGGCGATCAGCTCGTGCGTACGGATGTACTGGGTGAACCCGGCGACGGAGTCCGAGCCGTCCAGCCGGGCCTCGTAGCGGTCCGCCTCCGGGGCGTCGATGACCGTGACTGCCATGAACAGCTCCTTGCCCGTCGTCCGGGGCCGCGCCGCGGCCCCGCTCCAGGCCTCACTCTAGGAACGCGCGGTGCGAGGCGCACTCTGGACGGCGTGGGAGCGGTGGGCTAGTTTCCAGCGCCATGAGGCCCACGGGGAAGTCGCGACGCGTGATGTCGGCGGGACTGTGCGGGGCGGCGGTGGCCGCGGCGCTGGTCACGTCGGCCGAGGCGCGGACGGACGGCATTGCCGGATCCGCCGCCGGATCTGCCGAATTGGCTGGTTCCGCTGATTCCTCTGGTGCCGCGACCGGGGCGAAGCTCGGCTGGAAGCTGACGGACACCGGTACGGACGCGCGGTTCAGGGGCCTGGCGGCGGTCAGCAGGAAGACCGCGTGGGTGGCCGGTTCGAAGGGCACCGTACTGCGCACCGGCGACGGTGGCCGCAGCTGGCGAAACGTCTCTCCGCCGGGCGCGGCCGAGTTGGAGTTCCGCGACGTCGAGGCGTTCGACGGGCGGCGCGCGGTGGTGCTGGCCATCGGGGAGGGCGAGGCGTCGCGGGTCTTGCGCACCTACGACGGCGGTGCGACCTGGAGCGAGAGCTTCCGCAACACCGACCCGAAGGCGTTCTACGACTGCATCACCTTCTTCGACGGCCGCCATGGCCTGGCGATGAGCGACCCGGTGGACGGCAAGTACCGCATTCTGTCCACCGGCGACAGCGGGAAGTCCTGGAAGGTGCTGCCGAGCGCGGGCATGCCTGCCGCACAGCCCGGCGAGGCGGGGTTCGCCGCGAGCGGGCAGTGCCTGGTCAGCTCGGGGGCGCGGGACGTATGGCTGGCCACGGGGGGTGCGGCCACCGCGCGCGTGCTGCACTCGAAGGACCGCGGCCTGACCTGGACCGCCACCGAGTCGTCGATCCCCGCAGGCGACCCGGCCAGGGGCGTCTTCGGGCTCGCCTTCCGCGACCGCCACCACGGCATAGCGGTCGGCGGCGACTACCGTGCGGGCCAGGCCTCCCCGAAGGCGGCGGCGATCACCGGCGACGCCGGCCGCAGCTGGCAGCAGGCCAAGACACCACCGCCCGCGTACCGCTCGGGGGTGGCCTGGCTGCCCCACAGCAGGAACGCGGCACTGGCGGTGGGCCCGGAGGGCACGGATCTGACGACGGACGGGGGCCGCAGCTGGCGCACGATCGACGCCGGCTCCTACGACACGGTCGACTGCACCCGGGACTTCGGCTGCTGGGCGTCGGGCGAGAAGGGACGGGTGGCCCGCCTCGGGGGATGATCCCCCGGCCGATTGAGGACACGCCCCGTCCCGCGCGGGGGATGGCACGTGCGTCGCGCCGGACGGGCGGGATGCTGACGCTGGGGCAATTTCAGCCCGTCCGGCGTTTGAGGACACGCCCGCAGGGCGTCCGGGGGCTCACCCCCGGTTCCGGGGAGGGGCGGGTGGGGAACAGCGCCGCAGGCAACCCGCCCAAGCGCCCGCCCTCGCCCAAGCGCCCGCCCTCGCACCCCGCCACGTCCCCACACCGCCTATGAGGGCAACTGCTCCTGGTATCCGGCCAGTTCCGCCGCCGTCTTCGTCGCCACGAACTCCGTGATCCGGTACACACAGACCCCCGCCGCAGTGAAGGGATCCTCTGCCGCGATCCGCTCGACCCGCGCCCGGTCGACCCCCACGGCCAGGATCACGCCGCCGTCCCGCGGCACCTTCCGCCCCGAAGCGATGAAGACGCCCGCCGCGTACTGCGCGTCCAGCCACGCCACGTGCGCGTCCAGCAGCTCGTTGACGCGCTCAAGGGGCTCGGTGTAGGTCAATTCAAGTACGAACATGATCGTCAGGTTACCGTCGGCCCGTTCTAGGGTGGTCGTCACCATGACGACCATAGAAACCCCCGCCGACGAGGCCGCAGCCCGAGCGATCCAGGACGCACTGCGCACCCGCGTGGTGCTCGACCAGCAGGGCCCCCCGCCCGGCACCGGCCGGGTGACAGGTGTGGACGTCGCGTACGACGACGAGCGCGACGTCGTCGTCGCCGCGGCCGTCGTCCTCGACGCCGCCACGCTCACCGTGCTCGACGAGGCCACCGCCGTCGGCCGGGTCGCCTTCCCGTACGTACCGGGGCTGCTGGCCTTCCGGGAACTGCCGACGGTGCTCGCCGCACTCGAATCCCTGTCGGCGGACCCCGGCCTGGTGGTCTGCGACGGTTACGGGCTGGCCCACCCCCGCCGCTTCGGCCTGGCCAGCCACCTCGGGGTGGTCACCGGACTCCCGACGATCGGCGTCGCCAAGAACCCCTTCACCTTCCGGTACGAGCAACCGGGCCCCCGGCGTGGTGACGCGTCCCCCCTGCTCGACCACAACGAGGAAGTGGGCCGCGCGCTGCGCACCCAGGACGCCGTGAAGCCGGTCTTCGTCTCAGTCGGCCACCGGGTGAGCCTGGACAACGCCTGCGCCCACACCCTGCGACTGGCCCCCGACTACCGCATCCCGGAGTCCACCCGCAGGGCCGACACCCTCTGCAGGCAGGCCCTGCGCGCGGCAACGGCCTGACCCCGGCGGCCCACACCTACGCCCCTACACCTGACGCACATCCGCGACCCGGAACCGGATCCCCGCCGCCTGCAACCGCTCCAGCAGCGCGTCTCCCATCGCCTCCACCGTCGTCACCTGCCCGGACGTCTTGGGCAGGTCGTCGAAGGCGAGGCAGAGCACCGACTCCGCGAGCATCTTCGCGGTCTCGTCGTACCCGGGGTCGCCGCCGGACACCTCGGTGAACACCCGCCGCCCACCGCCCACGCCCACGAACCGCACCGAGAACCAACTCCGTTCCCTGCGCTCCGCGTCGGGTCCCGCGCCCGCCCCGTACCGGCCCATCAGCCAGGCACGCGCGGCCGGAATCTGCGCGAGCGCGAAGAGGGCGCCCACCGCGGCCACACTCGCGCCCGCGACCGGCAGCCACTTCACCGACGCGTAGTGCCGGTAGCGGAAATCGGGCCCGTACCGTTCAAGGGCCGCCGCCGAGCGGGCCACGACCTGCGGATCGAGGGTGCTCAGCGGCAGCGCCCAGGTGCCGGTCTCCCGGCTGCGCCGAGGCGCGGCGAACGGCGCCCGCGCCCGCCGGCCCATCGGCCGCGGCTCGTGCTGCCGCCGTTCCTTCGCGGCCCGCAGGATCTGCGGCCCACGCGCGAAGGCGTTGAGCGCCGACGCGAGGGTCCCGCCGGAGAACATCGCCCCGGCGCGCACGAACCCGTCGATCCGCAGCGGTACGTCCTCGGGCAGCTGCCGCACCGTGTAGTACACGCCGAGGTCGTGCGGGATCGAGTCGAAGCCGCAGGCGTGCACGATCCGCGCCCCGGTCTCCCTGGCCCGTGCGTCGTACCCGACGTACATCCGGTCGGCGAACTCGGACTCGCCCGACAGGTCCGCGTAGTCCGTCCCCGCCTCGGCGCACGCGGCGACCACGCCCTCCCCGTACCAGACGTAGGGGCCGACCGTCGTCGCCAGCACCCGGGTACTCCCGGCGAGTTCGCGCAGCGATCGCGAGTCGGACACATTGGCGCGCAGCAGGGGAAGCGTCGCGCAGGCCGGGTCGATCGCGGTGAGCCGCTCGCGCAGCTTCTCCAGCTTCGCGGTACTGCGCCCCGCCAGCGCCCACCGGCAGTCCAGGGGTGCGTGCCGCGCGAGGTATTCCGCCGTCAGCTCCCCGACGAAGCTCGTCGCCCCGAAGAGCACGATGTCGTACACGCGCCCTGATCGGCCTGGCACTGTCTCGCCCATGTACGCCTCCGCAGTCGGTACCGAGCCACTGTCGGTCGCCGAGGCTAGCGTGATCCGTGGGGAAAAAGAACTAAGCGCTTGCTCGCCCGAAGGGCTTGTGCAGAGTGGAACACGTTCTTAGCATCATTGCTGTTACATCGGTTGTGTCACAGTGCTGGGGGCTTGATGGCAGCGACAGTGAACGGCCCGCTCGCCGGGGTGCGCGTGGTGGAACTGGCGGGAATCGGCCCCGGCCCGTTCGCCGCCATGCTCCTCGCCGACCTGGGTGCGGATGTGGTCCGGGTGGACCGGCCGGGCGGCAGCGGCCTGGCCATCAACCCGGCGTACGACCTCACCAACCGCAACAAGCGCTCGGTCCTCGTTGACCTCAAGGCCGAGGACGGCCCGGCCCGGGTCCTCGACCTGGTCGAGCGCGCGGACATCCTCATCGAGGGCTACCGGCCGGGAGTCGCCGAGCGCCTCGGCGTCGGCCCCGACGTGTGCCTGGCCCGCAATCCCAAGCTCGTGTACGGGCGGATGACCGGCTGGGGCCAGGAGGGCCCGCTCGCGCAGAGCGCCGGGCACGACATCGCGTACATCGCGCTCTCCGGCACCCTCGGCATGTTCGGCAGGCCCGACGAGCCGCCGATGGTCCCGGCGAACATCGTCGGCGACTACGCGGGCGGCTCGCTCTACCTGGTCGTCGGCGTGCTCGCGGCGCTGCGGCACGCGGCGGCCCCGGACGGCGCCGGGCAGGTGGTCGACGCGGCGATCGTGGACGGCGCCGCGCACCTTGCCACGATGATCCACGGCATGGTGGCCGCGGGCGGCTGGCAGGACCGGCGCGGAGCGAACCTGCTCGACGGCGGCTGCCCCTTCTACGGCAACTACGAGACGTCGGACGGGCAGTACATGGCGGTGGGGGCGCTGGAGCAGCAGTTCTACACCGAGTTCGTCCGGCTCCTCGGCATCGAGGACCAGGCCCCGGCGCGCAAGGACGTCGCCCGCTGGGACGAACTGCGCGCTGCGATCGCCGCCCGGTTCAAGGAGCGGACCCGCGAGGAGTGGACGGCGGTCTTCGAGGGCTCGGACGCCTGCGTCGCCCCCGTCCTGTCGCTGCGCGAAGCCCCCACGCACCCGCACCTGGTGGCCCGCTCCACCTTCGTCGAGCACGGCGGCCTCACCCAGCCCGCGCCCGCGCCGCGCTTCTCGGCCACGCCGGGCTCGGTGCGCCGGCCACCCGCGCAGCCGGGCGCGGACGCCGCGGAGGTGTCCCGCGACTGGGACGTACCGAGCGTCGGCAATCCCGCAGAGTCGGAGTCGGCGGCACAGGCCAGGAGGCAGAGTTGAAGCGTCAGATCTTCACCGCGGAGCACGAGGCCTTCCGGGAGACCGTGCGTACCTTCCTGACGAAGGAAGTGGCGCCGCACCACGAGCAGTGGGAGCAGGACGGCATCGTCAGCCGTGACGTGTGGCTCGCGGCCGGCCGCCAGGGGCTGCTGGGGCTCGCCGTGCCCGAGGAGTTCGGCGGCGGCGGCAACGCCGACTTCCGCTACAGCGCCGTCCTCGCCGAGGAGTTCGTCCGGGCGGGCGCCTCCGGGCTCGCGGTCGGGCTGCACAACGACATCATCGGGCCCTACCTCACCGGGCTCGGCACCGAGGAGCAGAAGCGACGCTGGCTGCCGGGCTTCTGCGGCGGCGAGACCATCACCGCCATCGCGATGACGGAGCCGGGCGCGGGCTCGGACCTCCAGGGCATCCGTACGACCGCACAGGACCGCGGGGACCACTGGCTGCTCAACGGCTCCAAGACCTTCATCTCCAACGGCATCCTCGCCGACTTGGTGATCGTCGTGGCCAGGACCACCCCCGAGGGTGGCGCGAAAGGCCTGTCCCTGCTGGTCGTCGAGCGCGGCGCGGAGGGCTTCGAGCGCGGCCGCAACCTCGACAAGATCGGCCAGAAGGCCCAGGACACCGCCGAGCTGTTCTTCAACGACGTACGCGTCCCCAAGGAGAACCTGCTCGGCGAGCTCGACGGCGCCTTCATCCATCTGATGACCAACCTCGCGCAGGAGCGGATGGGCATCGCCGTCGCCGGGATCGCCGCCGCCGAGTACCTCCTGGAGATCACCACGCAGTACGTCAAGGAGCGCGAGGCGTTCGGCCGGCCGCTGTCCAAGCTCCAGCACATCCGCTTCGAGATCGCGGAGATGGCCACCGAGTGCGCCGTCACGCGTACGTTCCTCGACCGGTGTATTGCCGATCACTCGAACGGGGAACTCGACGCGGTACACGCGTCGATGGCCAAGTGGTGGGCCACCGAGCTGCAGAAGCGGGTCGCCGACCGCTGCCTCCAACTGCACGGCGGCTACGGCTATATGACCGAGTACCGCGTCGCCAAGGCATTCACGGACGGCCGCATCCAGACGATCTACGGCGGTACCACCGAGATCATGAAGGAGATCATCGGCCGTTCCCTGCTGGCCTGACCGCCACCCCCTCTCTCTTACGTCACCCTCGAAAGGCAGTTGTCTTGAGTACCGAAGCGTTCGTGTACGACGCGATCCGCACCCCGCGCGGTCGCGGGAAGGCCAATGGCGCCCTGCACGGGACCAAGCCGATCGACCTCGTCGTCGGCCTGATCCACGAGATCCGCCGCAGGCTCCCCGACCTGGACCCCGCCGCCATCGACGACATCGTGCTCGGTGTCGTGGGGCCGGTCGGCGACCAGGGCTCCGACATCGCCCGGATCGCGGCCATCGCGGCGGGGCTGCCCGACACCGTCGCGGGCGTCCAGGAGAACCGCTTCTGTGCCTCCGGCCTGGAAGCAGTCAACATGGCTGCCATGAAGGTCCGTTCGGGCTGGGAGGACCTGGTCCTCGCGGGCGGCGTGGAGTCCATGTCGCGGGTGCCGATGGCCTCGGACGGCGGCGCCTGGTTCGCCGACCCGATGACCAACTACGAGACCGGCTTCGTCCCGCAGGGCATCGGCGCCGACCTCATCGCCACCATCGAGGGATACTCGCGCCGCGATGTCGACGAGTACGCCGCGCTCTCCCAGGAGCGGGCCGCCGAGGCATGGAAGGACGGCCGCTTCAACCGGTCCGTCGTCCCGGTGAAGGACCGCAACGGCCTCACCGTCCTCGACCACGACGAGCACATGCGCCCCGGCACCACCGCGGACTCCCTCGGCGCGCTCAAGCCGTCCTTCGCGATGATCGGCGAGCACGGCGGCTTCGACGCCGTCGCGCTCCAGAAGTACCACTGGGTCGAGAAGATCGACCACGTCCACCACGCGGGCAACTCCTCGGGCATCGTGGACGGCGCGGCCCTGGTCGCCATCGGCTCCGGCGCGGTCGGCGAGCGATACGGCCTCACGCCCCGCGCCCGTATCGTCTCCGCCGCGGTGTCCGGCTCCGAGCCGACCATCATGCTGACGGGCCCCGCGCCCGCCACCCGCAAGGCACTCGCCAAGGCGGGCCTGACGATCGGCGACATCGACCTGGTCGAGATCAACGAGGCCTTCGCGGGCGTTGTCCTGCGCTTCGCCAGGGACATGGACCTCCCGCTGGACAAGATCAACGTCAATGGCGGCGCCATCGCCATGGGGCACCCGCTGGGCGCCACCGGCGCGATGATCCTGGGCACGCTCATCGACGAACTGGAGCGCCGCGACCAGCGGTACGGCCTCGCCACCCTGTGCGTAGGCGGCGGCATGGGCATCGCCACCGTCATTGAGCGTCTCTGATCCCGTCCCTTCCCTCACGGAGCAGCCACACATGAGCGAGTCCACCACCATCCGCTGGGAACAGGACGAGAGCGGTGTAGTCACCCTCGTCCTCGACGATCCCAACCAGTCCGCCAACACCATGAACCAGGCCTTCAAGGCATCCATCGCGGCGATCGCCGACCGCGCGGAGGACGAGAAGGACTCCATCCGCGGCATCATCTTCACCTCGGCCAAGAAGACCTTCTTCGCGGGCGGCGACCTCAAGGACATGATCAAGGTCGGTCCTGAGCACGCCCAGCAGGCCTTCGACACCGGTACGGCCATCAAGAAGTCCCTGCGCCGCATCGAGACCCTCGGCAAGCCCGTCGTCGCCGCGATCAACGGCGCGGCGCTCGGCGGCGGCTACGAGATCGCCCTGGCCTGCCACCACCGCGTGGCGCTCGACGCCCCCGGCTCCAAGATCGGCCTGCCCGAGGTCACCCTCGGCCTCCTCCCGGCGGGCGGCGGAGTCACCCGCACCGTACGGCTGATGGGCATCGCCGACGCGCTGCTGAAGGTGCTCCTGCAGGGCACCCAGTACAACCCGCGGCGCGCCCTGGAGAACGGCCTCGTCCACGAGGTGGCCGCGACCTCCGAGGAGATGCTCGCCAAGGCGCACGCCTTCATCGACGCCAACCCCGAGTCCCAGCAGCCCTGGGACGTCAAGGGCTACAAGATCCCCGGCGGCACCCCCGCCAGCCCGCACTTCGCGGCGAACCTCCCCGCCTTCCCCGCCAACCTCAGGAAGCAGACCGCGGGCGCCCCCTACCCCGCCCCGCGCAACATCCTGGCCGCGGCCGTGGAGGGCTCCCAGGTCGACTTCGAGACCGCGCTGACCATCGAGGCGCGGTACTTCACCGAGCTGGTCACCGGGCAGATCTCCAAGAACATGATCCAGGCGTTCTTCTTCGACCTGCAGGCCGTCAACGCGGGCGTCAGCCGCCCCCGGGGCATCGAACCGCGCCCGGTCCGCAAGGTCGCCGTACTCGGTGCCGGGATGATGGGCGCGGGCATCGCGTACACCTGCGCCCGCGCCGGCATCGACGTCGTACTCAAGGACGTGACGGCCGAGGCAGCGGCCAAGGGCAAGGCGTACTCCGAGAAGCTCCTCGACAAGGCGCTCTCGCGCGGCCGTACGACCGAGGCCAAGCGCGACGAACTCCTCGCCCGCATCACACCGACCGCCGACCCCGCCGCCCTCGCGGGCTGCGACGCGGTGATCGAGGCGGTCTTCGAGGACACCGCGCTCAAGCACAAGGTGTTCCAGGAGATCCAGGACATCATCGAGCCCGACGCGCTGCTCTGCTCCAACACCTCCACGCTGCCCATCACCGGCCTCGCCGAGGGGGTGTCGCGCCCCGCCGACTTCATCGGGCTGCACTTCTTCTCGCCCGTCGACAAGATGCCGCTCGTGGAGATCATCAAGGGGGAGCGGAGCGGTGACGAGGCGCTGGCCCGCGCCTTCGACCTGGTGCGCCAGATCAAGAAGACGCCGATCGTGGTCAACGACTCGCGCGGCTTCTTCACCTCGCGCGTGATCGGCCAGTTCATCAACGAGGGCGTGGCGATGGTCGGCGAGGGCATCGAGCCCGCCTCGATCGAGCAGGCCGCCGCCCAGGCCGGCTACCCGGCGAAGGTCCTGTCCCTGATGGACGAGCTGACCCTCACCCTGCCCCGCAAGATCCGCAACGAGACGAAGCGGGCGGTCGAGGAGGCGGGCGGCAGCTGGCCGGGTCACCCGTCGGACGCGGTCATCGACCGCATGGTCGACGAGTTCGGGCGCCCCGGGCGCAGCGCTGGCGCGGGCTTCTACGAGTACGGCGAGGACGGCAAGCGCACGCGACTGTGGCCCGGCCTGCGGGAGCACTTCACCAAGCCGGGCGTCGAGATCCCCTTCATCGACATGAAGGAGCGGATGCTGTTCTCCGAGGCGCTGGACACCGTCCGCTGCTTCGAGGAGGGCGTACTGACCTCGGTCGCCGACGCCAACATCGGCTCGATCATGGGCATCGGCTTCCCTGCCTGGACGGGCGGCGCGATCCAGTACATCAACGGCTACGAGGGCGGGCTGCCCGGCTTCGTAGCACGCGCGCGTGAGCTCACCGAGAAGTACGGCGAGCGGTTCACCCCGCCCGCGCTGCTGCTGGAGAAGGCCGAGCGGGGCGAGAAGTTCAGCGACCCCGACCGGACCTGACAGGCCTGGAGGGCGCCCGACGCGGCGGGCGGGGCACTGCCCGCCGCGTCGGGCGAGATCAGTGCCCAGTCAGGTGGCTGTCCGGTCAGGCGAGGATCTGGTCCACAAATCCGTGCGCATTGCCCAGCGTGCGGGCGATCTGCTCCTCCAGGGTCAGCGACTCCTCCAGCCGCTTCGCCAGCGCGTTCTTCTTCCGGCCGCGGACATAGAGCGAGCAGGCCAGATCGGCGCAGACGTAGATGCCGAGCGTGTCGCCGTTGCGCCCCGCCGGGCCCGCCTTGCGGGCGCTGAGCAGATCCACGCCGGATCCCGAGTGCGAGGTCACGCAGAAGGAGCACAGGCTGGTCCTGAGCAGCGACCGCCGGCTGCCCGGCGCCGCGCGCAGCGTGAGACCGACGAGCCCGTCGTGCCGTCCGATCACCAGATAGCCGCGGTCGGCCGCACCCGGATCGCGCCAGCCGAGGAAGTCCAGGTGCTCCCAGGGCTGATCGGCGAGATCCCGGGGCAGGTTGATCCGGCGCGCCTCGCCCTTGGAGCAGTTGACGAAGGACGTACGGATTTCTTGTTCGGTGATTGGTTTCACGTTGCCGGAAATTAGCACCCCGACCAAGTGCGTGTCGTACGAATATACGCGGGCGGGGGCCGCCACCGCGGGTGGGCCGCCGCGGTGGCCCGGCGTCGCTCACTCCGCGACGAAGGCGGCCCGCAGCTCTTCCTTGAGGGACCGCTGGAATGCCGTGACCAGCGCCTGCAGCACCATCGGCTGCATATGGGCCGACAGCGACTTCATCGCCTCCACATGCTCCGGGTCCGACTCGCGCTCCCGGTAGGGCCCCCACACCTCGTCCTTGAAGAGGTGCGTCAGGGCATGGGCCGCCGACCGCGTGTGCTCCAGCAGGATCGTGCGGGCGGCGAGAATCGTCTCGTGCGCGATCGGCACGCCGAGGAGCTGTACGCCGAGGGCCAGCAATCCGGGGTCGACGTGGAAGGTGTGGGGGGCGTCGGCGCGGCGCAGGACGTTCATCGCGGCGAGCCGGTCGATGTCCTCGTCCGACAGGGGCCGCCCGGCCCGGCGCTCCAGCTCCGTGCGCGTCGCGTCCTCGGCCGAGTCGGGGACCCAGGACGCCACCAGGGCGCGGTGGATCGCCAGGTCGTGCGCGCTCAGGTCGGGCGGCAGCTGCTCCAGATACCGCTCGATGGCGGCCAGCGTCATGCCGTGGTGCTGGAGCTCCTCGATGAGCGCCAGCCTGGAGAGGTGCGCGGGCCCGTAGTGGCCGACGCGGCGCGCTCCGATCACGGGGGGCGGCAGCAGACCGCGGGTGCTGTAGAAGCGGATCGTACGCACCGTGACTCCGGCTCGTGCGGCCAGTTCGTCGACCGTGAGCGTCTGCTCCTCGGTGTCCGTCGTCATGCCTGCGCCTCGCTTCCACTGCCTCTGTCGCTGCCGTGCTCCAATTCAGTGCAACAGTATTGCTGTCTCACCACTGTTGTGAAAGCGTCCGGCCATTCCATCGCGACATTCCATGGCGACAGGAGGCGGTCATGACCACGATCCTGCGACTTCCCGCGGAGCCCGCGGAACTCACCCTTCCCGCGTTGCTGCTGCGCAATGCGCAGGACCACGGCGACCTGCCGGCGCTGTCCTGGCGAACGGGCGGCGCGGGGCGGGCGGGAGAGGCGGCCGGGTGGACCACGCTCACCTGGAGCGAGGTTCGGCGCAAGGCAGCCGTCCTGGCCGCCGGCTACGCGGCGCTCGGGGTACGGCGCGGCGAGCAGGTTTTGCTCATGATGGGCAACCGGCCCGAGCACTGGCTCACCGACCTCGCCCTCACCCACCTCGGGGCGATCCCCGTAACGGTGTACGGGACGTCCGCGCCGGAGCAGATCGCGCACATCGCCCGGCACGGACGCGCCCGGTTCGCGGTCGTCGAGGGCGCGCGTGAGGTGGAGCTGTGGGAGCCGCTGCTCGCGGACGCGTCGGCGCCCCTTGAGCGGCTGGTCGTGATCGAGGCGGCCGCCGCCGGGCCCCATCGTACGTACGGGTCCCTGCACGCCACGGGCAGTCGCCTGTACAACGCGGACGGCTTCGAGGAGGGGTGGCGCGAGGCGCGCGCCAGCGACGTGCTGACCGTCGTCTACACCTCGGGCACGACCGGCGACCCCAAGGGCGTACCGATCACCCATGGCATGGTCGTACGCAACGCACTCGCCCTGGACCGGGCCGTCGAGCTCCCCGCCCACGTCGAGCACGTCTGCTACCTGCCGCTCGCGCACATCGCCGAGCGCATGCTGGGCATCTACCTGTCGGTGTTCCGGGCCTCGCACGTCCACCTCTGCGCCGACCCGGCCGCGGTGGCCGCGACCGCGCGCGAACTGCGTCCGGCGCAGTTCTTCGGCGTCCCCCGGGTGTGGGAGAAGCTCGCCGCGTCCGTCCGGGCGGCGCTGTCGTCGCTGCCGCCGGAGCGGCGGGCCGCGATCGAGGCGGCGGGGGAGACGGCGCGCGCACACGTCGCGTACCGCGAGCGGGGCGAGCAGCCGCCCGCCGGCCTCGATGCCGCGTACCGGCGGGCGAAGGCGGAAATCCTCGATCCGCTGCTTGCCCTGGCCGGGTTCGACCGGCTGAGGTGGACGGCGAGCGCGGCCGCACCGATGCCGCCGGCCGTGGTGCGGTTCTGGGCCGGGTTCGACTTGGTGATCATGGATGCCTGGGGCCTGACCGAGACGGTCGGCGTGTGCACGACCAACACCAAGTCCGCCTTCCGGCTCGGCTCGGTGGGCCGTCCCATCGACGGTGTGGACCTGCGGATCGCGCAGGACGGCGAGATCCTGGTGCGCGGGGACACCGTCTTCGCCGGATATCTGCGGGCGGACGGCTCGGTGGAGAGCGCCCGCGACGCGGACGGCTGGTTCGCGACGGGCGACGTGGGCCGGCTCGACGAGGACGGGTACCTCTGGCTCACCGACCGCAAGAAGGAACTGATCGTCACGTCGAGCGGCAAGAACGTCGCGCCCGCGCTCGTCGAGAACACCCTGAAGGAACACCCCTTGATCGCCCAGGCTCTCGCCCACGGCGACGGCCGCTCCTACCTGGTCGCGCTGCTGGTCCTGGACGCGGAGACGACCCTGGCCTGGGCGGCCGGACAGGGCATCGAGAACGAGGGCGACCTCGCGGCCCTGGCCGAGCACCCCGCCGTGCGGGCCGAGATCGACCACGCGGTCGAAGCGGCCAACGCCCGCCTCAACCGCACCGAGCAGATCAAGCGCTATCGGCTGCTGTCGACGGAATGGGGCCCGGAGACGGGCGAGTTGACACCGTCGCTGAAGATGCGCCGCCGGGTGATCCGCGACCGGTACGCGGACGACATCGAGGAGTTGTACGACGGGGCCTGACGGGACGGCGCCCGCCCGTCCCGGTCTCCTGCTCCCGGGGCGGACGGGCCGGTGCGCGTGGTGGCGTCAGCCGCGCCGTGCGGTCAGCGGCCGCCCGCGACGACCGGGTAGTGGTCGCTCAGATTCGTGTACGTGTACTCCCTGCCCCAACTGGAGACCGTCCAGGGAGCGCTCTGCTCCTTGATCACGTCGTTCTTCCAGCCTGCCGGCCTGGCGTGGCCCGCCCGGAGCAGGACATGGTCGAGGTCCTCGCGCGGGTCGTCGGGATAGCGCTCCGAGGCGATCGAATTGTCCGCCGTGTCGAAGGAGTACGGGTGGCCGGTGCGCGAGTCGGCGGTGGTCAGGCCCGCGTCGGTGAGCATCGAGGCGTACTCGGCGCTGTGCGAGTCGACATTGAAGTCGCCCGCGACAACGACCTGCTCCGAGGCAGGGATGTTCTTGCCGTCGAGGAAGGCGTCCATCGCCTTGAACTGCCGGCTGCGCATCTGCGCGGCCTCGCCCGCCCCACAGCCCGGGTCGGTCGACTGCGCGTGCGTGCCGACGACATGCACCCTGGCGCCGTTCACATTGAGGACGGCGTATACGAAGCCCTTGTTCGAGTACCAGTCGGAACCGCACGCGTCCTTGTAGACGTACTGCTCCTTGCGTACGACCGGCCACTTGCTGAGAATCGCGACCCCACCGTCCTCGGGCGTCGTCGCGGAGTACGACCCGCCGGTCGCGTCCCAGCCGTCCTTGCTGCGGCCCATCACGGGCGTCTGGTACGGATACCGCGCGGCGGCATTGCTCATGAGCGCGTCGGAAGAGCCGTTGTCGAAGGCCTCCTGCACGACCACCACGTCGTTGCCCTTGAAGAAGGAGGCCTCCGGAATCGCCTTCGCCCGGTGGTCCTGGCCCCAGTTGGGGTAGAGGGCCTTGCTGAACAGGAACGCGTTGTACGACAGCACCTTCAGCGAAGGCACGTCGGCCGCCGGAGCCACGGGCGCCGCCGAGGCGGACGGGCCGTTCGCGGTCAGGGTGACGGCCGCGAGGGCGGCGGCCAGGGCTGCGCCGGGAATACGGCGGAGCGCGGAGTGAGGCACTGGATCTCCCGTTGCTGGTGTGGGGGTTGGACCGGCGCCGCACATCAAATCAGCCAGAGTTACTTCCCGGTAGCCATTGGGCACCACGGGGTCGGCCGGCTGCTCACGATCAGGCCAACTCTCGTGCGCAAGGGCGACGGGCCGGTGCCGGGAGGGGACAGCGGGCGGCGCGCCGGGGTGCGGCCCGTGGATCACCGGGCCGCCCGTGATCGCATACTGGATCACAAGCCCGCCGACCCCCTTGGAGTCACCAGATGAAGACCGGTGGACAGGATCCGGCGCCGCCTCCGCCCGGCGGTGTGCTGTGGAGCGTCGCGGGTGACGTGCGCGCACTGCTGATGCTCCCCGCGGCGCTGACCATGCAGGTCGCGCACCCGGCCGTCGGTGCCGGAGTCGACGAGCACTCCGTGTTCCGTGCGGACCCCTGGGGGCGCGGGGAGCGGTCCGTGCGGTCCGTGCAGCTGTGGGTGTACGGAGGAGAGGAAGCCGCCGAGGAGGGTCGCAGGCTCCGGCAACTGCACAAGTCAATCCGGGGCACCGACGCGCACGGCCGCCGCTACCACGCGCTCGACCCGCACTACTACGCATGGGTCCACGCCACCGGCTTCCCCTGCTACCAGCACGCGCTGCGCTACCTCGCCCGCCCGCTCACCGACGCGCAGGAGCGTCAGCTGTACGCGGAGTGGCTCCGGGTCGGCCGGATCCTCGGCATCAACGACCGGGACATGCCCCAGACCGTCGAGGAGTTCTGGCCGTACTACCGCAAGATGCTCGCCGACGAGATCGAAGCGACCGTGGTGGTACGCGAACTGCTCGCCCCCGACAGTCCGGTGCCCGCACCCGCCTGGGGTCCCCTCCCGGTGCGCCTGCTGCTGAGGGCCCTGTGGCCGCTCCTGCTGCCGCCGCTCGCCCGCTTCCGGTCCTTCGTGACCGCCGGCTACATGCCGCCCGACGCGCGCGAGGCGATCGGCCTGGAATGGAGCGACGTGCAGGAGCGCAGGCTTCGGCGGTTCAGCCGCGTCGTGCGCGTCGTGGTGCCGCTGCTGCCGGAGCGGCTGCGCTATCTGCCGCGCGCCAGGGCGGCGAGGGCGCGGCACCGCGCCGCGCGGTCGGCGGGGCGAAGGGCTTAGGGATTGAGGCCTGAGTCCTGAGGCTCAGAGTGTGAGAGCGCTCTCAAGAGGTTGGGTCAGGGAATGCCCTGATTGCTCTCGCTCCGTCAAGATTCCTCAATACGTCAAGACTCGAACGCATGGCGACCACGGGTGGTCCCAACTGCCGTGCGTGTCAGAGGTATTGACACTCCCATTACAGGAGTTTTACGTTCCCTCCCATCTGAGAGCGCTCTCGGACGCCCGTTCCTCCACGATTTCGAGGTGCCGTCCATGCCAGCCCCCCGCCTCAGATCGGCCTCCGCGCTGATCCTGGTATCCGCTCTGGCCGCAGTCGGTCTGGGCTCCGCCGCCGCTCCCGCGGCAGCCGCCACCATCCCGGTCGGCTCGGGCAGTTACTCCGATGTGCGCCCCGCCGGCGCATCGGGCCCCACCACCAACACCGGCGCACCCGTCACACCCAAAGTGACACCGGCCGCGAAGGACAAGCCGGTGCCCACCAACGACTGGTGGTCCTCCCTCGCCTTCCAGCGGTACGGCGACAACCCGCACTCCACACCCATGTACGGGCACCCGCTCACCTACCAGGCCACCCGCGGCGGCCTCGAAGTCGGCTACCCGACGAGCTCCGCCGTCGGCGGTGACGGCCGCCAGTACGAGTTCGCGCACAAGGCCGACCTCACTCTCGGCCTGACCGGTCTCAACTCCCCGGACACCAGGGCCGACGACTGGTCCGACTGGACCGTCACGCCGTACTGGTCCGACGGCACCCGCACCCTGCGCACCACCATCGGCCACGGCATGCCCTATGTGTATGCCAAGGGCTCCGGCGGCAACGCCCAGATCACCACCGCCGCCGCGCCCACGGTCTTCGCCGACCAGGGCAACGTCCTGGGCGTCACCGTCGCGGGCCACCACTACGCCCTCTTCGCGCCGACCGGCAGCGACTGGAACGTATCGGGGTCCACCGTCACCGCGGGCCTCGGCTCCAAGGACTACTTCTCGCTCGCCGTGCTGCCGTCCACCGACGCCCTCGCGACGTTCAAGAAGTACGCGTTCAGCTTCGTCACCGGCTCCAAGGCGACCTGGAGCTCGGAGGCCGGCACGGTCAAGGCGACGTACGCCCTCACCACCGAGGCCAAGGAGGGCGCCGAGAGGGGCACGCTGCAGGCCCTCTACCGCCACCAGTGGCTGCACACCACCGACCCGCTCACCCCGTACACCTACGTATCACCGCGCGGCACGATGAAGGTCCGCGAGGCGGCTTCCTTCAGCACCAGCCAGCGGGCCTCGGGCGTGCTGCCGGCGCTGCCGAAGTCGAGCGGCGTCGAGACGGCCAGACTCAGGGGCTACCTGAACGAGGTGGCGAACGCTTCCGACCCGTTCTCCGGCGCCACCGACACCTACTGGACCGGCAAGGCGCTCGGCCGGCTCGCCCAACTCGTCCCGGTGGCCGACCAGATCGGCGAGACCGCCAACCGCGACAAGCTGCTCGGACTCATGAAGGGGCGCCTCCAGGACTGGTTCACGGCAGGTGGCGTGAGCGAGTTCAGCTACGACAAGGACTGGAAGACGCTGACCGGCTACCCGGCGTCGTACGGCAGCGACACCGAGCTCAACGACCACCACTTCCACTACAGCTACTACGTCTACGCGGCAGCGATCGTCGCGCAGTACGACCCGGCCTGGGCCGCCGACTCCGCCTGGGGCGGCATGGTCAAGACCCTGGTCCGCGACGCCGCCAACCCCAGCCGCACCGATGCCGCGTTCCCCTTCCTGCGCGGCTTCGACGTCTACGCCGGGCACAGTTGGGCCTCGGGCCACCAGGGCTTCGCGGCGGGCAACAACCAGGAGTCCTCGTCGGAGTCCACCAACCTCAGCGCGGGACTCGTCCTGTGGGGCGCCGCGACCGGCGACACCTCGCTGCGCGACCTCGGCACGTTCCTGCTCACCACCGAGGCGGAAGCCATCTCGCAGTACTGGTTCGACGCCGACCAGCAGGTCTTCCCGTCCTCCTACGGCCATGACACGGTCGGCATGGTGTGGGGCAGCGGAGCGGCGTACGCCACTTGGTGGACCGCGAACCCCGAGGAGATCCACGGCATCAACGTCCTCCCGGTGACGGCTGGTTCGATGCACCTCGGTCGTAAGAAGGACGCGATCAAGCGCAATATCGCGGAGATGGAGCGTGAGAACGGCGGCCCGGCCGTCGAATGGCGCGACCTCCTCTGGGAGTTCGAGTCGATCGCGGACCCGGGAGCGGCGAAGACCAAGTGGGACGCGGGCCACGCGGGCTACACCCCGGAGCAGGGTGAGTCCAAGGCGCACACATACCACTGGATCAACACGCTCGACACGCTCGGCGCCCCCGACGCGTCGGTGGCCGGAGACATCCCGACCTCCGCGGTCTTCACCAAGGGCACGGTACGGACCTACGCCGCGCACAACCACGGCTCCACGGCCCGCACGGTGACTTTCTCGGACGGCGGCAAGCTCATCGTCCCGGCCCGCTCCACGGCGACAGGCACCGGCACCGGCGGCGGCGACCCGGACCCGGATCCCGACCCGCCCACCGGTAACACCTTCCAGCTGCGCACCGGAGGAGTGCTCACCACCGCCATCGGCACCACGGCGGGCAGCGACACCATCGCTTCCGCGGGCGGCGGCAACCACGACGGCGCCCCGCACACCCCGCAGACGTACGAGGTCAAGAACGTCACCGGCGCACTCAAGGCCGCCGCGGCCACGTCGTTCCGCCTCCAGTTGGACGCGGGCTCCGCGGTCGGTCTCGGACAGCAGGCCAGGATCAGCTACGACCTCACGGGTGACGGCACCTTCGAACGGACCGAGACCTACCATTACTTCGCGACCGACCCGGTGGCGGGCTGGGAGGAGTACACGCAGGCCCGCGGCCTCAAGTCGGCGACCGGCACTCTCGGCGCCCTCAAGGACGGCACCGTACGCCTGGAGGTGTGGAACGCCATCGGCAACGGAACGGCCAAGATCCTTACCGGCACGGACCGTTCGAGCCTGGTGATCCCCTTCCAGTGAACCAGCGAACCGTCCGCCACCGGTCCGGTAACCGGTAGCGGACCACGCGGCGGGTCCCGGCCTCAGGCCGAGGTCCGCCGCACCAGTTCGGTCGGCATGATCACCGAGGCCGGCGCGCCCGATTCCGGGCCGCCGTCCTCGCTCAGCACCCGCATTAGCAGCCTGACCATCAACCGGCCCATTCCTTCGATGTCCTGACGGACCGTCGTCAGCGGCGGCTCGGCCGACTCGGCGAGCGGAAGCACGTCGTCGAAGCCGACCAGTGCGACATCCTCGGGCACCCGCCGGCCCCGCTCGCGCAGCACCCGCAGAGCGCCCGCCGCCATCAGGTCGTTGGCGGCGAACACCGCGTCCAACTCCGGTCTGCGTTCAAGCAGTTCCGTCATGGCGAGGGCCCCGCTCTCCACGGTGAAGGCGCCCTGCGCGATCAGCCCCGGATCCGCGTCGAGCAGCACATCGCGGTAGCCGTCGATGCGGTCGAGGGCGGAAGTCTGGTCGCGCGGGCCCGCGATGTGCGCGATGCGCTCGCGGCCCAGGCCGACGAGATGGTGCACGGCCTGCCGGGCGCCGCCGCGGTTGTCGCAGTCGACGTACGGGACCGCGCGCTCGGAGTCGGTGCCCGACCAGCCGGGGCGCCCGCCGAAGACGGTCGGGAGCTTCACCCGGCGGATGACGGCGGGCAGTTCGTCGTCGTTGTGCAGCGAGAAGGCGAGCGCGCCGTCGACATGACCGCCGCCGAGGTAGCGGGCGATGCGGTCGTAGTCGCCGGGCCCTTCCACCCACAGCAGCACCAACTGCGAGTCGTGCGCCGTCAGTTCCCTGCTGATCCCGCGCAGCTGCTGCTCGAAGAACGGATCGGAGAAAATCCGGAACTCCGGCTCGGCGATGATCACGGCGACCGCGCCGTTGCGCCGGGTCACCAGGGAACGGGCCGCGTGGTTCGGGACGTACCCCAGATCGTCGACGGCCCGGCGAACCTTGTCGACCAGCGGCTGCCGCACACCGGCGCCGCCGTTGACGACGCGGGAGGCCGTGGCGCGGGAGACCCCGGCACGGGCCGCGACGGCTTCCAGAGTGGGGCGGGACCCAGCGGACTGCTCGGGCACTGCGGACGCTCCTCGGCTGCTCGGGGCGGCAGCGGGAGAGGGCTGCCGGATGGCAGGCTACCGGGTCGCACCGATCTTCAGAGAGCGCTTTCAGCAGCCTGGCCACCCACGGTACGCGGGAGGGCGTACCGGGTGCGTAGCGGGTGTGGACCAGCTGTCCACGACGACCACCGCGCCGCCCTCGGCGGCGCGGTGTGTCGCCGGTCGCCGGTCAGCGGTGGTCGTGCCCGTGACCCTGGCCGTGGTCATGGACCGAGTTGGTCGCGGCGATCTTCTTCCACGACTTGGGCTGCGCGGGCTTCGCGTCCGCGCCGCTCGCGCGGGCGACCCGGGCGTCCGCGGCGGCCGGGGAGCCCGGCTTCGACGGCTCGTACAGCCAGGTGTCGAAGAGCTCGGCGAGCGGCTTGCCCGAGACCTTCTCGGCGAACTTCACGAAGTCGCCCACATTCGCGTTGCCGTAGGCGTACTTGGCCGTCCAGCCCTTGAGGATCTTGGAGAAGTCCTCGTCGCCGACCTCATTGCGCAGCGCCTGCACGGCGAGCGCGCCCCGGTCGTAGACGGCGATGTCGAACTGCCTGTCCGGACCGGGGTCGCCCGGCTTCACGGTCCAGAAGGGGTCGTCGGCCGCGCGTGTCTCATAGACATAGTCCGCGAGCTCCTGCGCGGTGCCCTCGCCCTCCTTCTCCGACCACAGCCACTGGCTGTAACGGGCGAAGCCCTCGTTGATCCAGATGTCCTTCCACCCCTTGACCGAGACACTGTCGCCGTACCACTGATGGGCCAGCTCATGGACGACGACCGAGATGTTCGAGCCGTTCGCGAACTGGCGCGGGCTGTAGAACGGGCGGGTCTGGGTCTCCAGGGCGTATCCGCTGGTCACGTTCGGGACGTAACCACCCAGCGCGTTGAAGGGGTAGGGGCCGAAGACCCCGGTGAGCCAGTCGGCGACCTCCCCGGTGCGCTCGATGCTGGCGCGCGCGGCGCCCGCGTTGTCACCGAGGTCCTTGCTGTACGCGTTGAGGACGGGCAGGCCGCTCTCGGTCCTGTCGGTGGTGATGTCGAACTTCCCGACCGCGAGCGTCGCGAGATAACTGGCCTGCGGCTTGTTCGAACGCCACGCGAACCGCGTCCAGCCGATCTTCGAGCTCTGCGACTGGAGTACGCCGTTGCTGATCGCCTGGGTGCCGTCCGGCACCGAGACCGACACGTCGTACGTCGCCTTGTCCAGCGGGTGGTCGTTGCTCGGGAACCACCACACGGCCGAGTCGGGCTCCTGGGCGGCGACACCGCCGTCCGGGGTGCGGTGCCAGGCCGTGTATCCGCCGATCTTGAGCTCGGAGGGCTTTCCGGTATAGCGGACGACGACCGAAATCGTCTTGTTCTTCTCCACCGGCGACGCCGGGCTGACCACCAGCTCCTGGTCGCTCTCCTTGACGAACTTCGCCTTCTTGCCGTTGACCAGGACCTCGCTCACCTTCAGGCCGAAGTCGAGGTTGAAGCGGGAGAGGTTCTGCTTGGTGGTGGCGAGGATCGTCGCCGTACCCTCCAGCAGGTCCGTCTTGGGCTGGTACTTCAGGCGCAGGTCGTAATGGGATACGTCGTATCCGCCGTTGCCGCTGGCCGGGTAATAGGGGTCGCCGATACCCGGGGCGCCCGGAGTGAAATCTGCGGCCGATGCCGGGATCACCAGCAGCAAAGAGGCAGCGAGGGCGCTCGGGGCGATGAGTCTGCGGTGCACGGATGCTCCAAGTGGTCAGTCCGAAGGATCTGTTCGCACTCTATTCAGCCCCCTGCCACCAGTCATGTCCATGGTCGCTCCTGTCACACGACTGCCATGTGGCCGACATGTCACCTCTCGCCCAGCTGGGGAGTGTGTGATCGTCCCACTGCGCTCTGGTGCCCTCTTTTGCACGGCAGTTGACCGGAGTACCTTCCGGCCATGCCGATACCTGCGCGGGGCACCCGAATGAAGTGGCACAGACTCATACCGGTGGCCGCGGCCGCCCTGATGGCCGTACTGATCTCCCCGGCGGGCGCCCAGGGCGCCGCGGCCGGGCCCAAGGAGAGCAAACCCGTCTACTCCTACGACGACGCGATACGCGAGTCCGTGTGGGTGGACACCAGAATCGACGGCGACTCGGACGGGAAGACCGACCGGGTCGCCGTCGACATCGTCCGGCCCAGGGAACCCGCACAGCAGGGCCGCGAAATACCGGTGATCATGGATGCCAGCCCCTACTACGCATGCTGCGGGCGCGGCAACGAGAGCCAGAAGAAGACGTACGACGCGAACGGCAAACCGGTCCAGTTCCCGCTCTACTACGACAACTACTTCGTGCCCCGCGGCTACGGCTTCGTCGCCGTCGACCTCGCGGGAACCAGCCGCTCCGACGGCTGCGTCGACGTCGGAGGCCGCTCCGACGTCCAGTCCGCCAAGGCCGTCGTCGACTGGCTGAACGGGCGCGGCAAGGCGTACACCACCCGCACCGGTGGCGCGCCCGCCAAGGCCGGCTGGACCACCGGCAATACCGGGATGATCGGCAAGAGCTACGACGGCACCGTCGCCAACGGCGTCGCGGCGACCGGCGTCGAGGGCCTCAAGACCATCGTCCCGATCGGCGCGATCTCCTCCTGGTACGACTACTACTTCGCCCAGGGCGCCCCGCTCTACGACAGCGGCCCCGAGTGGCTGTCGGACTACGTGGAGAGCCCCGAGGCCCGCGAACGCTGCAAGGCCGTCCAGCGGAAACTGGTCGACGGGGCGCCGCGCACCGGTGACTGGACCCGGCTGTGGAGCGAGCGCAACCATGTGCCGGACGCGGACAAGGTCGAGGCGAGCGTCTTCGTCGTCCACGGCATGCAGGACCTCAACGTCCGCACCAAGCACTTCGGCCAGTGGTGGGACGCGCTCGCCGACGAGGGCGTGGACCGCAAGATCTGGCTGTCCCAGACCGGCCACGTCGACCCCTTCGACTTCCGCCGCGGAGACTGGGTCAAGACCCTGCACCGCTGGTTCGACCATGAACTCCTCGGCTACGACAACGGCATCGACCGCGAGCCGATGGCCGACATCGAGCGCGCCCCCGACCAGTGGTCCACCGGCAAGGTCTGGCCGCCCCGCTCCACCGCCGCCACCACGGTGCGCCCCGGCAAGGGCGCCGCGCCCGGCGTCGGCACCCTCGGCGTCAAGCGCGCCGAGCCCGGCGTCACCGAGACCCTCACCGACGACCCCAAGCTGAGCGAGAGCGACTGGGCCGCGCAGATCGACCGCTCCACCCCGTCCAAGGCCGGGTTCACCACCAAGCCGCTCACCCGCGACCTGCGCCTGTCGGGCTCCTCCAAGGTGACGGTCACCGCGACGCCTTCGACGCCGACCGCCCACCTCTCCGCGGTTCTCGTCGACCTCGGCCCCGACACCATCAGGGACTACGCCGGCGCGGGCGAGGGCATCACCACCCTCCCCGAACGCACCTGCTGGGGCCCCAGCACCACCGGTGACAGCTCCTGCTACAAGGAGACCGCGGCCAAGACGGCCGACGTCGACTACACCGTATTCAGCCGCGGCTGGGCCGATCTGGGCACCTACGCGGACCCGGGCAAGGGCCGCCCGCTCACGCCCGGCAAGCAGCACACGATCACCCTGGACCTCGCCGCGAGCGACCACGTCGTACCGGCCGGCCACCGGCTCGCGCTGATCATCGGCGGCACCGACGCCGGGCTCATCGACCCGCCGTCCACCACCCCGGCCCTCGGCATCGACCTGCACCGCACGGGAGCGAAGCTCCCCTTCGTCGGCGGCGACAAGGCATTTGTCCGCGCCACCGCGGGCTCCGGCGCGCACACTTCGTCCGGCGCCCTCCTCGACGGCGTCGGCGAACCGCGCTCCATCCGTCCGATCCCGGGAGGCACCCGCTGATGCTCGCCCGTATCCGCGCCCTGGCGCTCGGCGTCACGGCCGTTGCCCTGGCGGCCCCGCTCCTCGCCGCGCCCGCGCAGGCGACGCCCGCGCCACCCCGCAGCGGGTTCGAGGCCAGCGGCGGCGCGCGCTGGACCACCCAGCCTGAGGAACAGACGTTCCTGAAGGCCGTCGACCGCGGCAGCGAGCGCGTCACGATGTCCGCGATCGGCGCCACGAAGCAGGGCCGCCCGCTCCAGCTCGTACGCATCGGCACGCACCGCACCGCCAACACCGCGCTGCTGATCTGCTCCCAGCACGGGGACGAACCCTCCGGCCGCGAAGCCTGTCTGACGACCGTGCGCGACCTCGCGTACGCCAAGGACAAGCAGACCCGCGACTTCCTCAAGCGCACCACGGTCCTGGTCATCCCCACCGCCAACCCCGACGGCCGGGCCGCCGACACTCGCGGCAACTCCGACGGGGTCGACATCAACAGGGACCACATCGCCCTGCGCACCGCCGAGGGCCGCACCATGGCCGCCGTCCTGCGGGACCACCGCCCGGACGTCGTCTACGACCTGCACGAGTACGGCGCGACCGTGCCGTACTACGACAAGGACCTGCTGGCTCTGTGGCCACGCAACCTCAATACCGACGACCGGGTGCACGCGGAGGCCCGCACTCTCTCGGAGTCGTACGCGCGACCCGGCGCCGAGGACGCCGGATTCAGCACCGGCATCTACGGACTCTGGACCGACCCGGTGACGGGGGAACCGATCGAGCAGGTGGCGGGCGACGGCCAGGAGCGCATCCTGCGCAACACGGCGGGCGTCAAGCACTCCGTGGGGCTCCTGGTGGAGACCCGGGTAGACGCACTCACCGACGCGGAGAAGAAGGACCCGGCCCTCAACAACCGGCGTCGCGTCGACTCCCACCTGGCCGCCCTCGACGGCGCGTTCACCTTCGTCGGGGAACGACGTGGCCGGATCGAGACGGCAACCACCCTGGCGCGGCTGGCGGGCTTCGCCGACCGCGGTCCCGTGTACCTCGGCGGGGCGGACAACGACCCGGCCGAGCCTGCCGAGATCATCCAGGACCCGCCATGCGGCTACCGGCTCACCGGGGCGCAGTACGCGGAGGTCAAGGATGAACTGGAGCTGCACGGTGTCGTGTCGGAGCGTGACGGCCCGGGTGCGTTTGTGCCGTTGCGTCAGTCTCTGCGTGACCTGGTCGTTCTGTTGCTCGACGAGCGCGCGACGTATCACCTCGCCATCGGCCGGCCCGACGCTCGCTGTTACGACCTCACCCGCGATTGACAGTGGGAGAAGGAGCGGCGTCTGGGGCCTTCGAATCCAAGGCGGAGGAGGGAGTGATGGCGGAGCCATCGCGACTGACGACAACGCCGGAGGCGGAGGTCCCAGGC
>NZ_JASITA010000128.1 GCF_030063415.1 Streptomyces sp. H27-C3 | reverse complement strand
GGATGAAATCAAAGACCTTAAAAAACAACTCAAGATCGCTCAAGAAGAACGAGAAATCTTAAAAAAGGCAACGGCGTATTTTGCCAATGAGGAGGAATAAGCGAAGCACTGCTTTGCCCCGACGCAAAGTGAGAGCTATGCTTGAGTACCAATAGCCAAGTACGCCTTTATGCAAGAGAATCGATTGAAATACTGCATATAACGCATGGCAAGGTTATTTGAAGTCAGCCTATCAGGCTACTATGATTGGTTAAAGCGAGGCATCAGCAAGCGAAAACAGCACCACAATCGCTGTGAACTATTGGTCAAATCCGCTCACATAGATACAAAGCAAAGCTATGGTCATGAGCGCTTGAATCAGCACTTAACAAATCAAGGACATAATATCAGCTTATACATGGTACGGCAAATCAAGCAAGAACATGGTATTTACTGCAAACGTCACAAGCGATTTAAAACGACTACTGACTCAAATCATAATAAGCCTGTTTATCCAAATCTGCTAGAACAGCAGTTTGACGTGGCAGCTCCTAACATCGAAAAGATTC
>NZ_JASITA010000127.1 GCF_030063415.1 Streptomyces sp. H27-C3 | reverse complement strand
GGGGCCGTTCTGACCCGTGCTGGGTGTGCGCCTGAGGGCGAGAAAACGGGGCTTGTTCCGGATGGAGTTCTGGTTGTTCCGGATGGACCGGAACAGAAAACAGCCACCTGACCAGGGCTGTTCCGGTTGTTCCGGCTGTTCCGGTTCTCCGGAACCAACAGCTATATAGCGCGGCCTCGACCGGCCCCGAAACAAGCCGGCTGAGTAGGTACTGAAGTAACTGACATCAGTACCTCACTGAGAGAATCCGGCCCGATCTCCACACGCCGTGATCTTCCCCTGATTTGGGTGTCGTTTTCTGACGGTCCGTCAAAAGTCTTACAGAATACGGCAGTTGAGATTCCCGCCGGACGCCGCGCCCCATCTCACCAAAAGTGACGAAGCAAGGCCGGAGGCCGCCGCGAAGCCCGACAGCCGGCCTGCCCCGGACAGGCCCCGAGAAGGGCCCAGACCGGCCGCTGAACGGCCAAATTCGCAGGTAGGGACTCCGCTCCGCTCCGTCCGCAGCTACGGCCCTACCGGGCCGTACACCGCCGGAGGCGGTGACTCCCCGTGGTTCACGCCGCGAGGCGTCGGGTCTGCCGCAGGCAGACAGGCCCC
>NZ_JASITA010000126.1 GCF_030063415.1 Streptomyces sp. H27-C3 | reverse complement strand
CTGCCCGGAGAGCAGGAAGACCACCGAGCGGTCGCGTTCCGACCAGGCACCGGTGTCGAGTTCGACGGACTGGAGCAGCGCGCACTCGACGGCGTAGCCGCTCTCGGTGAGCGTCCGCCCGATCGCCTCCGCCTCGTCCCGCGTGGACGCGTGCGTCACGATGCGCTCGGGCCTACGGTCGGCGCAGGCGGAGACGACCGGCACTCCCCCGCCTCCGATCCGTACGACGTCGGGCTCGGGCAGGTCCTCCAGCACGTGCGGCGCCTGTCCGTGCACGACTTGGACCTGGACGCCGAAGCGCCGGGCCGACACGGTGGTGCGACCGCAGGCGTCCGCGTCGGAGTCCACCGCGATGACCGCTGCGCCGAACCGGGCCGCCTCCGCCGACAGCGCGCCGCTGCCCGAACCGATGTCCCAGACCAGGTCGCCGGTACGCGGACCGAGCCGGGCCAGCTGGGCGGCGCGCAGCTCGGCCGACTCGCCCTCGCCCAGGTTGTCGCCGTACGCCTCGCCGGGCAGGGCCCAGCCTCGTACGGCCGGTGGGTATCCGGGGTCGCGGCCCGCGATCCAGCCGCTGCCGGGGGCGGCCGGGCCACCGGGGCCGCCGATGACGATGAC
>NZ_JASITA010000125.1 GCF_030063415.1 Streptomyces sp. H27-C3 | reverse complement strand
CCACCGGACCCTCGCAGGTGTTCACCTGGGACATCACCAAGGCCGCCGGACCGGTCAAGGGCATCTGGTATCACGCCTACGTCATCATCGACATCTTCAGCCGGTACATCGTCGGCCACACCGTCGAGGCGGCCGAATCAGCGGCACGGGCCGAGGAACTGATCCGCGAGACGATCACCCGCAACGGCATCGTGCCCGAGACCGTGCACGCGGACCGCGGCACGTCGATGACCTCCAGAAAGGTCTCCCAGCTGCTGATCGATCTGGGGGTGACACGGTCGCACTCGCGGCCGAAGGTCTCCAACGACAATCCTTACAGCGAGGCCCAGTTCAAGACCACGAAGTACATGTCCGACTATCCCGAACGCTTCGACTCCCTGGCCCACGCCCGCGAGTGGTTCGACGCGTTCATCGCGTACTACAACCACGAGCACCGGCACTCGGGCATCGGCTGGCACACCCCCGCCTCCGTCCACTTCGGGACCGCCGAGGAGGTCCGCGACCAGCGGGCCGTCACCCTCGCCGAGGCTTACGTCCGCCACCCCGAACGCTTCGGCCGCCGCCCCCGACCACCCGAGATACCCCAGACTGCCTGGATCAACGACCCGGCCAAGCGCCG
>NZ_JASITA010000124.1 GCF_030063415.1 Streptomyces sp. H27-C3 | reverse complement strand
GTAGCGCACTTGACTGGGGGTCAAGGGGTCGCAGGTTCAAATCCTGTCGTCCCGACTCAAGAGAGTCGAGGTCAGGGCCGGTTTCGGAGCAATCCGAAACCGGCCCTTGATCGTTTTTGGGGACCAGCTGGGGACCGGCGTCCTTGACCGTCGTCAGCGGGTCATGACGATCGGGCTCGGAAGTGAGCGCGGTGCGCGCAGAACATGGAAGTGCGCGGAGAGCGCCACCCCGGCGGCCGTGATCTTGTGAACATCCGGGTGCAGGTAGCGCTGGGTGGTGGTCAGAGACCCGTGACCTGCGATCCTGCGCAGGACGTGTAGGGGGACTCCGGCGTCGGCAAACCAGGTCAGTCCGGTGTGCCGGAGGTCGTGGCGGCGCAGGGTTAGATTCAACCGGTCAAGGCAACGCTCTGTGGTGTGCGGAATCCTAGGCACTTGCGTGGACGGTTGTTGAGCTTCGTCGCGATGGCGTCAAGATCGTCCTGGCTGAACGTCGACAGGTTGGTTCCTTTGGGCAGGTACTGTCGGAGCAACTTGTTGGTGTTCTCGTTGGTGCCACGTTGCCAGGGGTTGCGCGGGGCTGCGAAGAACACGTGGACGCCGGTGTCGGCGGTGAGTTGCTTGTGAGCTGCCAGTTCCATGCCGCGA
>NZ_JASITA010000123.1 GCF_030063415.1 Streptomyces sp. H27-C3 | reverse complement strand
CGACGATGCTGCAGGTCCGCGATCACACGGAGTCGACCACGCGCCAGTACGCGCTGGTGGACCTGGCGGCTGAGCTGGGCTGGACACCGGAGAACATCCTGGTCATCGACAAGGACCTGGGCATCTCGGGCCGGTTCGGCACCGAACGCGGGGGCTTCCACGACGTTGTCGCGAAGGTGTGCCTAGCCGAGGCCGGGGCCGTGTTCGGCCTGGAGGTTTCGCGCCTGGCCCGATCGTCGGCGGACATCGCCCGGCTGCTGGAACTCGCGCGTCTGACCGACACTCTCGTCGTCGACAGCGACGCCGTCTATGACCTGGCGGACTTCAACGACCGGTTGTTGCTCGGGCTCAAGGGCAGCATGTCGGAGGCCGAGACCCACCTGCTCAACGGCCGTCTCCAGGGCGCCAAGCTGACCGCTGCGGCCCGTGGTGACCTGCGGGTTCCGCTGCCCGTCGGGCTGGAGTACGACGAGGACGGGCTTGTTGTACTCGACGCGGACGAGGAGGTCCGGGCTGCGGTCGGCAACGTGTTTGCCGAGTTCGCCCGCACCGGTTCCGCCTACGGCACGGTCGCCGCGTTCGTCGGCCGCACCTTCCCGCTGCGCGCGTACGGGGGCGTCTGGGACGGGCAGTTGCGGTGGGGAAAGCTTAC
>NZ_JASITA010000122.1 GCF_030063415.1 Streptomyces sp. H27-C3 | reverse complement strand
GGCGCTGTCACGTTGGCTGACGGGGGTGGGATGATCTTGGGGTTGGTCATGCTGGGAGGGGATCGCTCGTGTCGACTACGCCGCCGTCGTACAAAGGGCACCGGTACCGGTGGAGGCCATCTCGCACTGCGTGTGGCTGTACTTCCGGTTCCCGCTCAGCTTCCGCGAGGTGGAGGAGCTGATGCTCGAGCGCGGTGTCGTCGTCTCCTACGAGACGGTCCGCCGCTGGTGCCTGAAGTTCGGTCAGGACTACGCCAACGCCTTGCGCCGCCGGCGCCCCCGCCCCGGGGACAAATGGCACCTGGACGAGGTCTTCGTCAAGATCAACGGCGAGCAGAAGTACCTGTGGCGGGCCGTGGACGCCGACGGCAACGTGCTGGACATCCTCGTCCAGTCCCGTCGGGACACCGCCGCGGCCAGGCGTTTCTTCCGCAAACTGATGGAGGGGACCGGGTCGGTGCCGAGGGTGGTGGTCACCGACAAGCTCCGCTCCTACGGCGCCGCGCACCGCGAGGTGATGCCCTCGGTGGAGCACCGCTCCCACAAGGGACTGAACAACCGGGCCGAGAACTCCCACCAGCCGACGAGGCAACACGAACGGGCGATGAAGGGCTTCCGCTCGGTCGGCGGGGCACAGAGATTCCTGGCCGCGTTCAGCGGCATCTCACCCCACTTTCGACCCCGACGCCACCTCATGACCGCCCCCGACCACCGCCTCGAGATGATCATCCGCTTCGCGATCTGGGACCAGATCACCGGTCATACCGGCCTGACCACGGCGGCCTGACCCAGCACCACACCCCGACACACCATCAGACACCCCACCCCCCACCAACGTGACAGCACC
>NZ_JASITA010000121.1 GCF_030063415.1 Streptomyces sp. H27-C3 | reverse complement strand
GGTGTTGTCACGTTGGCTGACCGGCGTGGGATGATCTTGTGATTGGCCGTGCTGGGAGGGGATCGTTCGTGGCGTCGACGCCACCGTCGTACAGGGGCCACCGCTATCCGCCGGAGGTGATCGCGCACTGTGTGTGGCTGTACTTCCGGTTCCCGCTGTCGTTCCGGGAGGTGGAGGAGCTGATGCTCGAGCGTGGCGTGGTCGTCTCCTACGAGACGGTCCGCCGGTGGTGCCTGAAGTTCGGTCAGGACTACGCCAACGCCCTGCGGCGCCGGCGCCCCCGCCCCGGTGACAAGTGGCATCTGGAGGAGGTCTTCGTCACGATCCAGGGACGGCAGCGGTACCTGTGGCGGGCCGTCGACCAGGACGGCAACGTGCTCGACATCCTTGTGCAGAATCGGCGCGACAAGGCTGCGGCCAGGCGTTTCTTCAAGAAGCTGATGAAGGCGACCCGATCGGTGCCCCGGGTGGTGGTCACCGACAAGCTCCGCTCCTACGGCGCCGCCCACCTGCAGGTCATGCCCTCGGTGGAGCACCGCGCCCACAAGGGCCTGAATAACCGCGCCGAGAACTCCCACCAACCCACCCGGCAGCGCGAACGCGCCATGAAGGGCTTCCGTTCCGTCGGCGGAGCCCAACGGTTCCTGTCCGCGTTCAGCGGCATCTCACCCCACTTCAGGCCACGACGCCACCTCATGAACGCCTCCGAACACCGCCTCGAAATGACCCTCCGCTTCACCATCTGGGACCACATCACCGGCAGTACCAGCCTGCCCTCCACGGCCTGACCCAGGACCGCCACCCGGGCCCACTACGCCCTGACGCACCGCCAGAAACTCACACCCCCACCAACGTGACAACGCCCG
>NZ_JASITA010000120.1 GCF_030063415.1 Streptomyces sp. H27-C3 | reverse complement strand
CCTGCTCACCTGCCACGCCCGGCTCGCGGCCTGCTCGACCCCCGCGCCCGGCCCCACCCCCCCCCCGCCCCCGCGCCGTCCCATGACCGTCTGTGGCGCCCCCCGGTGGGCACCACCTGGCAGTGGCAGCTCGACGGCCGCATCGACCGCGGGGTCGATGTCCCCGTCTACGACATCGACGGATTCGAGAACGACGCCGCGGCCGTCGACCGCCTGCACGGCGACGGCCGCAAAGTGATCTGCTACATCAACGCGGGCGCCTGGGAGTCCTTCCGCCCCGACCACCGGGACTTCCCGGCCGCCGTCCGGGGGCGCACCAACGGCTGGGCCGGTGAACGCTGGCTCGACATCCGGCAGCTGGATGTGCTGCGCCCGCTGATGGCCAAGCGCTTCGACATGTGTCGTGAGCGGGGATTCGACGCGGTGGAACCCGACCTGATGGACGCCTACCTCAACGACACCGGCTTCCCACTGACGGCCGCCCACCAGCTCGAGTACAACCGCATGCTGTCCTCTCTGGTCCGCGCGCGCGGCATGTCCGTGGGCCTCAAGAACGACCTGCCGCAGATCCCGCAGCTGGTGGGGGACTTCGACTTCGCGGTGAACGAGGAGTGCGCGCAGTACGACGACTGCGCGGCGCTCGCGCCCTTCGTGAAGGCGGGCAAGGCGGTCCTGCACGTCGAGTACGCGGTGCCGGTCGGTGATTTCTGCGAGCGCTCCAGGAAGCTGGGCCTCAGCTCGATGCGCAAGAAACTGAACCTGGGGGCGTGGCGCGAGCCATGCTGAGGGTGCGGGCGGGGGCGCCTGCGGGCGTGTCCTCAATCGCCGGACGGGCTGAATTTGCGCAGTGCTATCAGCCCGTCCGGCGATTG
>NZ_JASITA010000011.1 GCF_030063415.1 Streptomyces sp. H27-C3 | reverse complement strand
CCGACCCCCCCCCCGCTTCGGCGGAGCCACCGCGCCCCGCCACCCGGGCCGCCCGCCGGTCGGCCGCTGCCCAGCCGCCGCCACCTCCGGCGGGTGCCGCGCCGCGCGGTGCCCCTGGACGCTGGCCCCGGGGCGACTACGTCGGGGACGGTCCACCCACCTACGACGCCGAGCCCACCGCGCTGCCTTCCGCCGACCCGCACGAGCTGGACACCCTCGTCGCGGACACCGTGCTCGACGGGGCCCAGTACGGCACGTACACCCTGCGCGGCGCCTCCGTGCGCGGCGACTCCGCCCGCTATCGGGGCGAGCCGCGGCGCGACGCACTGCTCACCGCCCGCTTCGGCAGCGGGGAGGGCGCCCTTGTCCTGGTGGCGGTGGCCAGTGGGGCCCGCGCCTCGGAGAGCGCGCATCTGGCCGCAGCCGACGCGTGCCGGTCGATCGGTGAGGCCGTCGGCCGCAGCCATGCCCGGCTCTCCGACGACATAAGGGCGGGCCACAGGGGCGACCTCAAGTCGGGCCTGCACCGCCTCACCGACCGCAGCTACGGCAAGCTCCGC
The DNA here is from genome assembly GCF_030063415.1 of Streptomyces sp. H27-C3. GTDB lineage: Bacteria > Actinomycetota > Actinomycetes > Streptomycetales > Streptomycetaceae > Streptomyces. Next base: position 205,640 of record NZ_JASITA010000011.1, on the reverse strand, counting down.
GCCCAGGCCGGTGGCCTCGGCCTGGAGCCCGAGGAGTACACCGCGAGCCTGCGCTGCCTGCTGCTGTCCGCCGACCCGCAGTGCCGGACCAGAGTCTTCTTCGGCGCCGGCGGCGGTGGTCTCTTCCGGCTGCGCGACGGCGCCTGGCAGGACATCGAGCCCCTCGCACCCGAGCCCGCGGCCGTCGTCGGCGAGCCCGTCGTCGGCTTCGGCTCGGTCCCGGCCGAGAGCCCCGATGGTGACCGTCTGACCATGGACCTCGGCATCACGACGGGCCCGTCGCCGTACGTCGAGAGCAGGCCGCCGCCCGCCGAGCCCTTCCGCTTCCGGGCCTCGGTGGCCCGCCCGGGTGACACCCTCCTGCTGTGCAGCGGCGGCCTCGCCGAACCCCTGCGGGGCGAGGCCGCACTGGCCGATGAACTCGCCGAGCGTTGGGCGAGCGCCGATCCGCCGGGTCTCGCGGAGTACCTCGCGGACATCCGGCTCAGGGTCAAGGGGTACGCGGACGACCGGACCGCGGTGGCGGTCTGGGAGGCGTAACGGTGCCCGCCATGGGTTGATTGACTCGGCGGCAGCGCCGCGCCGAACCAGCCGATGTCCCGAGAGGGTGTGCGCATTCCATGGCCAAGCAGAAGGTGGCGGAGCAGTTCGTCGACATCCTCGTGCGCGCGGGGGTGCAGCGCCTGTACGGCGTGGTCGGGGACAGCCTCAACCCGGTCGTCGACGCGATCCGCCGTACGCCCGCGATCGACTGGGTCCAGGTCAGGCACGAGGAGGTCGGTGCCTTCGCCGCCAGTGCGGAGGCGCAGGTCACCGGCAAGCTCGCGGCCTGCGCCGGATCCTGCGGCCCGGGCAATCTGCACCTCATCAACGGCCTCTACGACGCCCACCGCTCGATGGCTCCGGTCATCGCCCTCGCCTCGCACATCCCGTCCGGCGAGATCGGCCTGGGCTTCTTCCAGGAGACCCACCCCGATCAGCTCTTCCGCGAGTGCAGCCACTACAGCGAGCTGATCTCCAGTACCCAGCAGATGCCGCGTGTTCTGCAGACCGCGATCCAGCACGCGATCGGCCGCAGCGGGGTCAGCGTGGTGGCGCTGCCCGGTGATGTCGCGTCCGCCGAGGTCTCCGAGCGGGCCATCGAGCACGCGCTGGTCACCACGCGCCCGACGGTCCGCCCCGGCGAGGCGGAGATCGAGAAATTCGCCCGGATGATCGACGAGGCGAAGCGGGTGACGCTGTTCTGCGGCAGCGGGACGGCGGGCGCGCACGCGGAGGTCATGGAGTTCGCCGAGCGGGTCAAGTCCCCGGTCGGGCACGCCCTGCGCGGCAAGCAGTGGATCCAGTACGACAACCCGTACGACGTCGGTATGAGCGGGCTGCTCGGCTACGGCGCCGCGTACGAGGCCACGCACGAGTGCGATCTGCTGATCCTGCTGGGCACCGACTTCCCGTACTACGACTTCCTGCCGGACGACGTGAAGATCGTCCAGGTGGATGTGCGGCCCGAGCGCCTGGGCCGCCGCTCCAAGCTCGACCTGGCGATCTGGGGCGACGTACGGGAAACGCTGCGGTGTCTGACCCCGAGGGTGAGGGCCAAACCCGACCGCAAGTTCCTCGACCGGATGCTGAAGAAGCACGCGGACGCTCTCGAAGGCGTCGTGAAGGCGTACACCCGCAAGACCGACAAGCAGGTCCCGATCCACCCCGAGTTCGTCGCTTCGGTCCTCGATGAACTGGCCGACGACGACGCCGTGTTCACGGTCGACACCGGCATGTGCAATGTGTGGGCGGCCCGCTACATCACGCCGAACGGGCGCCGCAACGTCATCGGTTCGTTCACCCACGGCTCGATGGCCAACGCGATGCCGCAGGCGATCGGCGCCCAGTTCACCGACCTCAACCGTCAGGTGATCTCCATGTCCGGCGACGGCGGATTCACCATGCTGATGGGCGACTTCCTCACCCTCGTGCAGTACGACCTGCCGGTGAAGGTGATCGTCTTCAACAACTCCTCCCTCGGCATGGTCGAGCTGGAAATGATGGTGGACGGCCTGCCGTCGTTCGGAACGACCAACAAGAACCCGGACTTCGCGGCGGTCGCCCGAGCCTGCGGCGCCTACGGCGTGCGCGTCGAGAAGCCCAAGCAGCTTGCGGGCGCGCTCAAGGACGCCTTCAAGCACAAGGGCCCGGCCCTGGTGGATGTGGTCACCGACCCGAACGCGCTCTCCATCCCTCCCAAGATCCGCAAGGAGATGGTCACGGGGTTCGCGCTGTCCGCCGGCAAGGTCGTACTGGACGGCGGGGTGGGACGGATGCTCCAGATGGCCCGCTCCAATCTGCGCAACGTGCCGAGGCCGTAGGTCCGGCGCGTCCACGGCAAGGCGACAACGAGCCATTCCTGACTGCTTGTTGATAAATGCACATGCGTGCCGCTTCCGCCTGCGGGGCATGCATCTCGTGAACCTGTTCGAGAGAGGGGACCGATCCAGCGTGCGGGCGGGGGCTATGGCAAGGCACCAGGCGGGCGGACGAAGGGCAGTTACGCACGGGTCGTCGGACGCGCCGGAGGCGGTGGAGGCGGCCGAGGAGAAGGCAGACGGCAGGCTGGGTCATCTTCGACGTCGGCTGGGGCGTTCGGATCTCGCGGCGGTTCCCGAAGTGAGGCGCGCGCTGCGTGAGTTACTGCGGCTCCGGGGAGACCCGGGCCGCGCCGAGACGGCCGAGCTGCTCACCACCGAGATGGTGACCAACGCTCTCGTGCACACCGAACACGACGCCGAGGTCACGGTCACCCTCACCGCCTTCAAACTGCGCGTGGAGGTAAGGGACTTCGTGGCCCGGCACCCCACCATGCATGTGGCGGCCGGTGGTGACAGCACGCACGGCAGGGGACTGATGCTGGTGCAGGCCCTCGCGGACGCCTGGGGGGTACGCGCGCAGGGTGTGGGCAAGGTCGTCTGGTTCGATCTGGACCTCGATGGCGGTGGACTCGACCTGAAAGGTGGCGGATCGGCGTAACGGGCCGGTCCGCCACCCGGGCGGGGTGCGCAGTCCAGGACTGCTCGCCGAGCCTCGGCTCAGCCGAATTGCTGTTCCAGATCCTTCAGTTTCTGCTCCAGGGAGTCGAGTCGCGGCAGGGTCTGCGTGTCGTCCTCGGCGGTGAGGTCGGCGGTCACCATGTCAGTTCCCTGCACTGCCTGAAGGGAGGGCCTTGACCGAAGCGGCAGTTGTCCTGGCTCTGCTATGGCAGGCTCCGCGACGGCCTGCGGCGCGGAGCCTGTGCTCGGGGCGGCGCTGCCACCCGTGATCTCGACCTGCCGACCACCGCCGCGACCCCGGCCCCAGGCCCTGTGCTGTCGGTTGATCGCCTTCAACTGGGCACGCTCCAGCTTCTCGTGCTCCCGTCGGCGGATACGGTTCTGCTCCTTGTCGCGCCGGTCCTCGCGGACCTCCTCGACCGCCTCGTCCAGGGTGCGCACGCCCTCAAGGAGCATCAGCGACCAGGCGCCGAAGGTCTCCCTGGGCGCCCTCAGCCACCGAACGATCCGGATCTGCGGCAACGGGCGTGGCACCAGGCCCTGCTCGCGCAGCGCGGCCCTGCGGGTCTGCTTGAGCGCGCGGTCGAAAAGCACCGCGGCCGAGAGCGACATCCCCGCGAAGAACTGCGGGGCGCCCGCGTGGTCCAACCCCCGCGGCGCATGCACCCAGTTGAACCAGGCCGCCGCCCCCGCGAACGTCCACACCAGCAGGCGCGAGCCGAGGGCCGCGTCGCCGTGGCTGGCCTCGCGGACCGCGAGCACCGAGCAGAACATGGCCGCGCCGTCGAGGCCGAACGGGACGAGGTACTCCCAGCCGCCGGAGAGGCTGAGGTTTTGCCGGCCGAAGCCGACCAGGCCGTGGAAGGAGAGTGCGGCGGCGACCGCCGCACAGCAGAAGAGAAGGAGATACGAGGCGGTGCCGTAGACCGCTTCCTTGCGCCTGCGCCGCTCCTCGGTGCGTTCCCAGGTGTCGTCGGCCGCGGCTGCCTTGCCACCGGCGCGCTTGCCGCGCGCGAGCACCGCGACCGCCGCCAGGACCCCCGCGAGCAGTACGCCGCCCGGAAGCAGCCAGTCCAGCGATATGTCGGTCAGTCTCATGCGGTGTCCCTTGCATCGCGGTAGGGCGTTTCGGCGCCATATTGGCAAAACCGCGGTGACACAAAGGGGCTTTCGGCGCAAGAGGACGCCAAGGGAGTCCCCGGCCATGCGAATGAGTGCGATCCGGTCGAACCGCCGTACGGGAAAAGAGGGTTGGGTTCGATTTACGCCACCCGATCGGGTGGCGTGCCGTCAGGCGGTTGCCGCCGCCTCCTGGCTGAGCTTGCGCACCCGCTCGGCGTCGCACGTCCGGGGGCAGGTCACGCAGGTGTCCTCGGGGCGCAGGGTGTAGAAGAGGCAGCAGCTCGCCCGGTCCCGGGTCGGCAGCGATTCGCCGTTCGGCCCGGTCAGTTCACGGAAACCGGCGGTGCCCGCGTACGGCTTGGTCGTACCCGGCAGCAGCTGCTCCAGCTCCGACATCGCGCGACGCTCCTCGCCGACGAGATGGGCGATGTACCAGAGCCCCTCGACGATCTCGTCCGTCGCCATGCCCCACAGGGCGCGCTTCCCGCGCCGCATCCGCGGACCGAAGCCGTCGAGCACCGGCCCGAGGTGCTCGGCGACGGACGCCCTGACCTCGGCGCGCAGCGCCTCCTCGTCCGGTACGACGCGGGCGCCGGGGAGGCGGGCCGCGGGGTCGTCGGGCAGACAGGCGAATTCCTTGACCCGCACGGTCATCCGGCCCAGCGTGCGCTGGAAGGCGACGTCCTCGACGGGGAAGCGGGGCACCCGGCGGCGCAGGAACCACGGCACGGTGATCAGCAGGCAGGCGGGCCACGCGTACCGGTGAAGACCGAAGCTGGCGATCACGTCCGGGCGGGCCTGCTGGCCGTAGTCCCGCAGGACCTGTGCGTTGTCCCAGGCCAGGAAGGCGTCCAGGGCGGCGCCACCGGCCGCGAGATCCTGTGCGCCTACCCAGCCGGAGCCGCTCGGGGCCTGCTCGGCGTCATCGAGCTCTCTGATCCGCAGGCCGGAGAAGACCTCGGCGAGGCGTGCGTACGAGTCCGCGACAGGGGATGCGGTGACGCCGGGGAAGAGCGTGTGGACGGTCATGCGGGACCACCGAATCGCGATCGTTGGCAGGTAAGCCTTACCTTATCCGATCAATTCGAGGTTTGAACTGTGCCCCTGCCCGCCTATCGTGCATATGGGACAACGGCACCGGAGGAGGACCCGGATGGACCAGGGCAGACCGTGGGGCGTCGCACCTCCACACGTTCCCGCCCCCGACTACGCCACCCGGGTCCCGGAGCAGGCGCGCGGCGAGCACACACATAGTGAGCCCGTCGCCCCCCGGGCCGTTCAGCGCCACTCCGTGCGCGGCCAGATCCTCGACGCCCTGCGCGCGGCCCTGGTCAGCGGCGAGCTCGTACCGGGCGAGGTCTACTCGGGCCCCGGACTCGGCGCCCGCTTCGGCGTCTCGGCGACCCCCGTGCGCGAGGCCATGCAGCAGCTGGCCATGGAGGGCGCGGTCGAGGTCGTCCCCAACCGGGGCTTCCGCGTCACCGTGCGCAGCGCCCTGGAGCTGGCCGAGCTGGCGGAGGTACGGGCCCTGATCGAAGTTCCCGTCATGCTCCGGCTGGCCCGAACGGTCCCGGCCGCCCACTGGCGTGCCCTGCGCCCGCTGGCCGAGGCCACCTCGGCGGCGGCGGCCACCGGGGACCGCGCGGCGTACGCCGAGTCGGACCGGACCTTCCACCGGGCGGTGCTCAAGTTCGCCGGCAACCGCCAGTTGGTGACGGTCGCCGACGAACTGCACCGCCGCTCCCAGTGGCCGCTGGCCACCGGCGACCCGCTGGGCCGCAGGGCGGACCTCGTCGCGGACGCCTCGGAACATCTGGCGCTGCTCGACGCTCTGATCGCCCAGGATCTGACGCTGGTTCAGTCACTCGTACGGGAGCACTTCGCGGGCGCCGACCGGTGACCGCCGACCGCTGTCCGCACCGCTATGCCGCCGTCGGCGGTGTCAACTGGGCCGCCAGCCAGGTCGGGACGCCGTCCAGCAGCCGGAACAGGCGACCGGCCTCCGCGCGCAGCCGGGTCGCCTCCGGCTCCGGTTCCGCCCCGGCGAGAGCCGCGAGCGCTGGGGCCGTGCCCACCAGGTATCCCAGCTCCTCCCGGATGCGGAGGGACTCCGCGAAGCCGTGTCTGGCGTCCGCCAACTCCCCTTCGCGCAGGGAGAGTCCGGCCAGGTGGCGCCAGGTGAAGGAGAGCAGCAGGGTCTGGCCTTGCGAGGTCGCCCCGGCGTGGGCGCGGCGGTAGGCGGCGCGGGCCGACTGCGGGGAGTCGGATATGTGCTCGGCGATCAGGCCGCGGCGGAAGTCGAGCAGCGGCCTGGCCGGTGCGGTGGGGGCCAGCAGCGCGGCGGCCCTGCCGAGCGCGGCGCGCGCCTCGTCGGCGCGGTCGCGGGTGCCGAGCACGGTGGAGGCGTACGCGAGGTGGCCGCGTTCGCAGGCCGCGGCGCCGCGTTCGTCGTCCTCCCGCGCGACGGCCTCCGCGGTGCGCAGGGCGTCCTCAGCCTGGGCCCAGCCCTGCTCGGTGAACAGACAGCGCTCGACGAGCAGGGCCGCGCGCTGGAGTGCGGCGGCCGGCGTGGCCGCATGTGGTTCGAGCAACGCCGCGGCGTCCGTCCAGCAACCGCGTGAGCGCAACCGCCATACAGCGGTCTGGAGTGGGCTTCCGTCCCCTGCGGTCATTCCGGAACCAGACATGGCGGACTGCGCCACATTGCCCTCCCCGAGCACACCATTGAGCTGTGAGTAGTGGGCGAATCTCAGCACGGATAGGCACCCCGGGCCAAGGGGTCTGGTGAACGGATTCACAAAGGGTGGGCGGAAGAGCCCGGTTTGGGGCATCCGGCCGGCCGGGCGGCACTCCCAGGAGGCACCCGTACGGCCGACCGGGGGCTCCCTCGGGGGTCTCCGGCCGACCAGCAGAGACTCCTAGCTCATCCTCAGCGCGAGGAAGAAGTCCAGCTTGTCCTCAAGACGCGACAAGTCACGGCCCGTCAGCTGCTCGATCCGGCCCACCCGGTACCGCAGGGTGTTCACGTGCAGATGCAGCCGGGCCGCACAGCGCGTCCACGAACCGTCGCAGTCGAGGAACGCCTCAAGCGTGGGTACGAGCTCCGCGCGGTGGCGCCGGTCGTAGTCGCGCAGCGGGTCCAGCAGCCGCGCGGTGAAGGCGCGCCGCACGTCGTCCGGCACGAACGGCAGCAGCAGGACGTGCGACGCCAGCTCGTGGTGGCCCGCCGCGCACACCCGGCCGGGCCGCGCCGCCGCCACCCGGCGGGCGTGCCTGGCCTCCTCCAGCGCCCCGCGCAGCCCCTCCGCCGAGTTCACGGCGGCACTGACACCCAGGGTCAGCCGGCCGTCGTCGGCCAGGCCGCCCGACAGCGGCGCACGCACCGCTTCGAGCAGCACATCGGCGTGCAGCCCGAGCATCCGGGCCTCGCCGTCGCCCTCGCCGTCCACGCCGGCGCCGTCGCCCCCGATCGAGGACACGGCCGCCAGCGGTACGAGCGCGATCGCCTCGTCGCCCGCGTGCGCCACCGCGATCCGGTCGGAGGTGTCGGACCCCACCACCATCGGATCGACCAGAATCTCCTCCAGGAGCGACTGCGCGACCGGACCGGCCGGGATCTCCTCACCCTCGTTCCAGTCGACCCGCGCCACCACGACCTGCCAGTGCGGCGCGGAGCCGAGCCCCGGCAGCAGTACCGGCGCGGCCACCCGCAGCCGCGCCGCGATCTCCGCGGGGGGCGCGCCGGCCTGTACCAGCTCCAGCACCTCCTGGGCGAGCCTGCGTCGTACCGTACGGGCCGCGTCGCGCCGGTCGCGCTCCACGGCGATCAGCTGCGTCACGCCCTGGAGCAGGTCGAGCCGGGCGGCGGGCCACTCGCCCGCGTCCGCCTCGACGGCCAGCAGCCAGTCGGACAGCACCGTCTCGCGCACATCGCGGGAGGCCGCCACCGGGCTCGCGCCGCGCCCGGCTCCGCGGATCGGGAACAGCGAGTACGTCGTGCCCTGGACGGCGGTCCGGTGCGGGCCGCGGCGCCCGGTCCTGACCGCGGCCAGGTGCTCGCCCGCGAGCGCCGCGCTCACGGCGGGCGGCAGCGGCGCACCCGCGCCCGCGATCTGTCGGCCGGTGGGGGAGAGCACCCAGGCCCGCAGGTCGAGGTCGGAGGTGAGCAGGTCGAGCACCACCTCCGGGCCGCCGCCCGCCGGGCCCGAGGTCATCAGCCTGCGGTGCCGGTCGACGACCGCAGCCAGGTCGCCCGCCCGCTCGCCGGACACCTGGCGCACCACATGCTCGGTAATGGTTGCGAAGGCAACGGCCTCGGTGACCGCGAAAAGTGGCAGCCGATGGCGCATACACGCCTCGACGAGATCGCTGGGGATGGCGCCCATCTCGGCCTCGCCCGCCGCGAGCCCCGCGACGCCCGCGCCCGCCAGGATTCGTACGAAAGGCTCAGAATCCGCGGCGTCACGCCGCCAGGCGAGTCCGGTAAGCACCAGTTCGCCCCCTGTGAGATAACGGCTGGGATCCCGCAGGTCGGTGGTCATGACCCCACGCACCGTGCGGTCGAGCTCGTCCTCGCCGCCCAGTAGCCGCAGGCCCAGCGCATCGGTTTCCAGCAGTGCGCGCAGCCGCATGGCGTCGCCGCCGATCTGTCTCGTTGTTGCCGGTGGAAAACGGTGAGGTTACTGAGCCCCGCCTTTCATATGAATCTACAAGACATGAGAGTCGGCCAGCCAACTCCTTCATGGTTTCGGTGACTGCACCAGGCGGAGCACGGCTTGTGTACTTGGGCCACACCGCGTTAACAGCACATGAACGTTTCGTCGAGAGGCCCATCGGCCTGTTGGCTTGAACTGAACGACCCGAATACCGAGAAGAGAGCCGCTCATGGACTTCCTTCGCCCCGCCAGCTGGGAGGAGGCGCTCGCCGCTAAGGCAGAGCACCCCTCAGCTGCGCCGATCGCGGGTGGCACCGACATCATGGTCGAGATCAACTTCGACCACCGTCGGCCGGAGTACCTCCTGGATCTGAACCGCATCGGCCTGCTGCGGGAGTGGGAGGTCGGCGAGGAGAGTGTCCGGCTCGGCGCCTCCGTCCCGTACGCGCAGATCATGGAGCACCTCAGGCCCGAACTGCCCGGCCTCGCGCTCGCCTCGCACACCGTCGCCTCGCCGCAGATCCGCAACCGCGGCGGCGTCGGCGGCAACCTGGGCACCGCGTCCCCGGCCGGCGACGCCCACCCGGCGCTGCTCGCCGCGGGCGCCGAGGTCGAGGTCGAGTCGGTACGCGGCAGCCGCCGCATCCCGATCGACGACTTCTACACCGGCGTCAAGCGCAACGCGATGGAGCCGGACGAGCTCATCAAATGGGTGCACATCAAGAAGGCCGACGGGCCGCAGCAGTACTCCAAGGTCGGCACGCGCAACGCGATGGTCATCGCCGTCTGCGCCTTCGGCCTGGCGCTGCACCCGGAGACCCGCACGGTGAAGACCGGCATCGGCTCCGCCGCCCCCACCCCGGTGCGCGCCCGCGCCGCCGAGGACTTCCTGAACGCCGCGCTCGAAGAAGGCGGCTTCTGGGAGAGCGGCAAGATCATCACGCCGTCCATCGCCAAGCAGTTCGCGGAGCTGGCCTCCGGTTCCTGCAACCCGATCGACGATGTGCGCGGCACCGCGAAGTACCGCAGGCACGCGGTCGGCATCATGGCCCGCCGCACGCTGGGCTGGACCTGGGAGCAGTACCGCGGCGCCGGCCGCACGCTGGAAGGAGCTGCGTAACCATGCGAGTAAATTTCACGGTCAATGGCCGTAAGCACGAGGCCGACGACGTCTGGGAGGGCGAGTCCCTCCTCTACGTCCTGCGCGAGCGCATGGGGCTCCCCGGCTCCAAGAACGCCTGTGAGCAGGGCGAGTGCGGCTCCTGTACGGTCCGCCTCGACGGCGTCCCGGTCTGTTCCTGCCTCGTCGCCGCCGGCCAGGTCGAGGGCCGCGAGGTCGTCACCGTCGAGGGCCTGGCGGACTACGCCGGGCACCGCACGGCCGAGCACCCCGGCGGCGGTTGCGTCTCCGGTGCCTCCGGCGCCTGCGGCACCACCGTCGACCAGGCCAAGCGCTGGCAGGCCAAGCCCTCCGACGGCCAGACCGGCGAGGGCGGCGACCTGTCGCCGATCCAGCAGGCGTTCATCGACGCGGGCGCCGTGCAGTGCGGTTTCTGCACCCCCGGCCTGCTCGTCATGGCCGACGAGATGCTGGAGAAGAACCCGTCCCCGTCCGACCAGGACATCCGCGAGGCGCTCTCCGGCAACCTGTGCCGCTGCACGGGTTACGAGAAGATCCTCGACGCGGTCCGCCTCGCGGCCGCCCGTCAGGAAGAGACGGTCTGAGCGAGATGGCCACCACGGGTACACCCACGAACATCACCCAGGGTTCCAAGACCAAGGGCGGCATCGGCGAATCGACGCTCCGCCCCGACGGCACCCTCAAGGTCACCGGGGAGTTCGCCTACTCCTCGGACATGTGGCACGAGGACATGCTGTGGGGCCACACCCTGCGCAGCACCGTCGCGCACGCCGAGATCAAGTCGATCAACACCGCCGAGGCGCTGGCGATGCCCGGCGTCTACGCCGTGCTGACGTACGACGACCTGCCCACCGCGGTGAAGAACTACGGTCTGGAGATCCAGGACACCCCGGTTCTCGCCCACGGCAAGGTCCGCCACCACGGGGAGCCGGTGGCGATCGTCGCCGCCGACCACCCGGAGACCGCGCGCCGCGCCGCCGCGAAGATCCAGATCGAGTACGTCGACCTGCCGGTCATCACCAACGAGGCAGCCGCGACCGCCCCCGACGCGATCCTGATCCACGAGGGCCGCGACGACCACCACATCGGTCACGTCACGCACCCCAACATCGTGCACCGCCAGCCGATCGTGCGCGGCGACGCCGACGAGGCCGCCAAGCGCGCCGACGTCATCGTCTCCGGCGACTACGTCTTCGGCATGCAGGACCAGGCGTTCCTCGGCCCGGAGTCCGGTCTCGCCGTGCCCGGCGAGGACGGCGGCATCGACCTCTATGTCGCCACCCAGTGGTTGCACTCGGACCTCAAGCAGATCGCCCCCGTCCTCGGCCTGCCCGAGGACAAGGTCCGCCTGACGCTCTCCGGCGTCGGCGGTGCCTTCGGCGGTCGCGAGGACCTGTCGATGCAGATCCACGCGAGCCTCCTCGCGCTGCGCACCGGCAAGCCGGTCAAGATCGTCTACAACCGGTTCGAGTCCTTCTTCGGCCATGTGCACCGCCACCCGGCGAAGCTCTGGTACGAGCACGGCGCCACCAAGGACGGCAAGATCACGCACATGAAGTGCCGGATCGTGCTGGACGGCGGCGCCTACGCCTCGGCCTCCCCGGCCGTCGTCGGCAACGCCTCGTCCCTCTCGGTGGGCCCGTACGTCATCGAGGACGTCGACATCGAGGCCCTCGCGCTCTACACCAACAACCCGCCCTGCGGCGCCATGCGCGGCTTCGGCGCGGTTCAGGCGTGCTTCGCCTACGAGGCGCAGATGGACAAGCTCGCGGCGAAGCTGGACATGGATCCGGTGGAGTTCCGCCAGCTCAACGCCATGGAGCAGGGCACGCTGCTGCCGACCGGACAGCCGTGCGACTCCCCGGCCCCCGTGGCCGAGCTGCTGCGCCGCATCAAGGCCAGGCCGCTGCCGCCCGAGCAGCAGTGGCTCGCGGCCGGCGAGCAGCCGGACGTCCGCGCCCTGCCCGGCGGACTGTCCAACACCACGCACGGCGAAGGTGTCGTACGGGGTATCGGCTACGCGGTCGGCATCAAGAACGTCGGCTTCTCCGAGGGCTTCGACGACTACTCCACCGCCCGGGTGCGGATGGAGGTCATCAACGGCGAGCCGGTCGCGACCGTGCACACCGCGATGGCGGAGGTCGGCCAGGGAGGCGTCACCGTTCACGCGCAGATCGCCCGCACCGAGCTCGGCGTCACCCAGGTGACCATCCACCCGGCCGACACCCAGGTCGGCTCGGCGGGCTCCACCTCGGCGTCCCGTCAGACGTACGTCACGGGCGGCGCGGTGAAGAACACCTGCGAGAACGTCCGCGAGAAGGTCCTGGAGATCGGCCGCGCCAAGTTCGGCTCGTACCACCCCGCCTGGGCCACCGCCGAGCTGCTGCTCGAAGGCGGCAAGGTCGTCACCGACGGCGGCGAAGTCCTCGCCGACCTGGTCGACGTACTCGAAGGCGAGTCGGTCGACCTGGAGCTGGAGTGGCGCCACCGGCCCACCGAGGCCTTCGACCTGCGTACGGGCCAGGGCAACGGCCACGTCCAGTACTCGTTCGCCGCGCACCGCGCGGTTGTCGAGGTGGACACCGAGCTCGGCCTGGTCAAGGTCATCGAGCTGTCCTGCGCCCAGGACGTCGGCAAGGCGCTCAACCCGCTGTCCGTCGTCGGCCAGATCCAGGGTGGCACCACCCAGGGCCTGGGCGTCGCGGTCATGGAGGAGATCATCGTCGACCCGGTGACCGCGAAGGTGCGCAACCCCTCCTTCACGGACTACCTGATCCCCACCATCCTCGACACGCCGACGATCCCCGTCGACGTACTCGAACTGGCCGATGAGAACGCGCCGTACGGACTGCGCGGCATCGGCGAGGCCCCGACCCTCTCGTCCACCCCGGCCGTCCTCGCGGCGATCCGGAACGCGACCGGTCTGGAACTCAACAGGACGCCGGTACGGCCCGAGCACCTCACGGGCACCTGAGTCCACCCAAGCTCCCCGGGCGGCGTCAAGCTTCCAGGAACGTCACACTTCCGCCGCCTGCGCCGCCCGGGGCCACAAGTACCGCACCGCTCGCGGTTCTTAGCACCACGCACCACACGCACCACAGAGCACTGACGACAGAGCACTGACGACAGAGCACTGAAGAACAGAACCCTCAGTAACCGCTCATCCCGTTCGTCTCGGGCCGTCCCCCGGGTCGTGCAGCCATCGGCAGCATCCCAAATCCCGTATCTCCAATCTCCACGCGGGTGCCCCTTTGAACCTTGGGAGTCAGGCATCATGACCCAGCAGTCCACAGAGCCGAAGACGACGGCGGAGGAAGCAGGCGCGGGAACGCGCCAGCCCGCCGGCCGGTCCTGGCTCGACCGCTACTTCCACATAACGCACAGAGGGTCCACGGTCGCCCGCGAGGTGCGCGGCGGCATCACCACCTTCATGGCGATGGCCTACATCATCCTGCTCAACCCGGTCATCCTCTCGGTGCCCGACGCCACGGGCGCCAGGCTCGACGGGGACCAGCTGACCACCGCGACGGTCTTCGCCGCCGCCGCGACCACCCTCGTGATGGGCTTCATCGGCAATGTGCCGCTGGCCCTCGCGGCGGGACTCAGCGTCTCGGCCGTCATGGCCTTCCAGGTCGCCCCGGAAATGACCTGGGGCAACGCGATGGCCATGTGCGTCATCTACGGCCTCGTGATCATCCTGCTGGTCGTCACCGGTCTGCGTGAACTGATCATGAACGCCATCCCGCTGGCGCTCAAGCACGCCATCACCATGGGCATCGGCCTCTTCGTCTGCCTCATCGGTCTGGTGCAGGCCGGCTTCGTCACCTCCATGCCAGGCGACGGCGGCATCGCCGGAGCCAAGCCGATCCAGCTCGGCACCGCCGACATGCTGACCGGCTGGCCGGTGCTGTGCTTCGCCTTCACCGTCGTGCTGATCTTCCTGCTCCAGGTGCGCAAGGTCCCCGGCGCGATCCTCATCGGCATCGTCGGCGGCACCGTGTTCGCCGCGCTGGTCCACCAGTTCGCGGGCCTCGACAGGAAGGCCTGGGGCGGTCTGAACGCCCCCGAGATCACCGGCTCCATCGTCAGCAGCCCCGACTTCGGCCTCTTCGGCAAGGTCTCCTTCGACGGCATCGGCAACGTCGGCGGCATCACCGTCGGCGTGATCGTCTTCACCCTGGTGCTGGCCGGCTTCTTCGACGCCATGGGCACCATCATCGGCATCGGCCAGCAGGCCGGCCTCGCCGACAAGAACGGCAAGATGCCCGGCCTCAACAAGGCCCTGGCCATCGACGGTGCGGGCGGCGCGATCGGCGGCCTCGCCGGAGCCTCCGGCCAGACCGTGTTCGTCGAGTCCACGGCGGGCGTCGGCGACGGCGCGCGCACCGGCTTCGCCAGCGTGATCACCGGTCTCGCCTTCACGCTCTGCCTCTTCTTCACCCCGCTCGCCCAGGTCATCCCGACGCAGGTCGCAGCCGCCGCGCTGGTCGTCATCGGCGCGATGATGCTGACCAACGCCAAGCACATCGACTGGGACGACGCGGCGACCTCCATCCCGGTCTTCCTGACCACTGTGCTGATGCCGTTCACCTACTCCATCACCGCGGGTATCGCCGCCGGCGTCATCGCCCACGTGCTGATCAAGGCCACACAGGGCAAGGTTCGTGAAGTGGGCTGGCTGATGTGGGTGCTGGCCGTCGTCTTCCTCGCCTACTTCGCGCTCCATCCCATCGAGGGCTGGCTGGGCGTCAAGTAGCGACCCGCCTCCCTTCCCCACCCCGTAAGGAGACAGCCATGCTGGACATCGCCGAAGAACTCAACCGGTGGGTCGAGCAGGGACGTGACTTCGCCGTCGCCACGGTCGTGGCGACGAACGGAAGCTCACCCCGGCAGCCTGGCGCCGCCCTGGCCGTCGACAGCGACGGCACGGCGATCGGGTCGGTCTCCGGCGGCTGTGTGGAAGGCGCGGTCTACGAGCTGTGCCAGCAGGCGCTCCAGGACGGCGAGACCGTTCTGGAACGCTTCGGCTACAGCGACGAGGATGCCTTCGCCGTGGGTCTGACCTGCGGCGGAGTCATCGACATACTCGTCACGTCCGTACGTGTGGACTCTCCCGGCAGGGAGGTGTTCACCGCCGCGCTGTCCGCCGCCGCCGGCGGGGAGGCGGCGGCGGTCGCGCGGGTCACCGACGGACCGGCCGAGCTCATGGGCCGCGCCCTTCTCGTACGGACCGACGGGGCGTACGAGGGAAGCCTCGGCGGACATCCGGAGCTGGATCGCGCGGTCGCCGACGAGGCCCGCGCGATGCTGGACGCCGGGCGGACCGCGACCCTGGAGATCGGCGCCGACGGCAGACTGTGCGGCCGGCCGCTGACCCTGCTGGTCGAGTCGAGCGTGCCCGCCCCGCGCATGATCGTCTTCGGCGCCATCGACTTCGCCGCCGCGCTGGTACGGGTCGGCAAATTCCTGAACTACCACGTGACCGTGTGCGATGCCCGGCCCGTCTTCGCCACCGAGGCGCGCTTCCCGGAGGCCGACGAGATCGTCGTCGACTGGCCGCACCGCTACCTGGAGTCGACCGCCACCGACGGCCGCACCGTGCTGTGCGTACTTACCCACGACGCCAAGTTCGACGTTCCGCTCCTGGAACTGGCCCTCAAGCTTCCCGTCGCCTACGTCGGCGCGATGGGCTCCCGCCGCACCCACCAGGACCGCAACAAGCGGCTGCGTGAGGTCGGCGTCACCGAGCTCGAACTGACCCGCCTGCGCTCGCCGATCGGCCTCGACCTCGGCGCCCGTACGCCGGAGGAGACGGCCCTGTCCATCGCCGCGGAGATCGTCGCCGCCCGGCGCGGCGGCACCGGAGTCTCCCTCACCGGCGCGCACACCCCCATCCACCACGAGGGCCCTCGGGAGCCGGCGGGGCGGATAGGGTCCGTCGCCTGACGGACGATGTGTGATTCCGGATGCCGGATGCCGGATGCCTGACGGCCGACGCCGACAGAGCCGGGACCCGGGACATCGGCCCGCCGGCCCGACGGGGCGCAGGATCTAGAGTGGCGACTGTGACCGCCGTGCCTGCTACGACCGCTACGACCGAGCGCCGCCGCACCCGCCTCGTCGCGGCCGGGGCCGCCGCCGTGACGCTCTGCGCCGGACTTGGCATCAGGGCGGTCGCGGACGGAGACATCGCCAAGTACGCGGGTGACGCGCTCTACACCGTCCTTCTGAGCACACTCGTGGTCCTGATCGCGCCCGCACCCGGGATGCGCCGGGTGGCCGCCGCTGTCGGTCTCGGCCTCAGCTGGCTGATCGAGCTGGGCCAACTCGCCGGAGTAGCAGCCGAGTTGTCGCAGCGCAGCATCATTGCCCGGCTGGTCCTCGGCTCGACCTTCAACGCGCCGGATCTGTTCTGGTACGTGGTCGGCGCGGGCCTCTTCCTGCTCATATGCACCGTGGTGCCCCGCCCGAGCGGCCTGCGCCACGCGCCCTGATGTGGGATGCGCGGGGTGGTTGGGAGCGCTCCCAACCCTCCCTCGCGACCATGGAGCGACGCGTGCGCAGCGCATCGACGAACACATCGACGGACACACCCAGAGACAGAAAGACCAGTACGCCGATCGGCTCACCGACAAGCTCACCGACCAGTGGGCGGATCTTCGGCAGGCTCCTCCCGGTGGGCCTTCCGCTCGCCCTCGCCTCGACGCTGCTCCTCGGCGTTCCCGCCACGGCCACCGCCCCCGCCGCGGTCCGGGATCCGGTCACGACCCCCGCCGCCACCAAGCTCTACACCCCGTCGGCCAACCCCGCGGCGTACCGCCAGGCTCTCGCGCTGACCGGCGCCGGGCAGCCGCGCGAAGCCGCCGGCCTTCTGGCCATGGTCCGAACCCCGCAGGCCGTCTGGCTGCCGGGCGGCGATCCGGCGGCGGCCGAACGCGAAACGCGCCGGGTCGTCCAGGACGCCCTCCGGCACGGTGCGCTGCCCGCCCTGGTGCTCTACAACATCCCGGGCCGTGACTGCGCCCAGTACTCGGCGGGCGGCGCCGACGACAGCTCCCGGTACCGGGCCTGGATCGCCGCCGTCGCCCGGGGCATCGGCCCGGCCCCCGCGCTGGTCGTCCTCGAACCCGACGCGCTCGCCCTGTTGCCCGCCGACTGTCCGAAGGCCGTCGCCAGGGCGATGACCGCCGCGCGGTACGCCGACCTCGGCCACGCCGTCACCGCTCTCGGGCGCCTGGCGCACACCAAGGTCTACCTCGATGCCGGCCACCCGGCCTGGCACGCGGTGAGCAGCATCGTGCCCCGCCTGGTCAAGGGCGGCATCACGGGGGCCACGGGCTTCACCGTCAACGTGTCCAACTACAGCACCGACAGCGCCAACGCCTGGTACGGCAGGCTCATTTCATCCTGCCTCGCCCACGTCGGGCGAGGCGGAAGGGCCACGGCCTGTGCCGAACAGCGTTGGTCGCGCGCCCGCGCCCGGACCTGGCTCGACAAGCAACCGCACACCGCCCCGGACCGTATGAAGCACTTCGTCACCGACAGCAGTCGCAACGGGCGCGGCCCGTGGACTCCGCCGGCGGGCAAGTACCGCGACGCGCAGGACTGGTGCAACCCGCCGGGACGGGGGCTCGGCGCCCGCCCCACCACGGAGACCAAGGACCCGCTGCACGACGCCAGGCTGTGGATCAAGACACCGGGGGAGTCGGACGGCCAATGTCTGCGCGGTACGAGCGGCCCGATGGACCCCGAGCGGCGCACAGTCGGCCCGAAGGCCGGTGACTGGTTCACCCAGCAGGCCTTCGAACTGGTTCGGCTCGCCCGTCCGTCGATCCTGCCGGGCCCCGCCGCGCTGAAAAAACCGGTTGCAGCCGCGCCGGTGCGCCGCTTTCATTGGCTCGTCCTGACCAGGAGAAAACAGGTGGTGCTATATGACACGGGCCCTGCGGAACCGCTCTCGCGATCGAGGCAGGTCCTCCGCGCAGGCGACGCCCTGACGGCTTCGCCGACCGGTACGAACTCCCTTGATGCGAGACGGCGTTCAGCTACAGCCACGTTCTTCCGCGCATCAGTTCAGGAGAGTCGTTCTCACGATGTCCCGTAACACCACCACTCGTAACACCGCCGCCCGCAACACCTCCAGGCGGGCGCGCACCGAGGCACGCGCCGAGTCGTTCCGTTGCCTCAACTGCGGGATCGACATATCGATGACCGCCGCAGGAACCACCCACCGCAATCACTGCCCGAACTGCCTGTGGAGCCGTCACCTCGACGACACCCCGGGCGACCGGGCGGCCGACTGCGGTGCCCGGATGGAGCCTCTCGCCATCTCGGTGCGCGGTGACGGCGAATGGATACTGGTCCACCGCTGCGCAGGCTGCGGCGTGCTCCACGCCAACCGCACGGCGGGCGACGACAACGTCCTGCCGCTGACCAGACTCGCGGTCGGTCCGCTGGCCCGCCCGTCGTTCCCGCTGGAGCGGCTCGGGCTCATCTAAGGGGTTTCCGGCCGATCAGTCGACTGCTGCCCCGCACCTCGTCGTTGAGCGAAGTGCGGGGCAGCGGACCACCTCTGTCGTCGGCCTTGGGGACCAATGGGGCAGTCAGTATCGGTGAGATTGATCTTGAAGGCCGGTGATCGTGGGCTTGATGCAGGCCGCGAGCGGGTCTGCCGCAGCTCGGCGTTCGGGTGGGGCTGGGCCTGGAGCCGTTCGCGCAGCTCGATCTCCTCGGCGGTGAGCGGCTCTCCGGACTGGCGGATTCGTACGGGCTTGGGCCGGAGCGGCAGGCCGTCGTCCACCGCGGCGGCTTCGGCTTCCGCGAGAGCCCGGTAGAGCGAGGCGACCGAGGGCGACTTGCCCGCGTTCTTGCCGACCTTGATGGTGAGCTTCTTCGCGATGTCGGGGACGGGGACGCCCTTGTCCTTCAGTGCGACGGCGAAGGTGAGCATGTCGTCGTCGATGACCTTCGGGCGGCCGCCGTGGTTGCCCTTGGAAGCGGCGATGACCTGGCCTTCGAGGGTCTTCTCGCGGATGTAGTTGCGCTCGATCTGCCCGGCGACGGCGAGGACGGCGAAGAACATGGCGCCCATGCCGTTGGGGTCGTAGATCCCGGTGAGGGGGCCGGTGAGGAGTTCGAGCTGGATGCCGCCGGCCTGGAGCTCGGCGGACAGCGTCATCAGCTCGGCCGCGTTCCTGGCCAGGCGCTTGAGTTCGTGCACCGTGAGGATGACGGGCGTCTCGGGCGCGGCCTCCTTGAACTGGTGGGCCAGGGCGAGCGCCTTCTCCAGTTCGGGCCGCACCCTCACGCGGGTGCTGATCTGCTCCTTGAAGACCTTGTGGCACTCCGCGCGGTGGAGGGCTTCGAGCTGGCTCGCCAGCTCCTGCCGGGCGGTGGACGTCCTGGCGTACCCGATGCGGACCGGGCGCTCGGCGCGGGGCGCGGGCACGATCGCGAGCGCCGGGCCCTGCTTCCATGCGCGGCCCGGGTGCCGGTCGGTGGGGACGAGGACTTCGAGTTCCTCGCGGAGCGCGGGGACGAGGACGAAGCGGGGGGTGTGGTACTTCGCGGCGGTCTTCCCGCCTCGGGTGCGGCAGGCGCTGCCGGCGGGCGCGTCACAGTTCGGGCAGTCGTGACGTTCTACCGCCAATGCGGCCCGATCGTGTGAATGTCCGTAGTCGCGTGCACGGATGAGCTGGGGATTCGCCGCCGAGCGCAGGGAAGTGCGAACTCCCAGACGGTCCGAAGTCGCCTGCACTACGGTCGACTTGGCCGTAGTCGTATGCGCGACGGGGGCCTCGGCTGCCGAACCCTCGACCGGTTCGAAGAGGAGCGCGCCTTCTTGTTCGGCATCGGCGTGCCCTCCGACTTCCTGCCCAGCGCCCGCGATCTTGGTCGCACCGACCTTGCCTGATGCGTGTTCCACATCCATGGAAGTGGAACAGGGCTTCCGACGCGTCGTCAGGAGATATGCGTCCTGGGCTGATCGCTCCACCGGTCGTTCCGTAAATCGTTCCACAAGAATCGTTCCGGAAGGCCCGTACGGAGTCGACTTCCGGTACGGTCCGGCCATGGGAACCGACACACCCCACCCCGCAGGCGGGCTCGAACTCGCGTACGCCCGGGTCTCCACCACCAAACAGAGCCTGGAACGCCAACTCGACGCACTGGGTGCGGCGGGCATCCCGGAAGACCGGATCTACGTCGACAAGAAGAGCGGAGCCACCGTCGAACGCCCCGGCCTGGCCGATCTGCTCGCCTACGCCCGCCCCGGCGACGTGATCGTCGTCTACACCCTCGACCGGCTTGGCCGGAACTTGCGCGAAGTCCTCAACCTCGTCCACGACCTGGGCGAGAGGGACATCGGCGTGCGCTCCCTGGCCGATCCTCTTCCGATCAACACCGCCGACGAAGGCATGGGCCGCATCGCCTTCCTGCTGCTGGCCCTCTTCGCGGAGATGGAACGCACCTTCACCACCGAACGCGCTGCCCACGCCCGCGCCGTCGCCGAAGCCGCCGGCCGCCACATCGGCCGCCCCGTCGCTCACCCCGCCGACAAGATCGAATATGCGCGCCTACTGAAGGACCAGGGCGCCAGCTACGGGGAGATCAGCACCAAGACCGGTATCCCCAAGACCTCCCTGCACCGCTACCTGCAGGGATAGCTGTGCGGGGAGGCGAACAGACCGCCCGCAGCGGTCAGGGCCACGCTGTGCCGACGGCGAAGTAGGGCTCTTGACCCTCACACCGTGTCAGGCGCTGAACTCGGAGACATCATGTTCACCATCGGAGACTTCGCCCGGCACGGCCGCGTCTCGGTCCGGATGCTGCGTCACTACGACGCGACCGGACTGCTGCGCCCGGCCCATGTCGACCCCGCCACCAGCTACCGCTATTACACCGCCGCCCAGCTGGCCCGCCTCAACCGGGTCATCGCGCTCAAGGATCTCGGCCTCACCCTCCAACAGGTTGGGGAGATCCTGGACGAGAAAGTCAGCACCGAGGAACTGCGCGGCATGCTGCGGCTGCGACGCGCCGAACTGGCGGAGACGGTGGCGGCTGCGGCGGCCCGGCTGCTCCAGGTCGAGGCGAGGCTCCGGTCGATCGAGAGCGAGGGGCACATGCCCAGCAACGACGTCATAGTCAAGAGTCTGCCGTCCGTACGGGTAGCCGAGCTGACCGGTGTGGCGCCGAACTTTGACACCATCGGCCCGGTCATCCAGCCGCTGTACGAGGACCTGATGACGCGCCTGCAGGCGGCCGGTATCGCCCTGACCGGGCCCGGTGTCGCGTACTACGAGGACTGCCCGGACGGCGGGGTCCTCATTCACGCGGGCGTCGAGGTCTCCGCGCCGCTCGGGGAGGACGGCGGGCTGCGGATCGTCGATCTGCCGCCGGTCGAGCAGGCGGCTGCCATCGTGCACCGCGGCTCGATGGAGACCGTCCTGCCCGCCATCCAGACCCTGGGCCGCTGGATCGACGCCAACGGCTACCGCTCGACCGGCTATCCGCGGGAGATCAACCTAGAGTGCCCCGCCAACCGGGATGATTGGGTGACCGAGCTCCAAGAACCGGTGGCCAAGGCCTGACAAGAGAGCCGGGGGCAGCCGACATCCTGGCTGCCCCCATGGTGATTTACCGTCAGCGAGTGCAGTCGACTTCGGGCATCAGTGCAGCCGACTTCGGGAACTGACAGTCGTGTGACGTTCCCGCAGGTCGCGACTGTAACGCTTCCCGTGTACGCGCCTATGTCACGCACTACCCCGTTCGCGTTACGGTTCCGGCATGAGAATCGGCGTCGCACGGGTCAGCACCCGCGACCAGCACCCCGAAGCCCAGCAGGACGCGCTGCACGCCGCCGGCTGCGAACGCGTCTACACCGACAAAGCATCGGGCAAGCTCGCCCGCCGCCCCGAACTCGACCGGGCCCTCGATGCCCTGCGCGCCGGCGACCAGCTGGTGGTCACCAAACTCGACCGCCTCGGCCGCTCCCTGGAGAACCTCATCGACCTGTCCAAGCAGTCGGAGGCCGACGGCGTCGACCTGGTCGTGCTCGACCAGGGCATCGACACCTCCACCGCGATCGGCCGGATGTTCTTCCAGATCCTCGGCGCCATCGCCGAGTTCGAGCACGCTCTGATGTCCGAGCGCACCATGGACGGCCTGGCCGCCGCCCGCGCCCGCGGACGCACCGGAGGACAGAAGCCCAAGCTCGGCCCCCGCCAGGTACAGCTGGCGCGGGCGATGTACGAGGAAAGGGACGACAAGGGCCACAACCGCTACACCGTGGCGCATATCGCCGAGGAGTTCGGCGTCTCCCGGCCCACCATCTACCGCCACCTCGGGCAGCAGATCCCCAGCCAGCCAGCCAGAGTGCAGGTCACTTCGGACACCCGTGCAGCCGACTCCGGAAACTGACATCGATCGTCATCCCCGCCCCGCCCTTCTGGCACTGCCGCAGTAAATGCGTACACCTCGCCCCGGCGGCCAAAATCGTCCGCCGCAGGTCGCGGTGATCACGGTAGGGGCTCTGCCGCAGTAAATCCGGCATTTACCGCGACGGTGGATGCGGGAAGGCTGCCCGCGTGGTCCAGGCAAAGACGAAGGCCGGTACTAATGGGATCAGGGCGGTCCAAGGGAGCATCGCCACCGGGGAGCTGCTTAGCAGTCCGCCGGTGAGGGCTCCTCCTCCGATGCCCAGGTTGAACGCGGAGACGTACCAGGCAGACGCCGCGTCGGGCGCGGTCGCTCCCAGGCGGAGAACGCTCGATTGCAGCGTTACCGGCAGTGCGGCGAAGGCAACGCCCCACAGGGCCACGGCCACCACGGCCAGAGGCTGCAGCCGGACGCTCGCACCGAGCAGAACCAGTGAGCTGGCCATCAGGGCGATGGTGCCGAGCAGGACGGTGTGCGGGCGACGGGTCCCCCAGGACACCGCCGAGCCAGGTCCCCAGGAAGCCCGCCAGTCCGTACAAGGCAAGAAGCATGCTGGTGGCGGCTTCGCTGAAGGCAGCGGCGTCGTGCAGGAGCGGGGTCACGTAGGTGTAGACGGTGAAGTGTCCGAGGACGAGCAACGCGGTCGCTGTCACCATGCTTCGTAGGCCGGGCAGGCGCAGCGCGCCGCCGAGGCCTGCCGACTGCGGTGGGGCGGAGCGGTTGGGAATGTCGGGCAAGAGTCGCTGGGCGGCGGCGAGTGCCCCGAGACCGAGGGCCGCCGCGGCGCAGAAGGCGCCACGCCATCCGACGACGTTGCCGAGGACGGTGCCCAGGGGGACGCCCAGGACGAGGGCCGCCGAGTTTCCGGCGAAGACGATGGCTGTTGTGCGACTCGAGCGGCCGGGCTTGGCGAGCGCGGCGGCGTATCCGGCGACGATCGACCAGAAGACTCCGTGCGCCATCCCGCACAGGAACCGGCCGATCGCCAGCATCGGGTAGCTCTCCGCGGCCGCGGAGAGCACGGTGCCGAGGGAGAAGGCCGCACTCACGGTCATGTAGAGGCGCTTGCGCGGCCAGGCGGCGGTCCAGTGGGTGAGCGGAGCTGCCGTCAGTCCGACGGTGAAGGCGTACACGGTGACCAGCAGCCCCACCCGTGATCGCGCGACTCCCAGATCGTCGCTGATCGGCGTCAGCAGCCCGACCGGCAGCAGCTCTGTGGTGACGACGACGAAGATCGTAGTGGCGAGAACGAGCAGGCCAGCCCAGGGCCGGGCCAGCGACTTCGTGGGCGGACCGGCCTGATCCGTGAGGAGCGGTGCGCTCACGCTGACGTGGCGGGCAGAGCGGCTAGGAACTCGCGGACGTGGCGGAGCCAGGTCGCTCGATCTGCCGTGTTCAGGACGTGGGCGGCGCCGGGCAGTTCGATCAGCTGGGCGCCCGGGATGCCGGCCGCCAGGCGGTATGAGCTTTCGGGCAGCACCAGCCGGTCGCCGGTCGGCGCCACCACCAGGGTGGGCGCGGACACCTTCGCCAGATCGGTCCGGACGTCCACGCGGGACACCAGGTCGAAGTGATCCAACGTGCCCGGCGGCATTGCGGTCAGGGTCTGGGCGACTGGTGCGTCGAGGTCGGCCGGTTCGAGGTCCGCCAGGTCCGCAGGGGACATACAGGACAGGAGGGCGAGTCGTGCCACGTCGCCCCACTGACCCGCGGCTGCCAGGGACTTGATCAGCTGGGCGGCGAGCGCCAGGACGGGGTCAGCGGTAGGGAAGCCGGCGGTGAGGACGAGGGCCCGGACACGGTTGGGGTGCCGTGTGGCGATCCGGACGGCCACGGCGCTGCCGAGGGACTCTCCGAGGACGGCGAACGAATCCTGGCCGGCTGCAACGGCGGCTGCTACCAGGCGGTCGGCGAGGTCGTCCAGGTCCAGTGGTTCGATGGCTGCGGGGGAGCCACCCGCTCCGGGGTAGTGCGGGCCGACAAGGGTGTGGTCCTGGGCGAGGTCGTCGAGGACGAGGCCGAAGTTTCCCTCGATGCCGCCGCCGGCGCCGTGGGCGAGCAGGAGTGCGGGGCCGCGCCCCTGCACGAGGACATCGAGGTGAGGGGTGGGAAGCGCGTGATCAGTGGTCATGCCGCCGACGCTAAACTCCGACATCAGTGTCAGAGTCAAGTTGCGGCGTGTGCAAGGGAAACGGGAATAGGGCGAGGGGCATGCGCATGAAGGAGATGGTGCGGCGTACCAGGGTCCATGAGCGGCTGCTGCGCTACTACGAGCAGCAAGGACTGCTGACGCCCGAGCGGCTGCCCAGCGGCTACCGCGTCTACGGCGAGTCGGACGTCGAGACGGTGCGCCGCATTCGCTGTCTGCTGGCGGCAGGCCTTCCGACCGCTCTGATCGCTCAGGTTCTGCCATGCATCCGGGCGGACGACGAGCGCCTCGTGCCCACCTGTCCGGACGTGCTCGCCCAGCTGCGCCGGGAGGGCGAGCGAATCACCCACGCCATCAAGGATCTACAGGCGTCGCGCGCGATGCTCGACACCATCATCGCCGCCGCGCCCCCGGGGGGCGGAGGGACGCCGAGGTCGCCTCAGCCGGGCGTTGCCGAGGCAAGCTGACAGGAAGTCCCAGATCGAGCGGCTTGCCATTGCGAGGCGGAGGTGTCCTACGGGTTGATGTTCGACCAGAACATGACCAGGACTTCGCTAGCGCTACCGCCAAGACTGTCCTCGGCGGCTCACGCCTCGTCGGCCTCGCCTTGGCCTTCGGCCTCATGGTCGCCGCCCGGCGCTACATCGCGTCGCACCACGCTTGCCGGACACAAGGTCCCGCTCGTCCTTCAACAGCGTCCAGTGCTCGACGAGCTCATCCAGGTCCAACGGCGTACGGGTCACGATCACTGATCGTCCCCGCGGAGCCTCACCAACCGCAGCCGTACAGCCCCGCGCTCACCCGCACGAGGGACACAGACAAGATCACTACCGTTTGCGGCTGGTGACACCGTTCTTACCGGCACCCCTTGTCCCGTCTCACCCACCGGGTCGGCAGCGAGGCCACACACTGGCAGAGTCCTCTCTGCAGAGACTCCTATGCAGAGGAGACTCTGCAACCTACGCTGTTGGCATGTCCGACGAACCTGAACGCACATCACAGCCCGCCAAGCCCACCCGGCGCCTCGATGCGCGCAGCCTGCGGGGGCTGGCCCATCCGCTGCGGATGAACATCTTTGAACTGCTGAGCCTGGACGGCCCCGCCACCGCCACCAGGCTCGCCGAACGCCTCGGGGAGAACACCGGCACCATCAGTTGGCACTTGCGCCACCTAGCCGAGCACGGCTTCATCGAGGAGGAAACCGGACGGGGCACGAAACGCGAGCGCTGGTGGAGAAGGGTCGACGTCTCCAATGAGCTGAACACTGCCGATTTCCGCGACGATCCCGACACCCGGGGCGCACTGTCGGTCTACCTGCACGAACTGCTGCAGCAGCACTTCAGCCGGGTCGTGAACTACCTCAGCGAGGACTGGGACGAGAGGTGGCGGAGCGCCGGCACCGTCTCGGACTGGAGTGACTTGCGGATGACACCGAATCAGCTGGAGGCGCTCAACGCGGAGCTGATGGCTGTCATCGCCCGCCATACCCCTGCTTCGGACGCCGTGCCCGCCCCGGGCGCGCTCCCTGTCGTCGTCCAGCTCCAGTCCTTCCCCCGCAAGGAGCGTGGGACCGCATGAGCCACGGCATACGCGGTGGCCTCCTGCGCCGCCATCGCGATTTCCGCCTGCTGTGGTGCGGCGAAACCGCCGGCAAGTTCGGCGCGTCCGTCACCGGGGTGGCGATGCCGCTGGTCGCCGTCTCCACCCTGCACGCCAGCACGTTCGAGGTCGGCCTGCTGAGCGCCGCCGCCTGGGCCCCTTGGCTGATCATCGGTCTGCCGGTCGGTGTCTGGGTGGACCGGCTGCGGCGCAGACCGATCATGCTGGCCGCCGCCGCGGCTTCCCTCGTACTCTTCGCCAGCGTCCCGGTCACCGCATGGTCCGGCCGGCTGAGTATCGGACTACTGCTGGCCGTCGCCCTGCTGACAGGCACGGCAGCAGTGTTCTTCCAAACCGCCTACAGCGCCTATCTCCCCAGCATTCTGGAACCCGATGACCAGCCCGAAGGCAACGCCAAACTGCACGGCAGCGCATCCGCCGCGCAGATTGCCGGGCTCGGCTCCGGCGGCCTGATCGCACAGTTGGCAGGTGCGGTGAACGGGATGTTCGCCAACGCCGCGACATTCCTCGTCTCCCTCCTGTGCCTCGCAGGCATCCGGCATCGCGAGCCACGCATCACCAGAACCGAACATCGCCCCACTTCACTGATCAGTGAAGTCCGCGAAGGCCTGCGGCTGGTCGCCGTCGACCCCTGGTTTCGCACGTTCACACTCTTCGGAGCCGCCTCCAACCTGGCTCTTATGGGATACCAGTCAATCCAGGTGGTCTTCCTGGTCCGGAGTGTCGGCCTGGCCCCGGGGACAGTCGGCGCAATCATCGCGGCGACCAGTGCCGGAGGCGTAGCAGGGGCATTCGCCGCACGTCGGGTTGCTCACCAGATCGGCACGGCCCGCGCGACACTGCTGTTCGAGCTGGGACTTCCCATGCTCGGTCTGCTCATCCCGCTGACCGTCGGCGGAGCCGGGATCCTGCTCTTTGTGACAGGCGGCTTCAGCGTCTCCGCAGGCGTCGTCGCCGGCAACATCATCAAGGCGAGCTTCCAGCAACGTTACTGCCCGCCGGATCTCCTCGGTCGCCTCACCGCAAGCACAGCATTCCTCAGCTACGGAACGATTCCCATCGGAGCACTGCTCGGCGGCGTGCTCGGAACCGCACTCGGCCTCCGCACCGCCATGGCCATCACGACAGCGGGGGTCCCGCTCGCCGCACTGATCCTGCTCTTTTCCCCGATCCGGCGATCCCGGGACCTGCCGACGTCCCGCCCGGCAACGAGTAATTCCGAACTTCTGCTGGATTCTGATGGCGAGCCGGCCCTACCTCGTCATTGATCACGATCGCACCGGGCAATTCCCTCTCGGCACCGAGCGCCAGAACCTTCTGTCGGCCATCAAGTCGCGGGCTACGCCGCCTACTCCTCCTCGTCATCGTCGAGTCCGGCGGCGTCCGGATCCCGCAGGGGCCGCAGGCCGCCGCCGGCGGGGGTGGAGGCAGTGAAGTTGTAGCGGCCCAGGACGTTCAGATTCTTGTGCTTGAGAGGGGACAGCCGGGCGACGTCCTCATCCCGGATCTCGTGACCCTCGGCACGGAGCTGGGCGACGGCGGCGTCGATGTACCTGGTCGTCCAGAGCACCACCGCATTCAGAACGAGCCCCAGCGAGCCGAGCTGATCTTCCATGCCGTCCCGGTATGCCTGGTGGATGGTGCCCTTCTTGCCGTGGCAGATGTCTCGGGCGAGTTTGTGGCGGGACTCCTGGACGGTGAGCTGCTTGTGCATCTGCCTTCGGTAGGTGTCGTCGACCGGGTCGACGACGGCGAGCAGGTGCAGGGTCTTGGCGATCCGCCCGTACTCGGCGAACGCCTGCCCCAGCGGGGTCGGGTGTCCCTCACGGCCGAACATCCGCAGCAGGTCGTAGGCCCTCACCTGGTTGGTGACCAGTGAACCGGCCACCCGCAGCATGTCCGGCCACGCGGTGAGGACCTTCTTCACGTTGACCTTGTTGCGGGCCAGCGCCTCCAGCGGCCCGTACCCGCCCGCCGCTTCGCCGCCGGGCATTGCCGCCTTCCAGAACCGCTGGTCCTGAAGGTCCTTGAACCGCGGGGAGAAGCGGTAGCCCAGCATCTTGAAGATGCCGAAGACCATGTCGGAGTAGCTCGCGTTGTCCGTGGCGACCATCTCCGGCTTCACCCCGCCATCGAGATTGAGCAGGGCGTCCAGGATGAACAGGGAGTCGCGCGGGGTGCCGGGAACCACCATCTGCCCGATGCCGATGACCTGGTCGTTGATGGCGTTGAGCCAGGTGATGCCCTTCTTCTTCGCGAAGTACTTGGGGCTAGGGGCGGCGTTGATGGTCCGCGTGGGGACGACGAAGCGCAGGCCGTCGACGGAGGCGAGCAGGCCTCTGCCCCAGAACTGCACGATCGGCACCCGGGCCTGGACTGTGATCAGGGCGGCGTTCGCCGCGGCGATGGTGTCCGCGCGCAGGTAGTACTGGTCGACGTGGACCAGCCGGGACCGGGTCAGTGCCTCGTAGCCCGGGTTGATGACCGGCGTCATGCCGATGTTGCACGCCTCCGAGACCAGCAGCGCGACCATCGACGTCGTCAGGTCCTTCATGCGGGTCTTGCCGTCGCCCAGGTGCACGAAGGCGTCCAGGAACCCTGTCCAGCCGTTCACCTCGAACAGCAGGTCCGGCAGGTCGATCTTCGGGAGCATCTTCTCGACCCGGCCGCGCAGCCAGGCCAGGGACTTCGGCTCACCGAGCGCGTGGAGCTTCTCCACGTTCAGCTTCGCCCGCCCGTTCGGCTGCACCTCGATGCTGATCTTCGCGTCCGCGCCGGCCTCCTCCAGCCGCTCGGCCATCTGCCTCCACGTCGCGTCCAGGACCGCCGTCAGCTCCCGCAGGTGCTCCTCGCCGTCCTCCTCCAGGCTCAGGCCCGCAAGGACGTCCTCGCGCACCGCCTCCCACCCCTTGCCCTGCAACAGGCGGGCGCGCGGGTCGGACCAGCGGTGCGAAGGGGACGCGAAGATGTCGCGGCGCTTGAGCGCGCGGAACAGCTGCTCCAGCACGCACACCACGTACGCGTCACGGTCCACCGACCCCTGCGGCAGCTCAGTGTTCGCGTACACCGCCTTGCGCCAGTGCGCCGGCACCAGCTTGTCGTCGACCTCCCGCGGCAGCAGCGGCTTCTCGCCCACCTTCCGCCGCGACAGGGCCGGGAGCCGCTTCACCCCCGTCAGGATGCGCATCCCGCCGGTCGCCGCGTCCAGCGCCTTCGACTCGCCCAGCAGCGACAGGAACGGCTTGACAGTGTTGTAGCGCAGCGCCAGCGCCCCGCGCAGCACCGTCTCCGCCGTGTTGTCGTCCTCCGGGACCAGGCTCACCACCACGCTCGCCGCACTGGACAGCGCCGCCCGCGGTGCGACCTCCTCCAGCGCCGCCCACAGTGCGGCCACGTCCACATCGCAGCCGCTCTGCTCGATGAGCTCCAGCTCCTCGATGAACACCGCTGCCGCCCTGGCCACCAGCCGCGACGCGTTCTCCAGCTGCGGCAGCGTGGACAGGCGCTGCTTCTCACTGGACCGCTTCGCGGTGCTGATCAGCCGCGTGGCCATCAAGATCTCGAACAGGTCCAGGGCGTCGTCGATCGCCTTGGCCTCCAGGTGGCGCATCACTGCGGTGAGCATCGCCGTGCGCTTGGGCTCCGGGGTCCGCTCCAGCTTCGGCGCCTTGGTGCCCAGCCCATAGCGGGCCAGCGCGGACAGTCGGTTCGGTGGGACCTGATCCAGTTTCAGGCTACCCAGATGAAAGGCGGCAATGTCCTCGACCCGCTGCAACGCGCCCTTCATCGCCGTGCCAGTGGTCCGCGTCGGCGGCTGGCGCATCCGCTCCAGCTCCGAATACCGCTTGCCCTCCGGCGTCTTCAGCGTGGCGACCGGGTCGCCGGGCAGCGCCGCATCCGCCCGCCGGGCTGCCCTGGCGACCGTGGTATGCAGCCGCTTGTCCGCGATGGTACGGACCTCGGCGACCTGCCGGGCCAGCACGCTCACCCCCGGCAGCAGCACCCGGTGCCGACGCAGCCAACCCACCGCGTGATCGAACAAAGCCTTCGGCCCCTCGGCGTGCGCTGTCCACGCCCGCCCATGCAGAAACGCCCGGAACTTCCGGCCCTGGTCGTGGTCCTCGTACAGGTGATAGCCGTACGCCTCACGTATCTCCCACGCGTGGTCGTACACCGTCTGCCGCCGGTCGGTGTACCGCTTTACACACGAGGCGTCCTCGATGCCCAGCTGCATGGCCAGGTGCTCCACCACCGGCCACGGCACATCGAGGGGGTCCTCGCCCAGGAACAGCCCCACGTACCGCGCCGTGCACATCTGGAGCGCGAACCCGAGCTGGTGATGCTGCGTACGCCGCAGCGCGATCAAATCCCGGTCCACGTCGTCGAGGAAGAAGAACCGCTCCAGCTCGGGCTGTGTCGGCTCCTCGGCGAACTTCCCATACGCCTCGGCTTGCTCATCAGTCAAGAACTCCACTGGCATGCACCGGACGTAACCACCTGCCCGCCAGTGACCCTGGGTCTTTCAGCGAACATCCGTACGTAACAGATCGCTTGTGCTAGTGGATCACGACGATCCAACCATGATCGTTCTCACCGATACTGACTGTCCCGTTGGTCCCCAAGGCCGGTCGTCGCCGGCCTCTGTCGCCGCTGACCTCTATCGCCGTTGACCCGCATGCTCCACTGGCGGCAGGCCCGCCTTGAGCGGTTGGCCGCCCCGGCCCGCCGCCGCCTCGGCAGCGGCCCGCAGCGAGTGCAGAGCCACGAGCAGTACGCCGATGTCGTCGATGAGGATGGGATCGGGCAGCAGGTCGATCGGGCTGATCGTGTAGAGCAGCGCACCCCAGAAGGCGAGCTTGTTCCCCACGGGCACGCCCGCCTGCCGCAAGTGCCGCTTCGCCCGTACCAGCCGGACCAGCAGCACCGCGGTGAACACCAGCGTCGCGAGCACCACTACGGCCACGGCCGCCACGATCAGTTTGGCCTCGGTACTCATGGTCGCCTCCCCTTGGACGGCGGTCCCCGTCCAAGGACGTCTACCCCGCTGCGGCGCGGAGACGCGGGGTGTGACCCGGTCGGCCCAGTGCGGCGGTCGTCCGTACGACGCTCCTCTCTCCGTCGGCCTCCCGCGTGCCGCAGGTCTCCCGCACCCCTCAGGTCTCCCGCGACACGTCATCGGTGACCGCGTCCCAGATGTGTTCGGGAGGCGGGACGAGCGGCAACGAGGGGGAGGCGGCGCGCGCCGCCTTCACGACCCGCCGCAGCGCGTCGAGTTCCTTTCGGCAGTGTGCGCACCTCAGTAGGTGCGCGGTCTCTGCGTACGACTCCTCGGGATTGTCGCGAGCCAGTGCCAGCTCGGCCAATTGGGTCTGATCAAGGTGAACTTCCACCGCCGTCCGCCTTGGATCTAGGCCGGGCCATCAGGTCGTCCTACGAGTACTCCTACCGTCCGAGGGTTCCGGCTGTATGCGCGCCGGGGCGGCCGTGGCCGGGGTGGCGGACAGGGAGAGCGGGGCAGGGGCGGCGACAGGTCCGGCGCGGCGTGCGGAATCCTCGCGCGCGGCCCGGTCGGGGTGGCGACGACGCCAGTACGGGTTGTCGTGGGGGAGTCCGCCCGTGACCCGGCCGTACATGCCGAACGTCATGATCAGCAGGCCCATGACGAAGCTGAAGACGACATTGGACATGCCGAAGTCGAGGACGTTCGCCGGGCGGTCGAGGATGAAGAGGTGAACGAATCCACTCAGCACGAACAGTGCGCCCACTGCCATGTTCACGTTCGACGCGGTATTGCCGCCGACAACGGCGCCGCCGATGAGGACCAGACCCACGACGATCGAGATCAGGCTCAGCAGACCGTTGGTGGACAGGCCCGCGACCTGGGATCCGGTGGTGTCGAAGAAGCCGAGCTGGTCCGCGAAGCCCAGGCTTCCGAAAATGATCAGGATGACCCCGCACAGTGCGGCGCCCGCCCGGTAGACCGTGGCCAGCCGGTGGTCGACCGGCAATTCGTCCTTGAGCCGCATGACTGCCTCCTGACTGGTGCCCCTGGGTGCCCGGTGACGCGTGTGCGATCCACAGCCCCTTCCACAGTCGCCCCACTGTCCCATTTTCGCAGCTTGCGCCGCTTGTGCGCCGTTCGGCTCCCGGGCCGCTGAGACTGTTGAGCCGGGTTTTGACGCGGATCCGCGTAGAAACCGGTCCTCGGGGAGCGTCAGTCTCAGGATGAGTCTCCGTAGCGGGTGGCAATCGCGGCGGCGCGGTTGCGTAGGGCGGTGCGCAACGACTGCGGGGCCAGGGCTTCCCCGTCCATGCTGAGCTGCCACAGCGCCCATTCGGCGTGCCATGAATCTTGGTGGGTCACCTCCAGCCGCAGCCAGCCGTCTGCGTCGGGTTCTTCGGCGCGGACGGCCACCGCGGTGTTCAGCAGGTCGTCGCGCCGCGCCGGGTTCACGCGCATGGCTCTTGACCGTGCCCAGGGGGACCCCGGTCCGCTCGGCGATCTGCGCGTGCGTGAGATCGGCGTAGAAGGCCAGGCACAGCATGTCCCGCTGGATGCCGGGCAGCTCCCGCATCGCCTGGGTCACCAGCACCCGGTCCAGGGCGGACTCCGGGCCGGGACCACGGGCCGCCGGTGCGCCGTGTCCCGCAGCCGACGCCGCCGCGGTGAGTTCGCCGCGCCGGGTGCGTGCCGAGAGGGCGTCGGCCGTCTTGCGCCGGGTGATGCCCACCAGCCAGCCGACGAGCGGCCCGCGCTCAGGCCGGTAGCCGGGGCGTCCGCGCCAGGCGGCGAGGAAGACCTGCTGGGTCACGTCCTCGCCCTCGCGCGGGTCTCGCAGGGCGCGCAGGGCGAGCGTGTGGACGAGAGGGCTCCAGAGACGGTAGACGCCGGCGAAGCTGTGCTCGTCCCCGCGCACCAGACCCGCTGCCAACTCCTCAGCCGCCAGGGCCTCTTGGTCCGGCGCGCGCTCCGGGGCGCGGGAAGCGGCCGGGCTCCGTGCGGTGGTTGACCCCGGGGCGTCGCTCCTCCCGTCGGCCGGGACGCGGCCGGTTGCGCTGCGGTCGGCACAGCGTTTCCGAACCGCCGAAGCCGAGCAACATGCATCGGTTCTGCGTCGTATGGCGAAGGTCCGAGTCGTACGGTGAAGAGGTGAGTGCCTCGCTGGGCCCCTCGGCCGTATCGCCACCGGTCGTCGTCGCCGCGGGGCTGAGCACCGGTGCCGTGGCCAGGGCGCTGGGTATCTCGCCCACGACCTTGCGTTCCTGGGACCGGCGGTACGGGATCGGGCCCGCCGCCCGCGAAGGTGGCAGGCACCGGCGCTGGACGCCCGAGGACATCGCCGTCCTGGAACGGATGTGCCGGCTCACCAGCTCCGGAGTGCCGCCCGCCGAGGCGGCCCGCGCGGCTCTCGCGGGCGCCGACGCCGCCGAGCCCGTCCGGTCCGCGAAGCGGTCGGCCGCGCCGCCGCGTCCGGACCGTCCGCCGGGGCGGTGCCCGCCCAGGCACTGGAGGAAGCGGTACGTCGCACCGGACCCGCTGCCGTCGTGCTGTGGAGCCAGTCCCGGGCGACCGCCAGCCGCCCGCTCGCCCAGCACATCGGCTCGATCGGCTGGGGTGTGCGCGGCGCACGCACACGCCCGGCGGTGCTCGTCGCGGGACCGGACTGGTCCGGCCCGCACCTCCCCGGCACGGGGCGGCCGCGCGGCCTCGAAGAGGCGATCGACACGGTGGCGGACCTCTGCGCACCGTGACGGATCTCCGAGTCCCCGCCGGTCGGCGTCCCGCGCCGGAGTAGTCCGCGCAGGCCCGCGCCGGGCCCGGGCGTTCGCCCGGTCGGCCGCACCTGCTGGGACATCCGCGTGAGATCGGGCAAACACTGGTGCATCCGTAAACGCGTTCCGGGGGGAATCAAGGGTGACCCGACGACCGTAAAGACGCGAGAAGAGGACAAGCGATGCCCCCCACCAGGGCGATGCGGACCTTCCCCGCCGGCCACCCCACGGGGCACGGCGAACCGGGCACGGGCGGCCATGAGCAGGCGCCAGAGCACGAAGCGCGGCGGGGGCACGCGCCCGGGACCGCGGACCGTCAGGGTCGTGCGCCACTCTCCCGCGCGGACGCGGACATCACCGGAGCCGTCGAGGAAGTACTCGGCGCGTACCTGGACACCCGGCTGGCGGAGGCCACCGAGGTCGACGCCGTCTTCGCCGACGATGTCGCCGAACGGGTGAAACTCTTCGCCCTGCGCGGCGGCAAGCGCTGGCGGGCCGCCTTCGCCTGGTGGGGATGGCGGGCGGGCGGCGGCGCCGATGGCGGCCGGCAGGCCGTGGCGGCCCTCAACGTGGCCGCTGCCCTCGAACTCATCCAGACATGCGCGCTGATCCACGACGACGTCATGGACGCTTCGGCGCTGCGCCGCGGCGCCCCTTCCGTGCACGTCGACTTCGCGCGGCAGCACGAGGGCCGCTCGATGCGCGGCTCCGGCAGCTCGTTCGGCCGCTCCGCCGCGATCCTCGCCGGGGACCTCGCGCTGGCCTGGGCCGACGACCTGGTGGCCGAGTCGGAAGTCGACACCGGCGCCCGCAGGCGGATGCGCCACCACTGGCAGGCCATGCGCACCGAGATGGTGGCGGGCCAGTACCTCGAACTGCACGCCCAGGCCGCCGGGTCGGCGTCGCTGAGCCGGGCCGTGCGCATCGCCTGCCTCAAGAGCGCGCTGTATACGGTGGAACGTCCGCTGGCACTCGGCGCGGCGCTGGCGGGCGCCGACGACCGGACGACCGCGGCCCTGTGCTCCGCCGGGCGGTGCGCGGGCATCGCCTTCCAGCTGCGTGACGACCTGGTGGGTGTGTTCGGTGATCCGGCGCTGACCGGGAAGCCGGCGGGCGACGACATCCGCGAGGGCAAGCTGACGTACCTGGTGGCGGTGGCCCGCTCCAGGGCCGA
This sequence comes from Streptomyces sp. H27-C3, assembly GCF_030063415.1. Lineage (GTDB taxonomy): Bacteria > Actinomycetota > Actinomycetes > Streptomycetales > Streptomycetaceae > Streptomyces. The sequence goes on along the minus strand of NZ_JASITA010000011.1, from coordinate 170,530 downwards.
CGCCTCGGGGGACGCGGCGGCACTCGACGTGCTGGCCGCCGGTCTCGGCGCGCCGGACCTGACCGATGTGCAACTGGACCGCGTTCGAACGGTGTTGGAGGAGACCGGAGCACGAGCCGCCGTCGAGTCGAAGATCGAACGGCTGGTGCTGCACAGCCGACGCCACCTCAGGAGCGCTCCCATGGATCCGCGTGCGCACAACCGGCTGTCCGAACTGCTCGCGGTGGCCGCGGGCGTGAACACCGCAGCCTCCCCGATCACTCCGAGCACCCCGATCACTCCGAGGACGCCGAACTCGCCTTTTTCGTCGGTGACTTCGGACACCGCGATCACAGCGAACCCCGCGAACCCCGCGAACTCCCCGGACCAGGAGACGCAGCTGATCGCGCGCGGGCCCGCCCCCGCCACCCGGCGCGTCGGCGCCGAGAACACCGGACACAGCCGATGAGGACCGTCCCCGGCCCCACGGGCCATGTCGTGGTCGTCGGCGCGGGCCTGTCCGGGCTCGCCGCCACCCTGCATCTGCTCGGCGCCGGGCGCCGGGTGACCGTCGTCGAGCGCGCGGACCAGCCCGGCGGCCGGGCGGGCCGCCTCGACCTCGGCGGGTTCACGGCGGACACCGGGCCCACCGTCCTGACCATGCCGCACCTGGTCGACGAGGCATTCGCGGCGGTCGGGGACTCGCTGGCCGACCGGCTGGAACTCATCGAGCTGCACCCCGCCTACCGCGCCAGGTTCGCCGATGGGTCCGGCCTCGACGTGCACACCGGTGCCGAGGCGATGGAGGAGGAGATCCGCCGGTTCGCCGGAGCGCGCGAGGCCGCGGGCTACCGCAGGCTCCGCCGCTGGCTGCAGGACCTGCACGCCGCCCAGATGCGCCGCTTCATCGACACCAACTTCGACTCCCCCTTCCAACTCCTCCACCCCGACCTGGCCCGACTCGCGGCGCTGCGCGGATTCAGCACCCTCGACGCCCAGATCGGCCGCTTCCTGTCCGACGAACGGCTGCGCCGGGTCTTCTCCTTCCAGGCCCTGTACGCGGGAGTGCCGCCGGCCCGCGCCCTCGCCGCGTACGCGGTGATCGCGTACATGGACACTGTGGCGGGCGTCTACTTCCCTCGCGGCGGCATGCACGCCCTGCCCCGCGCGCTGGCCGACTCCGCCCGGGACGCGGGCGCCGAGTTCCACTGGAGCAGCGAAGTGACCCGCCTTGAGCGGTCCGCCGGAAGGGTCACCGCCGTACACACCTCCACCGGCGACCGCGTCCCCTGCGACGCGGTCGTCCTCACCCCCGACCTGCCGGTCGCCCACCGGCTGCTCGGGCGCGCCCCTCGCCGCCCGATCGCCCTGCGGCACTCGCCGTCCGCCGTCATCCTGCACGCCGGAACCGACCGCACCTGGGACGACCTCGCGCACCACACCATTTCCTTCGGCGGCGCCTGGAAGCAGACCTTCGACGAGATCACCCGCACCGGCCGCCTGATGAGCGACCCCTCGCTGCTCATCACCCGGCCCACCACGCACGACCCCTCGCTGGCCCCCGAGGGCAAGCACCTGCACTACGTCCTCGCGCCCTGCCCCAACACCGACACCGGCCCCGACGTCCGCGCCTGGCACGACCTCGCCCCGCGCTACCGCGACAGCCTGGTGGCCGAGCTGGAGCGGCGTGGACTCGACGGGTTCGGCGACTCCATCGAGCAGGAGCACGTGGTGACCCCGGTGCACTGGACGGCCGCAGGGCACGCCGCCGGTACGCCGTTCTCGGTGGCCCACACCTTCGCGCAGACCGGCCCGTTCCGGCCGCGCAACCTCGTACGGGGCGTCGACAACGTGGTACTGGCCGGCTGCGGCACCACCCCCGGAGTCGGCGTGCCGACCGTGCTGATCTCCGGGAAGCTCGCGGCGGCCCGCATCACCGGCCCCCGCACCCGCCCCCGATCCGCCGTGTCCCGGCTGCGGTCTGCCGCGCCGCCGCCCCGCCCCGTTCCCGCGAAAGGCACCCCGCGATGACCCGACGTGAACTCGACGCGGCGCGGATCACCGACCCCGCGCTGCGCACGGCGTACACGCACTGCCGGCAGCTCAACGCCCGGCACGGGAAGACATACTTCCTGGCCACCCGCCTGCTGCCGCCGGACCGCCGTCCCGCCGTGCACGCCCTGTACGGCTTCGCCCGCGGGGCCGACGACATCGTCGACGACCTCGACGGCGAGGTCGGCAGGCCGGAGCGGGACGCCGCACTGCGGGCGCTCCAGGTCGAGCTCGACGCGGCGCTGCGGGGCGGTGCGACCCGGGAGCCCGTCGTCGTGGCGGTGGCCGACACCGCCGCGCGGTACGGCATCGATCCACGGCACTTCGCCGACTTCATGGGATCGATGCGCAGCGATCTGGACGTCACCGACTATCCGACGTACGACGACCTCGCCCGGTACATGCACGGATCGGCCGCGGTGATCGGTCTCCAGATGCTGCCCGTGCTCGGCACGGTGGTCCCGACCCGGGAAGCGGCCCCGCACGCCGCCGCACTCGGCGTCGCCTTCCAGCTCACCAACTTCCTGCGCGACGTGGGAGAGGACCTCGACCGCGGCCGGATCTACCTGCCCACCGACCTGCTCGCCGCGCACGGTGTCGACCGGCCGTTGCTGCGGTGGAGCCGCGACACGGGCTGCACCGACCCGCGCATCAGGGCCGCCCTGACCGAAGCGGCCGAGCTGGCACGGGGTGTGTACCGCGAGGCCGCACCCGGCCTGGACATGCTCGACCCGGTGGTACGGCCCTGCATCCGCACGGCGTACACGCTCTACGGCGGCATCCTGGACGCCGTCGCCGACGACGGCTACGCCGCGCTGCACCGCCGCTCGGTGGTGCCCCGCGGGCGGCGGGCGGCGGTGGCGCTCGGCGGCGTCGGACAGATCGCGGCGGCCCGGCTGTGGGATGCCTGTGTGCGGCGCCCGCGCCGCCCTGCGGCCGGCACCCCGGCCGTGCGCCAGCCCGGGGCGGCACGGCAGCGGGCGGACATCGGACCGTCGGTGCAGCCCATGCAACCCCTTCAGCCGCTCGGTGAAGGAGACCCGGCATGACGCGCGGTACGACGCCGGGCCCGCCCCCCGGACCGGGCCGGCGCGGGGCCCGGTTCCCGCTGCGGCTGCGGCGGCCCGTGCCCTGGGCGAGCCAGCGGCCCACCTGGCGGGACGCGAAGCCCGCGCTGATCTCGGACGCGCTCAAGCGGGCCTGCGCCCGCCCGTCGGGCAACTGGTACGTGCTCGGCGCGAGCCGCGACATCGGCCGTCGCAAGCAGCCGTTCGGCCGCAACGTCGGCGGGACCGAGGTCATCGCGTGGCGGGACGCGTCCGGCCGCCTCACGGCGGGCTCCGGCATCTGCCCCCACCTGGGCGCCCCGCTGCGGGAGAGCCGGGTGCACTGCGGCACCGTCGTCTGTCACTGGCACGGACTTGCCCTGGACGGCGAGCCGTTCGCCGGCTGGGAGCCCTACCCCGCGCATGACGACGGGGTGCTGGCCTGGGTCAGGCTGGACGCGCTCGGCGGCGAGGAGCCGACACCGAAGCCCGTCGTCCCCGAGCGACCGGCCTCGGGCGCGGTGGACTCGGTGTACTCCGCGGTGGGCATCTGTGAGCCCGAGGATATCGTGGCGAACCGGCTCGACCCGTGGCACGGCTCGTGGTTCCACCCGTACTCCTTCGTGGATCTGACCGTACTCAGCACACCCGCGGACGGGGACCCCGCCCAGGACGACGGTTTCGCGGTGGACGTCTCCTTCAAGCTGGCGGGCCGGGTGGTCGTGCCGGTGCGCGCGGTGTTCAGCGCACCGGAGCCGCGCACCGTCGTCATGCACATCACCGAGGGCGAGGGCCGTACTTCCGTCGTCGAGACGCACGCCACGCCGCTCGCCCCGGACGCGCGGGGCCGCCCGCGCACCGCGGTGGTCGAAGCTGTCATCGCCGTGTCGGAGCGCCCCGGGTTCGCCGCCGCCCGAGCGGCGGCGCCCGCCCTGCGCCCGCTGATGCGGCTCGCCGCGGGCCGACTGTGGCGGGACGACCTCGCCTACGCGCAACGCCGCTGGCAGTTGCGCAGCACAGGCCGCTTCCCCGGCTGATACCCGGCGGAATCGAAGGAGAAGCGGGGCCGGGGGCCCGGGAGTTCAAGAGCCCGGGCCCCGGGGGGCTCGTACGGGCGGGACGGTACGCCGTCCCCGCTGCGAGGGCTGCGCCCCGTGCCCGCAGCCGCCGGCCCCGCCGCGCCCCTCAGTCCCGCCGCGCCCCTCAGTCCCGCTCGCCCCGCGGTCCCGCGAGCGCCCGCAGCAGGCCCGAGCGTCCCTTGCGGGGCACGGTCCACAGCGTCTGGCCGCGCACGCCCCAGCGTTCCAGCAGGGCATTGGACGCGAGGAAACCGCTGGTCGCCGCGCGTTCCATGAGGGCCACCGGGAGGCCGGTCCTGACCAGGTCCCCGGCCACCGTCACGGCCGGGTCGGGGGTGCGGATCGTGGGCCGGTCCTGGTAGCCGCCGACCGGGAACAGCGGGCAGTCCGCACGCCACTCGTGCCGCGCGTCCACGATCTTCGCGTCCCGTGTCTCCGGATACACCCGGTACAACTCGGCCAGCAGCCGCTCCTGTTCGGCCTCCCGGTCGGCCGCCGGGTCCACGGCGTAGGCGTGCAGTTCGAGTACGGAGCCACCGGTGCGCTTCGCCCACCCGGCGGCTTCGCCCTCCCACCGTTCCAGCACGCTGACGTTGTCCAGCGGCCCGTACCCGCTGGTCCCCAGGAACCCGGCACGCTCCGCCCGCACGGGACGGTCCAGCCACAGCCGGGAGACGAGGAAGGGCGGCGCGTTCCGCAGCCCCCCGATCCGGGCGCGCCACGACGCGTCGCACAACCGGGGCGAGTGCTCGACGACACCGCGCAGCCCCCCGGTGTCCAGAGCCATGACCACCGCGTCGTAACGCTCGGGCGCAGCCCCGTCCGCGGCCACCTCCAGGTCGCCGCCTGGCAGCGGCTCGATCCGGCCGACGGGCGTACCGGTCAGCAACCGCGCGCCGTGGCCGGTCAGATAGCGCCCCAGCGGTTCCCAGAGAGCCTGCGGGAACGGCTCGTTGGGAACGTCGAAGAGCAGGCCCTCCGACGACCCCAGGAAGTAGATGTGGAACATCAGCGCCAGCTCCGCCGCCGACAGCTCCCGGGGATCGGCGAAGAAGCTCCGGGAGAAGACCTCGAACGCCAGGTGGTGGGCCGCCTCCGGGAAGCGGATGGCGGCCAGGAAATCCAAGGCACTGGTCGAGTCGAGCCGCTCGTACACCTCGGGCACCCGCACATCGAGCAGCGGCAGCGCGGCGACAGGGTCCATTCGGGCCAGGTCCCGCCAGCCGAAGGTGGGGCTGAGCGCGACGAAGCCCAGCGCGCTCCACGGCGGTGTGCGCGGCACCTTGGCGAAGCTGTCGCTCAGCCCACTGCTGTGCCGCAGCGGGTAGTCGGGCAGGCCGGTGAGCGAGGTCAGGCCCCCGTCGGCCCGGCGCAACAGGCCGCGCAGGTTGTAGTACTGGCGGAAGAAGGCGTGGAAGCCGCGGCTCATGGTGGCGGACGAGCCGTCGGCCAGCTCCACGGGCCACCCCGCCAGTCGGCCGCCGAGGGCGGACTCCTTCTCGTACAGGGTGATGTGTACGCCGCGTTCGGCGAGCCCCGTGGCCGCGGCGAGCCCGGCGATGCCGCCGCCGACGACCGCGACGCGCGGCGCGGTGCCCGGGTCGGTGAACCGATCCCGGCCCGGCGTGGCCGGCAGGACCTGCGCGCGGCGGTCCCGGCCCCGCCGCGCGGCCCCGGCCGGGGCACGGCCCGCGCTCATGCCCCACCCGGTCCGGAGGCGGCGGCGTCGTCCGCGAGACCGACGAAGGTGTGCACGATTCCGGTCTGCCAGCCGGGCATCGGTGCGTACCTGACGTGCCGGAAACCGGCGCCGGCCATCCGCTGCCGGAACGCGGGCGCCCGGTCGAAGGCCAGGACGCTGCGCCACAGGTGGTGGTAGAGCGCACGGTCGCCGGTCAGGGTGCCGGCCGGCACCACCACTCCCCGGCAGACCGCCGTCCACAGGGCCCGCGACGCCCACGCGTTGGTCAGTGTGTACTCGTGCACGGCCAACCGGCCGTCGGGCACCAGCAGATCGCGCACGGAGGCCAGGACCGAGTCGGGGTCGGAGACATTGCGGAACAGATAGGCGGCGAACGCCGCGTCGTAGGGACCGCCGGCGTCGACGTCGGACAGTCCCTCAACCGGGGCGTGCACAAAACGCACCTGGGACGGCCACGACTTGGCCGCCGCCCGCTCCAGCATGCCCGCGGACGCGTCGACGGCCGTGATCTGCGCGTACGGCGCCGCTTTGAGCAGCGCCCTGGTGGACGCGCCCGTGCCGCAGCCCAGGTCCAGCAGACGCATTCCCGCGCCGCCGAAGGGCAGCGCGAGCCGACGGGCGGAGCGCCGCAGATGGGCGTGGTAGCCGGGGTTCGCCGCGACCAGCCGGTCGTAGGTGTGCGCGGCGTGATCGAAGGCGGTGGCGAGTTCTTCGTCGCGCAGGAGAGTCATGAATATGTTCCTCGGGGTGTCGGGTCCGTGGTGCCGGTGGGGGAGCGGGGGACGGGGCAGGACAGCTGTGGGGTCAGGGGCGTTGCTCCCTGCGGGGGAGCAACGGGAGCTCGGCGACGGTGCGCAGCATGGGGCCGACGGGTGTCCGCAACCCGATCGCGATGTCCTCCCACACGCGGGAGCGGCCGTCGAGGAAACGCAGCATCCGCTCCATCGGTGTCCGGCCGAAGAGCCCGGCGAAGAAGTCGGCGCCGTTCACCCGGCCGGTGTCCAGCGCGCGCAGCATGACCGCGTCCATCGCGCGGGCTCGGGCCGGGTGCGCGGGCGGCGGCACCGGTACCCGGCCGCGCCGGTGGGCGGCGGCGATCGCCCTGCTCTGCCGCTGCACCGCCGCGAAGGTGTAGCCGGTCGCCGGGCGGGTGGCGCCGCCCGCCGTGCCGATACGGAACACGGACGCGCCGACGCGCCGGGGGAAGACCGCGTCGGTCATCGGGATCGCCCCCTGCTCGGTGGAGACGATCCGCAGTGCGCCGAGCCCCAGCACATCGCGGGTGTAGTGCCGCAGCGCCTTTTCGTACTCCGGTCCGGTCAGCGGGGCTGCGGAGAACTCGGTGTACTCCACCAGCGCATCCTGCGGGCCGAGCGGCAGTACGTACCCGAACGACAGGCCGTGATCGGGCTGCGCGGTACGAAAGTCCATCAGGTCGGCGACGCCCGGGGTGAACTCGGGCCGCTCCGTGCGGACGAACCACCCCCGGAAGTGCTGCACGAGGCTGCTCCGCGCGGGCGGCAGCCGGCGCAGCGGACGTGAGTCGAAGACCCAGCGCCCGCGCAGGGTGAGGCGTTCGCCGGCTGCCGTGGTGCACAGTACTTCGGCGCCCGCCGCCACATCGCGCACCCCATCGACGGTGGCCCGGACTCGGCGCACCTCGGGGCGGGCCGCCAGCCGCTTGCCGATCAGTTGCTCGAACCCGCCGGAGCGGATCATCTTGTACCGCAGCGGGCCCGGGTCGCCCTCCACCGTCCGCCCGTCGGCCGTCCGGACGCGCAGCCGGCTCCAGGAGGCGACGACGGCCTCCTCGTAGGCGCCGTCCTCCTCCTCCCAGAAGCACCAGGTGCGTTCGGGCGGACGCAGCGGCCCGTCCGGGGCCTCCACGAGGACCATGGTGGGTGTGGTCCCGGCCGGGCCGCCCGCCGCGGCGAGGTGGTGCGCGAGCGACAGACCGGCGGCCCCCGCGCCGACGATGATGACGTCCGCACCGCTCGCACCGTTCACGGAAATCTCCTTCACACCCAGTCATACGGTCCACGGCCGGTCGGCGGATGCACATGGCCGGAGCGAGTCCGGGCCGATTCCGCCAACCGGCTGTGCCGCTCCGGCGGGGCGGACCAGAATGGATGGGGAACGACAGGCCTCGCGGGGGGAACGACCAGATGAGCCATGAGCTACGGGAAGCGGCCCGACGGCTGCGCGAACGGATGCTTTCGGTGCCGCCCCTGAGCGGCCCCTTTCCCGACTTCGACGTGTCCAAGTCACCGAATGTGCCCGGCCCGCTGTTCGCCGACTGGCTCTCGTACGCCCTCGACGACGGCGTGCCCGCCTGCCATGTCGCCATGCTCGGCACCGCCGACGCGTACGGCCGCCCCTCGGCGCGCGCCATCGAGATCACCGCGGTGGATCTGCGGCGCCGCCGGGTGGTCTTCTCCTCGGACGTGGGCAGCCGCAAGGGCCGTGACCTCGCGGTCAACCCGTATGCGAGCCTCACCTGGTTCTGGCCCCGGCACGGCCGGCAGATCCGGGCGACCGGACCGGTCGGCCTGCTCGGCGACGGCGACCGGCGCGCCGACTTCCGCGGTCTTGGCGAGCCGGGGCGCGCCGCGGCCTTCACCGGCCGCATGAGTCACCCGATGGCGCCGGGCGAGGACTACGACGCGGCGCGCGAGCGCGCCGCGCACCGTATCGAGGACGACCCGGACGCCGTGCCCGAGACGTACGCGGTGTACGTCGTCCATATCGACGAGACGGAGTTCTTCCAGGGGGCGCCCGACCATGCGCATGTGCGCCTGCGGTACCACATGGTCAACGACGTATGGCGCCACGGGCTGCTCTGGCCCTGATCCGCGCGGCGCCCCCGGAGCCCGGTCGGCCCATGACCACGTCAGCCGGTGGCCACGGGCTCCTGCGCGCGGGCGAGTTCACGGCGTACCCGCATGAAGGGCCGTGGACGGTTCACGGCCAGTACGCCGGTGACCGCGCCGTCGCGTTCGTAGAGGGCGAGGAAGCTGCGCTCCTCCACGGACCCCTCGGTGATCCGCGTGGTGGCGCCGGGCAGCGAGCGGCCGGCGAACTGGATGCGTACGCCGTACTGGTCGGACCAGAAGTACGGCAGCGGGCGCGCCCCGCGCACGGTGTGCCCGGCGAGCAAATTCCGTACGGCGACCGCGGGTTGCCGGGTGGCGCTGGTCCAGTGCTCGTCGCGGACGCCCCCCACCCGCGCCACATCGCCCACCGCCACCACCCTGGGCAGCGCGGTGACGCAGCCGTCGTCGCACAGCACCCCGTCGCGCACCGCGAGCGAAGACCCGTGCAACCACCGGGTGTTGGGGGCGGCGCCGATGCCGACGACGACCACGTCGGCGGGCAGCAGCCGTCCGTCGGTGAGGCTCACACCGCTCACCGCGTCGGCGCCGTGCAGGGCCGCGACCCCCGAGCCGGTGATGAGCTCGACCCCGCTCCCGGCGTGCAGAGTGGCGCAGATCCCTGCCATGGCATCGCCGAGCTGGGGCAGGAGCGGCAGTGGAGCGGCCTCCACCACCGTGACGTGATGGCCCAGCGAGACACAGGACGAGGCGACTTCCGAGCCGATGAACCCCCCGCCGACGACCACGACCCGCACCTGGCGCCCGGCCCGCCCGGCCAGTTCGGCGCGCAGGGCCCACGCGTCGTCGAGGGTGCGCAGGGTGTGCACGCCGCGCAGCGCGCCGGTGCCCGGAAGCCGTCGCGGGGTCGCGCCGGTGGCGATGACGACGCCATCGGCGCGCACCGTACGGCCGTTGTCCAGCCGGATGGTGCGGGCGGCCGTGTCGAGGCCCTCGGCGCGGACGCCGAGCAGCCACTCGGCCCCGAGTTCGGTCTCCTCCTCGGCGTCGCAGAGGGCCAGTTGGTCCTCGGACACGGCTCCGGTGAGGAACTCCTTGGACAGTGGCGGGCGGTCGTACGGGCGGTGGCTCTCGTCCCCGATGATCACCAGCCTGCCGTCGAATCCCTGGTCGCGCAGAGCCCGCGCGGCATACAGGCCCGCGAGCGAGGCTCCCACGACCGCAAGGGTGCCCATGGGGTCCGCGGGTGGCATGGTGCTCATGCGGCGGTACCTTCCTCGGCGTGCCCTTCCCCGACGGTGGGCTGGACATGCACGCCGCCGGAGGCGTCGACCGTCACCCGGTGGGTCCGCACCGGACGGCGTGCGGGCAGACAGCTGGGCTGCCCGGTGCGCAGGTCGAACAGGGCTGCGTGCAGCGGGCATTCGACGAAGCAGCCCTCCAGCCAGCCCTCGGAGAGGGAGGCATCCTGGTGGGAGCAGGTGTCATCGATCGCGTAGAGCGTGCCCTCGGTGTGGAAGACGGCGATCGGCGGCTCGGTGGGCAGCCGCAGGGATTCGCCTTCGGGCAGATCGTCGAGGTGGCAGACGGGATTCACCAGAGCCCCCAGGTTTCACTCTTCGGTAACATGGCGTTCCATATGGCGCATTGAAGCGCGTGATGCGCAACAGAATCCGGATCGGGAGCCGCTGCGTCAAGGGCCCCCCTGAATGTCGGCCGGGAATCGGCCGCCGGGCGGTGAGAGCGGACAAGATGGCGAGCAAGAGCAATGCGGAGGGGTCCGACGAGGTGAGGCGGTCCAAGGGGGCCGCGAGTGCCGTGCAGTCGGTGGACCGCGCGGTGAGTGTGCTGGAGATCCTCGCCAGGCTCGGCGAGGCCGGAGTGACGGAGATCGCCGACGAGCTGGACGTGCACAAGTCGACCGCGTTCCGGCTGCTCGGGGTGCTGGAGAACCGCGGCCTGGTCGGGCAGGCGAAGGATCGGGGTAAGTACTACCTGGGGGCCGGTGTGCTGCGGCTGGCGGGTGCTGCGGCCGGACGGCTGGATATCTCCCAGGAGAGCGCCCCCGTCGTCCGGGAGCTGGCCGACGACGCGGGCGAGACGGTCAATATCGCCGTCCTCGACGACGACGGCGCGGTCAATGTGATGCAGGCGCGCGGCGCGGCGTCCGTCACCGCGCAGAACTGGCTGGGCCGGCGCACCCCGCTGCACGCCACCTCCAGCGGAAAGGTGCTGCTCGCCGGGCTGCCGACACCGATGCAGGAGATCTTCCTGGCCCGCAGACTGCCGAGATTCACCGAACGCACCGTGACGTCCGCCGCCGAGCTGCGGGCCCAGTTGGCGGACATCGCCGCCCAGGGCTACGCCGTCGTGGCCGAGGAGATGGAGGTCGGGCTGAGCGCGGTCGCGGCGCCGGTGCGGGCGCACGACGGCCAGGTCATCGGGGCGGTCAGCATCTCCGGACCGGTGTACCGGATGGACGAGGAGCGGCTGCGCGAGCTGGTCAAGTCGGCCGCCGACGCGGCGGGTGAGCTCTCCTACCGCATGGGGTACCGCATCTGACGGAGAGCCACCGGAGCGCGGGGCCGGGTGGTATACGGTCCCGCGCTCCGGTGCGCCCAGGGCGTCCGGGGCGGTCCCGGTCTTTTGCGAATCCATGTCCCGGCCCCCTTGACGAGCCCTTGATGGCGTTCTCAAGATGTCTCTCATAGCGCAATCGGTCTTGCACTGCGCAACAGGAGAGGGGCTCGGTCGTGCCACACGAGGTCCGTGCGGTTGTTGCCGCGAAGAGGGGTGCGCCCGTCGAGGTGCAGACGATCATCGTTCCCGACCCGGGCCCGGGAGAGGTGCTGGTGGCCGTCCAGGCCTGCGGGGTCTGCCACACCGACCTGCACTACCGGGACGGGGCGATCAACGACGACTTCCCGTTCCTGCTCGGGCACGAGGCCGCCGGAATCGTCGAGGCTGTCGGGGAGGGCGTCGCCGACCTCACCCCCGGCGACTACGTCGTCCTTGCCTGGCGCGCCCCCTGCGGCGACTGCCGGTCCTGCCGCCGGGGCCGCCCCTGGTACTGCTTCGACAGCCGCAACGCCGCCCAGCCGATGACGCTGCTCGACGGCACGGCGCTCAGCCCCGCCCTGGGCATCGGCGCCTTCGCCGAGAAGACGCTGGTCGCCGCCGGCCAGGCGGTGAAGGTCAGCCCCGCGGCCCGCCCCGAAGCGGCCGGACTCATCGGCTGCGGCGTGATGGCCGGCTACGGAGCGGCCGTCAACACCGGCAACGTGGGCCGCGGCGACACCGTCGCCGTCATCGGCTGCGGGGGCGTCGGAAACGCCGCCATCGCCGGAGCCGCACTGGCCGGAGCCCGCCGCGTCATCGCCGTCGACATCGATGACGCAAAGCTCGACGGCGCCACCCGCTTCGGCGCCACCCACACCGTCAACTCCCTTGGCACCGACGCGATCGAGGCCGTACGCGGACTCACCGGCGGGTTCGGCGTCGATGTGGCCATCGACGCGGTGGGCCGCCCCGAGACGTACCGCCAGGCCTTCTACATGCGCGACCACGCCGGGATCCTCGTCCAGGTCGGCGTGCCGGAGCCGGACATGATGCTCGACATCCCGCTGATCGACCTGTTCTCGCGCGGCGGCGCCCTCAAGTCCTCCTGGTACGGCGACTGCCTGCCCAGCAGGGACTTCCCGATCCTCATCGACCAGTACCTCAGCCGCAAGCTCGACCTCGGTGCCTTCGTCAGCGAGACGATCGCCCTGGACGACGTCGAGGAGGCCTTCGCGAAGATGCGGCGCGGCGAGGTGCTCCGCTCGGTGGCGGTGCTCTGACGCCGGGCGGAGCGACCGTCCGGCCAACACCGTGATCCCGTAAGCCACTTCACCGCTAGGAGGGGCATGTCCAGCACGCCCGCAACCAGCCCCCGCGTGGTCGTCATCGGCGCCGGCATCGTCGGCTGCTCACTGGCCGACGAGCTCACCGCCCGCGGCTGGGACGACATCACCGTCCTCGAACAGGGCCCGCTCCCCGCCCCCGGCGGCTCCACCTCGCACGCACCCGGCCTGGTCTACCGGACCTCCCCGTCCAAGACCCTGTCGGCCTTCGCCCAGTACACCGTGGAGAAGTTCAGCGCGCTCCGGGCCGACGGGCAGTCCTGCTTCAACGCGGTCGGCGGCCTGGAACTCGCCACCACCCCCGAACGGTGGGCCGACCTCCACCGCAAGGCCGGACTCGCCGCGTCCTGGGGCATCGAGGGCGAGATCATCGGCCCCGACGCATGCCTCAAGCTGTGGCCGCTCCTCGACCGCGACCGGGTACTCGGCGGATTCCACACCCCGGGCGACGGCCTGGCCCGCTCACTGTCCGCCTGCCGCGCCCAGACGGAGCGGGCGGTCGCGCGCGGCGCGCGCTTCCTCGACCGGACCACCGTCACCGGCATCGAGCAGCGCGGCGGCCGCGTCACCGGCGTCACCACCGACCGCGGGTCCTTCGCGGCCGACCTGGTCGTGTCGGCGGCGGGCTTCTGGGGCCCGGTGATCGGACGGATGGCGGGCATCGGCATCCCGCTGCTGCCACTCGCCCACCAGTACGCGAAGACCACGCCGCTCGCCGAACTCGCGGGCGTCAACAACCCCCGTACGGAAGCCAGCAGGCCGATCCTGCGCCACCAGGACCGCGACCTCTACTTCCGTGAGCACACCGACCGCATCGGCATCGGGTCGTACGCCCACCGCCCGCTGCCCGTCGACGCGTTCGCCGTGCCGCGCTATGACGAAGCCCCCGCCATGCCGTCCTCGTACCCCTTCACCGAAGAGGACTTCGCCCCCAGTTGGGAGGACTGCAAGACCCTGCTGCCCGCCCTCGCCCACACCCGCGTCGACGAGGGCTTCAACGGCGTCTTCTCCTTCACCCCCGACGGCATGCCCGTCCTCGGCGAAAGCAGCGCGCTGCGCGGCTTCTGGCTCGCCGAAGCCGTCTGGGTCACCCACTCCGCAGGCGTAGCCAAGGCCGTCGCCGAATGGATGACCGACGGCCGCGCATCGCTGGACCTGCACGAATGCGAGGTGTCCCGCTTCGAGAGCGCGCAGAGCTCACCCGCGTACGTCGAGGAGCGGGCCGCCCGGCAGTTCATCGAGGTGTACGACGTCATCCACCCCCTCCAGAGCATGGAGCAGCCCCGCCCGCTGCGCGTCAGCCCCTTCTACGCCCGCCAACTCCGGCTCGGCGCCCACTTCCTGGAGGGCGGCGGCTGGGAACGCCCACACTGGTACGAAGCCAACGCCGGACTCGCCGCAACCGAGCAACTCCCCACCCGCGAACCCTGGTCGGCCCGACACTGGTCGCCGATCGCCGCCGCCGAGGCGAGGGCGACCCGCGAGAAGGTCGCGATGTACGACATGACGCCACTGCGGCGGCTGGAGGTCACCGGCCCCGGCGCCCTCGACTTTCTCCAGCACATGACCAGCAACAACCTGGCCAAGAAGCCCGGTTCGGTCACCTACACGCTCCTCCTCGACGAGACGGGCGGTGTTCTCTCCGACCTCACCGTCGCCCGCCTCGCCGAACAGCACTTCCAGCTCGGCGCCAACACCCCCGCCGACCTCGACCGGCTCCTCGACCACGCCCCCGACGACGTACACATCAGGGACATCACCCCGGGCACCTGCTGCATCGGCGTCTGGGGCCCGCTGGCCCGCGACCTCGTCCAGCCGCTCACCCGCGACGACCTCTCCCACCAGGCCCTCGGCTACTTCAAGGCTCTGCGCACCCACATCGGCCATGTCCCCGTCACCGCCATGCGGCTGAGCTACGTCGGCGAACTCGGCTGGGAGCTCTACACCACCGCCGACCTGGGACTGCGCCTGTGGGACACCCTCTGGGAAGCGGGCCGACCGCACGGCGTGATCGCCGCCGGGCGCTCCGCCTTCAACAGCCTGCGGCTGGAGAAGGGGTACCGCGCCTGGGGCCACGACATGACCGCCGAGCACAACCCGTACGAGGCCGGACTCGGCTTCGCCGTCCGCATGAACAAGGGCGACTTCATCGGCCGCGACGCCCTCGTAGCCCTCGGTGAGCCGACCCGCAGGCTCACCGCACTCACCCTTGACGACCCGGCCGCCGTCGTCCTTGGCAAGGAACCCGTGTACGTGAACTCCGGTGGATGCGCGGCCGGTTACGTCACCAGCGCCGGATACGGCTACACGCTCGGTCGCTGCGTCGCCTACGCCTGGCTCCCGCCACTGGCGCCCGGCACCCCCGTACACATCGAGTACTTCGGCGAGAAGACCGCCGCCACCGTGGTCGAAGAGCCCCTCTTCGACCCGAAGATGACCCACATCCTGAAGTGAGCGAGGCCACCGATGCCACCACCCACCCATGACGTGATCGTCGTCGGTCTCGGCGGCATGGGCAGCGCAGCCGCCCACCACCTGGCGGCCCGCGGCGCCCGCGTGCTCGGCCTGGAGAAGTTCGGCCCGGTCCACAACAGGGGCTCCAGCCACGGAGGTTCACGCGTCACCCGGCAGTCCTACTTCGAGGACCCGGCGTACGTACCGCTGCTGCTGCGCAGTTACGAGCTGTACGACCGGCTCGGCCGCGACACCGGACGCGAGGTCGCCACCCTGTGCGGCGGCGTCATGATCGGCCGCCCCGACTCCCGTACCGTCTCCGGCTCGCTGCTCTCCGCCCGGCGGTGGGACCTGCCGCACGAGATGCTCGACGCCCCCGAGATCAGGCGCCGCTTCCCCACCCTCACCCCCGGCGACGACGAGGTCGCGCTCTACGAGGCCAGGGCCGGCCTGGTCAGGCCCGAGCACACCGTCGCCGCCCACCTCCAACTCGCCACCGGACACGGCGCCGACCTGCACTTCAATGAGCCGATGACCCGCTGGGAGGCGCTCGAAGGCGGTCGCGGCGTGCGGGTGCACACCGCGGAGAACACGTACACGGCAGGCCATCTGGTCATCTGCCCCGGTGCCTGGGCGCCGCAGCTGCTCACCGACATCGGGGTGCCCTTCAGCATCGAGCGCCAGGTCATGTACTGGTTCGAGCCCACCGGCGGCACCCGTCCCTTCCTCCCCGCGCACCACCCGATCTACATTTGGGAGGACGCCGGGGGAGTGCAGGTCTACGGGTTCCCCGCGATCGACGGCCCGGAGAAGGGCGCCAAGGTCGCCTTCTTCCGCAGAGGCACCGTCTGCACCCCGGAGACCATCGACCGGAGGGTCTACGACGACGAGGTCGCCGCCATGGCCGCCCAGATGGCCCCGCGCATCCCCACGCTCCCCGGCCGCTTCCTGAAGGCTGCCACCTGCATGTACTCCAACACCCCCGACGAACACTTCGTGATCGCCCGCCATCCGGCGCACCCCGATGCCGTGACCGTCGCCTGCGGCTTCTCCGGGCACGGCTTCAAATTCGTCCCGGTGGTCGGCGAGATCCTCGCGGACCTGGCCGTCGACGGCGCCACCCGGCACCCCATCGAGCTGTTCGACCCCCGCCGGCTCGCCGCCGCGTCCGCCTGAGAGGCAGCCCCATGACGACGAGCCCCGTCTCCGCGCACTCCGCCCCCGCCGCCGGCAGCCTGATCTCCACGCTCCCCGGCCACTTCTACACCGACCCCGGAATCTTCCGGCAGGAACAGGAGCGGATCTTCGAAGCGCTCTGGTACTGCGGCGTACGCTCCGCCGACCTGGGCCGTCCCGGTTCCTTCCGGACCGTGCAGGTCGGCCGCGAGAACGTACTCGTCACCCGGACCCGCACCGGCGAGCTGCGCGCCTTCCTCAACGTGTGCCGCCACCGCGGCGCCCGGCTGTGCACCGAGGAGTCGGGGGAGGTCCGCCGCAACCTCCAGTGCCCCTACCACGCCTGGACGTACGGCCTGGACGGCAAGCTCGTCGCCGCACCCAACCTGGTGAAGATGCCGGACGTCGACCGCGAGCAGTACGGCCTGGTCAAGGTGGCGGTGCGGGAGTGGCTGGGCTACGCCTGGGTGTGCCTGGCCGACGAGCCGCCGTCCTTCGACGAGACGGTGATCGGTGAGGTCGTGGAGCGGCTGGGGGACACCGAGTCCATCGAGGCGTACGAGACCGAGGGCCTGGCCCTCGGCAGGCGCATCCGCTACGACGTACGGGCCAACTGGAAGCTGATCGTCGAGAACTTCATGGAGTGCTACCACTGCGCCACGATCCACCCCGAACTCACCGATGTGCTGCCGGAGTTCGCGGACGGTCTGGCCGCGCAGTACTACGTGGGGCACGGCGCGGAGTTCAGCGCGGACGCCCACGGCTTCACCGTCGACGGCAGCGCCGGATTCGAGCGGCTGTCCGGGATCGCGGACGAGCAGGACCGCCGCTACTACGCGATCACCGTCAAGCCGCAGGTGTTCGTCAACCTGGTCCCCGACCATGTGATCTTCCACCGGATGTTCCCGCTGGCCGAGGACCGCACGATCGTCGAGTGCGACTGGCTCTACGCCCCCGGGGTCGTGGCGTCGGGCGCGGACCTCGACAAGTCCGTCGAGCTGTTCCACCGGGTGAACGCCCAGGACTTCGAAGTCTGCGAGCGCACCCAGCCCGCGATGGCCTCCCGGGCGTACCGCGACGGCGGGGTCCTTGTGCCGGCCGAGCACCACATTGGGGCGTTCCACACCTGGGTCGCCCACCGGCTCGGCGTTACCGGCTGATCGAATAGCAGCGGAGAGTGAAGGGAGCGCCGGTACAGACTGAACGCATGGTTTCCTCCGATCCCGGCACCAGCCCAACGGTCACCGCCGCTCAGGCGGCGGACGCCTCTATGGTGGCTGGCCCGATCACCCGATCGGAGATTCTCGAACGGGCCCGATACTGGTACGACAGACGCGCCAATGTCCCCTACGACCAGGGCCGCACGTACAGGGACGCCAGGGGGCGCTCGTACAGGACGGATTGTTCCGGATACGTGCCGATGGCCTGGCATTCGGGTTTCAGTGCGGACACCGGACCCCTCACCGGACGCGGACGGTGTCGCACGCACTCAGCTGCGCGGAGCACCCCGGGTGGCCCACAATGGCAACCGGGAGGCGACAACAGATGCGAATGCGGGCGCTCGTGGTCGGGGTGGAGTCCTACGAGGCGGGGTCGGCCTGGAACCTGGACGGTCCGGTGCATGACGCCCTCGGCTATGCGAGCTGGCTGCGGGAGCTCGGCCTCCCGGCTGAGTCGCTGACCCTGCTGTTGTCACCGCTGGACCGCAACCGAGCCCTCGCCGACGGGTGCGGGCTGGACTACCGGCCCGCCGACCGGGACACCGTCCATCGGGTCCTGACCAGGGAGCTCGCGGACGAGCGCAGCGACTGGCTCTTCGTCGCCTGGTCCGGGCACGGACTCATCGACACGGAGCGGAGCCGGCGGCTGCTTTACGCGGACGCCGTTCAGCGGGATCTGCGCTGTCTGGACATTGAGGCGCTGCTCGCCCTCTACCGCTCCGACGGTGCACCCGGGCACCCGCGCCAGCTCTGGCTGTTCGACGCCTGTCAGACGCACGCGGACCCGGCAACGACGGGCGGGACGCTGCGGCCGGACCCCATTCCGCGCTCCGTCCCCCGCCGGCAGGCGGATCAGCATGTGCTGTTCGCGTGCGGACCCGGTGGGACAACGCGCAACGCGATGCGCTCCGGTGTGTTCAGCGCCGAGGCGGTACGGCTCCTGCGCGAGCACCCCGATTGGCGCCGCACACCCCGACCGCTGGCCGATGCGCTGCGCGGCCGGTTCGGGGCCACAACGTCACTGTGGTTCGACGGTGACGGGGACGCGCTGCGGACGCACGGCAGTGGCGCGGCGCCCCCGCTTCGGGCCGTGCCCCCCGCAGCCGCGCGGAAGGCGCTGGGGCTGTCCGACAGAAGGCGACTGCTCGACGCGCTGGGCGCGGTCGACGCGATGCGGCAGCCGCAATCCCGGAGCCGGGTCATTGGTCTGCTTCCACAACAGATAGCTGGAAATGTCGCGCGCTCCGAGGTGATGCGCCTGGAAATCCTGGATCTCGTCGAAACATGCCTGTCGTTTCGGGACGGATTGACTCACTTGTGGGAGGCGGTCTCACTCGTCGATCCGGGGACAGCGGCACTCGGCGAGCTGCTGGAGGTCTTCGAGGGGTATCCGGAATGGTTCACTCCGACGCAGCGAAACCTGAATTGACGCTTCGTGATTCAGCCATCCGAAGCTCGTAGAACCCCTGAGGCTGACCGGTTGAGCATGTTTCCAGCAGTGCGTGCTTAGGACATCATGTAAGGACGGATCGAACACCGCACGACTCGGGGGAGGTCTCACGGCAGTGGAAAAGCCGGAAAGCGCCATCACATCGGATCTGCCCGATCTCACGGGCACATCCCTTGAGGCGCTGCGCGCCCGGTCCGACAACACCAGAACACCTGCCAAGCGGCGGCTGCTGGAGGACGTCGGGCGGTCGGCCAGGAGCGTATCTGCCGGCGGGGAGAACAGCTGGACCGTCTGACAATCCCTGCCCGTCCCCGATCCGGCCGTCCCGGTCCGGCCAACGCAGAGGGAGTGTATGCGCCCTGACTCACGGCACGCCGCTCAGGCGCAGCATTCACTGACGCATCAGCAATTCCGCGAACTGGCCCGCGGCGACGCCGGCCGGGCCACGCTCGCCGCACTGGCACGCGCCGAGTTCAGCCACCGTCTCCTCCTGTTCGATTTACTGATGGACGCCGTCAGCCCCTTCGCCGGGTTGTCCAGTCCCCTCCCGGCCCCCGAGCGGGCCTGGGACCTGCTCGCCGCCGCGCAGCGGCAGAGCCCGGAGGTAGTCGAAGAGCTCGTCCTCCTTCCGGAGACCGGACTGTGGCTGACCCGCCTGCTGACCCGGCTGCGTGCGCCCGGCGGTGAAAGCACCCCGCTGTGGGCCGAGATCGGTCACCTGCACACGCTGGCCGCCGTCGCCGCGGCCCGCGCGGGCCTCACCTTCGCTTTCCCCGTACCCGCCCACGGCGGCAGGGTCTGGCTGCCCACGCTGGGAACCGCCTGTCTCCCCTCGGCGCACCGGCACCGCACCGCGTGGACCGCGGTCGAGTCGCGGGCGATCCACGGCCGGCTGCACCTCACCGGCGGGTACGGACACCTGCGCCTTCCCACGCTCCCGGAGCACCCGGCATCCGGCTGGACTCCGCAGCGCCGACTGGCCCTGACCGTCGGCGGGACGGCCCGGATCGTGCTGGACGACCTGGGCCGCCACCGGATAGCGCCACTGCCGGACGGCGCGCCCGAGCGGCTCACTCACAGCGCCTACACCGCCTGGAGTGGGCTGCTCCAGGCGGCGTACGCCCTGGTGAGCGCCGCCGATCCGCCGACCGCCGCCGCCGCCGATGTGCTCCTGCGCTCCGTGCAGCCGATGCCCGCCCACGAACGTTTCCGGGTGCGCAGCGTCAGCAGCGGACACGGTGTCGGAGGCTTCGCGTCCTCCATGTCCGACTCCGTGACCGTCTGGGCGGCCACACTCGTGCACGAACTTCAGCACAGCAAACTCAGCGCGTTGATGCACCTGTACCCGCTGCACGAGGAGCCGCAGGCCCCGGAGGACGGCGGACCGCCGCGGGCCGAGCAGCCCGTGCGGCTCTATTACGCGCCCTGGCGTGACGACCCCAGGCCGCTCGGCGGGATGCTCCAGGGCGCATACGCCTTCGCGGCCGTGGCGCGGTTCTGGCGCGCCCGCGCACGATGCCCGGGAGAGCCGGACATCGCGCTCGCCCGGTTCGAAACCGCCCTGTGGCAAAGCCAGTTGGCGCGGGTCCTGCCGGAGCTGGCAGCCGACCCCGCAGTGACCGAGCTGGGCCGGGAGGCCCTCCACGACCTGCTGGACGCCGTGAGCCGACGGCGCGACCGCTCCGGAGAAGGCCCCGAGGAGGCGATGGCCCACCGGATGGCCGCCGATCACCGGGCGGCCTGGCGGCTTGCCCATGTGCCGCCCCCGCCCGACGCCGTGGCACGGCTGTCGGCGGCGTGGTGCGCGGCCCGGGAACGTCCACCCGCGCTCATCTCACGCCCTCGGCCGCCGACCAGGTCATCGACGGCGCGGCATCTGGATGCCCGCGCCATGCTGGTACGCATCGGTCTCACGGACCCGGCGGCGCTCGACAAGATGGGGGACAGCCCCGGCGACACCGTTGCCGGGGTCGCCGGAGCCACCCCCGCGGATCTGCTCTGGGCCTGCGGCGATTTCGCCGCGGCACTGCCCTGCTACGTACGGGACATCAGCGGCGATCCGGCGTCGCCCGGGGCCTGGTCCGGGCTGCGGCTTGTCCTCGCGGACGCCGGGCGCGCGCCGGAGGCGGTGCGGGCACTGACGGCCGCGCCGGAGTTGGTCGCGGCGGTTCACCGCACCGTGCGGCGGACCGTGGGGAGGCCGCCGGACCCCGTCGACCTCGCGCGCTGGCTGGGTCGGGCGTGACCCGGCCCAGCCGTCCCATGGCGAGCATCTGCCATGACGGCGCGCGGTTCGGTGTGCGGCCGAACCGCGCGGCGCCGGCTTGGCGCCGCGGCCGCTAGATCGGCATCGGGTCGATGTCGCAGTTGGCCCGGCGCCAGGCGAGTGTGTCTCGGTAGGCCGGGTGGTCGTCGCCCAGCTTCGCCACGATGTCGTCGACCGCGCTGCGGTGCAGTTCTTCGGCTTCGCCGGTCCGCCCCAACGCCCGCAGATCGCAAGCCGTGTTGCTGCGCAGGACCAGCACGGTGGGGTGCCCCTCGCCCAGCGCCTCGGTCACCCCTGGCAGCGTTGCCTGATCGAGTTCGAGTGCGGCGGCCGCCTCGCCCTGGGCGAAGAGGTCGTTGGCCAGATTGATCGCGCAGATGAGAGTGTGTGGATGCGTGTCGCCGAGCGGACCCCGGAAGCGGGCCAGCGCGGACTCGTTCAGCTTGCGTGCCTGGTCCACCCGGTCGACCAGCCGCAGCGTGATGGCCAGGTTGCCGTCGGCCGCCACGGTGTGGGGATGGTCCTTGCCGAAGACCTCGGCGTAGAGCGTCCTGGTCCGCTCTCCAATTTTCAGCGCCTCCTGCAGGTCGCCGTTCTGCCGCAGGTCGATGGAGAGGTTCAAGGACGTCTGTAGTCCGTCCGGGCTGCGCTCGCCGTACCGGTTGATGAGCGCGTCCCTGGCGATGTTGGTGTTTGCCTGAGCGTCCAGGTGGTGGCCGGCCTTGCGCTGGGCCACGCCCAGGCGCGCCACGGCCCGCAGGGTCGAGGGGTGCAGGTCGCCGAAGGTCTCGCGGAACGTGTCGACCGCTTCCTCGCACGCCTTCTCCGATTCGGCGTACTCGCCGAGTTCCTGCCGGTCCAGGGTGAGGGAGACCTCGGAGTTGAGCGTGGTGGGCGCGTCCGCACCGAACATCTGTACCTTGGTGCGCCAGCTCGCCTCGTCCAGGTCCCGCGCCTCGCGGAAGAGACCGTTGCCCCTCCGGGTCACCGCGAGGTTGTGCGCATGGAGGAGCGTCTCGGGGTCCTCGTCACCATACGATCTGACCGCCCGGGCGTAGACCTCCTCGTCGAACTGCAAGGCGCCGCGGAAGTCCCCGCGTGCTCTGCGGTCGCCGGACACCTGGCCCTTGACACGCAGGTACTCCTCCTCCAGGTCCGGCCCGGCGTCCTCCAGTTTGGCGAGCATCCGCTCGCCGAGGGCCGCGGCCTCCTGGTAGTGCCCCATCGTCCACATGATGAAGCGCACATGCCGACCGAGAATCAGGGTCTGCTGATCGTCCTCCCCGAAGAGCCGGCACCAGTGCTCGTAGGTTTCCCCGGCGAACTGCAGCGCGGCCTCGTGGTCACCCCAGTAGAAGAGGTATTCCGCGACGTTGTAGACCATCTGGCGAACATTGCGGTTGGGCGACAGTGCGGCGCGGGAGGCGATGACGTGGGGATAGAGCTCGCCGAAGCGGCCCCAGTTCTGCGGGGCACGCGGGTCGCTGGGAGCGTTGGCGGCCAGCAGCAGATGGGCGCCGTGGCGGAACGTGTGGCGCTGCTCCTCCGACATGCGCGCTTCGAGCACGGCCTGGACCAGCCGGTGCATCTGAATCGAGTTGGTGCGGTGGTCGATCTTCGCCAGGGAGTAACGGCTGATCTCGCGGATGGCCCGGCTCAGGCGGATCGGGTCGGTGAAAATCCGGTCCAGTTCCCGGGCGATCGGCTCTGAGACGGCGTTGGAGAAGAACTGTCGGGAGACCGGCTCCGGTGCGAAGTAGGCGCACAGTTCCAGCAGTTGGATCGCCCCGGCGTTCTTGCCCTCGACGTGGTCGAGGGAGACGTTCCACGCGGTGGCGACCGTCTTCTCGTACTGGGTGGGCGGCGACACCGCCATCAGCTCGGCGCTCTTTTCTTCGAACACCCTCAGATATTCGGCCGGGGGCATGCCGGTCTCGGCACGCCACGCCGACGCTTGCTCCACCGCGAGCGGGAGGTCGCCGAGGACCGCGGCGAGCATGTCCGCGTCCTCGGTGGACAGGTCGGGATTTCGTCGCCGGAGCAGCTGAATGCTCTCCCGGCGCTCGAACACATCGACTTCCAACGGATGGGCCAGGGTGTTCCACTGGGGATTGCGCGATGTCACGATTACGGAGCCTACCGGTCCCCCCTCGGGGGTGCTCGGGAAGTATTCCTGCACGGCTCCCGGACTTTCGGCGTTGTCGAACACCAGTAGCCACTTTCCGTACGGGTTTCCCGTGCGCAGCGCCTCCAGGACGGCGGGGACGGCGGTAATCGCCTCGGAGCTCACCGGCAGGTGTAGCCGCCGGGCCAGTTCCACGAACGCCTGCTGAATTTGGGTGGGGCGCTCGGCGGGAATCCAGCAGACCACCTCATATTCGGCGGCGTGCCGGTATACGTACTCCAGAGCGAGTTGCGATTTTCCGACACCGCCCATTCCGTGGAGCGCGTGCGGGAGTACGGCGGTCGGCCCCTCACGCAGGCCGCATTCCAGGCTGACAAGCAACTCTTCACGCCCGGTGAAGACAAGGTTCCTGGGTGGCATGTTGCCCCAGACGGCGGGCATGGCCGGTCGCGCACCGCCTCCGGCCGGGGACGGCTGAGCCTGGCTCTGCGCCGGGGCGGGGACCGTACTCACTGGTGGGCCTCCAGACTTGGGGGTGGTGTCGTCGGGGAGTGTCTCATCGCTGCGATCACGCGGGGGGGTTTCCCGACGCGGGACCTCAGGCGTGTTCGAAGCTGTCGGCCGGTCGGTCCCGATGTGCTCGCCGAGCCTGCGGGCGCGGTGCAGATGAGCCCCGGAAATCGCCTGCAGCGCTGCGTGCTCCGCCTGCCGGAACCGAAGATTTTCTGTCGTCGATTCGACTGCCGACAGCGCGTCGTCATGATGGGGCGAGTTACTGGATCCGTGGAGATATCGGAGGAATTCTCGAGCCGCCTCGTTGTGCGGTGCCAGGAATTCGGCAGCCTTCCTCAGTGTCTGTTCCGTTGCGGTTCTGCTGCCGGAGGCGAGTAACTCCTCACGGGCGCCGTCGACAAATACATAAGAACTCCCGTCACAGCCGGGCAGTGGTTCGACCAGCGGACTGATCAGCAGCTCGGCCAGATGGGCCCGGGAGGCGCGCGGCATGATCTGACGCGTCACCTCCGTCATGGTCTCCACATCGAGCTGGACCGCGGCCAGGCGTGTGGCCAGCGCGAACGCGTCCATTGATGCCCTGGTGCGGAACCGGGCGACCAGCTCGGCCGCGGTGGCCCCCGAGGCCGGGGGCGGTGGGAATGGCGGAAGCGGACGGGTAGTGGTCAGGACCGCGGCCATGTCCGCCCAGCGCGGGGAGGTACCGGAGACGAACCGGGCCCACGGGCCGAGCCACTCGGCGCCCAGCTCCAGCACCGGGACGGGCACGACGTGCCCCGGCGAACCGGGCAGCAGCGACGCGGCAAGCGGCTCGGCCGCCTCCCACCGCGCCTGCCCGTTCGCCGAGCAGGGCCCCTGGGCGCGCAGCCTCACTCGCACAGGGAACAGCCCCGTACTGGGCCACAGCCGCTGCGGCAGCACCTGCAACACGACCACTGGCTGGAATTTCCCCCACAGCGCGGCCAGCCGCTGAGCGGCCCCCGAGCGCCACGCGGGCGCGGCCCCGTCCGTCAGCAGGAATACGATCCGCCGACCCGCCGGCTCGACCAGGCTCCGCGGCGGCTGCGGCCGGGACGTCGCGGACACGCGCAGGAGTGCGCGCGAGGCGTCCGAAGTGTCGAGCGTCCTCATCTGTACGTCGCGCAGCCCGCCGTACTGACTCAGGAGTGACCGGAACTGCTGCACGGCGGGCCGCCACAGGGCCATGTGAGGGGCGTCGTCCACCACGAGCACGGCGCTGCGCAGCCGCTCCGGCTCGGGTACGAGCACGGGCGGCAGACGCGGGGCGAGGGCGATCCGCTCCGCGGTCGCCGCCTCGTCGACGATGTGCGAGTGGGCCGAGGCGGCGAAGGCCCGCAGCGGACGCAGCGCGCGGCCCAGGCTCCGATGGCCGGGTGCGCCGCGCCGGACCGTGCCGGTGGCCCGGGCGACGGGGAGGCCGGCCGGCACCTGCGGTCGTGGCCGAACGGGCTCCTCCGGGCCCGGCGTGTCCCGTGCCCCCGTTTCGGCGTGCGACGCTGCGGGGGCAGGCGGCCGGTACGGTGGCCGCTCGCTCTCCCCGCTCCCCTCCGGTCGCCCCGGAGCACGCGCGTGCTCCGGACCGGCGTCGGCGCTGCTGTCCTCCCGCGCGGCCGCGGGCGGCAGTTCTGTGCCTTCGGCGCGTTCCCCCGCCACCGGAGGCGGCCCGTCGGCCAGCCAGGGGTGGCGCGCCGCGAGCCACAGGGCGTCGGCCACTTCCCAGGCGTACAAGTCACTCAGGGGCAGACGCCGGCCATCGGGCGGGGGCGTCGGCCCGTCCCGTCGGCGCTGAGCGCCGGCGTCCCTCGCCGCCGGCTCCTGACCGGTCACGCCGTGTCCGCCCCTTCAGCGCCCAGGGGATGCCAAATAGCGGCGAGAACCGATTGCCACTCGGTGACATCTCCTCCGTCCTGGAGGTAGAGACCCGATGTCGCCAAGTGGGCCGCATTCAGCAACTGATCGGCGGCCAGTCCGCCCACCTGTGAGCTGCGCCGGAGGAAATCCTGGATCAGCGCCTCCTGGCTCCCGCTGAGGAGATTACCGAAATGCCCGGATACCAGTTCTGCCAATGTCTCCGCGTCCGGGTCAGGAATGTCGAGCCGCAGGCATCGCCGCATGAATGCTTCGGGGAACTCCCGTTCACCGTTCGAGGTCATGACGACGACCGGAAAGGTGTGTGCTGTCACCACTCCGTTCTCGACCACAGCGGTGTGCCCGGGGTCAGCCGTATGGACGGTGGCGGTCGATTCCGTCTGCTTCACCCGT
This sequence comes from Streptomyces sp. H27-C3, assembly GCF_030063415.1. GTDB lineage: Bacteria > Actinomycetota > Actinomycetes > Streptomycetales > Streptomycetaceae > Streptomyces. The sequence goes on along the minus strand of NZ_JASITA010000011.1, from coordinate 144,452 downwards.
AAGAGTGGCGGCACTTCGAACCACGCGTCCTCGAACAGGGTCAGGAGGTCGTTCGGCAGGTCGGCGTCGCACTTGTCGATCTCGTCGATGAGGATGACCCTCGGCAGCCTGTGGGGGAGCATCCCGGTACCCAGCGGGCCCAGTTGGACGTAGTTCCCGATGCCGGGCCGTCCCGTTCCCGCTGCGGCGTCCTGGGTGGCCTGCGCCCGCCCGATGGCGTCGTACTCGTACAGCCCCGAGGCGAGTGTGGTCCGGCTGGTCACCGGCCAGTGCAGTACGCGCCCGAGCCGCAGCTCACGGGCGATCCGGTACGCGAGGCCGGACTTGCCCACCCCCGGCCGGCCGGTGACGAGCAGCGGCCTGCGCAGCAGGAGCGCCGCGTTGATCAGCCGCACCTCCTCGGCGCGGGGGGCCCGGGGGCGTCCGGGCGGGCCGAGCCGGCGGTCCGCCTCGTCGTCGTCGGGCGGCTCGGGCATCGTGACCGCACCGCGGAAGGTGCGCCAGGGCGGACCCTCCGGCCAGGTGCGCTTCTCGTACGGCGTGTCGGGTAACGATTCCCCCGCGCCCCGGTAGAGCTGCTCGTCCTGGTGCGCCGCGTTCACTCGGTCCCCCCTACGAAAGTGGCGGGAGCGTTCTGCCCGCCCTCGAGAAGATGCTCGGGGTCGTCCCAGATCATGCTCATCGACCGGATCGCGTCAACGTCCCGGTCCTGTGCGGCGCTTGCTCCGGTCACGGCCGTCGTACGGACGACAAGGTCGGACTTCCACTGTTGCGCACGTTCGGGAAGACTCGCCAGGCCATCATTGGCCAAGCTTTCACGAATAATGCTCCGGAACGCCGCTGACGCGGGATCCGCGCGGTGGTAGACCACCACCGGCACGCCGAGGTCCAGGGCGAGACTGAGCTCGCGCAGACCCAGTTCGCTGTCACGGTGCGGCGGTCTGCTCAGCACCATGCCGACCACGTCGTCGTCGCGGCCGATCTTCGCGTCCATCAGAGCGAGGTGTTCGGCGTCCGTCAGAGTGTCCGGCGCGCACTCGTACATCTGCCCCGGGCCCTCGCCGGCCCGCCAGTGTGCCCATCGGGCCCGCCACGCGTTGTGGAAGGTGGGTCGCTGTACGCGCTCCAGGCTGTGCAGCAGGATCTCCCGGTATCGGCTCAGCAGGGCGTTCGGGAAACCCAGCGAGGGATCGCGGTCCCACCACTCCACGGGCTCGGTGAGCAACTCCGCCGGCAGGAAGATCTCCAGGGCGGCGTTCTCGGCTCGGGAGTGACGCAGCTGGGTCATGTGTGTGAGCAACTCTGCCACAACCAGAGGAAGTTGCGACTTGGTCACCGGCTCTCCAGGTTCCGTATGGGGATCTCTCTGGAGCGCGTTCGAATCCGTGTACTTCACGCACGCCGAGACGAAGTAGCGCTGCGCCCGCACGGGCCGCCGTTTGCCCGCGCCGGCGTGCGGCGTGCGGTCCGGCTCCACCTTGACGTATATCCGGATCAGCGGTCTCGACGAGCCGCCTGGGGCCGGGGCCTGGTCGCCGGCCTGCTCGGCGTCCGGGCCGGCGTTGTCCCTGAGGCCGGTCCGCAGCGTCGCGAGCGGTTCGGACAGATCCCACAGCTGGGCGAAGTAGTCGTTCCAGGTACGCAACTCCCCTATTCCAGCGGCCACTTCCGTACAGTGCGACACATATTCGAGGAAGGCCATCGCGGGCAGCAACTCGCCGGGGCGACCGTTGTGGTCGGCGAGATGGACGAAGGCCTCCCACGGGGTGGCGCAGTGCTCGGGCAGCGGAGCCAGGCCGTCCGTAGCCAGGTCGACCAGAGCTCCGAATTCGGCCACGGCGACGTCCAGCACATGACGCAGCGGCTCCCAGTCGGGCCCGGGAAAGGCCAGCCGGGCCTTCCACTCGGCGAGCAGGAGGAGTAGTGCAGGTTCGAGCACGGGCGTGACCAGACAGGTGGCTTCCACCAGCCGGTCCATGCCGTCCTCGACGACGGCGCAGCCGTACACCGTACTGACGAACTCCTGACGCGCCACGCTGAAGCCCGAGGGCGTCAGGGCGAGGATGTGCTGGTGGACCATCTGCCGCCACAGATCCCGGCTGCTGTCATTGATGAGCCGCCCGGCCGGGTCTTCCAGCGTCTTGACCACCGCACGCAGCACCCGGTGTTGCGCGGCATCGAATCCTCCCGTGACCACGCGCGTCCTTTCTGGCACCGCGACATCTGTTCGAACCGCGAGGGAGGCCCAGGGTAAGGGCTCCATGTTCACCCGGGAAGTACCTCGGAAAACACCCGGTAGAAATCGTCGTTGGCCCAATAGGAACTGTGCGCCGCCGAGACGGGCTGGCCGTTGTCCACTGGCGCGTCGGTGATCCGCGGGTCGTTTCCGAAAGCCCCTGCCGCGAGATAGGAGAGCAGGTCCCGGCGGTCGTGGACGTTGACCCACGGTGGGAAGGCATCGGGCAGCCCGGTCCCGTACGGGAGGGAGGGCAACGCGTCCAGCTCATAAAGCAGCGGGGCCTGGGATCCCACCGTCACCAGCAGGTCCACCGCGAGGCCCGAGGCCGGGTCGGCCAGCAGGTCAACGGCGATGATCCCGCCCAGACTGTGGCCGAGCACGACGACCGGACCAGGACCGGGCAACGCGCGCACGGTGTCGGCAACGTAATCCCGTACCGCCTGTCCCCGGGCCAGGTAGCTCAGTACGTCGCCGACGAAGCCCACCGAGCGGCTGCTGAGTGCGGCCCGCCGGGAGACGATCATCCCTGAGCCGAGTGAGCGCTCGAAGAGCCGGGCGGAGAACCCGAGCGCCGCCACGAGCACGTCGCTCAACCCCTTGGTGTCACCACCGAGTTCGTTCGTGAGGACATCGACCAGCTCGTCCCGGGCCGCGACCGCGACGGCGCCGGGCTCCTCGTCCGCGTGGGCCATCGCCCAGGCCGTGATGGCCCGGGCCGTCAGCCGGGGCAGGGCGCTCCCGTCCGCAGGCGGGGAGGCGACGGCGCCGCGGAACTCGCGGGCCGTCGATACGGCGGCCACGACGTCGGCCGTCGACAGGCCGGGGGCAACGGCGCCCCAGGCGCCGCTCACCGCGGCCGCCGTATCCAACCTGCCCACGGCGTCCATCAGCTGATCTCCGAACGGCGCCGCACCGGGAACGAACCCGGCGCCGGCGGAGCCGCCGGAGGAGTGCTGGGCCAAGGTGTAGGCCCCGAGTTCGGCGAACGGATCGGCGTACAGCATCGCCCAGCGCAGCCGGTCCTCGTCGTCTTCGCACTCTTCGACGGCGGGGGGTCCGCTGCCGCGCGACTCGGCGGCCGCCGCGTACTCCGGGTACCCGGGTATCGACACACCGCCCGCCCGCAGATACGACCCGAGCGCCGAACCCCAGTCGCACGGCTCCACCCGCACATCGGGACGAAAGCGGGAAAGCCCCGCCCTTATCCCTTCCAACGCCTTGGTGTAGGAGGGCTCGCGTACTCCTGTGCCGTGCACGAACAAGACCGTGACCACTCTTCGGACCCCCTTCGACAGCACTCTCCCCAGAGCGACGCGACTGCTTCAGCGGGGCTCTGAGGAGCCGGACGAGAAGCCTGTCATATCCTGCGCCTCAAGTACCGCTAAACAAATGGAAATTGAAGGAACAACACCAACGCTCGATGTGCCTGTATTGCGGTCTGTCCAGAACGCCGACACGCTGACATGCCGGAATGCGAATCGGTTCCCCGTTCGCCGAGAGGAACTTGTTCATCCCCCGGTCGCGCATGGGGCGGCCCGGCCGGAGACGGGGGCTCGGAATCGGGACGACGCCGTTTTCCGCGAGTGGGGTACCGTCCGCCGCCGCCCTGCGCGGGCGCCTTCACCGAATCCGCCCCGGGCTCCGTCGACGGCAAGGTGCAGCGCCTGCTTCCGGGCAGATGCGGGCCCCGACCGATCTCTGGTCGGGGCCCGCATCCGTTGTCCGGTCTCAGGTTCGGCAGAGCTGACGCCCCGGCGGGACCACAGGAAACGTACGCCGCCGGGTCGGGGCAGAGTCAGAGTCATGGCTGCCCGGCCGCCAGTGCGGCCTGCAGCCGGGGCACCGACTTCGCTGCCGTGCCAGTGTCCTTGCGGTCGGCCGCACCGCGCAGTTCACGCAACGTGCTGTCGATCTGCGTTGCTTTGTCGGCACCCGTGCTCTGCCGGACTCGTTCCCAGGTGAGTTCGAGGCTGGTGACGTCCCCGGCAACCGCACCCGCGTCCCCAGCGGCCGCGTCCACCTTCAACTGCTTTGCCCACAGATCCATCCGGTCCGCCTCGACCGTGGCGAGCGGTTCGTAGCGCAGATGCAGATCGAGATCGTTCTGCGCGACCCTCAGCACCGCTCCGCGTGAGCGTTCCGCATCGCGCGCCTCGACGGCCGCGGCGAGCGTGTCGAGATCGCGGTTCATCTGCTGGGTGAGCTGCTGCGGCACACGATCCGCTGTCCGGTACGCATCCCAAGCGGCACGCACCTTCCGAACCGCCGCAGGGTCCGTCGTCCCGTCGTGTGCCGTACGCACAGCGGCCGACAGGTCCGCCAGCCTGCCCGGCACCGGGCCGGGCTTCGCGTCGGTGGGGACGGCCAGCGAGACGGCCTCCACGTCGGCGCCCGCCTTGCCGGTGGAGAATTCCCCGTACCCAGGGGCGAAGACCTTGTCCTCGCGGGTGCCGTCCATGTGGAGCTCGTTCACCGTGATCGCGCCCTTGACGGGCCCGTACGGACCGGGGACGGTCTGCCCGACCGCCTTGACCGTGACCTCCTCGAAGACGGTCTCCGGCACATTCTCCGGCCGGTACACGTCTCCGGCTTTCGGGTGCGCCGGCATGATCATCGCGGCGGGTCCAGTCTTTCCCGCCAGCCAGGTACCGTCGGTGTCGGCGACGACACCATCCTTGTAATTGAAGACGTCCTCGCCGAGGTACCAGACGGAACCGTCGTCGGCCTGCGCGAACCAGTCGAGCGCGACCTCCTCGATCCGCCCGTCGGACAGCGCCATGTACTGGAGCGTGCGGACCTTGACCTGCTCGCCCTTGATGGTGATGGACTTGGCGACGGGCAGCAGCGTGAACTCGGTACGGAACGGCTTGCCTCCGACCTGACCGCCGTAGATCACCTGTTGGATCTGTGAGCTGGGGTGGAGCGGGTTGGTGATGGACGTCGGCCGGGAGAAGGCCGGTTTGCCCACGTCGACCCGGTCCCTCTCGGGCGCGAGCGGCATGCACTTGCTCGTCTTCTTGCCGGTGGCACCGTCCACGATCCGTACGCAGTCCGTACGCGCTTCCTTGCCTCCCGCGCTGCTGCTGCACCCGCCGGCCGCGAGCGTCGCGGCCAGCACCACCCCCACTGCTGCCACGAGCTTCCTGTTGTTCATGACACGCCTCCTTCTCTCGTACGGAAACCGTGGCAGCCGGGCGCTGAAAGGACCCTGAACAAAACTGAACGGGCCTTCAGCGACAGGGGAGCGACACTTCGAAGCGGGCCCCGCCCAGCGGGCTGCCGGACACTGTGGCCGTGCCGCAGTGTGCCGCCACCAGCTCCGCGACGATCGCGAGCCCCAGCCCGCTGCCGCCGGTCCTCTCCCCGGACCGGGCCCGCGCGTCGTCGAGGCGTACGAACCGTTCGAAGACCCGCTCCCGGTCGGCGGCCGGCACCCCGGGGCCGTCGTCCTCGACCCCGAGCACGATCCGGCCGTCCTGCGTCTCGGTGAGGTCGAAGGCCACCTGGGAGCGGGCGTGCCTGGCCGCGTTGTCACCGAGGTTGCGCAGCACCCGCCGCAGGCCCTGCGGGTCCGCGTTCAGCCGCGCCGCGGACACTCCGGCCGTGCCGATTCGCAGCGCTGCCGCAGTCGATCGGAGCCGCCGCGCCTCGTCGAGGACCAGATCGTCGACGTCGACCGGCTGGAGGCGCGGCCGCAGCGCGTTCTCGTCGGCCCGTGCCAGCAGCAGCAGGTCGTCGACCAGGCGCTGGATCCGCAGATCCTCCGCCAGTACGGTGGCGGCCAGCTTCTGCGGTGTCGTCCGGCCGGGATGGGCGAGCGCGACCTCGGCGTGCTGGCGGATGGACGCCACGGGAGAGCGCAGTTCGTGCGAGGCGTCGGAGATGAAGCGCCGCTGGGCGGTCTGGGACCGTTCCAGGCGATCCAGCATGTGGTTCATGGTGGCCGCGAGCCGCGCGATCTGGTCGCGGCCTCGCGGTAGCGGCACCCGGCGGTGCAGCTCGGCGGAGGAGATCGCCTCGACCTCGGCGCGCATCGCCGAAACCGGCGCGAGCGCCCGCCCGACCGCCATCCAGGTGGCCGCCGCGGCCAGCAGGAGGAGCAGCGGCAGTCCCGCCAGCAACAGCCGGATGACGATCCGCGTCGATTCGGCGACCGCGATGAGCGCCCGCCCGACCAGCACCGTCTTCTGCCCGTCGGGCCCGTCGGCGGCCACGGCCACCACCAGGAACTCGTCCTCGTCCAGCGGGGTGGTGATCCTGGACTCGCCGTCCGCGTCCGGGCGAGCCAGTGCCGGAAGTTCCTCGACGTTCCCGCTGCCGGCCACCACGGCGCCCTTTGCGTCCAGGACCTGGATGAACTGCTCGTCACGCTCGGCCACGGCCAGCGACGGCACTCCGCGCCCGGACTCGATGACGGCGGCCACCTGCTCCGCGCGGGCGCGTGACGCCTGCCGTACGTCGTCGGTCAGCTCGGCCCGCAGCAGCGCGACCAGGGCCACCGCCCCCACGAGCAGTCCCGCCGCGACGACGAGGACGGCCGCCACGGTCGACCGGACCCTAACCCCCATCGCTAACCTCCATCGGAGGCCAGCCGGTAGCCGCAGCCGCGCACGGTCTCGATCGAGGCCCGCCCGAAGGGCCGGTCGAGTTTGTTGCGCAGATGGCGGACGTAAACCTCGACGATGTTCGGGTCGCCCTCGAAGTCGTTGTCCCAGACATGCGCGAGGATCTCCCGCTTGGACACGGTCTCGCCACGTCTGCGCAGCAGGAACTCCAGCAACGCCAGCTCGCGGGCGGTCAACTCGACCAGGACGCCGCTGCGTGAAACCTCCTTGGCCGCCGGGTCCAGCCGCAGATCACCGGCGGTGAGTGCGACAGGCCGCTCGCGGGGGTCGCGGCGCAGCAACGCCCGCAGCCGGGCCAGCAGGACGGCGTACGAGAAGGGCTTGGTCAGATAGTCGTCAGCGCCGGTGTCCAGCCCCTCCACCTCGTCCCATTCGCCCTCCTTGGCGGTGAGCATCAGGATCGGCGTCCAGTTGCCCTCGGCGCGCAGGGCCGCACAGACGCGGTAGCCGTTCAGGCCCGGCAGCATGATGTCGAGGACGATCGCGTCGTACGGGTTCTCGCGCGCCCGCCACAGGCCGTCCGTACCGTCGAGCGCGACATCGACGGCGAAGCCCTCCGCCTCCAGGCCGTTTCGCAGCCCTTCGGCGAAACGGCCCTCGTCCTCGACGACCAGAATCCGCATGCCCCGATTGTGGCCCTCCGTACCTGAATCGGAGCTGAACCCACACCGACGATGGTCCCGGTCGTACCCGGAACGCTTCACATCTGGTTGAGAACGCTTTGGAGGCTGCGCATCACGTGTGATCTCCAGCCGCCGCCCATCCACACCACCTGGCTCCCGCCTGGTGGGGCGGCCGGGAAGCGCTTCTTCGGCGGGTTGCGGGAGACCCGGCCCTGCATACGTCGCCGTCCTTGGGCGAGCCGATCGTCGAGCACCTCCAGAGCTTGGCAGTTTCTCGTTGCGGTACTCGGGGTCGGGCTTCCGGGCGCCGACCGTGACCGCGTTCTCGGACGCGGTCACGGTCGCAGGCGTCCAGCGCGGCCGGTCCACTTTCCGGGCCGAGGTCAACCATGCCGGAACCGTCGGGGCCGGCCCGGCGCCGTCCTGCCGTCCTGCCGTCCGCCAAGTCCTCGTTGGCCAGTCAGGCCGATTGCTCGGCTACTGGTGGATGAGCTGCCCTCGGACGGCTCCGTCAGGGAAGGGGCGGTTATGTACGTTTGCGTAGAACTTCTGCGGTTTGCAAGCGAGTTCTCGCAGTTCGCGGTAGGTCAGTACCGTGGCGGCGTTCTCTGTTGTCTGGGTTCGTTGTGCCTTGACGCAGCCGCTTGATTTGCCGTGCTTGGGTGTCTTGAGCGTGATGGCGACTGGCCCGGCTGTTCCGCGTTTGCCCGCGTGGATGTGAGATGCGGTGGGCTGGTCAATTCTGCGTACGCTCAGGGAGTAGCAGAGGCTGCCGTTCTTGACCTGGAACCAGAACTCGCCTCCGCCGTTACGGTCGCCCGGGCCGGGTACTTCTTCGCGGCCGGTCAAGTCGGCTGCGCCATGGGCGATCTTGTCAGCCCCATCGACGCTGGGCAGGACGCCCGATGCGGTGGCAGGAGCAGTCAGGGCGGTGAGGGCCGCGGCGCAGCCAACGGCTGCGACCATCATTGAGGTCAGGGCACGCATGGACGTCTCGATTCTTTGTCGGGCGGTCGGGGCTGGGAGATCGAGTGATGTGCTCTGGGAAGTGATCTCCGCCGTTTCGACTCAAGACCATGCGTAGCCCTTGCTCAATATTTGTGCGGCTGGATGGGCGCCCGCCGCTGGGGGGAGCTGCTCGGTCCGATCTCGAAGCAGCAGATTCGGAGAGGCGCTCCGAGAGCCGTAGTTGATCCACCCCCGGATCAGCGGACGGCCTTCGCCCCGGGCATGAGCGGCGGATTCGCCGCGGCGGCCGCCCAGCAGGGCCTGGGCGGTGCGGTCGGTGACCGTGTAGAGGGGCAGCAGGACCAGGTCGTGCAGAAGCGATGCCGTACGCAACCGGCGGCCGACCCTGATGCGCATGAGCGACTCCAAGCCGCTCGGCGCGCTGTCCGGACACCCCTACTACCGGGTGGGCTACCCCTGGCGTGACGGGACGGTCGACCCTGGATCAGGTGTCGCAAGCCTGGTCCGCCCGTTCGAGGAGAAGGAGCGGTTCGGCGAGGATGTGCGCGAGAACGTCGCACCCTGGCTCAGGGAATCCCATCCCGACGCGGTGCTCTCCACGTACACCGGGGTGCGGCGACTGGTGCCGGGACGAGTCGACCGCCTCAAGGGGGACACGCTCTTCTGTGACCGGCCGGACGAGCGCAAGCGGTGCCTGGGGCGCCACGCGGTGGCAGTGACAACCGACCTCAAGGGCAAGCCGGTCGGGGAACCGAAGGTGATCCGAGATGCGCGCATCGGCAACGGCTCACTGCGGCTTCCCCCTCCGCGAGCACCCGAAGTGGTGGCGCGGCCCCGCGAAGGAGGCCCGTACCGGCCCGAAGAAAGGCAAGGGGCCCGTCGTCGCCGCTGCGGCGTCGGACCGGGCCCGCACACCGCACAGTAGGTCGCCGGGCCTCCCGGCCGCCCCGAGGCGGTGACCAAGCCGCGACCGTAGGGACCCTCCGCGGCGCACTCGTCACCGCCCGGGCCCGCCCGGCAGCGGCCACGGCGCGAGGCCGGCGACCTCGCCGCGCTGCCGCTCCTCCAGCGCCTCGACGCGCGCGCACTGCTCCTCGGTGAGGATGTCGCACACCCAGTCCCAGTGCAGCGCCACCCGGTCCCCCGGGGTGAGCCCGCCGATCAACGACCGGCCGCCGGTCGACCAGCGCACCACCTCCTGCCTGAGCGGACCGGTCACCACGGCGTCGCCTTCCAGCCGCAGGGGGCGGGATTCCACGGTGGCCGATTCGCCGTCGACGTGAAGGACGACACCGGTGCGGATACGGCACTGGTCGAGCACGGACAAGGCGGACGGGTTGCCGCCGGCCCGCAGGAGCCGGGTCCACGGGTACACGTCGAAAACCTGGAAGCTGTGATGGGCGCGAGCGCGGCGCCCCGCCTCGCGCCAGGTGCCGCCGATCTGGCCGCGGAAGCGTTCCAGCAGCCGGTCGAGCAGCGCCGCGGGGTCCACCTGCTCCAGCAGCTCGTTGCCGATCCAGTACGCCTCGACCACACGCACGTCGAGCGGATCCGGGAGCCCGGCCGACTCGGCCAGGAATTCGAGATAGCACCATGCCCCCTCGAACTGCCGCGCCCGCCGCTCGATGCCGGCCGTCGCCTCGGGCCTGAGCAGGGCCGAGGCGTCCGGGGGACCGCAGTAGCCGAGTTCATTGGGAGGGTAGGCGTATCGCGCGAAGACCAGCGCTCCCTGGGCGCTCATTCAGCAGATCCTCGGCAGTTGCTCGCCGATCGGCAGCCCGACGACCCGGTTGCCACCCAAAGCGGTCTTCGCCACCACCATGCCCGGGTGGTCCGCGACGCAGGTGCCGATCCGGCAGGCCGACCGCCCGAGGGGGTGCGCCCGCAGAGCCGCCAGCACCTCGTCCGCGGATTCGGCGGGCACGAAGGCGAGGAGCTTGCCCTCATTCGCCACCTGGAGCGGATCGAGCCCCAGCAGACTGCAGGCGTCCCGCACGGTCTGCGGGATCGGCAGCTCCCGCTCCACCAGTTCGACTCCGACCGCCGACGCACGGGCGATCTCGTTCAGCGAAGCCGATACGCCGCCGCGGGTCGGGTCGCGCAGCACATGCAGGTCCGCGCCGGTGGCGATCATGGTGGCGACCAGGCCGTGCAGGGCGGCGGTGTCGCTTTCGACCGCAGTGCCGAACTCCAGCCCCTCCCGGCAGCTCATCACCGCCACACCGTGCACACCGATGTCGCCGCTGATGAGCACCGCGTCACCGGGCCGCGCCCGGCGCGGGTGGATGTCGACACCGTCGGGGATCATGCCGATGCCTGAGGTGTTGATGTAGACGCCGTCGCCGCTGGCGCTGTCGACGACCTTGGTGTCTCCGGTGACCAGCCGTACGCCGGCGGCCTGGGCCGCCGCCCCCATCGCCTCGGCGATCCGCCCGAGTTCGCTCAGCCCGGTGCCCTCCTGGAGGATGAACGCCGTCGACAGGAACAGCGGTGACGCGCCCGACATCGCGAGGTCGTTGACCGTCCCGTTGACTGCCAGGTCACCGATCGACCCGCCGGGGAAGAACATCGGCTTCACCACGAACGAGTCGGTGGAGAAGGCGAGCCGGCTGCCGTTGTCCATCGACAGGACAGCCGAGTCGCCGAGCTCGGCCGCCGCGGCCGCGCCGAAGGCGGGCAGGAACAGGTGCTCGATCAGCTCGCCCGACATCGCCCCGCCGCCCCCGTGACCCATCACGATGGACGGCGTGTCCCGCAGCGGTACGGGGCAGACCCAGCTCTCGAAGTCGAGGTCCGCTGTGTGTTGCATGGCGTCGGTCACTTCGCATCGACCAGTTCCAGCCGGCGGTACAGGTAGTAGGCGGCGCACGCTCCCTCGGACGACACCATCGTCGCTCCGAGCGGGTTGCGCGGAGTGCACTGTTTGCCGAACGCGGCGCACTCGTGGGGTTTGATCAGGCCCTGCAGGACCTCCCCGGACCGGCACAGCGACGACTCGGAGGTGCGGATGTCGGCCACGTCGAACCGGCGCTCGGCGTCGAGATCCCGGTACTTGTCGGACAGCCGCCAGCCGCTGCGCGGGATCATCCCGATGCCGCGCCACGTCTGGTCGGTCACCTCGAAGACATCCCGCAGCATTTCCATGGCGGGGACGTTGCCCTCGTCGCGTACGGCACGCGGGTAGGCGTTCTGTACCTCGTGGCGGCCCTCTTCGAGCTGGATGACCGTCTGGCGGATGCCTTCGAGGATGTCCAGCGGCTCAAACCCGGTGATGACGACGGGGACCTTGTACTTCTCCGCCAGGGGCGGGTATTCCGCCGTGCCCATCACGCTGCACACATGCCCGGCGGCGAGGAACGCCTGTACCCGGCAGGTGGAGGACTCCATGATGGCTGCCATCGCCGGCGGCACCAGGACGTGGGAGACGAGCAGCGAGAAGTTCCGAACCCCGAGGCGCTTGGCCTGGTACACGGCCATCGCGTTGGCGGGCGCCGTGGTCTCGAACCCGATCCCGAAGAACACGACTTCACGGTCCGGGTTCTCCCGGGCCAGCTTCAACGCGTCGAGCGGTGAGTACACCACGCGCACATCGCCGCCGGCGCTCTTGACCGAGAACAGGTCCTGGCTGCTGCCCGGCACGCGCAGCATGTCGCCGAAGGAGCAGAAGATGACGCCGGGGCGGGCGGCGATGGCCAGTGCCCGGTCGATGATCTCCAGTGGGGTCACGCACACCGGGCAGCCGGGGCCGTGGATCATCTCGACTTCCGGGGGAAGCAACTGGTCGATGCCATGCCGGATGATCGAGTGCGTCTGGCCCCCGCAGACCTCCATCAGGGCCCACGGCCGCGTGGTGGCGGCGTGGATCTGGTCCAGGAGCTTCTTCGCCAGATCGGGATTGCTGAATTCGTCGAGGTACTTCACTTGTCCGCTCCTTCGGGGAATTCTTTCTGCCTGGCGGCGAGTTCGAACCCGTCGCCGAACTCCTCCGCCAAAATCCCGAGCTTCTCGAAGTTGGCCAGCGTCTCTTGCGCCGACCGTTCGTCGAGACGCTGAATGGCGAATCCGACGTGCACGATGACGTATTCACCGATCGTCACGTCGGGGATGTACTGGAGGCACACCTCCTTGCGTACTCCGCCGAAGTCGACCTCGGCCATCAACGCGCCGTCGATTTCGGCGGTGCTGAGGACACGCCCCGGAACTGCCAGACACATGGTCCCTCTTCTCTGTGAATCCCTGGAGTCCACGGGATCAGCCCGCGGCGGCGATCAGGAGCTGGCCGAAGGCGATCCCGCCGTCGTTGGGTGGTAGCAGCCGTGGCCGCAGGACGGTGAAACCCCGGTCGGTGAGAGTGCGTTGCGCCGCTTCGAGCAGGACGGCGTTCTGGAACACACCGCCGCCGAGCGCCACTACGTCGAGGCCGGTCTGTACGCGGCAGACCTCCGCCAGGTCGGCGACGAGAGCGGCGACGGACGCGTGGAAGCGTGCGGCGATCAGCTCCGCGGGGACCCCCGACCGCACGTCGGACACCACCGCGCGGATCACCGGCCCCGGATCGGCGATGACGGGCACCCCGGCCTCCGAGGGGCCGATGCCGAAGGCATAGCCGTTCCCCGGCTGGGTGGAGCCGGCTCCGGCTGACCGGGCCAGCCCCTCCAGTTCGACGGCCGCTTCCGCTTCGTACCTCACCTCGTGCCGCACACCGGCGAGGGAGGCGACGGCGTCGAAGAGCCGGCCCATGCTCGACGTGGGTACGCAGCCAAAGCCGGTGGTGAACTGGTGCGCCAGTACGTCCCGCTCCCCGGCCGGGCAGGCGCGCACCGCCGGAATCCCCTCGTCCCAGGCAACGGAGGCGGCGTGGAGGTGGGCGAGCGCCATCCGGTACGGCCGCAGCACACTCGCGTCGCCGCCCGCCAACGGCGCGTACCCGAGGTGTGCCGCCCGGCGGAAGGACTTGTAGCCGGCGACCAGGACCTCGCCGCCCCACACGGCTCCGTCGGTCCCGTAGCCGGTTCCGTCGAAGGCGACGCCGATCACGCTCTCCGCGGGACTCAGGCCGTGCTCCCCCATGACGGAGGCGATGTGGGCGTGGTGGTGCTGCACCGTCCGCACCGGACGGCCGTTCGCGTGCGCCCGCGCCCAATCGGCGGAACGGTAGTCGGGATGGCGGTCGGCGACCCATTGCGTGGGCTTGACGCCGGTGAGGTGCTCAAGGTGCGCCTCGCTGCGGGTCAGGGCTCGGACGGTGGACAGGTCGTCCATGTCGCCGATGTGCTGGCTGACCCACGCGTAGCGCCCTTCAGCCAGCGCGCAGGTGTTCTTCAGATCGGCGCCGACCGCGAGCATCGGTGGTACGTCGAAGGGCAGCGCCAGTGGCAGCGGCGCGTAGCCGCGGGACCGGCGTACCGGTAGCTCCGCGCCGCCGACGAACCGGCTCACCGAGTCGTCGCACGGCACGTGGATCACCCGGTCGTGGCGCAGCCAGGCGTCGGCCAGGGGGGACAGTTCGGCCAGCGCGCGGCGGTCGTCGGTGACGATCGGCTCGCCGGCCAGATTGGCGGAGGTCATCACCAGCACGTCGGGACCCGGACGGTCGTCCCCGACCCCGAAGAGCAGTACGTGCAACGGGGTGTAGGGAAGCATCAGTCCCAGGTCCGGGTTCCCCGGTGCCACCGCGTCGGCCACTGCGGCTCCCGGCTGGGCCGCCCGGCGGGGAAGGAGCACGACCGGTCGGCGGACCCCGGACAGCAGGGCTTCCTCGTCCCCGGTCATCGTCACGAGCTCCGCGGCGACCTCCAGACCGGAGACCATGGCCGCGAAGGGCTTGCCTCCCCGCTGCTTGCGCCGCCGCAGCTCCATCACGGCCTTCTCATTGCGCGCGTCGCACGCGAGGTGGTAGCCGCCGAGGCCCTTGACGGCTACGATCCGGCCCTCGGCGAGCAGTTCCCGCGCCCCTCGCAGCGCGTCCTCGTCCTTCTCCGGCGCATCGGACGGCCCGTCCTTGCGGATCAGTTCGAGCCGGGGCCCGCATTCGTGGCAGGCGATCGGTTGGGCGTGGAAGCGCCGGTCGGCCGGGTCGTCGTACTCCTGCCGGCAGGCCGCGCACATGCCGAACGCCGCCATGGTCGTGGCGGCCCGGTCGTACGGCGTACCGGTGATGATGGTGAAGCGGGGGCCGCAGTTGGTGCACGTGATGAACGGGTGGCGGAACCGCCGGTTCTCCGGGCTGCGCATCTCGTCCAGGCAGTCCCTGCACGTAGCGATGTCGGGGGATACCAGCGTGCGGGTCCCGCCGTCGTCAGTGGAGTTCTCGATGGTGAACTCGGTTCCGCCCCGCGTCGGCTGCTCCGACGCGAGCACGGACTCCACGACCGCCAGCGGCGGCGCGTCCGCCCGGAGCCGTCGGCCGAACGCCTCCACTGCGGCGGCTTCCCCCTCGACCTCGGCGACCACGCCCGCGCTGGTGTTGGCCACCGTGCCGGAGAGCGCGAGATCGGAGGCGGTGGCATAGACGAACGGCCTGAAGCCGACGCCCTGGACGACACCGTGCACCTCGAAGCGTCGCCGGACCCGACCGGGGCGGGCCTGGCCCATCATCTCCAGGCCCGAAAGGGCCTTTCGGGCCTGGGCCTCGTCGATGACCTCCACCGCGAAGCCCATGTGCAGTAGTACCCAGTCACCGTCGGCCGGGGGCGTGTCGAGCATCCCGATGTTGACGCGCCGCCGCGCCCCCTCCACGTCGACGAGCACGAGCTGGTCGGCGTATCCGTCCACGGTCTCCACGACTCGACCGGGAATGCCAAGGCACATGATCAAGGGCTCCTGGGCTCTGCGGGCAGGACGGTCTCTGCGCGTTCGGCCGATGCCAGGCGCCGGACCAGCGCGCGTACGGCATCGACCGCCGCGGGTACGGCGGAGGAAACTGCCTCGCTGAGGCCGATTCCCTCATCGACATCGGCGGGGGTACAGCCCACGAGGTGGGTGACCGGAAGACTACCGCCTATTTTATCCAGATTTGCGAGGACTGACACCGGATTCATGCCGTGTGCGTCAAATTCTCCGGTGCCGAGATCTTCCGCGCCGATTTCGAGCAGCGTCAGCTCGCCGGGCGGGCCGCCCCCCGGGTACGCGTCCACCAGGACCAGCGCGTCGTACCCGTCGAGCAGGTCGTAAGCGAGGTGCATGCCGCGGATGCCGTAGTCGGTCACCCGGACCCGTGGGGGCAGGCCACCGGGCGTGGCCAGGCGCCTTACGACCTCGGGGCCGAAGCCGTCGTCGCGGAGGAAGAGATTGCCGATGCCCGCCACGAGCACGCCACCGGCCATCGGTCAGCCTCCGCCGGACTGTAGGTCGGGGGCGTCCGGGTGGGACGCCTTTTGCGGGTTGATGGAGGTGTCGGACTTCTCGTCGCCCTCGCCCGAGGGCCGGTCGACGGGCCCACCGGACGGTTCGTCGGACCCGGTGTCGCGAGACCCCCTCGGGCCACGCTCCTCCTGCGGCTCTTCCTCGACGTCCTCGGCTGGCGTGTCGGTCATGGGGTCCACTTCCTCACTCACATCGAACGCATGCGCAGGTACCGGCGGATGTCGGGGATCGACATCACTCCGACGACCAGGGCGGCGGCCGCCGCGACTGCCGCCACACCGGTGGTGATCAAGCCCAGGATCCTCATGGTCGGCTCTCCTCTCAGGGGTCCGGGGGGCCCTCGACGGGCAGCGGTTCCAGCTCGTCGGGCGCGAAGTAGAAGTAGCGGCCGTACCAGTCGTGCAGATCGGCCGCGGGGTCGTCGACGAGCACCAGCGCGACATGCGTCGCCCCGTCGACGTCGGAGAGTACGGCGGTGACCCGAGCCACCTGGCCGGCGAAGAACAGGTCCTGTGCGTCGGCGCGTCTGGAGGGGTGCACGCGGACCAGGCTGCCTTTGGCGACCCGGACGCCGTCGATCACGACCGCGTCGGACGCCGGACTCACCAGGGCGTCGGACGCCGGGTCCCACCAGGGTGCGCCGCCCGTGTCGAAGGGGGCCGGCTCCGCGTCACGGAGATCGGACGCCGCGGCGGCCTCGGGACCGGGCGGGGACGTCGGCGCGTGCGGATCACGAAGCAGGCCGTGGAGCTGTTGCAGATCCGCGGACGACATGGCCTCGCAGCGGTCGATGATCTCCCGCGCCCGGGGATCGGTGGCCCGCGCCTCGGCCTTCTCCACCTCCGTCATCGTTATCACGCGCAGCGTCAGGATCTCGTCGATCTCGGTGGAGTCGAAGAGCGCGCCGGCGCTCTGCTCGGCCACTTCCGGGTGGTCGTACAGGATGATCGGCGCCCCGAGCACGGTGTGGGCCGTCCCTTTCGCCCCGGCGAGCACGGGCCAGCAGCGGTGCTGCCGGCAGCGGGCAGCGGCGGGCGCGGCCTCGGTCGGTGGATCGAGCAGTGAGACGAACCGGACGCCGTGTGCCTGGAGGATCAGGTGTGAGCCGATCAGCGAGGCGCGGATCGCGGCGTCCTTGCCGACCGCTGTCCCGGCGTGCTCGTTGTCCACCGTCACGGACAGCCGGACGAAGCCGCCGTCGACCGTCGCCCGGGTTCGGATCCGGACCGTCAGAGGTTCGCGGCGCCGCACGATGCGGCCCAGCGGCGTGCCGCGGGTGTCCGACAGCGGCTCGGTGTCCTCCCCGCCGGGGATCGTGTACAGGTGGTCGGACGGTTCGGCCAACGGCACGGCGGACAGCCCGACTTCCCGCTCCACGGCCTCGTCCCAGCTCAGCACCGACACCCCGTCGACGCTCAGAGCTCCGACCGCGGTATGACTGCCGTCCTCGTCGCGGCGCCACACCTCGCGGACCTGCAGCTGGAGAAAGCGCAGATGGACGGTGACCGCCGCCGGCGTGCCGCCGGGGTCCGTCAGCAGGCACTGCACAGCCATGCCCGGCTCCTCGCCGAAGCTCCCCGGAGACGTGGACGGCGGCCCCAGGACCCCGAACTGCCAGCGCGACTGGTTCTTGTGCGAACTCGCACGGTACGGATACAGCAGGTAGCCCTCGTAGAGCACCGCGTCGGCGACCGTACGGACGTGCTCCAGGCCCACCGGATCGGTCGGGCCGGTCGGTTCGGTCCTGCTGGGCAGACCGCTCACGGGACCACCTCGCCGAGGTCCGCCAGCAGGGTGCTCACCGTCTCGTCCCAACTGATCAGCCCGCGCCGCGCACGGAAGTCGGCGATCCGGTCGAGTACGTCCTGGTCCAGCCTGATCCAGCCGGAGTTCGGGAAGTGGGACTCGATCATCTGCCGCCACACGGTGACCGGCATGAGATGGCGGGCCTCGCAGTCCCAGGGCACTTGGCGTACCCCGAAGCCCGCGCTGCCTTTGGTGAACACCGTGCCGGAGAAGAGCAGGGTGAGGGGCACCTCGCCGTCTCCGAGGGCGTGCAGGTACCGGGAGCCGATCACGTCGAAGTCGTAGGTGCAGGGCAGCGCGAGGTCGCTTTCCGTGGCGCCGGTGAACCCCTGCACGGTGGCGTTGCACTGCATCCACAGGAACGGTTTCAGGGTGTCGGGCCACCGATCCCGCTCCCCGAACAGGCCGCGCAGCCCGTCCCGTTCGGTGTCGTCGTAGTGTCGGCGCTGCGGCTCGATACGGACCTGGCAGCGCAGCACGATGGCATGGATCCGTTCGCCGGAGCCCTCTTCGATCCGCAGCCGCGCGGTCAGTTGCGGCACGACGGTGTACGGCTCGGCGACGATGTCGAGCACGGAGAAACCGAGGCCGGTCATGACGGACCGGCCATGGTCGCGGGGCGGCTGCGTTCCCGCACCTGCGCGAAGAACGTGTCGATCGCCTGATGCGCCTCCTGGCCGCCGTCGAAGCCGCGCCACAGCGTTCGCAGCCTGCCGACGAGCTCGTAGCAGGTGTCGATGGGCACCAGGTGGCACGACCCCTCCGGCCCGTCCGTGCGGCGCACCAGCAGTGCCTCGACGTCGGGGCGCAGCACCGCCAGCTCCGGGTTGGCCTCGACGATGGTGCCCCAGGCGTCCAGTGGCAGTTCGGACTCGGTGGCGCCGGCGGGCCCCGGGTAGAACGCGATGGTGCGGTCCTGCAGGGAGTTGCGGAACAGGAATGCCAGTCCGACCGGGATCTGCAGCTCGTCCCAGGTCCGGTCGTCCAGGGTGAGGCCGCCGAACTGCAGGTAGCGGTCGGGAACCGCCCGGTAGCGCAGGTGCGCCCGCTGGTCGCTGAACAGGAGATAGCAGGGTCGGCACGCGCACATCAGGGCCCGGCTGTCCAGGTTCACCACATGGGAATGATCTGTCCCAAGCGGCTCCGCGCACATCTCGCAGCGCTCGCCCGCCGCCGGTTGCGGACGCCTGCGGGTGATCCGCAGCAGGGAGGCCGCGGGGGACGACGCACAGCTTCGGATGATCATGTCGCCACCGGTGTGGGCACCGCGATCGAGACGCTCGTACCGTCCGCGAGCAGCGGCAGCGGGTCGAGATGCAGCCCCTCCTCCTCCAGGCAGGCGCCCGCGCGCCGCACGTCGTAGTGCGCGCGGCAGGCGGGGCAGCGCAGCACCGCGTCTCCCGATGCGCCACCCAGCCGTCGGGCCAGTGCGGCGCCCTCCAGCGGCAGGTCGCACTGGGCGCACCAGTCCCGGAAGGCGAACAGGTCCGCGCCGATCCGACAGGCCAGCACCTTGACGCCGCCCGCGGTGACCCGGACGACGCCACCGGACGGCAGCGCGTTCAGCTCCGGTACGGGCTGCCACGACGCGCCCGGTCGGCCGGGCGCCGCAGAGGCCTCGTGAAGCCGCGAGAACAGCGCGTCGACCGGTACCACCGGACCGGAGGCGCCCGATGGCCCTTCGCCGGCGGTCTCCACCTCGATTGTGGTGATCTCCGGAGCCGCCGCCTCGACCGCGCCCTGCACGGCCAGCTTGAGCGTGACCGAGGAGGACGGGCAACCGTCGCAACTGCCCAGCAGTCGCAGCCCGACGACACCGTCATCGGTGACACCGAGCAGCTCCACGTCTCCGCCGTGGGAGCCCAGATACGGTCGCACGCTCTCCAGCGCCTTCTCGACCCGTGTCTCCACGCTGTAGGGGTGCATTCCGTGCACCAGCAGAAGGCTGGCCACCAGGTCGTCTGCGGCGAGGGCGGCCAGGACGTCGTCGTCCAGTCGGCCCCGTTCGTACAGGACGTCGAGCAGCTGCTCCAGTCCGGCACCGTAGAAATCGGTGACGAGTCGGACCAGTTCCTCGCTTCGTTCTCGCGCGACGGCGCCCCCCGACGCGCTGGCGGCGATCAGGGCGTCGATGCGGTCGCCGGTCGCGCGCCAGTCCGACGAGGCGGGAGCGGGCTCGGGGGCCGCCGGCTCGGAGTGCCCGGTCACGTTACGCACCCGCGGACTGGGTCGGCGAGTGCAGCAAATCCAGCTTCTTGCCCTCGCCGAGATACATGTGCACTCCGCAGGGCAGACACGGGTCGAAACTGCGGACGGTGCGCATGATGTCGATGCCTTTGAAGTGCTCCCGGTCGTTCTCCTCGAAGATCGGCTGCCCCTGCACCGCGTCCTCGTAGGGACCCGGCGTGCCGTAGGTGTCGCGTGGGCTCGCGTTCCACGGGGTCGGCGGGTACGGGTGGTAGTTGGCGATCTTGCCGTCCCGGATCACCATGTGGTGGGACAGGACGCCGCGCACCGCCTCGGTGAAGCCGCAGCCGATGCCCTC
Source organism: Streptomyces sp. H27-C3 (assembly GCF_030063415.1). Classification (GTDB taxonomy): domain Bacteria; phylum Actinomycetota; class Actinomycetes; order Streptomycetales; family Streptomycetaceae; genus Streptomyces. The sequence continues at coordinate 124,280 of NZ_JASITA010000011.1, read as the reverse complement.
CTCAGGGACCTCGAACTTCTCCCAGGTCTTCGTCCGCCCGGCCCGGATCTCCACGAGGGCCTTCTCCGCGAAGTGCAGCGCGCAGGCGGCGGCGTACGCCTGGAAGTAGGTGCGGGCCCGGTTGCGCTCAAGGGTGTTGCTCCACTGCGGGATGCGCCATTCCAGTTCGACCGGGCCCTTGAGGGCGGTCTTGGGGAGGTTGATCTTCACGCTGTCGCCGGTGGCCTTGATGTAGCCGATGTCGACCAGGCCGGCGAGCGCCGTGACCCACAGCCGGGCCAGCGGTCCGCCTCCGGTGTCCAGTGCGAGGTAGTCCTTTCCGTCGAACCACCGCGGCGACATGACCCAGCTGTATTTGTCGTCCAGGTCCCGCTTCTGCGGCTGCGGGTTGGTGTGCTGGTTCCAGGGGTGGCGCCGGTCGACCGGATTGCCCAGCGGATCGTGGGTCACGAACATCTCCTGGTCTTCCCAGTCGCCGTAGTAGGACGAACCAAGCAGGATGCGGATACCCAGGTTGATCTTCACCAGGTCCGTGGTGACCAGTTTCCCGTCGACGACGACGCCCGGGGTCACGTACATCTTCCGACCCCAGTTGGTCATGTCCTTGTACTCGAAGTTGCAGTGCTCGGGGTCCTGGAAAGAGCCCCAGCACCCCAGCAGGATGCGCCGGTTGCCGACCTGCTCGTAGCCGGGGAGCGCCTCGTAGAAGAAGTCGAAGAGGTCGTCGTGCATGGGCACGACCTTCTTCATGAACTCGACGTACCGCTGAAGACGCGTGATGTAGTCCGTCATCAACTGGATGGTCGCCACGGTTCCCACGCCACCGGGGTACAGCGTGGAGGGGTGCACGTGCCGGCCCTCCATCAGGCAGAACATCTCCCGGGTCATCCGGCTCACCTGGAGTGCCTCGCGGTAGAACTCGCCGGTGAACGGGTTCAGGGAGCGCATGATGTCGCCGATGGTCTTGTACCCGTGGGCGTCCGCCTGCGGCGAGGCGGTCCGGTTGGCCTGTTCGAGCACTCCGGGATTCGTCTCGGCGACCATCCTCTCGCAGTAGTCGACCCCCACCAGGTTCTCCTGGAAGATGTTGTGGTCGAACATGTACTCCGCTGCCTCGCCGAGATTGACGATCCATTCGCCGAGATGCGGCGGCTTCACTCCGTAGGCCATGTTCTGCGCGTAACAGGAACACGTGGCGTGGTTGTCACCGCAGATGCCGCAGATCCGGCTGGTGATGAAGTGCGCGTCACGTGGGTCCTTGCCCTTCATGAAGACCGAGTAGCCGCGGAAGATGGAGCTCGTGCTGTGGCACTCGGCGACCACTCGCTGCTTGAAGTCGATCTTCGTGTAGATGCCCAGGCTGCCGACGATCCGGGTGATGGGGTCCCACGCCATCTCCACCAATTCGTCCTGGCCCCGGCTTCCGCCGCCCCCCTTGTTGCGCGTCGCTGTCATTGCGCCGCCTCAGCTCTCTGTTTTCGCGGTGTGTGGGTTACCAGGTGCGGGTGGCACCGGTCGTGAGTGTCTTCCCCGGCTTACGCCATTTCGGCTCGCGGTCCAGGGTGTGCGAGGTGATCTGCCGCAGTCGGCGCATCGTGGATCCGTACAGTCCGACCGCGTTCGTGGAGAGCTTGCCGCCGGGGGGCTCGTCCATGAAGGGCATGAACTTGTCCGGGAACCCGGGCATGGTGCAGCCGATGCAGATTCCCCCCACGTTGGGGCAGCCGCCGATGCCGTTCATCCAGCCACGCTTGGGCACATTGCACTTGACGGTGGGACCCCAGCAGCCCAGTTTTACGATGCACTTGGGCGAGCCGTACTCCGTGGCGAAGTCGCCCTGCTCGTAGTAGCCGGCCCGGTCGCATCCCTCGTGCACCGTCTGGCCGAACAGCCAGGTCGGGCGGAGCGCGTCGTCGAGCGGAATCATGGGCGCCTGGTCGGTGGCCATGTAGAGCAGATAGGTGAGCGTCTCCGACAGGTTGTCCGGCTGAATGGGGCAGCCCGGCACGCACACGATGGGGATTCCGGCTTTGGATTTCCATTCCCAGCCCAGGTAGTCGGGCACTCCCATCGCACCGGTCGGGTTGCCCGCCATGGCGTGGATGCCGCCGTACGTGGCGCAGGTGCCCACCGCGACGATCGCGGTGGCCTTCGGCGCGAGCCGGTCGAGCCACTCGCTGGTGGTCATCGGCTGGCCCGTGGCGGGGTCGTTGCCGAAGCCGGACCAGTAGCCCTCGTCGTGCAACTGCTCGTTCGGGATGGACCCCTCGACGACCAGGACGAACGGTTCAAGCTCGCCCCGGTCCGCCTTGAAGAACCACTCCAGGAAGTCGTCTGCTCCGCCGTTGGGGCCGCATTCGAAATCGATCAGTGGCCAGTGCACCGCGACCTGCGGAAGGCCGGGCAATGCGCCGAGCGCGATTTCCTCGATGCTGGGCTGAGTGGCGGCGGTGAGCGCCACCGAATCCCCGTCGCAGCTGAGACCGGCATTGATCCACAGCACGTGGATCAGCGTTTCCTCTGCTTTGACCGCTGCGTCTGTCGGCATAGCGCTGCCGCCTTCCGGGGCCGACGGCCGATCTGCCGCTTCACTGAGATCAGCTGAGCCCATCGGTATGGTGTAGCTCACATTGCTACCATCTAGACTCCTTTCGGGTGCCCTGTCAACACGAGAATTCGCAAGTCGACCATGGTATTCCTCTTCCAGGTCGGCGGAGATCGTGGATCAGGCGTGAACCAAGCGGAATAGGAGCCAGTGAGCGGCTCGGCGGGATGAATGGCTTACCGGCGGGCGGTCTCGGCCGGCAAGCGAATATGCGGGCTGGACGTGGACGCGAGAACGGGGCGGCTGTGCATGAATTGGCGATCGCGCAGAGCGTGGTCGACGCGGTGTGTGAACGCGCTGCCGGTCGGCAGGTGCACGCGGTCCGGCTGCGGGTGGGCGTGCTGACCGCAGTGGTGGCCGACTCCATGCGATTCTCCTTCGACCTGGTCACCGAGGGCACTGCGGCCGAGGGTGCGCGGCTGGACATCGACCAGCCTCCCGGGGTCCTGCACTGCCGCACCTGCGACTCCGATGTCACCTTGACCGATCTTGTCCTGCTCTGCCCTTGCGGCAGCGCCGACGTGGAGATCACATCGGGACGGGAACTTGAGATCATTTCGATGAGAGTGGGCTGACGTATGTGTGGCACCTGCGGTTGTGGTGAAGAGGGCGGCAGCGGAACCAGAATCGCCTTGCCGAAGACAGATGACGCGACGGTGCGGGGCCGCCCACCCGGTGGTGCGGAGGCCCCTCCGCAGGGCCACTCGCACGATCACTCGCACGACCGTACGGGGGGCCACGGGCACGGTCACCCGAAGGCGGCCGGCGAGACGATCACGCTTGAGCAACGCGTGCTGGCCAAGAACGACGATCTCGCGGCCCGCAATCGCGAGTGGCTGGCCGATCGGGGAATCGTCGCGGTGAATCTGATGAGCTCTCCCGGCGCGGGCAAGACCACGCTGCTCGAACGCACCATCGCCGATCTCGCGAGCCGGCGACCGGTCGCGGTCGTCGAGGGCGATCAGGAAACGATGCTCGACGCCGACCGGATCAGGCGAACCGGATGCCCGGTGGTCCAGGTGAACACCGGGGCGGGGTGCCATCTCGACGCGGAGATGATGCACGGTGCGCTCACGGTCCTGTCGCCCGCGGCCGGCTCGCTGGTCCTGGTCGAGAACGTGGGGAACCTGGTCTGCCCCGCCCTGTTCGACCTGGGGGAGCGCAGCAAGGTCGTGATCATCTCGGTTACCGAGGGTACGGACAAGGCGCTGAAGTACCCCTACATGTTCGCCGCCGCCGACCTGGTGATCATCAACAAGATCGACTTGCTCCCCTATGTCGATTTCGACGTCGATCAGTGCGAGGCGTATGCGCGCTCGGTCAATCCGCAGGTGAGGTTGCTGGCGGTGTCCGCGACCACGGGGGAAGGGATGGATCGCTGGTACGAGTGGGTGGCGGAGCAGGAGTGAACGACTCTGGGGGCAGTGGTCCGGGCAGCTCCGGCAGCGCCGAGGGCGTCAGGCGGCGCCTCAGCGGTGGCTGCCGCGAGCGTCGCGTAGGCCACGACGTTGTCGGCGTAGCGTTTGTCGGCCTTCGAGTAGGTGCCTCCGCAGATGATCAGCCGTAGTCCCGAGTGGTCTAAGGGCTGTCCCGCAATCCCTGGCAGGCGCACGACGACAGCTACGGCACCTCGCCGCGTTGTCGGAACGCCCGAATACGTCCAGTATGCGAACGTCCCTCCGCCTTGCGATGCGCCGCATCTGACGCCGTGCGCTGATCCACCAGGGATTACGGGACAGCCCTTAGGTTGCGGCACACCTCGACGGTGGGGAAGTTGTCCTTGGCGTTTCCGTGAGGTCGAGGAGGCGATGTCGGAACGCGGCGTCGTCGTGTCGTACGAGACGATCCGTCAGCGGTGACCCCGCCGACACCTCCTCACCGCACCCCACTACCGCACCGAGATGACCGACCGCTTCACCACCTGGAGGCAGGCCACGGGCCTGTCCCCGGCCGCCTGACCAGGGGCCCCCACAACGGCCAGACACGCCCCAATCCGGACCACGCCACCGCGGGCTCCAGGAAGTTGACAACGCCCCCGCTCCCCATCGCCGCGGATTCTCCCCAGATTCTCCCCAGAGCGCTGAGGCCAGCCCAGAGAAAGGTTCGCTAATGCGGATATAGATGCTTGGGTCGATCTGTCGGCTACAGCCAGTCCCGTCGCTTGAAGATGAAGTACAGGCTCACGCACACCGCCGCCATCAGCAGAATCGCGAACGGGTAGCCGAACGCCCAGTGCAACTCGGGCATCTCGTCGAAGTTCATGCCGTAGATGGTTCCCACGAGTGTGGGTGCGAACAGAATCGCTGCCCACGACGAGATCTTCTTGATCTCCTCGTTCTGCTCGAAGCCCGCCTCGGCGATGGCCCGCATCTCCGCGTTCTGCTGCTGTGTGACCAGGGTCGAGTTGACCGTGAGGATGTCGGCCAGGGCCTGGCGGAAGCCGTCCACGCGCTCGCTGGTGTGCGTGACGTGGTCGGCGACGTCACGCAGGTAACGCTGGAGTTCCTCATCGGTGCGGTACTTCGCGAAGCCCGCCATCAAACCGTGCAGCATGCCGACCAGGGGGCGGGTGGCGCGCTGGAACTCCACCATTTCGCGGGAGAGTTCATAGATGCGCCGGGAGACCTCGGGGTCACCCCGGAAGACCTCGGTCTCGATCTCGTCGATGTCGTTCTGTACGCCCTCGACCACCGGCGCGTATCCGTCGACGACGGCGTCGAGAATCGCGTAAAGCACCGCCTCGGGCCCCAGCGCCATCAGCTCCGGGGTCTCCTCCATCCGGTTGCGTACGGCGGAGAGGTCGGGCGCCGCGCCGTGCCTGACGGTGATGACGAAGTCCCTGCCGACAAAGACATGCAGCTCACCGAAGTCGACCTCCTCGGCGGCGTCCAGGTAGCGGGCCGCTCGAAGGACGACGAAGAGCGTCTCGCCGTACCGCTCCAGCTTGGGGCGCTGGTGCGCCTCCATCGCGTCCTCGACGGCCAGTGGGTGCAGGTCGAACTCGTCGGCCAGGGTGAGGATTTCGGCCTCGGTCGGCCGGTGTAGGCCGATCCAGGCCATGCCGTCGGGATCCTCCCGCAGTTGACGGAACGTCTCGGCGAGCGAGTCCGGCGTGGAGACGCGCCGGCCGTACCGGTAGAGCGCGGCATGCACGACGCTGGCCCGGTTCTGCTGCGCCGGATCGGTGGAGGCGGCGGCCGGGCGGGCTGGAGGGCGCGCGGCCGTGGGAGGCATGGCTGGGGGCGCCGGCTGGCGGCGCCAGGAGTGCTTCATACGGGTCCCGCCTCCCATGGGTGATGCGGTGTCATGGCCACGGTGCAGAATATACGTCCCAAATGTCGGGCGCATGGCCTGCGAGGTGCGGGGATCTCCGAGATGCGGACGGAAACTGTCCGCAAGGGTGAGTAGCGTGCGGAGCATGACCACATCCCCGGCGAAGGCCATGCTCAGTACCCGTGCCCTGAACCGCGCGACTCTGGCGCGCCAGCTCCTGCTGTCCCGCGCCGCGATGCCCGCCGCGGACGCCGTCGAGCATCTGGTCGGCCTGCAGGCGCAGAACACCAAGCCGCCGTACTACCAGCTCTTCGCCCGCCTCGAAGGCTTCGCCCCCGAGGAGCTCTCGGGCCTGATGGCTTCGCGCGACGTCGTACGCATCGTCACCATGCGCTCCACCATCCACACGCACACCGCCGACGACTGCCTCGCCCTGCGGCCTCTCGTCCAGGCGGCGCGTGAACGGGAGCTCAAGGCGTTCCGCAAGGGGCTGCGGGGCGTGGACCTCGACCGGCTGGCCGCGCTGAGCCGTGGCCTCGTCGAGGAGCGGCCACGGACCATGGCGGAACTCCGGGAGGCGCTGCTGAAGGAGTGGCCGGACGCGGACCCGTCGGCCCTGGCCGTCGCGGCCCGCTGCAAACTGCCCCTGGTCCAGGTCACTCCGCGGGGCCTGTGGGGCAGGAGCGGCCAGGTGGCGCTCACCACCGCCGAGCACTGGCTGGGCCGGCCGTCCGAGCCCGCGCCGGCGACGCCCGACGCGGCCGTGCTGCGCTACCTGGCGGCGTTCGGGCCCGCCTCGGTCAAGGACATGCAGGTCTGGGCGGGGTTGACCCGGCTGCGGGAGGCGTTCGAGCGGCTGCGGCCGCGGCTGCTCACCTTCAGCGACGAGAACGGCGTCGAGCTTTTCGACCTTCCCGACGCGTCCCGCCCGGCGGAGGACACCCCGGCCCCACCCCGCTTCCTCCCCGAGTTCGACAACCTGCTGCTCTCGCACGCCGACCGCAGCCGGGTGGTCGCGACGAAGTACCGGCTCCGTACCCGGAACCAGAACGAGTACTACCGCCCCCTCCTCGTCGACGGCTTCCCGGCCGGCCTCTGGCATATGGAGGAGACCAAGGGCACCGCGACGCTCACCATCGAGGCCCTGGGTACGTTCACCCGCGCCCAGCGTGCGGAGATCGCCGAGGAGGGGGAGCGGCTGCTGGGCACGATGGCGTCGGCGGCCGTGCACGAGATCCGGTTCGCGCCGCTCGACAGCTGAGGGACCTCGCCGCATCCGCGGACACGGGCTTCTGATGAGCGGTTTGGAGCCCGGAGCCCGGCATCTGAGGGACATCGCGGATCTCCGGGGCACGGCGCCGCGGCGGGCAGGGCAGACTGGGGGCATGTCCTCTCCCCGTCGCACGTGCCCGGTGTGCCGCCGTGAAATCGCCGTCGTGGCGAGCAGGTTTGCCCGCCACGATCCTTCCGGGGCGCGGCACGTGGGCGACTTGGTGTCGTGCCTCGGGTCGCGGAGGCACGCGCCGCTGGATCCTGCGGTGCGGGCTTCGCTGGACGGGTACGACGTACCGACGTTTTCGGGTCAGCTGCCGCTGTTCTGACGGGGGGTGGACCGCTGCCCGGGGCTGTTCCCCGCTCCCGGGCCACCGTCACGGCAGCAGGCCCGCCCGTCGTGCCGCGACCACCGCTTCCAGTCTTGTGTGCGCCCCCAACTTCCGCATCACGGAACGCAGATACCCCTTCACCGTCTCCGGCCGCAGCCCCAGCTGCTGACCCGCCGCCGCAGTCGTCGAGCCCGCCGCCACGCACGCCAGCACATCCAGCTCGCGCGGCGTCAGCGCCACCAGCGGGCCGGAGCCCGGTCCGAGCCGCTCCCGGTCGCCGCCGCCAACCAGCCGCACACCAGGACGAGTTCATTGCGCAGCTCCGGGTCGACGACGCGCGGGGCCAGCGCGCGCAGCTCCCGGTGCGCGTCCCTGACCAGCTCCCACGCCGCGGGCCACGCGGATCAACGCGGACGCCCTGGAAAACCGCGTCTGGTCTGAGGTCTGCGGGCTCCTCGAAGACCCTGAGCGTCTGAAGCTGATGGCAGCTGACTGGATTGACATGGTCAACAGTAACGGCACCGACTACGCGGCGCGCATCAAAGAGCTGGGCGAGCAGATAGAAGAGTTGGACGAGACTATCGCCGTGACGACTGCCGTAACAGCTCGACAGGCCGCACGTAAGAAGCTCGACCGCAAGGCGGCTGAGGAAGCCGTTGATCGAGCAGTTCGCCCACTCAATGACGAACTGGCGGGCTTGGAAGAGCTCCGGAACGAAGCAGTGGCGTGGCAGGAAGGAAGCAGAGAAACCTGTCGATCGGGCGCGTGACCTTAATGCCCTGGTCGAGATGGCTCGGGTGAATTCGCACAGGATGGCGCCCTGGGAGCAGGAGAGCGTGATTGACCTGCTGGACCTGCGCGTGACCATTTTGGGAGAGGCCCCAAGGAAGAAGCGGTCCGACGACCAGATCAGCACTTGGTTCCGGGCGCGGGAGCGTGTGGTTCCCCTCCTCACCGACGACGCGTGGGCCCGTGCGAAGCCGATTCTTGATGCCCGGCCAGGCCGTCGATCGAAGGACCCCAGGGCCCTTCTGGACGCCATGCTGCTCAAGGCGCGCAGCGGATGCCCCTGGTCGGAGCTGCCATACGGCAACGTGGCGAGTGTCTGGCAGAGGTGGCTCAGGTCGGGGCTCTGGGCGGTCAACTGCCCGGAGTGGGTGCTGACGCGGTACGCCACCGCGCGGATCGGTGCGGTCATGGTCAACATCAATCCCGCGTACCGCACGCACGAGCTGAAGCACGTCCTGAACCAGGCAGGGGTCTCGGTCTTGATCGCCTCGCTGGCGCACCAGGGAAGCGACTACCGGCGGATGGTCGAAGAGGTGCGGGGCGACTGCGAAGCGGGTGGGCGGCGAGATGCGCATGGCCGAGGTGTCCATCTGCTACGGCATGACGGAGACCTCCCCGGTCTCCACCCAGACCCGCCGCGACGACGACCTGGAGCGCCGCACGGGCACGGTCGGGCGGGTGCTGCCGCACATCGAGGTCAAGGTCGTGGACCCGGTGACGGGAGTGACGCTGTCGCGCGGCGGGCGAGCTGCGCACCCGCGGCTACAGCGTGATGCTCGGCTACTGGGAGGAGCTGCGGAAGACGGCGGACGCCATCGACGCGGGCCGCTGGATGCACACCGGGGACCTGGCGGTGATCCGCGAGGACGGGTATGTCCAGATCGTCGGCCGCATCAAGGACATGATCATTCGCGGTGGTGAGAACGTCTATCCGCGAGAGATCGAGGAGTTCCTCCACGGCCATCCGAAGATCTCCGACGTCCAGGTGGTCGGCACCTCCGACGAGCGGTACGGCGAAGAGATCCTGGCCTGCGTCATTCCGCGCGACCCGCGGTATCCGCCGACGCTGGAGGAGCTGACGGAGTTCTGCCGCGACCGGGCTCGCGCACTACAAGATCCCGCGCAGACTCCAGGTCATGGACGCGTTCCCGATGACGGTCAGCGGCAAGGTCAGGAAGGCGGAACTGCGCGAGCGGTACACCTAGTGCCCCGTCGCGGCGGCCGGCACATACTCTCGCCGCACCGGCCGAAAGCCCAAGTACGTCCAGTACGAGGACTTCCGGCCGGCACGCCGAGAGCACGCACCGGACGCCGCTCCTTGACGGGCAAACGTCACCTGCCGCGGCACTAGCTACCGGTACACCTGGCCACGGGTGCGAGAGCGCTGCTCAGAGCTCTCGGCGCATACAGACTCGCGGCCAGCGGTCCAGGCCCAGCTCCGCCTCCTCGGCGCGGATCTTCCGCAGGCCCGGAGTGAGCTCGCGGTCGGGGAGCGTGCGGAAACCGATCCTGGCGTAGTACGGGGCGTTCCACGGGACGTCGGTGAACGTGGTCAGGGTCAGGGCGGTCGCGCTCTCGGCCGCGGCGCGGTCCGCGAGGTGGTCGATCAGGGCGCGGCCCGTGCCGCGGCCGGCGGCGCAGGGGTGGACGGAGACCTGCTCGATGTGGGCCGCCGCGTCCACGGCGTCGTGGATCAGATACGCGACGGGCCGCTCCCCGGCGTCCGCCGCGACCCAGGCGTGGCCCGCCCGCAGGTAGCGGGCCAGCAGGTCCAGCGCCGGGGGCTCGTCGTCGGCTATCTCGGCCATGCCCAGAGCGCGGAACGGCTCGCCCGCCGCACGCTCGACGGCCTGGAGCAGGGGGAGTTCGGCCAAGGTCGCGGGTCGGATGCGCATGGCGGCAGTATCGCTCAGGCAGTGCCCTACGCGCCCGTGCTGATGAGCTCGTCCGCCGGGCCGTTGACCGGCTGCGGTGTCCCCGTGAGATCCATGACGAAGAGCGGGATGCCCAGCGAGTCCGCTCGGGCCCTGGCGTCGTCGGCGTACCCGGCGAGCGAGAAGAAGACGCTCACCGCCGACGAGCTCAGACCGTTGAGCCACAGGCATTCGACGTCGCGCAGCTTGGCGGGCCGGGTCGTCGGGTCGATCTGCGCGACCAGGCCGGCCCCGCGCAGATCGATGCCGGACGCCGGCCGCTCGGGCGACTGCATGATGTCGCGGAACCCGAGCCACTTCAGATAGAGCGCCGCCGCGGTCACCGCGTCCCGCGCGGTCCTGATCGTCATCGGGCGGAACGTGGGGCGCGGAGGAGCCTCGGTCGGCGGCAAAGGGATGTGGGACGGGTGACCGGCTGCGGGCGGGGATCCTGCCGCCGCGGTGCGCGGCACCGGACGCACCGGAATGCGTAGTACCACCCCGCACGCGCAGCCCAGCTCGGGCTGCGGCCACTGGTCCTGGCGCCCGCAGGACTCGCAGCGGACCGTGACCCAGGCGTCGGTCCAGGTGCGGTGCGTGATCCGCTCCGGCGCGGCACCCCGGAGCAGGGGAGGCGCGAGCGGGGCGCCACACGCGCAGGGAAATACCGGCGACGTGAACGTGTGATGGCGGCGGCATGCCGGGCAGCGCACCGGCACGTTCTCTCCCATGACCGTCCCCCTCGGACCGTCGGCGCTTATGACTGCGGTACGTGTCCCATCGTCCACCAAGAGCGACGCCTTGGGGAGGGACTTCGACCATTGGCCGCCCTTGACGGTTGCACGGCCCGCCTCTAGATTACTTCCATATAGCAGAACTAAACTTCCGCATTATGGAAATGACGCTCACCGGTCCACAGCGGTGGGGTCGTTCCGACAGGCCGAAGCAGGAGTACCCAATGCCTCGTATGACCGCCGCCCGAGCGGCTGTTGAGATCCTCAAGCTCGAAGGCGTGACGGCCGCGTTCGGTGTGCCCGGCGCGGCGATCAACCCCTTCTACAAGGCCCTCGAAGCGGGCGGCGGTATCGACCACACGCTGGCCCGCCACGTCGAGGGCGCCTCCCACATGGCCGAGGGGTACACCCGCACCAAGGCCGGCAATATCGGTGTGTGCATCGGTACGTCGGGACCGGCCGGCACCGACATGATCACCGGGCTCTACTCCGCGATCGGCGACTCGATCCCGATCCTGTGCATCACTGGCCAGGCCCCGGTCGCGGTCCTCCACAAGGAGGACTTCCAGGCCGTCGACATCGCCTCGATCGCGAAGCCGGTCACCAAGATGGCGACCACCGTCCTGGAGGCCGCGCAGGTCCCCGGCGTCTTCCAGCAGGCGTTCCACCTGATGCGCTCGGGCCGTCCGGGCCCGGTCCTCATCGACCTGCCGATCGACGTCCAGCTGACCGAGATCGAGTTCGACCCGGAGACGTACGCGCCGCTGCCCGTCTACAAGCCGGCCGCGACCCGCGCCCAGATCGAGAAGGCGATCACCTTCCTGCTCGAGTCCGAGCGCCCGCTGATCGTCGCCGGTGGCGGCATCATCAACGCGGACGCCTCCGACCTGCTGGTCGAGTTCGCCGAGATCACCAACACGCCCGTCGTGCCGACCCTGATGGGCTGGGGCACCATTCCGGACGACCACGACCTGAACGCGGGCATGGTCGGCCAGCAGACCTCGCACCGCTACGGCAACGCGACGTTCCTGGAGTCGGACTTCGTCCTGGGCATCGGCAATCGCTGGGCCAACCGCCACACCGGCTACAAGCTCGACGTCTATACCAAGGACCGCAAGTTCGTCCACGTCGACATCGAGCCCACCCAGATCGGCAAGATCTTCGCCCCGGACTACGGCATCGCCTCCGATGCCAAGGCCGCTCTTGAGCTCTTCGTCGAGGTCGCCAAGGAGCTCAAGGCCGCGGGCAAGCTGCCCGACCGGTCCGCGTGGGTCGCCTCGCACCTGGAGCGCAAGTCCACGCTCCAGCGCCGCACGCACTTCGACAACGTGCCGCTGAAGCCGCAGCGCGTGTACGAGGAGATGAACAAGGCTTTCGGCCCGGAGACGCGTTACGTCACCACCATCGGCCTCTCCCAGATCGCCGGCGCGCAGATGCTGCACGTCTACCGGCCGCGCCACTGGATCAACTGCGGCCAGGCGGGCCCGCTCGGCTGGACCATCCCGGCCGCGCTCGGTGCCGCCACCGCCGACCCCGAGACGCCCGTCGTCGCGCTCTCCGGTGACTACGACTTCCAGTTCATGATCGAGGAGCTGGCGGTCGGCGCGCAGCACAAGATCCCGTACGTCCACGTTCTCGTGAACAACGCCTACCTCGGTCTGATCCGTCAGGCGCAGGCCGGCCTGGACATCAACTTCCAGGTCAACCTGGAGTTCGAGAACATCAACTCCCCGGAGCTGGGCGTCTACGGCGTCGACCACGTCAAGGTTGTCGAGGGTCTCGGCTGCAAGGCCATCCGCGTCACTGAGCCCGACCAACTGCTGCCCGCCTTCGAGGAGGCCAAGAAGCTGGCCGCCGAGTTCCGGGTCCCGGTCGTCGTCGAGGCGATCCTGGAGCGGGTCACCAACATCTCCATGAGCCCGACGGCCGATATCAGCGCCGTCAAGGAGTGGGAGGACCTCGCCACGGAGCCGGGCCACGCGCCCACGGCGATCCGTCCGCTCGTCTGACGCTCGCACCCCGCACGACCCGCACCTACTGAAGGGGCGGCCCGCCACCACGGCGGGCCGCCCCTTCGGCGTGCGCGTGCCCCTGCCGGGTGCTGGGCGCCGGGTGAGGGCCTTCGCACGCCTGCCGGGTGCTGGGAGGGCCTCGGCGCGCCGGCACTGCTGACCTGTGCGACCACGGCGGGCCGGTGGTGGCGTGTGGAGCGTGCGCAGCCGGACGCCGATCCCGGTGTGGTGTCCCGAGTGCCTTGTGCGGGGTGCGCGGGGCTTGGACGGGAGAGCAGGGCGCGTGGACCCGAGCACGTAGGAGCACGTACGCGCCCGGGAACGCGAAAGTGCGCGGAGTACGAAACGATCCGTACTCCGCGCACTTTCACGGAAGTTGAAGCCGCCCGACGGCACGAGGCTGGCGCGACAGGACATTCGCGCCGCCGGGCGGGTCTATGGGGTGCGGTCGAGACCGCGGTTGGTGCGGCGGGCCGAAATACCGGCCCGCTCGGGTCGCCGGGCGGAGTCCGGCGCATCGCCCTGAAGCCCGCCTAGCGGTGCGAGGGTCGCACCGGGGAGGGGGAGGGCGGAGTCCGGCGCATCGTCCCGAAGCCCGCCTAGCGGTGCGAGGGTCGCACCGGGGAGGGGGAGGGCGGAGTCCGGCGCATCGTCCCGAAGCCCGCCTAGCGGTGCGAGGGTCGCACGGGGAAGGTGGGTAGGGGTCGGTCCGGGACCGCGGCGGTGGGCGATGAACTGCCGGTCTGCTCTGCTCTCAGGTCGAGCAGGGCAGATACCGGAAGCCTTGACCACCGCACTGGCTCGCTCGCCGCCGCGGTTCCCAGTCCTGTCCGTATCGCCGGCCACCCCTCATTCGGGTCGGCGGTACGGACGGCGCGTGGAAGATGACCTCCCGTCAGCTTCCGCGCGCGGTCTGTGGGTTGTTCGCCCGTGCTAGTGCCGCGACGGGGCCGATGTTGCCTGGCGCGGCACTAGTCCTCGCGCAGGGCGCGGACCGCTTCCTGGACGCGCTTGCCGTACTCCTGGTCGGCCGCGTGGAAGTGGGCGAGGTTCTTCTCGATCACGTCGTCGCGGGTGACCTGCGAGAGGCCGCCTGCGATGTTGGCGATCAGGCGGGACTTCTCCTCGTCCGACATCAGCCGGTAGAGCTCGCCCGCCTGGAAGAAGTCGTCGTCCTTGACGTGGACGGCGTTCTCGTGGGTGCCGGTCCAGCCGGACAACGCGAGGGGGGCGGAGAGCGCCTGGTCCGTCTGGGCCGGGCCCTCGTAGGAGTTGGGCTCGTAGTTCTTGTCGTGCCGCCTGCCGTAGCGGGTCGACATGACGCCGTCGCGGCCGTAGTTGTCGGCCTTGGTCGCCTTGGGCGCGTTCACCGGCAGCTGGGTGTGGTTCACACCGAGGCGGTAGCGGTGGGCGTCCGCGTAGGCGAAGAGCCGGCCCTGGAGCATCTTGTCCGGGGACGGGCCGATGCCGGGCACGAAGTTGTTCGGCGAGAACGCGGCCTGCTCGACCTCGGCGAACACGTTGTCCGGGTTCCGGTCGAGGACCAGCCGGCCGACCCGCTGGAGCGGGTAGTCCGCGTGCGGCCAGACCTTCGTCACATCGAACGGGTTGAAGCGGTACTCAGCGGCCTCGGCGGCCGGCATGACCTGGACGTGCAGGGTCCAGGACGGGTTGACGCCGCGCTCGATGGCCTGGAGCAGGTCTGTCTGGTGCGAGTTGGCGTCCGAGCCGGCCAGCTCGGCGCCCTGCTCGGAGGACAGGCAGCGGATGCCCTGGTTCGTCTTGAAGTGGTACTTGACGAAGAAGGCCTCGCCCTCGGCGTTCGTCCACTGGTAGGTGTGCGAGCCGAAGCCGTTCATGTGGCGGTACGAGGCGGGGATGCCGCGGTCGCCCATCAGCCAGGTGATCTGGTGCGTGGACTGCGGCGAGTGCGCCCAGAAGTCCCAGACGTTGTCCGGTTCCTGCTTGCCCGTGAAGGGGTCGCGCTTCTGGGAGTGGATGAAGTCGGGGAACTTGACCGGGTCGTTGAGGAAGAACACCGGGGTGTTGTTCCCGACGAGGTCGTAATTGCCCTCTTCGGTGTAGAACTTCAGCGCGAAACCGCGCGGGTCGCGGACCGCGTCCGCGCCACCGAGGTTGTCGGCGACGGTCGAGAAGCGGATGAACGTCTCGGTCCGCTTGCCGACCTCGCCGAGGAAGTTCGCGCGGGTGAAGCCGGTGACGTCGTCGGTGACCTCGAAGTAGCCGTACGCGCCGGATCCGCGCGCGTGGACCACGCGCTCCGGGATGCGCTCACGGTTGAACCGGGCGAGCTTCTCAAGGAGGTGCTGGTCCTGGAGGAGGAGCGGGCCACCGAGACCGGCGGAGGCGGAATTCTGGTTGTCGGCGACCGGGGCGCCGGATTCGGTCGTGAGCACACGCTTCGACATGGGGACCTTCCGTGCGGGAGCTGCTGACGGAAGACGTTTCCGTCATGTGGAGCGTAAGTACGGGCAGAACGTAGCGTCAACAGTTTGTTGAAATCAAGAGTCTGGGTCCGGGCGGCGGCAGCGCCTGGGCGCGACAGGACAGGTGTCAGCGCTGCCGCAGCCCGGAGTTCAGGGGGTCGGGTCAGCTCTTGAGGGGCTGACCCGAAAGGCGCTCGACGCCACGGAGCAGGGCGGAGTGGTCCAGGCCACCGTCACCCTGGGCGCGCAGCGAGGAGACGAGCTGGGCGACGACCGCGCCGACGGGCAGGGCGGCACCGACATTGCGGGCGGCGTCGGTGACGATGCCCATGTCCTTGTGGTGCAGGTCGATCCGGAAGCCCGGGGCGAAGTCCCGCTTGAGGAAGTTGTCCTTCTTGCGTGTCAGTACGGTGGAGCCGGCCAGGCCGCCGTTGAGGACGTCGAGCGCGGCGGCGAGGTCCACGCCGGACTTCTCCAGGAAGACCACGGCCTCGGCGCACGCCTGGATGTTGACCGCGACGATCAGCTGGTTGGCGGCCTTGACCGTCTGGCCGGAGCCGTGCGGGCCGCACAGGACGATGGTCTTGCCCAGCACGTCGAGCACCGGCTTGGCGGCGTCGAAGTCGGCCTTCTCGCCACCGACCATGATCGACAGTACGGCCTCGATCGCGCCGGCCTCGCCACCGGAGACCGGGGCGTCCAGGACGCGCAGGCCCTTCTCGGCGCCCGCCTTGCCCAGGTCGACGGAGGTCTGCGGGGTGATCGAGGACATGTCGATCAGGAGGGCGCCCTTCCTGACGTTCTCCAGGATGCCGTTCTCGCCGTACGCGATGGCCTCGACCTGCGGGGAGGCGGGCACCATCGTGATGACGACGTCGGCGTCCTTGACGGCCTCGGCGATCGAGCTCGCGCCCTTGCCGCCGGCCGCGACCAGACGGTCGATCTTGGGCTGCTCAAGGGTGAAGCCGGTGACGTCGTAACCCGCCTTCAGCAGGTTCTCGGCCATGGGGGAGCCCATGATGCCGAGGCCGATGAAGCCGATCTTGGGAAGGGTGCTCATGAGGGTGCCTCTTTCGGAAAAAAGTCTTGCGTACGTCAGGAGTGGGCCGTCAGGCGCCGGCGGCGCGCAGCGGGGCCGGCAGCCACTCGAAGGCGCTTGCGCTCGGCCGGTCGCCGGGCTTGTACTCGAGGCCGACCCAGCCGTCGTAGCCCGCCTTCTTGAGGCGGTCGAGCAGGTCGGCGAGGTCGAGGCCGCCGGTGCCGGGAGCGCCGCGGCCCGGGTTGTCGGCGATCTGCACGTGACCGGTCTTGTCGGCGTACTTCTCGATGACCTCGACGAGGTCTTCGCCGTTCATCGACAGGTGGTAGAGGTCGAGCAGGAACTTGGCGTTGCCCAGTCCCGTCGCCGCGTTCACCTTGTCGACGACACCGACACCGGCGGGCGCGCTCACCAGGGGGTAGAGCGGCGACTCCGGCTTGTTCAGGGTCTCGATCAGCAGGATCGCGCCGACGCGGTCGGCGGCGCGGGCGGCGAGAACCAGGTTCTCCAGGGCCAGCTGGTCCTGGACCGCCGGGTCGACGCCGTCCACGCGGTTGCCGTAGAGCGCGTTGAGCGCCTTGCAGCCGACCGAGGCGGCGAAGTCCGCCGCGACGTCGATGTTCGCGCGGAAGCGGTCCGACTCCTCGCCCGGCACGGAAACCGCGCCGCGGTCGGGGCCTGGCAGCTGTCCGGCGTAGAAGTTCAGGCCCACCAGCTGGGTGCCTGCCTCGTCGAGCGCCTTCTTGAGAGCGTCGAGCTCGGCCTGGTCAGGGGTGGGAGTCTCGATCCAGGGCCACCACAGCTCGACCGCCGTGAAGCCCGCCGCGGCCGCGGCCGCGGGACGCTCAAGGAGCGGGAGTTCCGTGAAGAGGATGGAGAGGTTCACATCGAAGCGCTGGTCGGTGCGCTTCTCGGAAAAAAGAGAGGCCATGAGAGTTTGACGCTCCTTCCGTATCGCGGAAGTTGTTTTCTGCTTGATGGAAGGTTGCCCGGAATCCAGGAGAGCTGTCAAGGGGGGCTGCCGGTTTTCGTGCCTCGCGCAGTAGGTTGAGCGCGTGCGATTGAGAGTGGAGTTCACGACCGAGCCGTTCGACCTCGACGATGCGCCGCCGCATGCGCTGGCCGCCCGCGAGGTCATCCAGGTGGCCGAACTGGACGCGGTGGATGTCGGCCCGTTCGGGAACACCGCGGAGGGCGGCGCGGACGCGGTGCTGACCGCGGTCGACGCGCTGCTGCGCAGGTCGCTGGCCGAGGGCGCCACCCGGGTCTCGTTGCAGGTCAATGTGATCGGGGAGGGCGGGCAGTGACCGGACTCGGAGACCACCCGCTCTTCACGGCGATAAAGCCGCTCGCCGACGCCATGGGCGCCGAGATCATGGAGCCGGAGCAGGCCCGCGGCGACGACGTGGTGTTGGCCTGGGAGGGCCTGGACGTTCTCGCGGTGCGGCTGCCGCAGCTGTCGGATTCCCTCGATCACATCCTGGCCGCCCTGGAGCGCCGGCACGGCATGCCGCTGTCCGAGCTCGACCGCAGGGCCAAGCAGTCGGTCGTACGAACCCTGGAGGGGCGTGGGGCTTTCTCCGTGCGGCACGGGGTGGAGACGGTGGCGAGCGCCCTGGGGGTCAGCCGCTTCACCGTGTACAACTACCTGAACAGGGAAAACACCCCCAAGAGCGAGTAGCTGCTCGCCGGTCTGGCACCGGTTTGATCGATCATTTCGTGGAACCGTCGTCCTGATGCCCGGGCGGCGGTTTTTGTGTTCGCCGAATTTCAACAAACTGTTGACGTGATGTTGTTGAGAGCGTTAGCTATGCCCAGCCCGTCCAGCACAAGGCCACGGAGGCTCCCGTGACTTCGAGTACGACACCGGGTCTGGCCCGGTTCAACACCTTGCAGGTCGGCGAGGCCACAGCCGCGCTCCACGAGGTATGCGCCAGTTCGGCGTGGGGGAGCGACCTGCTCGCCCGACGCCCCTTCGCCACCGCGGACGCCCTTTTCCTCGCCAGCGACGCCGCCATGGCCGAACTGACCGCGGGGGACCTGGCCGAAGCGATGGCGGGGCATCCGCCGATCGGCCGGCCGAAGCCCGGTGACCCGACCTCCTCCCGCGAGCAGCGGGGGATGGCCGGCGCCTCCGAGGCGCTCAAGGCCGAAATGCTCGAACTGAACCTGGCCTACCAGGACAGGTTCGGACATGTCTTTCTGATCTGCGCCTCCGGTGCGACCGGTGAGCAGATGCGCGACGCGATGCGTGAGCGGATCGGGAACGCGCCCGAGCAGGAGCGGGAAATCGTCCGCACCGAGCTGGGCAAGATCAACCGCATCCGGCTGACCCGCCTCGTAGAACAAGGAGAGTGAAGGTCTTGAGTACCGAGACCACCGCGTCGGTGTCCACGCACATCCTGGACACCAGCATCGGACGCCCCGCAGCGGGCGTCGCCATCACCCTCACCGCCCGCAGCGGCGGTGCGGCGCAGTGGACGGCGCTCGGCGGGTCGAAGACCGACGCGGACGGGCGCTGCAAGGACTTGCCGACCCTGCCGGAAGGCACCACCCACGTACGGCTCGACTTCGAGACCGAGTCGTACTTCATCGACGACCGCAGCACAGACCAGCAAGCCGAGGCCAAGCAGGACGCCCCCCGCGTAAGGGACAGCGGTGCGTTTTTCCCGGAGGTGGCGATCACGTTCGCCGTCACACCGGGCGAGCACTATCACGTACCGCTGCTGCTCAACCCGTTCGGCTACTCCGTATACCGAGGGAGCTAGCAGACATGCCCACGATTCTTGGCCAGAACCAGTACGGCAAGGCAGAGAACCGCGTCGTCAAGATCACGCGGGACGGCGACACCCACCACATCAAGGACCTGAACGTCTCCGTCGCCCTCTCCGGCGACATGGACGACGTCCACTACTCGGGCTCCAACGCGAACGTCCTGCCCACGGACACCACCAAGAACACGGTGTACGCCTTCGCGAAGGAGCACGGCATCGAGTCGGCCGAGCAGTTCGGCATCCACCTGGCGCGGCACTTCGTGAGCAGCCAGGAGCCGATCAAGGTCGCCCGCATCCGGATCCAGGAGTACTCCTGGGAGCGGATAGCCACCGCCGACAACAACTCCCGCTTCATCGGCTCGGACGAGGTCAGGCACTCCTTCGCCCGCAAGGGCCAGGAGCTGCGCACCACGCAGATCACCTACGACGGTGAGAAGTGGGAGATCATCTCCGGCCTGAAGGACCTCACGGTCATGAACTCCACCAGCTCGGAGTTCTGGGGCTACGTCAAGGACAAGTACACGACCCTCAAGGAGGCGTACGACCGCGTCCTGTGCACCGACGTCTCCGCGGCCTGGCGCTACAACTGGACCGACGACGCGGACCGGATGCCCAACTGGGAGCGTTCGTACGAGCAGGCCAAGAAGCACATCCTGCAGGCCTTCGCCGAGACGTACTCCCTCTCGCTCCAGCAGACCCTGTACCAAATGGGTTCGCGGGTCATCAACAGCCGCAGCGAGATCGACGAGATCCGCTTCTCGCTGCCGAACAACCATCACTTCCTGGTCGACCTGGAGCCCTTCGGGCTCAAGAACGACAACGAGGTCTACTTCGCGGCGGACCGCCCGTACGGCCTGATCGAGGCCACCGTCCTGCGCGACGGCGTCGAGCCCCGCATCCCGGTCGACATGACCAACCTCTGACCCATGGCTGAGTACGGCCCCGCCGGTCCATCACCGGCGGGCGCCGTACCGGACCGAAATCCGTT
Organism: Streptomyces sp. H27-C3; assembly: GCF_030063415.1. Taxonomy (GTDB): domain Bacteria; phylum Actinomycetota; class Actinomycetes; order Streptomycetales; family Streptomycetaceae; genus Streptomyces. The sequence continues at coordinate 104,102 of NZ_JASITA010000011.1, read as the reverse complement.
TCCCTCATTTCGGCACCCGGAGCAGCTCATCGGCGGCAGTACTGTCAGCTGCCACGCCGGGCTCCGGCACTCAAAATCCCGTGGCCCTGCCGTGCCCGAACCGCCACAGAGAGAACGAGGAAGCACCATGGCAGCACCGGCAGCCCATGACAGCGCGGTCAGCGCGGTCGAGCGCATCGTCATCGAGAACTGCGCGATCGCCACCGTCGACGCCAACGACACCGAGTACGCCTCGGGTTATGTCGTAGTCGCCGACAACAGGATCGAATCGATCGGCGCGGGACAGGCCCCCAAGGGTCTGGAAGGGGTCGTACGCCGCATCGACGGCACCGGCCACCTGGTCACGCCCGGCCTCATCAACACGCACCACCACTTCTACCAGTGGATCACCCGCGGTCTCGCGACCGACCACAACCTCTTCAACTGGCTGACCGCGCTCTACCCGACCTGGGCGCGCATCGACGAGCCCATGGCGTACGCCGCCGCACAGGGCTCGCTGGCCATGATGGCCCGTGGCGGTGTCACCACCGCGATGGACCACCACTACGTCTTCCCGAAGGGCTCCGGCGACCTGTCGAGCGCCATCGTCCGCGCCGCTTCCGAGACGGGCGTACGGTTCACCCTCGCCCGTGGCTCCATGGACCGCGGCACGTCGGACGGCGGCCTCCCGCCGGACTTCGCCGTCGAGACCCTCGAAGGCGCACTCGCCGCCACCGAGGCGACCATCGACCAGCACCACGACGCCTCATTCGACGCGATGACCCAGATCGCCGTCGCCCCCTGCTCACCGTTCTCGGTCACCACCGAACTGATGAGGCAGGGCGCGGAGCTGGCCCGCCGCAAGGGCGTACGCCTGCACACCCACGGCAGCGAGACCGTCGAGGAGGAGCAGTTCTGCAAGGAACTCTTCGGCATGGGCCCGACCGACTACTTCGAGTCGACCGGCTGGCTCGGTGAGGACGTGTGGATGGCGCACTGCGTCCACATGAACGACTCCGACATCGCAGCCTTCGCCCGCACGGGCACCGGCGTCGCCCACTGCCCGTCCTCCAACGCGCGCCTCGCCGCCGGCATCGCCCGGGTCCCGGACATGCTGAAGGCAGGCGTCCCGGTCGGCCTCGGCGTGGACGGCACCGCCTCCAACGAGTCGGGCGAGCTGCACACCGAACTGCGCAACGCCCTGCTCATCAACCGCCTCGGCCCGCACCGCGAGGCAGCGCTCAACGCCCGCCAGGCGCTGCGCCTCGGCACGTACGGCGGCGCCCAGGTACTCGGCCGCGCGAGCCAGATCGGCTCGCTCGAAGCCGGCAAGCTCGCCGACCTGGTGATGTGGAAGATCGACGGAATCGGCCACTCCACCATTGCCGACCCGGTCACCGCCATCGTCTTCGGCGCTGCCGCCCCGGTCACCCTCTCCCTCGTCAACGGCAAGCCCGTCGTCGAGGACACCCGCCTGATCACGGTGGACGAGGACGCCATCGCCCGCTCCGCGCGCGGCGAGGCACAGCGACTCGCGCGGAGCGCCGCGCAGGCCTGACCAACGCCGGGCCGTGTCACCAGACCGGCCGATCGGGGGGGACGGCCCCCGGTCGGCGGCCGTGGACCCGAGCGGGGTTCACGGTGGCCGATTCCGGGAGGCGCGTACGTGAGCGTGCGCGCCCCTCGGGACCGGTGAGTACCCCGTCCAGTCCAACTGCCCTGCCCAGACCGCCACTTGCCCCCAATGTGCGGGCTGGTCCGAACCACCCGAACAGTCAAAACACCCGCATCACCGAACCGCCCGCATCACCCGCACGACTCGCAGCAGCTGCACACCTGCACCACGCCCCACTCCGCACCACCTCCATGACATCCATGTCCCCGCAGACGTGTAACCGACCGGAGGAACCGCTGTGGCCGTCAAGCCCAGGTTTCGCAAAGACGCAGTCGCCGCCGATGAGAAGCACCCGGTCGACGAGACGTTGCCCCCACTCAAGATGTTCACCACCGGCCTCCAGCATGTCGCCGCGATGTACGCCGGCGTGGTGGCCCCGCCCATGATCATTGGCCCTGCCGTCGGTCTCGACGCCAAGGAGACCGCCTTCCTGATGGGGGCGAGCCTCTTCACGGCAGGCATAGCCACACTTCTCCAGACGCTCGGCTTCTGGAAGATCGGCGCCAAGCTGCCCTTCGTCAACGGCGTCTCCTTCGCCGGAGTGACCCCGATGATCGCCATCGGCAAGGGGCAGGGCGACGACGCCCTGCCGATCATCTTCGGGGCGGTGATCGTGGCCGGCGTGATCGGCTTCGTACTCGCCCCGTACTTCTGCAAGTTGGTGCGTTTCTTCCCGCCGGTCGTCACCGGCACCGTCATCACGCTGATCGGCGTCTCCCTGCTGCCGGTCGCCTTCAACTGGTCGCAGGGCGGCAACGCCAAGGCGCCCGACTACGGTTCGATGACGAACATCGGGATGGCCGCGCTCACCCTCGTGATCGTCCTCGCGTTGCGCAAGCTGCTGCGCGGTTTCCTCCGGCAGATCGCGATCCTGCTCGGACTCGTGGCGGGAACGCTCATCGCCATCCCGGTGGGTATCACCAACTTCGACGCCATCAAGAGCGCCGAAGTCGTCGGTTTCCCGACGCCGTTCCACTTCGGCGCACCGCAGTTCGAGATCGCCGCGATCATCTCGATGTGCATCGTGATGCTGGTCTGCATGACCGAGTCAACCGCCGACATGCTCGCGCTCGGCAAAATCGTCGGTCGCCCGGCGGACGAGAAGGTCATCGAGGGCGGCCTGCGTGCCGACACCCTGGGCAGCGCCATCAGCCCCCTCTTCAACGGCTTCATGGCCAGCGCCTTCGCCCAGAACGTCGGCCTGGTCGCCATGACGAAGGTGCGCAGCCGGTACGTCGTCGCCACCGGCGGCGGCATCCTGATTCTGCTGGGCCTGTGCCCGGTCGCCGCCTCCGTCATCGCGCTGGTCCCGCTGCCGGTGTTGGGTGGCGCCGGCATCGTGCTCTTCGGCACGGTCGCCGCGAGCGGCATCCAGACGCTGGCCACGGCCGCGCTGGAGAAGGGCGAGAACACGCTGATCGTGGCGGCCTCGGTCGGTGTCGGCCTCATCCCGATCGCAGCCCCGGGCTTCTACCACGCCTTCCCCGAGGACATGCTGGTGGTGCTCGACTCGGGCATCAGCACCGGGTGTGTGGTGGCCATCGCGCTCAACCTGGCCTTCAACCACTTTGGCAAGCAGGAGAGTTCGGACGAGGACGAGGGCAGCGCCGGGGGCGGGGAGATCACCAAGCCTGAGATCCCCGACCAGATCCCGGCCACGACGCACTGAACGGCCGAACGAACGGCATGGGGAAGGGGCGGCGGTCCGTCCGGACCGCCGCCCCTTCCCCATGCTCACGTCGCCGGTCAGCCCGACGCGCGCGGTACGACGGCGGCCAGCACCCGGGGCAAGGGATACCAGTTGGCCGAGACGATGCTCGCGTGCCGCCCCGCCAGCAGGGAGAGCCGTTCGAGGGCCTGCGCCTCGGTCGGGTTCGTACCGTCGATCGCCGGGGCCACGTTGTGGGCGTCCGTCATGATCAGGAAGTACCGGTTGCGGGCGTACCAGCCGGTGTCGATGGAGCCGCCCGTGTACGCGGACGCGTCGCCGTCGAAGATCACGAACCAGGGCCTGATGCTCGCATCCGCGTACCGTGCCCGCGGGTCACCGCCCTCGGCGCGGTGCACGGCGGGGAACGCCGCCGCCTCCCCGAGCCGGCCCGCCGCCGCGAGATCACGCAGATGGGTGGCGTACTCCCGGTCGGTCCACAGGGTGTCGGCGGGGTTGCCCTCCTCGACGGTCCCGGGGATCAGCTCCAGCACGAACCGCCCCGCCAGGGCGGACCGCGCGGGCCAACCGTCGGCCCGTACCGCGTTGTCGAGCGTCCCATGGCCGCCGGCCAGGTCCGCCGGCCGGTACAGCGCGTCGCCGAGCGTCTCGCCCACCAGGGCGTCGAGTTGGGCGGCGCCGCGCCCGTTCTTCTCCTGGAACCCGTCCTTCAGCTCGACCTTGAGCACCACGGGACGGTGGCCGGGGTGGGCGTCGTGCCACGCCTTGATGTCCGCGAGGCAGCCGCCCAGGTTGGGGTGCCGGTAAGAACGGTGTCACCAGCCGCAAACGGCGGTGATCTTGTCTGGCGTCCCTCGTGCGGGTGAGCGCGAGGCCGTAGGACTGCAGTTGGTGAGGCTTGGCGGGGACGATCAGTGATCGTGACCCGTACGCCGTTGGACCTGGATGAGCTCGTCGAGCACTGGACGCTTTTGAAGGACGAGCAGGACCTTGTGTCCGGCAAGCGTGGTGCGACGCGGTTGGGCTTCGCGGTGCTGCTGAAGTTCTATACGCAGTACGGCCGGTTTCCCCGGGGCCGGGTCGAGCTGCCGGGCGAGGTGGTGGAGTTCGTCGCCCGGCAGGTGCAGGTACCCGCGTCTGAGCTGGGGATGTACGAGTGGACCGGCCGGACGATCGAGTACCACCGTGCGCAGGTCCGGGAGCACCTGGGTTTCCGTGAGTGCAGTGTGGCGGACGCGGACAAGCTGACCGCCTGGCTCGCGGAGCACGTCGCGTGCAAGGAGCGGCGGCCGGAGCAGGTACGGGTGGAACTGCTGGTGCGGTGTCGCGCGGAGTGTATTGAGCCGCCCACGCCGGGACGCTGCGACCGGATCGTGGGTGCCGCACTGCGGGCGGCCGAGGAGATGCTGACGACGCGGATCTCGGCGCGGCTGACGGTGGAGAGCGTCGAGCGGATCGTGGCCCTGGTCGCCGGCGCCGATCAGGAAGACGACGCTGTACCCGGTGAGGATGGCGCGGGTGAGGGCGAGGACGGTCCGCCGGTGCTGGGGAAGATCAAGGAGGCTCCGGGCAATGTGAGCCTGGAGACGATGCTCGCCGAGATCGACAAACTGCTGGCGGTCCGCGCGATCGGGCTGCCGCCGGACCTGTTCGCCGACGTCGCGGTGAAGGTGGTGGCCGGATGGCGGGCGCGGGCTGCGGTGGAGTCGCCCTCTCATCTGCGGACGCACCAGGTGGCGCTGCGGGTGACGCTGCTGGCCGCGCTGTTGCACGAGCGGGAGCGGGAGATCACGGACACGCTTGTTGGGCTGCTGATCTCCACGGTGCGCCGGATCGGGGCGCGGGCGGAGAGGAAGGTCACCGAGCAGCTGGTCAACGCGTTCAAGAAGGTGTCGGGTAAGGAGAACATCCTCTTCAAGCTGGCCGAGGCGTCGCTCGGTGCGCCGGAGGGCACGGTCCGGACGGTCGTTTTCCCGGCGGTGTCCGGGGGTGAGCAGACGCTGCGGGAGCTGGTGCACGAGTTCAAGACCCGCGGGCCGGTCTACCGGCGCACGGTTCAGACCACGTTGAAGGCGTCGTACACCAACCACTACCGGCGCGGGCTGATCAAGCTGCTGGACGTGCTGGAGTTCCGTTCCAGCAACCACACCCACCGGCCGGTCATCGAGGCCCTGTCGCTGGTGGCCCGGTACGCGAGCGCTGGGAACACGACGTACTACCCGCTGGGCGAGACGGTGCCGGTCCACAAGGCGATGGGCGGGGACTGGGCGGAGGTGGTGCACCGCGCCGACAAGCGCGGCCGGCGCCGGGTGGTGCGCATGGTCTACGAGGTCGTCGCCCTCCAGGCTCTGCGGGATCAGCTCAAGTGCAAGGAGATCTGGGTGGTCGGCGCCGACAAGTGGCGCAACCCGGACGAGGACCTGCCTCAGGACTTCGAGACCCGGCGGGCGGAGAATTACCGGGAACTCCGCAAGCCGCTGGATGCCGCGGTGTTCGTCGACGAGCTGCGCGAGCAGATGGCGGCCGAGCTGACGCTGCTGAACGATGGGATGCCCAAGCTGTCCTGGCTGGACATCGCCGAGCGCAAGTCCGGGGCGATCCGGCTGACCCCGGCCGAAGCTCAGCCGGAACCGCGGAATCTGCGCAGGATCAAGGGAGAGGTACAGCGGCGGTGGGGCATCGTGCCGCTCGTCGACATGCTGAAGGAAGCGGTGCTGCGGACCGGCTGCCTGGACGCTGTCGCCTCCGTCTCCGGCGGCGGCAGCCTCTCACCGGAGGTCCTGGCCGAGCGCCTGCTGCTGGTCATCTACGCGTACGGCACGAACACCGGGATCAAGGCCGTGGCATCCGGCGGTCACGGTCACACCGAGGACGAGCTGCGCTATGTACGGCGCCGGTACCTGTCCGCCGAGGCCGCCCGCGCGATCGCTGTCCAGATCGCGAACGCCACCTTCGCCGCCCGCAGCACCGAGCTTTGGGGCCACGGCTCGACCGCGGTCGCCTCCGACTCCACCCATGTCCGTGCCTACGACCAGAATCTGTTCACCGAGTGGCACTCGCGCTACGGCGGCCGGGGGGTGCTCATCTACTGGCACGTGGAGAAGAAATCCCTGGCCATCCATTCCCAGCTGATCAACTGCACCGCCTCCGAGGTCGCCGCGATGATCGAAGGCGCCATGCGGCACGGCACCACCATGGACGTCGAAGTCAACTACACGGACTCGCACGGCCAGTCGGAAATCGGGTTTGGCATCACGAGGCTGCTGAACTTCGACCTGCTGCCCAGGATCAAGCGGATCAACAAGGTGAAGCTGTACCGGCCGGTTGCCGGCGAGGCGGACGCCTACCCGCGGCTCACCCCGGCGCTGACCCGCCCGATCCGCTGGGAGCTCATCACCCAGCAGTACGACCAGATGATCAAGTACGCCACCGCGATCCGCACGCGTACGGCCTCCACCGAGGCGATCCTGCGCCGTTTCACCCGCAACGCCTCCCACCTCACCTACGCGGCGATGCTGGAGGTCGGCCGCGCCCAGAAGACCATCTTCGTCGCCCGCTACCTGCGGCTGCGGGACCTCCAGCGGGAGATCGAGGAGGGCCTGAACGTGATGGAGTCCTCCAACGGCGCGAACTCGGTGATCGCCTACGGCAAGGGCGGGGAAATCGCCTCCAACCGGCGCGACGAGCAGGAGATGTTCGTTCTGTGCCTTCGGATCCTGCAATCTGCCCTGGTCTACGTGAACACCCTGATGCTCCAGGACGTCCTGGACGAGCCGGAGTGGGCCGACCTGCTCACCCCTGCCGACCGGCGCGGCCTGACCCCGCTGTTCTGGTCCCACGTACGCCCTTACGGGGAGGTGAACCTCGACATGGCCGCCCGGCTCAACCTCGCCGCGGTCACGGTGCCAGGCCCCCGAAGAACGGGCGGCGGGAAGCCAGCCGAGGAGCCTGCGGACGCGTGAGCTTGGGCAGTGCTTCCCTCATGCGAGCACTGCCTCCGGGTCCGCAGATCAGCGCTGGCGGGCGGAGAGCGCCATTCCGATGACGAGCTGTGCGGCAGCCGTTACGAGCAGCGAGGCCATCGGCAGGGTCCAGCCGCCGGAGGCGCTGCGCAGCAGGCCGAGGGTGAAGGGGCCGAGAGCGGCGACCAGGTATCCGAGGGACTGGGACAGGCTGGACAGGGCGGTGGTCTCGGCGGGGCTGCTTCCGCTGCTGCCGATTACGGCCAGTACCAGGGGGAAGGAGCACAGCCCCAGCCCGACCAGTACGGCCCAGACGACAGGCAGGGCCACTGGGGCGACGAGGAGTCCGGTGAATCCGGCGAGCATGGCCGCCGAGATCGTCATGAAGGCGGGCCGTAGGCGGCCCGGCGCGCGTGCGAAGGCGAGCACCAGGAAGGTCGCCGGGATCCCAACGGCCTGGGACACCGCGAGGATGCCGCCCGCGCCGCTGTCCGACATGCCCTGCTTGGACAGCATCGTGGGCAGCCAGCCGATGATGGCATAGCAGTTTAGCGCCTGGAGTGCGAAGTACGCGGTCACCAGCGCCCCGAGCCGGGTGCGCGCCATCGCCCACGGCGATACATACGTCTCGCATGCGTCCGAGGCCGACGCGGACCGAGCCGCGGGAGCCCGTACGAACGCCCATACCAGCGTGGCGAGCAGCGCGGGCAGTGCCCACACGGCCAGCCCCAGCGAGGGAGAGCCCGCCCACGCGGCCAGTGGTACGGCCACAGCCGCGCCCAGCGTCGAACCGAGCGCCATCACGGTCGTGTACACGCCAGTGAGTAGTGCGACCTTGGCCGGAAAGTGGGCCCGGAGCAGAGTCGGCAGCAGGACGTTGCACAGTGCGAGGCCGGACATGGCCAGGACGGTTCCGCCAAGCAGCGCCCAGGTGGCAGGGATGCCTCGGAGCGTGAGCCCGGCCGTGAGCGCCGCGAGCGCGAGCAGGACGGTCCGCTCGGCCCCGAGCCGTCCGACGATGCGGCCGGTGAAGAAGCCGGCGGCGGCGAAGCTCAGGGTCGGCAGGGCGGGCATTGCGGCGACGGCGGCCGAGCCGAAGCCGAGGTCGGTCCGCAGGGCGTCGAGCAGCGCGGAGGCGCTGCTGATCCCGAGGCGGAGGTTGAGCGCGATGAGCACCACGCCCGCTCCGGCGAGCCAGGCGGCACGGGTGCGGCCGAGGGGCCTGCTGGGGACGAAGGCGGTCTCGATCATGACTCAAACATTAGACGTCTAATGTTTAGACGTCAAACCATTTGATGTATGATGCCGGTATGAGTCTGGAACCGGTGCGCCGCCCCACACTGTCCGCCGAGGTGCTCGGCACGCTCCGTCGGCAGATCACGGCCGGCGAGTGGCCCGTGGGTACCCGAATCCCGCCGGAACCCGAGCTGACGCGTCAGCTCGGGGTCGCCCGCGGCACCCTCCGTGAAGCCGTCCGCGCCCTCGCCCACGCTGGCCTCCTAGAAGTCCGCCAGGGCGACGGCACATATGTGCGGGCAACCAGCGAGCTCTCCAGCGCGGTCCAGCGCCTCTACGCGGACCGGGCCTCCACCGAACTCCTTGATGTCCGCGCCGCCCTGGAAGGCAAGGCCGCCCACCTCGCTGCCACCCGCGCGACCGATGAGGACCTCGCCGCGCTGACCGCGGCGCTGGAGCGCCGCGCCGAAGCCTGGACGGCCAGGGACTTCGAAGGATGGGTCACCGCCGACTGGGAGTTTCACACTCATGTCGTCGACGCCTCGGGCAACGCACTGCTCGCCGAGCTGTACCGCAATCTCGCCGAACCGCTGCGCGCTTCGATGTCCGGATTCTGGGAGCTGCCCGGATTCGACGGAGCGGACCCCGCCGGCCACGAGGACCTGGTGGCCGCCTTGCGCGGCCACGACCCAGCCGCAGCCGCCCTCCAGGCCGACGCCAACATCAACGCCACGGCCGAATGGCACAGCTCCGTAGGCTGAACGATTCCGACGAGCGGACCCCTCCCCGCCGGTGGGCCAGGACCGCGCGCCAGGATTGATCTTGCTCACCTATCGACCGATTGTTGAGCAAGATCGGTTGGCGGGGATTCGGGGTCGGATCAGCTCCGGATCATGCACAAGAAACGGTGTCAGAAAGCCTCTGTGCTCAAAAAGTCGGGCAGCACCGTTTTCTGTACGATCTGGCGGATGCAGCAGCCTCCGGACGACGACACCGCCGACCTCCTCGCCCCCATTCCGGCCGTACGGACCGGCGATCTTGTGGGATACGCACGCGTGTCCACCAAGGGTCAGCTGCTCGACCGGCAGATCCGCGCTCTCACCGATGCCGGATGCGCCCGGATCTTCGCGGACAAGAAGTCCGGCAAGAACGCCGAGCGCGAGGAACTGTGGAAAGCCCTCGACTACCTGCGCCCCGGCGACACCCTTGTCGTCCCGTCGCTGGACCGGCTCGGCCGTTCCATCCAGGACCTCATCGCGATCGTGTCCGGCCTGCGCAAGCGCGACATCGGCTTCACCTCACTCCACGAGGCACTCGACACCACCACGCCGGGCGGCCGCCTGGTCTTCCACGTCTTCGCCGCCCTAAGGGCTGTCCCGTAATCCCTGGTGGATCAGCGCACGGCGTCAGATGCGGTGCATCGCAAGGCGGAGGGACGTTCGCATACTGGACGTATTCGGGCGTTCCGACAACGCGGCGAGGTGCCGTAGCTGTCGTCGTGCGCCTGCCAGGGATTGCGGGACAGCCCTTAGCGGAGTTCATCCGCGAACTCATCGTGCAGGGCACCAACGAGGGCCTGGACGCCGCCCGCGCCCGCGGCGCCGGCCTCGGACGACCGTCGGCCATGACACCCGAACAGGTCCGTCACGCCCGCGACCTGCTCACCCGCCCCGAGAACACCGTGACCTCGATCGCAAAGCTGCTCGGCGTCTCCCGCAACACCATCTACAACTACCTGCCCGAACTGAAGGGCGGTCGCCTCGCCCTCGCTGAGGTGACCAGCACGACCGAACTACCCCGGCTTGCCCAGCCGAAGGACTGATCACCACCGTTTGCGGCTGGTGACAGCGTTCTTACCGGCACCCCAGGTTCTGGTTGCGGGGCTTGGTGCGCAGCTGGCCCGCGTTCGCCGCGTTCTCGCAGTTGTTGTCGTTGCCGAACGGATCGCTGTGCGAGACACGCCAGTTGCTGCCGAAGGCGTTCGTCCAGACATCCAACTCCAGCATCGCGGCGCCGGAGTCCAACGCGTCCGCGAAGTACGGGTACTTCGCCTTCTCGTACGCGTTGTGCACTCCGACGCCGGTGGTGGCCGAGTAGGCCGGTTGGGGTGGGTCGGCCGCGCTGGCGTCGGCCGGGGCCAGCGCCACTGCCAGGAGTCCTGCTGCCAGAGCTGTCACCGATCTGCGCCATACCGCTCTCATACATCCTCGCCCTCGTCCGCGTGACCAGTGGTTCAACTGCGAAGCACGCTACGAGAGTTGGGCGAATTACAGGAGTACGGAAACTGGACTGCCCGGTGACGGTGGCGGTGACGTCAGCCGATGCGGAAGCTGTCGCCGTACACCTTCCAGCGCAGCGGCCTCTCCAGCCCCAGCTTTCCCTCCCGCAGGAAGATCCGCTGGGCCGACTCGATGCGGCTGGTGTCGGAGTGGGACGGCTCCCAGTCGATGGCCGCCACCCGGACGTCGAGGAATGCCGCCAAGTACGTCTTCTCGTCACCGCCCCGCGACGGCGGCTCGGCCTTCGCCATGGCCCTGTCGCGCATGGTGCGGAAGCCGACCGTGCCCTTGGTGTCGCCCAGGCCGTGCATCACGTGGGCGTCGAAGTAGATGAACTGGCCCAGCGCGCCGAGCCCGTCCCGCTCTGCCTGGGCGAGCGCCGGATCGAAGTAGGCCCGGTCCCGCTCGGCGTCCTGGGCCGCGCGGAACTCCGGGTCCCCGGCGGCCCGCGCCCAGGCCTCGGTGAACGGCCTGCCGAGCCCCTGGTGGGAGTCGCCGCCCCCGGCCGCGCGCAGCGCCCCGGTGAACGGCTCCAGCGGGTTGCCGGGCCGCGCCCGTGTGTAGCGCTCGACGACCTTCAGCATGTCGCCGCAGCCCGAGCAGAAGCCGATGACCCCGCCGGTGTAGCCGCGGCCGTCGTCGATGTCCTCGATGTACTTGTACTGCGCCTTCCAGTCCAGCGAGGAGTTCTCCGCGCTGGAGACGATCTGCATGGCGATGTCCTTCAGCACCGGATCGTCGAGCCCGGCCGCGGACCCGGCTCCGGACCCGGCATCGGATCCGGCCGAGGACTCATTGGCCCCGTTCGACCCGTCCGGCGGCGGCGGGCTGCAGGCGGTCAGGGGCAGCAGGGCGAACGCGAGCGTCACAATCAGCAGACGACCGGCGGAACGACCGGCGGACCGGGTCGTCGCACGATCGCCGGAACGGGTGGTCGCACGGGCAGCGGAACGGGTGGTCGGACGGGCAGTCGGCTTCACCCGACGACCCTTTCACGGGGCCCCGGTCCCCGCGCGGTCCAGGTGCCCCGTCCAGGGCTGTAGCGTCGGGGTATGGGTATGGGTGATCTCTCTGTAGTGGATGTCGGCGATGTACGGCTGGCCTATCGGACCTGGGGCGATTCGTTCGGGACGCCGATCGTGCTGCTGCACGGGCTCGGCTCCTCTTCGGCGAGCTGGGAAGAGGCCGGGCAGGCGCTCGGCGAGGAATGGCGGGTCTACGCGATCGACCTGCGCGGGCACGGCGAGAGCGACTGGCCCGACGAGTACTCCGTCGAGCTGATGCGCGACGACGTCTACGGCTTCCTCGACGAGCTGGAGCTGGTGGACCGGGTCGGCGTGGTCGGCCACGGCATGGGCGGCGTCGTCGCCTACCTGCTCGCCCAGGAGCACGCGGACCGTGTGGAGCGGCTCGTGATGGAGGAGACCCCGCCGCCGTTCCCCGCCGAGACGCCGCAGGCGCCGGTCGTGCACCCCGATGCGCCCATCGACTACGACTGGCCCGTCGTGCCGGCCATCACGAAGCAGCTCGCCGACCCCGACCCGCAGTGGCTCGAAGGGCTCAACGAGATCGTCGCGCCGAGCCTGATCATCACGGGCGGCCCGGACAGCTCGATGTCAGCGGACCGGATCGCCGAGATGGCCGTCCTGATCCCGGACTGCCACTCGGTCACGATCTCCGCCGGTCACCACGTGCACGAGAACCACCCCCGCGAGTTCGCCCAGCAGGTCAGCGAGTTTCTCAGCAGCTGACGCGGCGGTTCCGACGCGGTCACCTCGCCCCTGTTCGAAGATGCGCCGGTACGCCCCCTGTGATCCATTGAGCGAGAAATCCTCAAGGGCGCCCCCAGGGGCGTACGGACGAACTGCAGGGATCGCGATGGATCTGGGATCCAGGGTCGACACACTGATGGACGGGCTCCGCGCGGATCTGGAGCGGCTGACGGCCATCCCGTCGGTCGCGTTCCCGGGCTTTCCGCCGGAGCCCGTAGCGCAGGCGCACGATCTCCTCGTGGAGCTACTCCGCGACGCCGGGGTCACCCGCATCGACCGGCTCGACCTCCCGGCCCCCCCCCCCCGATCATCGTCGCCGAGGTGCCGCCGCCGGCCCCGGACGCCCCGATCGTCCTGCTCTACGGGCACTACGACGTCCAGCCGCCCGGCGACGAGGCCGTGCCCGACGCCGAGGTGCTGCTCCTCGGCGCCCAGGACAGCATGTGCAACCCGCATGCCCCGAACGAGCGGGTGCTCTTCTCCGAGCTGCGGTCCGCGGTCGTCGCGGAGGCGGCCTTTCTGCGTGAGTACCCGGAAGCCTTCCGGACGGGGGCGTCCTCGTGAGTACGGGCACCGACACGACGCCGGCGCCACCCGCGGCGCCGAAACGGGGGTTCACCTTCCCGAGCGCGCTGACGGTCCTGACCGTCGTCACGCTCGCGGTCTGGGCCTTGGTGGGGGTGGGAGACTTGGTCAAGGCCACGGATCCGGCCTCCGGGAACTGCGGGCCCGGCAGGTCACCGACACTTTCCAGCACGACACCGAGCGGCTGGTGGACGTCACCGTCGTCGGCGGTGGCTTGCTGACCAGCACTGCAGGTCACAAGTTCTATGTGATGGACCGTGGGTGGACCGTGGTCTCCGATCTGCGCCTGGGCGACCTGCTGCGCACCCCGGACGGCTCCGTCCGGGCGGTGACAGCCCTCCGCGACCGCGCTTCCACGGGTGCCGCCCTCGGGTCTTCGTCAACCACACAGCTCCTACGAAGCAGGAGAACGAATTATGGCGTAGCGGCGGCCGGCCTGTCCGGTGGCGGCGGGCAATCTGAGGTCACCGCACGCGAACCCTTGCCCGCTGCCCCCACCCATGGCATACAGGTCTGGACCATTAACTTCGTATGAAGGGTCCGGATGTGCAACGCCCCACCGTATGCGCCGTGTTGGCCTGTTCCGCCCTGCTTCTACTGGCCGCCTGCGCGCCCGAACCCGAGCGCGACACCGCCCGGCCCTCCACGCCGGACGAGGTGACCGTCCAGGCGGGCAGCGCCACTTCCGTGCATGTGATGTGGGACCGGGCCACCGACAACAAGGCCGTCACCGCGTACGTGGTGTACCAGGAGGGCGCCAAGGTCAAGACGCTGCCGGCCGCGCGGCACATGGTCGACATCGACCGGCTCGACCCGTCGACCGGGTACAGCTTCACCGTTCGCGCGCGCGACGCCGCGGGGAATCTCTCCGCGCCGAGCAGGCCCGTCCCGGTCACCACCCCGGCCCCCACACCGGAGGACCGCCAGGCGCCCGCTGTGCCCGTGAAGCTGCGGGGGCGGGTCGGCGGGCGCAGTGCGGTGAGCCTGTCCTGGGGGCGGGCCGCGGACGACATCGGCGTCACGTCGTACGACATCTACCAGGAGGACTCCCGGATTCACACGGTGCCCGGCTCCGCCGCCACGGCCCGCGTGACCGGGCTGCGGCCCGGCACCGTCTACACCTTCACGGTGCGGGCCCGCGACGCCGCCGAGAACTCCTCGAAGGACAGCAACACCCTTGACCTGACCACGGCTTCGGGTCCCGACGACGGCCCCTCCACCGCACCGACCGCCCTGCGCGCGACGGCCCGCACCGAGGCGGGTGAACGCGGCATCGACCTGGAGTGGGCGCCGCCCGGGGCCGGGGGCGAGATCCGCGAACACCAGCTGTACCTCAACGGAAAGCTCGTCACGACGATCGTCTGGGGCGCCGACCCGCCCAAGGGGAAAGCGACGTACCGCTTCACCGTGAACGAGCCCGTCGGTACGCGCTACAGCATCAAACTCCGCGCCAAACTGCCGGACGGGAAATGGGGCGACTTCTCGGCCCAGCGCACGGTCGTGATGGGCTGAGGCGCCCCTGAAGGTGCCCCCGAGACATCTCGGGGCGGCTCCCGCTTGACCTCAACCTCGGTCGATGTTCAATCGTGTCGGTACGTCGTCGGCCGTTGCCCGGCGTTCAGCACGCGAACATGACGAACGAGGAGGTCCGCGGTGACCGACGCTGGGACTGGGCCCGAGAGCAAGGATGTTGGCCGGTGGATCGGGGAGGGCGCACATCCCGTGTCCGTCCTCGATTCCCGGGCCTCCCTGGCCGAGGTGCGGCCGTTGGCTGCGATGGTGGGCGACGCCAGGATCGTCGCCCTCGGCGCCTCGACCCGGGCGAGCCGTGAGCTGTCCGTCGCCACCTCGGCCCGGCCCCTGGGCTGAGCGCTTGACTTCGACTCCGGGGTCAGGGGCCGGCTGTCAGGCCCAGCAGGCGCTGGTGCTCGTCCTCGGCCACCTGTTCGCCCGAGGACGGCAGGAGTTGGGGGATGCCGTCGACGATCGGGTAACGGCGGTGCAGCCGCGGGTTGTAGAGGGCGTCCTCCAGGGCGAGCAGGGTGAGCGGGCCCTTGTCCAGCGGGCAGGCGATGATCTTCAGCAGGGGGTCATCGGGGTTCATGTTCCAACTCCTTTGATTCGACGGCAGGTTGGGCGGTCAGGGTGAGCAGGACCGCGACGGCGAGCGTCGCGCCCGCCACCCGCAGGGCCAGCAGCAGCGGATCGTCGGGCAGGGACTCGCCGAAGGCGAGCGTGCCCAGGACCGCCGTGAACAGACAGGAGACCGTCGTGCACACCGGCACGATCAGCGACGCCCGGCAACGCTGGAGCGCCGACTGGGACAGCACCAGGCCCGTCGCGCCCGTGATCAGCAGCAGGTACGGGTACGGCGAGGTCAGCAGGTCCATCACGGCCCCGCCCGGGTCGTCGAGGGTGTCCGTGGTGAGGTGCGCGGAGACGCCCTTGATGGCGAGTGAGCTCACCCCGTAAACCAGGCCGACGGCGGCGCCGTACTCGACGCCCGAGGCCGGCGGCCGGTTCCGGTGGCGGCGGGCCGTGCGGCGCTCGGTGGAGACGTACAGCGAGTAGCCCGCGACCAGGGCGAGGCCGCTGATCAGCAGGATCAGCGGGGCGGGTGAACTGCGGCCGACGCTGTCCGCGTCCTGGCGCAGGGACGCGACGACCATCAGCAGGGCCGCCAGGATCGCCGCGATGGCGTACCGCTCGCGGCCCGAGGTCCGTTCGCCCAGGAAGACGGAGGACAGGAGCAGCAGCAGAACCAGGCCCGAGACGAAGATCGCCTGTGCGGCGGCCATCGGCAGGGTCCGGTACACGACGAGCTGCGCGGCGAATCCGCCGGCGAGCGACAGGGAACCCGCGATCCACAACGGGCTGCCGAGCAGCAGGCGGACCAGTCGCGCGGGGCTGCGCACGCTGAGCTCGGGGAGCTTGGCGAGCGCGCGCTTCTGGAGGACAAAGCCGGTGCTGTACAGGACGTTCGCGAGCAGTGCCGAGGCCACTCCCCACCACATCGGGCTCAGTCCCCGGCGCGACGGCGGGCATGCACCAGCAGGATGGAAGCCGCGCTCGGCGCCGCGCAGGCGAGCCGGTCGAATGGGCGCAGGGGGCGCGGTACGCCGTGAAAGGGCGCCCCTGCGATGCGTACGACGTCGAAGCCCGACGCCATCAGGAATTGGCGCAGCGCGCGGGCGGTGTACAGGCGCAGATGCCCCACCACCTCCCGGCCCGGCCGGCCGTGGATGGCGCGCAGGCTGACCTCGGAGAAGACCGGCTGGACCCCGGCGAGCAGCAGGACGCGGTTGTACCAGGCTGCGAGGTTGGGCGTCGACAGCATGAGGTGGCCGCCCGGGGCCAGCACGCGGCGGATCTCGTCGAGGGCGCTGTCGGGATCCACGAGGTGTTCGATGACCTCGCTGAAGAGGACCGCGTCTGCGGAGCCGTCCGGGAACGGCAGGCCCCCGTCGGTGAGTTCACCCCGTACTACGTGGTTGATACGGGCGGACGCGCGGCGCAGCGCGTCCTGCGACCAGTCGACGCCGATGACGCGGTGGCCGGAGATGAGCGGCGCCGCGGTGGCCGCAGCCGTGCCGTCGCCGCAGCCGATGTCGAGGACGGTGGCCGGGGGAGCGGGCGGGCCGAGGGCGGCGGCGAGCATTCGCGCCTGGCGCAGGCTGCGGGCGTCACCGGAGGCGACCGGGACGGTGGGGTCCTCGTAGAACTCGCGCAGACCCGAGGGTCGGGGGGACGCGCCGGGCAGGTCGGAAGGGAGTGTGCTGGTGCTCGTCATGATGGACCGCCTCCCTCTGAAGTGGCGTCGAGGTACTGCTCGAAGAGGTCGCGCAGCCGGTCGCCGTCGCCGGGGCCGAGGAGCGCGCCGGACCAGCGCAGGGCCAGGTGCAGCCGGCCGGCGGTGCTCGCCGTGGTCACCGTCAGCCCGCGCGGCATCCGCGCCGGCGCCGAGAACCAGACGGCCGTCGCGCGGCCGGTGCCCTCGCCGAAGTCCAGCGGGTACGGGACCCGGCCGATGTTGCTGAGCAGCGTGGTCGAGGTCCAGGGCGCGGCGGCCCGGCGCAGCCCGCGGGTGAGCGCCGATCGGAGCCCGACCGGCAGCACGGGCGCGGTGAGCAGGGCGGCGCCGTGGCCGAGCTGGGGGCGGGTGACGGCCTTGAGCGCGAGGGTGCGCTCCGCAGTGCGGCGCAACAGCTCAGGTACGTCCGGTTCTCCCGCCAACTCCGCTACCTGGAACGGGACTTCGACGAGCCGCGTCCCGTTGCCGATCGGCATGTCGAGCCCGCGGGTGCGGTCGTCGACGGGCATGGTGATCCGCATGGGGCGCGGCCGGCTGCCGCGCTCCTGGTTCCAGCGGGTGATCATGCGGGCGGTGGCGACCATCAGCTGGTCGTTGACGGTGTACGGAGCGCCCTTCGGCCTGCGAGGTACCGGCAGCTCGGCGATCAGTATCCCGTTTCCGGAGCCCCCGTCGGGCGTGCCGTGGGCGACCCGGGCGACCGGGGTGAAGCCGGTGCCGCCGCCGGGGCCGGGCGGCTCCGGTGCGCTCTCCGGCGCGGCGGCCCGTACCGGCGCGGTCGCGGGGGAGTTGTCGCGGCCGCCGTAGATGTCGGCGGCGGTGGCCAGGACGCGCAGACATGCGGGGCCGTCGAGGGCGGTGTGGTTGACGACCAGCAGCAGGACGCGGTCGATGACCTCCAGCCGGACCGGCGGGGAGAGCGCCAGCGGCGGCGCGACGGTCAGCGCCCGCTCGCGCGCCCGCGCCAGGACGTCGGGTCCTGGCTCCAGGAAGGTCACGACGTCCGTGTCGGGCTCGCGGGTGAGCTCCCACTCGTACCGCCGCCGGTACCAGGGCCCCGGCGCCTCCCGCATCAGGATGCGCGGATGGCGCCGCAGGGCCTCGGTGAACGCGGCCCGCAGCCGGTCGGGGTCCGGCCGCTGCGGCAGGTGCACCTCAATGTGTACGGTCTCGGGCTCGCGCGGCTCCAGGCAGTGCCGGGTGACCTCGTCGACGACGGTGAAGGGCACCCGCGGCGCCGGTCCCTCGTGCCGGGCGGGGTGCGGATGCTGCAAGGCAGTCACCTGTCGTTCTCCTCCGCGCTGTGGTCGCTGGAGCCCGCCGTGTCCGACGGACCCGGTTTCGGGGCCGGTCCTGGCGGTGGGGCGCCCGGACTGTCCGGACCGGTTCGTTTGTGGGAGCCGGGCTCGTCGCGGTGGCCGGGCGGTGGCCGGTCGACGGGTTCGGGGTCCGGGTCGACCTCTGGGCCCGCGTGGGGTGAAGTCCCCGGTGGGAGCGCGTTTTCCGGGCCCGGCGGGTCCGGTGTCCGGCTCGCGTTCCCGGTGCCGGAGGCCTGGCGCGGGCCGGGAATGGTCGGGGCCTCCGAGCGTGAGCCACCCGGGCCGGGGTACGAACCCCCGCCCGCCCGCGGGTCCGGCCCCGCGGCGGGGCTCGCGGCGGGCGCGCCGGGGCCCGGCCCCCACACCGAGGCGTCCGGGTCGGGGTCCCGGCGGCCCGGAACGGCCGGGGGCGGTGGCCCCCAGCCCGGGGCTCCCGGGTCGGTGCCCGAGCGCGGGGCTTCCAGATCGGCGCCCCAACCCGAAGCTGCCGGGGGCGGGTTGGCGCCCGGAGTTCCGGGGTCGTGATGCGTGCCCGGGGTGCCCGCGCCCCCGCTCTGGCCCGGCGGCGGGTACGGCCCCGCGCCCGGCGTCGCCGGGCCGGGGTACGTCCCCGAAGCGCCCGGGTCCGGCCCCGCGACCGGGGTGCCCATGGCCGGGGTCCGGCCCGTATCGCGGGAGCGCGTCGTGACCAGGGCCGCCACCAGCGCCGTCAGTGCCAGGAACTGCGCCGCCGGGCCGAACGCACCCGCGTCCGTGGATGGCGGTGCGCCCGCGTCCGCCGCCGCCGCGATGCCCGCCGCCGCCATCGCGACCAGCGCGATCGGGGGCAACAGCGTGTGCCGGAAGTGGGCGACCAGGGCCAGGGCCGGGACGAGCAGGGCCACCGGGCCCGCCACCACGATCAGGACCACCGTGAGCACCGCGACGCCGAGCACCGGGCCGGGCGCGGTCGGCGGGACCTGCTGCGCGGGGTCCGGGTTCTGGGCGCGGCGCCGGAACAGCGCCAGGCCCACCAGGACGGCGACGCCGATCGCGCCGCCGATCAGCCCGGCCTCGTACCACCGCGCGGGCTCGTACTCCAGGCGCACCGTGCCGCCCTCGCCCTCGGGGACCAGCCAGCCCTGCTGCCAGCCGTCGAGCCGCACCGACGGCAGCTCCTTGCCGTTCAGCGTCGCGTGCCAGCCGGAGTTCTCGTTCTCGTACAACTGGAGGTACGACGCCTGGCCCGCTACCACCCGCACGGTGCGCCGGTCACCGGCGCCGTCCGTGACGGTGAGACCGCGTGCTTCGGCCGCCGGAGCGGACGCGCTGCCCCGGATCAGCGTGATGTCGGTGATCGCGAGCGGACCTGTGTCGCCCGCCTCCACCCGGTGGGTGCCCGGGGAGAGTTCGGCCTGACCGTTGCGCTGCTCGCCCGCGCACAGTGCGACCTCGATCGGCCGACGCTCCGTCAGATCAGCCAGCCGGCCCTGCGCGCTCGTCGCGTGCAGCGTGCCGTCTATGGAGAGCACCGGGCCCTGCCCGCAGGGGAGTTCGAACTTCTCCTCCGGGTCGGGCTGCGGTACGCGGAACTCCTCAAGAGCGGGGACGTACACCTCGCTCAGCCCCACCGGAAGCTGCATCTCGCCGTCCGCGACCGGGTTGTGGATGGTCAGCGGCGCCGACCGCGAGATGGTGATGTCGAGCCGGTCGGTGTTGATCGGCTCGAAGCGGGCAAGACCGTTCTCGTCGACCGAGGCGGTCGCAGCCCCGTCCGGGGAGCTGATCTCCACCTGCTCGGGTCGGGTGGAAAGCCCGCCCGCCGCCGCGAAGACGATCTCGCCGACGGGCCGCTTGCCGGGCCAGCGCAGATGCAGCACGGCGCGGTCCCCGGCGATCCACGACGTCGTCAGGTCGCCGTCGACCAGGTTGCGCGGTGTCAGTGACGCACCGAGCTTGGCCGTCGAGTCGGCGGTCGCGGTGACCCGCCGCCGCTGCTCGGGTGCGATCCGGTACAGCAGCTCGTCGAGCGCGTCGCCGGGCACCGGCAGCGCGGTCGCCCGCAGTGCGTAGTCGCCGCCCGCCGTGGAGTTGAACTGCCGGTGCAGACCGACCTCGGCCGACGCCGGTGAGAGCCCGCCCGGGTCGCTGCCCCGGTGCAGCGAGAACACCTCGGAGCCGGTCGCCTCCGGCTCGCCCGCCGTGTCCTCGGGCAGCGAGAGCAGCCGGGTCACCTGCACCCCGGGAACGGACACCTCCGTGAAGCCCGCCCCGGTGAGACCTGGCCGCCCCTGCTGGGCGTCCACAATCGTGATCTTCAGCCAACTCGCCTCGCCCTCGGGCGCGGTGACCGTCTGTGGCATGCCGTTGGGCTGCAGCGGGCTGGTCTTCGAACCCCGGTCGGTCTCCACCTTTACGACGGTGGGCGCGGCCCGCACCCCGTCGCCGGGCAGCGGTGTCAGCCCGATCGACGAGGGCACCGACACCTTCTGCCGGAAGTCGACCCGCAGCCACTCGCCGGTCGGCGAAGCGGCGCTGCCCTCGGCCCACGCGGTGTCGGGGTTGCCGTCGAATGCGTTCACCGGGTCGTACTGCGGCAGATGGAACAGCCAGTTGCCGCTGCTCGACGCCGTCACCGACTCCGCGCCCCGCAGCGCCGCCGTGGTCTGGTGCCGCACCCCGTCGGTCGGCAGGATCTGCCGGGGCTGCGCGCCGGGGTCCTGCACGGCCCCCGGGGGATTGCGTTCCTTCGCGGTGTACGTGTACGACGTATTGGAGTTGACCAGGCCGAAGCGGGTGTCGGCGCGCCGCAGCCCGTCCCCGACCGCCCGCACCTCGGGGGCGCCGACGCCGGGGTGGCTGTCCCCGGTCAGCACCGCGGGGCGGCGGCGCATCGACGGGTCCGCGGACAGCCGCAGCAGCGCCTCGGGCCCACCGCTGACGACAGCCGTGTCCGCGGCCTCGCGCAGACCGGCCCGGCCGGGCCGCTCGGTCGCGGTGCTCGGCTGGTAGATCTCGACGGCCTGCTGGCGCGGATAGAGCCCCTCGATCTGCACCGGGGTGTCGTCGGGGATGCGCCCGCCGGTGAGCACCGGGCCGAAGCCGGTGATGCGGCGGTAGCCGGATGACTCCAGGGTGCGCTTCACGGTCTGCGGCGGTACGTACCCGATTTGGTCCGGGTCCAGGTCGTTGCGCACCACCACGTAGTAGAGCCCGGCCCGGCTCAAGTAGTCACTCAGGCCCGGCACTTCACTGCCCGAGACGAGTGCCTGCTCGACCGCGTCCATGGCCCGCCGGTTGCCCGGCGTTCCGAACGGCACATAGTCGCGCTGCGCCCAGCGCGAGTCCGCGAGGACGTCGAGCGGCTGGTCGATGGAGGAGCCCCAGGTGTACTGGCCGTGGGCGGTGGCGGGCACGACCAGGGCGCGGCTGTCGGGGGAGTACTTCTTCAGCCAGTCGGCCGTGGCCTCCCAGTGGCCGGGCAGCTTGCTGAACGAACCGGGCTGCAGAATGCTCCCGTTGAGGTACGGGAACGCCAGCCCCGGCAGCACCAGGATCGCCGCGACGAGCGGCAGGAAGCGGCGCCCGGGCAGCGGTCGCGCGCCGCGGCTCTCCGCGGCGACCGCGGTGATGTGCATCAGGCCGAGGACCAGGGCGAGCGCCAGGCCCGACTGGAACTTGTAGATGTTGCGGAAGGGGACCAGCCACCCGTTCAGCCACTCCTGCACCAAGGAGTGGAAAGGGCCGCCCAGCGACCCCGCGTACCCGGCCAGCGTCACGAGCACCACGCACAGCACGACCAGCAGCAGCCAGCGCCGCTCCGGCAGATCACGGCGGGCCAGGCCGGCCAGCCCCAGCGCGGCGGCGAACGCCGAGCCGAGTACCGCGAGTACGGCGGTGGCGACCGCCCAGCCCGCGGGCAGCCAGGCCTCACCGAAGTTCAGATACGCGACCCAGTTTCCCGCGCCGCGCAGCAGCTCGGTGGCGGACATGGTGGCCGTCGTGGTCTCGGCCTGCTCGACGTACGGCAAAAAATTCTCGCCGAAGATCCCCAGCATCAGCAGCGGCACGACCCACCAGGCCGTCGCAAGGACCATGCCGGGCAGCCACCACGCGAGCAGCAAGCGTCCGCGCGGTGTGTTCGCCCGGCTGAGCAGATACAGGCCGACGGGCAGCAGCGCGGCGAGGGTGGACGCGGCGTTCACCCCGCCCATGAACGGGATCAGCAGGGCGGAGCGCAGCGCGGCGATCCGGGCGCTGGTGCGCGGGTTGGTGAGCGGCAGCAGCACCCAGGGCAGCATCGCGCCGGGCAGCGCGGCGGCCGAGGTCGACCCGATGACGATGGTGTACGTCGGCCAGAGCGCGTAGGCGACCGCTCCGAGCAGCCTGGTGGGACCGGAGCCGATGTTCAGCCGCTCGGCCAGGCGCAGCGCGCCCCAGAACGCGGTGGCTACGATGAGGGAGATCCACAGCCGCTCGGCCAGCCAGACCGGCAGCTGGATCAGATCGGCCAGGGCGTGGAAAGGCAGCATCGGGAAGGCGTATCCGACGTACTGGTCGAAGATCCCGCCGAAGCCCGCCCGGTCGTGCCACAACTCCCCGAGGTCCGAGGCGAATTTGAACGGGTCGACGACGACACCCAGCTTGGTGTCGAAGGTCATCCGGCCCGGCGAGACCGCCAGCAGGGCGACCAGGACGGCCGCCCAGAACCCGAACAGCCAGCGCCGGGAGCGCGGGCCTTCGGACGGTCCCTGTGCGGGTGGGGCAGCGGGCACCGGTGCCTGAGGGGGTGCCTGCAGCGTGCTGGTCATGGACACCGCCGGAGGATGAGGAGGAGGTTCCAGGTGGCGAACTCGCGCAGCACCGGCACCTTGGGTATGAGCGCGGGCAGGCACGGCCAGTACCGGGCACGGGCCGTCACGACCTGGACGTCGGTGCGGGCGCGTACCTGCCGCAGGGTGGTGCCGATATGGATGGTGAAGAGGTTCTCGCCGACGGTGTGCTTGGCGGGGTGCCCGGTACGCCGCTGGTAGCGCCGCCGGGCCCGCTCGGCGCCCAGATAGTGCCAGGGCGCCCACTCGTGGCCGCCCCAGGGCGAGTACCAGTTGGTGAACGAGACGTAGATCAGCCCGCCGGGCGCGGTGACCCGAGCCATCTCGCTGAGGAAGGTCTGCGGGTCCTCCACGTGCTCCAGCACATTGGAGGCGAAGCTGATGTCGGCGACCCCGTCGGGGAGCGGCAGCAGATAGCCGTCGGCGACGACCGCGCCCTCGGGCTTGCGGCCGCCCGCGCTCAGCTCTTTCATGTCGGGCTCGAAGAGGAACCCCTGTGCGCCGCGCCGCCGGAACTCCTCGGTGAAGTGCCCGTTCCCGCCGCCGACATCGACGACGACCCGGCCGTCGAGCGGGGTGTACCGCTCCAGTTGGTCCGCCGCGTCACGGGCGAGCAGCGTGTAGCACCCTTCGGGATCGGACTGCTCTCGCATGAAGGCCCGGAAGAGGGTGACGGACCTGTGCAGGGAGGGGTCCTTCACCGGCTCACCCCCGCCGCGGTGCGGCGGCTCGTACGGTCGAGGCGGCCACTTCGGCCACACCCGCTGTCATGTCCGCCGTCACGCGCGCGGGATCGGTCGCACCCGCCGGCACACCGGTCGGCCCGGTCGCACCCGCCGCTTCGGCGGCCACCGCGCGGAACTGGTGCACCGTACTGCTCCACAGGTACCGCTCGGCCCGCACCGCCGCGGCGGCCCCCATCGCCTCACGCCGCTCCGCGCTGAGCGTGAGCGTGCACCACGCGGCGGCGAACGAGCTCTCGCCGCGGGCGAGCACACCGGTCACGCCGTCCTCGATGGAGTCCCGCAGGCCCGGTACGTCGAAGCCGATCGCCGGCGTGGACCGGGTGGCCGCCTCGGTGACGACCAGCCCCCACCCCTCGACCGCGGAAGGATGCAGCAAAAGCCAAGACGCGCACAGGAGTTGATGTTTCTCCGCCTCCGAAACCCGGCCCTTGAAGATCACATCGGGGCCCGCGAGCGCTTCGAGGCGCTGCCGCTCGGGCCCGTCCCCGACGATCACCAGCTTTCCGCCGGTGACCGGCCTCACCCGCTCCCACAGCCGCAGCAGCAGATCGATGCGCTTGTACTCGACGAGCCGTCCCATCGCCAGGAACAGCGGCTCGCCGGAGCGCGGCAGCCGGGTGCCCGGACTCTCGACCCCGTTGTGCACGACGCGGATCCGCTCGCGGTCCACCCCGAGCGCGCCGAGCGCACCGGCCGTCGACGCGGACACGGCCACCAGCAGATTGTTGCGCTGCGCGCCGGACAGCGCCCAGTGTTCGAGCCGGCGCCCGAGCCCGGCAGCGGGGCCCGGGAAACGCATGCCCCACAGCTCGGTGTGCACATGATTGACCAGGCACAGGGTGGGGCCGCGGTGCCAGAGCGGGGTGAGGTACGGCAGCCCGTTGCAGACCTCGACCAGCAGGTCGCAGCCGCCGATCTGCCGGGCGAAGGCGCTGGGCGCCTTGAGGAAGTGACCGAGGTCGCCGCCCGCGGAGACGACCCGGTAGCCCCGGTACGCCGCGGGCCCCCCGCACAACAGCGTCACCTGGTGCCCGAGGGCGGTGAGGCCGTCGGCGAGCCGGTCGACGAGGAGCTCGGAGCCGCCGGCCGCGGGGTTTCCGAGGTCACGGCGGGAGAGAAAGACGATCCGGCGTGGTTGTCGCAGTGGCTCCGGGCCCTGCTGAAGGCCCTGGGCTCTGTCGGGTTTCGCTTCGCGCAGAGTAGGGGGTACGTGCTGGGGCATGCGAGCTCCAACTCGTTTCGGGGTGCGGAACCGGGTGGGGGTGTACGGGACTGCCGAACTGCTACGGGGCTGTGAGCGGGAACCGTTCCTGGGCTTCTCTGGGGCTGTTCTCGGGGTCGACCTGAACCGGGGTGGGGCCGTGCTGGGGTGGGGAGGTCAGTTTTAGCCACACCGTTCGATGCGGCTACTCACCTCGGTGACAATTTCTGGCCCACAGGAAACTGATGAGTCCTCACATTGTGATGACTTGCTGCGCAGTTGGACGTGAACGGCCCCGCACGACGAGGACCGCACCCGAAGCGGCCAGGAGCAGACCCGCCAAGCCACCGCCCATCGGCAGCGTCTCGCCCACCAGCTTCAGCCGGTCGCCGTCGTCCGAGGCCAGCGCCACCTGCGCGCGCTGCGTGGCCGGGGTGAACTCCATCCGCTCGCTGTCGAGCAGCACCATCGCGTCCCGCTTCTTGCCCGGTGCGCGCAGCGTCTTGCGCGGCCCGGTGGCGGCGTTGATGATGCGCCCGGTGCGCTGATCGGCGACCAGTTCGATGCCGTGGTTGGCGTACCACTCCTCGGCGAGTACCTGGCTGCGCTCGGGCAGTCCTACGAGCCGTCCGGGCACCAGCCTGGTGCCGGTCTTCACCGGCTTCACGGTGCCGGTGAAGAGGTGGCCCACGTGGCCCTGGATCTTCCTCGTACCGTCGAAGCGGAGCCGGACCGTCGAGCCGAGCGTGTTGTCCCACCAGCGGTAGGAGCGTTTCTGTACGTCGAAGGGGAACTTGAGGTAGGCCTCGCCGTCGAAGGCGGGTTTCTCGTCGCAACAGTGCACCGGCTCATTGGTGCGGCGGTCGGTGACCCACCGCTCCAGGGTCCACTGCAGGGAGTCGTGGGTGTCGGCCGCGGGCAGCGACTTCTTGGTGTCGACCGAGGTGGAGACGTCCCAGACGGCCCGGCCGCTCTTCTCGCTCTCGGCCACATCGCCCCGGACCTGGCGGGTGATGGTGAGTCGCTCGTCGTCGACGGTTCGGATCTTCGTCGTGTCGAAGTAACTGCCTGTGCCGGTGAACACCGTGGTGACATCGACGTCGATCGGGGTGCGCTTGGCGCGTGGCTCGACGTACCAGGCCAGCATCGGTGCCAGGACCAGGAGAAAGACGCCGACGCCCAGCAGGATCAGCGACAGGGGAGAAGCGGTGCGACGCATACGGGCACTCCATGGGGCCGGCGGGAACGAGTCGGCGGATATGTGCACATGCTTATGGGCCGGGAACCGTAGGCGGCCCCTTGACGGACTGTCAATGCATTGTTGACACTGAGCCATTGCCGGACGGGGCCGGCGGCACCGGTGGGGTCACAGCAGTCAGAGAGGCTGATCCGACCATGCCCAGATTTCTAGCCGCAGCGGTGACCGCAGTAGTGGCCGCCGCTCTCGCCGTGGGGGCGGCCCTCGGTGTCGTCGCCCTGCTGAACGTCACCCCGGACCAGCCCAATGTGCCGCTGATCAGCTATGAGACGGCGACGCCACGGAAGTGACCCGAGCGCACGAGTGGACGGGGAACGATGCATGGCTGAACGCCCCGCGGGATCGGCAGGATTGGCGCGATCGGGGGGTCCGGACCGCTCCACGGGGTCGGCCTGGGAGGACGTGCCCCGACTACAGGTGAGGCAGTTCACCGACCGTGCCATGGACGAAGTGCCCTCCCTTGCCCAGGAGATCCTTGACGGCATCCGCCGTGAGTACCCACGGGTCCCGCTCATCCTCGACGAGTCCGGCCAGTTGACGGCTCTCGTCGGCATCCGCCGGGCGCTGGAAGACTTTGTGCAGCACCTCGTGGTGCAGGACGCGACCCGGCCGCCCGTCCACCTGGAGGTGTTCCAGGAGTTCGGCCGTGGCGAAGGGCTGCACGGCCGGTCCCTGGACTCCCTCCAGGCCTACTATCGGCTCGGCGTCCGGCTGGCCTGGCGCAGACTGGCCGAGATCGGCCAGCAGGTCCGCATTCCGCCGCCCGCGATGTACGAGCTCGCCGAGTCCGGTTTCGCCTACCTGGACGGCCTGGTGGACCAGTCGGTACGCGGCTACGCCGAGGCCGCAGCCCGCCAGGCGGGTGAACGCCTGCGTTTGCAAAGGAAGTTCACCCAGGTACTCCTGGCCGAGCACCGCACCGACCCCACCCATTCCCTTACCGAGCACGCCGCCCGGATCGGCTGGGCGCTGCCGGAGCGGGTGGCCGTGGCGGTGCTGCTGCGCCCGGCCCGCGAGTGCGTCGCACCGGCCGTGGGCCAGGGGGTGCTGCTCGACATGGAGAGCGAGCAGCCGCTGATGGTCGTCCCCGATCCGGGGTCGGCGGGCCGGACCGAGCTGCTGCGCAGGGCGATGAAGGGCTGGTCGGGCGCGATCGGCCCGGAGGTGCCGCTCGCCGAGGCCGCGAAGTCGCTGCGCTGGGCGACCGCCACCGTGCGTCTGATGGAGCGCAAGCTGCTCCCGTCCGGCGAGCTCCTGGACTGCACCGAGCACACCGAGGCGCTGGTCCTGCTGCCGCCGGAGGAGCTCATCGAGGACCTGACGCGCCGCTGCCTGGCGCCGCTCGCCGACTGCGGCCCCACCCAGAGCCGCCGGCTCTCGGAGACCCTGCTGGCCTGGCTGGAGACCCGGGGCGGCGCTCCCGAGGTGGCGGCCAGGCTCGGCGTACACCCGCAGACCGTGCGCTATCGCATGCGGCAGATCCGCGAGCTGTGGGGCGACGAGGTCGACGACCCGGACCGCCGCTTCGAGCTCGAACTGGTCCTGCGTGCGCAGCGGTTGAGGGGAGAGCTGTCCGAGCCGATCCGCTGAGAGGCGGGGGCGACCCGGGGTCACGGGCCGAGCCGCGTACAGCGCCGCCCCCGACGTGTACAACCCGTATCCGCCCCCCCACCGGTCAACGCTACGCACGCACCGTCGGCGGTCCCCCATGAACCGAGCAATTACGACCTCGGGGGCAATAGTGCGCGGGCTCCCGACGCCCCGCGACTCCGCCTCCGGCGTTGTCGTCGGCCGACGACGCTCCGCGTCGCCTCCCTCCTCCGCCTTGGACGCGAAGCCGCATGACGCCGCTCGCTGAACCACGCTCCATTGCCCCCGAGGTCGTTACCCCGGATGGGTCGCCGCCCCCGGGCGGCAGCACAGCGCCCCCGGCACCGTGTCGGTACCGGGGGCGCTGTGACGCGCGGGCGGGATCAGCCGCGCAGCTGCTCGTACGCCGGCAGCGTCAGGAAGTCCGCGTAGTCCTCGTCCAGCGACACCGTCAGCAGCAGATCGTGGGCCTGCTGCCACTTGCCGGCCGCGAAGGCCTCCTCGCCGATCTCCTCGCGGATCGCGGCCAGGTCCTCACCGGCGACCTTGCGGGCCAGCTCCGGGGTGGCCTTCTGGCCGTCCTCGAAGACGACGCCCGCGTTGATCCACTGCCAGATCTGGGAGCGGGAGATCTCCGCGGTGGCGGCGTCCTCCATCAGGTTGAAGATGGCGACGGCGCCCATGCCGCGCAGCCACGCCTCGATGTAGCGGACGCCGACCTGCACCGCGCCGACCAGGCCCTGGTACGTCGGGCTCGCGTCCAGCGAGTCGATGGCGATCAGCTCACCGGCCGTCACCGACACGTCCTCGCGCAGCCGGTCCTTCTGGTTCGGCTTCTCGCCGAGCACCGCGTCGAAGGAGGCCATCGCGATCGGCACCAGGTCCGGGTGCGCGACCCAGGAGCCGTCGAAGCCGTCGGCGGCCTCGCGGTCCTTGTCGGCCTTGACCTTCTCGAAGGCGACCTTGTTGACCTCGGCGTCGCGGCGCGAGGGGATGAAGGCCGCCATGCCGCCGATGGCGTGCGCGCCGCGCTTGTGGCACGTACGCACCAGCAGTTCGGTGTACGCCCGCATGAACGGGGCCGTCATCGTCACCGCGTTGCGGTCCGGCAGCACGAACTTGGCGCCGCCGTCACGGAAGTTCTTCACGATTGAGAAGAGGTAATCCCAGCGGCCCGCGTTCAGCCCGGCCGCGTGGTCGCGCAGCTCGTAGAGGATCTCCTCCATCTCGTACGCCGCCGTGATCGTCTCGATCAGGACGGTCGCGCGGACGGTGCCCTGCGGGATGCCGACGTAGTCCTGGGCGAAGACGAAGATCTCGTTCCACAGGCGGGCTTCGAGGTGCGACTCGGTCTTCGGCAGGTAGAAGTACGGGCCCTTGCCGAGCTCGATGAGGCGCTTGGCGTTGTGGAAGAAGTACAGGCCGAAGTCGACCAGCGCGCCGGGCACGGGGCGCCCGTCGACCTGCAGGTGACGCTCGTTCAGGTGCCAGCCGCGCGGGCGCATCACCACGGTGGCCAGCTCGTCGGCGGCCTTGAGAGCGTAGGACTTGCCGGACTTCTCGTCGGTGAAGTCGATGGTGCGCGCGTAGGCGTCGATCAGATTGCGCTGGCCCAGGACGACGTTCTCCCACGTGGGGGCGGACGCGTCCTCGAAGTCGGCGAGCCAGACCTTCGCGCCCGAGTTCAGGGCGTTGATGGTCATCTTGCGGTCGGTCGGTCCGGTGATCTCCACGCGGCGGTCGTTCAGCGCGGCCGGAGCCGGTGCGACCTTCCAGGAGTCGTCCTCGCGGAGCTGTGCGGTCTCCGGGAGGAAGTCCAGTGTGGAGGTGCGGGCGATCTCGCTGCGACGCTCACCGCGGCGGACGAGAAGCTCGTCACGGCGGGGCGTGAACAGCCGGTGCAGCTCGGCCACGAAGGCCAGAGCCGCGTCGGTGAGGACCTCTTCCTGCCGCGGCAGGGGCTCGGCATCGACGATGGCCAGCGGGGACGGCGCTGGTGCGGACATGAGCTGTCACTCCTTCAGAGGGCGGTGCCTGGCGGCCGCCGGGTCGCCGATGCGGCACGGGGTGCCGTGGCTCCGAGTTACGGTCGCGGGCGCCGTCTGGGGTTCGGGGCGCTTCTGACCAGTGGATAGTAGTTTTCTCATGGTGGAAGTTCAATGGTTTGTTGATATCGAGATTCTCCGGGTCGACAGAAGTCGCGCCGAAGTGGCTCCGGGTGCCATCGCGATCACTCCAGGCGGCCGAGATCGCCGGGGGTGTCGATGTCGTACGCCTCGGCCACATCCCCGCACTCGACGAGCGTGATCGCATCCTCGTGCGCCTTCAGGTAGGCGCGTGCCCCCCGATCGCCCTCCGCGGTCACCGCCACCGGTTCCCAGTGGTCGGCGCCGAAGAGCACGGGATGCCCCCGCTGCCCGTCGTACGCCGCCGCCGCGAGGCTGTCGGGCGAGCGGTACGCCGCCAGCACCCGGGTCACCGCCGCGGCGCCGATCCCGGGCTGGTCCACCAGCGAGACGAGCGCCGCCCGCGCCCCGGTGCCGGCCAGTGACGCGAGCCCCGCCCGCAGTGAGGAGCCCATGCCCTGCTCCCACTGCGGATTGTCGATCAGTACGCAGCCCGCCAGGTCGGCCCGGGTCCTTACGTCCGGCGCGGACGCGCCCAGGACGACATGCACCGGACCGCAGCCCCCATCGCGCAGGACCCGCACCGCGTGCTCCACCAGCGGTCGGCCGCGGTATTCGAGCAGCGCTTTCGGCCGGCCCCCGAGCCGCCGTCCGCCGCCCGCCGCGAGCAACAGCCCGGCGACGCCGACTGCCTCGTCTTCACTTCTGTTACGGCCCATGGGCCCCTGCTTACCTCATCGCGAGGCGCGAACAGGGGACGCCCTTGGACAAGGTCCGTGCCGTAACGGTGTTCACTGTGGGGGACGTGGGGCAATGAGTGGTCAGCAGCCGGGTCGGGACAAGGTCTTCCAGCCGCTTGAGGGGGCCACCCGCGCACCGTGGCCGGGTATCAGCTGGCCGCCAAGCTGGGCGCGGGCGGTATGGGCAAGGTGTACCTCTCGTACACCCCTGGTGGCCGCCCATGACGACCTCGGGGGCAATGGAGCGTGGATCGGCGAGCGGCGTCATGCGGCTTCGCGTCCAAGGCGGAGGAGGGAGGCGACGCGGAGCGTCGTCGGCCGACGACAACGCCGGAGGCGGAGTCGCGGGACGCCGGGAGCCCGCGCACTATTGCCCCCGAGGTCGTAAGCCGTAGCCGCTGCTCCGCTGACGGAAGAGCGGCCCCCACTCTACCGCGCTAGCGCCGAATGAGCCTGCGCGCGGTCGCGGCGGCCACCGCCGAGGTGCGCGAGTCCACGCCCAACTTCGCGTAGATGTGCACCAGATGGGACTTCACCGTCGCCTGGCTGAGGAAGAGCTCCTGACTGATCTGCTGGTTCGACAGACCGTCCCCGACCAGCTGGAGCACCTCAAGCTCCCGCCGGGTGAGGGCCTGCGCCGGTGTCCGCATCCGGTCCATCAGCCGGTGCGCGACGGTCGGCGCGAGCGCCGACTGCCCGGCCGCCGCGGTACGAACCGCCGCCGCCAGTTCCTCCGGCGGGGCGTCCTTGAGCAGATAGCCGCTCGCCCCCGCCTCCACCGCCGCCAGGATGTCGGCGTCCGTGTCGTACGTCGTCAGCACGAGCACTCGGGGTGCCCCCGGCCTGGCGGTGATCGCCGCGGTGGCCTCCGAGCCGTGCATCATGCGCTGGCCGAACTGGAGGTCCATCAGCACCACGTCGAACGCCTCCGAGGCCGCCAGCCGCACGGCCCGCTCGGCGGTCGGTGCCTCCGCGACCACCAGGAGGTCCCGCTCGGTGTCGAGCACCGCGCGCAGGCCCGCCCGTACCACCGGATGGTCGTCGGCGAGCAGCAGCCGGATCGGGCCGCTCATGCCGGATCTCCCGTCGTCGACCCGACCAGCAGGGGCTGCGGCAGTGGCAGCGTGATCGCCACTGCCGTGCCCTGGCCCGGCGCCGACTCGACGCTCAGGGTGCCGCCGAGCGAGCGCGCCCGGGAGCGCATCGCGGGCAGTCCGAAGCCGCCTCCGCTCTTGGCCCGGGGCGCCACCGGATCGAACCCCGAGCCGTCGTCGACCACGTCGAGGGCCACCGAGGTGTCCATGAAGCTGAGGGTGATCCCGGCCCGGCCCGCGTCCGCGTGGAGCACGGTGTTGGCCAGCGCGGACTGGGCGATACGCAGGAGCGCCACCTCGTACGAAGTGGGCAGCGCGACCGGCGTACCGCTGACCCCGAATTCCACGGCCGGGCCCGGCGCCGCCGCGCACAGCCGCTCCAGGGTGGCGGCCAGCGAGCCGTGCTCCAGATCGGGCGGGCTCAGCGCCCGTACGAACCGCCTCGCCTCGGCGAGATTGTCCTGCGCGGCCTCCCTGGCCTGCCGGACATGGACCACGGCCGGGTCACCGTCGGGCAGCGTCCGCTCGGCTGCCCGCAGCAGGAGCTGGATGCTGGAGAGGCCCTGGGCGAGCGTGTCGTGGATCTCCCGGGCAAGGCGCTCACGTTCGGCCAGTGTTCCGGCGGCCCGCTCGGCGGCGGCCAGCTCAACGCGGGTCGCGATCAGCTCCTCGATGAGTTCGCGGCGGCGCTCGCTCTCCCGGTACAGCGCCTGATGCCCCAGGACGGTCGCGACGGCCACACCGGCGCCAAGCACCGGCCCAATGAAGGTGCCCGCGGAGATCTGCTGCCCGTGCAGCACGAAGCTCGTGATGGCCGCGGCGGCGGTAGCGGCGACCGCGGGCAGGGCCCAGCGCATCGGCAGCAGCTGCAGCTGGAGGAAGTACAGGGGGAAGGCCGTCCACAGCCCGTCGGGGGAGAGCGCCAGCAGGGCCAGCCAGGCGGCGCCCAGCGCACCGAGCCACAGCGCGGCGGCGCGCGGTGAGCGGCGGCGCGGGGCGGGGCTCACCGCTCCCGCGGCGTACACGGCGGCCACCAGGACCGCTGCCGCGACCACGGCGAACGCGTGCGGTGCGCCGCCCGCCACGGCCTTGACGGCGGCCAGTGCGAGCAGGCCGATGAGCAGCGCGTGCAGACACAGGCGCAGCACGCGCAGAACGGGGGCCGGGGGGCGGGAATCCATGGTTCTCCAGCGTAGACGGCCGATGCGCCCGGTCCGTCAATCAAAAGGTTGAGGTGGGAGCGGTCCCCGGCGCGATGTTTTCCCGGGCGGGCGCGAAGAGGCTGGGGATCATGTTTGTCGCATGGAGAGATCTCCGGTTCGCCAAGGGCCGGTTCGCGCTGATGGGTACGGTCGTGGTGCTGATCACGCTGCTCGTCGGTTTGCTGTCCGGCCTCACGGCGGGGCTGGCCAGGGACAACACCTCGGCCGTCACCTCGCTGCCCGTCGACCGGCTGGCCTTCGCCGCGCCGCCCGAGGGTCAGGAGGTGTCGTTCACCAACTCCTCGGTGACGGAGAGCGTCTGGGCGAAGTGGGCGCGGCAGCCCGGCGTCACCGGCGCCGAGCCGCTCGGTATCCGTACCGCCAATGCCGGGGCGGGCGACCGCACGGCCGCGGTCGCCGCGTTCGGCGTCGAGCCGGACTCGGGGCTCGCGCCGGGCCGGGACTTCGGCTCCGGGCAGGTCGTGCTGTCCGCGCGGGCGGCCGATGACCTGGGCATCGGGTCCGGCGACAAGATCCGGATCGGGGACGTCGAGGCGGAGGTCGCCGCGGTGGCGGGGGAGGACTCCTACAGCCACACGCCCGTGGTGTGGACCACGCTCGACGACTGGCAGCGGCTCGGGCACAGCGGGACGACCCGGGAGGAGCAGGCCACGGTCGTCGCGCTGACCACCGGGGGCGGTACGGATCTCGCGGCGGGCGACGCGGCGGCGGGCACGGAGACCCGCACGCTGGAGGACTCACTGGGCGCGCTCGCCTCCTACCGGGCCGAGAACGGCTCGCTCCAGCTGATGCGGGGCTTCCTCTTCGCGATCTCGGCGCTGGTCGTCGGCGCGTTCTTCACGGTCTGGACGATTCAGCGCAGCGGTGACATCGCGGTCCTCAAGGCGCTCGGAGCCTCCACGGGCCACCTCCTGCGCGACGCGCTGGGACAGGCGGTGCTGATGCTGTGCGCCGGTACGGCCATGGGCACCGCGCTGGCCGCCGGGATCGGCGCGTCGGCCGCAGGCGCCGTTCCGTTCGTCCTCGAACCGGCGACGCTGCTCGTCCCGGCCGCCGTCATGGCCGTGCTGGGCGCGGCCGGCGCGGCCCTGTCCGTCCGCCGCATCACCGCCGTGGACCCCCTCACCGCACTCGGGAGCGCCCGATGAGCCTGACCCTGTCCGAAGTGACCCTCACCTACCCCGACGGCGACGCCCGCCTGACCGCCCTCGACGACGTCACCCTCGATGTGCCGGCCGGTTCGCTGACGGCGGTGGTCGGCCCCTCAGGATCCGGCAAGTCCAGCCTGCTGGCGGTCGCAGCCACGCTGGTCACCGCGGACCGTGGCCGTGTCGTCGTCGACGGTACGGACACGGGCACCCTGAGCCGCGCGGAGAAGGCGCGGCTGCGGCGCGCGCGCATCGGCATCGTCTTCCAGCAGCCCAACTTGCTGCCGTCTCTGACATCCGCCGAGCAACTGCAGGTCATGGCTCACTTGTCCGGCCGGCCGCCGCGGGGCGCCCGCGGCCGGGCGCTGGAGCTGCTGGACGCGGTGGGCCTGGCCGACAAGGCGGACCGCCACCCGCACGAGCTGTCCGGCGGTCAGCGGCAGCGGGTGAACATCGCGCGGGCGCTGATGAACGACCCGGCCGTGCTGCTGATCGACGAGCCGACCAGCGCGCTGGACCACGAGCGGGGAGCGGCGGTGCTGGACCTGCTGGTCGCGCTGACGCGGGAGCGGGGGACGGCGACGGTGCTCGTCACGCATGACCGGGCGCATCTGGGGAGGATGGACGCGGTGGTGGCGATGGCGGACGGGGGTTTGGGGTAGGGGGGTGTGGGGGTTGCCTGCGGCGCTGTTCCCCTACCCGCCCCTTCCCGAAGCCGGGGCAGGCCCCGGACCCCGGGACGCCCTTCGGGCGTGTCCTCAAGCGCCGCGCAGCGGCAGCTAGTTGTGGCCCGCGTTCGTCAGGACCACCGAGAGCTCCTGGGCGACTTCCTGGAGGATCGGGACGATCTTGTCCGTCGCGGACTCCGTCACCCGTCCCGCCGGCCCGGAGATGGAAATCGCCGCAGCGGTGGGGGAGTTGGGCACCGATACCGCCAGGCACCGGACCCCGATCTCCTGCTCGTTGTCGTCCACCGCGTAACCGACCCGGCGGACATGCTCCAGCGCTTCCAGGAAGCCTTCGGGCGTAGTGATCGTCTTCTCGGTCGCCGCCGGCATCCCCGTACGCCCGAGCAGCGCCCGCACCTCGTCCGCCGGGGTGTGCGCGAGCAGTGCCTTGCCGACTCCCGTGGAATGCGGCAGGACCCGGCGGCCGACCTCG
Source organism: Streptomyces sp. H27-C3 (assembly GCF_030063415.1). Classification (GTDB taxonomy): domain Bacteria; phylum Actinomycetota; class Actinomycetes; order Streptomycetales; family Streptomycetaceae; genus Streptomyces. The sequence goes on along the minus strand of NZ_JASITA010000011.1, from coordinate 68,717 downwards.
GTGAACATTCGCATCGAGTGCTTGGACGGCACCTGCGCGACGTAAACGATCTCGTCGCCGTCGAGCAGCGCCATGTTCGCGGTCTCGCCGGTCTCCTCGACCAGGCGCGCCAGGAAGGGGCGGGCCCAGGTGCCGAGCAGCCGGGACGCGCTCTCGCCGAGGCGGATCAGGCGCGGGCCGAGCGAGTAGCGGCGGTTCGACTGCTGGCGTACGTAACCGCAGGCGACCAGCGTCCGCATCAGGCGGTGGATCGTGGGCAGCGGCAGGCCGCTGCTGGCGGAGAGCTCGCTCAGTCCGACCTCGCCGCCGGCGTCTGCCATCCGCTCCAGCAGGTCGAAGGCGCGCTCAAGGGACTGAACACCACCGCTGGGCGCGGCATGCTTGGAAGCGTCGGTGGTGGTGTTGGACGACAGCACGTCAACGGTCCTTTCGAGGCGGGCGGGCAAGGCAGCAGCCTATCGGTCGGGCCGCGCGGAGGACACGGTCGGCGTCAAGAGGTCCTTGCCGGTCAGAGGGTGTTTGTCCGTGTGTCGGCCGTCACTTCCCGAGATTCTGGAGCGAGCGCCTTGTGGAGAGCTACCTTCTGCACAGCGAAATTCTACTTCCACTTTGTGGAATCGACCAAGCGATCTCGTCACTTCGGCCGGGCCTTGACGGACCCAGGTCCGGAGTGAAGACTTCTTCAACAGTTCGTTGAATTCCGCTGAAGTGAGGTAATGGGTGTCCGACGCCGTGGAACTGGTACTGCGCTCGACGCGCGTCATCACCCCGGAGGGGTCACGCGCCGCATCCGTCGCCGTGTCCGCCGGGAAGATCGTCGGTGTGCTGCCGTACGACGCCGAGGTGCCGGCCGGGGCCCGGCTGGAGGACTTCGGGGACGACGTGCTGCTCCCCGGCCTGGTCGACACCCACGTCCATGTGAACGATCCCGGCCGCACCGCGTGGGAGGGCTTCTGGACCGCGACGCGCGCCGCCGCGGCCGGTGGCATCACCACGCTGCTCGACATGCCGCTCAATTCCCTCCCGCCGACCACGACGCCCGACCACCTCGCCACCAAGCAGGAGGTGGCCCGCGGCAAGGCGCACATCGACGTCGGCTTCTGGGGCGGCGCGATCCCGTCCAACCTGTCGGACCTGCGACCGCTGTACGACGCCGGGGTCTTCGGCTTCAAGTGCTTCCTGTCGCCCTCGGGCGTCGAGGAGTTCCCCGAGCTCGACCAGGAGCAGCTGGCCAGGTCGATGGCGGAGATCTCCGGCTTCGGGGGCTTGCTGATCGTGCACGCCGAGGACCCGCACCACCTGGATAGCGCACCGCAGAAGACCGGCCCGGCGTATGCCGACTTCCTGGCGTCCCGGCCCCGGGATGCCGAGAACACCGCCATCGAGGGCCTGATCGCGCACGCCAAGCGCCTCGGCGCCCGCGTTCACGTCCTGCATCTGTCGTCGTCGGACGCGCTGCCGCTGATCGCCGCCGCCAAGCGCGAGGGCGTACGTGTCACCGTCGAGTCCTGTCCGCACTTCCTCACCCTCACGGCCGAGGAAGTCCCGGACGGGGCAACGGAGTTCAAGTGCTGCCCGCCGATCCGTGAGGCCGCCAACCAGGACGCGCTGTGGGACGGCCTCATCGACGGGACGATCGACTGCATCGTCTCCGATCACTCACCGTGCACCACTGACCTCAAGACCCCCGACTTCGCCACCGCCTGGGGCGGCATCTCCTCGCTCCAGCTGGGCCTGCCCGCCATCTGGACCGAGGCCCGCAAGCGCGGACGCACGGTCGAGGACGTCGTCCGCTGGATGTCGACCGCGCCGGCCGCACTCGCGGGCCTGGGACAGAAGGGCGCCATCGAGGCCGGCCGTGACGCCGACTTCGCGGTGCTCGCGCCCGAAGAGACCTTCACGGTGGACCCCGCCGAGCTGTTTCACCGCAACCAGGTCACGGCGTACGCCGGCAGGACACTGCACGGCGTCGTGAAGTCGACCTGGCTGCGCGGCGTACGCATCGCAGACAACGGCGTCCTCGCCGAGCCCACCGGCCTACTGCTCGAAAGGAACAACTGACCGTGGCGACAGCCCTGTTCACCGGCGACGCGAACCCCTACGGGGGCGGCGACCCGTACGCCGACTACCGCACCGCCGACTTCCCCTTCACCCATCTCACCGACCTCGCCGACCGGCGGCTCGGCGCGGGTGTGATCGCCGCCAACGACGAGTTCTTCGCCGAGCGCGAGAACATGCTGCGCTCCGGCCCCGCCCACTTCGACCCCGAGCACTTCGGGCACAAGGGCAAGATCATGGACGGCTGGGAGACCCGCCGCCGCCGCGGGGTCTCGGCCGAGCAGCCGCACCCCACGGACGAGGACCACGACTGGGCGTTCGTACGCCTCGGCGCGCCCGGCGTGATCCGTGGCATCGTCGTCGACACGGCCCACTTCCGAGGCAACTACCCGCAGGCCGTCTCGGTCGAGGGGACCTCGGTCGCCGACTCGCCGTCGCCCGAGCGGCTGGCCGGCTCCGACGTGAAGTGGACAACGCTCGTTCCCCGTACGGCTCTTGGCGGGCACGCGGCCAACGGCTTCGCTGTTGATGTGGAGCAGCGCTTCACGCACCTGCGCGTCAATCAGCACCCGGACGGCGGCATCGCCCGTCTGCGGGTGTACGGCGAGGTTGTGCCGGATCCGGCGTGGCTGGCTGTCCTGGGTAGGTTCGATCTCGCCGCCCTGGAGAACGGTGGCCAGGTCGAGGACGCGTCGGACCGCTTCTACTCCTCGCCGACCAACACCATCTCGCCGGGCCGCTCCCACAAGATGGACGACGGCTGGGAGACGCGCCGCCGTCGGGACAAGGGCAACGACTGGATCCGCTACCGGCTGGTGGAGCAGTCGGAGATCCGCGCGATCGAGATCGACACGGCGTATCTCAAGGGCAACTCGGCGGGCTGGGCGGCCATTTCGGTCCGCGACGGCGGAGCCGAGTCGGGTTCTGCCGGGGCCGAGGGCTGGACCGAGATCCTGCCGCGCACCCGTCTGCAGCCCGACACGAACCACCGCTTCGTCCTGGCCTCGGCCCGGACGGCGAGCGAGGTCCGCATCGACATCTTCCCGGACGGCGGCATCTCCCGGCTCCGCCTCTTCGGCTCGCTGACCGAGCAGGGCGCCGCCCGCTTGGCGGCCCGCCACCAGGAGTTGGGCGGCTGACGACCGGGCGCACAGGCCCGTACACACACCACGTGCGGTGCCCCCGGTTCGTACGAACCGGGGGCACCACACGTGGTGTGTGTGGGCCGCCTCGGAGGCAGGTCCCCTCCCTGTTCCCGTACGGACAAGACCGACCGTGCGACACCGCGGCTGATCCGGTGCGGCCCGCGCGGATTCGCACCCGCTTGACCTCAGCTCATGTTCAAGCTCGTGAAGGGGCGGGCCGCCCCCGCTACCCGGCCGCAGGAAGTCGCCGCCAGCGGGTGCCGCCAGGGTGTGTCACGCCGCGTGGCCGCCGTCGACCAGCACCTCGGCGCCTGTCGTGTAGCGCGCGTCGTCACTCGCCAAGTACGCCACCATCGAAGCCACTTCGTCCGGGGTGCCGAAGCGGCCCAGGGCCGTCAGCTCGCTCTGCGACTGGGCATACGGCCCGTCCGCCGGGTTCATGTCCGTATCGATGGGACCCGGGAGTACGAGATTCGCCGTGATGCCGCGCTCGCCCAACTCCCGCGCCAGCGCCTTGGTCAATCCGGTCAGCGCCGCCTTGCTCATCGCGTACAGCGTCCCGCCGGGGCCCGGAACACGCTGAGCCATGCAGCTGCCGATCGAGATGATCCGCCCGCCGCGCTCCAGGCGTCCCGCCGCGGCCTGCGAGGCGAGATAGACGGCTCGTACATTGATGTCCAGGACCTTGTCGACATCCGTGAGAGCGAGTGAACCGATCGGCCCCAGTACACCGACACCGGCGTTGTTGACCAGGATGTCGAGTCGCCCGAGCTCGTCCGCGGCCCGGCCCACGACGGCCGTGGCCGCCGCCGCGTCCGCCGCGTCGGCCCGCAGAGCGAGCCCGCGCCGGCCCGTCGCCTCGATCTTCTGGACCACTTCGTGCGCGGCATCCTCGCCCCGCACATAGGTGATCGCCACATCGGCGCCGTCCTGGGCGAGCCGCAGTGCGATGGCCGCGCCCATTCCGCGGCTGCCGCCCGTCACCAGTGCGGTCCTGCCGGTCAGTGAAGACATGTCCGTACCTCTTTCTTCAACGCGTAATACCTGGAGATCTGCGAAGCGGTGGTTACGAATTCAATGAAAGCGGCAGGGCGTGGGCGCTGCTGGCGGCAAACGGACACCGATGAGTTTCGGGGAGGGCGGTCACTCACAACCCGCTCATGGGTGGGGCCCGCGGGGGCCGCCCGCGCTCACCGGCCGACCAGTGAGACGGGTCTTTCCCGGGCCGATCATGCGCGGGTACGGTGACCGCTCCGCGTGCGAGCCGTCGAAGTCTCCACACAGCGGTACGCAAGGTGTGGCCGCCGCGCGCCTTCCTCGGCGCGGCGGGGCTCTCGGTGGCCGGTGTGGTGCTCCTGACGCAGGGCGGCGGGTTCACCACACCCTCGTCCGGCGACCTGCTGATGCTGCTGGCCGCGCTCGCCCGTACCGTGCACGTCCTGGCCATGGCCCGGATCAAGTCGGTGCAGAGCGCGGACGCGCTCCCGCTCACCACCGTCCAACTCGGCGGAGCGGTGGCCGTGTTCGCGGTCCTGGCCGCCGCGCCCGGCACCGGTCCCGCGCCCTGGACGGTGGCGGCGGGGTTCGGGCCACGCGAGTGGGCGGCGCTGGTGTTCCTCTCCGTCTTCTGCACGCTGTTCGCCTTCTTCGCGCAGATGTGGGCGGTGCGCCGCACCTCGCCGTCGCGGGTCAGCCTGCTGCTCGGCACGGAACCGCTGTGGGCGGCGACGGTCGGGATCGCGATCGGCGGTGAGCGGCTGGGAGTGGTAGGGCTGTTGGGCGGCGCGCTGGTGCTGGCGGGGACGATGTGGGGGCGGCGGTCGGTGGCGGGCCAGGGGGAGCGCCGCAGGGGCCGGACAGCTTGAAGATTGCCGCATACGGCAACCTGTCAGCCCGTCCGGCGATTGCTGCTGGAGATGGACCCGCCGCACCACACGCGGCTGCGCAAGCTCGTCGCGCGGGAGTTCACGTCACGCAAGGTCGAGGCGCTGCGCCCGGAGGTCCAGCGGATCACCGACGAGCTGCTCGACGCGATGACGGCCGACGGGAACACCGCGGCGGACCTCATCGACGCGCCGGCCTTCCCGCTGCCCATGACCGTCATCTGTGAACTGCTCGGCGTCCCCGACCTCGACCGGGACACCTTCCGTGCGTGGTCCAACCAGATCGTCGCGCCGACCGCGTCTGCCGCTGCGACCTCTATGTGACGGACGAGGCGGGAGCGGAGTCGCTGTGCGCGGTCGCGCAGGGCACGGTGCTCACAGCGGGGGAGCCGTAGGGACATCCAGGGCCGCCGCGGCGAACCCGTCCGGGTCCTCGGCCCACGGCAGATGGCCCGCCCCGGCGAGTGTCACCCGTGACACCCGGGGGAGGACCCGCTCCAGGGAGTCCACCGAGGTGCGAGGACGCAGGTCGTCGGCGCCGTCCACGATGGCCACAGGTACGTCCAGACCGGCGCACAGCGTGTGCAGTCCCAGGACGTCCTGGGCCCTGGTCTCGGCGTTGATCGCCGTGTTGCACTCGAAGTTGACGCCGCGCCAGGGGAAGGCCATCCGCTCGGCGTGCTTCAGGGCCAGGTCGGGCCGCGCCACTCCGAGCGCCCGCAGCCGCGCTGGTCCCAGCGGTGCACGGCGGCCCGGCCCGCGAGCAGGCCGGCCACGTCGTCCAGGGTGTCCCACGTGCCGGGCCCGCCGTGGCACAGGAGCACCGGCTCGCCCTCGCCCTCGGCGCTCGCCCAGAGCTCGACACCGTCCTGCGCGCGCACCGTCATGAGCTGGGGATCTCCGCCAGCCGCACCGGGCGTCGCTCGCGCCGGGACAGCTCGCAGGCCTCCGCGATGCGCAGCGCGTGCAGCGCCTCCGTGCCGTCGCACGGGTTGGCGATCTCGCCGCGGACGAGCTGCACGAAGGCGTCCAGCTCAGCCTCGTAGGCCGACGCGAACCGCTCCAGGAACCCGGGCCACGGCCGCTCGGCGGCCGGCGGCCCCTTGGGCTCCGTCGAGGTGATCGGGGTGCGGTCGTCGAGGCCCACCGAGACCTGGTCGAGCTCGCCGGCCAGCTCCATCCGTACGTCGTAGCCCGCCGCGTTGCAGCGGGTGGCGGTGGCCGTGGCGAGCGTGCCGTCGTCGAGAGTGAGGACCGCGGCGGCCGTGTCGACGTCGCCCGCCTCGCGGAACATCGCGGGTCCCGCGTCGGATCCGACGGCGTACACCTCGACGACCTCGCGGCCGGTGACCCAGCGCAGCATGTCGAAGTCGTGAACCAGACAGTCCCGGTAGAGGCCACCGGACAGCGGCAGATACGCGGCGGGCGGCGGCGCCGGGTCGGACGTCATCGCCCGCACGGTGTGCAGCCGCCCGAGGCCGCCGGAGCGTACGAGCTCGCGCGCGGCGGTGTATCCCGCGTCGAAGCGGCGCATGAAACCGAGCTGCAGCGCGTTGCCCGCGGCGTCCACCTCGCGCAGCGCGCCCAGCGTCCCCGCCAGGTCCAGTGCGATCGGCTTCTCGCAGAAGGTGGGCAGGCCCGCGCGCGCCGCCCGGCCGATCAGTTCCGCGTGGGCGGAGGTGGTGGAGGCGATCACCACGGCGTCCACGCCCCAGGCGAAGATCTCGTCGACCGACGGCGCGGCCGTGACACCGAGCTGGTCGGCGACCGCCACCGCCCGCGCCGCATCGGCGTCCGCGACGAGCAGGGCGCCCACCTCCCGGTGGCGGCTGAGCACTCCAGCGTGGAAGGAGCCAATACGTCCCGTGCCGATGAGTCCGATGCGCATGGCCCCAAAGTGACCCGCTGCCCACCACCCTGTCAAGGCTTTGTCCTGACAATCGGACTTCAGGACTACCAGGGGGCATTACCTGGGGATACGCTCTCTGGCGTGTCGAAACACGCGGCGAATCCCACCGTCTCCCTCCAACTCGGCGTGGACCGCAACAGCCCGGTCCCGCTCTATTTCCAGCTGTCCCAGCAGCTGGAGGCGGCCATCGAGAAGGGCCGGATCGCCCCGGGGAGTCTCCTCGGCAACGAGATAGAGCTGGCCGGACGCCTCGGCCTGTCCCGCCCCACCGTCCGTCAGGCCATCCAGTCGCTCGTCGACAAGGGCCTCCTGGTCCGCCGCCGCGGCGTCGGCACCCAGGTCGTACACAGCCAGGTCAAGCGCCCCCTCGAACTGAGCAGCCTGTACGACGACCTGGAGGCCGCCGGCCAGCGCCCGGCCACCCAGGTCCTGCGCAACACCGTCGAACCGGCGACCGCCGAGGTCGCGGCCGCGCTCGGGGTTGCCGAGGGCAGCGACGTCCATCTCGTCGAGCGGCTGCGCCTGGCGCACAATGAACCGATGGCCCGGCTGCGCAACCACCTGCCCATGGGGCTGCTCCCGCTCGACACCGAACACCTCGAAGCCACCGGCCTGTACCGGATGATGCGCTCCGCGGGGATCACCCTGCACAGCGCCCGCCAAACGGTCGGCGCGTGCGCCGCCGGCCCCCAGGAGGCACGGCAACTGGCGGAGGCGGAGGGCGCGCCACTGCTGACCATGCAGCGCACGACGTTCGACGACACCGGACGGACCGTGGAGTTCGGCTCGCACCTCTACCGCGCCTCGCGTTACGCCTTCGAGTTCCAGCTGCTCGTCAGGCCGTAACGAGCAGCCGCCGGACCCTCTCCGGGCAAGCCCGCGTAAGAATGTTCGGACAAAGTCTTGACGGGGTCGCACGTACGCCGCTAGAACTCCCCCCAGCCGCAACGGGGCGGCCGGGAGACAAGGCGGAACCCACGATGCGTACCCACCGCAAGGCAGCAGCCCTCCTCGCCGTGTGCGCGCTCGCACTCGCCGGGTGCAGCGGCTCGGGCGGCAAGGACTCCGAGGACACCGGCAAGAACGGCGACGGGGAGACCGGCAAGACCGTCACCACCAAGCGCCTGAAGATCGCCATGGTGACGCACTCCGGGGAGGGCGACACGTTCTGGGACATCGTCCAGAGCGGCGCCGAGCAGGCCGCGTCCAAGGACAACGTCGAGTTCCTCTACGCCGCCAACAAGGAGGGCAAGGAACAGGCCCAGCACATCGAGTCCTACATCGACAAGAAGGTCGACGGGATCGTGGTGACGCTGGCCAAGCCCGAGGCGGTCGCCGCCGCCGTCAAGAAGGCCGTCGCGGCCGGCATACCCGTCGTCACCATCAACTCGGGCGGCGAGCACTCCAAGGCCACCGGCGCGCTCAGCCACATCGGCCAGGAGGAATCCGTGGCAGGCGAGGCGGTCGGCGAGGAACTCAACAAACGCGGCAAGAAGAAGGCACTCTGCGTCATCCACGAGCAGGGCAACGTCTCGCTCGAAGCGCGCTGCGCCGGAGTGAGGAAGACCTTCGAAGGCACCGTCGAGAACCTCAACATCGAGGGCACCAACATGCCCGCGTCGACCTCCTCCATCGAGGCGAAGCTGGAGAGCGGCAAGGACATCGACACCGTCGTGACCCTCGGCGCGCCCTTCGCGGCGGCCACCGTCAAGGCGAAGACCGGCGCCGGCAGCGACGCCGAGGTCAACACGTTCGACCTCAACGCCGAAGTGGTCAAGCAGCTCAAGGCCAAGGAGATCGGCTTCGCCGTCGACCAGCAGCCCTACCTCCAGGGCTACCTCGCCGTCGACGAGCTGTGGCTCTACAAGACCAACGGCAACGTCCTCGGCGGCGGCAGGCCCGTTCTGACCGGACCGGCCGTGGTCACCGGCAAGGACGTCCCCGCGCTGGAGAAGTACACGGCCCGTGGTACCCGATGAGCGCGCGCCGCGCGCAGCCGGGACCTGCTGGGCGAGGTCGGCGCAAGCTCGTAGATACTTGGGCGGCCGGGGACGGTCTGAATGATCCCCGGACGCACCGAGGAGTACGAGAAGGGCACGGCGTCGTGGCAAGGGTTCGGACAGGGGTACGCGCGATGGGCGCGGTGCTGGCGGCGGTGCTCGGAGCTTCGCTGGCGGGCTGCAGCAGCACGGGCGGCAAGCGCGCCGAAGAGCGGGCCTCGCAGCAGGCCGCCCAGGGCAAGGCCGCGGTGAACACTCCGCGCTGGACCATCGGCATGGTCACCCACTCGGGCGATGGCGACAGCTTCTGGGACATCGTCCAGAAGGGCGCCGAGCAGGCGGCGGCCAAGGACAACATCAAGTTCCTGTATGCCCACAACGACGAGGGCCAGCAGCAGGCTCAGCTGGTCGACTCCTACGTCGACAAGAAGGTCGACGGGCTGATCGTCTCGCTCGCCAAGCCCGATGCGATGAAGGCCGCGGTCGCCAGGGCCACGAAGGCCGGCATCCCGGTGATCACGGTCAACTCGGGCACGGCGGAGTCCAAGGAGTTCGGCGCGCTCACCCACATCGGGCAGGACGAGACCATCGCGGGCGAGGCCGTCGGCGAGGAGCTCGGCAAGCGCGGCCGCAAGAAGGCGCTGTGCATCCTGCACGAGCAGGGCAACGTGGGCCACGAGCAGCGCTGCGCCGGCGCCAAGAAGACCTTCGACGGCGACATGCAGAACCTCTACGTCGACGGCACGAACATGCCCGACGTACAGGCGTCCATCGAGGCGAAGCTCCAGTCGACGAAGGGCATCGACGCCGTCGTGACCCTCGGCGCGCCCTTCGCGGACGCCGCCGTCCAGGCCAAGGAGCAGGCGGGCAGCGAGGCCGAGATCGACACCTTCGACCTCAACGCCAAGGTCGTCACCGCGCTCAAGGACGACACGCTCGGCTTCGCCGTCGACCAGCAGCCGTACCTCCAGGGCTACCAGGCCGTGGACCTGTTGTGGCTCTACAAGTACAACGACAACGTCCTCGGCGGCGGCAAGCCGGTCCTCACCGGACCGCAGATCATCACCAAGAAGGACGCCCCCGCGCTGGAGGCGTACACGAAGCGGGGGACCCGATGACCGCGACCGCACCGGCGCCCGTACCCGGCAGCGGGGCGAGTGCCGACGAGCGGCTGATCAAGGCCTCACCGCTGCGCAAGCTGCTCGGCCGCCCCGAGCTGGGCTCGGTGGTCGGCGCCGTCGCCGTCTTCCTGTTCTTCTCGGTCGTCGCGGACAGCTTCCTGCGGATGTCCAGCTTCGGCACGGTCCTGTACGCGGCCTCGGTGATCGGCATCATGGCCGTCCCGGTGGCGCTGCTGATGATCGGCGGCGAGTTCGACCTGTCGGCCGGCGTCATGGTGACCAGCTCGGCGCTGGTCTCCTCGATGTTCAGCTACCAGATGACGGCCAACGTCTGGGTCGGCATCCTCGTCTCGCTCCTGGTGACGCTCGCCATCGGCGTCTTCAACGGCTTCGTGCTCACCCGTACCAAACTGCCGAGCTTCATCATCACTCTCGGTACGTTCCTGATGCTGACCGGTCTGAACCTGGGCCTCACCAAGCTGATCAGTGGCACGGTCTCCACCAAGGGCATCAGCGACATGGAGGGCTTCGAGTCCGCCAGGCAGGTCTTCGCCTCGCAGACCACGATCGGCGGCGTCAACCTCAAGGTCACCATCCTGTGGTGGGCCGTGCTGATCGCCGTCGCCACCTGGATCCTGCTGCGCACCCGCTCCGGCAACTGGATCTTCGCGGTCGGCGGCGAGAAGGGCGCGGCGCGCGCGGTCGGCGTCCCGGTCAACAAGACGAAGATCGGGCTCTACATGGGCGTCGCCCTGGGCGCCTGGATCTCGGGCCAGCATTTGCTCTTCTCGTTCGACGTCGTCCAGTCGGGCGAAGGCGTCGGAAACGAGCTGACGTACATCATCGCGGCCGTCATCGGCGGTTGTCTGATCACCGGCGGTTACGGATCGGCGGTCGGCGCCGCGGTCGGCGCCTTCATCTTCGGCATGACCAGCAAGGGCATCGTGTACGCCGAGTGGAACCCCGACTGGTTCAAGTTCTTCCTCGGAGCGATGCTCCTTCTGGCCACCCTGCTCAACGCATGGGTACGCAAGCGCGCGGAGGCGACGAAATGACGGTGGCCCTCGTCGAGCTCGACGACGTCAGCAAGTTCTACGGAAACATCAAGGCGCTGGAGGGCGTCTCACTCGAAGTCCACGCGGGCGAGATCACCTGTGTGCTGGGCGACAACGGCGCGGGCAAGTCCACCCTCATCAAGATCATCGCGGGGCTGCACCAGCACGACGCGGGCACCTTCTCGATGGAGGGCCACGAGACGCACCTGAGCTCCCCGCGCGAGGCACTGGACCGGGGCATCGCCACCGTCTACCAGGACCTCGCCGTCGTCCCGCTGATGCCCGTCTGGCGGAACTTCTTCCTCGGCTCGGAGCCCACCAAGGGCGTGGGCCCCTTCAAGCGCCTCGACACCGCCTTCATGCGGGAGACCACCCGCACCGAGATGCTGCGCATGGGCATCGACCTGCGCGACGTCGACCAGCCCATCGGCACCCTCTCGGGCGGCGAGCGCCAGTGCGTGGCCATCGCACGCGCCGTCTACTTCGGCGCGAAGGTCCTGGTCCTCGACGAGCCGACCGCCGCCCTCGGCGTCAAGCAGTCGGGCGTCGTCCTGAAGTACATCGCCGCGGCGCGCGACGCGGGCCTGGGGGTCGTCCTGATCACCCACAACCCGCACCACGCCTACCTGGTCGGGGACCGCTTCGTGCTCCTCAAGCGCGGCATCATGGCCGGCAGCCACACCCGTGACGAGATCACCCTGGACGAGCTCACCCGCCAGATGGCGGGCGGCAGCGAGCTGGAGGAACTCAGCCACGAACTGGAGCGCGCCCCCGCCCCGACACACCTCGGCGGGCACCCGAGGGACTCCGTCCCCAAGGACACCCCCGCCAAGGACGACTGAGCCCGCTGCCGGGGCGGCGAAACCGGCCGGAGGGGGCAGGAGGTGGGGCGCCTCACCCCCTCGTACTGGGTCGCCGCGCACAATGGGGTGACAGAATCGGCCCCGGCGGGCGCCGTTCGCCGCCGGCGACGGCCGGCCACCGAGACCACCCAGGGACGAACCGAGCCGTGCGAGTACACGCCCCCACCCCCGCCCCCGTCGGCAGGACGGCGGCCGCCCGATGAGCACCTACCGGGACATCACGCACCGCGGTTCCGCCCGCGCCACCGTCCTGCGCACGGTCGGGACCCGTGAGCGGCGCTCCCACCTCACCGCGCCCCGGGTGCCCACCGTCGGAATCGACATCGGCGGCACGAAGGTGATGGCCGGTGTCGTCGATGCCGACGGCGTCATCCTGGAGAAGATCCGCACCGAGACGCCGGACAAGTCCAAGAGCCCCAAGGTCGTCGAGGACACCATCGTCGAGCTGGTCCTCGACCTCTCCGACCGCCACGATGTGCACGCGGTGGGCATCGGCGCGGCCGGCTGGGTCGACGCCGACCGCTCGAAGGTGCTCTTCGCCCCGCACCTCGCCTGGCGCAATGAGCCGCTGCGCGACGCGATCACGGCGCGCCTGGCCGTGCCCGTCCTGGTCGACAACGACGCCAACACCGCAGCCTGGGCCGAATGGCGCTTCGGCGCTGGCCGCGGCGAGGACCACCTTGTGATGATCACGCTGGGTACCGGCATCGGCGGCGCGATCCTGGAGGACGGCCAGGTCAAGCGCGGCAAATACGGCGTCGCCGGCGAGTTCGGCCATATGCAGGTGGTGCCCGGCGGACACCGCTGCCCGTGCGGAAACCGCGGCTGCTGGGAGCAGTACAGCTCGGGCAACGCCCTGGTCCGCGAGGCCCGTGAGCTCGCCGCAGCGGACTCCCCGGTCGCGCACGGCCTCATCGAGCGCGTCGGCGGCAACGTCAACGAGATCACCGGGCCGCTCATCACCGAGCTGGCCCGCGATGGCGACGCCATGTGCGTCGAACTCCTCCAGGACATCGGCCAGTGGCTCGGCGTCGGCATCGCCAACCTCGCCGCCGCCCTCGACCCCTCCTGCTTCGTCATCGGTGGCGGCGTCAGCGCCGCCGACGACCTGCTGATCGGCCCGGCCCGCGACGCCTTCCGCCGCCACCTCACGGGCCGCGGCTACCGCCCCGAGGCCCGTATCGCCAAGGCCCAGCTCGGCCCCGAGGCCGGCATGGTCGGCGCCGCCGACCTCGCCCGCCTCGTCGCCCGCCGGTTCCGCCGGACCAGCCGGCGCCGCGTGGAGCGCTACGAACGCTATGAGCGCTACGCGCAGGCCATCCGCACCACCACCCAGGGATCCCCGTAATGCCCCCCTCCGTGCCCCGTCAGTCCCCGCCCCCCGAGGACGGCGGCAAGCGCCCCGAGAGCCGCCGTCACGTCATCACCCGGCGCTGGCTGACGGCGATCACCATCGTGCTGCTCATCGGAGTCCCCGCGGGCTATCTGCTGATCTCCGCCGAGCAGAGCCGCGACAGCGGACGCGACAAGGCGAAGGCGGCCTCCGCGACCGGCCTCACCGAGGGCTTCCCGTCCCGGGTGCAGCGCCGCATCTACGACATCCCGGTCCCGAACGCGGCCACCGACGTCGCGTACTACGAGACGAACAACTGGAAGACCAGCAGGCTGTACGTCCAGTTCCGCACGGTCCCCGCGGACCTCGACTGGTTCCTGAACGACCTGGGAATCAGCCGCTCCGCCCTCAAGGCCGGCCATGTCTCCATCAGCGAGCGCGACGCCGGGATCGCGGGCTGGGACCTCAATACGGGCGACGACTGGGCCGGCACCACGGTCGCCGAGAAGGACCCGCTGCCCACCGTCGACATCACCGTCGACGAGAGCGATCCGGCCCGCCCGCTGGTCTACGCAGTCTCGGCAGCCACCCCCTGACCACGGACCGCCCCGCACCTCCGCCCTCCCAGGCGGATACGCGGAACAAGAAGGCCGGCGCAGTCAGCCGGTAGATGGTGTTGAAAGCTCGGGGCGCGGGGGGCGGTCGGCCCCCGCGCCCCTCGACGCGTCCCTGAAGAAGAAGTGAGCGGTGCGCTGGCCGCGCGGGACGATCGCACGGCTGCGCAGCCCCGAAGTCGTCGATGCTCCGACCCGGCGTCTGCAGCGGTTGCGCCCATGACCGGGAACGGGCCGCAGGACCGCGTCGATGCCGAGCCGGGTGAACAGCGGGTTCATCATCGAGGGCGCCTGCACCTGCTCGACCGGATCTCCGATCACCCCGAACAATCGGGTACTGCCGGTGATGAGCTGGTGTTCCGTGGTCATACCGAACCGTCCGTCGTCCCCGGCCAGGTCCCGGTGCGCCCCGAATCCCGGGAACCATAACCGTGGGCGGCCAAGGGATCAATGGGGCCCCAGCGCACGGGCATACTGAACGGCGGCGGGTGTCTGACCGGTCGAGGGAATCAAGGAGGGCTGGGCGGGTGAGTTTCTATGACATGCCCCGGCGCGGCACGGGGCAGGGTCGGCGGTTTCATGACACCCGAATGCTGGATGTGAAAGTGGCTGAGGTGAGTGACGTCACGCCAAGTATGCGGGAGCTGACCCTCACGGGTCCCGCGCTCGCGGTCCTGCGCGGCAAACCGGGCGCACACCTGCCGGTGGAGGTGCAGGACGTGGAGGGCGTACCGAGGCTGCGGACGTATTCTGTGTGGGCCCGCAGCCCGTCGCGTGCCACGCTGACTCTGCGTATCGCACTGCACCGGCCGGGCGGGCCGGGCAGTTGGTGGGCGAGTTCCGTCGTGACAGGGGCCCGGACCCGTGTGGGTGTGCCGCGCAACCGGATCACGCTGGAGCCCAGGGCGCGCTACCACGTCTTCATCGGCGAGGAGACCGGCGCGGTACCACTGCTGACCATGCTGGCCGCGCTGCCGGCCGGGGTGGCGGCCTGCGGGGTGTTGGAGACGACCGGGCCGGACGGCGAATTCTCCGCTCCCCACGGTCCGCGGAGTCTTCCCTGGGTGCACCGTGGCCGCGCTTCCGCCGTGGGCTCGCGGCTGCTGCTGGAGTCCGTACGGCGGTTGGAACTGCCGCCCGAGCCCGGCGTCGCCTACGTCGCGGGCGAGGCGACGACCTGCCGGGCCGTGGTACGCCACCTGTGCGGTGAGCGGGGCTGGCCCCGCTACGCGGTGCGGACTCAGATCCACTGGACCGCGGGCAAGAGCGGCATCCTCTGAGGCCGACGGGGGCGGAAGGCGCTCTCGCGCGGGGTGAACGGGGATCGCTATGACAGGGCTCATGACGCGTACGCGGCACTCCGCTGCGGTACAGCGCATCGACGTTGCGCCGGGAGCGCGCTCCTACTCCGTCCACATCGGCCTCGGAGTACGGAGCCTGCTCGCCGGCCTCGTCCGGGGCCTCCTCGCGGCGCCGGCGCCCGGACTCCCGGCGGAGGGTACGGGAAACAGCCCAACGCTGAGCCCTGGGAGTACTCCGGTGCGCGTTCCTCAGACCGGGACGGAAGCCAGGATGCGCAGGTCGCCGCCGACCGGGATGCTGCGCCGCACCCGCAGGCCGGCCCGCTCGGCCAGGGTCTGGTAATTCCGACTCCGGCTGGTCCTGGCCGCCGACCAGCACCGTCAGCAGCAGCCCACGGAACAGCGCCTCCTGGTCGGAGTCCTCGTCCACCATGCTCTCGATGATCAGCAGCGGCACGGCGGGGCACTTGGGCCTGCCTGATGCGGCCCGTCGGCTCGGACGTGTCCATTCGCTGCCTGGTATTCGGTGAGGGACAACGGGCCCGGCATCGCCGTGGCACCGCTGTGCGCGCCCGGCAGGGAGCGGCTGCTACGAGGCCACTCCGATGTCCCGGAGGTCGAAGAACGCCTGGTAGAGGCCCAGTTGGTGGTCGAGCATATGGTGGCCGTGGAGGATTGGGAGGTGGAGCGCGGACGCCGCCGTGAGCAGAGGGGTGTCCTTCGGCTCCATTGCGATGTCCGCCGTCCTGCGACTCCGCCTCCGGCGTTGTCGTCGGTCGACGACGCTCCGCGTCGCCTCCCTCCTCCGCTTTGAATGCGAAGCCGCATGACGCCGCTCGCTGATCCACGCTCCATTGCTCCCTAAGGGCTGTCCCGTAATCCCTGGTGGATCAGCGCACGGCGTCAGATGCGGTGCATCGCAAGGCGGAGGGACGTTCGCATACTGGACGTATTCGGGCGTTCCGACAACGCGGCGAGGTGCCGTAGCTGTCGTCGTGCGCCTGCCAGGGATTGCGGGACAGCCCTTAGGTCGTAAGCGGGCGAGGCATCAAGCTAACAGCGGGGCGGAGGTCTTTCCAGATGGACCGGAGGCACCCGAAGGCGCGGCCCGAGGAGGGCCTTTCGGCCAGATCGGAGTGGTTGCTGGGGGCACCTTGACGCCTGAGTCGGGTGGTTGACACAATTTACCTGCTCCAACACGGGTCTCCGGCTCGTTGTCGACGTCCTCCCGTGCTGCCCGGGCGTGGTACCAGGAGCGGCGCGTCCATGACCGTGGGCTGGGTTCTCCCGTACTACGGCGACCCGTGGCTGCCGGGTCCGGTGCCAGATGCCGGTTGAGCTGCTCAGGCCCCTTCCTCGAACTGCAGCGCGACTCTTCCCATCGCCACCGCACAACGCCGTAACCTCGCGCTTCGACCGGCACGTCCCCCGGCCGGGATCACCCCGAAACCGCTCCGACCTCGTGGAGGACGCTGTTGAGTACGGAACACGGACGCGAGAATCCCTCCCTGCTCGTCGGCCGGAGGGGCGCCGCAGCCGGGGGCGAGGCTGTGGTGAGAGAAGGAGAGCGCGTCCCCCGGCGGGCCTTGTCGCATCTGGAACAGCTGGAGTCGGAGGCGGTGCACATCCTTCGTGAGGTGGCGGGGGAGTTCGAACGGCCGGTGACCCTGTTCTCCGGCGGCAAGGACTCGATCGTGATGCTGCATCTGGCGTTGAAGGCGTTCACGCCGGCGCCGGTGCCCTTCGCGCTGCTGCACGTCGACACCGGGCACAACTTCCCGGAAGTGCTGGACTACCGGGACCGGACCGTCGCACGCCACGGGCTGCGATTGCATGTCGCCCTGGTGCAGGAGTTCATCGACCGCGGGGAGTTGCAGGAGCGGCCGGACGGAACACGCAACCCGCTGCAGACGGTGCCATTGCTGGACGCCATCGAGAAGAACCGTTTCGACGCGGTACTCGGCGGTGCGCGCCGCGACGAGGAGAAGGCGCGGGCCAAGGAGCGGATCTTCTCGTTGCGCGAGGAGTTCGGTGGCTGGGATCCGCGACGCCAGCGTCCCGAGCTGTGGCAGCTGTACAACGGCCGTCACTCGCCCGGCGAGCACGTCCGGGTGTTCCCTCTGTCCAACTGGACCGAATTGGACGTTTGGCAGTACATCCGCCGGGAGAGGATCGAACTGCCCTCGATCTACTACGCACATGACCGCGAGGTGTTTGCCAGGAACGGCATGTGGCTTGCGCCGGGCGAGTGGGGCGGACCCGGCGACGGTGAAACCGTGGGAAAGCGCCGGGTGCGCTACCGAACCGTCGGTGACATGTCATGCACTGGGGCGGTCGAGTCCGTGGCCGATACCATCGAGAAGGTCATCGCGGAGATCGCCGTGTCCCGGGTGTCCGAGCGGGGAGCCACCCGGGCCGACGACAGACTCTCCGAGTCCGCCATGGAGGACCGCAAGCGCGACGGGTATTTCTGACCACGCCCCCCTCGACACACTCGGTGAGCCGGTTGGTCCCGCCCGCGCGCCGCAGCCACCGGACCGGCCGAGGGCTCGCACGCGTACCTAGGTCCTTTGGGATAGGCCGGGCCCTCAGTGGACTGTCGATCGCCCGGGACGAAATGAGGACGATGTTACCCATGGAACACTTAACTTCAGGAGCTGACCGCGTCGAGACGGCGCGAGGCTCACGGGGACCCCTGTGGGTGGCCGTCCTGGCGGCATGCGTAGGGCAGTTCGTCGTGGTCCTCGACATCTCCGTCATCAACGTCGCCCTGCCGTCCATCCGTGCCGGACTCGGCATCGGTGAGGGCGGCCTGCAGTGGGTGGTGAACGCCTACGTCATCACCTTCGCGGGGCTTCTCATGCTCGGCGGCCGGGCCTCCGACCTGTTCGGCCACAAGAAAGTCTTCGTCCTCGGCCTGGGGGTGTTCACGTTCGCGAGCCTGCTGGGCGGCCTCGCGAACGCACCGTGGATGCTGATCGTGGCGCGGGCACTGCAGGGAATCGGGGCGGCGATCTTGTCGCCCGCCACGCTCACGATACTCACCACGACGTTCCCCGAGGGACGGAAGCGGGTCCGTGCTGTCGCCGCGTGGACGGCTGTGGGGACGGGCGGCGGGGCACTCGGCGGACTCGTGGGCGGTCTGCTCACCGACTACCTCTCGTGGCGCTGGGTGCTCCTGGTCAATGTGCCGCTGGGCGTCATCGTGCTGATCGCGGCGACGGTGTGGCTGGCGGAGAACCACCGCCCGAAGGTGCACCGGATCGACCTGCTGGGCGCGCTGCTGGTCACGGTGGGCGTGGGCAGCCTGGCTTACGGCATCTCGCGGATCGAGGTACAGGGCTGGGCGGCTGTGGAGACCTTGGTGCCGCTGGTGATCGGCTGCGCCGGACTCGTCGCCTTCGTCGCGGTGGAACGGCGTACGAGCGAGCCCCTCGTGCCACTCGGCCTGTTCCGTATCCGATCCGTATCGGTGGCCAACGCCATCACGCTGGTGAGCGGAACCGGCTTCTACGCGATGTGGTATTTCCTCTCCCTCTACATGCAGAACGTTCTCGGCTACTCCGCCGTCGAGACCGGACTGGCCCTCCTCCCGCACACCGTTTCCATCATCCTCGCCTCGCAGTTCGCACCCCGGCTGCTCCAGTGGATCGACGGCCGGACCCTGCTCATGCTGGCCGGACTGCTCACGTCGGTCGGCTTCGTCTGGCAGAGCTTCATGGGTGCCGACGGTACGTTCCTGAGCACCCTGCTGGGGCCCGGCATCCTCCTCTCCTGCGGCGCGGGCCTGATGATGACGCTGCTGGCGGTGTCGGCGACCGCAGGAGTGGACCTGTCCCAGGCCGGCCTGGCGGCTGGACTCGTCAACACCTCGCGCACCATCGGCGGAGCCATCGGCCTTTCCCTGCTGGCGTCGATCTCCACCAGCCGTGCGGCCGACGCGGGCGAGGGGACAGAGGCACTCGCGTCCGGGTTCGGGCGTGCCTTCCTGGTGGCCGGACTGACCATCATGCTGAGCACTGTCATGGCGGCGCTGTTGCCGAAGCAGCAGCGCGAATCATCAGCCTGACGCGGACGGAAGAAGGCCGACCGGTTGGCTCGCGGCGATCTGTTCCGTGCCACGCCTGATCCGCAGACTGTGGGCATGACGACTGCGCGGCGCATCGACGTACAGCTGGGTGACCGTTCCTATCCCGTCCACATCGGTCCCGGGGCGCGCTCGCTGCTCCCCGGGACCGTGGCGGGCACCGGTGCCGCGCGGGCGGTGGTGGTGTCGGCGCGGCCTGCGGGGACCGTACCGGACCCGGGGGTGCCGCACCGGGTGATCCGGGCGCGGGACGGGGAGCACCACAAGACGCTGGCCACCGTGCACGACCTGTGCCGGGAGTTCGCCGCGTACGGCCTGACCCGCGCCGACCTTGTCATCTCCTGTGGCGGAGGCACCACGACGGACGTCGTGGGGCTGGCGGCGTCCCTCTACCACCGGGGAGTCGCAGTCGTACACCTGCCGACCACGCTCCTCGCGCAGGTCGACGCGGCAGTCGGCGGCAAGACGGCGGTGAACCTGCCCGAGGGCAAGAACCTGGTCGGAGCCTATTGGCAGCCGCGGGCGGTCCTCTGCGACACCGACCTGCTGAGCACCCTCCCGCCGGAGGAGTGGGCCAACGGGTACGGCGAGATCGCCCGCTGCCATTTCATCGGCGCTGGTGACCTGCGGGGGCTGCCAGTCCACGAGCAGATAGCTGCGAGCGTTGCCCTCAAGGCGTCCGTCGTGGCCGCGGACGAGCGGGACGCCGGACTGCGCCACATTCTGAACTACGGCCACACTCTGGGCCATGCGCTGGAACGCGCCACGGACTTCGCGCTGCGGCACGGCGAAGGTGTCGCGATCGGCACCGTGTTCGCCGGCAGGCTGGCAGGTGCTCTGGGGCGCGTCGACCAGTCCCGCGTGACCGAGCACCTGAAGACCGTACGCTCCTACGGACTGCGCGAGCGGCTGCCCGCGAACGTGCGGACGGCCGACCTGATCGCGTTCATGCGCCAGGACAAGAAGGCGACGACCGGCCTCACCTTCATGCTCGACGGCCGGTCCGGTGTGGAACGGGTCGAGGACGTGCCCGAGAGCGTGGTGGAGTCCACCCTCGCGGAGATGGGACGGGAGAGCGACTGAAGGCCGGGCGCCGTACGCGTCGCCGGCCGCGCGTCAGATCCTGCCGTACGCCCGGAGCACGCGCACGGCGTTCAACGTGACGATGGGGCGCCACTCGGCGAGCGTGCCGGGAGCCCAGACCCGCCACAGCACGGGCCAGCCGCCGTCGTCCTGCTGCGTGGCGGTCAGATGGTCCAGCGCGTCGGCGACCTCCCGGTCGGAGAACCAGCCACGGGCCAGTGAGCCGGGTGTCCGCGCGACGTCGTACACGTAGTGGTACTCACCCGGAGCGTACGAGGGGTGCACGGGGAACTCCGCGGAGCGGGCCGGTTCGGTCACCACGAGTCGCTGGTCGCGGACCAGCGACTCGAGGCGCTCGGCCGATTTGGCGGCGCGCTCGCGGTCCGTGACACCGTCGAGGAAGGTGACTGCCGCCTCCACTTCGTACGGATGCGAGCTTTCCAGGGAGTCGATGGCCGCCCAGCAGAACTCGGTGGCGTCGTCCAGCCAGGGGTGCGTGATGTTGTTGCGGTGGAGCGTCCCGGCGATCACGCCGGTCGACAGCAGCGACCCCGGCGGGTCGGTCCGCAGCGGGAGCACGGCGGCCGAAGGGTAACCGGCGCCCCCCGGGTGGATCGAGGGGACGCCGCCGTCCGGCGAGGTCAGGGTGGGGAGGTGGCCGAGGAGCCGGGCCGTGTGCGCCGGGTCGCAGCGCCCGATCTCGTCCAGGACGAGCAGCGCCGTCGCGGCGTGCAGCGGTTGCGAGGCGGGCCCGCGCACGTCCGCCTCCAGGGCGTAGCCGTAGCCCCCGTCGGGCCGGGCGTAGGGCGCGAGCGCCGTCTCCACGGCGTCCGCGTCACCCCCGAGGAAGTGGTAAGAGAAGCGGTGCTGTTCCAGCAGGCGGGCGGAGAGCCAGCTGAACCGCTCCGCGCGGTCGATGATCGTGGGCGAATGAGACATCGGGACCTCGCGTGGTGGGAGTCTGCGGTCGGCGCCTCGGGGCATGTCCGCCCGCTGAGTGGCGAGTCGGCCGGGGCGGCACATGCTATAGGCCGCGTACGGGCAAACAACGTGGACGCGCTCTGGTGCGACCGTGAGGGAAGAGGCCACAGTGGTACGGCCATGGCTCATCTGTTCGCTGACGGAGAGGCGTACGTCGTATGAGGCGAAGGATCCTGGGCGGGACCGGCATGTCCGTGACCGAACTCGCCCTCGGCACCATGATGTTCGGATCCTGGGGCAACACGGACGAGGCGGAGACCGCCCGCGTCGTCCGGCTCGCCCTGGACGCGGGCATCAATCTGGTCGACACGGCCGACATCTACGGCGAGGGAGAGTCCGAACGCATCGTCGGCAGGGCCATCCGGGGGCGCAGGGACGACCTGGTCCTGTGCTCCAAGTTCCACAGCCCGATGGGCTCCGACGCCAATCACCAGGGAAACTCCCGTCGTTGGATCGTGCGCGCGGTCGAGGGCTCGCTGCGCCGGCTCGGCACCGACCACCTCGACCTCTACCAGGTGCACCGAATCGACCCGGACACCGACATCGACGAGACGCTCTCCGCGCTGTCCGATCTCGTACGGTCGGGAAAGGTCCTGGCGATCGGTACGTCGAACTTCCCGGCCGACCAGATCGTCGAGGCGCAGTGGACCGCCGAGCGCCGTGGCCACGTCCGCTTCCGCAGTGAACAGCCGCAGTACTCCCTCCTCGCCCGCGGCGTGGAGACCCACGTCCTGCCGGCCGCGCAGCGGCACGGCATGGGCGTGCTCGCCTGGGGACCGCTGGGGGCGGGCTGGTTGTCCGGCAAGGACATCCGGCCGGGGGTCGGCCGCGCCGTCCTGGAGGCGCGCAGGTTCGACCTCTCCGTGCCGGAGAACGCCGCCAAGGTACGCGCCGTGGCGGCCCTCAAGAAGGTTGCGGCGGACACCGGCATCTCCCTTACCCACCTTGCGCTCGCCTTCGTCCGTACCCATCCCGCCGTCACCGCCGTCATCATCGGCCCCCGCACACCCGGGCAGCTGACCGATCTGCTGGCCGGTGCCGATGTGGTGCTCGACGACGGCGTCCTGGACCGGCTGGACACCATCGTGCCGCCCGGCACCGATCTCAACCGGGCGGACAGCCACTACGTGCCGCGCGTCCTGTCGGACCCGTCCCTGCGCCGGCGGCCGACGCACGGCCGGGAGGCCCGATGACCGGCGTGCCGCTGTCGGAACGTGTCAGGGCGCTGCTGGACGCGCCGGTTTTCGCCGTCGTGGCCACGGTCGGGGCGGACGGGACGCCGCACCAGACCGTCGTGTGGGTCACGCACGACGGGTCGCACGTGCTCTTCGGCATCGAGCGGGACAGCCGGAAGGCACGCGATCTCGCGCGGTCCCGCCGGGTCGGCGTACTGCTGCACCCGTCCGAGGCCCCGTATACGTACGTGTCCTTCCGGGGGGCCGCCCACCTCGAACCGCCGGAACAGCACGTGGGACTGATGGACGCGCTCTCGCGCAAGTACACCGGTCTGTCGCACGCGGAGTTCCTGGGCGACCAGGTTCCGGCGGACGACGACCTCGTGTTCGTCCGGGTCGTGCCCGAACGGGTCCTCGACGTCTCGTAGTGCCGCACCCTCCCGTCGGTCGCCGCGGGTACCGGTCCGCACGCGCGGGCGGTGCGCGGCGCCCTCGGGACCCCGGGGCGCCGCACCGGCCGTTCAGCCGCGCGGTTCCGTCACCATGGGCAGCGGGCCCATGCCCACCAGGGCACGCGGCGTCGGGTGGACGGGAGTGTCGGAGGTGGGCCGCAACCGCCACCGTGAGGCGATCGTCACCAGGGCGAGGCTCGTCTCCGCCATGGCGTAGTCGTCACCGATGCACTTGCGGCTGCCGGAGCCGAACGGGATCATCGCGCCCCGCGGCACATCCCCCGACCGGTCCGGTGCCCACCGGTCCGGG
Organism: Streptomyces sp. H27-C3; assembly: GCF_030063415.1. Lineage (GTDB taxonomy): Bacteria > Actinomycetota > Actinomycetes > Streptomycetales > Streptomycetaceae > Streptomyces. The sequence goes on along the minus strand of NZ_JASITA010000011.1, from coordinate 45,347 downwards.
TCAAAGCGCTCCGGGTCGGGGAACAGACCGCGATTGCGCTGCAGGGCGTACGAACTGTAGAAGACGACCGTCCCCGCGGGCAGCGGCTCCCCGCCGAGCTCCGTGTCGGACGAGACGACCCGGGTGACGAACCAGCCCGGCGGATACATACGCAGCACCTCGGTGACCACCTGCCCGGTGTAGGGCAGGTCCGCGGGGCCGCGGACCTCCGGTCCGTCAAGCGCCATGAAGGCGTCCGCCTCCTCCTGGAGTCGGCGTTCGTACTCCGGGTGTCGGCCCAGGAGTTGGAGGGCCCAGGCCAGGGCCGTCGCCGTGGTCTCGGTGGCGGCGGTGAGGAAGTTCATCACCTGGTCGTGGATCTCCTGGTCGGCCAGCCGGTCACCGTCCTCGTACCGGGCAGCCAGCAGTCCGGACAGGAGGTCGCCGTGGTCCACCCCGGCGTCGCGGTAGTCGCCGATGACCGTGTCGATGAGGACTCGCAGTTCCTCCAGGGCGCTCTCGAAACCGCGGCGCTCCGGGCCCGGCAGTTTGTGGAGCAGATCGATCGGCGCGACCATCCGCCGGTAGATCCCCTTGAGGACGATGGGCAGGCAGCGCACGATCTGTTCGACGTGGTCCCTGCCGATGTCGGTGGACAGCAGTACGCGCGCGCCAATCCGGGCGGTGATCGCGTGCATGCGCGCGTTGGCGTCGATCGTCTCGCCCGGACGCCAGGTGGCCGTCTCCGTCTCCACCTCCTCGCGCATCACTTCCGGGTACGAGGCGATGCGCTCGCGCCGGAACGAGGGTTGTACCAGGCGGCGTTGGCGCCGGTGGTCGGCGTAGGGGCAGTTGCCCAGGCTGTTGCCCATGAGCAGCTGGGTCTTCTCGTAGAACGGGCCGCCCCGGTCGAAGGTCCGGGGCTCCTTCAGTATCTGGTCGATCAGCTCGGGATGGCAGACCATGTACATCGGCTGCCCCTTCATCTCCAGCCGGACCAGATCGGCCTCGTACTGGAGCGAGGTCAGGAACTCCAGCGGGCGCCGACGCATCGGCAGCAGGTGTCCCAGGAGCGGCAGCCGGCCGGGCGCGGACGCCACCGACCACCGGCCAGGAGGGGCGAGTTTCGTGTGGGCGCGGGTCATCGGGATCAGTTCCTTCCTTCCGCTGTCCGTGGGCCGGGCCTGCGGGCGGTCACCACGGCGTAGCCGAGCTCCGTGATGTCCCCGAAGCGACCGAGGTCCTCCACCATGTAGTGGAACTCGCTCTCGGTCACGAGTTCCTTCAGGGCCTCCCAGGACCGGGCGAGGTTGCTGCCGACGACTCGGTACGACGGCCGGACGAACTCGCCGATGTCGAGGAACTCGACCACTTCGAGACCTGCCGTGCGCACGCACGCCTCGTACTCGCTCCGGGTGAGCATGGGCCCCTGCTGGTAGTTCTTGATCGCGGCGTCGACGAGGGCCCGGTGGTCGTCGCTCTCCAGGGGGCGCAGGAGTACGAAGTCGGTCACCGTCAGCAGCCCGCCCGGGCGCAGCACCCGGGCCAGCCCCGCGAAGACGTCGGTACGGTCCTGGGCGTGGCAGACCGTCTCGATGGCGTACGCCGCGTCGAACGACGCGTCCGGGAAGGACAGCGCGAGCATGTCGTGGACCTGGAATTCCACGGAGCCGGCGAGGCCCGACGCTCCGGCCAGGTCCGTGGCCTGCCGGACCTGGTGAGGACTGAGTGTGATGCCGGTGACGCTCGCCCCGTGCCGCCGTGCGATGTGCGCCGTCGCCTTGCCGTTGCCGGAGCCCACGTCTAGGACCCGGTCTCCGGGGGTGAGCCGGAGCCGGTCGGACACGAAGTCGGTCAGCCGGATGCCAGCCTCCTCCACGGTGCTGGGGTCGTCGGCGCCCTCCCAGTAACCGCCGTGCAGGAAGCCGCCCATGGCGTCGGCCGTCACGTCGTTGATCCGGTCGTAGAAGTCGCCGACGCCGCTTTCGCCGCCGGGCTCCCGCGCCTCAGGCATCCGGGCGCACCGCGACGACGAGCAGGTGACCGAACTCCGTGACGCCGACGAGGTCGCCCGGGTTGAACTGGTCGACCAGCTCGCCGCCGTAATCGGCGGCCAGTTCCGGGGCCGACCCGGTGATGCGGGCGGACAGCTCGATGAAGGTGCGGCGCAGCGTGGGTTCGCTGATGTCCGTCAGCTCCTCGAACCACAGACCGGCCTGGCGCAGCAGCGGCGGGTAGTCCTCCGCCTGGATCATCGTCATCATGAACTCGCGCAGATACCGTTCGACGGCCGACCGGCCCGAGTCGGGGATCGGCGCGCGCTCGAAGAAGTCGGTGAGCACCAGCCGGCCGCCCGGCCGCAGAACCCGGGCGACATGGCTCAGCACCTGCGCCCGGTCCGGCATGTGGATGATGGATTCCAGCGCGATGACGGCGTCGAAGGAACCGTCGGCGTACGGCAGGTCCATCGCGTCGGCGCGCTCGAAGCGGACCTGGTCCCGCAGGTTCAGCGAGGCGGCCAGCGCGTTGGCCAGCTGCACCTGCTTGTGGCTCACCGAGATGCCGGTCACGTCGGCGCCAGTGCGCTGGGCGATGCGGCTGCCGGGGGCGCCGGTGCCGCAGCCGAGGTCGAGGACGCGGGAGTCCGGGCCGATCCGCAGACGGTCCGTCATCAGATCGGTCAGCCGGTCGGTCGCCTCGTTCAGGGGAGTGGTGCTGTCCGGGCTGTCCCAGTAGCCGAAGTGCAGATTCTCTCCCAGCGTGACACTGCCGAGGTCGGTGTAGCGGTCGTAGAGCCGGCCGACCTCGTCGGATACGGGGAGGGAGGGAGGAGCGGGCTGCTGTGCCATCGGGCGCCTTTCTCGTAAGGGATCCACCGGCGCCCGGTGCTGGGCGGGGCAGCGGAGGGTGCGGATCAGACGAGTCCCAGATCCTGGTGGACGGCGTCGGTGATGCGGAAGATGCGCTCGCGGTGCCGCTCGTGCTCCACCTTTCCGTTCAGGTGGACGGCCACGGTGAGGTGCGTCTGCGGGTCGGCGAAGGCGGTGGCGGTCCAGAGCCCGTCGTGGCCGAACGCCCGCGGCGAGGTATGACGGGAAAAGCTGGTGAACTCCGGTCCCAGCGAGCGGCATTCCAGGCGCACACCGAATCCCCAGTCGGCGTTCCCGTACCGGTCGCGCAGTCCGGTGCGGTGACGGCCAGTCAGCGCCGCCACGGTCGTTGGGGACAGGACGCGTCCGCCGGGAGCCGCTCCCCCGGCGAGCAGCATCTCCAGGAGGCGGCCCAGGTTGCTGAGGGGTCCCCGGGTGTTTACCCCGGGGATGCAGCGGGTGGTGGCGCCGCGTGTCGACCAGAAGTAGCCGGGCTGGGGAGTGTCGCCCAGGTTGCTCACGTGGATGAGCGGGAGCCGGTCTCCGTACGCGTCGTAGTCGTCCGGCGTGAGGTACACCCGGGTGCGGTCCATCCTGCACGGGCGCAGGATCTCCTCCTCGGCGTAGTCGGCGTAGTCCCGCCCGTCGAGCACGGGCAGGAGCTGGGCCAGCACGAACCATGCCCACCACTGGCTGTAGTTGATGCCGGCCGGAGCGCCCGGCGGGCGCGGTTCCACCACCGCGCCGAACGCCCGGCGCAGCCGCACCTCGTCCGGTGCCCCCACCACACCGTGCAGGGGGTCCTCGCCGGTGGGCACCGGAGCGGTGTGCGTGAGGAGTTCCATCGAGGTGATCGCCGCTTTGCCGCCGGTCCCGAATTCGGGCAGGTAGTGGGCCACCGGGAGATATGGATCGAAGTCCCCCCGTTCCCACAGCCGGCCGAGTGCCACGGAGAGCAGCGGTTTGGCGCAGCAGTACCACAGGGGCGCGGAGTCGGCGGTCATGGCGACCCCGGGGCGGGCCATGCCCAGGCCTGCGTCGGCCAGGGTCTTGCCGCCCAGGGACACGTAGAACTGCGCACCGGGCGTGGAGCCGCCCACCTCGCGGCGCAGCTCGCGCACCGTCCGTGGGAGGGCTTCCGCCGCCCGGGCGACCGCCTCGGTGTCCGCAGGCGGCGCTGCCGCCGCGGTGCCGCGCCCCCCGTCCCGACCGGCCCGCGCGTCCGGTGCGCGGACCGCTCCTGGCGGTACGGCGGTGCCGTCGCGCAGGGCCGCGACGTGGCCCTCGCGGTCGCGTTCCAGCGCGGCGTCGACGAAGAACAGCAGACTGAAGTTGCCGACGACCGTCACGTCACCGCGTTCCAGGACCTCCACCCTGGCCCGTGCGGGGCCGAGCAGAAGGTCGTACGCCGCGGCGTACGGCAGGGTGATCAGCAGTCCGGGCGCCTCCCCGCCCGCCCGCGTCATTCCCAGCCGTCCGCCCTCCAGACCGACGAGGACGTCCGTCGCGGCGGTGATGCCGGACGGCGGGTCGGTGAGGGTCAGCCGGAACGCGACCGTGCTGCGCGGCAGCGGATCGGGGGCGGGCAGCCGCCCCGCGGTCGTGGCCAGCCAGCTGTCCGAGAGGAAGGCGGTGGTGGCGGGGCCGGTGCGGATCGTCATCGCTCACACCCCCGCGGTCTGTGCGGTGGGCACCCGGGGCGCTATCTCGTCGGCGAACCGGCGCATGCTCTCGGTCGAGGGATAGTCGCGGAACCATAGGACAAGCTCCTCCACGCCGCAGGCGGTGTACTGCCCCGCCCGCTCGACGAGTTGGTCCACGGTCCCGTACAGATTGCGCCGGGCCAGCAGGTCGGGGTGGTGGCTCCAGAACACCACCACATGCGGGGTCGCCAGCCAGCGGTCCCGGCCGAGCCGGTCGTCGAAGACACGGCACTCCGCGACCAGGGCGTGCCGCACGCCTGCGGGGTCCAGCTGCAGTGCCTCCCGGCGTCGGCCGAAGTCCCTTGCGGCGCGGGCCACTTCTGTCGGCTCGCCCTGCCACTGCACGGATGAGCACTCGCGTACGGCGGCCTCCGGCAGCAGGGCGGCGGCATCCGGGTGCGCCGCGTCCGCCCGTACGACCAGGGGCAGCCGGGACTGGGCGGGAGCGGGTACCGCGTGCGCTCCGGCCAGCGTCACCACGTCACCGTCGAGGTCGGTGCGGACGCCGGACCAGAGGGTCCGCAGCGCCTCTACCGTCTCGCCGAGAGCCGACGCGGTATCGGCGCCCAGCGGTGTGCTCCCCGCCGCGACGTGTTCGGAGAGGTGGTCGGCGGTGGGCAGACCGAGGACGAGCCGGCCACCGGACACGATGTCGGCGCACGCCGCCTGTTTGGCGATGACGACGGCGTTGCGGTGCGGCGGCACCGCGCTCAGCAGGCCCAGCCCGATGTTGGGAACGGTCGCCGCGAGGGCGGCGAGAGCGGTCCACCCTTCGATCACCGGCTGGAGTTCGCGACGTGGCAGGGTGTCCGTTCGGTCCTCCAGCCACAGGGTGTCGAACCCGGAAGCACGCGCCAGCTCGGCGGTCTCGACGACCGTCCGCCACGCCTCGTCGCCGCTGAGACCGGCCAGTTCGAGACGGGCGCCCTGCGGCGCCACGACACTCCGGCGGGGTCCCGCCGCCGGGGTGCTCACCGGGAGGCCTCGTCCAGAACGACGGAGAGCAGATCCGCCGGCTCCTCCAGGACGTGGTCGGGCTGTTCGTCGCGGAGGGGGCCGGCGGAGGTCTCGCCCCAGAGGGCCGCCGCCGTGGCCGTTCCCGCGGACCGGCCGGCCTGGAGGTCGATGACCGCGTCCCCCACCATCACGGCGCTTCCTGGTGAGCCGCCGATTCGGCGCAGCCCCTCCAGCACGATGTCGGGGGCGGGCTTCGGGCGGGGTACCTCGTCGCTCCCGACGACGGCGTCCAACAGCGGCAGCAACCCCACTACATCGAGCACCCCGCGCGCCCGCTCCCCGGACTTGCCGGTGGCGATGGCCGTACGGACACCCGACTCGCGCAGCCGCTTCAGCAGCAGCGGAACGTCCGGATACACCTTCACCTCGCGGATCAGCCGCTGGCTCGCCTCCACGAAGGGCCCCTCCATCGCGAGAGGAAGACCCATGAGGCGCATGATGTCCGGGAGATAGCGTCCCTGGTGGGTGCGGTACTCGTCGAACGGCGGCTCGCCGGGGCCCACGACTTCGTGGTAGGCGAGGGCGAACGCCTGGCGCATCACCTGGAAGCTGTCGATGAGCACGCCGTCCAGATCGAAGACCACCGTGCGGTACTCATGATGCGCCGTCATGTGCTCACGTTTCCTTACTGGAGCCGACTGCGTGTGCCCGGGTTGAGGTGAGGTGAGGTGGACCCGCGAGGGCCCCGTCGCGGCTCAGCCGGCGGCGACGGCCGAGGCGAACACCTCGGCGAGCCGGTCCAGGACCGGAGTGTCGGCCAGCAGGACCCGGTGGTGCAGCCACAGGCAGTCGTTGCCGATCTCCTCGGCCACGGGGCAGCGCTTGGCGATGTCGTCGACGCCGCCGGAGGCGGGGCCTTCCCAGAAACCACGGGTGCGGTAGACCGGGGGAAACGCGACGAACGCCGGGATCCCCTGGGCCAGCAGCGCGTCCACCAGCGCCAGGCGGCGCTCCGCGGTCACACCGGGCAGCCGGACCATGGCCATGTAGTGCGATTTGACGTCGCCGCGGTCGTCCCGGCCCTGCGGGACCACGCCGGGGATGCGTGCCAGGGCCGCCATGAGGTGGCGCGACCGCTCCTCGCGCACGGCGATTTGTCCCTCCAGGCGGGACAGCTGAGCCCGCAGCACCGCGGCCGAGAACTCGTTCATCCGGTAGTTGGATCCCTGGGTGCGGTGCTCGTAGAGTCGGTCGCCCGGCGGCCGGCCGCATCCGTGCCGCAGGTACGCCGCCTGGTAGGTCTCCTCGTCCGGCAGCAGCAGGGCACCGCCCTCGCCCGCCGTCATCAGCTTGCCGTTCTGGAAACTGAAGGACGCGATCGAGCCGAACTCACCGACCCGCCGGCCGCGCCACCGTGCCGCGTGCGCGTGCGCCGCGTCCTGCAGGACCGGCACGCCGGTGGCGGAACTCAGCTCCGCCAGCGCGTCCATGTCGGCGAACTGCCCGGCCATGTGCACCGGCATGACGGCCTTGGTGCGCGGGGTGACCGCGCGTGCCGCCGCGTCGACGTCGAGGCAGTAGGTGTCCGGGTACACGTCGGCGGGCACCGGTACGGCACCTGCCCGCTGCACGGCGAGCGAACAGGAGATGAAGGTGAAGGCGGGAACGATGACCTCGTCGCCCGGACCCACTCCCATCACCGAAAGGGCCAGTTCCAGGGCGTGGGTGCCATTGGTGGTCGCGATGGCCCGAGGTGCCCCGTGCAGAGCGGCGAACTCCCTCTCGAAGGAGTCCACTTCGCTTCCCCCGTTGCGCCACCAGCCTTCCTGGTCCAGCGCGCGCAGCAGGCCCGCACGCTCCTCGGGTCCGTGCTGTGGCCACACGGGGAACGTCAGAACCTGCTGGGCCTGGCTGGATGACATGGTCGTTCCTCTCGGTCGTTGGCGGGAGGGGGGCGGCCGTACGGAAGTGGCGCTGGGGACGATCGCTCGGTCCGATCGGAGACACGGTGTGCTCGCGGTGACGCCGTCTGCCGTGGATCGGCGGGGCATGGTCGTCGACGAGGAGCCCCGGCAGGCCGGGCTGGTACGCGCGGTCCTGTGGGGAGAACGGAGACGGGGGTTGCCGTTCGGCGCGTTTGGGGTCCAGATTTAGCAAGCTCCCGCGAAGCGCGTCAACACCGCGCCGCCGAGTGCGTACTGAGGGCACGCACGGTACCGACGAATTCCCGCCGCCGCCAGACGTGGGACACCGTGCTGGAAATAGCGGTGGAGACGCCGGTGGACTCGACTTCGCCCCTAGGCCCGTCCTGCGGGGAATTGGCCAGAAGCGTATGCCTGAGGCTGCCTCATATCGCCTACTGTGATGTGGCGTTGGGGACAGGAGGATGTTCGGTTCCTGCCATGTGTCAAGTACTCAACGGCTTTCCTCGCCTTCTCGGCGGTCTTCCGGACAGTCCGGGGTCCCCGCCGTGGCCGGTGGCCCGTCCCGGGCGGCACCGTCCCCAGACATTCCGTCGCCCTTCCGGTTCGCCTGTCCCGTGAAAGGACGTTGCACCGTGGATGGGATCAAGGCTCGGCTGCGCAAGGTGTTGGTGGACTCCCTCGAGCTGTCCGTGGCACCGTCCGAGGTGCCCGACGGGGGCTGGTGGAGGCGCTGGGGCTGGAATCCATCAACACTATCGAGTTCCTCATCTGGGTGGAGAGCGAGTTCGGCGTGGAGATCGCCGACGAGGACCTGTCGATGAAGCTGATCGATGACCTCGACCTCCTCGCCGACTAAGTCATCCAGCGCACCGCCCCTGTCGACACCCCCATCGCCTGACGAGAGGAGACGGCACACATGGCAGAGCGCGCCCTGGTCATCGGGCTCGACGGAATGCCCCGCACGCTGCTCACCCAACTCGCCGCTGAGGGGGTGCTCCCCCATGTCGCCGGCCTGCTGGCCGAGGGCACCTGCGGAGAACTGCGGGCTCCCGTACCGGAGATCAGCTCCACCTCCTGGGCCACCTTTCTCACCGGCACCAATCCGGCACGCCACGGGATCTTCGGCTTCACCGACCTGCTCCCCGGCGAGGGCTACCGCGTTCAGTTCCCCAACCTGCTGCACCTGCGCGAGCCCGCTCTCTGGGCGCTGGCCGCGGCCGCGGGCCGGCGGACGGTGTGCGTCAACGTGCCGGGCACGTACCCTGCCGTCGCCATGGACAGTGTCCTGGTCTCCGGGTTCGTGGCCCCCAGCCTCGAGCGCGCGGTCACCCCGGGCCGGCTCCTGCCCCAACTGCGCCGCTTCGGTTACGAACTCGACGTCGAGGTGGGCGATGTGGTGGCCGACCCGCAGGGCTTCCTCGCCCGCGCGGTGCGGGCCCTGCGCGCCCGCACCGACGCCGTGGAACATCTCCTGATTCACGAGCCCTGGGAGTTGGGCGTGGCGGTCTTCACCGAGACCGACCGGGTGCACCACTTCCTGTGGCGGTCCGTGGTCGACCCCGGCGATCCGTTGCACACGGCCGTGCGGGACTTCTACCGACTGGTTGACGACTGTGTCGGCAGGCTCGTGGCCCTGTGCCGCCCGGACGACGAACTGTTCATGGTCAGCGACCACGGGTTCGGCCCCGCCGACCGGCAGTTCTATGTCAACGCCTGGCTGCGGCAGGCGGGCCATCTGGCCGGCCTCGACACCACGGAGAAACTCACCGGCCTCGACTCGCGCAGCACCGCCTTCGCCCTCGATCCCGCCCGCATCTATCTGCACCGCAAGAGCCGGTTCACCGGCGGGGGGCTCACCGACGCCGAGGCGGAGGACGTGTCCGGGGAAATCACCGACGAACTTTTGCGGCTGCGCTCCGACGGGACCCGGGCAGGTACTGACGTGGACGGGCCGCTGCTGGTCTCGCAGGTTCTCCGCGCCGACGAGCTGTACCAGGGGCCGCTGCTCCAGCACGCGGCCGATCTGCTGGTGCTGCCGGCCGAGGGGGTGCAGTTGCGCGGCGCCTGGGGCGGCACCGGGGTCGTGCGGGCCGACGACATGCTGACCGGCACCCACACCCGCGACAACGCCGTCTTCTACCGGCGCGGCGCCCCGGCGCCCCCCTCCTGCGGCGGCGCCGGCCGGCAGACCCCCATGGAGATGGTGGACGTGGCCCCGACCGTGCTGGCCTCGATCGGCGTCCGGCCGCTGGGGCTGGACGGGTCGGTCGTCCTCGGGGTGGGGAAGGAGGGGCGGGAATGAGCCATGTGCTGTTGCTCAACGGACCGAACCTCGGAACGCTCGGCACCCGGCAGCCGGAGATCTACGGCACCACCACCCTGGCCGAGATCGAGGACATGGTGGCCGGGGAGGTCGCAGCCCGGGGGTGGAAGGTGGTGTCCGAGCAGCGCAACGGCGAAGGCGAACTGATCGAGTTGCTGCAGGAGCACAGCGAATCGGTGGGCGCGATCGTCAACCCCGGTGCCTTGATGATCGCCGGCTGGGGACTGAGGGATGCGCTGGCCGACTTCGCCCCGCCCTGGATCGAGGTGCACCTCTCCAATGTCTGGGCACGCGAGGATTTCCGCCATACGTCCGTCACGGCACCGCTCGCGGCGGGCGTGGTCATGGGGATGGGCGCACTCGGCTACCGGCTGGCCGGCCATGCGCTCACTCGGCTCGTGACCGCCTCCTGACCGCCCGGCCCCATACGACAGCCCGACGGACAGAGGGAGAACTAGATGCCACACCCCGGGAGGGTAGCCGTGATCGGACTGGACTCGGCCACCCCTCAACTGCTCTTCGACCGGTTCGCCGCAGACATGCCCGTCCTCAGCGCGTTGCGGCAGCGCTCGTTGTGGGGTCCGATGCGCAGCGTCGACCCGCCCATCACGATGCCCGCCTGGTCGTGCATGATGTCCGGCCGTACCCCGGGCGAACTGGGGGTGTACGGCTTCCGCGACCGCGCGGCCCACGACTACGGACCGATGGCCTTCGCCACCTCGCACAGCATCAAGGCACCGCGGATCTGGGACGAGATGTCAGCCGCCGGCCGCGACAGCGTGGTGCTCGGCGTGCCGGGCACCTATCCGACCACGCCGATCCGCGGTGCGATGGTCTCCTGCTTCCTGGCCCCGTCCACCCGCGCGCAGTACACCTCCCCGCCCGGACTCCGCGACGAGCTGGAGAAGGTGACCGGGGGGTACACGCTCGACGTGGAGAACTTCCGCTCGCCCGAACTGGAGCGGGTCTCCCAGCAGATCTTCGACATGAGCGAGCAGCGTTTCCAGGTGGCCCGGCACCTGGCCACCAGCCAGGACTGGGACTTCTTCTCGTTCGTCGACATGGGTCCCGACCGGCTCCACCACGGCTTCTGGAAGTACTGCGATCCCGACCATCCGCGCTACGAGTCCGGCAACCCGTACGAGAACCTCTTCCGGGACTACTACCGGTCGCTGGACCGGCACATCGGGGAGTTCCTGGGGTGCCTTCCCGAGGACACCTCGGTCATGGTCGTCTCCGACCACGGTGCCCAGCCCATGGTCGGCGGGCTGTTCATCAACGAGTGGCTGCGCCAGGAGGGTCTTCTCGTCCTCGCGAAGGAACCCGCAGGACCCACCCCGATGGCCAAGGCCGAGGTCGACTGGAAACGGACCACGGCCTGGGCGGAGGGCGGCTATTACGGCCGCGTCTTCCTCAACGTGGAGGGTCGCGAACCCCAGGGCATCGTGCCGGCCAAGGAGTACGAGAGCACCCTCGACAGGATCGCCGGGGCCCTGGAGCGGATGGACGACGACACCGGGCAGCCGATGGGCACCCGGGCGCTGCGCCCGGACGAGCTCTACCCGGAGGTCAACGGGATCGCCCCCGACCTGCTGGTCTACGTCGGCAACCTGCGCTGGCGCGCGCTGGCCACCCTCGGCATGGAGCAGGGCCTCTACACCACCGAGAACGATACCGGGCCCGACCACGCCAACCACGCGGACACCGGGATCTTCATGCTCAGCCATCCGGGCCTCGCCCCGGGTCCCGCCGGCGATCTTTCGCTGTACGACGTCGCTCCCGCGCTGCGCGAAATGCTGGGTCTGCCCGGCGGAGGACGGCTGCCCCACTGATCACACCGGGAGGGCGCGGGGCCGGCCGCGCGGCCCCGCGCCCTCCCGGGCAGGCGGAGCGTCGGTCGGACGTAGCGTCCGGTCAGCCCGCGGTGTCGGTTCCGCGCGCCGGCAGGAGCGCGCCGTGCAGCGAGGCGCGCGCTCCGACGGCGGCCCTCCGCACGGCGGGAGGAGTGGTGCCCGGCCGGGCCAGCCGACGGGTCCCCTCGCGCACCGCCGCCACCAGGCCCGGCACTCCGTGGCCGAAGCCGCCGCCGATCCGGACCTCGGCGCACTGCACCAGCTCGCCCAGGTTTATCACCGCGACCGACAGTGCCGCGGCGGTCCTTCGCAGCGGTTCCCTCGCCCACGCGCGGTTCTCCGCCAGGCCGATGCGGAAGGAGTCCGGAGTGACCGGTCCGCCCAGGGCTGCCGCGGCCCGCGCCAGGGTCGCTGTTCCCGACGCGACTGCCTGGAGGCAGCCGGTGCGGCCGCACACGCACACGGGGCCGCCGGGGTCGACCACCATGTGGCCGATCTCGACGGCCCCGCCGCGCGGTCCGCTGTGCAGCCGACCGCCGAGGACCAGGCCGCCGCCGATGCCCAGGCCCAGATACGCGAGGTCGTTCACCCCGGTCCTGGCGGCCTCGGCGAGGGCGGCGAGACTGCCGTCGTCCTCATGGGCGACCAGGACACCCGGGAGGACCCGCTCCACGAGGGCGTCGAGGCGCAGCCCGGTCCAGGAGGGGCGGGAGGGCCAGGCGGCCACGCGTCCGCCCCGGACGGTGGCGGGCAGTGCGACGCCCGCGGCCCGTACGGCGGAGAGGCCGCCAGGTTCCACGATGCGGGAGACCGCTGCGGCGAGGGCCGTCAGGTCCGCGCCGACGTCGGCCCCCGGGAGCCAGTCGAACCGGGCGTACGCCGGACGGGCGGCGCCGGGCCGCTTCAGGAGCAGGGCCGTCTTCGTCCCGCCTATGTCGATCCCGAGGTACGACAACGGCCCGCTCCTCCCGCGAGTCGCCCTAGCTAGGAGGGAAGCACGGCGTAGAGGTCCACCGCGGTGCCGTCGGGGTCGAGGACGATCGCGTAGCGCTGGCCCCAGACCGCGTCCCACGGCTTGATGTGCCCGACGTAGCCAGCGTCCACCAGCTCTGCGTACGCGGCGTCGACGGCCTGCGGGTCGGGGTACTCGAAGGCGACGGCGAAGCGGTGGCTGCCGGTCGGGGCAGTCCAGTCGGGCTCGTAGCTGCGGACGGTCTCGACGCTGTCCCAGGCGAGCTTGATGCCGCCGGGCAGCACCGTCTCGACGTGCGGGGCGGAGTCGGCGTCGGCGGGGATGTCGAGTCCGAGACGGCGGTAGAACGCCAGGGACTTACTCATGTCTTCCGCCACGATCGCGAACAGGGTCAGCCGGGGAACTGCCATGAGTGGTGCTCTCTCTCTTGGTGGGTGCTTGGTGGGTGCGGGGTGTACGGGTGCGCGCACACCGGGCGGCACGGGCCGTGGTGCCTCAGCCGCGCTGGAGTCTCAGCCGCTCGCGGTCGGCCTTGGTCATTCCCGAGACCACACGGTCCCAGGAGTGCTCCACCATCTCCCGCACGGCCGGTGAGGGAACGGTGGAGTCGAGGACGACCGTGTTCCAGTGACGCTTGTTGACGTGGTATCCGGGGCCCACCGCCGGGTACTGGTCCCGCAGGTGCAGTGCCAGATTCGGGTCGCACTTGAGGGTGACCTGGGCCGACTGGTCGTCCGTGGCGTCTTGGAGGATGGCGAACACTTTGCCTTCGACCTTGAACACCGTGGCGCCGGGTCCGAAGGCTTCGTCGTCCAGGGCACCGGGCAACTCCATCGCGCAGTCGCACAGTTCTTGCGGGGTCATGCCCATCCTCTCGTCGTCGAAGGAGCGGTGGGGCTCACGAGGCTCCAGGGGCACGGACCACCCTAGGGTGTGATCCGGGCGGGTAAGGCCGCGGCACAACTACCTTGCCAGGAAGTCCGAAAACGGACGGTGGCCCCCCGGAGAATAGGCGGTAACGGTCCGTCAGGCGGCCGGCTCGGTGGGCAGGGAGACCTGGGCCCAGATCCCACCGTGACTGACGACCTTGGTGAAGCGGTCCGTCAGCCGGTGGAAGAGCGCGCCGGGCCGGCCGTCGGGCGGGAACGCCTGTGCGTCCAGTCCGCCCCACTGGTTCAGCGCCCGCACCAGCAGCGGATCGACCGGCACCCACACCCCGTCGACCAGGAACTCGGCCCAGCAGTGCGGGGTGGAGTACGGCTTGGCCACCAGCAGTCCGAAGGAGAACCGGACAGCCAGGCCTCTCCTCGTGCCCTCCGCCACCAGCCAGGCGGCGGCCCCGCCACAGTCCGCCATGCGCGTGCGCCACATGAACTCGGCGTCCCAGCGCACCGCTTCGGGAAGCAGGAAGAACCCGATGCCGTCCACCTCGCGGAGCAGTCCGCGCACCGCGTCGGGCAGCGCGGGCCACTGTGCGACGGGGGACACCGCGAGCTCGGTCAGGTGGGCATCGGCCGCAGGCCCCTGGATGAGCCGCCGGCCGTCCCGGAGCAGTACCCCGTACGGGCACGGCCCCGGATGGCCGGGCACCGGACAGGAGGAGACGATCTCGACGCGGAGGCGCGGGCCGGGTGTGCCGGCCGACTGGAGGGCCCTGGCCCAGGACCGCATGGAGCGGCTCTGCACCGAGACGAGCCCCAGGTGCAGGGCCGCGTTGCCGAGGTCGTACCCGTCGTAGAGCCGGTCGGGCCCCTCGCCGACGTGCGGGAGGCCCGCGGTGATCAGGGCGCTGAGCAGCTCGGGGCGAATACGGTACAGACGGCGCACCCCGGTCCCGGTGACCGAAAACCGACGTTGCCGGTCCGGCACCTGGCGCAGTTGCCCCACGAGGTCGTCGAGTTGGTCCGGGCCGGGGGCGTGCGCGTCACGAGTCGCGCTGCCGACGGGCGTCACCATCGCGGAATCCCTTGCGTCAGTCGATGTAGCCGAGGGCTTCGAGGCGGCGGGCGACCTCGTCATGTTCCTCCGCGCTGTAGGGCGTCGTGGGGGTGGCGTTCGGCAGTCCGTGCCGCTCCAGCTCCCGCAGCAGCCGGCTCACCGGGTCCGGCTCCGCCGGTCCGACGACCAGCGGGTCGTACGCGCTGGGGCCGCCCGTCACCTCCACCGCGAGGGCGGGGCGGCCCTCCGGCGGGCGGGCGGCCGCGCGGACGTCGTCGGGCACCGCGTCGCCGCTCAGAACGGCGGCCCGGGCACCCCGCTCGGTCACGGCGTCCGTGAGGCGTCGGGCGATGGTCCGGGTGTCGGCGTCGTCGCCGTCGGCGAACCCGATGAGGACACTGTCTCGTGCTGTCATGGAACGTGCATTCCTGTCGTTCAGGAGACGGCGACGCGGGGTTCGTCCGTCTGCTCGGGCTGGTACGGGGTGAAGTCGGCCAGCAGGGGAACGACATCGCGGGCGAACAGCTCCATGGAGCCGATCGCCTCGTCGCCCGCGATGTCACCGAAGCTGAACTCACCGAGAAGGGTGTTGAAACAGCCCTCTGCCGCGGCTTCCTTGATGCGTTCGGCGACGGTGCGCGGGGAGCCGACGAAGACCAGGTTCTGGTCCATCAGGAAGCGGAAGTCGTGGCTGCCGGCCAGGATGTCGGGGGTGCTCAGCCGGCTCGCGGGGGCCGCTGGTGTGCCCGACCTCCGCACCGAGCCGTAGCGCAGGGTGTGCACGAAGGTGTCGGTCACCTGCTGGGCCGCCCGCGCCTCCGCCTCGGCGTCCGTCGCGGCCACGTGCACCAGGCTCCAGTACCCGATGCGCGGCAGACCCCGCTGTCCCTCCTGGCGCCACCAGTCGATGTAGTGGCGGTACACGAGGCCCATGGCCGCACGCGGCACGATCATGGTCGAGGAGGTGTGGCCGCCGGTGCGTGCGAGGTAGCGCAGGGTCGAGCGGTCCGTGGTGGGAATCCACAGCGGCGGATGCGGCCGCTGTTCCGCCCTGAACGACAGCGATACGTCCCGGAGTTGGTGGACAGGACCGTCGAAGTCGAAGGGGGCTTCGGCGGTCAGGGCGGTGCGCAGCAGGTCCGCGCACTCCCGGTTCAGTACCTTCCGGTTGGCGAAGTCCGCACCGAAGGGACGGAACGGCTCGTCGCTGACGCCCGAGGCGAGTCCCACCTCCAGCCGCCCACCCAGGAGTTGGTCGAGGGTGGCGACCTCCTCGACCACGTGCAGCGGGTGCCGCAGCGGCGGCACCCAGCCCATCGGGCCGACCCGGATGCGCTCGGTGCGCAGCGCCGCGCCGGTGCAGAACACCGCGGGTGACGGCATCCAGCTCTCTTCCGGGGTGCAGTGGTGCTCCACGGAGAAGGCGTAGTCGAAGCCCAGCCGGTCGGCCGCCTCGACCTCCTGCCACAACTGGTCGTAGCGCTCGCGGACGGTGATGTTCTCCCGTCCCCACACATGGGTGAAGTACGCGAATTCCATTAGTGGCTCCGGAGCCGAGGGCGGGCGGTTTCCAGGGAGGGGACGGGAACGGGAGGGCGGGGCCGCCCGGCCGACTCGTACAGACGGTCGACGCAGGAGGCCAGCGTGGTGATCTCGGCCAGCGAACCCGCGTCGGTGCGGGGGCCGGTGGCGCGGGCGCGGACGAGCCGCCGGGCGAGCTCGGCGACCTGGCGTTCGTACTCGACGCCGACGGGCTCCTCCGGCAGCGGCACCGCGGTCTCCTCGCCGTGGCGCAGCAGGGTCAGCGAGGAGCGGTCCGCCCGGTGCGGGCTGAAACCGAAGGTGCAGCGCAGCACCGCGACGCCCTCGGTGCCCTCGATGGTGAGTGTGGTGCTGTCCAGAGCGTGGTGCGAGGCCCAGCGGGACTCCAGGGAGACGGCGACGCCCGTCTCGGTGAGCAGGAACCCCCGCGCGGTGTCCTCTACGAGTTCGGGCCGCTCACCGGCAGGGCCGCCGTGGTCCGACGCCCGGGCGCTCCAGTCGGCGGTGGCGTCGCCACGGCCCATCCAGTCGAGGGACAGGTTGCCCAGCGCCCGCGTCACGTGCGGCCAGCCCAGCAGGTCGAGCCCCACGTCCAGCAGGTGCCAGCCCAGGTCGAGGAGGGAGCCGCCGCCGGCCAGCCCACGGTCGACGAACCAGCCGTCGCGCTGAGGGACGCCGGAGGCCCGCGTCCAGTTCAGGCCGAGCGCACGCACCTCGCCGAGCTGGGGCAGCAGTCGGGCCAGCGCCCGTACGTCACCCCGGTGCCGGGCCGCGCTCCAGGCGTGGACCGTCGGACCGTCCAGGGCGGAGCTGGCCAGCGTCCGTGCCTCAACGAGCGTCCGGCACACCGGCTTCTCGATGAACACCGGGACGTTTCGGCTCAACAGCTCGCAGGCGACGGGCACATGGAGGTGATTGGGCAGCGCCACCACCGCGGCGTCCAGCTCCAGGTCCGCCAGGTCGGCCACCCGGGACACGGCGAGGACCTCCCGGCCGTTGGACGCCATCCTCTGGGCCGCCACGGGATCGGTGTCCACGACCGCCGCCACCTCGAACCCGGGGTGCGCGTCCAGCAGCGGCCGCCACACCGTGCGGGACACCCAGCCGGCGCCCAGGATCGCGATGCGCAGCGGCGGCGCACCGGACGCGTCGGGGCTCAAAAGCGCGCACCGCCGTCCACCACGAGTGTGTTGCCGCTGACGTACGAGGCCGCGGGGGAGAGCAGGAAGGACACCGCGGACGCGACCTCCGCGGGCTCGCCGAGCCGGCCCGCGCCGATGAACTTCATCACCAGGTCACGCTCTTCGGGCGAGAAATCCATGACCTCGGCGCGGATCGCGCCCGGTGCCACGACGTTGACGGTGATGCCGTGCTTGCCCACCTCTCCGGCGAGGGACGCCGCCCAGGGATGCAGGGCCCCCTTGGTGGCCGCGTAGGCGGCGTGGCCCGGCAGACCGCTGGTGCCCGCCCTGGAGCCGAAGAGCACGATGCGACCGTACTTGGCACGCATCATCGGCCGCAGGCACGCCTTGGCGAGGTTGATGGTCCCGGCGATGTTCACCTGGAGGAGCTTGTCCAGCGCGGCCGCGTCGGTGGCCATCGCCAGCCGGCGGGTACGCAACCCGGCGGCGGCGACCAGGCCGTCGACGCGGCCGAACCGCTCGACGGCGGTGCCGGCCAGCAGCCCGGGGCCGTCCGGCGTCGACAGGTCGGCCCGTACGGGGACGAGAGTGCCGCCACCCTCCTCGACCTCGGCGGCGAGCTTGTGCACCCGCTCCTCGCCCTGGTGGTAGCCCGCCACAACCGTGGCGCCGAGCTCGGCCAGTTGGCGGGCGCACACGCTGCCGATGTCCCCGGAGGCTCCGGAGACCACGACGACCCGGCCACGCTGGCCCATGCTTTCCGTGATGCGGGCGGAGAGTTCGCCCATCAGTCGGCCTCCTTCGCGATGACGAGATGACAGGGAGAGGGTTCGAACGGCAGATGGCGGACGACGTCGGCTCCCGCCTCGGCCAGTCCGGCGGTGAGTGCCTCGACAGTGGTCCACGCGGTGCCGCCGTGGGTGAGCCAGTCCAGCGCCAGCTCGGCGCCCGGCCCGCCGGACGGCAGGAAGACGTCGTCCACCAGCAGCAGGCCACCCGGTCTCAAGGTCGCCAGCAGAGCGGACAGCAGCGCCCCCAACGAGGCGTCGTGCACGGAGTTGGCGACCACGCAGAGGTCGGCCTCCCCGGACGGCAGACCGGGCCCCGTGGTCACCGTGCCCGCGGCGACGGCGGCGTCCACCCGGTCGGCCACCGGCCCGCTGAGGCGGCCGGTCTGCCACAGGTGGCCGCCGGCCGCCGGGTCGGCGGCCAGCAGCCGGTCCAGGTAGCGACCGGGGCCCGCGGTCACCTCCACCAGCCGCGCGCCGGGGCGCGGACGAAGCAGGCGCAGACCGAGGGCGGTGCGGGCCCGGGACGAGGGTCCGCTCATGGCGCCCTGGTACGCCGCGACCAGCTCCGCGTGGCCCGCATCGTCGGGACGGCGCTCGAACGGCCGGTTCGCCAGGCCGGAGCGCGCCACGGCGGCCAGTGCCCGCCGGGTCACCAGATCGTGGGACAACCGCTCCTCCAGGCGTACGAAGGCGGTCAGTTCGGCCAACGGGACCCGGGGGGCGGCCGGTTCGGATTCGGCGGCGGTGGAGAGCAGGCCCAGGGAGGCCGCGGTGTCCAGCAGGATCCCCAGGGCCAGCGGGTCGCAGCCGAGGTCCGCGCTGAGCGGGGCCAGGGCGGTGCCCTCCGCCAGGGCGGTGAGCGCGCCGAGGTCGTGCAGGGCGAAGAGCAGCTCCGACGTCTTGTAGGCGCGGGTCGCCTCGATCGCGCGGGGTGTGAGCCGGTAACGGGCCGCCGCGGCCGCCTTCCCGGTCGCGGTCTTCGGCAGGGCGGTACGCAGCACGATGATGTCGGGGACCTTGTACGGCGCCAGGTGGCGGGCGGCGTGGGCGCGCAGCTCCGCCTCGTCGGGGCCCCCTGTGGCGACCACCACCTCGGCGACGATTCCGTCCTCGCCCTCGTGGGCGCGGCGCGTGGCGGCAACCCGCACCTCCCGTACGGCGTTGTGGGCACGGAACACCGCCTCGATCTCCAGCGGGGCCACCCACCTTCCCCCGCGGCGGACAGCGGTGCCTTCGCGGCCCAGGATGCGCAACGACCCCTCGTGGGAGACCGCCAGGTCACCCGTGTCGTGCCAGTCGGGCACCGTGTCGGTACGGATCTGGAGCGCTCCGGGACCCTGCGCCGTCGGCTCCTGTGTGGTGGGGTCCACCAGTCGGTGGCCGACGCCGGGCAGGGGCGCGCCCACACACATCGGGGCCAGCCCGGCCGGGCCGCTGAAGACCGCGCCCAGCTCGGTGGAGCCGTAGTTGCGGGCGACGCCGATCCCGTACGCCTCGGTGAACAGCGTGTCGAGCGAGGCGTCGACAGGGCCCGCCCCGACCATGGCGATCCGCAGCCCCGGCGCCGGCGCGGGGGCGCCGGGCCCCGCACGCCGGGCGCGCAGCTTCTGCCGGGTGGCCAGCAGCCGGGCCGCGGCGGGCACCAGGGTGATGACGGTGGCGCCGGCCGCCAGCTCCAGCGCGGTCTGCCCGAGAGCGGTGGGCGGGACGGGCCGCAGCGCCGCACCGGCCAGCAGCCCGCCGCACAGCCAGCCCAGCGCGTACGCGTGCGACAGGGGCACCGGCAGGACCACGATGTCCTGCTCGGTGACGCCGACACCGTCGCGGTAGCGGCGGGCCTCGGACAGCCAGCTCGCCTCGCTGCGCTGTACGAGCCTGGGTGCGCCGGTCGAGCCGGAGGTGGGCAGCAGGACCCCCGGCTCCAGGTCCTGCCGGGGCCCGGGCGTCCCGGCGAGCAGGATGTCCTCGCCGGAGACTTGCCGATACGTCAGGATCCGGCCGCCACCGACGAGTTCCAGCAGCCGTCCTACCTCGGGGTCGGGGGTATCCGGCGCCACGGGGAGCGGCAGGGAGCCGGCCTCTAGCAGCCCGAGGAAGGCAACGACCCAGTCGGGTCCGTTGGGCATCCGCAGAGCCACCGCCTCACCGACGGCGCCCTGGGCCT
Organism: Streptomyces sp. H27-C3; assembly: GCF_030063415.1. Lineage (GTDB taxonomy): Bacteria > Actinomycetota > Actinomycetes > Streptomycetales > Streptomycetaceae > Streptomyces. The sequence goes on along the minus strand of NZ_JASITA010000011.1, from coordinate 25,187 downwards.
TCGCGGCGTCGGCGACGGCGTGCGCCCTGGACATCAGCTCGCTGCGGGTCATTCCCGGCAGCACCAGTTGCCCGGGGTCGAGCCGGCCGATGGCGCCGAGAAGGGTGTGGGGGGGCCCGGTGGCCTCAGGCATCGGCGCCCGCCAGGTACTCGGCCTTGGCGGTCTCGATCATGCCGCGGATGCGCGGCGGGGCGTACGTGGGCGCGGCGCACAGTTCGTCCAGGGTGATCTCGTCCTCGAAGTACATCGACAGCGTGTCCCACGGTGTGAAGCAGCCGTGGCAGGCGCTCAGACGCGGCTTCGGGGCGAGCAGGGCCTGGTAGAGCCCACTGCTTCCGAGCTTGTCCAGCACGTTCTCGGCGTCGTCGCCCAGCATGTTGCCCATGTCGGAGAACCAGATGTTGGGGCAGGGCGTGATGACGCCGTCGCTGAAGCTGGAGACGACCAGCCTCGGCAGATGACAGCGGAAGGTCCGCTTGCCCTCTCGGTAGAAGCTCAGCAGCCGGTCGAAGTAGGCCCGCGGCGGCAGGATGCCGCTGAACTCGTCGTACCGCGCGACCAGTTCCTCGATGTGGCCGATCTGATCGGGCCGGATCTTGAAGTTGTCGGAGTCCGGGCCGCGCACCGGGAACGGAAAGAACGTGGGCGGGTGGTCGAACTCGTTCAGCCACCCTGCGAAGTCGGACAGTTCGGCCACGCTGCGGTCGTTGAGGACTCCGTAGATCTCCACCGGGAGACCGGAGTCCAGGGCTCGGGTGATGGACCGGAGCACCTTGGTGTGCAGAGACTCCGATTGCACGCGGTAGCTGTTGCCCTGGTAGAGGTGGCTGTCCAGCGAGATCTGGAGGACCACGTTGCCCCAGGACCGCATCCTTTCCAGATGCTCCTCGGTGACCAGTACGCCGTTGGTCTGTATGACCAGGACCTCGTAGTGCGAGGACTGTTCCTCCAGGAAGTCCATGATGCCGCGGACCAGGAAGATCTCACCACCGGTCACCTTGAGCAGCGGTAGGTTGAACCGGCCGTTGAGCTGGTCGGCGACGGTGTTGATGCGCTTGCCGAGTTCCGTCGTCGGGGAGTAGTCGTCGCGTTTGGGCGGGTCGAAGATGAGTTGTAGCGAGTGGCCTTCTTTGAGGTTGCTCTGTCCCGTGAGGCAGTAGGTGCAACTCAGGTTGCACGAGTCCTCATTGATCACGAGGTCGTTGCCGATGAGCGGAAGCGGGGTGAAGGGGGGCACTGTGGGTTCCTTTCACGGTCGTCCGACGGGGCGCGCACGTGTCTCGGTCATCCGATGGGGGGGCGGTCCTCCTGGGCCGGCGTCCGCCGCGACCCGCGCGGACCGCAGCCAGTAGCGGTCGGCGTACGGGAGTTCCGCCGTGGCGCCGTGGGCCCGGACTCGGGCGAGGAGCGTCTCGCGCAGTACGTCGGTACCGCCGAAGAGAGCCCGGGCCTGGCTCGCGTACAGCGCGGCACCGGCCAGCCAGGAGTCCAGGTCGGCGGCGGTGAGCGGCTCGCAGTCGGCGGTCATGCCGTCGTGGTCGCGGCGGCGCAGGGGGTAGGGAAAGTCCTCGTACCAGGCCGTGTCCGGCCGCCCCAGCCGCTCGACGGCTTCCCTGACGAGGACGTGGTCCACGTGCCGGCCCGCGGCGAGCGGTCCGTGCACCCGTGCCCCCGGCGGGCACCAGGGGCGCAGCGCGTCGCGTATCGCGCCGGACAGAACCGCGTCGTCGGGGTGGTGGTGGCCGCGGACCCGGGGCGCGGAGCTGTATCTGTAGCGGCCGTCCGAGGTGCGCAGGGCGGCGTCGGTGAAGCCCAGTGAGACGTGTGCGGCCCCCAGGGCGTCGAGCGCGGCCCGGTCCTCCCGGCGCCGGACGGCTGGTTCCGCGATCGAGCGCCAGCGGGCCGGGCCGTCCAGGCCGTCCGCGGTGCCGGAATCCCCGGCATCCGCCGCGTCCCCAAGGCGTTCCGCACCGGCGGCGGCCGGTGCGTCGAAGACGGTGACGACGGTGACAGGGGTGCCCCGCGAGGCCCAGCGGGCCAGCCGGCCCCCGAGGGACCAGACCGCGTCGTCGGGATGCGGGGAGACCACGACGTGCGTGCCGGAGCCGTCCGCCGCGTTCACGGTGTGCCCGCGGAACCGGACACCGGGTCGGCGGCCCCGACGGCCGCCACATAGCGCTCGGGTGTCCCGCTGGGGCCGAGCAGGGCGGCCAGCGCCCGGACCGACGCCCGGGGGTGCAGAGCCGAGAAGCGGTCCATGTTCAGGCTGTGCTGCTCCCACCGGTCGGGCCGGGCATGGCTGAGGTGGATGCCGTGGGCCTCCGGCACGAGATGACGCCGCAGGCCCGCGTCGTGCAGCCGGAGCCCGAATTCGAGATCCTCGCAACCCCACACGCGGTCGAAGCCCTCGTCGAAACCCCCCGTACGGAGCCAAGTGTCCTTGCTCACGGCGGAGTTCGCGCCCACCAGCCCCAGCCAGGGGGCGACGTCCGGCAGCGTACCCGCGGCCATCGACTCGATGGCACGCTCCAGCGCGTTGGCCATCGTGCGTCGCAGGGGGTCCCGGCCGGCGCCCGCCGCCGGCGCGGTGTGAAGTGCGGCCCCGGCCTCCTGGGCGGCGGACAGCGGCGCGCCGCGCAGCCGGGCGAGCAGCCGTGCCGCGGAGGGGAGTTCGCGCAGTCTGCCGTGGAGGAAGCGGCTGGGCCGCACGGCGTCGGCGTACGCGCGCAGGAAGCCGGGGCCCACCACCACGTCGGCGTCGAGGAAGACGACCCATGGCGCGTCGGCCGCCGCCGCACCGGTGTTGCGGGCCGCGGCACGGCCCCGTCCGGGCCCGGCCACACCGCGCACCGGCAGTAGTCGGCGTGCCTCCTCCAGTACGGAGGCCAGAGCCCGGGCGTCGTCGCCGCTGTCGTTGTCATCGACCACGACCACCTCGTGCGGCGGCGCGCCGGTCTGGACGGCGAGGCAGGCGAGAGCGAAGCGCAGCCGCTCGTGGTCGCCACGCGTAGGGACCACTACGGCCAGTGTCAAGGGGGCGGAAGGCGCGGGCGGAGACATCGAGAGTCGGCCTTTCCATCAGCAGGGCGAATCAGCGCTGCTCTTCGCATTTCCTCGACCGTTCCCGAAGGGAGGAATCGTGGGGGCGTTACCGGAAATGAGAGGGAACCAAACGAGGAAATTGACAGGTTGACGCCGGGGGTGCCTCGAATGGCTCGCCAGATGAGGCTCCACCACGGATGCGAAGGAAGTCAACAGTCGCTCCTAGATCATGTGCCGCAGACGATCTTGCGGACCGATCAAGGGCGGCGGAGGGGTACCGAATCATTCTGGCCATACCGGAGGGCCGCGAATTGATACCCCGGTGGAACGGAGTGCGGCGGCGAAAAGGGTTCCTGCGCAGGGAAGTTCTTACCGTGGGGGCGCGCATTCGGTCCACGGAGCCGCGATCGCGGTGCGGCATGGTTTTTGGTCATTCCAAAGATCCGACCCGGTCTTTCTGTGGAGGACGGAAGTGATTGGGTGTTACGGTCGCCCAGATCACCGGCGACCGACGTGCCACCACTCATCTGATGCAGGTGCTGTCCACAGTTGGAGGCGACTGATGCCACCTTCGCCGCATGCCCTCGTCATCGGTATAGACGGGGGGACTTTCGACGTCATCGATCCCCTGGCAGCCCGCGGACTGCTCCCCAACATCGACCGGCTGCTGCGCTCCTCCGCCAGCAGCAGAACGAGCTGTACCTGGCCGGCCCATACGGCCCCCGGGTGGAGCACCTTCGTCACGGCCGGACACCCCGGCAACCATGGCATCTACCAGTTCTACGACACCCAGGAGCCCGCCTACGGGGCGCGGCTCACCCGGGCCGGCGACCTTGGGCGCTCCAGTGCCTGGGACTGGCTGGTAGCCCAGGAGTACACGCTCGGGCTGATCAACATCCCGATGTCCCACCCTCCGGCGGACCTGCCGGGATACCAGATCTCCTGGCCCCTCGAACGGACCCTGCGGCACTGCCGTCCTGACTCCCTGCTGCGCGAACTGGCTGCGGCCAAGGCCCACTTCCAGTCCGATCTCGCCACCATGTTCCGCGGCGACATGGGCTATCTGGAACAGGCCGAGCGCAATGTCGAGGCCCGGGTCCGTTCCGTGCGCCACCTCATGCGCACCCGGCCCACCGATGTGGTCATGGTGGTGCTCACTGAGGCGGACCGGGTCGGACACCACTACTGGCACTACGAGGACACGACGCACCCCCGCCACGAGAAGGCGCCCGCCGGCTCCGGCTGGGACCGGGCCAACACCCGGGCCTACCAGGCCATCGACACCGCGGTCGGGGAGCTGCTGTCCCTGGTGGACGAGGACACGGTGGTGACGCTCGTCTCCGACCACGGCCTCGGGCAGGGCACGCACGCCCTGGCCGTACACCAGTTGCTGGAGGAAGCGGGCCTGCTCGCCACCGAGCCGGGCGACCAACCCGCCGACGGGCAGGCGAGTTGGTTCGCCGACGGCGGCCGGCGCGTCGACTTCCCCCGTACCGCGGTCTACATGCCGGTCCCCGGCAGCTACGGGCTCAACCTCAATCTCCGGGCCAGGCAGGCCCGGGGCAAGGTCGCCCCGCAGGACCGGGACCGGGTCACGGCGGAGGTGGTCGACCTGCTCGGCGGCCTCAAGGGACCCTCGGGCGACCCGGTGTTCCAGGCCGTGCTGCCGAGCGCGGAGGCCTATCCGGGGCCGCAGCGCGGCCGTGCCCCCGACCTGCTCATGGTGCCCGCGGACGAGTCCGTCCTGCCGGTCACCGACCTCACCGGCGACCTGTGGTCGCCCAGCGCGCAGACGGGTCTCCACCGGCACCAGGGGATCTGGGCGCAGCGCTCGCCCCGGGTCCGCCCCGGCCGTGCCCAGGGCACGGTGCCGCTCGTCGACACCCTGCCCACCCTGCTCATGGACCTGGGCGCCGCCTGGCCCTCGGATATCGACGGAAGCCCCCGTACGGAGATCTTCACCGAGGACCTCCCGGTCCCCGCCACCGACCCCCGGGTAACGGCCCGGACCGACGCGGCGCCCACGGCCGAGCCGGCCGGGGACACCGCCGACGAGGACGACTACACCATCAGCCGACTCCGTGAAATGGGATACCTCTGAGTCGCCGTGACACCGATGAAGGGATGACGATCATGGAGGAGACCGAGGGAACGAAGGCTCGGCTGCGCAAGGTGTTGGTGGACTCCCTCGAACTGTCCGTCGCACCGTCCGAAGTGCCCGACCGGGGGCTGGTGGAGGCGCTGGGGCTGGATTCCATCAACACTATCGAGTTCCTCATCTGGGTGGAGAGCGAGTTCGGCGTGGAGATCGCCGACGAGGACCTGTCGATCAAGCTGATCGATGACCTCGACCTTCTCGCCGACTATGTCGACAGCCGGATGAAGCCCGACGAGTCCCTGGCTGAACAGCCAAGTTGAGCACCGCGCGCCCGCCTCTGCCCGAGCCGGCCCCCGGGCCGCGTCCCGGGAGGCCCCGCGACTCCGAGCATGGGACCGGCGAGGCCGGAGCGGGCACCGTACCCCGAGGAGGGCTGATGATCGAAGACATCACCATCGGCCGGGCCACCGCCCGGAAGAAACCCGGCGAGTTCGAGCTGACCCTGGATCCCCGAGTCACCGATCCCTCGTCCTTCAAGGTCAGTTTCCTGATCCTGCTCGACGGCGACCTCGTGATGTCGCCGGAGCATCTCGGGGTGGCGTACATGACGAGCGTCCTGCGCGCCGCGGGCTTCACCGCCGAGATCCGCGAGGTGGAGCACGGCGACGCCTCCCACGCCGCCGCCGTCGACCATCTGCGTGCGTACCAGCCCGACCTGCTGTGCTTCACCCTGATGAGCCTCAACCTGACGAGCTGCATCAGTCTCTGCCAGCAGCTGCGCGAGGTCTTTCCCGACACCCCGATCGCCTGTGGCGGCCCGGCCGGTACGTTCGCCGGCCTCGACGTCCTGCGCAACAACCCCTACGCGGACATCGTCGCCGTCGGTGAGGGGGAGCCCACCATCCTCGACCTGGTCCAGCGGCTGTATCTGCAGGAGTCGCTCGCCGAGTGCCCGGGCGTCTGCTACCGGGACGCTGAGGGCAGGGTGCGGCAGAACCCGGCACGCCCCCTGATCCACGACCTGGAGGCACTGCCTTTCCCGGCCAGGGACCAGCTCAGTCAGCACGGCGACAAGCTGGAGTACGTACGCGTCAGCACCAGCCGGGGCTGCGTCGCCAACTGCACCTTCTGCTCGGCGCCCCACCTGAACAACCGGGTGCAGGCGGGCAAGGCGTGGCGCGGGCGCGGCCCGGAGCAGATCGTGGACGAGGTGGCGCAGATCGTCGAGCGGCACCAGTTCCGCACGTTCGACTTCGTCGACTCCACCTTCGAGGACCCCGACGGGGGACGCGTCGGCAAGAAGCGGGCCGGCGCGATAGCCCAGGGCATCCTCGACCGCGGACTCGACATCTACTACAACGTCTGCATGCGGGCAGAGAACTGGCACGACACCCCCGAGGACCACGCCCTGCTCACCCTGCTCACCGCCTCCGGTCTGGAGAAGGTGAACGTCGGCATCGAGTCCGGCACGGCCGAGGAGCTTCTGCTGTGGGAGAAGCGCGCCACGGTCGAGGACAACGTCACAATAATCCGGATGCTCCGCGAGCACGGCATCTATCTGGCGATGGGCTTCCTCCCCTTCCACCCGTACGCCACCGTGGACTCCCTCATCGCCAACGCGCAGTTTCTGCGCGACAATTCCGGACACAACCTGCGCCGGATGACCGAGCGGCTGGAGATCTATCCCGGTACGTCGATCGTGCGCCGCATGGAGGGCGAGGGCCTACTGGCGGAGACGTACCGCGAGAACCTGGACCCCTACGGCTACCAGTTCGCGGACGAACGGGTCGGCAAACTCGCCTGGCACTTCGCTCAGCTCTACAACAACCAGGACTACCACCAGCACGGGGTGATCACTGACCAGTCGGCCGTCTTCGAGTTCGAGACCTACAACGTGGTGCTGCAGACCTTCATCTCGCGGCTGCAACGCCGCTTCGGCTCGCTCTCGGGCGTCGACGAGGTGATGGACGGGTTCAAGAACACCGTCCACGAGTTGCGCCAGGAAATGGGCCAGTTCAACTACACGTTCTTCATGTCGAACCTCGAGTCCGTGATGAACGACGTCCTCGACACCGACAAACAGGCACGTCAGGTGGTGGAGGTCGAGGAGTACTTCCGCGACCGGCTCGACCGGTTGCGCTCGGAGCAGTTGCGGGTGGGTAAGCGCCTCTCCCGGCTGGGTGCCAGGGTGTCGGAGATCAGCTCTACCCTGCCGCCCGTCCTGCCGGGCGGTCTGCCCCGCAACTACACCGGGGAGGGCTCCGGTGCCACCTGGTGAACAACCGACCGCCGGGGACTGCCGGATCGCGGTGTGCAGCCTCAGCAGCAGAGAGCTGCTGGAGCCGCTCTCGGCGCTGCCGGGAGTGGCACTGGCCGGGACGCTGATGACGGCCAACCTCGGCATCGAGGAGCTGGTGCGCACCCTGGCGGGCCGGCCCACGATCCGGGTGCTGGTGGTCTGCGGCCGGGAATCGCCGCGCTTCCACGCCGGACAGAGCCTCATAGCACTCTTCCGGGAGGGCGTGGACGCCGACTGCCGGCGGATCCGCGGAGCCGCCGGATACCTCCCAGTGCTGCCCACGGTCTCCCTGGGGGACGTGGAGCAGGTGCGGTCACGGGTCGAGCTGGTGGACGCACTGGGCGAGTGCGACCCGCTGGTGCTGCGCGACCTGGTGGCGAAAGTGCAGCCGCGCGCCCGCCCCGACCCGGTCCTCCCCGAGCTGGCGTCCCCGCGGGGCCCGGTGGACGGCGCCGGGCCCGGGTTCCGACGGCTGAGGGCCGGCGGGAGACGGACCGGTATCAGCGGCGCGCTGGACGGGTTCGTGGTGATCAGCCTCGACCGCCGGGCCCGGCGCATCGTCCTGCGCCACTACGACAGTGATCTGACGCCCCGGCACGAGATGACCGGTGCCCGGGCCGAATCCATGCTGCTCGGTCTGCTGGATGCCGGGGTGATCACCGAGGCCTCGCACGCCGGTTACCTCGGCGGTGAACTGACCAAGGCCGAGACCGCCCTGCGTCTGGGGCTGACCTACGACCAGGACCTGCCACTGCGCGCACCGGGAGCCCCGGTGCGCTCGGTGCGTCCGGTCCGTGAACGAGAGGAGGCGCGAGCCATCAGCGAAGCGCCGAAGGAACTGCTGAGCCTGGCGGAGTTCCTGTCCGCCATCGTCGCGGGACTCGGAGCACAAGGCACGGAACTCGACCCTGACGTACCCCTGGGCATCCAGCTGTCCGTCGACTCCGCCCGCATGATCGAGCTGGCCATCGTGCTGGAGGAGGAACTGGGACTGGACCTGCCGTCCGACGTCGACCTGCGCCGCTCCAGCCCCCTGGAGCTGTACGGCGCGTTCGCCGGCTGAACCGCCGGACGCCAACCCGCCCCGCGCGGTGTGCGGGGCCTTCCGCCGAGGCCATCGCAGCCGTGCCGGGTCGCCGGATTCCGGTCACGGTCACGGTCACGCGGGCCAGACCCGCAGCTCCTCCTTGATGACACGTGCGGTGACGGCGGTGCTCCCGCCGGGACTCCAGGCATCCGGCTCCAGCAGCCGAACGGTGAACGCGTCCGGTGAGAGCCGCAGCCAGGAGGCCACGGCCCCGCCGGGATTCCCCGTGCCGGCCGGGGGAAGATCCTCGGTGAGCAGCACAGTGACCGGGCAGGGCAGTGGGGCGGCGTCCGTGTCCCCCGTGACACCGTCGATGAAGGGGCCGGGGCAGAGCAGGAGATGGGCCGGTGGAGGCCCGGTCCGCGCCGCGTGGATGGCGGCGGCCAGGACGGCCGCGCCGTCCCGTGTCCCGCCCGTCACCGCGAGCAGCGCCCAGGGCAGACCGGGAGCCTCATCGGCCCCGGCGGTGGACGGGTCGCCGGGGCCGGCCCGCGCCACGGCCAGCTCAGGCCCGAGCTCCCGGAGCAGCAGACCGCCGATGGCGCCCGCCGGATCCGCCACCACCAGCCGCAGCACCTGGCGCGGCCCGGGGGCCTGGAGGAACTGACGCGCGTCGAAGGCCGCCGTGCTCATGAGAGTCCGTCCGAAAGCCCGAGCGAGAAGTAGTTCTCGAAGCCCAGCAGCCGCCGCATCATGGGCCCGCTGCGCTCGGCGACCTCCGGCTTCAGCCCAGCGAAGAAGTTCTGCTGCTGGCGCACGAAGCCGCGGCAGTAGTAGTTGAGGATTCCGTGCCGTGGCCGGCCAGTGACGTTGGCCCCTGTCTGGTGCCACAACCTGCCGTCGAAGACCATGACGCTGCCGGCCGGCCCGCACACGGGGACCGTCTCCACGTCTCCCTCGCCCCGGTCGTAGTCCGGCTGGCGGTCCAGGAGATGACTGCCCGGCACCACCCGGGTGGCGCCGTTGTCCTCCGTGAAGTCGTCCAGCATCCACATGCTGTTGGCCACGAGTGCGTACGGGGGCCAGGGCGGCCGGGCGAACGTCTGGTCGGCGTGCACGTTCATCGAGGAGCCGCCGGGGCCCGCGATATTCGCGTGGGTGCTGGACAGCAGGAAATTGAAGCCCAGCACCTCCTCCATCAGTTCAAGTGTCGAAGGCTCCTGCACACAGCGCTCGAACTCCTCGCCCTTGTTCAGAAGGCTGAAGACCCGCTGGTTTCCACCGTCGTAGAGAAAGGCCGATCCGTCTTCTCGTTCCTGTTGCGCCACCTCCACAAGGCGAGCACCGAGCTGCTTGAACTCGTGTTTCGGCAGGGGACATTCGAGAATGCAGTAACCGAATTCCCGAAGGTTCTCCACGGCCTTGAGCTTGCTTCCCGTCACGGTCGCATACATATGGCGAATTTATCAGCGGAGGCTATGCGGCGGAAGGAGGAGAACCATCCGGAGAAGCAGTCGGAGAAGCGGTCAGGCAATCAGGATGTCGGCCAGCCGGTCCACCTGCGACAGGCGGGCCGCCGTCGGGTGGAATATCACCTCGTCGAAGCCCGCGTCGGCGAGCGCCTTCACCTGCTCGCTCACCTGCTCCGGCGTGCGCGGTGTTGTGGCCACGAAGGCGTCCGCCTCGTCCCCGAGCACGCCGAAATACTCCCGTACGAATCCCGAGGCCTCCTGCGCCACGTCCTCACCTAGCCAGAACCGGGACAGCGCGATCAGGCGGGGCCGACCCTCCCTGCCCGCGGCCGACCACGCCGCGCGCACCTTGGCGGCCGTGGGCGCGACCCGCTCGGGCGCCAGCCCCGGCGCGGTCCAGCCGGCCGCCCAACGCACGCTGCGCCGGACCGCGGCGGCACTGAGTCCGCCGACGAGCAGCGGCGGTACGGGGGCGGGCAGGCACTTAGGGTCGTGCTGCTCCCGCAGCCGCGCCAGCTCCGCCAACTGGCTGTCGAAGACCGCGCCTCGGGGGCCGAACTCCCGTTCCGCCGCGTCGAAGTCGTCGGAGCGCACCCCAGGACCGAGCCCGAGCAGGAGCCGGCCGCCGGACAGGGAGGACACCGTCGCCGCCTCCTTGGCGAGCACCGCCGCGGTGGTGAGGGGGGCGACCAGGATGTTGGTCGCCAGCCCTATCCGCGAGGTCACCGCCGCGGCCGCGGCCAGTACCGACAGCGGTTCGTGACCGGGGTACCGCAGGCGCTGGGTCGCGGCGACGGTGGAGAAGCCCCGCTGCTCGGCCCGGACGGCCCAGTCGGACTGGAGCCTCCCGGGGGCCCCGGGGATGGTGTTGGGGAACGCGATGCCGATCTTCATGGGCGGGCTCCGCAGCGAGGGAGTGGGGGAGCGGGAGCGGGGCAGCGCGGTCAGAACCCCAGCAGTCCGTAGGGGGTCGCGGTGACCCCCGCGGACCCGTTCGACGAGTCGGTGACGGACTGACGGCGGCGGTAGCCGTCGAGTTCGTTGGTCAGCCGCTCCCAGACGGCATCGTCAGGGACCGCACCGTCCGGCGGCAGTTCCAGGTCGACCAGCCGGTAGTCGTTCACCCACACCCGTTCGGCGTGCAGTGATTCCGCGATCGCCCGCGCGTGCCCGGGGTCGGCCGACCAGACCCCGGCACTCAGCCCGTACCGCGTCCCGTTGGCGATGCGGACGGCCTCCTCGTCGTCGTCGGCTCTGATGACCGAGAGGACGGGCCCGAAGATCTCCTCCTGGGCCACGGTGCTGTCGGGGGCGACCCCACTCAGCACGGTCGGCAGGAAGTAGGCACCCGGGTCCAGGCCCTCGGGCAACTCTCCGGCGTCCGGTGCCCTGCCCCCGCACACGAGCCGCGCCCCCTCCGACACGCCGAGCCGGACGAAATGCTGCGCCGTGCGGGCCTGGTTGCGCGAGACCAGCGGGCCGAGATCTGTCTCGGGGCTCAGCGGGTCGCCGACGCGCAGCCTCCCGGCCAGCTCCCGTACGCGCTCCACGAACTCGTCGTACACGTCGGTGTGCACCACGGCGCGTGAACCGGCCATGCACACCTGCCCGTTGTGCAGGAAGATGCTCCAGGCCACGCCGGTGGCCGCCAGGTCGAGGTCCGCGTCGTGGAGCACCACGTTCGGCGACTTGCCGCCCAGGTCCAGCCGGGGCGCCGCCCCGGCCCCCGAGGCGCCGAGACGGACGCTCTCGCCGACCGCGTCCGAGCCGGTGAACGCCACCAGGTCCACGCCCGGAGCCCGTACCAGGCTGTCCCCGGTCGTGCCGCCGGGTCCGGTGACGACGTTCACCACCCCCGGGGGCAGCCCGCACTCGTGCATCAGCCGGACCAGTTCCATCGCGGTGAGCGAGGTGAACGAAGCCGGCTTGATCACACAGGTGTTGCCCGCGGCGATGGCCGGCGCGATGCGCCAGGCGGAGAGCAGCAGCGGCAGGTTCCACGGGACGATCGCGGCCACCACGCCCAGCGGGTGCCAGCGCAGATAGTGCGGTGCCGCCGCCGCACCGGCCCCGGCCTGCCCCCGGGCCAGCCGCTCGGACAGCTGCTCGGCCCACCAGGCACTCCAGACGAACGCCGCGCGTGCCCCCGGCACGTCCGAGCCCAGAGCTTTGCGCAGGGTGGTGCCGTTGTCGCGGGCTTCCAGCTCGGCCAGCCGCCCGGACTCCTCGGCCAGCCGGTCGGCGACCCGCCGCAGCACCGCGGCCCGTTCCCGCGGCTCCATCCTGGGCCAGGGGCCTTCGTCGAACGCCCGGCGCGCCGCCGCAACAGCCTCTCGCACATCGGCCTCGCCGCAGCGCGGCACATCGGCCAGATGGCGCCGGGTGGCCGGTTCGAACGACCGGAAGGTCGCCCCGTCGGACGCCTGCGCCGGCCGGCCGTCCACGTACCTCGGGAAGTGCTCGCCCATTCGGGGTCCTCCTTGTCCAGCTCGGTCATGGTCGTCGGGGGCCCGGCTCACACCGTGCGGCAGCGGGCGGCCCTCGCCGGTCGGCCTGCGGGTCGTCCCGGAAGGCGTGCCCGGCCGCGGGCCCCCGGTCGAGCAACTGGTCGACGGACAAGGCGCGGACCTCGATCGGCCCCTCTCCCTCGTCCCGGGGCACCGCGACGGCCGCGAGGTAGGGCGCAGGCACGCAGGCCAGGTCCCGCACTCGCCACGCCCTGCCGTCAGGGCCCCGGGTGGTGACGGCGCCGGGCCGGTCGTCCGCCGCCGTGCACGCCCGGGTGCCCAGCCCCTGGACGAGGCGCCCGCCCCACGCCTTGACGCCTGCCTCCTTGCGTACCCACAGCCGGAAGAACAGCTCCGGGGCGGTGCGTTCGGTGCGGGCCGCCACCGCCGCTGCCTCATCGGCGGGGAAGTACCGCTGCGCGATCCGCGCGGCGGCGACCGGCCGCACCCGCTCCACATCCGTCCCCACCGGGCTGCCCCGCGTCACGGCCAGCAGGGTCAGACCCGCGGTGTGCGACAGGCTGAACGCCAGCCGGTCACCGGGTCCCTGGGCGACCAGCTCGGGTTTGCCCTCGGTCTGCAGCGCGAAGCGCAGGGCGGTCGGGGCGACCCCGGTGAGGGCGCCCAGGCACCGGGCGAGCACGGCGTGGCTGAGGGCGAAGGCGTCCCGGTCCGCGGCCGACCGCAGCTGGGCCATCCGCTCTCGGTCCTGAGCGGGCAGCAGTTCCCGCGCGACCGCCGTCACCCGGGCTGTGGCCCCGGTGGACACGCACCACAGGAGGACGCGGGCGCGCGAGGGGTTCATGCCGGTGCGCGCAGCCGGACGAGCAGCTCGGCGACACCGAGCGGCAACAGTTCGGAGGTGTGCACCACGTCCTCGGCCGCCACGGCGAGCCCGGCCGAGGGGTAGGCGGCGAGCAGCCGGCCGATCCCGGTGGAGAGCTGGACGCGGGCGAGGTCGGCCGCCGGGCACTGGTGCGGTCCGGCGCCGAAGGCGAGGGTGGGCACCTCTGCCCGGTCCACGACCAGTTCGTCGGGCCGGTCGACGACCCGGGGGTCACGGCAGGCCGCCGACACCAGCGGGAGCACCGGGCTGCCCGCCGGTACGGTGCGGCCGGAGAGCTCCACGTCGCGGGTGGCCAGGCGCAGCAGGCCGTCGTTGCTCGACGGGTAGAACCGCAGCAACTCCGCCACGGCGCCCGGAACCAGCTCGGGGCGCGCCACCAGCCGGTCCCTGGCCTCCGGCGCGGTAAGCACTCCGTACAGATGGCGGGCCAGCAGGTCCCGTATGCCGATGTAGCCGGAGATGACGAGTCCGTGGAGCAGCGTGATCCGCTGAGTGTCGGTGAGGGACCCGCCGCCGGCCTCCGGCTCGTCGAGACCGAGCAGCACGGTGACGACGTCGTCGGCCGGCTCCCGGCCGCGTTCCTTCAGCAGAGTGGTGAAGGCGTCGTGCAGCCGTGCCCGGCAGGCATCGGTCTCCGGGCCTTCCGCGCCCCCCGACATCAGCAGCGTCTCGACGTCACCGGTGATGTCACGCCACCGGGTGCCCTCGAAGCCCAGAAGCTCGGTGACGACGCGGCCCGCGAACGGTGCGGTGTAGGACCGCACCAGGTCCACCGGCTCCCGCTCGTAGGCGAGTTGGAGCAGCAATTCGTCGGCGATCGCCTCGATTCGCGGCCGCCAGCGAGCCACCCGGCCGGGGGAGAACGCCGAGACGACCGGGTTCCGCAGGACGGTGTGCCGCGGCGGGTCGACATCGACGATCCCGGTGCCCTGCCCCCGGCCGAAGCCGCTGCCGGGCAGGACCGCCGCCGCGTACCGGCTGAAAGCCGGATCGGTCAGCACGGTCCGTACGTCGCTGTCCCGGGTGACGAGGAACATCTCGCTGCCGTCGGCGAGCCGTACCCGGGACACGGGTTCCTCGGCGAGCAGCCGGCTGTACCGGGGTGGGACGGTGCCGCCGGGACCGGCCGGGTAGGGAAAGAGGTCGCTCTGTGCGGCGCTCATCCGGCTGCCCGGCGGGGATAGACGGTGGGCCGGCGCACGGACGGGGTCACCGGCTCGAACGGGAAGTCCTGGGCCAGTACCCGGTTGTCCAGCTGGTGTTCGACCACGATGGTGCCGGCGCCGTAGTCCTCGGCGATCTGTTCCACGTCCTCGGCGGTCACCAGGCCGGACGGCTGCCCCAGCAGGGTGGCGATGCCCTGGGCGGGGGCCAGGATCTCCAGGGCGAAGCCGCGCGCCAGGTGCTGGCGGCGGGTGTGCGAGGCCACGATCAGGAAGTCGTCGTCGTTGTCGAAGATGAAGTGGCACAGGGCGCGGGCCTGGAGGAAGCGGCGGGGGCGCTCGGTGTAGCGGCGGCTCGACACCAGGACAGGACCGGGCCCGGCGTTCCGGCTGCCGTACGCCACCAGCCCGCGGTCGATGTAGGGCGTCTGCTCCGTGTAGTACGTGAGCAGGGTGTCGGTCTCGAACCGCTCGGTGTCCGCCACTCCGGCCCAGGCGCGGACCCGGTGGGCGAGTTCGTAGCCCAGCTGCCAGGGGTTCTCCAGCCGGTCCGGGTCGTAGAAGGCCTGCCGGACGTCCGCACAGGCGTCCCGCAGTTCCGCGACCGCCGCGTCGACGGGACGGCCGGACGGCGCGGTTCCGGCGACCTCTCGAGCACGTTCGATCCACTGGAGCTGGTCGGTGATCCGCTCCGGGGCGACCGAGTTGAAGAAGTCGAGACCCATGACGTCGGGCAGTTCCCCGGCGGCCCGCACGATGGCCTCCGCATAGGGTGCGGACTCCGTGTACGGGTCGAGCCCGAGGCGGGCGGCGGAGCGGCAGAACTCGGCCTCCGCCTCGCCGGTCGCCCGGATCGCGGCCCACTCCTCCTGGAGTGGGGTGCCGCTGACATCGCGTTCGGTCAGTCGGCCGACGACCGCGTCGACGAAGCCCCGCAGTGATTCGGCGAGGGAGGCGGCGCCGACGACGGCGTTCCCCCGGGCGAGGAAGCGGGTGCCCCGGCGGGGGTCGGGGCCGCCGTCCGGCATCCACACGACCCGGGTCTGGGACCCCTCGGGCACGAACAGGACGTCCGGCCAGCGGAACCCGTCACAGGCCGCCCGCAGGACGTGTCGCCGCGACCGTACCCACCAGGAGCCACGGGCGTCACCGACACCGTTGCGATAGGCGAAGCGGAGCTGCGAGATCTGCGTGCCCGGCCGGGCATCGTCCAGCAACGACCACCAGTTGAAGGCGATCCACTCGGCGAGCGGGTACAGCGAGCCCGTCGTGTACGGCCTGACCGTGCCGGCCGCCGGGTCCTCCACCGTCGTCAGTGGCGGCAGCGACCCGATGGACATCTCCAGGTCGGCCCAGGTGGCGGCGAGCTCACCAGGCGCGGTGGTGGGCGGCTCCTGCCATTTCCAGCTGAGGGACAGGTTTGGAAGTGTGGTCACGCTATGCCCTCCGGCCATTCGCTCGGGTGCAGGGTGTAGCCGGTGTAGTGGCCGGGCGATTCCCCGGTCAGCCGGAACTCGTGGACCACGTCACCGGTCCGGTGCCAGGCGTACCGGGGGAAGCGATGGTCCCAGGGGTGCCCGAGGGGTCCTTCGGCCAGGGCCTCGCGCAGCAGGTCGGCCGGGTGGCGGTCGTCGGGTCCTTCCCAGGCGAGCGCGTCCGAGGTCGCGGGACGCCACTCGGTGAACCGTGCCGTGCCGGCCAGCTCCTCCCGGTTCGTCTCCGCGCCCGGCTCGGTCACGGTCCTGCGCTGTTCACGCCGTCGGTCGGGCGCTCGTACGTCGGGCACGGCAGACCTCCACAAGAAGAGAGAGTGCGGAAACGGAAGGGGAGTGAACGGATGGGAAGTGAGTGGAGTACGGCGCTGGTCGGCCGCTGTCAGGCGGGCGTTCCGAGCGGGCGCCCCTGCCATCTTTCGGGCACCTGACGTCCGTGCAGCCGGCTCAGGGTGACCGGGATGTCAATCGGGGAAGCCACGGCGTCGTCGGCGTGGCCCGGTGCGAAGCCCGGACCGAGCCCGGCCCAGAACGACTCCCGGCGGTGCCAGCCGCTCTGCCAGGTCCGGTGCACGTGGGAGGCCCATCGTGGATCGCCGAGGGGGAGGTACCGCCAGTCGGCCGGTTCCATGATCAGATCTGGGGCGCCGGCCGTGGCTGTGCCCGGGTACACCTCCTCGCGGGTGTGCACGGAGGAGAAGAAGGGCAGCCCCGTACGGGGGTTGAGGGTCTCCAGGAGCACCGAGCCGACCTCGGCGCGCACCCGCTCGTAGTCCTGGTCGCGGACCGTGCCGTTCTTGTAGCGGTCCCGGACGTTGATGTTCATCCCGTGCGTGCCCTGCACCGCCTCGAAGGCCGTCGTGCTCGCCCAGTCGATGCCGCCGTCCGGGGTCTTCGCCAGCAGGCCGGCCCGTTCGAGGTCGTCGTTGATGGAGCAGTAGTTGCGGAGCGGGCCGAAGCCGATCTCGGAGAAGGCCAGCACGTCGGTGTGGTCGTCGGCCAGCGCGAGGGCGTCCTGGATGACCTGGTCGCAGGTGCGGTACGCGGCGAACACCGCGCTCTCCTGCTCCTGTTCGGGCCCGTGTTCCAGCTCCTGCCAGTAAATGTGAGAGGTGCGGTCGATGCTGGTGAGGTTCACGATCACCACGTTCGACTCGGGGAGCAGCGCCAGGGCGGCCTTTCCGCGCTGGCGGTCCGCCTCGAGCAGCTGTGGCAGCAGCTGCTCACGCGGCTGGCCGGTCCAGAAGATCGAGACGTCGTGCACCGGACGGATGCCGTCCTTGGCCAGCCGGCGCTGCAGGTCGCGCGGGTGGCAGGCGTGCAGGGTCGCTTGCATCGGATAGCTGATCAGCGCGCCGTCCATCGGTTCGACGGGGTGCGTGCCGAACAGTCCGACGGAGGCGAAGCGGAGACCGGAGAAGGACCCCTGCTGCCACAGCAGCGGATGGCGGCGGTCACCGGAGCCGAGTACCTGCGGCGCGTATTCGGGGTCGTGACAGGTCCAGTAGGAGAAGAAGCCGTGGTCGGCGGCCCGTTGGCCGGTGAGGACACTCAACAGGCCCGGAGGTTCGTAAGGCGTGCCCTCCGCCGACAGCGCCCCGTGGGCGCCCTCGCGGCGGAGGCGGGCGTATCCCGGCAGGAGGCCCGCGGCACACCAGCGGTCCAGCAGCGCGGGCGCCGCGCCCTCCGTGATGATGACGATCGTCCGTTGCTGCTTTGTCACCCAGCACTCCCTCGTCCGGCTGTCCAGGGATCAGGCATGCCATGTACGGGATGTCGGTGGTGCGTAGCGTTTCGGGCAGTGCGGCAGGGGGCGTCCGCAGGACGCGGGGGCCACGCCGATAGCACGGTGCGACCGTACATGCTCACGCATTTGCCGTGTCCACTCCTGGATGATGATGACCGAAAGTGGTGCGGAAAACGGGAGTCGAGCGGCGATCGCCGGGCGGAGCGGCCCCGCTCCGCCGCCCCTCGTTTCGGCCTACTTGCCGGTCGTCGGGCCGCCGGACCCCGGCCGGCGGACGCGGACTGCCGACCGCTGGTGATGGCATTTCAGACAACTGCAAGTGCGGGGGTCACCTGTTCTTGACAGTGTGCGACACCGGTTGATTAGAGTTGCGCACCGCTCCGGTTTCCTGAACTCCCCCACCTCAGAAGCCCCTCACGACGTTCGTCGCCGTTCTCCGAGCGCTCTCCCCACCCGTTCACGTTCCCCCTCGCCCACTGGTGAGCAGGGCACACAGGCCACGCGGGACGGGGGCCCACGGCTGCTTCTCCTCCATCGGGCTCGGGCTCTGGCACGTCTCGATCGATGTCCACCAGTGGAATCGATGTCCATCAAGGGAAAGGACACGATATGACCGTGCTGGGCCTCGGCGGATCGGGGCACGACTGGGCGTCGTGCGCCACCGACGGCAACCGTCTCGTCGCGGTCGACGAGGAACGCCTGATGCGCAGCAAATACGGGCTGGGTACCGACTTGTTGGCCGGCGTCAGCCGTCGGGCATGCCTGGAACAGCTGGGCACCACCGCGGCCGACGTGGAGCATGTGGTCGCCTGCGAGCTGGTGCCGCGCCCCTTCTACCACTCGTTCCGCCACCGGGTGCGGGTGATCAACCACCATCTGGCCCACGCCTACAGCGCGTTCGGCGCCTCGGGCATGTCCCGGGCCGCCGTGCTGGTCTGCGACAACTCCGGCAGCCTCACCACCGGCGACAAGGCGGGATCCGCGAGCCGCGAGGCCGAGACCATCAGTTCGTACGTGGCCGACGAGCACGGCATCCGGCTGGTCGACCGCGTCAGCGGGACCCACCTCGTGGACGCCGAGTCGGAGAGCGACTACTACCAGCCCGGCGAGACCGACAACTCGCTCGGCCACTTCTACCGTTCCGCGAGCATCGCCATCGGCCTCGCCTACACGGGACCCAAGACCCACTTCCCCGTCAGCGAGGACGGCAAGACCATGGGGCTCGCCCCCTACGGCGACGAGCGCTTCGTCGACGACCTGTCGGAACTGGTCACCCTGCTGCCCGGAGGCGGCGTCAGCATCTCCGCGAGCAAGACCAGTCACGTTCTCTCCCGGCTCGCCAAGGGCGCCGACTTCGACACGAGGGCGGCGATCGCCCGAGCCGCCCAGGAGGTGCTGGAGCGCTCCCTGGTGCACTGTGCCCAGGCTTTGCACGAGCGGACGGGGCTGACCGACTTGTGCCTCGCCGGGGGAGTCGGCCTCAACAGCGTCGCCAACGGCCGCATCCTTCAGGAGACGCCCTTCGAGCGGATCTTCGTGGTACCCGCAGCCGGCGACAACGGCATCAGCCTCGGCTGCGCCTACTACGGGCTGCACGAACTCCAGGGCGTGCCGATGGACCGGCTGCCGGTCCTGCGCGACGCCTATCTGGGGCCCGAGTACCCGCGCTCCCGCGCCGAGCGGGCCGTCGTCGACTCCGGGCTGCCCGCACGCACCCCCGACGACCTGCCGGGCGAGGTCGCCTCGCTGCTGGCGGACGGCAAGGTCGTCGGATGGTGGGACGGCCGCAGCGAGTTCGGACCGCGCGCGCTCGGCCACCGCAGCATCTTCGCCGCCCCGTTCCCGGCCTCCGTGCGCGACCACCTCAACGACAACGTCAAGTTCCGCGAGTGGTTCCGGCCGTACGCCCCCGTCATCCGGGCCGAGCGCAGCGCCGAGTTCTTCGACCTCGGCCAGCTGTCCCCGTACATGCTGATCGTCACCAAGGTGACCCGGCCCGACGCCATTCCTTCCGCCACCCACGTGGACGGCACGGCCCGGCACCAGACGCTGGAGGAATACCAGAACCCCGCAGTGTACCGCCTGCTGGGCGAGTTCGAGCGGATCACCGGTTGCCCGGTGATTCTCAACACCTCCTTCAACGTGGCGGGTCAGCCCATCGTGGAGACCCCGGAAGAGGCGGTGTCGGCCTTCACGTCCATGAACCTCGACCACCTCGTGGTCGGCGACCAACTGGTGAGCAAGGGCTGAGCGGAGAGGCTGCGCGCATGTCCGTACTGGTCGTCGGCGGAGGGCCGACGGGGCTGGCGGCCGCGCTGTTCCTGGCCCGCGCCGGTGTCGCGGTCGTGCTCCTGGACCGCAGGGTCGGCACGTCCTCGCTGCCCCGCGCCACCCACGTCACCCGGCGGACCATGGAGCTGCTGCGTGAGGCCGGCCTGGAGGATGCGGTCGCCGCGGTCGGTTTCGAGGTCGTCGCGGGCGACGACCCGCGGGTCGACACCGAGCCCGACCGCGTCCTGCCCCGCTCGGTGGTCGGTGTCCGCTCACTCGCCGAACTCGACGGCGCCGAGGTCCTGGAGACCGGGGAGGAGGAGCTCGCGGTACCCGGCCCGTGCCCGCCCTACTGGTGCGGACAGGACCGGATGGAGCCGCTGCTGCGCGACGCCGCCGTGCGGGCGGGCGCGGACGTCCGGTTCGGCCACGAACTGACCGATCTGACGGTACGTGAGGACGGCGTGCTGGCCCAGGTCCACCGCCCGGACGGGGGGACGGACACCCTCACCGCCCGCTACCTGGTCGCCGCCGACGGCGCGCACGGCTGGATCCCGGAGCGGGTCGGCATCGCCAGGGCGGGCCTGGGCACGGTCGCGTCCCGGACCAGCGTCCACTTCCGGGCGGACCTCACCCGGTTGGTAAAGGGCCGCCGGTTCTTCATGAGCATGATCGAGAACCCGGGTTTCTCCGGGGCGGTGATGCAGCTCAACGGGGAACACGCCTGGGCGGCGGCCGTGGAGAGCCAGGCCGTCGGCGCCGGCGACGGCACTCCCGACCCGGACCGCTGCCTGGATCTCGTACGCGCCGCGATCGGGGATCCGGGAGTGGCCGTCGAACTGTCCGGGACCCTGCGTTGGCAGGCCCGGCACCGGATCGCCGAACGCTACGGCCGGGGGCCCGTCTTCCTCGTGGGGGACGCCGCCCACCTACACCCGCCGGCCGGCGGCTACGGCTCCAACATGGGGATGCAGGACGCGCACAACCTGGCCTGGAAGATCGCGGCCGTCCTGGGCGGCTGGGCCGGCCCCGGGCTCCTCGACACGTACGACACGGAACGGCGACCGGTCGGGTTCGCCACCGCCCAGCAGACCCTCCTGCTCGACGGCGTGCCGTCCGAACGGCTCGGTGGCGTCACCCTGTGCGACCCCCGCATCATCATCACGGGGTACTGCTACCACTCGTCGGCCGTCCCCGGTTCCGCGGTCAAACCTGACGGAGCCTTTCCCGCCACATTCGACCTGTCAGGCGCCCCCGGCACCCGGCTGCCGCACCTGCCGGTACGGCTTGTGCACGGCGCCCGGACGTCGTTGAGCTCTACCCTCGACCTGTGCGGGCCGACCCCGGAAGGCCCCCACCTCACCCTGCTCGCCACCGACGACCGGTGGAGGCACACGGCGGCGGATGTCGCCAGGGAGCTCGCGGTCCCGGTCACCGCCCATACCGTCGTGGCCGACCGGGAGGCGTGGCCCACGACGTTCGCCCGGTCCTGCGGCACGGGGCGGGGCGGCGCCCTGCTGGTGCGGCCGGACGGCTTCGTGGCCTGGCGCTCGGAGTCCGCGGCGGCTCCCCGCGGCGTGCTGCGCCACCAGCGGCTGGCCTCGGCGGTACGCGGCATTGTCGCCCCGCTCCCGGACCGCCCCGGGACCCACCACTGACCCTTCGGAGTGGTCGATGACATCCCACCGCCCTTTCTGCACCTGCTGGCCCGGCGCCACCGTATGGCTCACCGGGCTGCCGGGCGCGGGCAAGACGACCATCGCCAGAGGGCTGGCCCGCCGCCTGGAGGCGGCGGGCCGACGCGTGCACGTCCTCGACGGGGACGAGGTGCGCGTCCTGCTCGGCGTGGACCCCGGACCCAGCCGCGAGCAGCGCATCGCCGACGTCCAGCGCGTCGGTCTGATCGCCGAGGTGCTGGCCCGCAACGGCGTCCTCGCCCTGGTACCGGTGATCGCCACCGACGCCCGGGCCACGGCGGCCGTCCGCGAGCGGCACGGGCAGTCGGCCACCACTTGTCTGGAGGTTCACGTCTCCACCGGGCTCACCGGTGCTGACGACCCGTACGAGGCGCCCGCCCGACTCGACCTCACCCTCCCGGCGCACCGGCAGAGCGCCGAGGAGTCGGTGACGGCGCTGCTGAACCTGCTCAAGGAGCGCGAGCTCGCATGAGCGGCACCGTCCGTCCCGCGGACACGGGCCAGCACGCGCCCACTGGCTCATTCCGGCCGGTCGGTCCCGGCGTCTTCAGTACTCTCGCGCCGAGACGCAGAAATCATCGGTCCACTCCACCGGACCAGGTGGGGACAGGGCGAGGAACACACGACAGCACCACGGAACAGAAGGGCGACAAGTGAGCGAGCACAGGAGCAGGTCGGACAAGGCGGCCCTGCCCCCCGAAGAGGTCCGCAAACTCGCCGACAGCGTGACTGGTCCCGTCTTCCTGCCGGATGAGCCCGGGTACACCGAGCACGTGGACGGCTTCGACCGTGCCGTCGAGCATCACCCGGCTCTGGTTGTTGCCGTAGCGAACGCCGAGGACGTGGTGACAGCGGTCCGCTTCGCCCGTGACCACGGGCTGGCGGTCGCGGTCCAGGCCACCGGCCACGGAGTGGCGCTGCCCGCGGACGGGAACTCCCTGTTCCTCGCCACCCGCGGGATGGACGGGTGCCAGGTGGACCCCGAGCGGCGTGTAGCGCGGCTGGAGGCCGGGGTGCTGTGGCAGGACGTCATCCCGGTCGCGGCGCGGTACGGTCTCGCGCCGCTCAACGGATCGGCGCCGTTCGTCGGCGCCGTCTCCTACACGCTGGGCGGCGGTATCGGCGTCCTGTCGCGGCGCCACGGGTACGCCGCGGACCACGTACACCGCATCGAGGTCGTCACCGCAGACGGTGAACTGCGTGTCGCCACCCAGGAGGAGAACTCCGATCTCTTCTGGGCGCTGCGTGGCGGCAAGGGCAACTTCGGTGTGGTGACCGCGATCGAGGTCGGTCTGGTCGAGGTGACCCGGCTCTACGGCGGAGGGCTCTTCTTCCCGGCCGAGTCGGCCCGTGAGGTGCTGCACTTCTACAGCGAGTGGGCCGCGGAGATGCCGGAGGAGATGAGCTCTTCGTTCTTCATGCTGAACTGGCCCGACGTCGACGGTGTGCCAGAGGAGCTGCGCGGGCGTTTCGCTCTGCACCTGCGGCTGTGCTACCTCGGGTCGCCGGAGGCCGGCGAGCGGCTCGTCAAGCCGCTGCGGGACCTCACGCCCACACTGCTCGACACGGTCGCCGACATGCCGTACACCGAGGTCGGCACCATCCACAACGACCCGCCCACGCCAGGCCGTTACCACATCAACACCTTCCAGATCACCCGGCTCGACCACGATGTGGTCGACGCCGTCCTCGCCCAGGTCGGGCCCGGCGCGCAGAGCGCGGTCGCCCTGGAGATCCGCCAGCTCGGCGGAGCGCTCGCCCGGCCGCCGAAGGTGCCCAACGCGGTCGCCCATGTCGAGGCGCCCTTCCAAGTGTATTCCGCCGGAGTGCTGGGCATCGGTGAGGACGATGCCGTGCTGGCGGACCAGGACCGGGTCGTGGAGATCTTCGAGCGGTGGAGCAGTGGCACCCGGATGCTCAACTTCATGGCGGGCATCGCCCACACCGACGCCGCCTATGTGAGCGAGGCGTACACGCCGGAGGCGTACGCCAGGCTCGTCGCCCTGAAGACCACCTGGGACCCGGGCAACATGTTCCGCATCAACCACAACATCCCGCCGGTTTCCACAGAGGTGTAGCTCCCTCCCGGCCGGGGCGGTTCCCGGCGCACCCGGTAACCGCCCCGCCCTCGGGCACGCTCCTCCCGTACTCACCAGCCGACCCAGCCAGCCGAGCGATTACGGAGACACAGATGACCGAGCATGTCGGCACAGCGGACAAGGGTGCCAACAAGGAAATGGTGGAGCTGCTCCAGGGAGCGTGGCGGGCCCGCGCCATCCATGTCGCCTCCGAGTTGGGCATACCCGACCTGCTGACCCGGGGTGAGCACACGGTGGCCGAACTGGCCGAGCTCACCGGCACGCACGCCGAGACACTCGGCCGTCTATTGCGTGCGTTGTCCACCTTCGGAGTGTTCCAGCGGCAAGCGGACGGTCACACCTACTCCCAGTCGCCGCTCTCCGCCGTGCTCGTCACCGAGCCCGGCAACGCCGAGTCCACCGACGCGCGGTTCATGGCGGCGAACTGGCACTGGGCCGCATGGGGCGACCTCCTCCACTCGGTGCGGACCGGTGAGTCCTCCTTCGAAGTCGCCAACAGCGGGGTGTCGTTCTGGGAACTGACCAAGAACGACGCGGACGCCAAACAGCGGTTCAACGCGGCGATGAACGCCGTGTCGCAGGAGGAGAGCGCCGGGGTCGCCAGGGCGTACGACTTCTCGGGGATCCGGACCGTGGTCGATGTCGCCGGGGGACTCGGCAGCCTCCTGGCCGCAGTCCTCACCACGCACACCGAGGTGTACGGCACGATCCTCGAACGACCCGAGGTCGTGCCGCTCGCCGAGGCACGCCTGGCGAAGGCAGACCTGGCCGGGCGGTACGAGGTCGTCCCCGGGGACTTCTTCGAGGGGGTGCCGGCCGGGGCGGACCTCTACAGCATCAAGCGTGCCCTCCACGACTGGGACGATGACACGATCGTGCGCATCCTGGAGCAGATCAAGGAGGCGATGCGGCCGGATTCTGTCCTGCTGGTCATCGAGGGTGTGGTGGACGAGGAGTCCGACCTGGAGGCCCTGTTCCGCGGTCTGCTGTTGACCGTGCTGGTGGGCGGCCAGGACCGGCCGGAGTCGGACTACCAGACACTGGCCGAACGGGCGGGCCTGCGCGTGGTGCGCACCATCCCGGTCAGTGACGACCTGCGCATCCTGGAGGCCCGGCGCGCCTGAAGTTCCCCCCGCGAGCTGAACAGCGGGTGCTTACGCTGCCGGGCGAGGTCCTGCCTGAGCAGGGATCTCGTTTCGAGCGGGGTGACGTACCCGTAGTCGGGGTGTCGACGGAGCCGACTGCGGTTGTACTCGACTTCGATGTAGCGGAAGACGTCGGCCCGGGCAGTCTCACGGGCGCTGTCACGTTGGCTGACGGGGGTGGGATGATCTTGGGGTTGGTCATGCTGGGAGGGGATCGCTCGTGTCGACTACGCCGCCGTCGTACAAAGGGCACCGGTACCGGTGGAGGCCATCTCGCAC
>NZ_JASITA010000119.1 GCF_030063415.1 Streptomyces sp. H27-C3 | reverse complement strand
CTTAGATTCAACCGGTCAGAGCAACAGTGCTGGTCGAGGAGGGTATACGTGGCGAGACTGGGTCGGCCGGGGATGCCGGACGAGATGAAGGCCGACTTGTGGCGGCGGTGGAAGGCCGGGGAATCGATCAGCGTCATCTCACGGCAGATCGGCAAGCCGCCCGGCTCGGTGTTCACCGTCCTCAAGCATCACGGCGGAATCGCGCCTGAATCCCGCAAGGCGCGCGCTGGAAGCCTGACCAGGAACGAGCGGGAGGAGATCTCGCGCGGGTTGTGTGCCGGTGAGTCCTACCGGACCATCGCCGGCCTCCTGGGACGTGCGGTGTCGACGATCAGCCGTGAAGTCAACAACAACGGCGGACGCGACCCCTACCGGGCAATCGCCGCACAGGAACAAGCACTTGACCGTGCCCGGCGACCGAAGCAATGCCTGCTCTCCCGTGAACCCGCGCTGAGGCAGACGGTGCTGACCTGCTGAAGGAGGAATGGTCGCCCGAACAGATCGTCGGACATCTGCGTCTGAATCACGGTGCCGACCCCGCGATGCGGATCAGCCACGAGACGATTTACCGGTCGATCTACACCACCCGCTGGAAGGTGGTCCCCCGTGAACTGTGCAAGCGCCTCCGAACCGGCCGCCCGATCCGGAAGAACCAGCGTCACACGGTGAAAGGCCAGTGGCGTTCACAGATCACCGATGCCCGGCCGATCGAGGAGCGGCCCCGGACAGCGGAGAACCGCAGCGAATCCGGGCACCTGGAAGGCGATCTGGTGATCGGCTCGAACAACAGCCAGGTCGCCACATTGGTCGACCGGAAATCGCGCTTCCTCACGGTCGTGAAACTCGCCAGCCGTCACACCACCGTGGTCGTTCCCGCTCTCG
>NZ_JASITA010000118.1 GCF_030063415.1 Streptomyces sp. H27-C3 | reverse complement strand
GGCGCGGGGTGCGCCGGCGCAGGAGTCTGCGGATCTGGCGCAGTGGATGGAGGGACAGGTCGTGGGGGACGGGTGACACTCGGCCTGGAGGCATCTGGGGCATGGGGTGCATGCGCCCGGCGAGCTCGAGTATGCAGGTGGGGGCGTCGCCGAGGGGCTCACTGGTGTGCAGGGTGATGTCGAAGGGCTGGGGTGGGTCGCCGGGCAGCTCACCGGTGAGCGTGATCTTGGGCCTGCGGTGCCTCGCCTGTACTCGCTGGTATCCGACCACTTTGCCGTCCACGAGCAGCTCCGTCTCGCGTGTGTCGTGTCGTGTCAGCACCGTGACGGAGTGATCGGCTACGTCCAGGTGGAAGCGGTGAGCGCGGGCCATGGCGCACCTCCCGACGAGCGTTGCGCGTATCTCCAGCGTAGGTGGTGTCCGCGTCGGAACTCCTCCCTGCGAGACCAACCCATTTTGCGCAATCGTGGGAAAGTGTCCTATAAGAGAAATTTCGGCGAGGGAGTGGCATGGCCCGGCAAACCGGGGGTCGCCGAGACAGCACCCCAGCTCTTCCCGCTCAGCGGCGCGGGCGTGAGGAGACCTCGGAGGAGCGCGCGGACCGGATGTGGGCCTACCTCCTGCAAGAGCTGCGCGTGGCCCAGACCGGCGTGCAGATCCTCTTCGGTTTCCTGCTCATCGCCGTGTTCCAGCCGGCGTTCACCGACCTCAGCGACACCGACCGCACCCTGTATGTCACCGCCGTCGTGCTGGGGGCGGCCAGTGCCGGGGCCCTCATCGGGCCGGTCTGCCTCCACCGGGTCGATGAGGGCCGCCGCATCAAGCCCCAGGCCGTTGCCCTGGCCTCCCGCATGGCCAAGACCGGTCTGGCCATGCTTGCGGCGACCTCCGCCCTGACCCTGCTCCTACTGCTGCGCGTGGCGCTCGCCGACACTCTCGCCGCCTGGCTGACCGCCG
>NZ_JASITA010000117.1 GCF_030063415.1 Streptomyces sp. H27-C3 | reverse complement strand
CGATGTACCGGCTGAAGATGTCGATGATGACGTAGGCGTGATACCAGATGCCCTTGACCGGTCCGGCGGCCTTGGTGATGTCCCAGGTGAACACCTGCGAGGGTCCGGTGGCGACCAGCTCGGGCACTGTCTTGGCAGGATGGGTGGCCTGGCGGCGGCGCTCGCCGGTCTGCCCCTGTTCGCGCAGGATCCGGTACATCGTGGAGATGGAGCAGTGGTAGCGCCCGGCATCCAGCTCGCGGGCCCAGATCTGTGCGGGCGCCATCTCCGCGTACTCGTCGCTGTTCATCAACTCCAGTACCGCAGTCCGCTCTTCGGCCGTCAGGGCCGAGGGCTGGACCTGCGGGGAACGTTGTTTGCGTGGTGGCGGGGGCCGGAGCCGGCGGTAGTGGGTGGCGCGGGAGCGGCCGGTCAGCCGGCAGGCGGCCGTGATGCCCAGCTCTGCCTCGACGCAGGTGAACGCCTCGTCCACGACAGGGTCGACGGCAGGCTTCAGTCCGCGCTCTCGGAGATCATTTCCAAGAGCGCGGAAGCTTTTCCCATGACTTCCAGCGCGGCCTTGTTCCGGGCCAGTTCTTTCTGAAGCCGTTCCACCTGGCGGCGCAGCTTCTCGTTCTCCGCATCGGTCGGCGACTTCTTCGGCCTCGCCGGGCTGGTGCGCTTGTCGACCAGCTTCTCGAGGGCCCCGGCGTCCCGTGCGGCCCGCCACTCGGTGACGTGTGAGTGGTACAGGCGCTCGCGGCGCAGGACCGCGCCCTTCTCGTTCTTGGGCGCGGCGTCGTACTCGGCCACGATCCGCAGCTTGTACTCCGGGCTGAAGGAGCGGCGCTTCGGCCTGGGAGCCGGGTCGGATCCGGCGGGCTTGGTGCTGGTCATGAGGGGGTGATTCTCCTGTCGGTGCCCTCTCAGGCTAACCCGCCGAAGCGAGACGTCTCACCCAAGGCTGACAGAGAGGGGG
>NZ_JASITA010000116.1 GCF_030063415.1 Streptomyces sp. H27-C3 | reverse complement strand
CATGTCCTGCACTGGTCCCACTGGCGACGACAAGCACAACACCGGGCACGCATCAGCCACTACAAACGACGAGGCCACAACCCCTGCCCTGAACCACCGTCACGCCAAACACGGTTGCAGTACTAGGACTTGTCCGGTCGATCTCTCAGGCGGCGGGTGTGCCGCGCCTCTGAATCTCGCTGTTGAGGGGCTTGCCGAGTGAGGTAGAAAGCGGCATGGACACCGCAGAACTTCAGCAGACGTTGAACGAGACCATCGAACACCTTGTCGTGCACCACGGCAACACGCACCTACATGCGTGACTACGAGGTCATCGTCCAAGTGTGGAACGGCCCCCAGAGCCAGGGCTGATGCGTTCTCAGTCGGCGAGATGAGCTGATCGCCTGCGTATGCGCTGCCGTGGCTGGTTCGCCCGGTTCGGCAACGAGAGACGCGACCCCTGATGATCAAGGTTCTCGAAGCCTTGATCACGAAAAGGGGTCGCGTTCGCGTGCCATCCTCCCTGATCGGTGTCCTGCAGCGCCACTGCGCGGACACCGATTTCACCTGCCCGGAACCGTCGCAGCTCACCTGCCTGGCGGACGTGCTGGGCCGGATACCCGATCCCCGCCGGGGCCGCCGCTACCGCCTGGGCTCCTTGCTCCGCTGTGCATGGTCGCAGTCCTCGGCGGAGCCAGGTCTCTGACGGCCATCGCCCGCTTCGCCGCCGATACCAACTCCGACCTGCGCGAACCTCGGACTGACCTCCAGCACACCAAACGCCTCCACACTGGGACGGCTCCTGGCCCGCTTGGACGGCGACGCCCTGGACGATGCCGTGGGCGCCTGGCTCGCCCGGTACGCCGCCGACCCGGTCAACGAACCCGGCGACGCCCTGGTCGGCCTGGCCGTCGACGGCAAGACCGTGCGCGGATCCCGCACTGACGGCACCGCCGTCCACCTGCTCGCCGCCGCGCTGCACGGTGTTGTCACGTTGGCTGACCGGCGTGGGATGATCTTGTGATTGGCCGTGCTGGGAGGGGATCGTTCGTGGCGTCGACGCCACCGTCGTACAGGGGCCACCGCTATCCGCCGGAGGTGATCGCGCA
>NZ_JASITA010000115.1 GCF_030063415.1 Streptomyces sp. H27-C3 | reverse complement strand
ATCCGGGAGTTCGTGATCGAACACCTCGGCGACCAGCAGGCGGTACTCGTCGTGGACGACACTGGATTCCTGAAGAAGGGGACCCGCTCGGCCGGCGTTCAACGTCAGTACACCGGCACGGCGGGCCGGGTCGAGAACAGTCAGGTCGGCACATTCCTGGCCTATGCAACCGATGCCGGTCACACGTTGATCGACCGGGAGCTGTACCTGCCCGCGTCCTGGACCGAGGACCGTGAACGCTGCCGTGCTGCCGCGGTCCCCGACGAGGTCCTCTTCGCCACGAAGAACGAGCACGCCAAGGCCATGATCGAGCGGGTCCTCGCCGCGCGGGTGCCGTTCGCGTGGCTGACCGCTGATGAGGCATACGGGCAGGTCAAGGGCTTGCGTTACTGGCTTGAACAGCGCGAGGTGTTCCACGTGCTGGCAACGCGCCGAACCGACACCGTCGTCACCACCTCACGCATGGATCATCCCGTGGACGAGCTGGTCGCCGCTCTGCCCCGGCAGGCGTGGAAGCGGCGTTCGTGCGGGCGGGGCGCCCACGGGGAGCGCGTCTACGATTGGGCCCGGGCCCCGATCCGTCCCTGGCGTGAGGAGGGCGTCGAGCACTGGGTCCTGGCCCGCCGCAGCATCACCGATCCCACCGAGATCGCCTACTACGTGTGCTTCGCACCCGAAGGCACCACCCTGAACACCCTCCTTGTCGTGGCCGGCCGCCGCTGGACGATCGAGGAATGCTTCCAGACCGCGAAGAACGAATGCGGCCTCGACCACTACCAGGTCCGTAAATACCACGCCTGGTACCGCCACATCACCCTCGCCATGGCAGCCCACGCCTACCTGACCACGGTCCGTTCACAGGAGCTCAAAAAAGGGGATCGCAACCCGGTGACCAGCGTCTCGTCCCGCTGAGCCTGCCCGAGATCCGCCGCCTGACCGCCCACCTCACAGAACGTCTCCTTCCTCCGGTCACCCATGTCCTGCACTGGTCCCACTGGCGACGACAAGCACAACACCGGGCACGCATCAGCCACTACAAACGACGAGGCCACAACCCCTGCCCTGAACCACCGTCACGCCAAACACGGTTGCAGTA
>NZ_JASITA010000114.1 GCF_030063415.1 Streptomyces sp. H27-C3 | reverse complement strand
GGCCGATGCAGCTGTCGAGGTGCCCGTTGTCCCTCCGTCCTCGTTCCGGTGAGCAAGTCCCGCCTCTGACCGCGCAGGTCGCGCGGGCGAGCAACCCGGGCGGCACGACGGCGATATGGGTGCGTGACCGGCTCGATGGGCTGTGGTGCGACGAGGACTTCACCGACTGGTACCCGCGTGACGGGCGGCCGGGTCTCTCACCTGCTCAGCTGGCCACCGTCTGTGTGCTGCAGTTCCTGCTCGGCCTGTCGGACCGGCAGGCCGCCGAGGCGGTCCGCTGCCGCATCGACTTCAAGTACGCGATGGCCATGGAGCTGGACGACCCCGGCTTCCACCACAGCGTGCTGGCCGACTTCCGCGACCGTCTCGCCGAAGGCGACCGTGCAGACCGCCTCCTCGACCTCATGCTGGCCCGCCTCAAGGAGGCCGGCCTGGTGCGGGAGCGCACCACGCAGCGCACCGACTCCACCCACGTCCTGGCCGCGGTGCGCGACCTGACCCGCCTGGAGCTGATCACCGAGGCAGTACGCGCCGCGCTGGAAGAAGTCGCCGGCACCTCCCCTCACCTGCTGGACGAGCTGGTCGACGAGGAGTGGGGACACCGCTACGGCCGGCCGGTGCGCCTGGGCAAGAACCCCACCAAGCCCAAGACCAGGATCCTCACCACCGGCAACGACGCCGTCCGGCTCCTGGAACACCTCTACCGGCACGGAGCAGACCGCACGTCCGGCCCTCATATCCAGGCCCTGCGCCAGATTGTGGTGCAGAACTACCACCGCGACGCCGCAGGACACCTGCGCTGGCGGAGCGCCGAGACGGAAGGCGGGCCCGGGCTGCCGCCCTCCTCACGGGCGATCGTCTCTCCCTATGACATCTCGGCCCGTTACGCACGTCACGGACACATCATCAGCTGGAAAGGGTTCTCCGCTCACCTGACGGAGACGTGTGCTCCCGACAGCCCCAACGTGATCACGGACGTGGCCACCACCGCGGCCACCACACACGACAGCAAGGTCCTGCCCGGCATCCACACCCGCCTGCACCGCCGCGGCCTGCTGCCCGCCGAGCACCTGGTCGACAGCGGCTACACCTCCCTGGTCCTCGTGGCCC
>NZ_JASITA010000113.1 GCF_030063415.1 Streptomyces sp. H27-C3 | reverse complement strand
AACCACGAGGATCGAGTGAGGGGAAGATGACGGATACTGCTGACGAGCAAGACCGACTTCTGCGCGTGCCGAGAAGAGACCTCGAGCGAGCTCGGCGGGACCCGGAGACGTGGCCCGACCTGGCCTTCGTGGCGGAGCACACCGACGAAGGTCGCGTGATCGACCGCAACAAGGCCACCCGCTCGGGAGTCCTGTGGGCACTTCAATACGACCGCCACCCCCAGGACCTGCAGCTTCTGCGCTTCCTCCTCCAGCAGGAGGCCACGTTCTATCAAGAGGCCGTCCCCTGGGGATTGGCCTCGGACTTGACGCTGGCCGGCTTCCTGGTTGCCGAGCACCGGCAGTTGGAGGACTTGTGGCTGCACTGGACCGTCAAGAACATCAGCATGGACACGGCTATGGGCTATCACCTCTACCATCTGCTCACCGGAGGTATCACAGCTGCCGTCGAAGCAGTGCGAGCCAGTGCCCACGCTGATCGTGGCCGCATCCTGGGCGACATCGCGTTGAATCACCACACTGACGCCGCCGTTGAGGAGTGGCTCAAGAAACAACGTGAACTGTTTCCTGCCGCCCCGGCCGACGAGAGCCTCAAATCATGGGCCCATCACGCCGCGAGCCTCGGGGAGCGCGAGGCATCCCGCCTGTTCTTGACCGAGTGGGCAGTTGGCGAGCCACGCACCGAGGACACACTCAACACTCTGCAGTTTCACCTGGACCAACTCGGTTACCACACCGAAGCAGTGGCGGTGCAGCGAGAAGTCATCGAGGTCAGCGATGGCGCGTGGACGGTTGCAAGTGCGTTCAACCTGCTCACGCTTGCCCGGCTGCAACGGCGAGCCGACGATGCTTCGAGCGCGTGGAGAACACTCGAAGAGATTCAGAACATCATGCCTCCCGACAAGCAGGGGTTGCGCGCGGGACTGTGGCGGCACTTCGTCAAGGAGTGTTTCCTCGTTGCGCCTCTCGCCCCTGACGACTCCACAGTTCGTCGTTGGCTCGCCGTGAGTGACGAGCTCCTGGAAGGGATCCCACGGCTCTGGATGGACGGAGTCCTCGACGCCGCAGTCGCGGCTGTTGAACAGATCGGTGACCCGCAGACACTCCACCGCTACCGCACGTTGCGGCAGGCCGCAGCGCGTGAATCCGGACAGGAAGTCAGTCAGGTGAGCCGCTGTACGGCGTCAGGATCGACGACCTCGTGAACCCCGGCATG
>NZ_JASITA010000112.1 GCF_030063415.1 Streptomyces sp. H27-C3 | reverse complement strand
CTAGTGCGTTGGCCACGAACGTTGGCGGGGTTTGGTCAGGCGGCTTTGAGTCGTGGGCGGCCCCAGCGTTGCTGGCGTTCACTGCGGACTTTGGCGCGTTCTCGGCGTTGGGCGGACAGGACGTCGGGGTGACGGGCGTTGGCGTTGCGCCACCGCAGGTAGTCCTGGAGTCTGCGGGCGAGCACCGGGTGGTTGGGGTGGTTGGAGTCGCCCATGACGAAGTTGCGCAACGGTCCGAACTGGGCCTCGATCGGGTTGGCCCACGACGCGCTGGTCGGCGTCAGGCACAGTTCGACCTTGTTCTTCCCTGCCCAGGTCCGGATCGCCGGGGTCTTGTTCGCCGACAGGTTGTCCATGATCACGTAGACGGGGGCGCCGTCGGGCCTGGCGGCCCGGATCGATTTCAGCGCCGTCAGGCTGTGGTCACCGCCTTTACGGCGTCGGGTCACGCCCCACAACTGGTCGTCACCAAGGGAGTAACAGCCGTGGAAGTACCGGATGCCGTGAGTGCGGTGATAGGTGGCCGGCAGCCGGTCCGGTTTCTTCTCCCTGGCCCAGCTGGAACCGTGGCAGGGGCGGATCGACAGCGGGCCGAACTGGTCGAAAGCGAAACACCGGTCCAGGAAGTGGCCCGTCACGTGCTCGATGCGGTCGAGTTTGGAGTCCTTGTCGGGGTCCTTGGACTCCTTCCAGGTGCGGGTGCGCTGGAAGGAGATCCCGTGTTCATGCAGGATCTGCCGGAGTCGTTCCCGGCCGATCTGCACCGTCCTGACCTGGTTGCGGGTCAGGTAGTCGGTGAGCTTGCGAAGGCTCCAGTGCGTGAAGGGGCGGCCCAGCGCGACCGGGCGGGTCCTGGCCGTCGCGATGATGAACTCGCGTTCGTCATCGCTGATCAGGCGGGGACGGCCTCCCGCCCAGTGAGGGTCCAGGGCGGCCAGGCCCTTCTCGTTGAACGCGTGGATCGCGTCCCGGACGGTGTCCTCGTGGGCGGCGACCAACCGCGCGACCGCCGTCACGGGGGTGCCCGATGCCGACGCCATGATGATCAGTGCCCGCCGGACCCGCACCGACTCGTGGCGGCCCCGCCGGACGATCTGCTGCAGTCGCTGTCCCTCTTGATCAGTCAACCGCCGTGCCCTGACCGGCTCTGCCATTCAAGACCCCACTCTCATCGGCAACCACATTGCCAGGCAGAGCAAGACCGTCAGACCCCGACACCACGAACATCCACCGACATGTCACCAGACCCCGTCAACGTTCGTGGACAACGCACTAGC
>NZ_JASITA010000111.1 GCF_030063415.1 Streptomyces sp. H27-C3 | reverse complement strand
TTGAGCTGAACCGGATTCCGTAGCGGCCTTGAAGCCGGGCATGATTGCCTCGGCAGATGGGAAGCACAGGTCTGATGCCTGCACCCCGGAAGTATCCCGACGAGCTGCGCGAGCGGGCCGTCCGTGAAGTACAGAACTCTGGCCGTCCGGTCGCACATGTGGCGCGGGATCTCGGTATCCACAAGGAAGCATTGCGGCTATGGGTCCGCCAGGCCGAGGCCGACCACGGCAGTCGGCCCGATCTGCTCACCACCGCCGAGCGAGCCGAACTCGTACAACTCCGGAAAGAAGCAGCTGAGTTGCGGCGGGCGAACGAGATCCTCAAGGCCGCCAGCGTGTTTTTCGCCAAGGAGCTCGACCAGCCCCGCACGAGGCCGACGCGGTGATCAACCACCTCCGCGACGACTTCGGGGTCGAGCCCGTCTGCCGGGAACTGGACCTGTCGGTCTCCGCCCACAACGCCCGCCGCAAGCGTCCGAAGTCCGCACGCCGACAGCGCGACGAACACCTCGTCGCGGATATCCGCCGCATCCACACCGGCTCCGGCGAGACCTACGGAGCCCGGCGCGTCCACCGCCAGCTGCGGCGGGAGGGTGTCGCTGCAGCCCGCTGCACCGTCGAGCGGCTGATGCGTGAGGACGGCCTGGAAGGTGTCATCCGCGGGCAGCGACGCCGCACGACGATCCCCGAACCGTCCGCTCCAAGGCCGCCCGATCTGGTCAACCGGCACTTCCGTGCCCACCGTCCGAATCAGCTGTGGGTCGCGGACCTGACCTACATCCGTACCTGGTCGGGCTGGGTCTACGTCGCTTTCGTCCTGGACGTGTACTCGCGGATGATCGTCGGATGGCAGCTCGCCACCCACATGCGCACCGATCTCCCGCTCGACGCGCTGGAGATGGCCTTGTGGCGGCGGGGGATCAAGAAGGGCTCCGGGCTGATTCATCACAGCGACCGCGGCTCGCAATACGTGTCCATCCGCTACAGCGAGCGGCTGCTGGACGTCGGCGCGACCGCGTCCGTCGGCTCCGTCGCCGACAGCTACGACAACGCCATGGCCGAGGCCCTCAACGGATCCTTCAAGGCCGAACTGATCGAGCACCACGGCCCGTGGCGCGACGCTGACCAGGTCGAACGCGCAGTCGTCCAGTGGGTCGGCTGGTACAACACCGAACGCCTGCACTCCGCCCTCGACTACCTCCCACCCGAAGAATTCGAGGCCCAGCACCACCGAACCCAGGCGACCACGAACACCGCCTGAAACCACACAAACCGGCCGCTACGAAACTCAGGGCAGTTCA
>NZ_JASITA010000110.1 GCF_030063415.1 Streptomyces sp. H27-C3 | reverse complement strand
CCCTGTGAGCGATCATGAAATTCCCCAGGTTGGGCGGGTTCTGCGTCACGTAATTCCCCACCCCCGCGGTCACGTAATTCCCCATGGGGACGACGGACGCGGTGGGAGGTAGGTCCTGGCCGTCGAGATGACGGACGCTTCCTCGATCAGTGGATCGAGATCGGGGAAGCGCACGATGGCAAGGAGAACGTTCAACGTGGTCGATGTGACCGAGATCTACGTCCACTGGTATGCGGGCCGCTCCAAGAGCGAGCTGGCCGCGTCGCTGGGGGTGGACCGCAAGACGATCAGGAAGTACTTGGCCCCGGCGGAGGCCGCCGGGATGTCCCCGGGCGGCCCGGCGATGGCGCCGGCGGACTGGGCGGAACTGATCAAGGGCTGGTTTCCCGAGCTCGCCGACAGGCGGCTGCGGCAGGTGACCTGGCCCGAGATCGACAAGCACCGCGATTACATCAAGAGTCTGCTGGGGACGGTGACCGTCTCCACGATCCACCAACGGCTGCGGGACGAACATGACTTGACGGTGTCGGTGTCCTCGCTGCGGCGGTGGATATCCGCGACGCTGCCCGAGGACACGCAGCGATCGCGGGTGACCGTCCTGCGCGACGAGGTCGAGCCGGGCCTGGAGGCTCAGATCGACTACGGCTTCCTCGGCCAGTGGATCAACCCGCGGTCGGGAAAGCGGCACCGGATCTGGGCGTTCGTGATGATCCTGGCCTGCTCGCGGCACATGTTCGTCCGCCCGGTGATCCACCTGGACCAGCATTCCTGGACCGAGTCGCACGTCGAAGCCTTCAAGTTCTTCGGCGGTGTCGCCCAGCGGCTCGTGCCCGACAACTTGAAGACCGGGGTGGACAAGCCCGACCTCTACGACCCGAAAATCAACAAGGCGTATGCTGAACTCGCCGCGCATTACGGCGCGTTGGTGGATCCTGCTCGCGCCCTGAAGCCAAAAGACAAGCCCCGCGTTGAGCGCCCTATGCCCTATATAAGGGATTCGTGGTGGCGGGGTCGGGAGTTCGTCTCCCTCGAGCACATGCAGGCTGATGCGATCCGCTGGTCGAGCGAGGTCGCCGGGCTGCGGCAGTGCCGGCCGCTGGGCGGCGCGTCTCCACTGTCGGTGTTCGAGGCCGTCGAGCAGGAGACGCTGCAGCCGTTGCCGAAGACGCCGTTCGTGCTGGCCCGCTGGTCCGCGGCGACGGTCGGCCCGGACATCCACATCAAGGTCGGCCGCACCCTCTACTCGGTGCCGTGGAAACTGATCGGCAAGCGGGTCGATGTCCGCTCCACCCAAGCCTTCGTGCAGGTCTTTGAC
>NZ_JASITA010000010.1 GCF_030063415.1 Streptomyces sp. H27-C3 | reverse complement strand
CTGGGACCTCCGCCTCCGGCGTTGTCGTCAGTCGCGATGGCTCCGCCATCACTCCCTCCTCCGCCTTGGATTCGAAGGCCCCAGACGTCGCTCCTTCTCCCACTGTCAATCGCGGGTGAGGTCGTTAGCTCCTGCCCTCGCGTCGAAGCTGCGCGGAAAGGTGGTGTTGCAGTGGCTGACCGACCGCCGCGAGGTCGTGCACGAAGTTGATCGTGTCCTCATCCGTCAGGGTGTAGCGGCGTCGGGTGGCGTTGACCTCCTTCGCGGTGGGAGTGAGAGCGACCTGACGGGTGGTGAGGTCGACCTCACCGTCGCCCGCCCGGCCGATGGAGATCTCCGCGATACCGGTGGGCTGGGTGATCAGTGCCTCCACATGCCCATCGGGCTGCACCCGCCACCAGCCGCTCTCCCGGGCCGACGGCCGCAGCGGGGAGCCGTCGGCGTCGAGCAGCCAGGCGCGCGCCTCGTAGTGGAGGAAGGGCCGCCCGTCGTGGCTGAAGGTGACCTCCTGCGCATACGTGAATTCCTCGGTCAGCGTCGGGTACTTGCCGCGTCCCCGGCCGACCCAGGTGCCCAGGAATCCGGTCACCGGTGCGAGCAGTGCGTGCGGCACAGGCGCTTCGTCCGCTCGAAGAGCGTCGGGATACGGGTGCTTCTGGACGGGGTCGAACATGATGCGCGCTCCTGGATCGAGGCTGTCGGTGCTGGGGGCAGCCTAGGGGGTCGATCCGCCGACGCCGGGCGGCGCACGATGCGCCGGCGGGTGACTGCGGAGACCACACCCCACAGGCTGCCGTCACCCAAACCACCGAGACAGCGACCGTCATTGAGCCGGGTCCGGGCGCGGACCGGTTCCACGCTCGCACCCCCGCAGATCGCCGGCAGCGCGTACCGAGCGGGTGCCCCGGGCGGGGAACATCCGGAGGCTCAAGTAAGGTAACCCTTACAATACCTGGTCAGCGTCTCACTGCGGGGTCCTCAACCTAACGACCTCGGGGGTAATAGAGCGTGGATCAGCGAGTGGCGTCATGCGGCTTCGCGTCCAAGGCGGAGGAGGGAGGCGACGCGGAGCGTCGTCGACCGACGACAACGCCGGAGGCGGAGTCGCATGACGCCGGGAGCCCGCGCGCCATTGCCCCCGAGGTCGTAAGTAATAGGCGAAAACCGGCCCCACCCAAGCCCCCATGACCGGAAACCAACCACCTGAGCGAACAGCGCTGCGAGACTGTGCCCGCGTGGAGACGAGAGGCCCGAGCGCAGCACGCCGTCACGATCGTGGACCACCGGTTCAACAGGACGGACGCCGGCTGATCCAGTTGGGCAACGGCATGGAGCGCCGAGCGGCGCCGCTCGAGAGTGCGACTCGCGGAACGGCGGACAACTCCTGCCCGTGGCGGGAGTCTTGAGGTCCGGCTTCGGCTCGAACCTCTCACTGTCGGTCACTGCTGCCGGTACGGGCCGACTCATCCCATTGCCCTGATGCGCTCCCGTCGCTGGAGAACCGGTGGCACCGGGGCGTACGACCGCGAGGAACGGCTCGCCCGGCCACCCGGCCGGTACCCGCCGAGGGAGCCTCGCGCGCCCATCGCCACCGGCCCCTGCTTGCTACTCGCTCCCCGTCCCACACGGCCGTTGCCGGCCCTTGAGCCACCTCAGCTCGGCCGCCCTGATCACTTAGACTCGGCGAATGGCGAAGTATTTCGACGTGCACCCCGAAAATCCCCAGCGACGCACGATCAGCAGTGTGGCCGACAGCATCCGGTCGGGCGCGCTCGTCGCGTACCCGACGGACTCCTGTTACGCACTCGGATGCCAGCTGGGCAGCCGTGACGGCATCAGCCGGATCCGGTCCATCCGGAACCTCGACGACCGTCACCACTTCACCCTCGTGTGCCAGAATTTCGCGCAGCTGGGTCAGTTCGTGCACATCGACAACGATGTGTTCCGCGCGATCAAGGCAGCGACGCCCGGCAGCTACACCTTCATCCTCCCCGCGACGAAGGAGGTGCCTCGCCAGCTGCTGCACCCGAAGAAGAAGACGGTCGGCGTCCGGATTCCCGATCATGTCGTCGCTCAGGCCCTGCTCGCCGAACTCGGTGAGCCGCTGCTCTCCAGCACGCTGCTCCTGCCCGGCGAGGAAGAGCCCATGACCCAGGGCTGGGAGATCAAGGAGCGGCTCGACCACGTGGTGGACGTCGTGGTCGACTCGGGCGACTGCGGCACCGAGCCGACCACGGTCATCGACTTCTCCGACGGCGAGCTCCAGATCGTACGCCGAGGAGCGGGCGACATCACGCGGTTCGAGTAGGCGCGCCAGGAGCGGCAGCCACTGCCGCCGCTCCGCACACCGCACCCCATCCGCAGACCCTGCCGGCGGGGATCCTCGTCGCGACGCACCCTACGCATGACATGCACCCGACATATAGTCACCGAGGGCCCACTCCCGACACGCAGACCCATCGCCCCCATGTTGCTATGTGGCAACAGTTGCTACTCTGCATATGTACCTGCAGATCCTGAGGGGTGTCGCGAGCGACTCGCACCGGTGGTCGTCTCCGCAGCCCGTTCGACGCCCGCTGGGAGATTGCCTCCTTCGCGTGCCCCATCAGGGCGGCTCGGACTCGGCGGGGCCCTGGTGCCGGAACGGCTCACCGCCTTCCGGGACGGGGCCGCATTCCGCATACTGGAGAGAAGGCAACGACATGACGGCGATATCCGCAGGAGGCGACGTGCCCCACACGAAGGCCCCCGCAACACCCATGGACACTCCGGGCCGTGTTGGTGATTTGCCGTGGATCGAGGACGCGGGAAGGGTCGCCCCGAGAGACGCGCGGGACATGTCGAAGTTGTTTTTCGCCCGGCTGCGGATTCTCGAAGAGGGAACGCCCGAGTTTCAGTACGTGCGGAACACCCTCATCGAAATGAACCTCTCGCTGGTCCAGTTCGCCGCGCGCCGGTTCCGAAACTGGAGCCACGGCGAGATGGACGATGTCCTCCAGGTCGGCACCATCGGTCTCATCAAGGCCATCGACCGCTTCGATCTCTCTCGCGAGGTCGAGTTCGCCACCTTCGCCATTCCCTATGTCGTCGGCGAGATCAAGCGGTTCTTCCGTGACACCAGCTGGGCCGTTCACGTGCCGCGGCGACTTCAGGAACTGCGGACCACGCTCACCCGGGCCAGGGAGGAGCTCGCCGTTCGCCTGGAAAGAGAGCCCACGATCCAGGAGCTCGCCGGGTATCTTGAGCTGAGCGAGGAAGAAATCATCGAGGGCCTGGTCGCCTCCAACGGGTATGTCGCCGGCTCCTTGGACATGCCCAACGACGGTGGCGAGGATGGCCAGTCGCGCCACATCCGCGCTCTGGTGGATGTCCTCGGCGAACCCGACGCCGCGATGGAATTCGCAGAAGATCTGCACACCCTGGCACCACTGCTCGACCGCCTCGACGACCGGGAACGAAAGATCGTCGAGATGCGCTTCGGCAGCGAGATGACTCAGGTACAGATCGGCGACGCACTCGGCATTTCCCAAATGCAGGTGTCCCGACTACTCAAGCGGGTCCTGGCCAAACTCCGTACCGGCATGCTCACCGATGCCTGAATCGGCCGCACCCCACGGCGATTCGCTCGCGACCTCAGCCATTGACAACCCTTGGCAGCGATAGTCCCGAGAGGGCGAGAGTGCCGGGCCCTTCGAGGGGGCCTCCTGCCCGGGGTGCAAGAGTTCATGGGAGTGACGGCCGTATGGACCGCGAGGGACCAACAGACCACCCCCTGACCGATTTCGCCGTCCCAGTGGCCGAAGCTGCTGAAGCCGTGGCGGCCGCCTGGACGCACTCCTCGCGCGTCTCGTCCCCACGTCTGCCGGCGCTCCAGCTGGAGGCGCTGCTGATCGCTCGCCGGAACCCGGGCATCAACCTCACCGGGCTGGCCGAGCAAGTCGGTACGGCCCCGCCCGCTGTCAGCAGGCTCTGTGACCGGCTGGAGGCGGCCGGTCTGTTGCGCCGGCAACCGGCCCGCACCAGTCGGCGGGAGATCGGGCTGGTCCTTACCCCCGCGGGCCACGACTTGATCGACGCGGTGTTCGCACGCCGCTACGCGGCCTTCGGCGACGTTCTCCAGCATATGGCGCCGACTGAACGCGCTGATCTTCTGGCAGGATTGCTCGCCTTCTCGAGGGCCGCTCACGCCGCCGCACCGCCCGGCAACGAGCGTGGCTAAGGGCTGTCCCGTAATCCCTGGTGGATCAGCGCACGGCGTCAGATGCGGTGCATCGCAAGGCGGAGGGACGTTCGCATACTGGACGTATTCGGGCGTTCCGACAACGCGGCGAGGTGCCGTAGCTGTCGTCGTGCGCCTGCCAGGGATTGCGGGACAGCCCTTAGGTGGGTTGCCTGGAAGTGCCGCTCGTGGCAGCGGCGCTGACCGACGGCCCTTCGAAGGTACGAGTAGGTATGTCAGGCGATGTCTGCGGAGCGCAAGCCGTCCGCCGCCTCGACAGGAAGCTCAGCAGGAAGGCCGATACGGGCGGAGGCAGCGGCCTGGAAGGCTTCGAGGCCCTCGGCGAGTGCGGCCAGTTTCGCCGGGGTCATCTCCTGCAGCACCGCTTCGACCTCGCGCACCCGGAACGTACGGAATTCGTCGAGGAGAGCGCGTCCGCGTCGGCTCAGCCGTACCTCGACCTCACGGCGGCTCGTCGAGCTGGGATACCGCTCCAAGAGGCCCGCCGCCTCCAGCCGGTCGCACAGGCGGCTCACGGATGACGGCCGCGATCCGAGCGCGTCGCCCAGGGCGCGGAGGTTGACCCCCTCCTGCCCTTCGAGCATCGTCAGCGCACGCATCTGCGAAGGCGACACGGGCCCAGAAGGTGCGGCCTCCTGGCCACGGCTCCACAGCAACTGCAGGAGTTCCGACACCGCGAATGTGGCGTGAGCCAGCTGTTCATGGTTGGCGGGGTGCAGAGTGCGGGGCATTGGTCCACTCTCTCACCCGGGCGAGTGGTTTGTCAGCCGCCGGCTGCCGTCCTGCCGCTGCGCCCGGGGCGGCGGCTCTCCCCGTGCTTGGATCCGCGGCGGAGCCACGTTGAGCAGCCTCTCGGACCGGGGTTCAGCTCGGGTCTGCCGTGGTGCGCCCCGACCAGTCCAGGCACACGACCAGCGCGTCGTCGTCGGCTTCCGCGTCGCGGTACGAGGCCAGCTCCTGGAGGAGGGCGCGCGGCACCGCGGCGGCCGGCAGGAGGCTGACTGCCTGGATGGCGCGAGCCAGCGCCTTCTCGCCGTAGGTCTCTCCGGCGCGGGACACCGCCGCGTAAACACCGTCACTGACGAAGATCAGCCGGTCGCCGGGCAGCGCCTGGAATTCCTGGGCGTCATAGGTGGACTCCTCGAACATGCCCAGCGGAAGCTGCGCCTCGAAGCCGACGTGCCCCACGGACTTGTCCCGCTGGAGCCACAGCTGTGGCGACCCCGCGTCGACGACCTGCACGCGTCCGGTGGCCAGCTCGAAGGACAACAGCAGGGTCGAGACGTACTCCTCCCCGTGGTACTGCCCATAGATCGCCTGGTCGGCCAGCGCCGCCTGGTCGACGATGCCGATGTTGGCCCTGCGGGCGTTGCGCAGGGCGTTGACGGCCAGGTTGGTGAGGAGCGACGCCTGGATCCCCTCGCCCATTCCGTTGGTGATGCTGAGCACGAGGGTCTCGCCATTGGTGGACCAGTCGAAGTTGTCACCGTGAATGTCGTACGCGGGCTCCAGCTGGGCCCCGATGGCGTACTCCGGGCGCGTGCAGGCTCGGGCGGGCAGCAGCTGCCACTGCATCTCCGCCGCCAGGGTGAGCCGGCTGGCACGCCTGGCCTGCAGATACAGGTCGGTGTCCCGCTCTGCGACGACGATTTCATGCCCGAGCAGCTCGGCGAGCTCGGTCAGCTCCTCAAGCGTCTCGGGAGTGCATCTCTGTTTGGGCAGGCGCACCGTCAGGATCCCGAGTCTGTCTCCGCGGACGGTCACGGGCAGATGCAGATCAACCGCGCCGTCATCGACCGCGTACTGCCCGAACGGCTCCTGGCTGCCGAAGGCGCGCCCCTCCGGACTGGCCTGCATGGACAGGGGCTGCGCGGTGGGCGGCAGGGCGGTCACCGGCTGCAGGACGGTGAGGCTGTAGTCGGCCAGCAGGAGGCTGACCTCGACGGCTTCGTAGTTCTCGATCAGTGCGGCTCGCACCGTGTCGAGGAGCGCATGGGGTGCGGCAGTGCGCACAGCACGCTCCACGGCCAGGAAGTCAGTCATGGTGAGGGCCATTTCGTCGAGAAGGCGGTCGGGGGAAGGGGAATAGGGCAGCACGGCGATGCGTACGACCGAAGCGTGTGAGGCGGAAGCGTGTGAGGTGATCGCTCGCTGGGCGCAGCCGAACGCGTCCTCCAGGGCGGCAGATGCCGCGCAAACCATTGCGGCACGGCAAATATCTACTCTATCCCGACACCGCCCCTGCGCGGGCAGCCTTAGGACCTCGGGGGCAATAGTGCGCGGGCTCCCGAGGTCGTTAGTCGCCCGGCGATCGGCCCCCAAGTACCCGCATTCCGGACTTCGACGCCCGCATTCGTTCCTGGTCCAGGTGCGGTACCGGCAGTGAACAGGGCCACAGGGCTGCACGTATGGATGGAGGGCATCGCGTTCCGTGGGCCCCGCGCGCCACCGGCGCCGTGTCGGATCGACTTTGAGGGTGACGGATGAGGCACGCACGACGCAGCCTCCAGAGGATCGCGCGGCTGGCAGCTGTCGGCGGACTCCTCTGTGGCGGGCTGATGAC
Source organism: Streptomyces sp. H27-C3 (assembly GCF_030063415.1). GTDB lineage: Bacteria > Actinomycetota > Actinomycetes > Streptomycetales > Streptomycetaceae > Streptomyces. The sequence continues at coordinate 205,562 of NZ_JASITA010000010.1, read as the reverse complement.
GACGACCGCCATGGCCGGCGGTCCGAGCGGCGAGCCGACCGCCCGGGGAGACGCCGGAGCCGCCCACCGGCCCGCCGACCTGGGCGCGAGTCTCGTCTCACAGCTCGGCGCGTCCAGGACCGCGGGCAGTTGGATCGGCACCGACGGGCGCCCGGTCGTCGCGGTGACCGACGCGGACGCCGCAGCCGAGGTCGACCGGGCCGGCGCCCGCGCCAAGGTCGTCCGCCACAGCATGGACCGGCTCCGTTCGGCCACCGACGCGCTTCGGGCCGCGCCCCGAGTGCCCGGCACCGCGTGGGCGATGGACTACGCGTCCAACGAGATCGCGGTACGCGCCGACACCACTGTGTCCGCCGGGGACTGGTCACGCATGTCCCGCCTTGCCGAGGGGATCGGCGGATTCGTGGACATGCAGCGGACAGCTGAGCCGTTCGCCACCCGGCTCAGCGGCGGCGACGCGGTCTTCGCCCGCAGCGGGCGCTGCTCCGCCGGATTCAACGTCACCGACGGCCGACGCAACTTCATCCTCACGGCCGGGCATTGCGGCTCGCTCGGCACCACCTGGTTCCGGGACACGCAGGGCACCGACCGTGTCGGCACCACCACCGCGGGTGAGTTCCCCGGCAGCGACTTCTCCCTCGTCGAGTACGAGAACGGCGACGCCTCCGAAGCACGGGGCGTGGTGGACATCGGTGACGGCCGGGCGGTAAGGATCACGGCGGCCGCCGATCCTGTCGTCGGCCAGCAGGTCTTCCGCAGCGGCAGCACCACAGGGGTGCGCTCGGGCCGGGTGACCGCGCTCAACGCGACGGTGAACTACCCCGAGGGCACGGTGACCGGGCTGATCGAGACGACGGTCTGCGCCGAGCAGGGGGACAGCGGCGGCCCGCTGTTCTCACAGGGGCTCGCACTCGGCGTGACCTCGGGCGGCAACGGCGACTGCGACACCGGTGGTCTCACCTACTTCCAGCCGGCGACCACGGCCATCGCGGCCCTCGGGGTGCGGGTGACCGGCGCCGCCACCGCCGCCGAGGTCGACCGCAGCGCGCCACCGGCCGCCGGCGGAGCCTCCGTACCGGGTGCCTCGGAAGGGCCGACCCTGACTGCCGGCATCCTCAGCAGCCGGACCCTCGCGCCGGGGCTGCTGGTCATCGCCGCGAGTCTCCTCGTACTGATGGCCGCCCACTGGATCCGGTCGGCACACGACCGCAGGAGCTACCGCAGGCACTACTCCCGGAACTGGAGCTGAGCTCCACCGCCGGGAACAGGTGCGCGGGGCCCTCCGAGGAGGGCCCCGCGTCTGTTTCAGCCCAGCGTTGCCGCCGCCCCCTTGAGTAGCAATCCGCATCCCAGCACGAAGACCACGGCGGCCGTGCCGAACGGAGTCAACCGGTGTGCCAGCGTGAAGAGTCGGCGCCCCGGACGCCGCGCCAGCCTGCGTGTGGTGCTCTCCCGCAGGCGCACCGCGGCGAACCCGGCTCCCGTGAGCGTGAGGGCCAGCCCGGCGCCGTACGCCAGAACCAGCAGGAATCCGAACCATGCCTGCCCGAGCGCAGCGGCGCCGACCAGGACCACGACGGCGGACGGGCTCGGGACCAGCCCGCCCGCGAAGCCGAGGAGGACGACTCCGCGCAGACCGGGGGCGGGCGGAACGTGGCTGTGGTGATGGGGCTCGGGCCGCGTTCGGGCCGCCGGTCGCTCCGGGAGGAGATCACCTGCGTGGACGAGGGTGAGCGCGGGCGCGTGGCCCTCGGTGCGGTGCTCGCCCAAGTGCGCGGCCACGAGAACGGGCAGCAGGTCGGGCCAGCTCCTGGAGGCCTTCGGCCTCTCCGAGGGCGCCCGCTCCTCGCTGTACGTGGCTCCGGCTTCCTCGGCGTGCCCGGACGCGTGCGGGTGGTTGTGACTGTGTACGTGACCCTGCCCGTGGCCGTGCGTGTGGCCCGGCCCGTGGCCGTGGACCTGCTCGTGGCCGTGCCGGTGCCCATGCCCATGCCCAGCGTCGCGACTGTGACTGTGACTGTGACCGTGGCTGTGGCCATGCGCGTCATGGCGCCGCCGCCACGCCCCGCGCAGCAGCATCGCCCCCGCGCCCGCCACCAAGGTGCCGCTCGCGATGCCCAGCCACGACACCACGGTGGGCGCCGCCGCCGAGCCCGCGGTGATCAGGGCGCCGAGGACGAAGACGCCCAGCGTATGGGTGAGCGTCACCGAGGCGCCCAAGGTCAGTACGTCGCGCAGCGAGCTGCGGCCGCCCGCCGTGGCGGCTGCCGCCATCATGGTCTTGCCGTGTCCGGGGGCCAGGGCGTGCATGGCACCCAGTACCAGGGAGGCTCCGAGGGCGAGTGCCGCGAAGCCCACGGTCAGTTCGTGCCGGGCGACCAGCGCGGTCAGGGCCTGCGCCCAGCGGTCCGCGCCGCGCGGCAGCACACCCGCCGTAGGTGAGCCGTTTTTCTCGTCCTCGCCCCCGGCGAGCGCCGGGCCGCCGCCCCGGGCCGTGAACCCCGCCGAGCGAAGCTCGGGCGGCGAGGAGAGCAGATCGCCGGGGTACGCCGTCAGCCGCCGGGAGACCGACTTCCCGGGTACGTCCGACGCCAAGAGTGTCATCCGGTCGCCGCGCGCGGTGATCTCCCGCCACCCCGGTCCGGTCGCGGCGTCCGCCGGGCGGTAGGAGAGCCGTGTCTCCTCGTCACGCGGGAGCGGCGCCGTCAGCTCGCAGGTGACACGCAGTGTCTGCAACCCGGCCTGCCCGGGAAATGCCTGCGCTCTCGACTCCCCCACCGACAGGGGTACCGCCCTTCCGCCCCCGGCCTCGACCCGGGCGTCCCGAGCCGCCCCGTCGCACCGGGTCCGGGCCCATGCCGACAGCTCGGCCGGTGCCAGCCGGTCGTTCCCGTCCGCGTCGATGCGCTTCCTTTGCTGCGCGGCCGGAATCTCCGCCAGATCTTCCACATGGTCCACGTCCAGCCTCCCCGGAGCGACGACCAGGCCGTCGTACTGGTTGACGGTGAAGTTGCCCAGGGGGTGCGCCTGCGCGGCCTGGGCGGGGAGCAACGCGAGGGCAGCTCCGGCGGCGAGCGTCGCGACGGCCGAAGCGGCGGTACGGCGATTCATGAGGTCCTCCGGATCCCGGACAGCGCGGCCTTGGCTTCGCGGGCCCCGGTGGGTGAGAAACCCGGGTTCAGCGCGAGTGCGGCGCCCAGGTCACGGCGCGCGGCCTTGTCGTCGTCGAGAGCGCGCTCGATCATGCCCCGGTGGAAAAGGAAGGACGCGCTGCGAAAACCGGGCTTCGGCGCCGTCGCCTTCTTCGCATACGTGAGTGCCTCGCGGTGCTTGCCGTTCGCGTGGAGCGCCCAGGCGAGCGCGTCCGCGGTGTGGACGCTCCTGCGCCGGGACCATTCGGAGCGTGCCGACTTCAATGCCTGGGCGGCGTCGCCGTGGTCGGCCTCGACGAGAGCCGACTCCAGGTCGGTCGCGACGCCGTTGGCGCGGGCCAACCGGGTCCAGGCGCCGATGAGTTCGTACTGTTCCGCAGCCTTCTCACGCTGCCCGCCGGCCTCGTGCAGTTCACCTAGGGCGGCGAGCTGGCCCGGCAGCGGGTAGCGCCGTACGACCTCTTCGAGATCACTCAGCGCACGTTTCGTCTCACCTTGTGCGGCGTACGTGCGCCCGCGCCCCTCCAGCGCCGGCACGTGACTCGGATCGGCGCGCAGGGCTTTCACGAAGTGCTCCAGCGCCCGCCCGTACTGGCCCTGATTCCATGCCAGTTGACCGAGCGAGGTGGCGACGTAGGCGACATCGGCGGGGCTGAACGCGGAGTCCAGCGCACGCAGCAGCACCCGACGGGCCCCCTTCGCGTCGCCGCGCAGCTCCAGCACGTACGCGTACCGTGTGGAGACCGGGATGCCGGGGCGCCGCCGGTCGGCGAGCCGTACCGCGCGCAACGCCTCTTCGTAGCGGCCGAGTTCGACGAGGGCGTCGACGCGGCTGGACAGCGCCCGCTCGCTGTACGGGTTCACCCGCAGCGCCCGGTCGGCATGGCCGAGCGCCGCCTTGAAGTCGTGCCGGGCGGCGGTCAGTGCCGCGCGCCCGGCGAGCGCGGCGTCGTTCTCGTCGACGGGGCGCAGCTTCAGCGAGTGTCCGAACGCCTTCTCCGCCTGCGGGTACCGCGTCGGGTCTCCGCTGGTCCGCGCCTGCTCGACGTACGCCGCACCCAGCATCGCCCACCCCGTGGCGTCCTTGGGCTGTGCCTTGAGGTGCTTCTGCAGGGTCGTGATGCCGTGCGCGAGATCCCCCGAGGCCAGCTGCCCGCCGGCCACGTCCACCGCGACGACGGGTGCGGCCGAGCCGGAGCGGTCCGGCTCGCGGTCCGCCCCGATGGCCACGGATGTCGCGGTGAGCGCCGCAGCCACCGCCACGACCGCCACGGTCCGCCACTGCCCCGGCCCGTCACCTCCTCCACGCCGTCGCACGATCTGCGGCTTCCGTACGAGCATCGACTCTCGCCTTCCTCGGGGATCGTGCCGGTGGCCTGCCCGGCAGGGGTTCGGGGCTCGCAGGGCCGGCCGTCGGCAGGGATCCGACGGCCGGCGGTCAGTGGTCAGTGGTCAGCCGAGCCAGGACTCGCGGGCCGGGTGGCGGCGGGAGCGCAGCCAGGTCACGCCGAGGACGACCAGCAGCACACCGGTGGCGCCGGAGGCCGCCGACACGAGCATCACCGTGTTGTCGTCCCACGAGGCGGTGATCGATGACATGCCGCCGGTCAGGCCCGTGGCGTCGGACTTGGTGGCCTTGCCGTCCGCCTTGGTGTCGGAGCCCGCGGTGGGCAGGGCAACGTACGGGAAGGCCGCGCCGAACTCCTTGTCGTTGGCGTCGACCGCGTCACCGAGGTCGTTCTTCGAGCCGACGAGTTCGCCCTCGACGACCTGCAGTGCGATGTCCAGCACGTCGTCCGTCAGCCGGCGGCCGTTCGGGAAGCCCGCGGTGTCGCCGTCCAGTACACCAAGACGCTTCGGCTCGGCGACGGGCTTGACCGCGGTGTTGAGGCGCAACATCTCCGATGCCTTGACGTTTGGCGGCTGGTTGAGGTCCTTGACGCCCGTCAGGAACACCCCGACGAGGTCGTCGCGCGGCTCCGCGGGGGCCTTGATCTTGTAGATGCCCTCGATGAGCTTGGGCAGCTCGGGTTCGGTGACGTTCTTCAGGAAGTCCCCGTCGCCCTCGGGCGAGGACGCGTTGAACTTGTCCTTGTCCTTGACCGGGTTGACGACCTCGTTGACCAGCGGCATGCCGAGCCGCGACACGCGCGTCCAGTCGCCCTCGGCGTTCTCGCGCTCCGTCGTCGAGTAGATCCCGACGACCGGCTGCTCCTTCGACTCCTGGATGTAGGTGTTCGGCACCTGAAGGGCGATGGTGTTGACGTTGTAGCCCCTGATCGTGTCGTTGCCGACCTCAGAGAGGTCACCGCCGTACAGCAGGTCGAAGACGCGCAGGTCGAGGAAGAACGGGTCGTCGGCCTGGCCGGCGAAGGACTTCAGCCCGCCGGGGACCTTCTGTACGGCCTGGTCGCGCAGCGCCTGATAGTCGGGCATGGACGCCTTGCCCACGTTCGACGGGGCGACCGGCAGGCTCTCCGCGACCTTGTGTGTCGACACGACCTTGTTGTGTTCGAGCCGCAGCAGCTCGATGTCGTAGGTCTGGGTGAAGTTGAGGTCCGGGTCGTCGAGGCTCTCCACCGCGCCTGTGTTGTAGAGGAAGGTGTTCTCGTTCTTGCGGTGGTCCTTGAACGTGAACCGGTACAACAGGTCGTCCTGCGCGTCGCCGTCGCTGTCGATGTGTATGTCGTAGCGCGCGTCGGTGGCGAATGTGTAGAAGTTCGGGCCACCCGCCGGTTCCTGGAACGGCAGCCAGTTCGCCACCACCGTCGTCGTGTCGGGGTGGTCGGGGCTGACGAACGCGTAGACGTCCGTGTTGTCGAACTGGGGCTGCCCCGAGATCAGTGGTGCCTCCCGGTGGCTGGAGGCAGTGGCACTCTGCGGCTCCAGCACGGCCACACCGGCGGCTGCGAGCCCGGCAGCGGCCAGCGCGCCGCAGGCGAGCAACGCGACGCTCCCGCGCCCTCGCCCGGTCCGCCCAGTTCTGGTGATTGCGGTCATCTCGTCCGTCCTTGGTCCGTGGTGCCATTGGTTCCGGCTTGCTTGTACGTCAAGTACGTGCGCCGCAGCCGTCTTGTTCGGTCTTTCGGGAGTCGGTCGCGCAGGTGCTGCGCGGGGTGTGTCAGACGCGGGCGACCAGGCGATCGACCGCCGCGGTTCCCGAGGTGTAGCCGAGCCCGATCGCCCCGGGCAGCGCGGCGCTCGGGGGCTGCCCCTGCGGGCGCACCGGTGCGAGGCCACCGGCGGATGCCGTCTGCTGCCAGTCGGGAGTGGGGGTCACTGTCGGCGCGTACGCCTGCGCGGGCTGCCCATGCAGCACCTGTTCCAGTGCTGACTGCAGCCGGTCCACGTCCTGTTGGGGTCGCACCACGAGCCGCAGAAAACGGCTGGAGCTGCCGACCTTGTTGGCGCAGTCGCGCACCAGCACCCTGTGCTCGGTGAGCAGCCGGTCGCGCAGGACGGCGCCGTCGGTTCCCTCCGGCAGCCGTACGTACACGAAGTTGCCCTGCGAGGGGTAGACGGTCAGGCCCGGCAGGGTGGAGAGGCGCCAGGTCATCGCCGCCCGGTCGCGGCGCGAGCACAGCAGGCTGTCGGTGTACTCCTGGCGGTGTTCCTTGAGCATGAACACCACTGTTTCCGCGAAGGAGTTGAGATTCCATTTGGGTAGTGCGGCGCGTACTCTCCCGGCGAGCCCCGGATTCGACACCAGGTAGCCGAATCGCACGCCGTGCAGTCCGAAGTTCTTGCCCAGACTGCGCAGCACGATCACGTTCGTGCGCAGTACGGCTTCGGCGGCGACGCTCGGTGCGGGTTCGGCGTCCGCGAATTCCAGGAAGGACTCGTCGACGATCACCAGATCGAGGTCCTGGAGCGCGTCGAGCAGCGCGATGACCTGTTGTTTCGGCAGGTACCCGCCGTCGGGGTTGTTGGGGTTGCAGATGACCGCCACGCGGGAGCCGCGGGTCCGGACGAACCGCACGAACGAGTCCGGATCGAGGCCGAAGCCGTGGTCCTCTCTCAGCAGGAACATGTCGACGCGTTTGCCGGTCTCCATGGGCTGGTCGGTCCACCGGCCGAAGGTGGGTACGGGCACGGCCAGTGACTCGTGGACCAGCAAATGGTCGATCCACGTGATGAGTTCCGTGGAGCCGTTCCCCATGGCGACGGTCTGCGGGTTGAGACCGAGCACCTGGCACAGCTCGGCCGTGATGGTGTCCGCGCCGCTCGGGTAGTACGTCAGTATTTCGCGTATGCGGCTGCCGAGTTCCGCGAACATCGCGGGGGTGGGGAAGTACGGGTTGCAGGGTATGCAGAAGTCGGTGATTTCGCCGGTCCCACCCGCCCCTGCCCGGTTCAAGGTGAAGTACGAAGGGCTGTGCGCGGTGGACGCGCGGAAGAGTGCGGTGACATTGCTGCCGGCCATGAACATGCCTCCCCTGCCTGCGAGGCCCGTACATGTCCGCAGGGGCCGCCCAGATATACGGGGGGCAATGGGGCGGTGTTCATCGCTCGGGGCGTGTGGGGCGGCAGTCGTGCGCGCGATGCCTTGACAACCCTATTGTCTGGACCATCTTGGGCGCACCGTTCCCGCATGCCCCGGAGGCAGTTGTGGACCGCACCAGACTTATGGCCGCCCTGTCGGCGGCCTGCCTCGCACTGGGTGGACTTGTCGCCACCGCTTCTCCCGCGGGAGCGGCCGACACCGAACTCGCCCGCAACGGCGGTTTTGAGGCGGGCCTCCACGCCTGGAGCTGTACGGGAGGCAGCGGAGCCACCGTCGGCTCCCCCGCCCACGGTCATACGTCCGCCCTCAAGGCCACCCCGGCAGGCAGCGACAACGCCAAGTGCTCCCAGACGATCACCGTCAAGCCGAACTCCGCCTACACTCTGAATGGTTGGGTGCAGGGGAGTTACGTCTACCTCGGCGCATCCAACACCGGTACCACCGATGTCTCCACAAGGCGTGCGCCCCGAGGAACTCTCGGGCTTGGGCTACACGTACCGGCACAACTGGGGCCTGTGGAACGGGTTCGTACGGTTCGACCTCACCTCCTCCACGTACACCGCGAACACCCGCGCCTTCGTGCCGGTCAGCGAGGGCCCGACCGCGAGCGGCGGCAAGTTCGTCGGCAACGCGCGCTACCTCGTCTACAACGTCGCCCCCGAGAACGGGTGATCTCGGTACGTGCGCACATCGACTGGAACAGTCCCATCGGTGTGGTCATCGACTACTTCATCGCCCGGCCGTAGGCCCTACGATCCGCGGCCCCGGCCCTTGAGCAGGGGCTTCGTGCGCCCCGCTGCCCTGGAGACGTTCCAGGTCGGCGGGGCGCACCTGGATGACCAGCAGGGCGACCAGCGCGGCGACGACGGCGAAAATGGCCGCGACCACGAACGCGCTCGACACACCCGACGCCAGTACCTGGTCGCCCCAGTGCGCCGGGAGCTGCCCGGTCCTGCGGAACTCCAGCAGCTGGGCCGGGGTCGCGTCCGCCATGAACCGGGGGACCTGATCGGTCGCCTCGTTGCGGCTGGCCGTGCCGAAGACCGTGACCAGAATGGACAGGCCGAGCGAACCGCCCACCTGCTGGGTGGCGTTGAGGATCCCGGAGGCCGCCCCCGAGTCGCTCGACGAGACACCCGACACGGCCATCAGCGTCAGGGAGACGAACTGCATACCCATGCCGAAGCCGAAGACCAGTATCGGTCCGAGGATGCTGCCCAGGTACGAGCTGTCGACATCGGTAAGCGTCAACCAGCCGAGTCCCACGGCTGCCAGGACCGCGCCCACCACCATGAAGGGCTTGGGGCCCCACTTGGGCAGCAATTGCGAGGCGAGTCCCGCACCGGCGGCGATGATCACGCTCACCGGCAGGAAGGCGAGGCCGGCCCGCAGCGGACTGAAGTCCAGGATGTTCTGGACGAAGAGCGTCAGGAAGAAGAACATCCCGAACATCGCCGCGGCCAGACTCAGCATCATCGCGTAGACACCGGCGCGGTTGCGGTCGCGGAACATCCACAGCGGGGTGATGGGCTGCTTCGACCGGCTCTCGACCGCGATGAACGCGCCGAGAAGCACCACGGCCGCCACGAATGCCGCGACCGTCACGCTGTCGCTCCAGCCGTCCTCCGAGGCGCGGATGAAGCCGTACACGAGCAACACCATGCCCAGGGTGGAAGTGAGCGCGCCAGCGATGTCGAAATGCCCCGAGCGGCGTTCCGACTCCCGGATGTACCGGGGTGTCACCACCGCGATCAGCAGGCCGATGGGCACATTGACGAAGAGGATCCAGCGCCAGTCGAGCCATTCCACGAGCAGCCCGCCCGCTAGCAGACCGATCGCGCTGCCGCCGGCCGAGACGGCGGCGAACACACCGAACGCCCTGTTGCGCTCGGGTCCTTCGCGGAAGGTCGTGGTGATCAGCGCGAGGGCGGTGGGCGAGGCGATGGCGCCACCGACGCCCTGCAAGGAGCGCGCCGCGAGCAACTGCCACGATTCCTGCGAGAGACCGCCGAGCAGGGAGGCGAAGACGAAGAGCAGGACACCGAAGATGAAGACCCGGCGCCGGCCGAGGATGTCGCCCAGTCGCCCGCCGAGCAGCAGCAGACCACCGAAGGTCAGCGTGTAGGCGTTGATCACCCAGGACAGGTTCTCGGTGGAGAAGCCCAGCGAGGTCTGGATGTGTGGGAGGGCGATGTTCACGATGGTGATGTCGAGGACCACCATCAGCTGGCACGAAGCGATGACGAGGAGTGCGATACCGCTGCCCCGCCCAGGTGTGTCGGCGGTCTTCACAGGGGTCGGATGAGATCCCGTCATGGGGTGCTCGTCTCCAGTCGGCAGTGAACGTGATCGTTCACTCCATCGACGCTAAGCCCGGCCGTCCGGCCCCGCCAATCGATCAACGAGGGCGGGCGCGGCTCCACGACGCCGGGGGAAGCCCGTCCGTCCAGCGGGCGGCGAGCAGGAGGGCGATGTCGTCGGGGCGGTCGGCCGCCCGCTTCGCCTCCCCGATCACCCGGTCCGCGATGTCGGCGAGCGGCGCCGGGCCCACGCACGCGATCGTGCTGCGCAGCCACTCGATGCCCAGATCGATGTCGACTCCCGCCTGCTCGATCAGGCCGTCGGTGAACAGGGCCAGTATCGCCCCGGGGCCGAGACGCAGTTCGGTGACCGGGTAGGTCGCCGTGGCGTCCACCCCCAGCACAATGCCGCCGGGCAGATCGAGTACCTCGACCGTGCCGTCGGGGTGGCGCAGCACGGGCTGCGGATGCCCGGCCCGGACGGCTTGCGTGATGCCCGTGGCGGGGTCGAGGACGATGTAGCAGCAGCTGGCGAACTGGCCGGGGTCAAGGTCGATGAGCAGCCGGTTGGTGCCGCTCATCACCTCTTGCGGATCGTGCCCACTCAGGGCGAAGGCCCTTACCGCGCTGCGCAGTTGGCCCATGGTCGCGGCTGCCGGGATGCCGTGCCCCTGGACGTCCCCGATGACCAGGGCCAGTCCCCGGCCGGTTTCGACGACGTCGTACCAGTCGCCGCCGACATCCATGCCCTGGGTGCCTGAGAGGTAGCGTCCGACGGTGTCGACGCCCTCGACCACGGGCAGCCGGTGCGGCAGCAGGGCATCCTGCAGGCCACGGGCCAGCGCGGCCTCGGTGTCGTAGCGCTGGGCCCGCTGGAGGGCCTGCGCGATGAGCCCCGCGAGGGCGGTGAGGACCGTGCGCTCCTCGGGGCTGAAGCCCCGCGGCTGGTCGAAGCCGAGGATGCACGTGCCGACGGGCCGTCCGGAGGCGATCAGCGGGAGGAAGGCCCGGGCGCCGACATCGGCGTCGATGGGGATGCCGGGGTAGGCGGCGGCCAGGCGCTCCATGGACTCGAAGAAGATGGGGCGGCCCGAGGTCAGTGTCTCCACCCCGGGGATGTGGGCGTCGAGGCCGACCCCGTCGAAGCGGTCCAGGAAGCCCTGTGGAAAACCGGTCTCCCACGCCAGGTAGAGATGTCGCTCGCTCATCAGGTAGATCGCCAGCTGCCGGCCACCGAAGGCAGGCAGCAGTTCCTCGGTGACCACGGCGGACACCTGGCGGGCGGTGACGGCCTCCGTCAGTGCGATGGCCAGGGCGACCGGCCGGTACAGCGCGGCGGAGCGGTCGGCCGGGGAACCCAGTCCCACGCCCGGCGTGACGACCGACCCCGGCGCGTAGGCGGGGCGGTCGGTGGCGGCAAGGGTGATCGTCACTCCGTCGTGGCCCGGGTACATGGACACCGACAGCCACTCCTTGGGGGTGCGGCGGGCGAGGAAGTGCACGGGCGCGTCGGAGAGCAGCGCCGCGCGGTGGTGGTCCTCGTGGGCGGGGTGCCCGAACCACGGCAGGACCTCCCACAGGATGCGGCCGACGAGCTGCTCGCGGGCGCGTCCGAGGAGTTGCTCAGCCAGGTGGTTGACGTAGGTGATCCGGCCGAGCCGGTCCAGGGAGAAAATGCCGCGCGGGAGCCGGTCGGCGGCCTCCGCGACGATCGGCCCTGCGCCGAGGTCCACCAGGAATCCGGTGAGGTGACTCGCCGCGCCGCCGTCGGGGCCGCCGCCGGGCGAGTGGGCCCAGCGGCCCGTGAGCTCAAGCAGATGCGACCGGCCGTCGGGCCCGCGCAGCCGCATCCTGCGCATGACCAGCGCCTGCGAACCGACCGCCTGCCTGGCCAGGGCCCACAGTCCGTACACGTCCTCCGGTGCCAGCCGCGCCGCCAGGGCGTCGATGGTGCCCGGGAAATCCGCGGGCCCGCTGTCGAGGATCGCGTGCAGTTCTTCGTCCGCGGTCACTGCGCCGCTGTCGAGGTCCCAGTCGAAGTGGCCGATCCGTACGGGCATGGCGGTGACGGCCGGCAGTTGCACGGGCAGCGGGTCACCGTCCCACTCGGCCGCCGTACCGTCGGAACCCAGCTCCGCGAGGGCGGTGCCGAGCCGCTGGGCGACGTGCTGGAGCCGGTGGCGGTCGGGCGGGGCGACCGGCTCCCCGGGAGTGGCCGGGCGCAGCACGACCAGGACCCCCACCCGGGTGTGGCCGCTGACGATCGGCACGTACATCGACCCGAAGGGGAACGGCAGGCCGGCCATCAGCTGCGGGAAGCGCCGCATGGCCTCCTCGGCGTCGGCGAGGTACACCGGGCGGCCCGAGCGATAGGCCTCGGCCACCGGGAACGGCCGGTTCACATGCATGCGCCACCAGGGGCGGAACAGCCGGCCCGGCAGCCCTGCGAGCACCGCCAGCCGCAGCAGGCCCGGTGTCGGGGAGCGCAGATAGACGCCGCCTGCGTACCCTCCGGCGGACTCGGTCGCGCTCACCACGGCCTGCGCGAGCACCAGGGACAGCTCGTCCGGCACCCGTCCGCCGTCCGCCTTGCCTTCCGCGCCCCCGGGCTCGCCGAGGGGGGTGGGCCGGGTCGCGCCGTGCCAGGTCACACCCTCAGGATGCGCACGGGTGGCGCGGCGCGCGACTCAGCGGCGCCGTGTCGGGGTCACCCACCGGGCGGCTGTCGGGCTGCGGGACGGCCGGCAGGGTCTGTTCCGTCCAGATGACCTTGCCGTCGTCGGTATAGCGGGTACCCCACCGGGCGGCGAACTGGGCGACGAGGAACAGCCCGCGGCCCCCCTCGTCCATGGTGGCCGCCTGGCGCAGATGCGGCGATGTGCTGCTGTGGTCGGAGACCTCGCAGGTCAGCGAGCGGTCATGGATCAGTCGTACGCGGATGGGGCCTGTGGCGTAGCGGATGGCGTTGGTGACGAGCTCACTGAGGATCAGCTCGGTGGTGAACGCCTCTTCCGACAGGCCCCAATCGGCCAGTGTGCGGGACACGTCTGCCCGGACCTTGGACACCGCCGCGGGGTCGGAGGGCACGTCCCAGTCGGCCACGTTCGCGGCGTCCAGCCTGCGGGTGCGGCCGACGAGCAGCGCGATGTCGTCACGGGCGCGCTCGGGCACGAGCGCACTCAGGACCGCCTCGCAGGTCTCCTCGGGGTCCCGCTCGGCGTGGTCGGCGAGGGTGCGGCGGAGCAGGGTCAGCCCCTCCTCGATGTCGCGGTGCTGGCCCTCGACGAGCCCGTCCGTGTAGAGCACCAGTCGGCTGCCCTCGGGCAGCTGCACCTGCAGGGTCTCGAAGGGCAGGCCGCCGAGCCCCAGCGGTGGGCCGCCGGGCACATCGGCGAATATCACGGTGCCGTCCGGGTGGACGATCACCGGCTGGGGGTGGCCGGCCCGCGCCATGGTGCAGCGTCCGGACGCCGGATCGTAGATCGCGTAGAGGCAGGTGGCGCCGGTGACTCCCGCTCCGGCGCTGTCGACCGCCTCGTCCTGGTCGATCCGGGCGACCAGTTCGTCGAGGTGCCACAGGAGCTCGTCGGGCGGCAGGTCCAGGGTGGAGAAGTTGTGGACCGCCGTGCGCAGCCGCCCCATGGTGGCGGCGGCGTGCAATCCGTGCCCCACGACGTCGCCGACCACGAGCGCGACGCGGGCACCGGGCAGCGGGATGATGTCGAACCAGTCCCCACCGACTCCGCCGAGCCCGCCGCGCCCGGCGTGCGCGGGCAGGTAGCGGTAGGCGACGTCGATGGCGTTCTGCTCGGGCAGGACGCGTGGCAGCAGGCTGCGCTGGAGCGTCACCGCCATGGTGTGTTCCCGGGTGTAGCGGCGGGCGTTGTCGATGCTGACCGCGGCTCGGGAGACCATTTCCTCGGCGAGCGACAGGTCCTCTTCCTCGAACGGCTCGGGCTTCGCCGAGCGCCAGAGCATCGCCACGCCCAGGATCACCCCGCGGGCGCGCAGCGGAACCGCGATCATCGAGTGGATTCCGTACTCGACGAGCTGCCGGGCCCGTTCGGGGTGCTGCTGCTGCCAGCCGGAGAAGGTCAGCAGATCCGCTTCGAGTACCGCCTCGCCGCTGAGCAGGCCGGACCCCATGGGGGTGGTCGACACGAAGCGGATCACCGAATCGAGCGGGTAGAGCCCGGTGTCCCCGGGGGCGCCGCTGAAGGCCGTACGGCGCATCTCGACGCCCGCGCTCATGACCGTCGGCTCCTCGCCGCGCAGCACGGTCTCCACGACATCGACGGTGGCGAAGTCGGCGAAGCGGGCCGCGGCGAATTCGGCCAGTTCCTCGCAGGTGCGCACGACGTCGAGGGTGGTGCCGATCTCGGTCCCTGCGTCGTACAGCAGCCTCAGGCGCCCCCTGGTCAGGCCGACGGTGCCGGTGAGCGCCTGGAGCTCGGTGGTGTCGCGCAGGGTCGTGACGCTGCCGGCCGGTCCGCCGCCCTGGTCCGTCGAGCGCTGGTTGAGGGCGAGCAGGCGGTCGCCGACGGGGTGTACTTCGTCGGTCGCGATCCTCCCCGAGACCAGCAGCGCGGTGATGATCGGATCGAGCCCCAGCTCGGTGACCGCCCGCCCTTCGATGTCGGCCGGCAGGCCGAGCAGTCGGCGCGCCTCGTCGTTGGCGAGCAGCAGTCGGGCGTCGCCGCCGACAATGAGCACCCCTTCCCGCACGGCATGCAGGACGGCGTCGTGGTGCTCGTACATCCGGGTCATCTCGGTGGGGCCGAGGCCGTGGGTCTGGCGGCGCAGTCGCCTGCTCACCAGCGCCGTCCCGCCCATGGTGAGGAGCAGGATCGCCCCGGCGGAGCCGAACAGCAGCGGGAACTGGTCCTCGACCACGCCGCTCACGCGCTCGATGGTGATCCCGGCGGACACCAGGCCCACGACGGTGCCGTCACGGCCGACGACCGGCACCACGGCCTGCACGAGGGGGCCGATGGTCCCGGTGATCTTCTCGGTGACGACGCCGCCGGCCAGCGCGGGCTTCACATCGCCGACGAACTTCTTGCCGATCCGGTCCGTCAGCGGGTGGGTGTAGCGGATTCCGTCCGGGTTCAGTACGACGATGAAGTCGACCTTGGAGCGTTTACGGGCCTCTTCGGCCCGGGGCTGGAGCACCTTGGTCGGGTCGGTGCTCTCCAGAGCTTCCTCGATGCCGGGCGCGTTCGCGAAGGTCTCGGCCACGGCGACCGACCGGTTGCGGGCCTCTCTCTCACTGTCGGCCCGCGACTGCAGCACGAGCGCGGCCATGGCGGCGGCGACGAGCAGCACCACGATCGCCAACTGGAGGAGGAAGACCTGGCCCGCGAGGGTTCTCATCCTCAGAACCGAGCGCGGGCGGCCGTTGCGTGCGGCCATGCCCTCTTCTTACACCCTTCGCAGACGCCGGGCGAACCGTGTGGCAGGCGTTGCGTTGGCCGATGGGAGGGACAGGGAGGGTTTGTCCCGATGGGAGCCGCAGCGCATGCAACCGCATCGCAACCTTGCGGGGAGTCAGCTGGGTCACCCCGTCCTTTGTGGCCGGCCGAGAGAGGGACAAGACGTGTACCGACCTGAGAGCGGGCCGACGACCGGCTCACCGTGCGTGGAGTTCACCGACGCGGCGGCCGATCTGGTGCGCAGGCTGCGAGCGGCCCACGGCCCTTTGATGTTCCACCAGTCGGGCGGCTGCTGCGACGGCAGCGCGCCCATGTGCTACCCGGACGGCGAGTTCCGTACGGGCGGCTCCGACGTTCTGCTGGAGTCGATCGTCTTCGACGGTGTCGACGAGGCCGTCCCGTTCTGGATGTCGGTCCCCCAGTACGAGGCATGGCGGCACACCCGGCTGATCGTCGATGTCGTCGAGGGGCGCGGCAGCGGCTTCTCGCTGGAGGCCCCGGAGGGGGTGCGGTTCCTGATCAGGTCCCGGCTGATCTGACGCACCCCCGCGGCCGGTCCCTTTTGTGGCCGCGCCCCCGACCGTCAGTCCCGGTCGCGCACGGCCACGATGCCGTTGAAGACACCGGCGTAGGCGGTGCCGTCGGGGCCGATAGTGATGGGTGCCCAGTTGTTGTCGTACGCCGGTCCGGTGCCGGTGAGCTGCTTCCAACGGGTCTGCCCGGTAAGGAAGTCGACGGCCGTCAGGTACCAGGCGTCGATGCCGAGCCGGTTCGGTTCCTTCGCGTAGAAGTAGAGCAGTCCGTTGGCGGTGGACAGCTTGGGGACGGTGGACGGGGAGCGTACGTCGCTCTCCCACACGGTGTCGCAGCCGCTGCCGTCCGCGCGTACGTCGATGCGGGTCGCGCCGCCGGTCACGCTGCGGCCGAGCAGCAGTGACGTGGGGTTCTCGTAGCCGTAGTTGTTCTCCACGACGAGGCTGTTGCCCCAGCTGATCAGGGAGTTGTCGGTGGTGGACCGGCCGGACGCGAAGACCGGCACCTTGCAGACGAGCCGCTCGTCGGCCGGTACGTCCGCTCCGCGCCGGTAGACCAGGACGTTCATCCGGTCGTCGGCGTTGTCGGTGATGGCCACATAGTCGTCGCCGAACAGGTCGGGGGTGGTGCCCGAACCCTGGTTCACGGAGCCGGGCTTGGTTCCCGTGCCACGGTCGTACGTCTGGCGCCACTGCGCGCGTGGGGTCCCGTCGGGGTCCGCGCGGAAGCTGTAGAGGGCGCGGTCGGAGACGATCGAGACGCCGTCGTCCGCGACCGAGAAGGAGTTCTGGATCTCCTCTCCTTCGAGGCGTACCGCCCGGATCGCGCCGGTGTCCACATCGACGGTGCCGACCCGGCCGAGCCGGGTCACCCACCAGATTCGCCCCTGCCAGTCGGGCATCACGGAGGTCACGGGGTCGCAGGTACCGCTGGGGAAGAGGTTCGTCCAGGAGACGCAGTCGTGCGGGACGTGTGCCGTGAGGTCCCAGTCGTCCTCGATGACGAAGCGCCAGGTTCCGTCCGCCGCCCGCTCGTGCGCGATCCGCAGGATGTGCTGGCGCGAGTCGGCGAGCACGACGCGGTCCTGGTCGTCGAGGTAGAAGTAGGCGCCGCCGGAGGTGTCCTTGAAGATCTTCGCGAAGTCGAGCCGGGTGATGGCCTCGACGGTCGAGGAGCGCTGCGGGAGCTTGTACTCGGCCAGGGTGGCGAGCGTGCGGGGGTCGAGCAGCTTGAGCAGGAAGCCCTGGAAGGTGCCGCAGACGGTGATCAGCCGGCCCGCCGCATCGAATGTCGCGGTCGCGCACTCGCCGCCGAGCGGGGCGATCTTCTCGCTGGTGACCTGCGGGTCACGGCCCAGTGGGCCCGCGTAGGGATGGGTGCCGCTGCCCGCCGCGTCCGCGTGCATGCCGCTGCGGCCGTTGGGGGCGAGGAAGGGGTGCTGCGGTGGCGCCTGGCCGGGGACCGGCTGCGCGGTGGCGGGCGCGCCCTCGTAGGCGCTGACGAGCCGGTGCCCCGGCGCCCTGGGGATCTCCTCGGCCTGCGCGGCGCCCATCGGCAGGAGGGCCGGGAGGGCTAGGGCGAGGGCCAGGGCGCGGATGAGCACTCTGTTGGGCATCGGGCTCCTTGGGAGGACGGAGGGCGGGTACGGAGGGCGGCCGCCCGACGCTAGGGCCGGTCCGTGGAAGTGTCCATGGAAATGCGGGGTGTTTCACGAGCGCTTCATGGTCGCGCAACACGGCTGATGCGCAACTGCCCTGATGGCCCGTCAGGCCAGTGAAGCCACGCCAAGGAGCCATGCGAACCAGACCAGCGCGGTCACCCGGTTCGGAAATACGCCCAGGACCGCCAGGCCGGGCAGAGCCGATCCAGACGAAGTCCATGACGAGGTACAGCAGGAACTTCTGGCCGCCGGGCACCTGCTGTTCGCCGAGGTCGTGCACGGCCACCAGATGGGGGTGGTCGAGCCCGGCGGCGAGCCTGGCCCCGCGGTGGAACCGCTGCCGGAACGTCGGGTCCCGGGCCAGTCCGGGGTGCACCACCTTGACCGCGACCGTGCGGTCGAGGGCCTCGCCGTACGCCCGGTGGACCCTGGCCGTACCACCGGCGCCCGGCTCTGGGTGCCCCCCGGGGTCAGAACTTGATGCCCGCCACCATGTCGGTGGTGGCGGCGATCCCGTTCTGGATGGTCGGCGCCATGGTGGTGCCGGCGAGGAAGAAGCCCAGCAGTACGCAGACCAGGGCATGCGAGAGCTTCAGCCCCCCGCCCCGCAGAAAGACAACCGCCAGGATCAGCAGGAGCAGTAGCAGTGAGATCGAAATGGCCATGGCCAACCTCCTCCGCCGCGCGCACGATGCGGCATTCGGCCGCCAGTGTGGCGCAGCGGAGGGGCCGTTCGGGCCGAAGACGTGTCCGCCGTACGGGTGTTGACTGGCTGTGACGACCGGACACCACGCTCAGGCGCGGTGCGTGCGCAGAAAGCGCTCCAGGCCGGCCAGGTCGTCGGTGTTGATGTGGTCCACGGCGGCTGCGAGGAGTTCGGTCCATACGGCCTCGCGGGCCGACCCCGGCAGGTCCGGCGTCGCCCAGAAGCGGACGCGCTGCCTTCGTGCGTGGGCGGCGGAGACGACGGCGTGCAGCCGGGTGCGCTCGGCCACGGGGAACGCGCCCACGCCCAGCCAGCTGAAACTCTGCGTCCAGTTACTGCTGATCAACGGGATGAAGGAGGCCGGGGCGTCCGTGCCGAGATCCTCCAGGCGCCCGTCGTAGGAGGCGTACCGGACGCGCTGCGCCTCCATCGGGACGCGGGCGGCGCGGTCCCCGGAGACGACCGCGGTAACCGCGCCCAGCCGGACGCGGCCCTGTGCGCAGGTACTCAGCATCCACTGGTAGCGGCGCAGGTGGCGGTGGAGTTCGAGGTAGGTGGCGGCGCCCTCGGTCTTGATGTCGACGAGCAGCTGCACGGGCCTGCGGTAACCGGGGTGGACGGTGCCGTGATTGGCCCTGACTCTGGCCATCAGGGGGGCCAGGTAGAGCGATTCGAGAGTCCGGGTGGGATCGAGGTCGACGGGGTCGTGGGCGACCAGCAGCTGTCCGTCGACGAGGTAGATATCGGCTTCCACACTGGTGAAGCCGTGGGAGAGCGCGTCCAGGAGCGGGCGCCGGTGCTCGTAGTCGTTGTGCGCGTGGGCGTGGCTCAGCGGCCTCGGGTGCCTGGGCCGCTTCGGCGGGTGCTTCCCGGCGGTCGGGGCGCGCTCGGCGGCCTGGGCGTACATGGGCACGGCCGCAACTCCCGCCAGGGCGGCGGCCAGGGTGGTGACGGCTCTGCGGCGAGTGGGCGCGGGGTCGGCCATGGGTGCCTCCGGAGGTGTACGGGGCGTGTCGGACTCCGGGTGAGTATCCGCCCCACAGGCCCGCGATGGGCAGGCCCCCGACAAGAGTTCGGCCAACCGCCGCTCCCGGTTCAGCCCGAGGCGACGTCCTCCCAGCGGACCGTGCGGTCGCACCAGCGCTCAAGGAGGATCCGGTCGTGGCCGACAGCCAGCAGACCGGCACCACGCTCGCGCCGGTACGCCTCGACCACTGCGACCAGGGCGGCCGTCGTCGAGGCGTCCAGCATCGCGGTCATCTCGTCGCAGACCAGCCAGCGCGGGCGCAACACCAGCGCGCGCGCCAGGCAGGCGCGTTGCAACTGGCCGTCGCTCACCTCGTGGGGTCGGCGGCCGAGCAGTTCATCGCCGAGGCCCACGGTCGCCGCCAGCTCCCGTGCGGCGGTGTCCGCTCCGGTACGTTGTCCTGTCGCCCGCAGTGGCTCCGCGATCAGGTCGCGCAGCCGCAGCCGGGGGTCGGCGGACAGCCGTGGCTGCTGGAAGACGACGCCGACGGAGGTGCGCTGCTCGCGCGGGGCCCGGTGGCGCCAGCCGTCGACGACGCGGCCGTCGAGGGTGACGGTCCCGGCGTCCGGGCGGTGCAGCAGGGCGGCGACCTTGGCGAGCGTGGACTTGCCGCAGCCGCTGGGGCCGAGCAGTCCGACGGACTCGCCGGGCTCGACAGTCAGGCGTGCGTCCCGGACGACCGGCGCACCGCGCTCGTATCCGGCGGTGATCGCGTCAAGCTCAAGCACGGGCGCTCTCCTCGTCCGGCACGGACACGGCTGCGGGTACGGTCGCGGACACGGTCGCGGACAGTGGCGTCGGCGGGTGGTGGCAGGCGACACCCCGGACCAGTTCGGGCTGTTCGGCGCAGGCCTCGGTGGCGTGCGTGCACCGGGCCGCGAAGGCGCATCCGGTGGGCAGGTCACCGAGCTCGGGCGGCATGCCGGGGATCGGGGTGAACTCCCGCTCCGGCAGGGCGTTCAGCAGGCCGCGGGCATAGGGGTGAGAAGGGCCCGGCTCGCCGAAGAAGCTCGCGGCGTCGGTGAGTTCGACGATGCGTCCCGCGTACATCACGGCGACGCGGTCGGCGATGCGCTCGGCCGCCGCGAGGTCATGGGTGATCAGCAGGAGCGCGTGGCCGGCGTCGACGTGGCGGCGCAGTTCGTCGACGGTGCGGTCGACGAGGTCACGGTCGAGCCCGGTGGTCGGCTCGTCGGCCAGGAGCAGGGGCGCGTCGCCGACCAGCGCCAGAGCGGTCGCGGCGCGCTGCGCCAGCCCGCCGGAGAGCTCGTGCGGGTAGCGGTCGAGGTGGTCCACGGGGAACGCGGCGCGCTCGGCCGCCGCGTGGGCCGCCTTGCGCACGTCCTGCTTGCGCGTCCCGGTCAGTTCACGCAGCGTCTCCTCCAGTTGCGCCCCCACCGTCCGGACGGGCGTGAGATGCGCGGCCGGGCTCTGCGGTACGAGTCCGACGCGGCGGCCCCGCACCGTACGGGCGAGCGTGCGCTCGTCGGCGGTGAGCAGGTCGATGTCGCCGAGCCGCGCGGAGCCCGCCGTCTGCGCGTTGCCGGGGAGCAGTCCGAGGAGCGCGGAGGCGAGCACGGACTTGCCGCAGCCGCTCTCGCCGACGAGGGCCAGGCACTCCCCCGCAGGGAGGTCGAAGTGCGCGTCGGCGACGGCGGTGATGTACCGGTCGCCGCGCATCCGGAAGCGGACACTGAGGGCGCGCACGGACAGGACGGGCGCCGTGTCCGGTGCGGTCGGCGCGGAAGCCGCAGCGTTCTCGGCGGTGGCGTCGGCAGGGCCCGTGACCTGGGCGGCCGTGTTCCGGGGCGTGGTCACAGCATCAGCTCCGATCGGCGGCGGGGGTTGATCCGCTCCCGCCAGGCGCCGGCGAGGCCCGCGATGGCGAGGGTGGGGATGATCAGCAGGAGGCCGGGGAAGAGGGTGGGCCACCAGTCGCCGGCGAGGAGCGAACCGCGCGCCGACTGGACCAGGTTGCCGAGGCTCGCCTGATGGGTCGGCAGGCCGAGGCCCAGGAAGGACAGGGCCGACTCGTGCCACATGGCGTGCGGCACCATCAGCACCGCCGCGAGTCCCGCCTGGGGCAGTACGCCGGGCAGCAGGTGCCGTACGGCGACCCGCCATCGCGAGGCGCCGCCGGAGACGGCCGCGTCGATGTAGGGGCGCGAGCGCAGCGAGAGGACTTCGGAGCGGACGATCCGGGCCGTGGAGAGCCAGTGCGTGAGCGCCACCGACACGATGACGGGCCACACACCCGGCCGGAACATCGCCACGAAGAAGATGCCGAGCAGCAGGTGCGGAACCGAGGAGAACGTGTCGACCAGCCGCATCACCACCCGGTCGGCCCAGCCACCGAACGCAGCGGCGGCAGCGCCCACCGCCGTACCGATCACGGTGGCGACGACCGCGGCGACCAGGCCGACGAGCAGCGAGACGCGCAGCCCGTAGACGCAGCGCAGCAGCAGATCGCGGCCGACGTCGTCGGTGCCGAAGGGATGCGCGAGGGACGGCGGCCGGAGCTTCATCGACAAATCGACGGCCTGCTGGTCGAGATTGGCCAGCGGCGGCACGACGAGGACGGCCAGCGCGACCACCACCACGATCGCCGCGGAGGTACGCACCCGGACCGTGCGGGTGGAGCGGCGGGTGCGCCCGTGGGAGCGCCACGCCCGGGTCTCCACGTGCTCGGGGCCTTCGGTGCTCGCGGTGCGTTCTGCCAGGTCAGCCATCGAAGCCCACCCTCGGGTCGGCGAGTCCGTACAGGAGGTCGGAGAGCAGGTTGCCGACGAGCACCGCCGCCGTGGCGAGGACGGTCAGCGCGGCCAGCAGCGGGAAGTCCACGGCGGTCGCGGCCTGCACGGTGGCTGCGGCGATGCCCGGCCAGCTGAAGACCGTCTCGACGAGCAGCGCGCCGGTGATCAGTTCGGGTACCCGCGAGCCGACGAGGGTGAGCGTAGGCAGCATCCCGGAACGCAGGGCATGGCCGAGCAGCACCGTGCGTTCGTTCAGCCCACGCGCGCGTGCGCCGCGCACGGGGTCCTCCTCCAGCGCGTCGGCGACGCCCTGGCGTACGTACAGGAAGAACCACGGCAGCTGCGAGATGCCGAGGACGGCCGCGGGCAACACCAGGTGAGAGGCGACCTGGCCGAAGGTGATCACGTCGCTCCCGGTGTCGGTGAGTCCGCCGGCCGGCAGCACGCCCAGCTTGAGCGCGAACAGCCACATGGCGAGCAGCCCCAGCCAGAAGGCGGGCGCCGCTTCCAGGGTGTACGCCGCGGAGCTGGCGGCCCGGTCCAGCCAGCCGCCCCGCCTGCGCGCCGCCAGCACGCCCAGCGCCGTGCCGAGCAGGATCGCGACGAGGAACGCGGTGACGGCCAGCAGCACCGACCAGCCGAGGCGTTCACCGATGACGTCGGTGACGGGCTGGCGCATCACGCCGGAGTCGCCGAGGTCACCGCCGAGCGCCGAGGTCAGCCAGTTCCACCAGCGCGCGACGAGCGGCTGGTCGACGCCGAGGTTGGCGCGGAGCTGATCGAGGTTCTCCTGCGAGGCGGTGAGTCCCGCGGTTCCCGCGTACGCCTTGACGGGGTCGAAGGGCGAGGCTGCGGCGACGGCGAACACGCCGAAGGTCACCACCAGCAGGACGGGGGCGGCGAACAGGATCCGCCGCCCCGCCATCCTCACCATCGGCCCCCAGGGGAGCTTCCGGTTCGGGAGTATCACTTCTTCGGAGTCCAGTCCTCGACGTTCCACCAGGGGCCCGAGGCCAGACCGTGGTCGTGCGGCTCGATCTGCGTCGAGAGCCCGGTCCACTTGTCGTCCACGACGTACAGGTGGTCGATGTGGGTGAGGAAGGTGTAGCCGGGGTTCTTCACGAGTTCACGCTGGACGGTGTCGTACGCCGCCTTGCGCTCGGCCGGCTCGCCGCTCCGGCGGCCTTCCTTGAGCGCCTTGTCGACAGCGGGGTTGTCGTAGCGCGCCATGTTGTTGAAGCCGTCACCGGCGAGCGCCGACTGCAACAGGCTGTACTGGTCGAAGTCCGGGTCGCCGGGGGCGCCGCCGCCCGCGAGCACCGCGTCCTGCTTCATGCGCGGCATGATGACCTCCCAGGTGCCGGCCTGGGTCCCGATGTCGACGCCGGCCTTCTTGGCGTCGGACGCGTAGGCGAGGGCGTGGTCCTGGCGAAGCTTGTCGCCGGAGAGGTACCAGAGCGGGAAGGCGGCCCTGACTCCGCCCTTGACCCGGATACCGTCCTTGCCGGGCTTCCAGCCCGCCTCGTCGAGGATCTTCTTCGCCGCGTTGAGGTCGTGCTTGCGCTCGGTGCCCTTGGCGAACCACGGGCTGTCGGTCGGGACCGGCCCGTAGGCCGGCTTGCCCGCGCCTTCCAGGATCTGGTCGACCATGGCCTGGCGGTCGACGGCGACGTCGAGGGCGCGGCGCACGGCGGTGTCGCCCGCGACCTTGTTGTCCGTCGGCAGGGTCACCGTGCGGTAGTCGAAGGACTTGGCGGCGTACGCCTTGCGGCCGGCCTCGTCCTTGAAGGTCTTCGCCAGGTTCGGCGGCAGGATGGCGCCGTCGAGGTCGCCGGTGCGCAGCCGGGTCGCGCGCACGTCGTCGTCCTTGATGATCGCCATGGTGAACTTCTTCACCTTCGGCTCGCCGCCCCAGTAGCCGGGGTTCGACTTGAAGCTGAGCTTCTCGCCCTTGGACCAGTTGCTCAGGACGTACGGTCCGGTGCCGACGGGCTTGGTGGTGAAGGCGCCGGTGTTGACGTCCTGCTTGCCCGCGACGTGCTCGGGGGCGATCGGAAGCACGGTGCGCTCGGCGAACGGCGCGTACGGGTACTTGAGCGTGAAGACGACGGTGTTGTCACCGGCGGCCTTGACGTCCTTGATCGCGTCGAGCTCGGTCTTGGCGGCGTTGTTGGTCTTCTTGTCGAGGATGGTCATGTAGGTGAAGACCACGTCCTTCGACGTGAAGGGCTTGCCGTCGCTGAACTTCACGCCCTGGCGCAGGGTGTAGGTGTACGTCCGGCCGTCCTTGCCGACCTTCGGCAGCTCGGCGGCGAGCGCGGGCTTGAGCCGCATCTCGTCGTCGAAGGTGAGCAGCCCGTCGAATATCTTGGAGTTGCCGTCCTTGCCGTAGCCGAGGAGCGGGCTCAGGCTGTCCGGCTCGTAGGCGATGCCGACGACCGCGGAGTCCTTCGTGCCGTTGCCTGCCGCGCCGCTGCCCGGGTTCGAGCAGGCAGCCGCGCCGATGCTCAGCGCGGCGGCGAGGGCCGCGGCGGCGGGCACCCGTATCGATCGGGCCGTCATCCTCTGCACATCCCTTATTGAAGATCCACTGTTATTGCGATGTATGCGCAATTAAACAGCATGTAAGGGTGCAGTGGGTCTGAGGGCAGTACCCGGGCGGAGGGTGCGGCGGGCGCGGCAGCACCCCACGAGCCCGTGCCGCGCCCCCGTTCCCGAACTCCCCTACGGTGCGCGCAGATCCATCAGCTCCGCCAGGGTTTCCTTGTGCCGGCCCGGTGCGCCCAGCGCGATCGAGTCGGACTTGGCGCGCTTGAGGTACAGGTGCGCGGGGTGCTCCCAGGTCATCCCGATACCGCCGTGCAGCTGTACGCACTCCTCGGCCGCGTGCACCGCGACCCGGGAGCAGTACACCTGCGCGACGGCCACCGCGACCTGCACGTCCGCGCTGCCGGTGGCCAGGGCGTCGGCCGCGTTGCGGGCGGCCGCCCGCGCCGAGACGACCTCCAGCCACAGCTGCGCCATGCGGTGCTTGAGCGCCTGGAACGAACCGACGGGCCGGTTGAACTGCTTGCGGTCGCGGGTGTAGCGCACGACCTCCTCCAGGCACCATTCGGCGAGGCCCAGCTGCTCGGAGGCGAGCAGTCCAGCCCCGGCGAGCAGGCCGCGCCGCACCGGCTCCGCGGCCGAGTCCGCGAGCCGCTTACCGGCTGCCCCGTCGAAGGTGACGATGGCGAGCGGGCGGGTCAGGTCGAGTGGCGTCAGGGACTCGACGGTCACGCCGGCCGCCCCGGCCGCCACCGCGTACAGCCCGTCCTGGGCCGGCACGAGCAGCACGGTGGCGGCGGCCGCGTCAGCTACGCCGGTGACGCGCCCGCTCAGCGCCCCGTCGGCGTCGGCCCGCACCGCACCGGACAGCGCGGTGTCCGCCGAGGCGGCCAGCGGGGCGGCGAGCACGACGACGGCCCGGCCGTTGGCGAGCGGAACGAGCAGCTCGGCCACCGCGCCGTCCTGCGTGTCACAGGCCAGCAGCGTCTCTGCGGCGACGACGCCGCTGGTGAGGTAAGGGGCCGGGGCGACGCTGCGCCCCAGCTCCTCCAGCACCACCGCGGCCTCGCGGTGCGTGGCGCCCTGGCCGCCCAGCTTCTCGGGCACGAGCAGCCCGGCCAGGCCCATATCCGTGGTGAGCGAGGCCCACAGCTGCGGGTCGTACGGGGTGTCCGACTCGGCGCGGGTCAGCACGGTCGGGGCGTCGCAGCGGTCGGCGAGCAGGGACCGTACGGCCGCCCGCAGGTCGTCCTCCGCCTCGGAGTACAGCAGGTCGGCCGGGGCCGCCGCGTCCGTGGTCTGTGTCGTCGGCTCCGTCATCGGGCGAGATCCTTCCAGGCGATGTCCTTGTCGCTGCGCGGCTCGGAGGGCAGACCGAGAACGCGCTCCGCGACGATGTTGAGGAGCACCTCGCTCGTACCGCCCTCGATGCTGTTGCCCTTGGACCGCAGATAGCGGTATCCGGCGTCGCGCCCGGTGAAGTCGACAAGCTCGGGTCGGCGCATCGTCCAGTCGTCGTACAACAGGCCTTCCTCGCCGCGCAGTTCGACCTCCAGGCCACTGATCTCCTGGTTGAGCCGGGCGAAGGCGAGCTTCATGCCGGAGCCCTCGGGGCCCGGCTGTCCCGCCACCAGCTGCTGACGCAGGCGCTCGCCCGCGAGGCGGGCGACCTCGGCGTCGATCCACAGGTCGAGCAGCCGCTGGTGCAGGTCGTGGGTGCGCAGTTCGGGCCGCTCGCGCCAGGTCCGCGCGATGGGGCCGATCATGCCGCCCTCGCGCGGGGTGCGGGAGCCGCCGATCGAGACGCGCTCGTTCATGAGGGTGGTCTGCGCGACCTTCCAGCCCTCGCCGACCGCGCCGAGCCTTCGGCTGTCGGGGATGCGCACATCGGTGAGGAAGACCTCGTTGAACTCGGCCTCGCCGGTGATCTGGCGCAGCGGTCGCACCTCGACGCCCGGATCGGTCATGTCGCAGACGAAGTACGTGATGCCCTGGTGCTTGGGCAGGTCCGGGTCGGTGCGGGCGATGAGGATCGCCCAGCGGGCCACATGAGCGCTGGATGTCCAGACCTTCTGCCCGTTCACCACCCAGGAGTCGCCGTCGCGCACCGCGCGGGTGCCGAGCGCGGCCAGGTCGGATCCGGCGCCCGGTTCGCTGAACAGCTGGCACCAGACCTCTTCGCCGACCCACAGCGGCCGCAGCAGGCTCCGCTTCTGTTCGTCGGTGCCGAAGCGCAGGATGGTCGGCGCGGCCATGCCGAGACCGATACCGATGCGCCTCGGGTCGTTGTCGGGCGCGTCGGCGGCAGTCAGTTCCTCGTCGACGACGGCCTGCAGGGAGCGCGGCGCGTCGAGCCCGCCGAGGCCGACGGGGTAGTGCACCCAGGCCAGCCCGGCGTCGAAGCGGGCCTTGAGGAAGTCCGTGGGCGCTGTGGTCGCGGGCGGATTGGCCGCCAGCAACTCCCTGGTGAGGACGCGCACTTCAGCGACGTCGGTCATCGGCTCTCTCCGTCGGGTACGGCGGTGGGTGCGGCGTCGGGTACGACGACCACGCGTCCGGTGGTCATGCCGTCCGCGACGCGCTGCACGGCGTCCGCGGCGTGCTTCATCGCGACGCGCTCGCTGACGAGCGGCTTGATCGCGCCCTCGGCGGCCAGCCTCGTCAGCTCTTGGTGGCAGGCGGGGATCGCGGCCGGGCCCTTGGTGTTGTACAGGCCCCAGTGCAGGCCGACGATCGAGTAGTTCTTGACGAGAGCGTGGTTGAGGCCGGGCGAGGGGATTTCCCCGCTCGCGAATCCGACGATCACGATGCGGCCCTCGAAGGCGACGCACTTGACGGACTTGGCGTAGGCGTCGCCGCCGACCGGGTCGTAGACGATGTCCGCGCCACGGCCGCCGGTGGCCTCCTTGACCTTGGCGACGATGTCCTCGCTCCGCCGGTCGATGACGAGGTCGCAGCCAAGGTCGCGGGCGGTGCGGGCCTTGTCCGGGCCGCCGACGACACCGATGACGGTGGCGCCCGCCGCCTTGCCGAGCTGTACGGCGGCGCTGCCGACGCCGCCCGCCGCCGCGTGCACCAACAGGGTTTCCCCCGCCTGGATGTGCGCCCTGCGGTGCAGGCCGAACCAGCCGGTCTGGTAGCCGATGTGCAGGGCCGCGGCCTCGGCGTCGTCCAGCGAATCGGGCGCGGGCAGCACGGTGGCCGCGTCCGCGGTGACGTACTCGGCGAATCCGCCGTGCGGCAGCGCCGGGGTCGCGATGAGACGGCGACCGTCCTCGGTCTCGCCGCAGACCTCGACGCCCGGAGTGAAGGGCAGCGGCGGACGCACCTGGTACTGGCCCCGGCAGAGCAGGGCGTCGGGGAAGTTGATGTTCGCGGCAAGGACCCTGAGCAGGAGCTGCCCCTCGCCCGGCACCGGCTTCGCGACCTCTTCGAGCCTCATCACCTTGCCCGGCTCACCGTTCTCGTGCACTCGCCATGCCCGCATCCGAGATCCTCCACAACACCGTAGGCAGTACCGCGCTCGGAGCATACTAAGCGGTCGCTTGCCCCAAGGGAACAGTTTCGCCCCCATCGGCCCGACTCCG
Source organism: Streptomyces sp. H27-C3 (assembly GCF_030063415.1). Taxonomy (GTDB): domain Bacteria; phylum Actinomycetota; class Actinomycetes; order Streptomycetales; family Streptomycetaceae; genus Streptomyces. The sequence goes on along the minus strand of NZ_JASITA010000010.1, from coordinate 177,360 downwards.
GCCCCTCCGCGCCCCCGCCGGCCTGCTCAGTCCTTCTTCGGCTTGGCCCGTACGTGCATGCGCTCCCCCTGCGGCCCGAAGAGGCTCAGGAATTCAACGGGCGCCTTGGTCGCGGGCCCGAACCAGTGCGGGACCCGGGTGTCGAACTCCGCCGCCTCGCCGGGCCCGATCTCCAGATCGTGCGGCCCGAGCACCAGACGCAGCCTGCCCGACAGGACGTACAGCCACTCGTAGCCCTCGTGTGTACGGGGCTCCGGGGCGTAGTCCATCTGCCTGGCGATCACCTTGAAGGCCTGCAGGCCGCCGGGCTGCTGGGTGAGCGGGAAAAAAGTCTGCCCGTACCGCTCGATGGGCTTCTTCTCCCGCACCCGCGGGTCCCCCACCGGGGGCGCGCCCACCAGTTCGTCCAGCGGCACCTGGTGCGCGCGGGCAATGGGCAGCAGCAGCTCAAGGCTCGGCCGCCGCCCGCCCGATTCCAGCCGGGACAGAGTGCTCACGGAGATCCCGGTCGCCTCGGCGAGCGCGGCCAGCGTGGATCCGCGGCCCTTGCGCAATGTGCGGAGCCGGGGGCCCACCCCGTTCAGTACGTCGTCCAGCTCGCTCCCGCTCTCATCGCCCGTGCCATTGCCCATGCTCGTCACCATGCCGACATTGCAGGATCGGCAAGGCGATTTGTCAATCCGGGAGAGCGGGAACGCCCGCGCGGGAGGTGCGGACGCGGTGCGGCCACCGGGCGGTTCGCCCGGTGGCCGCACACGGACACTTCCCGGCTAGCGGACGACCACCTCGGCGATCCGAGGGGCGCCCGTACCGGCACGCCAGAGCAGGCGCACCGCCGAGAAGGCGGCGGTGCCGATCCGGAACTCCTGGTACCCACGCGCCAGCTGTCCCACCGTGCGCCAGCTGCCGTCCGCGGCCCGCACCTGGACGGCGGCCCGTACGACGGCGCCCTCGGGCTGGAGCACGACGACGGACTTCGCCGTCCGCGCGCCGCCCAGGTCGACCTGGAGCGCCTCGCCCGACTGCGGGGTGCGCTCAGCCCGGTAGACGCTCTCGACGTCGCCGTCGGCCGCGGCGCGCAGGCTGCTGGCGGTGGCGGCGGGCGGGCCGCCGCTCACGGCCGAGTCCCGGGTCTGGACGCTGAACTCGCGCACGACCAGCCAGTTGGTCTGGCGCGCGGTGGCCCGCGCCCGCACATAGCGGGCCATGGTACCCGCCGGGGCTGTCACGGTGACGTCCGGCGTGGCCGAGACAGCCGTCAGCTGCCGCCAGTCGGTACCGTCGGACGAGTACTCAAGGACTCCCTGGCGCAGATAGTCGTTGACGTTGCCCGGCTTGGCCATCGCGAGCCGGATGTCGCCGATCTCGCGCTCCTTGCGCAGGTCGACCGTGACGTGGTCGCCGACGGCCACGGCGCGGCTGCTCCAGAAGAACGTCGCGTCGCTGCCGTCGAGCATCCGGTCGATGCCGTTGCCCTGGTAGGCGGGCAGGTTGGTGAGGCCCTTGATCCGGCCGGTCACCCCGAGCAGCCGGTCGTGCTCGGCCGCCGCGTCCTCGACGAACTTGTCGAGCACGCCTTCGCCGACCGTCACCGGGATCCTGTCCCCTTCGAGGTCGACGTAGACGAAGGACTTCGCCTTCGCGACGAGGGAGGGCAGCCGCTGCCGCAGCTTCCACGCCGCCTCGCCCTCACCGTCGCGGGCCGTCTCGACCAGTTTCAGCGCGGAGCGCGTGGCGACGCCCCAGGCCTCGGCCGAGTCGAGCCACGGGTCGCTGTCGTTGATGAACTCCTGCTCGGGGAGGCGCTCACGCAGTACGTCCGGAGACCGCTGGAGGTCGGCCAGGGCGCCGTCGAGCCGGCCCTCGTTCCCCGACTGCCAGAACCGCGCGATCTCGGCGGTCAGCGCGGGTGCCTGCCGGGACTGGATCCGTGAGCTGTAGTTGACGTCGGAGAAGATCCGCAGCGCCTTCCCGGTCCGCGCGTCGCCGCCCGCGTACTCGTCGATCGCCGTCAGCCAGGACCGGCGCGGGTCGTACGCCGCGTCGTTCCAGCTGTAGTCGGCGACGGTGATCAGCGGGATCTTGGAGGCGTACGCCTGGTTCATCGGGTTGGCGGTGATGCCGGAGCCCAGCTCCGCGGGCATCCCCTTCTCGCGGCCGTTGTACGGGCCGAGGAGCAGCCGGTTGGTGACGTAGTCGTTCACCGGGTAGTTGTCCCAGAGCAGGATCGGGTGCGCGAAGACCTGCCGGGCGGTCCTGGCCTGCGCCACGGTGATCACCGGCGCGATGACGCCGACGCCGGTCCACTCGACGACGATGTCCGGGTCGAGCTGTGCGGCGATCGCCTTCTTGTAGGGCGAGGCGTTGATGCTGGCGTACTCCGTCGGCACCATCTGGAGCGGCTCGGCGCCCGGGTGGGTGGCGATGAAGCCCCGGTTCACCCGGTTCAGGAAGTACGACTGGGCGGCGCCGGCCGCGGCGGCTCCGGTCCCCCACTTGTCCCGGTCCGCCTGGCAGTTCCACGCGGTGTGGTTGATGTCGTCCAGCGGCACGGCGAAGGTCCGCGCGCCGAGGTCCCAGACCGTCTGGAATTTGTCGGTGAGCGCCTTGATGTCGGCCTCGGAGCTGTAGCAGGCCGAGAGTCCCGGCGAGAGCGCGTAGGTGAACTCCACGTGGCGGGCGCGGGAGCGGCCGACGAGCTCGCGGATCTTCGCGAGCTGCGCGGCGGGGTATGGCTCGCGCCACTGTTCACGCAGATACGGGTCGTCCTTGGGCGAGTACACGAAGATGTTCATCTTGTGCTCGCCGTAGAAGTCGAGCTGGTCGAGACGGGCCGCGTGGGTCCACGGGATGCCGTAGAACCCCTCGATGACGCCGCGGATCGGGGTGGTCGGCCAGTCGCGGACCTCGATGCCGTCGACCCTGGAGCCCGACCGGCGGCTCTCGGGCAGTACCTGACGCAGCGACTGGGCCGCGTAGTAGGTGCCGGTGGCGTTCTTGCCCGCGAGGACCATCGCGCGGTCGCCGATGCCCAGGACATAGCCCTCGGCGGGCAGCGCGGTGGGCCCTGCGATGCCGAGGCCGGTCAGCGCCGTCGCGCTCTGCGGGGTCTCGGCGGGGCCGCCCACGTAGACGGTGAGCCTGCCCTGGACGGGGCGATCGCCGCGCACGACCTTGGTGGCGCCCGCGTCGCGCAGCGCCTGCTGGGTCACGGCCAGCGCGGCGGCGTCCGCCTGCGCGCCCGCCACGAGGGTCACCGTGGCGGTGACCGTGGCCCGGTCATTACGTTCCTCGCGGTCCTGCGGGGTCGGGGTGATGACAGAGGTGGATCTTCGGTCGTTGTCGTCCGGTGGGTCGGCGACCGCCGAGACCGTCGGAACACCGAGTACGAGGGAAAGAGCGGTGGCGAGCGTGGCGAGTCGGCGCCGGCGGAGCATCACACGTCCTCCAGGGATCCCATTGAGCACCGTGGTCATTCGCGCATCACAACGTCACAGAATCCATCAGGCCCCTGACAGACTGTCAATGGCGCGCGCGGCGATTGCGGACGATTCGGCAGGAGCATTCAACATTCGGCCGGATAGCGGTATCGATACGGCCATGACAGAGCCAGAGAAGACGCACGCGCGGCCCGCCGGGCTGCCGGGTCCTCCACCGGCCGGTGCGAGCGCGCTGCCGCCCGGTACGTACGACGGCAGCACGGTCCTGGTCACGGGCGGTGGGACCGGCCTGGGCAAGGCCATCGCGGCGGAGTTCGCGCAGCTGGGGGCCGGTCTGGTGATCGCGAGCCGCAAGGCCGAGCACCTGAAGGCCGCTCAGGACGATCTGGCGGCGATCGGCGGCGGCCGGGTGGTGACCGCGGAGTGCGACATCCGGGACTCTGAGCGGATCGCCGAGGTCTTCGACGCGGCCACGGCCGCGTCGGGGCTGCCGGACGTCCTCGTCAACAACGCGGCGGCCAACTTCCCGGTACCGGCGGAGGACATGTCGCCCAACGCGTGGCGTGCGGTCGTGGACATCACCCTCACGGGCACCTGGTTCATGACCCGCGAGTTCGCCCGCCGCCACCTGGCGGCCGGGACGCCCGGCTCAATCGTCAACATCGGCGCGTCGTACGCCTGGACGGGCGGCCCCGGCTTCGCGCACAGCGCCGCCGCCAAGGCCGGCGTGAAGAGCCTCGTCGAGACGCTGGCCGTGGAGTGGGGCCCGTACGGCATCCAGATCAACGGGCTGGTGCCGGGGCTCGTCCCGCACGAGGACATGACCGAGGACATCCGTGACCACCTCGACCGACAGCGGGAGAAGGCCGGCAGGCAGCCCGCGCTCAGAGTGGGCCTGCCCCGCGAGGTGGGCTGGGCCGCGACCTTCCTCGCCTCCCCGTACGCGAGGTTCATCACGGGCCACACGCTGGTCGTCGACGGCGCGAACTGGCAACGCCGCACGCTGGTGAGCCCACCGGTGTCGACCGTGCGCGAGCAGCTGGGACGCGGGGCGTTCGGGGACGGGGCGGGGTAGGGGGCGGGGTAGGGCGGTGCTCCGGCCGCCTCCTACTTGCCCTCGAAGACCGGCTTCCGGCGGGCCGCCTTCGCCGCGTAGCCCTCGCGCGCGTCATCGGAGGCGAGGGTGAGGGCCGCCGTCATCGCCCCGCGCTCCAGCGCGCCCGCCATCGCCGCGTCGGCGTACGCGTCGATGGAGCGCTTGATGCCCTGGACGGCGAGCGGCGCGTTCGCCGCGATCTCCGCGGCCACCCCGCGCGCGGCCTTCTCCAGCTCGCCCACGGGGACGACGGACTGGAGGAGCCCCAGGCGTTCGGCCGTCGCCGCGTCGATGCGGCGCCCGGTCAGCGCCAGGAACTTGGCCCAGCCGGCGCCCGCGTCACGCGCGATCCGCAGGTCGCCCCCCGCGTCGACGGCGACCCCGAGCCGCGCCTCGGGCAGCGCGCAGACGGCGTCGTCCGCGGCGATGCGCAGATCGGCCATCAGCGCCAGCTCGAAACCGAAGCCCAGGCAGTAGCCCTGCACGGCGGCGACGACGGGCTGTGGGAGCCGGGCGAAGGCGGCGAATATCTCGTGGGCCCACCGCAGGCCCTCGTGATAGTTGCGGGTCCGCTCGGCCGTCGAGCGGCCGGTGATCGCACCGCCGGGCGCGGTGAAGTCGATGCCCGCGCAGAAGGCCCGCCCCTCAGCCCTCAGGAGCACCACCCGCACCGCGGGGTCGAAGCGGATCCGGTCCGCCATCAGCCCGAGCTGGCGGGTGGACTCCCAGCTCCAGGCGTTGAGTTTCTCCGGGCGGCTGAGGGTGAGGGTGCCGATGCCGTCCTCGATGTCGAGGCGCATCCGCTCCTCACCCTCGGCGACCTCCGTGCCGATCGTGTCGATCATCGTCCCCGTACTCCTCTCCGAGATCTGACGTCACGTCAGAGTATGGGGCGGGGCTTACGACCTCACCCGCGATTGGCAGCGGCGTCGCGGCGCCTGGGACTCCGCCTCCGGCGTTGTCGTCAGTTGCGATGGCTCCGCCATCACTCCCTCCTCCGCCTTGGATTCGAAGGCCCCAGACGTCGCTCCTTCTCCCACTGTCAATCGCGGGTGAGGTCGTTAGCGGTTGAAGAGCTCGAAGGCGACGGCGGGCTTCCCGCCAAAGCGCTCGGCCGCCTGCTGCGCGTTCCCGGTGAGGAAGGTCCGGCAGTACGCCTCGGGGTCCTCGTCCGTCAACGCCTCGATGTATGTGCGGTGTTCGAGCAAGGACCGCACCGAGCGTTCGAGTCCGGCGGTCGCGTCCACGGCGTGCGTGGGTGTGGCCGTGCCCGCGACGGCGACCCAGCGCACGCCGTCCCAGGGGGCGAGGCCCTGTGCCGTCAGCTCAGGGAAGATCCAGCGGTTGCCCGCGTCTCCCGCGGCATCGAGGGCCGCCCGGCCCACGGCCTGATGGTCCGGCGTGTTCCAGGCGCCACCGAGGCCGCCCCAGGTGTCGCGGTGGTTGAGCGTGATGACGAGTTCGGGGCGGTGCTTGCGGATGGCCGCGGCGATGTCGCGGCGCAAGGCGGTCCCGTACTCGATCACACCATCCTTGTGGTCGAGGAATTCGACCGCGCTGACCCCGACGACCGCCGCGCTCGCCCGCTGTTCCTGCTCGCGCAGCGGTCCGCTCTTGTCGGGTTCCAGGCTGTCGATCCCGGCCTCGCCGCGGGTGGCCAGGAGGTACGTCACCTCGCGGCCCGCGTCGGTCCATCCCGCGACGGCCCCGGCGCACCCGTACTCCAGGTCGTCCGGGTGGGCGACAACGGCCAGGGCGCGCTGCCAGTCGGAGGGCATCGGCTGAAGCTGTTCGGTCGTCATGCGCGCAGAATAGGCGACGCAGCCCCATTCCGGCCGTCCCCCTCATCCGCCATCCGTCACCCGCCGCCCGTCACCTGTCATCGCGGGCGAGAGCCAGCAGCCGGTCGAGGACCCTCGGCCCGCTCGCGCGCAGCCCGTCGTGTTCGTACTCGTCGGTGACCCAGGTGCGCAGCCCTTTGATGCTCCGGGCCGTGGCCAGCGCGTGCTCGGTGTCGACGTACATGTCGTCGTGGTAGATCGCGGCGGCCACCGGCACCTCGTTGGCGGCGAGGCGGTCCGTGTCGTACAGGGCGGGCCAGTCGGTGCGATCGGCGAGCAGCCCGGCGGTCTCGCGCAGCGGGCGCAGCGCCGGGTCGCAGTCGAAGTGCCAGGGGTGGATGCTCTCCCCGCTGAAGAGCACGGGCCCGTTCCCTGCGAGCGACGCGGTGGCGTCGAACCGCGGGAACTCCGCGCGGACCCGCTCGGCGCCCCAGGCGGTGGGGTGCACGCCCTGGGCGTAGATCGCCTCGTGCAGGACGGCGTACAGCGGGTGGCCCGCGTAGGACAGCTCGGCATGCACCGCTTCCAGGAAGGCGTCACTGAGTGCGGGTCCCTGCGGGGTGCGCAGAAAGGCGTTCTCCAGGAGGTAGTGCAGGCGGTGGCTGCCGTCGCCGGAGCCAAGCACGATGCCGAGCGACTGGAATGCCTCCGGGGTCAGCCTGTAGCCACTGGGCAGCACCGTCTCGTGCTCGGCCAGGTGGGCTGCGATCCGGGCGGCCCGCTCGATGTCCTGGGGGTAGCGCGCGTAGTGGGCCGCGTTCTTGCGCTCGATACGGACGAACGCGGCGCGGTAGACGTCCTCCACGCGCGCGTGGAGCGAGGGCAGTCCGCCGGTGATGAGGACCGTGCGCAGCCCTTCGGGGGCGGCGCTGAGGTAGTGGACGGCGCAGAAGCCGCCGAAGCTCTGGCCAAGTACGGTCCAGGGCGCACCGCCGGTCAGTCGCGGGCGGATGGTCTCGCAGTCCCGGACGATCGCGTCGGCGCGGAAGTGCGCGAGATAGGCGGCCTGTTCACGCGGTCCGCCGCGCAGTGGCAGCATCTGCCGGTTGGCGGGGGTGGAGCGCCCGGTGCCGCGCTGGTCGACGAGCAGGACCCGGAACTCCTGGAGGGCGCGTCCCAGCCAGGCCTGCTGCCCGACGAAGCGCCGGGCGCCGAAGCCGGGGCCGCCCTCCAGGTAGACCAGCCACGGCAGATCCGCGTCGGCCTGAGAACTCGCCACGACCTCACGCGCGAAGAGCTCGATGCGCTCCCCGGAGGGGTCCGCGTGATCGAGCGGCACGGAGAAGCTGTGGTCGGTGAGGACGGTCCCGGGCTGGCGATAACTAATCAACTCTGCTCCCTTTTTGATCACTCCTGAACAGTTCAGCACACTCGTACAGTCGCGGCCCGTGTGCGAGAAGGTCCCGGCGCTTCTAGCGTGGCGTACATGATCCGGTTCGAGCAGGTCAGCAAGGTCTATCCGGACGGCACCGCCGCCGTGCACGACCTGTCCTTCGAGGTGGCGGAGGGCGAACTGGTCACCCTCGTCGGCCCCTCGGGCTGCGGCAAGACGACCACCATGATGATGGTGAACCGGCTGATCGAGCCGACCTCCGGCCGGATCCTCATGGACGGCGAGGACATCGCGGGCGTGGACCCCGTGAAACTGCGCCGCCGCATCGGTTACGTCATCCAGCAAGTGGGCCTCTTCCCGCACCGCACCATCCTCGACAACACCGCCACCGTCCCCTTTCTGACCGGCTGGAAGAAGGCGAAGGCCAGGGCGCGCGCGGCCGAGCTGCTCGATCTGGTCGGGCTCGACCCGTCGCTCTACGGCTCGCGCTATCCGGACCAGCTGTCCGGCGGGCAGCGCCAACGCGTCGGTGTCGCCCGTGCGCTGGCGGCCGACCCGCCCGTACTCCTGATGGACGAACCGTTCGGAGCGGTCGACCCGGTGGTCCGCGAACGCCTCCAGGACGAGTTCCTCAACCTCCAGGCGACGGTCCGCAAGACCGTCCTGCTGGTCACCCACGACATCGAGGAGGCGGTGCGGATGGGCGACCGCATCGCTGTGTACGGCGAAGGGCGCATCGAGCAGTTCGACACCCCGGCGACGGTCCTCGGCACCCCGGCCACGCCCTATGTGGCGCAGTTCGTGGGCGCCGACCGGGGGCTGAAACGCCTCTCCGTCACCCGGGTCGAGCCCGACGACCTGGAACAGCCGCCGGTGGCCCGGCTGGAGGAGCCGGCCGGGGTCGCGGCGGCGCGGCTGCGCGCCGATGACGCCCGGTGGGCCGTGGTCCTCACCCTCGGCGGCGATCTGCACGGCTGGGTGTCCACGGAGGAACTCACCCTCGCCGGGCAGGAGGGCACGGTGGGCGACCTGGCCCGCCGGATGGACGCCTGGGTCCCCGTCGGAGCGCCCCTCAAGCACGCCTTCAGCGAAATGCTGCAGTACGACGCGGGCTGGGTCGCGGTGCTGGACGGGGCGCGGTTCGTCGGCGTACTGACCCCGGCGAAGCTGCACGAGGCGCTGCGCCGGTCGGTCGACGCGGACGCGCAGGGCGTGCCGCGCGACCAGGTGGAGTTCGACTCGGTGGCGGACGCGTAGAGCCCGTACCGGCGAGCGAGCCGCTCCCCCGCACCCCCCGGGACCGGCTCGCCTCAGTCCGCCGGGATCAGCCTCTTCGACTCCAGATACTCCCTGGCGACGTCCTCGGGGAGCCTGCGCCAGCTGTCCACCTGTTCGTTGAGTGACGCCAGATCCGCCGTCGTCAGTACGGTGTTGAGCTTGTCCAACGCACCGGTGACCCCGGTGGATCCGGCGCGCGAGCGGTTGACGACCGGCACGATGTAGTCGGCGTTCTGCAGTGACTTGTCGTCCTTGAGCAGGACCAGACCGAAGTCGTCGAGTGTCGCGTCGGTCGTTGTGGTGAGGACCATCTGGTCCTGGCCGCTCTGGACGGCCTGCTTGGCGGGGGTGGTGCCGACGCCCTTGGGATCGACGGCGGTGATGTCGATGCCGTACGTCTTCTTCAGGCCCGGCTCGCAGTAGGGGCGCTGTACGCACTCGTCGCCCGCGGCCAACCGCACCGGCAGCTTGGACTTACCAAGGTCCGTGAGGGTCTTCAGATGGTGCTCGGCGGCGTACGCCGCCGTGACGGCGAAGGCGTTCTGGTCGACGGCGCGGCCCGGGTCGAGGACGGTGAGGCCGCGCGGAGCGGCCAGTTTCCGCAGCGCGGTCATGGTGGCGCCGAGGTCGGGCGAGCCGACCGGCTTCGCGTCGGCCCCGTTTGCCTTGGCGTTCAACCAGTCCGCGAAGGTGGCGGCGTATTCGGGGACGACATCGATCTGGCCGTTCTCCAGGGCGGGTTCGTACAGTTCGCGGTTGGTGACGGACAGGATCGTCGTCCGGTAGCCGGCCCGGTCGAGGAGCAGCGCGTACATCTGCGCCAGCAGGTCGCTCTCGGTGAAGCCCGCGGAGCCGATGGTCAACTGTCGGCTGTCGCCGGGCGGCGCGGTCACCTCTCCCTGGTTCTCCAGGGCGGGACCGGTCGAACAGGCGGTGGCGGCAGCGGCGAGCAGCAGCGCCGCGGCGGTGTGAAGGGGCCTTCTCATTGCGCCCTGCCTCTCGCCCACCGCGGTGACAGTCGCTCCGCGATCTCGAACAGTCCCTCCACGAGCAGGGCGAAGACCGCCACCAGCACGGCGCCCGCCACCACCTGCGGGGTGCTCGCCAGGTTGAAGCCCGCGGTGATGATCCGGCCCAGGCCGCCGCCGCCGGCAAGCGCCGCGACGGTCGCGGTGGCGACCAGCTGCACGGCGGCGATGCGCACTCCGGTGAGGATCAGCGGGAGGGCGAGGGGCAGTTCCACCCGCCACAGCAACTGACCGCCGGTCATGCCCATGCCGCGCGCCGCCCGGACGATGTCCCGGTCGACGCCGCGCATGCCGACGTAGGTGTTGGTGAGCAGTGGCGGCACGGCGAAGAGCACCAGCGCGATGATCGTCGGCCAGTCGCCGTGCGTGCCGATCGGGGTGAGGAGCAGCAGCACGAGGACGGCGAAGGTGGGCACGGCCCGCCCGACGTTGGAGATGTTGACGGCGAGCGCGCCGCCCTTGCCGAGGTGGCCCAGCACGAGGGCGACGGGCAGCGCGATCAGGCAGCTGATCAGCAGGCACACCACGGTGAGGAAGAGGTGTTCGCCGAGCCGGTGCCAGACGCCGCCCTCGCCCGCCCAGTTGGCGGAACTGGTGATCCAGTCCCGGGCGGCGGAGAGCGTGTTCATGCGCGGGCCTCCCTCAGCCAGGGCGTGAGCAGCCGCTGTACGCCGAGAAGCAGCAGGTCGGCTGCGACGGCGATGACGACGCACATGACGGACGCGGTGAGGACCTGTGCCTTGAAGTACGTGTTCATGCCCGCGTAGATGAGATTACCGAGGCCGCCGTACCCGACAATCGCGCCGATGGTGACGAGGGACACGGCGGAGACGGTGGCGATGCGCAGGCCCGCCATGGCGGCGGGCAGCGCGAGCGGGAGTTCGACGGCGAGCAGCAGCCGCACCGGCCCGTAGCCCATGCCGCGGGCCGCCTGGCGAGTGTCCTCGGGGACCGCGCGCAGCCCGGCGAGGATGTTGCGTACGAGCAGGGTGAGCGAGTAGAGGACGAGCCCGGCGACGACGAGGGAGGCGGAGAGCCCGTACACCGGCAGCAGCAGCGAGAACATCGCGAGCGAGGGAATCGTGTAGAGGACGGTCGTCAGGCTGAGTACGGGACCCGACGCCCAGCGCCAGCGGCGCGCCGCGACGGCGAGCGGTACGGCGAGGACCAGGCCCAGGAGTACGGAGACGACGGTCAGCTGGAGGTGCTGGATCACGGCGTCCAGCAGGATTTCGCCGCGTGAGGAGATGTACTCACCGCAGATCCACTCATTGCGCGCGAGGCAGTCGTCCGGGGGCCCGGTCACCCGTCCATTGCAGCCCGCACCGGGGGCGTAGCGCGCGTATTGGTGGACTGTTCGGGGGGACGCGGTGCGAGGGACGGCGGGGCCGGTCACAAATCGGGGCGTGGCCGCCGCGCCCGCCCGGCCACGGCATCGCGCGTCGCGTCCGGCCATGCGGCGACCTGCCACGGGAGGTCTCGCGGCCCGGCGGAGAGTCGGTGCGGCAAGCCCCTCGACTGGACGAATCGGCTCCCGCCCGTTTGAACGTCGCCGTGAGTGGTCACCCGCCGGGGACACCACATCAACGAAAGCCGACCGACGGGAGTGGCCATGATGGAGTCGTGGATCGAGCGTGCGGCGTGCACCGACGAGGATCCGGAGTTGTTCTTTCCGGTCAGCGCCGAGGGCCCCGGAGCCGAGCAGCGGCAGCAGGCCAAGACGGTGTGCGCGGGATGTCCGGTGCAGAAGGAATGCCTGCACTGGGCCCTCACCACCGGGCAGACGTCCGGCATCTGGGGCGGCACCTGCGAACGCGAGCGGGCCGCCATCCGCCACCGCGAGGGCACCGGCGGCCGGGGCCGGCGGGTCACCGCCCGGGAGACACGGGCCCCCAACCATTGAGTGCGGCCGGCCGCTACGACCGGTCGCGACAACCAGTGAGGACAGCCATGAGTGACAGCAACGACGAGGAACGGCGTGACGGCGCCCACCGGGCGCAGAAGCAGGGCCGGGAGCAGGGCCAGAAACAGGAGACCGAGGTGACCGGACAGCGGGAGCCCCAGGACGGCCAAGGTCCCCCCGGGGAGTTCGAGACCCCGGTCGGCCCCGGCACCGGCACCGGCGCCGCCGAGGAGCCGGTCGGGCGCGACCTCCCGGACGCCGGGACGAACGCCCCGTCCTTCCCGGTCGTGAGGAACGGCGGCGCGAAGGCCCCCGCCGAGGAGGAGAGCAAAGACAGCACGACGCAGGTCGCGGATCCGGCCGAGGAGGAGACACCCGACTGACGGTGGGATCACGCCAACCGCCCCCTGGGCGTCCGTCGTGAGAGCGTCGGAAGGTGAGAGCGTCGGGACACGACACAGGGCTACGCGAGGAGAGACCGTGACCGAGGACCGGCTGGCCGAGCTCGACGCGCACTGGCGTGCCGCGAACTATCTGGCCGTCGGCCAGATCTACCTGCTGACCAATCCCCTGCTGGCGGAGCCGCTGCGGCCTGAGCACATCAAGGAGCGGCTGCTGGGCCACTGGGGCACCTCACCCGGCCTCAACCTGGTGCACACCCACCTCAACCGCATCGTGCGCGAACGCGACCAGGAAACCCTGTGCGTCTGGGGTCCCGGGCACGGTGGCCCCGCGGTGCTGGCCAACTCCTGGCTGGAGGGCTCGTACTCCGAGACGTACCCCGACGTGAGCCGGGACCGGGCAGGCATGGAGCGGCTGTTCCGGCAGTTCTCGTTCCCCGGCGGGGTGCCCAGCCATGTCGCGCCGGAGACGCCCGGCTCGATCCACGAGGGCGGTGAGCTCGGTTACTCGCTCTCGCACGCCTACGGCGCCGCCTTCGACAACCCGAAGCTCCTTGTCGCGTGTGTGATCGGTGACGGGGAGGCCGAGACCGGCCCGCTCGCCGCGTCCTGGCATTCCAACAAGTTCCTCGACCCGGTGCACGACGGCGCCGTACTGCCGATCCTGCACCTCAACGGCTACAAGATCGCCAACCCGACGGTGCTGGCGCGCCTGTCCCCCGGCGAGCTCGACGCGTTGCTGCGCGGCTACGGTCACGAGCCGATCCATGTCGACGGCGACGAGCCGTTCGCCGTGCACCGCGCCATGGCCGATGCGATGGACACCGCCCTGGACAGCATCGCGCGCATCCAGCGGGCCGCACGGGACGAGGGCGTCACCGAGCGGCAGCGCTGGCCCATGATCGTGCTGCGCACCCCGAAGGGCTGGACCGGACCGGCCGAAGTCGACGGTCTGCCCGTGGAGGGCACCTGGCGCGCGCACCAGGTGCCGCTCTCGGGCGTACGGGACAACCCCGAGCATCTCGCGCAGCTGGAGGCCTGGCTTCGTTCGTACCGCCCCGATGAGCTCTTCGACGCCGACGGACGACCCACCGCGCAGGTACTCGCCGGTGTCCCGGAGGGTGCCCGCAGGCTCGGTGCCACCCCGCACGCCAACGGCGGAACCCTCGTGCGCGACCTTCCCGTTCCGCCCCTGGAGCACTTCGCCGTCCCTGTCGGCAAGCCCGGCACAGTCCTCCACGAACCGACCCGGGTGCTCGGCGGCATGCTCGCGAAAATCATGACCGACACGTCGGAGCGCCGGAACTTCCGGGTCGTGGGTCCCGACGAGACCGAGTCCAACCGCCTCGGTGCGCTGTACGAGACCACCGGCAAGGCCTGGCAGGCGCGGACCCTGCCCACCGACGAACACCTCGCCCACGACGGCCGGGTGATGGAGATCCTCTCCGAACACACCTGCCAGGGCTGGCTGGAGGGCTACAACCTCACCGGGCGGCACGGACTGTTCTCCTGCTACGAGGCATTCGTCCATATCGTCGACTCCATGGTCAACCAGCACATCAAGTGGCTGAAGACCTCGCGCGAACTGACCTGGCGCCGCCCGGTCCCGTCCCTCAACTACCTGCTCACCAGCCATGTCTGGCGCCAGGACCACAACGGCTTCTCCCACCAGGACCCCGGTTTCGTCGACCACGTACTCAACAAGAGCCCCGACGTCGTACGCGTGTATCTGCCGCCGGACACCAACACCCTGCTCGCCGTCGCCGACCATGTCCTGCGCTCCCGCGACTACGTCAACGTGATCGTCGCGGGCAAGCAGCCCTGCTTCGACTGGCTCACCCTGGACGAGGCCCGCGCCCACTGCGCGCGCGGCGCCGGCATCTGGCCCTGGGCGGGCACGGAGAGCACGGAGCGCGCGCCGGACGTCGTGCTGGCCTGCGCGGGCGACGTACCCACCCAGGAGACTCTCGCCGCGGCACAACTGCTCCGCGAGCATCTGCCGCACCTGAGTGTCCGGGTCGTCAACGTCGTCGACATGACCCGCCTGATGCCGCAGGGCGAGCACCCGCACGGCATGCCCGACTCGGAGTACGACGCCCTGTTCACCCCCGACAAACCGGTCGTCTTCGCCTACCACGGCTACCCCTGGCTGGTGCACCGTCTGGCCTACCGGCGTACCGGGCACGACAGCCTCCATGTGCGCGGCTACAAGGAGTCGGGCAGCACGACCACGCCGTTCGACATGGTCGTACGCAACGATCTGGACCGGTACCGGCTGGTCATGGACGTCATCGACCGCGTCCCCGGCCTCGCCGTCCGCGCCGCGCCCGTGCGCCAGACGATGGCCGACGCCCGCACCCGGCATCACGCGTGGATCCGCGAGCACGGCACGGACCTGCCCGAGGTCACGGACTGGACCTGGAGCGGCTGACGCGGGCGCGGGCGGCACCCGGACACCAACGGTATGGGGCGGCGGGTGCTCAGCCGACCGGGTGCCCCGGCTCGATGTCGATGGCATCCCTCAGCATCAGCAGGGCGCCCTCGCGCTCCCCCGGCTCTCCGTGCGAGACGGGACTGAGGAGAAAACCGACGTGGTCTCCGCCGTCGATGAGCGTCTCGATCCGGCCGACGAACCAGGCCGGGGCATCAGTCAGTACTGGGACGTCACCGCTCCCGGAGGTCCACGGCACGCGGGCGAACTTGTCGATACGCTCGCCGCTCTCGCCGCCGAACAGCTCGGCCAGCGCGCGCTGTTCACGTCCCAGGAGGTGAACCGCCAGGTGTGTGGCGGCCCGTGCCACCCGAAGAGTCCGGTTGGCCTTGGACAGCCAGACCATGAACCGGACGGGTTCGATCGAGCACTGGGAGGCGAACCCCACCAGGCACCCCGCCTGTTCCCCGGCAGCCGCGGTGGTCACCACATGGACCGGGTAGTCCAACCGATCGATGAACCCTTCCAGGTCCGCCACTGCATGTGCTCCTCACTGCGCCGGAATACGTCGGCACGGCTTACCGGTCGGCAAGGGCCCCGATCGGATCCGGATCCGAGGCCGCGGACCAGTCCGCCGGTTCGGTCCCGGCGGTCTGCCCCTGCGGCTGCGGCTGAACCGCGACCGCGTCGGTCGGCGGGACGATGAAGTCGGCCAGCGGCAGACCGACGGCGACCTCGGTCCGGAGCGTGAACCAGACGACCTTGCCCTCAGGGGTCCGGTGGGTGCCCCAACTGTCGCTGAGACTGGCCACCATCGCCAGACCCCGCCCGCGGGCCGCCTCCGGCGGCGAGCTGTGCACCTGCGGCAGCCGCCGGTCGTGGTCCGTGACGGCGGCGGTCAGGCTCCGGCCGGTCCAGCGCAGTTCGAGCGTGCACCGCTTGTCGCCGTCCACGTGCCGCTGGACGTTGGTGAGCAGCTCGCACACGCCGAGGCTGACGGGCTGAATGAGGGATTCGAGCCCCCAGTGGCGCAGGTGCGCGGCGACGATCCGGCGGGCCTGGGGGACTCGGGCCGGCTCGGCCTCCATGTCCAGCGTGTACTCACGATCGGCTTGGGTGGTCACGACGAAGGCTCCCGGTGTGTGCGGTGACCTCGGACCGGCTTCCGACGCCCGCCCCACCCCGGCGGAACAGAAAGTAGCCAAAAGGTCACATATGGACACCCTCAGGCTCACCCCGAATGGCGCAACCCGCAACACAGGGCCGCTGCGGCACGCCGATCGACTCGGGACCTTGGTCCCGGCACCTGGGGCTTTTGGCCTCCGAGAGGGCCCGAAGCCGCTGCTAGCGTTGGGGCGTCGCGCAGTCCGGATCCCCGGCGCAGCCGCCGTTCCGTTTTCAACGATCACGCGACCCGCAGATACGCCGCACGCCCTGGCCTAGAGGAGGCGATGCCTCATGGATCACAGTCCGAGTCGGACGAACACCGCGCACCGCATCGTCTCGACTCCCGCACCCTGAGCCGTAGCCGCACCTACCCCTGCGTCTCCCCCGGTGAGCCCCGGTGAGTTGAGCACATTTCAACGCCCCCCTTTTTTTGCGCATTCGCGCTCCGCCACAGCCGCGCACACACGCCGCGCCGCCCTGCGCCCACAGGAAGAAGAACGCGCGGTCCAGTGAGGCCCGGGCCGCCTGCCGCAACTGTCCGACCGTCAGGCCTTGGTCGGTGACGGCCCGCCGGAACACGGCGGTCAGGTCGCTGCGGCTGACGCCGGGGTCGTCGGTGGCCAGGGCCACCGGTACGCCTGCGGCCAGATAGGTGCGCAGCGGGTGCCGGTCGCCGCGGACCCGCAGGATCTGGGCGTGGCTGATCAACGGGGTCTCGACGAGGACGTGTTGGCGGCGCATTCGGGCGAGGAGCGGCCCGGGCCGCCGCCCGTGGGCGAGGTCCACGGCGTGGCCGACCCGGTCGGTGCCCGCCAGGCCGACGGGCATATTTCCGCTTCCCCGCGGGAGCGGCCCGTCCACGTTCCGCGCCCTTGGCCACAGGCGCCGGCACGGCCACGCCCGCAGCGATCAAGGGAATGTTTATCTTTCAACCTCTGTTGTGGGGGTGAACAGTAACCCGGACCGGAGGAGCGAGCGACCGTGAACCTGAACGACGCCTACTACACCCACGGCCCGGCCGCCGACCGCTGGGCGCGGGCGCACCTCTTCTTCGACGCCAAGGAGTACGAGAAGGCCGCGCGCGTCCTCACCTCCCTGGTGGACGAGGTGCCCGAGCAGGTCGCCCCGCGCCTGATGCTGGCCCGCTCCTACTACCACTCCGCACAGCTGGGCAAGGCGGAGACGCAGCTGCGTGCCGTGCTGGAGCGCAGCCCCGTGGAGCACTACGCGCGCCTGATGCTGGGCCGCTGCCTGGAGCGGCAGGGTCGCGCCGACGAGGCCGCGCCCCAACTGCGTCTGGCGGCGGCGCTCTCGGGCGACTTCACCGACGCCTGAGCGGTCCCGGGCCTCGTCCTTCGCGGCGGCTCCCGCGGCGACTGCGATGGTCGCCGCGGCTCGGGGCTGCCCGACCCGGCAACTTCAGGTTGGCCCAACTTTCGTTTTGTTGAAGGTTGTTCCAGGCTGCCGGTCGGCCGCCACCACGGACTCGCAAGTCGTCCG
The DNA here is from genome assembly GCF_030063415.1 of Streptomyces sp. H27-C3. GTDB lineage: Bacteria > Actinomycetota > Actinomycetes > Streptomycetales > Streptomycetaceae > Streptomyces. Next base: position 159,942 of record NZ_JASITA010000010.1, on the reverse strand, counting down.
TGAACACATCCGCCACCGGATACCGGACAAACACCACCGCATAAGCTGCCCTTTGGGAATCACCTAGCTCCAACATAGGAGCACATCACGTCAAATGCCGGGCAGTTGCTCCCTGCGTATGCCCGACGTTCCCAAGGCCACGAAGGTGCGCATCCTCGCGTACAGCACTTTTCCGGCCCATCACCAATATCGGCACCTTGTGGTGACCGGACACCGAGAAGACGATCGCCTCGTTCCGGTGTGCCACCCGGCGAACTTCCCGGGTCACGCCCGTCTTCGAGGAGGCCCCTGTGAACGATCGACTCGCTCTCAGTCCGGATGCGGCACGGCAACTCGCCAGCGCCACCAAGACCACCCCGCAGACGCGCGGCATCACCCCGCGCCATCTGCTGCGCACCCTGCCCTGGGTGGACGTGGAATCGGGTGTCTTCCGGGTCAACCGGCGCCGTGAGGAATTCGGCGCGTATCCGGTCGGCCACCTCGCTGACCTCTTCGGAGCCGTCGTTCGCCGGGTCGATGTGGACGCGGAACGGGCGGCTCCCGTCCGTGCTCCGCACTCGGCGCCACAGCCCGCGCCGGACGCGTCACCGGCAGGGTGCCCGCGTCGTGCACGGCGATGGTCAGCTAGGCGTCGCCCTCACGCCCCAGGCACAGGAGGATCGGCGCGGCGCCGTGCTGGACAGCGTTGGCCACGAGTTCGCTGACCAGCAGCGCGACGGTGTCCACGGCCTCGGACGCGCACTGCCAGCGGCTCAGGCAGGGGAGAACGAGGCGCCGCGCGAGGGCGGCGGCCTTCAGCGAGGCAGGCAGATGCCACACGGCGTGGTCGGCGTACCCGACCCGGTCGACGCCCGCCAGATCGGGTGCCTCGGCAGGCAGGGGCGGGACGGGGCGGCGAGAAGCAGGTGCGGGCTGGAGGTGCATGTGACTCTCTTCCCGATCGAGGAGAGACCCGGGGCGAGGCGATGCCCTTCGCGCACACCCCCGCCTCTGCGGTGACGGGACCGCCCGAAAGAAATGTCCCGTACTGCCCCTGGAGGAGTCCGCGCGGGTTTCCCTCACGAAGCACTGCGGCGCCGGGCCGTCCCAATCCGTACTCACTACGGAACACGCACATGGTGCGGCACATACTCATACGGCACCGCCCGGCGTCGCGGGGGTTACCGTCGGCCCGGGTGAGGACCGGCCGGGATCGGCACGGCACGCGGCGGGAATCGTCACCGTCCACAGCGCGACGCGCGACGCACGGCGCGGGCACCGTGCGTCACGTCGACTGCCGCTACTTCTTCGCGGCCTCGGCCCGGTACGTCTCCAGCAGCCGCAGCCACACCTCACTGATCGTCGGATAGGCCGGTACCGCGTGCCACAGACGGGCGAGCGACACCTCACCGGCGACCGCCACCGTGGCGGAGTGCAGCAGTTCACCGACCGCCGGTCCCACGAACGTGGCGCCGATGACGATCTCGCGGTCCAGGTCGACAACCATGCGGGCCCGGCCCCGGTACCCGTCGGCGTACAGCCCCGAGCCCGCCACCGATGCCAGGTCGTAGTCGACCGCGCGCACCCGGCGCCCCGCCGCCTCGGCCTCCGCGAGGCTGAGGCCGACGGCTGCCGCCTCCGGGTCGGTGAAGACCACCTGGGGGACGGCCTCGTGGTCGGCGGTCGCCGCGTGCTCGCCCCACGGACCGGTCGCCAGGGGCTCGCCCTGCGCCCTGGCCGCGATGGCGGCGCCCGCGATACGGGCCTGGTACTTGCCCTGGTGGGTCATCAGCGCCCGGTGGTTGACATCGCCCACGCCGTACAGCCAGTCGCTGCCCCGGACCAGACAGCTGTCGTCAACGTCCAGCCAGCCACCGGCCGTCAGACCGACCGTCTCCAGGCCGATGTCGTCGGTGCGCGGGGCGCGGCCGGTGGCGAAGAGGATCTCGTCCGCCTCGATCCGCTCGCCGCCCTTGAGCACCACCGTGACCGGTCCGGTCCCGCCGTCGCGTTCGACAGAGGCGACCGAGACGCCGGTACGCACCGTCGCGCCGGCCCCGGTGAGCCCCTCGGCCACCAGTTCGCCCGCGAAGGGCTCCATCTTGGTCAGCAGGCCCTCTCCCCGTACGAGCACGGTCACCTGCGAGCCGAGCGCCTGCCAGGCCGTCGCCATCTCCACGCCGACCACTCCCCCGCCGACGACCACGAGGCGCCCGGGTGCCTGCTGGGCGCTGGTCGCCTCGCGGCTCGTCCAGGGCTTCGCGTCCGCGGCTCCGGGCAGGCCGGGTACGACGGCCCGGGTGCCGGTGCACACCGCGACCGCGTGCCTGGCAGTGAGCGTGTGCCGTTCGCCGCCGGGGCCCTCGACCGTGACCTGCTTGGGTCCGGCGAGCCGGCCCCGGCCCCGGTAGATGTGCGCGCCGACCGACTCCAGCCAGTCCACCTGGCCGTCGTCCTTCCAGTGCGACGCGTAGGAATCGCGGTGGGCGAGCACCGCCTGCACATCGAGGGGGCCCTGCACGGACTGCCGCAGCCCCGGGACGCGGCGCGCGTCGGCGCGCGCGGTCACCGGGCGCAGCAGCGCCTTGCTGGGCATGCACGCCCAGTACGAGCACTCGCCGCCGATCAGTTCACTTTCCACGACCGCGACGCTCAGCCCGGCCGTCCTGGCGCCGTCCGCCACGTTCTCGCCCACCGGCCCGGCGCCGACCACCACCACGTCGTACTCAACGGCGTCCCCAGTACCCGTCGCATCCACAGAATCCACACGTCCAGTCATAGGGTGCAGTCTGGTCGGGGGTGTGCGCCGTGGCCACCCGGGCAGGCGGAATACGTCGGCCCCGCATGTCGTTGTGCGGGACGGCTACGCCCGTTGTGCCAGGAAGAGGAGCGCCGCATGTCCACCGTTGAGCTCACCAAAGAAAACTTCGATCAGGTCGTGTCGGAGAACGAATTCATCCTGATCGATTTTTGGGCCTCCTGGTGCGGTCCGTGCCGCCAGTTCGCACCGGTCTACGAGAGCGCCTCCGAGCGCCACCAGGATCTGGTCTTCGCGAAGGTCGACACGGAGGCCCAGCAGGAGCTGGCCGCGGCCTTCGAAATCCGCTCGATTCCGACGCTGATGATCGTGCGCGAGAACGTCGCGGTGTTCGCCCAGCCCGGCGCTCTGCCTGAGGCCGCCCTGGAGGACGTCATCGGGCAGGCCCGCGAGCTCGACATGGACGAGGTCCGCAAGTCCGTCGACGACGCGAAGGAAGCCGGCGAGGCGGGCGGGGCGAACGAGACGAGCGGGGCGGCGAACGAGACCAAGGACGCGGGCTGACATCACAGTGCGCGTGCGGGGCCCGGCCGGGAAACGGCCGGGCCCGCCGTCGTTGGGGCGTCCGGGGCTCGCGCCACGAAAGCCCCTCGGACGCGCTACCGGGTGACGGGAAGCAGCAGAGCCGCCGAAGCCGCGGCGAGGAATCCCAGCGCCACCGCATTCAGGACCTTGTCGAGGGCGTTGCACATGTCGAGATGCCGCATGTGGTAAATGCTGAGCCCGAACCCGGGAAAGTGGCTGAACCAGTGGCTGGGTGCGAAATGGGCCCAGATTCCTGTGCACGCACCCGGCCGGGGCCAGGGTCGCCGGGATGAACCGGCGAAGATTGACGCTGTTGTCAGCTCGGCCCTGATCCCCGGCGTCCCGGTCGATTCGGTCAATTCGCCGGTTCAGTCGATACCTTCCAGAGGCAGCCCGGTGTAGTTCTCGGCGAGTTCGGCTGCGGCGGGCCCGGAGGCCGCGAGGTGGTGCAGCCGCGCCAGATGCACGCGTTCGTCGAAGGCGTCGTCGTCGGGCCGGCTGTGCAGCATCGTCGTCATGTCGTACGAGAACCGGGTGGCCTGCCACACCCGCCGCAGGCACAGGTCGGAGTAGCCGTCGAGGAGTTCGGCCGATCCGGTGCGCCGGTGGTGCTCGAAGGCGTGGGCCAGGACGCGCACGTCGGACACGGCCAGATTCAGTCCCTTGGCCCCGGTGGGCGGCACGATGTGCGCCGCGTCGCCCGCCAGGAAGAGCCGCCCGTACCGCATCGGCTCGGTCACATGACTGCGCATCGGCGTCACCGACTTGGCGGTGAGGGGGCCGCGCGCCAGACTCCAGTCACCGTCGACGGCGAAACGCCGGTCCAGCTCGTCCCAGATCCGCTCGTCGGGCCAGTCGGCCGGGTCGGATCCGTTCCGGACCTGGAGGTAGAACCGGGACACGGTGGGTGAGCGCATGCTGTGCAGGGCGAAGCCGCCCTCACCCCGCGCGTAGATCAACTCGTCGCAGGAGGGCGGGACATCAGCCAGGATGCCGAGCCAGGAGTAGGGGTAGGAGCGCTCGTACGTACGGCGGACGGCGGCCGGAATCGCGGCGCGGGCGATGCCGTGGAAGCCGTCGCAGCCGATGACGTAGTCGCACTCCAGGAACTGCTCGCGACCACCGTGGGAGAACCGGACCATGGGGTGATCGGACTCCGGCTTCTCGACGGCCAGGGCTTCCGCCTCGAAGAACAGCGGCGGTCCTTCGGCCAGTTGGAGCGCGACGAGGTCCTTGACGACCTCCGTCTGCGCGTAGACCATCACGGACCGCCCACCGGGCGACGCCGAGAAGTCGATGCGGTGGCTCCACCGGTCGAAGCGCAGCTCGATGCCGTGATGCACCAGCCCTTCGGCGTCCATGCGGGCGCCCGCGCCGCAGGCGCGCAGCGCGTCCACGGTGCCCCGTTCGAGAATCCCGGCGCGCTGGCGCTGTTCGACGTAGTCGCGCGTCCGGTTCTCCAGGACGACGCAGTCGATTCCGGCGGTGTGCAGCAGCCGGGCGAGCAGCAGTCCGGCCGGGCCGCCGCCGATGATCCCCACGCTGGTCCGCACGCGGTCAGCGCTCCAGTACGAGGGCGAGGCCCTGGCCGACTCCGATGCACAGTGCGGCGAGGCCCGTGCCGGAGCCTGCGGCGGCCAGCTGATGGGCGACGGACCCGGCGAGCCTGGCTCCGGACGCGCCGAGCGGATGGCCGATCGCGATGGCCCCGCCGCGCGGATTGACGACGGCGGGGTCGAGGTCCGGCCATGCGGCGAGGCAGCCGAGCGACTGGGCGGCGAACGCCTCGTTGAGCTCGAAGGTGGTGAGGTCGGCGAAGGACCTGCCCGCCTTGGCCAGTGCCCGCCGGACCGCCTCGACCGGGCCGAGGCCGAAGAGCTGCGGCTCGATGCCGGTGACGGCGGAGGCGCGGATCCGGGCCAGCGGCTCACGGCCGGTGGCCCGGAGCCCCTCGCCGTCGACGAGCAGCAGCGCGGCGGCGCCGTCGTTGAGCGGTGAGGCATTGCCCGCCGTGACGCTGCCGTCCTTGCGGAAGGCGGGCTTCAGCCTGGCGAGGGCCTCCATGGTCGAGCCCTCCCGGATGCACTCGTCCCGCAGGAGATCCGCTCCCTCGTACGGGACGACCTCGCCGTCGTAGAGTCCGGCGGCCCAGGCCTCGGCCGCCTTGCGGTGGCTGGCGAGCGCGAACGCGTCCTGCTGTTCGCGGGTGATGGCGTGCTTGTCGGCGATCAGCTCGGCACCCTCGCCGAGCGGCACCGTCCACTCGTCGGGCAGCCGCGGGTTGGTCATGCGCCAGCCCAGGGTCGTCGAGTGGAGCTGCTGGTGCCCGGCGGGAAAAGCCCGCTCGGGCTTCTGGAGCACCCAGGGCGCGCGGGACATCGACTCGACGCCGCCCGCGACGGCCACCGAGGCATCACCGAGCGCGACGGCGCGCGCCGCCTGGATGACGGCTTCCAGGCCCGAGCCGCAGAGCCGGTTGACGGTGACTCCCGGGACGCTCGTGGGGAGCCCGGCGAGCAGTACGGCCATCCGCGCCACGTCGCGGTTGTCCTCGCCCGCGCCGTTGGCGTCGCCGAAGTAGACGTCGTCGATGCGGGAGGGGTCGAGGCCGGGGGTGCGGTCGACGAGCGACTTGACGACGTGCGCGGCGAGGTCGTCGGGGCGTACACCGCAGAGCGCACCGCCGAACTTGCCGATCGGGGTGCGGACGGCGTCGACGATGTAGACGTCCCGGATGCTCATCGGATTCTCTCCCGCGGTGGTGATGTGTTCGCCCAGTGAACTATTGTTCATCTTCGACCTCGCCCGAGTCTCTGCCGGGCGCCGTCCGCTGTCAACGGGTCGGCGGCCTGCCAGGAGGAAGCCCATGAGGCCCGCACCGAACAGCGCACTGAGCACCACACCGGACACCGCGCCCCACACCCCGCCGCCCGCCGAGTCCGTGGGCCCGCTGGAGCGCGGGCTCACCGTGCTGCGCGCGCTGGCCGCGCCCGGCGCCGACGACCGGACGCGACACAGCGACCTCGTACGGTCGACGGGCCTCGCGCGTTCCACCGTCGACCGGGTGGTGTCCACCCTGGACCGGCTCGGCCTGGTGCGCGGCGACGGGCGCGAAGTGGCCCTGACCCCGCGGGCGCTGGAGCTGTCCGGTGCCTATCTGACGGCATGTGGGATTCCGGCGGCGCTCGGGCCGGAAGCGGAGCGGCTCGCGGATGAGTTCGACGAGTCGGTGTCGGTGGCGGTCCCGGACGCCGGAGGCGCGGGGGCGCGGTTCGTGCTCCAGACCACACGGCGGCGCACCATGTCGCTCGCCCTGCGGATCGGCGACCTGCTACCCGCCGAACGGTGCGCCCCCGGCGCGTTGTTCGCTGCGCGGTGGGACGCGGCCGAGTGGGACGCCTGGCGGGCCCGACGGGACCCGGACCCGCCTGCCGCCGACTTCACCGCCCTGCCGCCACCCGCCCGGCCGCAGGCCCCTGCCGCCTTCGAGGAGCGGGCCGCGCGGGCGGCGAGTGACGGCTGGGCGGGCGACGACCAGCTGGTCGAGCCCGGGCTGGTCGCGGTCGCGGTTCCGGTGCGCGACGCGGCGGGCAGGACGGTGTGCGCGGTGAGCGTCGCGAGCCACACCAGCAGGCACACCCTGGACTCGCTGCGGGACGCCGTACTGCCCCGACTGCGGGCGGTGCGAGCTGAGTTGGAGGCGGCGCTGGCGGCGCCCCGCAGCACGCCGGGAGTCACGGCCGGGGCGGCGGGCGCTTCGCCGGTCACGGCGCCGGACACCGCGGCGGAGACCTCGTCGGCGGCCAAGCGCGAGCTCGGGCCCGGTTTCCTCCAGTCGCTGGCGCGCGGCCTGGCCGTACTGGCCGCGCTCGGTGCGGACCGGGGCGAAGGGATGACGCTGACGGAGGTCGCCGGGGCTACCGGGCTGGCCAGGGCGACCGCCCGGCGCTCCCTGCTCACCCTGGAGCACCTGGGGTACGTGGCAGCGAACAGGCGGCGGTTCCGGCTGCTGCCGCGGGTGCTGGAACTGGGCTGTGCCCGCCTCTCGGGCCTGGGTCTCGCCGAGATCGCACAGCCCCATCTGGCCGCGCTGGCAGGGCGGGTGCACGAGTCCGCGTCGCTCGCGGTGCTCGACGGATCCGACATCCACTATGTGGCGCGCGTCCCGACGGTACGCATCATGAGCGTCAACATCACAGTGGGGACGCGCTTTCCGGCGTACGCCACGTCCATGGGCCGGGTGCTGCTGGCCGGGCTCGCCCCCGAGACCCGTCCCGTTCTGGCGGACGCGCTGCCCGCGCTGACCCGGCACACCGTGACGTCGCGCGCCGCACTCGACGCGGTCATCGAGCGGGCTGCCGCCGATGAACACGCGCTGGTGGAGCAAGAGTTGGAGGAGGGGCTGCGTTCACTCGCGGTGCCGGTGCGGGACGGGAGCGGGCGGGTGGTGGCCGCCGTCAACGTGGCGCGGCATGCGGGGCACGGCACCCCGGAGGAAATGCGCGCGGCGCTGCTGCCCACGCTCCACGAGACGGCGAAGCTCATCGAGGCGGACCTGCGCGCGGCATCCTCGATCACCGGACGGACATGACCACAGGGCCGCCCCTTCGGCCCACGCCCCTGCCCGGCCCATGCGCCGCGGCCCGCCCACGCGACGCGTCCGGCCCGAGCCCCCTCCAGGCCCGCGGGCCCCTCCCACCGACCGACTCTCCGGCCCCCGCGCCCCATCCCGCCACAGGTCCCGCCCGAGCACTCTCCGGACCGCACCGTCCGGCCCCCTCCAGGCCTGCGGGCCCTTCCCACCGACCGCCCGCTCCGGCCCGCGCACCCACTCCGACCCCGTGCCCTCCCCGGCCGGACCCGCCCCGGCCCGCCGGCCGGATTCGCGGCGTCGCTTCAGCTGGACTCGCGAGGAACGGCCGTCGCGCCCATCAGGTCGTGCCGCTCCGGCTCCCCGCCCGGCTCCCTTACCACCCGGTCCAGGAAGTCCGCCAGGTATTGCCCGGTCGTCATCTCCACGTGCACAGTGCTCAGTCGGGGCCGCAGCAATTTGCCGAGCAGCAGATCGTCCGCGCCCATCACCGCCGCCTCCCCCGGTACGTCGACGCCCTCGTCCTGCAGGGCCCGCATCAGGAGTTGGGCGTACTCGTCGTTGTACGCGAAGACCGCGTCGAGACCGAGCGTGCGCCAGCGTCCGGCGAGCTCCGCCGCCGACTCCTCGTCGTACCCCATCTCCAGTTGCTCCACGTGCATTCCGCTGTCCGCCACGGCTCTCCGGATGCCCGCGAGGCGCGGCTTCGAGAACAGTTCGAGGCCGGGCTCCCTGGGCATCACGACGCCGATCCGCCGGTATCCGCGTTCCAACAGATGGGTTCCGGCGACCCTGCCCACCTCCCGCTGGTCCATGACCAGCGCGTGCGCACCCTCCACCCGCTGGGGGCCGAGCGTTATCACGGCCTGGGCGCCCGAGCGTTTGAGCACCTGGACGCCCTGGGCCGTGAGGGCGATCTCGCCGAGCGAGAGGACCGCGATCGGGCGCAACTCGGCCCAGGCGCGGGCCGCTTCGTCGCCGCCGAGGCCGAGGCTGGCGTACTGAACGACGGTGTAGCCGAGCCGGCGCAGCGCCCACTGGAGCTCGTTGAAGAAGCGGCTGTAGAGCGGGCCGACCGGGACGTGCGCCGTGGGCAGGAGCACGATCCGGGTGTGCCCGGCGCGCAGGCTCCGGGCGGCCGCGTGCGGCACGTAACCCAGTTCCTCGGCGGCCTCCCGGACGCGGCGGCGGGTGGGCTCGCTGATCCGCACGGCCGAGGTGTTGTTCAGTACGTACGAAACCGTCGCGCGCGAGACGCCGGCCAGGCGCGCGACATCGGTGCTGGTCGGGACAGGTTGTTCGGCGGTCTTCCTCGGTGTCTGACTCATCGCGTTCGGCATCTTTCCAGACCGGTGCGCGTCAAGGTCTGGCGGATGGCCTGAATCGAGTGCTACACAGTGCCTACACGCGTCACTGACACGTGTAACCACTTTTGACTCACTCCATCCGCTCGTCTCCGTGACAGTCCCCCGGAGACACTCCCCTGGAGGGCAATGTGGCCCTTTCCTCTCCCGGCGCCGGCACCACCGACGCCGGCTCCCCCGTGTCCCCCCGGCCCGGCCGCGGGCTGCTGCCGCTGCTCCTGGTCGGCAACACCGCCATGTACGCCCTGTACATCGGGGTCGGCGGCGTACTGCTCGCTCTTCAGGTCGAGGCGGTCGACCCGGCCGACAAGGTGACCAACCTCGGTCTCGTCGCCGGTGTCTCGGCGATCTTCGCGACGGTCTTCAACCCGGTGGCGGGTGCGCTCTCCGACCGCTCGGGGCGGCGCAACCCATGGATTCTCGGCGGCGGCCTGCTCGCCGTCCCGGCGATGTTCCTGCTGGGCAGCGTGCACACGATTCTGCTGATCACCATCGCCTGGTGTGTGGGCCAGGCCGTGATGAACGTCTATCAGGCCGCGATCACCTCGGTCGTCCCCGACCGCGTCCCGATGACCGCGCGCGGCAAAGCCTCGGCCGCCGTCGGCCTGGGGCTGCCCTTCGGCAGCACCCTCGGCGCACTCATCGGCGCGGCCTTCTCCGACGACTACCGCACCGGCTACCTCATCTTCGGCGCACTCGTCGCCGCCGCGGCCGTCCTGTTCACCACCTGCACCCGTGAGCAGCGCATACCGGCCCGGGAATCCCTGCCGATACGGACACAACTGGCCGCGTTCGCCGGTGCGTTGAAGTCCCACGACTTCCGCTGGGCCTTCATCGGCCGCGCCCTGCTGGTCCTCGGCTACTTCGCGGTGAACGGCTTCCTGCTGTACATCATCAAGGACCACACCGTGCTGCCCGCCGGGCTGCGGGCCGAGGAGGCCGTGGCGATCCTGATGCCGGTCAGCAGCGTGGCCATGGTCGTCTCGACCGTCCTCGGCGGCTACCTCTCGGACCGGTTCGACCGGCGCAAGCTGTTCGTGGGCGCCTCGGCCGCACTGTCGGCCGCCGCCCTGGTCATCCCGGCGGTGTCGACGAGCTGGACCGCGATGCTCGCTTTCGCCACCGTCAACGGCCTGGCCTTCGGCTGCTACATGGCCGTGGACACGGCACTGGTGACGATGGTGCTGCCCAAGGCGGAGAACGCCGCACGTGACATGGGCGTACTCAACATCGCCAACGCGGGGCCGCAGATCGTCGCCCCGTTCATCGCCTCGGTGGTCGTGAGCGTCGGCGGCTACACCAGTCTCTTCCTGGTCGCGGCGGCGCTGGCGGTGCTGGGCGCACTGGCCGTGCGCCCGATCCGCACCGTCCGCTGACCCCGGCGGCGACCCCGTTTCCCGAACCGCGTCAACAGACCCAACAGGAAAGGCACTCACCGTGCAGCTCCACACCTACACCTGGGGCGAGGGCGACCGCCTCGCGCTCCTGATCCACGGCATGATGGCCGACCACCGCACCTGGCGACGGGTCGGCCCGGCTCTCGCCGAGAAAGGCTACCGGGTCCTCGCCGTCGACCTGCGCGGCCACGGCGCCAGCGAACGGGGCACGTACAGCCCCGAGACCTTCGCCAACGACGTCGTCGAGTCCCTGCCGACCGGCGCCGAACTGGCCATCGGTCACTCCCTGGGCGGCCTCACCCTGTCGCTCGCCGTGGACCGGCTGCGCCCCGAGCGGGCCGTCTACTCCGACCCCGCGTGGCATCTCGCCGCGCCGGGCGAGGGGTTCGGCCCCGATGTCTTCGCGCAGTTCAAGGCGGCTCCCCGGGAGCGAATCGCGGCGATGAACCCGCGCTGGGACGAGGAGGACATCGACATCGAGCTGGAGACGGTGCGGGTGTGGGACGAGGCCTCGGCGCTGCCTCTCACGACGCTGTCGGGCGTCGATCTGCTGCCCGCGAAACCCGTGGTGCCCTCGCTGGTGCAGCTCGCCGACCCGAGCTTCCTGATCGACGCGGCAAGGGCCTCGCTGCTCAGGGAGCGAGGCTTTGAGGTCTGTACGGTCCGGGGGGCGGGTCACACGATCCACCGTGACGATTTCGACGCGTACATGGCTTCGCTCGACGGCTGGGTCTGACCCAACAGGGTCCGACCGGGCAGATCCGGCCCAGCCGGATCCCACCGAAGCAGGCGGGCGGGCCGGGCCCCGGGGGGAGCGCGGCCCGCCCGCCGTCCGGCCGCTCAGTCCTTGAGCTGCGCCAGGACCTTCCACGGCCCCGGATCCTCGAAGTTCAGCGCCCAGAGCCCGGTGTTCTTGATCCCGTACCGCTTCAGCAGCGGCAGATGGGCCGCCCCGCGTGCGTCCTGGTACCGGACCGAGCGCTGCTGTGTGCCGTCCCCGGTAGGCGAAGTACGGGGTTTTGGACACCGAGAGGTCGCGGCCGTCGTAGTCGCGGCTCTTCGCGAGGGTCAGGAGCGCGCGGATGTGGGCGGCGGGGTACTTGGGGGTGGTAACGATCGTCGCGAGGGCGCCGGGATTCATCGTCTCCATCACGGTCGGCACGACGGCGATGCCGGCCCGGTGCATCCCGTCGATGACGCGCTTGCCCCCGCGCACTATTGCCCCCGAGGTCGTAAGCACCCTCCTGGTCCCAGTGGGGGAGCCAGGCGGAGACGTTACGAGGGACGGGGAGCGGGTTGCTCTCGCGGGGCCGCTCGGGGAGCGGCGCCGGAGGCGTGCGGAGACGCCACCGCCGTGCCCATCAGCGCGGCCGCGACAAGAACACCCAGAAGTCGTAGTGCCATGGGCCGATCCTGGCGTCGACCGGCCTGGGCGCCCCGCGGACTGGGCCGTACACCCCCTACCCTCGTCCGGATGACGACACTTCACGAGCCGGCCGACGCCTCCGCCGATCTGCCCGGTCGCGGCGGTCCCACCGCGACGACCGAGGCCGCACCCCGCGGCATCGGCCCCGTCCGCACCTCCTACGCACCGGACCGCGACGGGGATCCCGATCCGGGCGAGATCGTCTGGACCTGGGTGCCCTACGAGGAGAACGACGGGCGGGGCAAGGACCGGCCGGTCCTGGTGGTCGCCCGGGAGGTCGCCGGCACGCTGCTCGCCGTGCAGCTCTCCAGCAAGCGGCACGACCAGGACCACGAATGGGTGGCGATCGGGGTCGGGCCGTGGGACGCGGCGGGCCGCGAGTCGTGGGTCGCGGTGGACCGGGTGCTGCGGGTGCACGAGGACGGCATGCGGCGCGAGGCGTGCGCCCTGGACCGGCCGCGCTTCGACCGGGTCGTCCAGCGGCTCAGAGAGCGCCACGGCTGGAGCTGAGCGGCCGGGGTGTGCGGTGGCCGTCCGTGGGCACATGTGCGCGCGGGACCCGCGAGGCCACGGAGAGCCCCCGGGCACCCCCTTGCAGTGGCTGCTTCTCCGCCGGAGGGGCACTCTTGTGCGAGGCGATCGCAGTGGCTTAGGTGGTGTGCAATGCCCGTCCCGGATCCGGGACGGGGTCAGGCACGCTCTCCTACAAGGAGGAAAAAACCATGCCCACAGGGCCCACAGGGGATTTCATCGAGGGCGACCCGCCCGTCACGGAGACAGAGGCCGAGGCGTTCCTTCGCGGCATCTGTTTCAAGACGGGACCGCCCCGCGCCGTCGGCGTCGAACTCGAATGGCTCGTTCACGAGCTGCACATCCCCCAGCTCCCCGTAGAGCCCGCCCGCATCGTAGCGGCCCACACCGCGCTACGCGCGCTGCCGCTGGATTCGGCCCTCACCTTCGAGCCAGGCGGCCAGGTCGAGCTCAGCTCGCTCCCTGCCCCGTCCCTGATGGCGTGCATCGACTCCGTCGGCGCCGACCTGGACGCCGTACGCGGCGAGCTGCGGGCCCGCGATCTCACCCTCAGCGGCATCGGCACCGACCCCTGGCACCCGGCGCAGCGGCTGCTGCACGAGCCCCGCTACGACGCGATGGAGTCGTATCTCGACCGGGCCGGGCCCGAGGGGCGCGCCATGATGTGTTCGTCCGCCTCCGTACAGGTCTGCCTGGACGCGGGCCAGGAGGAGCCGGGTCCGCTCGGGTACGGGCGGCGCTGGCTGCTCGCGCATCTGCTGGGCGCGGTGCTGATGGCGGCCTTCGCGAATTCCCCGTTCCACCACGGGCGGCGCACAGGCTGGCGCTCCACGCGCCAGGCCCTGTGGACGGAGATCGAGCCGGGCCGCTCGCTGGCGCCGCCGCAGGATCTGGAGCCGCGCGGCGCGTGGACCCGGCGTGCGCTGGACGCTCCGGTGATGTGCGTGCGGAGCGAGAACGGCAAGCCGTGGGCCGTACCCGAGGCGCTGTCGTTCCGTTCCTGGATACGCTCCGGCGCGCCGAGGCCGCCGACCCGCCAGGACCTTGAGTACCACCTGACCACTCTCTTTCCGCCGGTACGGCCGCACGGCCACATTGAGCTGCGCATGATCGACGCACAGCCGGGCGAGAGTGGCTGGATCATTCCGCTCGCGGTGACCACCGCGCTCTTCGACGACCCGCAGGCGTCGGAGATCGCGTACCGGACGGTGAAGCCACTGCGGGAGACGGCCGGGTCGACACCCGCGCCGCGAAATCCGCTGTGGCTCAACGCCGCCAGGTACGGGCTGGCCGACGCCGAACTGCGCGCCGCCGCCGAGATCTGCTTCGAAGCCGCTCTCGACGCGCTCCCGCGGCTCGGTGCGTCCACTGCCGTGCAGTGCGCCGTCGCCGAGTTCACCGAGCGCTATGTCGTCCGCGGTCGATGTCCCGCCGACGATCTGCTCGACTCCGCTCCCGGGAAGGACATCCGCACATGAGCGACCTCACCGGCCCCACGGAATCCGACGGCCAGGGCGGCCCGGACGCCCTTCGGGCCCGCGCCGTCGAGGCGCTGCTCGCGGCCCGCGAGCGTACCGCCGTCCTCACCTCGTGCGTCGACGACGGCGAACTGGCCGCCCAGCACTCGCCGTTGATGTCGCCGCTGGTCTGGGACCTGGCGCACATCGGCAACCAGGAAGAGCTTTGGCTGCTGCGGAACGTGGCGGGGCGCGAGCCGATGCACCCCGAGATCGACTCCGTGTATGACGCCTTCGAGCACCCTCGGGCGGCCCGTCCCTCCCTGCCTCTACTGGCCCCCTCCGACGCCCGGCGGTACGCCTCGGACGTACGCGGGCGGGTGCTCGACGTCCTGGAGCGCACCCCGCTGGAGGGCAGTCCGCTCCTTGACGCCGGTTTCGCGTTCGGGATGGTCGCGCAGCACGAGCAGCAACACGACGAAACCATGCTGATCACCCACCAGCTGCGGCGCGGGCCCGTCGCCCTCACCGCTCCCCCGCCGCCGGGCCCGGCGGACGGCACGACGGCGGGCAAGCCGACCGAAGTGCTGATCCCCGGCGGCCCGTTCACGATGGGCACCTCCACCGAACCATGGGCGCTCGACAACGAGCGGCCCGCGCACCACCGCTTCGTCCCGGCGTTCCTCATGGACACCACGCCGGTGAGCAACGGGGCCTATCTGCACTTCATCGAGGACGGCGGGTACACCGACGGGCGGTGGTGGACCGACGAGGGCTGGGCCCAGGTCCGGACGAACAGGCTCGCGGCGCCGCTGTTCTGGCACCGTGAGGGCAGGCAGTGGCTGCGGCGGCGCTTCGGCGTCGTGGAGCCGGTGCCGGAGGACGAGCCGGTCATGCATGTGAGCTGGTACGAGGCCGACGCGTACGCCAAGTGGGCCGGCCGGCGGCTTCCTTCGGAGGACGAGTGGGAGAAGGCGGCTCGCTACGACCCGGTGTCGGGGCGCTCCCTGCGCTATCCGTGGGGCGACGCGGACCCCACCCCGAGGCGGGCGAACCTCGGCCAGCACCACCTCCAGCCCGCCCCGGTGGGGGCCTACGCCGACGGCGAATCACCCCTTGGTGTAAGGCAGTTGATGGGTGACGTCTGGGAGTGGACGTCCAGCGACTTCCTGCCTTACCCCGGCTTTACGGCCTTCCCGTACCCCGAGTACTCCGAGGTCTTCTTCGGCAGCGCGCACAAAGTACTGCGCGGCGGTTCCTTCGCCGTCGACACGGTTGCCTGCCGCGGCACCTTCCGCAACTGGGACCTGCCCATGCGGCGCCAGATCTTCTCCGGGTTCCGCACGGCGCGCGACACGGAGGACGCCTGATGTGCCGGCATTTCGCGTGTCTGGGGCCGGCTGTGCCGCTGGGCGACCTTCTGATCAAGCCCGCGCACGGTCTGTACCGCCAGGCGTGGGCGCCGCGCCTACAGCGGTACGGGACGGTCAACGCGGACGGCTTCGGCGTGGGCTGGTACGCCGATGGCGATCCGGTGCCGGCCCGCTACCGGCGCCCGGGGCCCATGTGGGCCGACGCGTCCTTCGCCGACCTGGCCCGGGTCGTACGCTCCGGGGCGCTGCTCGCCGCTGTGCGCGACGCCACCGATGCGGGTTCGGACGGGGAGGCCGCGGCGGCGCCGTTCGCCGCGGGACCCTGGCTGTTCAGCCACAACGGGGCGCTCAAGGGCTGGCCCCGGTCCGCGGCCGCGCTCGCCTCGGCGCTGCCCGCGGCCGAGTTGCTGGCCCTGGAGGCGCGCTGCGACTCGGCGCTCGTCTGGGCCCTCGTACTGCACCGGCTGCGCGACGGTGACGAGTTGGGGCAGGCCCTGGCCGACACCGTCGTCGAGCTGGCCGCCGCGGCCCCGGGGTCGCGGCTGAACCTGCTGCTCACGGACGGCGAGACGGTCGCGGCGACCACCTGGGGCGACACCTTGTGGTACTTCGCCGAGCCCGGTCGCCGCACCATCGTGGCCTCCGAACCGTACGACGACGACCCGCACTGGGTGGAGGTACCCGACCACACGCTCCTCTGCGCCACCCGCACCGATGTCCTGCTGACCCCGCTCAAGGAGCCCACTGCGTGAGCCCGTTCCTGCTGACCCGCACCCTGCCCGAGGACGCTACGGACGCCGCTCTGCGCGCCGACGTGCTGCACGGACTGACCCGTATGCCCAAGGAGTTGCAGCCGAAGTGGTTCTACGACGCGCGCGGCAGTGAGCTGTTCGAGGAGATCACCCGGCTTCCCGAGTACTACCCGACGCGCGCGGAGCGGGAGATCCTGATCGCCCGCGCGCCCGAGATCGCGGCGGCCACGCGCGCGTCCACCCTGATCGAGCTCGGCTCGGGGTCCTCCGAGAAGACCCGGCACCTGCTGGACGCGCTGCCCGCGCTGCACAGCTATGTGCCGGTGGATGTGAGCGAGAGCGCTCTGACCCTGGCCGCGGAGTCGTTGCTCGCCGAGCGGCCCGGCCTGTCCGTGCACGCGCTGATCGCGGACTTCACCCGCGGCCTGGCCCTGCCCGGGACTCCGGGGCCGCGTCTGGTGGTCTTCCTCGGCGGCACGATCGGCAATCTGCTGCCCGGCGAACGCACGGCGTTCCTGACGTCCGTACACTCGCTCCTCTCCCCCGGTGACGCGCTGCTGATGGGCACGGACCTGGTGAAGGACGAGGCAACACTCGTCGCCGCGTACGACGACGAGCAGGGCGTCACAGCGGCCTTCAACAAGAACGTCCTTTCCGTCATCGACCGTGAGCTCGGTGCGGACTTCGACCCGGCCGACTTCGACCATGTCGCGGTGTGGGACAGCGAGAACGAGTGGGTCGAGATGCGGCTGCGGGCCCGCAGGGCGCTCACCGCGAAGATCCCGGAGCTGGACATCGCGGTGTCCTTCGAGGCCGGCGAGGAGATCCGCACGGAGATCTCGGCGAAGTTCCGCCGCGAGGGGGTGCGCGGCGAACTCGCTGCGGCCGGAATGGAGTTGCGGCACTGGTGGACCGACGAGGCGGAGCGTTTCGCGCTGTCACTCGCGGTGGCTTCCTGAGTTCGGGGTCAGCGGGCGGCCAGCATCCGGGTGATCTCCCCGGATGCGGCCCTCGCGGCCCTCGCCGGGTCGTCTCCAGTCAGCGCCTGCGCCATGTAGGTCTTGATGGGGTTGTCCGCCTCGACGGCGGCCCACTGCGGCGAGTTGGGGGGTGTACGTCCCTGTGCGGCCCCCGCCGCCATCGCCGCGGTGCCCTCCTGGCCCTCGATGACGTTCGCGAGGCTGGTCTTGTTGGGCACGTAGCTCATGGCCCGGGACAGCTCGGTCTGCCACTTCTCGCCCGCCAGCGCCTTGACGACCTCGATGGCGGCGTCCTGGGCGTCGGACTTCTCCGGGACGATCAGGTCGGAGCCGCCGGCCAGGACGGCGCCGGGCCGGGCCTCACTCTTGCCGGGGATGGGGAAGTAGCCCAGCTTGCCCTTGAGTTCGGGGCTGCGCTGCTCGATGAGCTTCGCGGCGCCCGGTATGGAGACGATCTGGGCGACGTCGCCCTCGGCGAAGACGTCGGCCTGCGGCGGCGTGGCCTCGTCCGCGTTCTTGGGGCCGGAGCCCAGGGCCTGCAGCCGCTGATAGAAGTCCATCCCCTTGAGGGCGGCCGGGGTGTGCAGGGCCCCCTGCCAGTCGCCGCCGGTCTCCTCGGCCAGCTCGCCGCCCTCGTCCCAGACGAAGCCGGCGAGGGTGTACCAGTCCTGACCGGCCAGATAAATGCCCTGTGTGTCAGTGGAGTTGAGCGCCGCGGTGTCGGTCAGCCATTGGTCGCGGGTCGCGGGCGGCTGGGTGATCCCCGCTTCCTTGAAGAGGTCCTTGTTGTAGATGACGACACGGTTGGCGGCGTACCAGGGGATGCCGAACTGACGGCCGTTGATGCTGCCGGGGTCGGCGAGACCCGGCAGCCAGTCCTTGCTGCCCAGGTCGCCCACCGATTCCGCGCTCAGATCACGCAGCCCGTCGCCTTCGGCGTACTGGGCGACCTGGGTGTTGCCAACCTCGATCAGATCAGGGGCTTCGTCGCTCCGCAGCGCCGCGGTGACCTTGTCGCCGATGCCGGTCCACTCCTGGATCTCGATGTCCAGCTCGATGGAGTCGTGATCCTTCTTGAACTCTTCGGTGAAGCGGGCGAGGAAGCCGTCGGAGACGCTGTCCTTCATGAGCCAGACGGTGACCGTCCGGGTCTCCGCGTCGGCGCCCGGCAGTAGGCCGCACCCGGTGAGGGCCGTGGCAACAGCGGCGAAGGCGGTGGATCCGGCCAGAAGTCTTGTTCTCGCATAGGTCACGCTGCCCAGAATTGGCCTGGACCAATGGTGAGGTCAAGAGTGGGGAACCATATTTTCTTCACTGGTTCCCCATCTCGCGCACCGGCGGCGGGTGGGGCACGGTGGGTACGAGCATCGACGGAAGGGCCCCCCGGGGCAGGAGCAGCAGAAGCAGAGGGAGAGCCGCATGACCGACCACACCTACCGGGTCACGGAGATCGTCGGCACCTCGCACGAGGGCGTCGACCAGGCCATTCGCAACGGCATCGGCCGGGCGTCGCAGACCGTGCGCAATCTTGACTGGTTCGAAGTGACCCAGGTCCGCGGTCACATCGTGGACGGCGAGATCGAGCACTACCAGGTGGGGCTGAAGGTCGGCTTCCGCCTGGAGGCGGGCGACGACGCGGGCGAGGGCACGGACGCCTGATCAGGACGCCCGGCTCATCAGGTGTGCCCTCGGATCGGGGACGCACTCCGATCAGGCGCGTCCTCAGGTCGGGAACACTTCGATCAGGCGCCCTCGGATTCGGACAGGGGCCGCACTCCGATCAGGTACGCCCTTCACGCTCCTGCGCGTCCTTGAGGGTCGCCGACGCGGCTGCCCACTGGGCGCGCACGACCGTGAAGCCCGCCTGTCGCGCGGCGTCGCAGACCAGCTCGTCGTCGTCGACGAGCACCCGGATCTCCCGGTCGCGGGCCAGCCGCTTGAGGACGTCCAGCTTGGTGTGGCGGGCGGGCCGCCGGTCGTTGTCGCGGCGCATCCAAATCCGCCCCTCGGGCAGTCCCTGCTCGCCGAGCCAGGCGAGGGTGTCGCGGCGGCACCGCTCGGGGCGGCCCGTGAGGTAGACGACCTCGCACTCCTCGGCGCTGTCCAGGGCCATCCGCACCCCCTCAGGCAGCGGCGGGTCGTCGGGGGCGGCGCCGAAGAAGCCGTCCCAGTCGCGCGGCTTACCGTCCAGGAAGCGCTGGCGGTGCGCCGTGTCCGCGAGTGTTCCGTCCAGGTCGAATACGGCCAGGGGCCTGCTCCTCGGCTTCACCCGGCCACCCTAATCCGCGCACCGGGCAGTCTCGGCCCCGTACCGGGCTCCGGCTCCGGCTCCGGCTCCGGCTCCGGCTCCGGCTCCGGCTCCGGCTCCGGGAATCCTGCGGCGTCGGATGTGTTGAACCGGGTGTGAGCTCAGTGATCGCGCAGACCCGGTTTTCCGTACTCGACCGTTCCCGTACCCGCGAGGGGCACGACGGACCGCAGGCTCTGCGGGACACCGTGGAGCTCGCGCGGCGGATCGAGGGTCTGGGCTATCACCGCTTCTGGGTGTCGGAGCACCACAGCGTGCCGGGCGTGGCGGGCTCCGCGCCCACCGTGCTCGCCGCCGCCGTCGCCGCGGCGACGTCCACGATCCGGGTCGGCACCGGCGGTGTGATGCTCCCCAACCACCAGCCGCTGGTCGTGGCCGAGCAGTTCGGGGTGCTTGAGTCGCTCTTCCCCGGCCGGATCGACATGGGCCTGGGCCGCTCGGTGGGGTTCACCGACGGGATACGCAGGGCGCTGGGCCACGACAAGGAGGCCGTCGGCGACTTCGCCTCGCAGCTCACCGAACTGCTCGGCTATTTCACCGGCGACCAGCGCGCGCACCCGCAGGTGCACGCCCATCCCGCCGAGGGCCTGCTGCCGCCCGCCTTCGTGCTGGCCACCGGCGCCGGGGCCCAGGTCGCCGCTGAGGCCGGGCTGCCCCTGGTGATCACCGCGGCGCGCGGCGAGGAGGAGATGCTGCGGGCTATCGACGGCTACCGGGACGCGTTCCGGCCGTCCGCCTGGGGTGAGCGGCCGTACGTCGTGATCTCGGGCTCCGTCACCGTCGCGGACACCACCGAGGAGGCCGAGCGGCTGCTGGTGCCCGAGGCGTGGGCGTCGGCGTACTCCCGCACCCGCGGCGCGTTCCCGCCGCTCGCGCCCGTCGACGAGATCCTCGCCCTGCCGATGAACGACCGCGAGTGGGAACTCTTCGAGGAGGCCGGGCGCGGCCACCTCCACGGCACCGGGGACAAGGTCACGGACAGCCTGGAGAAGCTGCTCGGCCGCAGCGGCGCCGACGAATACCTCGTCGCGAACAGCACCTACGAGCGCGACGCCCTGCTGGACTCCTACCGGCGCCTTGCCGCCCTGGTGGGGCTCCCGCGCACGGGTACCTAGTAGGAGCCGCCGAAAGAGCGGGCGTGGCCGGGCCGGGTCAGGCCATCTGACGCCGCACCAGCTGGTGGAGGTGTCCGTCGGTGGCGAGCAGCTCGCCCGGCGGGCCCTGTTCGACGATCCGGCCGTCCGCCATGACGACCACCCGGTCGGCGTCCATGACGGTGGACAGCCGGTGGGCGATCACCAGGCGGCTGGCGCTCAGCCGGCGGGTGCTCTCGGTCACGACCCGCTGAGTCTCGTTGTCCAGTGCGCTGGTCGCCTCGTCGAAGAACAGGATGCGGGGGCGGCGGACGAGCGCCTGGGCGATCATCAGACGCTGCCGCTGCCCACCGGAGACGGCGCCACCGTCGGAGATCATGGTGTGCATCCCCATCGGCATGCCCCTGATGTCCTCGGCCAGCCCTGCCATTTCGGCGGCCTCCCAGGCCTCTTCCAGGGTGAAGGCCTCTGTGCCGCAGATGCAGTCCAGGATGGAACCGCTGAGCGGCTGAGCGTTCTGCAGGACGACCCCGCACTGACGGCGTACGGCCGCCCGGTCCAGGGCCGCCAGGTCCTGGCCGTCGTACAGCACACTGCCCGAGGCCGGTCGGTCGAACCCGATCAGCAGCCGCAGCAGCGTCGACTTGCCGCACCCGCTGGGGCCGACGACCGCCACGAACTCGCCAGGCCGCACCTCCAGGGACACACCGTCGAGGACCAGCGGGCCCTCCTCGGTGTAGCGGAAGGAGAGATCCCTGGCTTCGATCCCGCCGGACAGCTCACCGGGTTGCGCGCCGGCGCCACCGGACTCGGGGGCCTCGTCCAGGACCGGCTTGAGCTGCTCGAACATGGGCTGCACCGCGGCGGCCGACACCAGCGCTCCGGTGAGCTGGGTGACCGAGGTCAGCAGCATCGTCACGGACGTGTTGAAGGTCAGGAACTCCCCCGCCGACATGCTGCCGCGGGCCGGACCCGCCAGCAGGACGAACATGGTGAGCGAGCACAGCGGCAGATAGACGGCGTCGAGGACCGTGGTGAGGTTCTTGACCCGCCCCGCCCGCTGTTGCAGTTCGCGGGAGCGGGCGAACTCACGGGCCCAGGCGGCGTACGCGAAACTCTCCGCAGCGGCGACCCGCAGCTTCGGCAGACCGCGCAGGGTCTGGAACGCCTGGTTGTTGAGTTTGTTGCCCAGCTCGACCAGCTGACGCTGCCACCGCAGCTGCCACAGCCCCATCCCGAGGAACACCGCTCCGATGGCGAGCAGCATGGCGATGGCCGCCAGCGCGAGCGGCACGCTGTACCAGAGCAGCAGGGCGATGTTCATCGCGCCGACCGTGCTCGACTGCACGACGACCGGTCCAATGCCGGACGCCAACCGGCGGATGGAGCTGACTCCCATCGCCGCACTCGCGAGTTCTCCGGTGGAGCGCTCGGTGAAGAATCGGGCCGGCAACCGCAACAGCCGGTCCCACACGGCCGGTTGCAGGGCGCTTTCGATGCGCCCCTCGATCCGCAGGACGGTGAGGTTCTGCAGCAGCATGAACGCGGCGGACACGATGGCCGCGATCATGACGGCGAGTGAGACCTGGACGATGAGGCCGGTGCGGGCCGTGGGCACGTAGACACCGAGTACCTGTCCGGTCGCGATCGGCACGAGCGCGCCGAGGCCGACCGTCACCAGCACACCGAGAAGCAGCGTGCGCAGATCGATGCCCGCGCCGCGCAGGCCGAAGCGCAGCAGCCGCCAGGTGGTCATGGGGTGCTCGGGCAGCGGGCGGTAGAACATCACGGCGCGCGCCTCGAGTTCCGGTGCGCTGTCCGCGCCGATTCGCCTGCGCAGTCCCGATGCCGGGTTCACCGCCTCGTACCGGCCACGGCGCCACAGCAGGGCGACCGGAGCTCCGGACTTGGCCCAATGGCCGACCAGCGGGCCGGAGTTCGTACGCCACCAGCGTCCGTCGAGCCTGACCGGGCGGGTGCGGATGTGTGAGCCGACCGCGATGCGCTCGACCGGGGTAACGCGGTCACCGTCGCTCGCCAAGCCTGCCTTGGACGGCTCGGTGAGCGTGATCCCCGCCGCCTCCGCGACCCGGCGGCAGACGGCGAACGTGGCGTCGTCGCCCGCCCGGTCGGCCGTGCCCGCTGCCCGTCCGGTCCGCTCCGGACGTCCCATGGAGGCCAGCAGCGCCTGGTTGGCGCGGGCGCGGACGGTCTCGCCCGCCTTGATACCGGCGGCCGTCCGGTCCTCGTGGGCGCGCTCCAGCCGTTCGATCCAGCGGTCCACCGCGGACAGCAGTCGGTACTGCTGGTTGATCATCTGCTGCCACATCGCGCCTTCGACCAGCAGTGCGTCGGCCGCTTCGGCGCTGTACGCGGCGCCGTACTGCACGCTGCCGGGGGCGACCGGCATCCACAGGATGTCGTCGTCGGCCACGGCCTCCTCGTTGGAGGGGCGGCCGTCCAGCGGGGCCTCGAACAGGACGCCCAGGCTGCGGCCGACTCCGAGTGCGAAGGCGTGCTCCAGCGGTGTCGGGGCGGGGCCGCCGGCTTCGTAGGGCGGGGGCGCGTTGTGGGGATGCGGAGTATTGGGGTGCGGGTCGTTGGAATACGGGTCGTACGTCCCGTGCTCGCCGTACTCCGGGCGGTAGAGCTCCCGCAGCGGTATCCGGCGCAGCAGACAGCCCTGGGACGGTCTGCCGAGCAAGGTGTGGAGCGGGCCCTCGACGGGTCCCAGGAGCAGCGTTCCCTTCTCGATGCGGCCAAGGAAGTGCCAGTGGCCCTGCTGGGCGGTGTCGACCGCGAACAGGTCCAGGGCGCCGCCCACGACGAGCCACAGCACGTGCGGCCCCTCCAGCGGCAGGCTGCGCAGGCCGGTGCAGTCGACGGGCACGCCCAGGCCGCCGAGCGCGTGCGTCACCGCGTCGTGGTGGCCGGCGGTGGTCGGGGCCGTGGTCATGTCAGTGCCCCTTGACCAGCTCGGCGTACGGTCCCCCGGCGGCGACGAGGTCCTCGTGCCGACCGCGTTCGACGACCGTGCCGTGGTCGAGGACCACGATCTCGTCGCTGTCGCGCACGGTGCTCAGCCGGTGGGCGATTACGACGCACGCACAGCCGCGCCGCCGCAGATTGTCGATGATGAGCTGCTCGGTCCGGGCGTCCAGTGCGCTCGTCACCTCGTCGAGGACCAGCACGCTCGGCCGTCGGACCAGCGCACGGGCGATCTCCAGACGCTGCCGCTGCCCGCCGGAGAAATTGCGGCCGTCCTGCTCGACCCGGCCGTGGATCCCGCCGGGTCGCCCAACGATCACATCGTCGTGGATGGCGGCGTCCCGCAGGGCGGCGACGACCGCCTCGTCCGTGATGGACGGGTCCCACAGCGCCACGTTGTCCCGGACCGTGCCCTCGAAGAGGAAGACGTCCTGGTCCACGAAGGACACCGAGGCGGCCAGTGCGCTGCGCGAGATGTCCTCCAGACGCTGTCCGTCGATCCGGATCGTCCCCTCCCAGGGGCTGTAGAGGCCGGAGATGAGCCGGGAGACCGTGGACTTGCCACTGCCGGAGCCCCCGACAAGCGCGACCTGCCGGCCGGGGCCGACCTCCAGTGAGAAGCCGGAGAGCAGGGGCTTGTCGAGCGGGCTGTAGCCGAACGTCACGTTCTCCAGCGTCACATGGCCCTTGAGCCTGCGGGTGCTCGCGGCCGGCTCCCGGCGCGAGTACAGCGGGTCGACCGGGAAGCTCTCCACATCCTTCAGCCGGGCCATGTCGGCGGCGAAGTCCTGGATCCGGCCCGCGACCCCGTTGAGCCGGGTGATGGGCGCGGTGAAGCGCACCACCAGAGCCTGGAAGGCGACGAGCAGACCGATCGAGATGGCGCCCTCCACCGCGCGCAGGCCGCCGATCCACAGGATCAGCGCACTGTTGAGCGTCGCGAGGGTGGGGGCGACGACGGCCAGCGCGGCGCTCGGCACCCCGAGCCGCTGCTGGTCCTCCAGGGTGGTCGCGTGCTGGCCGGCCCAGCGGCGGAAGTACCCGTTCTCCCCGCCGGTGGCCTTCACCGTCTCGATCAGCTGGAGACCGGTGTACGAGGTGTTGGTCAGCCGGGCGCTGTCCGCGCGCAGCTTCTGGGTGTGGGTGGCGCGCAGCCGGATCACGATGCGCATGGCGACGACGTTGAGCAAGGCGATCAGCACCCCGATGACGGTGAGTTGAGGGTCGTACGTCCACAGCAGGAGGGCGTAGAGGATCACCACGATTCCGTCGACGCCCGCGGCGGCGAGGTCTCGCGCCAGGGTTTCGGCCACCGCGTCGTTGGACTGCAGGCGCTGCACCAGGTCGGCCGGGCTGCGCTGGGCGTAGAAGGTGACCGGCAGCCGCAGCAGGTGCCGCAGGAAGCGGGCGCTGCTGAGGGTGGAGGAGATGATGCGCCCGCGGAGCAGGTTCGCCTGTTGCAGTGCGGTCAGTGCGGCGGTGAGCACCACCATCACGGCCATCGAAGCGAAGAGGGGCCTGAGCAGTGAGGTCTGATTGCCCATCAGGAACATGTCGATGTACGTGCGGCTGAGCGCGGGCCCGGTCGCGCCGACCACGACCAGCAGGAGGCTGGCGAGCAGGGCCGCAAGCAGGGTGCCCGTCGTACCGCGCAGCCGGGCGGGCACGGCGCCCATGATGCCCGGTTTGCGGCCGCCCAGGCGAAAGGACGCGGTGGGCTCGAAGACAAGGACGACGCCGGTGAAGCTGGTGTCGAAGTCCTCGGCCGTGACGAAGCGGCGGCCCTTGTCGGGGTCGTTGATGTGCACGCCGCGGCGGCCGAGCCGGCGTCCGGCGCCGTCGTAGACGACGTAGTGGTTGAACTCCCAGAACAGGATGGCCGGCGCCTGGACCTCGGCGAGTGCCACCGCCTCCATCTGCATGCCCTTGGCCTGCAGGCCGTAACTCCGGGCGGCCTTCAGCAGGTTGCTGGCCCGCGAGCCGTCGCGGGACACGCCGCAGGCGATGCGCAGCTCCTCCAGCGGCACATGGCGCCCGTAGTGCGCGAGCACCATGGCAAGCGAGGCGGCGCCGCACTCCAGTGCCTCCATCTGGAGGACGGTCGGGGTGCGGACGGGCCGGCGCTTCTTGACCCCGGGCGTCTTGCCCGACGGGGCACGGCGCGTGCCGCGGCGCGGGGCCGGGGCGGGCGCGTTGCCGGGGCGGTGGCGGCCGCGGCCCGCCACCGGCAGTTGCTGCTGTGCGGTCATGGAAGCAGCCAATCGATCGGATGCTGCTCGGCAAGGTGGATGGAGCCCTCGGCCAGGGTCAGGGAGTCGACCGCGAACGGTGGTCCGTCGGAGGAGGACCAGGCGTAGCCGGAGAGGGTACGCGGCGACCGGTCAAGTCGCACCAGGACCGACACGGGCTGCCCCTGCTGGGAGAAGTGTTCGCCGAGCTGACTGCTGCCGAGGAACGCGGTGATCCGCTGCCGGGTCTGCGCAGTCCGGCCGACCGCCTTCACACGGCCGCGCAGGACGCCGTACTGCTGGGTGGGCACGGACTGGACGGTGAGGTCCACGGGCGCGCCCACGGGCACCGTCGCTCCCTCGGCCGCGGGGACGTACACCATGGCCATCAGCGGGTCGTCGGCGCTCTTGGCCTGCTCGACGGCCGCCACATTCGCTCCGGTGGTGAGCACGGAACCGATCGTGGCGACCAGGGTGGTCAGCCTGCCCGCGGCGATCGTGCGGACGAGGGTGCTGCCCTGTGCGGTACGGACCTTCACCAGGGGCGTGTTCGCGGAGACCCGGTCGCCTTCCTTGGCGAGTACGCCGGTGACCTGTCCCGCGACGGGGCTCTGCAGGACATAACTGCCCTGGGCATGGGTGAGAATTCCCGGTGCGGCGAGTGTGGAGGACACCACACCGGTCACCGCCCACACTGCGGCGCCCATCATGACAAAGACGGTGACCGTCAGGACAAAAAGGCCTTGGGGCCGGGCGAAACGCACCGGCAGATCGATTTCTTCGGGTGATTGCAGCTTGGAAAGGGCCTGTTGACGGAATTGCACGGCATTCTTCCCTCAACCGCAATGGTCTGACGGGGGTGAAAAAGTCAGGGGAATGGGACGGCCGTGTGCCCCGGAACCGGGGGGAGGATCCGGGGCACACGCGGCCGGTCGGCAAAGAGGGGGGGGCGCCGACCGGCCGGTTGTCGCCGTCGTTCATGTGCCGCTCAGCGGCACACAATCGGCTCAGATACCGGCGACCAGGCCCGTGGCCAGGCCCGTGACACCAGTGGTGTTGAGGCCGGTGGCCGAGTCGGCGAGGCCGGTGACCGTGCCGACGGTGGTGTCGACGGTGTTGGTGGCCGTGCCGACCACAGCGCCGAGCAGGCCGCCGGACACGTTGTCCAGGTCGGCGTCGGAGATTTCCTGGGTCGCAACCTGGGGGGTGGAGTTCATGATGGGCTTCCCTTCACACATGGATATCTCGAAATCACCGCAACCGGCCCCGTCAAGAAGCCCGGCCGCGATGTGAACGATCAAAGCACGTGGGCGTGTTGCGCGGCCAATCGGACAACTGCCCGGACCCTTCGAATGCCTTCGTCGAATTACCTGACGCGCACATGCGTCCATGAATTGGTGCCAGCTCCTTCACATAACCGGAGGTACAGCTTCCGCGCGTCCGGCGCGTTGTCGACGGCGAACTGGACATTCCCGCACCAATGATCTTCGGCGGCGGCCGGGGCGAGGAGCATGCACGCCAGGTCCGTACCAGGGAGTGCGCTGCCTGCGTATTCAATGTGCAGATTCACTGGAGACAGCCGTTCACAGCAGGCGGTCGTTCACAGAAGCGCCCGCTCGGGTGCCTGCTCAACGCAGGACCGAACGGGCGCCAAAGAGTGGAACTTCAGGTCGCGGACCTCAGACCTTCCACCAGGTCAGGAATCCGCTCCACCACTTGCCCCGCTGCGGAGCGCTCTGGGTGGCCTGCGCCTGGTTGTTTCCGGGCCCCGGGACGCCGACCCCGTGAGGTGCGGGCGCCCTTCGCTCCTTGCGCTCCGGGGTAAAACGGGCGGGAAGAGACTTCAGGGCACGGTGGAAGGGCCCCGGCCGCCACGCGAGCATGTCCACGGGGACGGCCAGATCGATGTCCGGCAGGCTGTTCAGCAGCTTCTCGATCGCCAGTACGGCGATGAGCAGCGCGGGGTCCTTCGCCGGGCACGCGTGCGTTCCCGCGCCCCAGGCGAGGTGGGCCCGCTTGCTGAGCATCTGGCCGCTCGCGGAGTTCGAGGACAGGGCGGGGTCCGAGTTGGCCGCGGCGAAGCTGATGACCACGGGGGTGCCCGCGGCCACCCCGACTCCGCCGAGGTCGACGTCGTACACCGGGTAGTGCGCGGCGTAGTTGGCGATCGGCGGGCTGTTCCACAGCACGTCGTTGATCGCGTCCTCGACCAGCAGGCCGGCCGTGTGCCGGCCACCGGAGTACTTCTCGTCGGAGAGCAGCAGCCGCAGCGCGTTGGCGATGAGGTTCTGGGTGGGCTCGGTGCCCGCCCCGATGAGCATCACGAGCTGATGGATCATCTCCTCGTCGGTGAGCCCCGCCTCGTGCTGCATCAGCCACGAGGTGATGTCCTCGCCGGGCTGTGCGCGCTTGAGCGTCACCAGCTCGAAGAGGGACTGGGTGAGGATCTCGTTGGCCCGTTCCACGTCCACACCGTCGAAGATGCCGGAGAAGCCGTGGAGCAGCCGGTCGCCGATCTCGGCGGGACACCCGAAGAGATCGTTGAAGACCAGCAGAGGAAGCAGCTGCGCGTACTCGGCGATCAGGTCGGCCTCGCCGTGGCCGTTGAACTGGTCGATGAGGTAGGCGGCGACGCGGTCCACGTGCCGGCTCATCCGGTGTGTGTCGATCCGGGCCAGCGACTCCGTTACGGCCTGACGGAGCCTCAAGTGCTGGGCGCCGTCGGTGAACAGGCAGTTCGGGCGGTACGCCATCATGGGGAGAACGGGGCTGTCCAGCTGCACCCGCCCCTCGCTCAGGGCGCGCCAATGGCGCGAGTGCCGGGCGAAGACGTCGGGGTTCTGCAGCACATGCAACGCCGCCGTGTAGTCGGTGACCAGCATGGCCTCCACTCCGGGGGCGAGCTCGACGGGGCCGGCCGGTCCGTAACCGCGCAGGTGCTCGTAGAAGCCCTGCGGGTCGGCGGCGAACTCGGGTCCGTGCAGGGGGACACTCGCACCACTGTTGTGGGCCGGGCAGCCGGGCGGCGGTGCCGGGGCTTCCGGGGGGTATTGCATGCCGAACTCCTAGGGAAGGCGCGACTGGAGGTAACGGACGAGCGCGATGAGGGCGTTCGCCGATGAACGTTCGTCGCGCGCGTCGCAATTGACGAGGGGCGTCTCGGGCAGGAGGTCGAGGGCCTCCCGTATCTCGTCGTCCACGTGGGTCGGGGTGTCGTCGAACCGGTTGACGGCGATGGTGTACGGAATCCCGTACTGCTCGACCAGATCCATGACCGGAAAGGACTCTTCGAGCCGCTCGGGGTCGACGAGTACCAGGGCCCCGAGGGCGCCCCGGGACATGTCCTCCCAGACCTGAACGAAGCGCTGCTGTCCCGGCGTCCCGAAGAGATAGAGGACCAGGCTCTCACTGAGCGTCAGCCGGCCGAAGTCCATGGCCACCGTGGTGGTCGTCTTGCCGGGGGCGCCCTTGAGATCGTCGATCTTCTCGCCGGCCCGCGTCATGACTTCTTCGGTACGCAGCGGCGGAATCTCGGAGAGCGTCCCGATGAGCGTGGTCTTGCCGACCGCGAAGTGCCCGACCACAAGGATCTTCGCCGCGGTCTGTACCGAATCGCTCAAGTAAGTGCGGTCATCCAAAGCGAGCTTGGAGGCCATTGAGCACCTCCTCGAGTATCCGCCGCTCAACGGGCTCGGCGCGTGGGATGGGGGTGCGCGTGAACAGATATCCCGCGGCCTTGAGGTCGGACAGCAACAGCCTGACGATGCCGACGGGCAGCTGCGTATGTCCGGCGATTTCCGCGACCGCGAGATACCCACCGGAACAGAGCTCGACGAGACGGCGCTTCTCCGGATCGAGAAGATCCGGCCTCGGGGCCTCGTCGGCCACGGTGATCAGAGTGATCAGCGACAGTTCGTCGTGGTCGAGGAGACTGCGGCCGTTGGTGATCACATACGGCCGCACTAATGGAGGTGCTTCAAGTCCCTGCTCGGGATCGTCCGGTGTCGTCATGCCTTGGTATCAGCAATCTCGCGAGGGGGGCTGGTCAGGGCCTTGCCGAGTTGACCGACGAGCTGCTGCATACGGAAGGTGATCTCGGCCATGTCGACCTCGGGGGAGGCCGATACGGCGAGGTAGGCACCTTCGCCCGCAGATATGAGAAAGACCCAGCCGTGCTCGAATTCGACGAGGGTCTGGCGCCAGGTCGGGCGGTCGCTCGGTGGTCTGCCGCAGAAGTCGGCCACCGTTCGGGAGAGTGACTGCATCCCGCTCATCGCCGCGGCGACTGTGTCGGCGTGGTCCTTGCCGACCTCCTTCGAGCGGGCCATGAGCAGGCCGTCCGCGGAGACGAGAATCGCGTGGCGCGCCTCGGGCACTTCCAGAGCACTGTCAAGCATCCACGACAGGTCGTAATTCACTGAGCCTCATGCCCTTCGCTACTTGCGCTGGTTGAACGTCGTCCTGAGTGCGTCCCCCGTTGAAATGCCCCCATGACAGAGGCGATCTGTTCGGTCGATCGTGCCGGAGCGGCATCCGTGTCGGCTGCGGGCACGATCGAAATCGCGCCCCTGCGCCGACGTTTCGGCAGGCCACCGAATGTGGTCGAAGGAGCCACCGGAATCTCTTCGGATTCGAGCGGCGCAGAGGGAAATTTACCCACGGGGGGATCCTCCGTCACCTCGCGCCTGCGTACGGGCGTCTCGGGCCTGCGGTCGGATTCCGGCATGGCGGTGAGGAGTTCGTCGGGCAGAAGCACCACGGCGCGCACTCCTCCATAGGGCGAGGTGGAGTCGACGGAGACACTGAATCCGTACCGTGCGGCCAGTACACCGATCACGGTGAATCCGAACTGCGGCGGATTCCCGAGCCCCGAGACTCCGGGCGAGCGCTCGCTCGAAAGGAGCTTCGCCGCCCGGCTCTTCTCCTCCTCGTTCATCCCCACACCGGCGTCGTCGACGATGATGCAGACGCCCTTGGGGACCGGCCGGATATTGATCTCGATCATCGTTTCGGGCGCCGAGTAGCTCGTGGCGTTGTCAAGCAGTTCCGCGAGGGTGAGCGCGACCGGTTCCACGGCCTTGCTGACGATGGCGAAATTGCTCTGCGTGCGGATCTCGACCCGGGCGAAGTGGCGGATCCGGCCCTTTGCGCTGCGTACCACGTCGTACAGCGACGCGGCCGACCGCTGACGGCCGAGCCAGCCGTCGCACAGCACGGCGATGGACTGGGCGCGCCGCGCGAACTGCGAGTTCATGTGGTCGATGTCCAGCAGATCCTGCAGAATCTGCTGATCGCCGTACTTGCCCTGCAACTTGCCGATGGCGAGCTGCTGTTCGCTGGCGAGACCCTGAAGCGTACGCATCGCCGACTTCAGCGCGGTCTTCGTGTCGTCCTCGGCGCGCTCCTTCGCCTCTTGCACCGACTCCGCGTAATGCTCTTCGAGAGTGGCGTAGTGCGAGGCGAGTTCCAGCTTTTCCTTGCGCAGTCCGCTGATGGTTTTCCTGCCGCGGACCACCGCGGTCGCGGCGACAGGAGTTCCAGCAATCAATGCCCACAGCGCTGGGTCCTGGAAGTATTGATTCATAAGGCTCTCTTTGAGTGGCTGGGCCGCCGTCCGCAGAATGTCCGGGGAATGCGTCCGGGTGCGCTCACGCTCTCGGGGCTCCAGGATCGGCCGCCGCGCGTCCTCTCCTGCCCGACTGCCTCAAAAGGCCCGGCTGATGGCATAGCTCTCCCGGGGTGGCATAATCCTGGGCCGACGCGGTACGTTTTCGCGCCATAGCGGCTCCCCCGCCGCCTGGCAAGCGTTGATGACCTTACCATCACTCGATGGGGTGGTGATCAAGCAGATTTCTCTCTCTTTTGGGTATCTGACGGATATTCAGCAGAGGTTGCTGTATGGGGACTTGACGGCATTTGATGCCATGTCAGTAATGTGGCCACCACTCGTGGCAGCCGGTCCGGCTCAGAGGCGTACGACGGCGCGCAGGGTGCGGCGGTGTCCGGTGGGCACAGTTACGCGCGACGGCACCTGCCCCTACACTGACTCCCCCGAGATGCCCATTGACCTGGCAGAACGAGGAGCAGCCCGATGTTCTACCACCTGCTCAAGTACGTGCTTCTCGGCCCGTTGCTGAGGCTGCTCTTCCGGCCCAGCATCGAAGGACTCGATCACATCCCCGAGGACGGCGCCGCGATCGTCGCCGGCAACCACCTCTCGTTCTCGGACCACTTCCTCATGCCCGCGATCATCAAGCGGCGCATCACCTTCCTCGCCAAGGCCGAGTACTTCACCGGCCCCGGCCTCAAAGGCCGCCTCACCGCCGCGTTCTTCCGCAGCGCCGGGCAGATCCCGGTCGACAGATCGGGCAAGGAGGCGGGGAAGAACGCCATTCGTGAGGGGCTCGGTGTCCTGCGCAAGGGCGAGCTGCTGGGCATCTATCCGGAGGGCACGCGCTCGCACGACGGCCGCCTCTACAAGGGCAAGGTCGGAGTGGCCGCCATGGCGATCAAGGGGCAGGTGCCGGTGGTGCCGTGCGCGATGGTCGGCACGTTCGAGATCCAGCCGCCCGGCCAGAAGGTGCCCCGCGTCAAGCGCGTCACCGTCCGCTTCGGCGAGCCGATGGACTTCTCGCGCTACGCGGGCATGGAGAACGAGAAGGCGGCGCTGCGTGCGGTCACCGACGAGATCATGTACGCGATCCTCGGCCTGTCCGGGCAGGAGTACGTGGACCGGTACGCGGCCGAGGTGAAGGCCGAGCAGGCGAAGAAGTTCCCCCGGCTGCTTCGCTGAGCGCGAATCGGCGGACGGCGAACGGGCCTGCCCCGGCGGCGATGTCCCTCGTAGCGTTCCGGACATGAGCAGAGGAACCGCGTTTGTACTCGGAGCGACAGGACAGATGGGGCGGCCCGCCGTGCGGGCTCTCGCCTTGGACGGCTGGGACGTGCGGGCCGCCTCACGCGGCGGCGGCCGGGACGACTCCTGGCCGGAGGATGTGAGGGCGGTCCGGGTCGACCGGGACGAGGAGGGGGCGCTGTCCGCCGCGCTCGGCGACGGCTGCGACATGCTGGTCGACATGGTCGCCTTTGGCCGTGACCACGCCCGGCAGCTGATCACGCTCGCGGACCGGATCGGATCCGCGGTGGTCATCTCCAGCGGAGCGGTCTACGCGGACGACCGGGGCCGCGGCTTCGACACCCAGGATGTGCCGGACGGCTTCCCCCGCTACCCGGTGCCGATCCTGGAGAGCCAGCCGACGGTGGCGCCGGAAGACACGACGTACAGCACCCGCAAGGCCGCCCTGGAACAGGAGTTGCTGGCGAGCAGGCTGCCGACGACGCTGCTGCGGGCGGGCGCCGTGCACGGGCCGCACTGCCGGACTCCGCGCGAGCTGTTCTTCGTGAAGCGCGCGCTGGACGGTCGCAAGGTACGGGTGCTGGCGTTCGGCGGGAAGAGCCGGTTCCACCCGGTGCATGTCTCCAACGTCGCGGAGATGATCCGGCTGGCCGCGCTGAGGCCGGGCTCGCGGGTGCTCAACTCGGGGGACCCGACGGCCCCGTCCGTCGCCGGGATCGCTGCGGCGATCGACCGGATCATGGGCCTGGAGACCGAGACCGTCCTGGTGGACGGCCCGGCGCCGGTCGGGGATGTCGGGATGAGCCCCTGGGCGATCGAGCATCCCATGGTGTTCGACATGAGCGCCGCCGAGCGCGAGTTGGGCTACCGGGCCGTCACCGGGTACGAGGAGTCGCTGCCGGCGACGGTCGATTGGCTGGTCGAGGAACTGCGCGGCAGGGAGTGGACGGACGCATTCGCCAAGATGGCGCAGCGCGACGGTGATCTCTTCAAGTACGCCGAAGAGGACGCCTGGCTGGCCCAGCGAAAGTAGCGGGACGGCAGAACAGAGAAGGATGGGCATGGGGAAGGGGCGGCCGGAAGTCCGGCCGCCCCTTCTTGCCTGCTTACGACCTCACCCGCGATTGGCAGCGGCGTCGCGGCGCCTGGGACCTCCGCCTCCGGCGTCGCTCCTTCTCCCACTGTCAATCGCGGGTGAGGTCGTTACTTACTTGCCCGCTTGCCTGCCGTGAGCCGTTACGGCTTCGGCGTGGCGTGCGGCGCGCACGTCACGTCGCGGCGGTCGGTCTTCCCGGTGAGCAGGTAGGTGTCGACCCGGTCGTTGACGCACGGGTTGGCGATCCCGGTGACGCCGTGCGAGCCGGCGCCCTTCTCGGTGATCAGGCGCGAGCCCTTGAACCGCTTGTGCAGCTCGACGGCGCCCTCGTACGGGGTGGCGGCGTCACGCTCGGCCTGGACGATCAGCACCGGCGGCAGTCCCTTGCCTGACTTCACGTTCAGCGGGGTCTGCTGCTTGCTGGACCAGGTGGCGCAGGGCAGGTTCATCCAGGCGTTGGCCCACGTCAGGAACGGGTGGGTCTCGTGCAGCCTGGTGTTGTCCCGGTCCCATTTCTTCCAGCTGGTCGGCCACTTGGCGTCCGAGCACTCGACGGCCGTGTAGACGGCGTTGCCGTTCTCCGAGGCCGCGTTGCCCTTGGTGTCCGACATGTCGGGGGCGATGGCGTCGACGAGCGCCTGGGTGTCGCCCGCGACGTACTTGCTCCAGGTCTGGGCGGTGGGCACCCAGGCGGAGTCGTAGTACGGCGCGCTCTGGAAGAACCCGGTCAATTCGGCCGGGCCGACGATGCCGCCGAGCGGCGCCTTCTTGGCCTGGGCGCGCAGCTTGACCCACTGCTGCTCGACCTTCTCGGGGGTGTTGCCGATGTGGAAGGTGGCGTCGTTGGCCGCGACCCACTTCTTCCAGTCGTTCCAGCGCATCTGGAAGGCGACGTCCTGGTCCAGGTTGGCCTGGTACCAGATCTTCTCCTTCGACGGGTTGACGACGCTGTCGACGACCATGCGACGGACGTGGGTCGGGAACAGCGTCCCGTAGACCGCGCCGAGGTAGGTGCCGTAGGAGACGCCGAGGAAGTTCAGCTTCTTCTCACCGAGCGCGGAGCGGACCACGTCCAGGTCGCGTGCGGTGTTCGGCGTGGTCATGTGCGGCAGCAGCCAGCCACTGCGCTCCTGGCAGCCGTCCGCGTACTCGGCGGCGAGCTTGCGCTGGGCGCGCTTGTCGGCCTCGCTGTCGGGCACCGGGTCGAGCTTCGGCGCCTTGACGAATTCCTGCGGGTCGATGCAGGAGATCGGCGAGGAGTGGCCGACGCCGCGCGGGTCGAAGCCCACGAAGTCGTACGCCTTGGCGGCCTTCGCGTAGATCGGGTTCTTGGTGGTGACCCGGGTCGGGAACCGCAGGCCCGACCCGCCGGGGCCGCCGGGGTTGTAAAGCAGGGCGCCCTGGCGGTCCTTCTTGGAGCCGGTGTTGCCGATGCGGTCGACCGCGATCTTGATCTTGCGGCCGTTCGGCTTCGCGTAGTCGACCGGGACGCTGACGAAGCCGCACTGGATGGGCTTCGCGAACCCCCAGTCGGCCGGACAGTCGGTCCAGTCGATGCCCGCCTTCGCCGCGCGGTCCGCGGCGATCTGCGTCCCCCGCGCCTC
Organism: Streptomyces sp. H27-C3; assembly: GCF_030063415.1. Taxonomy (GTDB): domain Bacteria; phylum Actinomycetota; class Actinomycetes; order Streptomycetales; family Streptomycetaceae; genus Streptomyces. Next base: position 124,575 of record NZ_JASITA010000010.1, on the reverse strand, counting down.
CGAGGTGCTGTGACGCTTGCCGTCGGCGCTGGCCGACGGCGCGATTATCGCGCCGGCCAGCAGCGTTCCCGCAATCAGAGTGCCGGCCGAGCCGAGCACTGCCGTACGCCTCAAGTGGTGCCTCCCCCTGTTTCAGTTGTGTCACGTGTGACGCAAGTGGTCAGTCAGTCGGTGTACGGCTGAATCCTGTCGTCTCAAGTGCCCCGGGCAACAGGCCGGACCGGCATTTCTTTACCAATCCCATAACCGGTGAGCCGTGTCCCGGTGAGCGGTGCAGGCAGAAGCTACCGGGGAACGACCATTTGGGCCGCTTCGTCCAGGACGCGCCGCAGCAGGAGCGCGTCGGCCGCCACCGCCGTGACCAGCACCGCGGGTCCCGCGAGCGGAGTGAGCGCCGCGCCGTCCCCCAACAGCCGCGCTTCGGGAGGCTCGGAGGCGAACCTCGGGTCCACCACGAGCAGCTGGCCGGTCGCCCGCGCGCCGCCGAGCACCGCTCCCCCGTCCCAGCCGCCGGGGGCCCCAGGCCCGTAGGAAAGCTCCTGGTCCAGGAGCGGTCGGCCCGCCCGGCGCACGGTCAGCCGGGTGGTGAGCGTACCGGGGACCTCGCCGTGGCGGCCGAGGATCTGCTCCTCGCGCAGCACCAGTCGGGCGGATGCGGCGAGTTCGACCCGGGTGGTCATCCGCAGATCGCTGCCGTACGCCGAGATGAGTTGTTCCGGCAGCCAGTCGAGCCGGGCGTCCTCCCCCACCGTCAGCCGTACGTCGTAACAGGCGTGGGCCCCGGTCCGCCCGGGAAGGGCGACCGTCGCAGCCGCGGAGTCCACGCGCAGCATCGCGCCGGCCCGCACGTCCGCGTCGACCGCCAGCCGGTCGCCGCCCAGCGGCGCGCTCATCGCACCGACGACGGTGACCCGGGCGTACGGTCCGCCTGCGCGGGTGCGGCGCAGCGCGAGCGGCCCGTCGCTCTCCAGCACCGGCAGGCTCGTACCGCCCCGGCCGTCGGGGGCGGCGGTGATGCGGGCCGTCGCGGCGATGCCCGTCGACTCGACGCGTGGTGCGGCGAAGCCCGCCGCACCGATGCGGGTTGACGCGACGGCGGGCGTCGCCTCGGCCCCCGTGGCCGTGACCGTGGGCGCGGGGCTCACCGGCGTCACGCGGACCAGGCCCCGAGCTGCTCGCGGACCCAGTCGGTGATCGGTCGCACCCCTTCGACCGAGGCCAGCGAGGTGAAGACGACGGGGAGTTCGCCGCGCTGCTCCTTGGCGTCGCGGGCCATCCGGCCGAGGTCGGAGCCGACGTAGGGCGCGAGGTCGGTCTTGTTGACGACCAGCAGGTCCGCGGAGGTGACGCCGGGCCCGCCCTTGCGCGGGATGTCGTCGCCGCCCGCCACATCGATGACGAAGACCTGCGCGTCGACCAGCCCCTTGGAGAAGGTCGCGGTGAGGTTGTCGCCGCCGGACTCGACCAGGATCAGGTCGAGCGGCCCCACCGAGTCCTCCAGGTCCTCGACCGCTTCGAGGTTGGCGGAGATGTCGTCCCGGATGGCAGTGTGCGGACAGGCCCCCGTCTCGACGGCCTGGATGCGCTCGGGCGGCAGCACGGCGTTGCGCAGCAGGAATTCGGCGTCCTCGCGCGTGTAGATGTCATTGGTGACGACGGCGATGGACAGTTCCGTGCGCAGGGCCCGGCAGAGGGCGGCGACGGTCGCGGTCTTGCCGGAGCCGACCGGGCCGCCGAGTCCGATGCGCAGCGCGCGCCTGCGGCCGTCGGGGCGTACGGCGTCGGCGCTGACGGCGGCGGGGCCGGAGTGCGAGTGGTCGAGGTGCATGGTGCGGCTCTCCTAAAAGTGTTACGAGGCGAAGAGGCGTACGGGCCAGGCCGCGTGCGCCTGGGCCGTGATGTCGAGCAGCGGCGCGGAGGCGGCGGGCAGTGCGCCGGCGCCTTCGTCGAGTGCGCGCCGAGCTGCCTCGGCGGCCCGGCGCGCGACCTGGTCGAGTTCGGGTGCGAGGCGGGCGAGGACGGCGGTGGCCTCGAAGGGGTCCAGGCCGAGCAGGCGGACGGTCGCGGTCGTGGGGCCGCTGACGCTTTCGTACGCGGCGCAGTGTGCGGCGTCCTCGGGGCCGAGCCCCGCCGCACGGGCGGTCAGGCCGAGCACCACGGGCTGGTGGGCGCCGCGCGGGCGCGCGGCGGCGAGCGCGTCGAGCTCCGCGCACGGCCAGGTGGCGCGGGCGGCGCGCATCAGCTGCCGGCCGAGCTTGCGTGCCGTGGCCCGCAGGGCGGGTGCGGGCGTACGGGCGTCGGCGGCCTCGTCGAGGTCGAGCGGGTCGATTCCGGCGGCAGCGGCGGCGGCGAGCGCCGCCGCGGTGAGTCCGGTGGTGTGCAGTCGCCCCCGGCAGAACGCCGCGAGGTCGGGGGCGCTGCGGACGCGGCCCGCCTTGACAGCCGCTTCCGCCCCGCCCGAGTGGGCGTGGCCGCCGGCGGGGAAGCGGCCGTCGGCGAGTACGAGCAGGGCGGCGCGGCTCATCGGAGGCTCATCAGAACAGGAAGTAACGCTGGGCGAGCGGGAGTTCGGCGGCGGGCGCGGGGTCGACCGGATCGCCGTCGATGGTCACGGTGAAGGTGTCGGGGTCGACCTCGACACGCGGGAGCGCGTCGTTCTCCCGCATGTCGGCCTTGGTGAGCCCGCGGGTGCTGCTGATCGGCACGGACTGCTTGCCGAGGCCGAGCCGCTCCCCCAGCCCGTCCTCGATCGCCGCACCGGTCACGAAGTTGACGGAGTTGCCCGCCGGGGCCCTGCCGAGCGCACCGAACATCGGCCGGGGCAGCACCGGCTGCGGGGTCGGGATGGAGGCGTTGGCGTCGCCCATCTGCGCGTACGCGATCTGTCCGCCCTTGATGACCAGCTGCGGCTTCACACCGAAGAAAACCGGGTCCCACAGCACCAGGTCGGCGAGCTTGCCGCTCTCGACGGAGCCGATCTCGCGGTCCAGGCCCTGGGCGACCGCCGGGTTGATGGTGTATTTGGCGACATAGCGACGGGCGCGGCGGTTGTCGGCCAGACCGTCTCCGGGCAGCGGGCCGCGGCGCTTCTTCATCACGTGCGCGGTCTGCCAGGTGCGCATCGCGACCTCCCCGATGCGGCCCATCGCCTGGGAGTCGGAGGAGATGATCGAGATGGCGCCGATGTCGTGCAGGATGTCCTCGGCTGCGATGGTGCTCGGCCTGATCCGGGACTCGGCGAAGGCCAGGTCCTCCGGCACGGCCGGGTTGAGGTGGTGGCAGACCATCAGCATGTCGAGGTGTTCCTCGATGGTGTTGACGGTGTGCGGCCGGGTCGGATTGGTCGAGCTGGGCAGCACATATGGCTCGGAGACGACCGTGATGATGTCGGGTGCGTGCCCACCGCCCGCGCCCTCGGTGTGGTAGGCGTGGATGGAGCGCCCGGCGATGGCGGCGAGGGTGTCGCCGACGAACCCGGCCTCGTTCAGGGTGTCGGTGTGGATGGCGAGCTGCGCGCCGGTCTCGTCGCAGACGCTCAGACAGGCGTCGATCACGGCGGGGGTGGCCCCCCAGTCCTCATGGATCTTGAACCCGACGGCGCCGCCCCGCAGTTGGGAGTGCATCGCCTCGCGGGACATCGTGTTGCCCTTGCCGAGGAGTCCGATGTTGACCGGGTAGTGCTCCAGCGCCTCGAACATCCGGGCCAGGTGCCAAGGCCCCGGCGTGACGGTGGTGGCCTTGGTGCCCTCGGCGGGTCCGGTGCCGCCGCCGACGAGGGTGGTGGTGCCCGAGGACAGTGCCTGGTCGACCACGGTCGGCGAGATGAAGTGGACATGGGCGTCGACGGTCCCGGCGGTGAGGATCTTGCCGTTGCCCGCGATGATCTCGGTTTCGGGCCCGATGACCAGGTCGGGGTGTACGCCGTCCATGGTGTCGGGGTTGCCGGCCTTGCCGATGCCGGTGATCCGGCCGTCCCTGATGCCGACGTCGGCCTTGACGATGCCCCAGTGGTCGAGGACGACGACGCCGGTGATGACGGTGTCGGGGGCGCCTTCGGCGCGGGTGGTCCTGGCTTGGCCCATCGACTCGCGGATCACTTTGCCGCCGCCGAAGACCGCCTCGTCGCCCGCGCGCCCGGGGCCGCCGGAGCGGTCCTCCTCGATCTCGATCAGCAGGTCGGTGTCGGCGAGCCGGATACGGTCGCCGGCGGTGGGGCCGAACAGGTCGGCGTACACCGCGCGATGGAGCTCAGGCATCGAGGGACCCTCCGGTCTCCCCGCGCAGGCCCGCGACGATGCGCAGGCCGCCGATGGGGACGAGTTCGACGTCGACGGGGATGCCGGGCTCGAAGCGCACGGCGGTGCCCGCGGCGATGTTGAGCCGCAGCCCATGGGCGACGGTGCGGTCGAAGTCGAGGCCGGGGTTGGCCTCGGCGAAGTGGTAGTGGGAGCCGACCTGGACGGGCCGGTCGGCGGCGTTGAGGACGGTGAGGCGGGTGACGGCGCGGCCCTCGTTGACGCGCACCGGCCCGTCGGCGTACAGGACCTCTCCGGGGATCATCGCCGTTGCCCCGTCAGACGATCGGTTCATGGACGGTGACGAGCTTGGTCCCGTCCGGGAAGGTCGCCTCCACCTGCACGTCGTGGATCATCTCGGGGATGCCGCCCATGACGTCGTCGCGGCCGAGCACCCTACGGCCGGACGCCATGAGTTCGGCGACAGTGCGACCGTCCCTGGCCCCTTCGAGGATGTGCGCGGTGATGAGCGCGACCGCCTCGGGGTGATTGAGCTTCACCCCGCGCGCCCTGCGCTTCTCCGCCACATCGGCGGCCACATGGATGAGCAGTCGTTCCTGCTCGTGCGGAGTCAGTTGCACGTGTCCACCTCACAGTTGTCCCGCCCGGAACAGGATGGGCGCAGCGGGACCCTAGCCCACGTCAACACTCTGTTGACCTGCGCTTGAGCACTTCGCGGCCTGGGATTGAACGTTAGGGGTGAAGTTTTTCCGGCGCGTTAACTGATCTTGGGTTGTTGCTTGGACATCAGCCCCCGCAGCCCGTCCTCCAGCACGCCGACCTCCACGTCGCCGAAGAGCGCCTGCTGGACGATGAAGCCCTGGGCCGTGGCGATGAGAGTGCGGGCCACATGGTCGGCGGGGACGTCCGCTGCCATCAGTCCGCTGTCGCGGTAGGCGTCCACCAGCTTGGCCCAGGAGACGCGCAGTCCGCTGTACCCCTCGTCCAGCACGGCGGCGAGCTGCTCGTTGCGCAGGGTCTCGGTCCACACCTGGACGATCAGCCTGGCGAACGATCCCCGGTCAGCGCCCAGTACCCGCTCCTCCAGCATGCGGCGCAGCACACGGCCGAGCAGCACGTCGGGGGTGGGCGGCGGGACACTCCCCGCCGCGGCCTCGAAGGCCCCGCGGATCTCGGCGAACGCCTCGTCGGCGATGGCCGCGATCAGCTCCTCCTTGCTGGGGAAATAGTTGTAGACCGCGAGGCGGGGGTGGTGGGGCTGACCGTACTGGCCATCGGCGCGGCCGTGGCGGGGTGCGCGGCGCTCGTCGGGCGTGCGGGGATCGGGCTCGGATCGCTGCTTATGGTGCTGATCGGGAACCCGTTCTCGGGCGTCACGAGCGCGCCGCAGCTGCTGCCGGAGCCGGCCGGGGCCATCGGCCGGTGGCTGCCACCCGGCGCGGGCGGATCACTGCTGCGGTCGGTCGCCTTCTTCGACGGAAGCGCCGCAGCGACGCCGCTTCTCGTGCTCGGCCTGTGGGCCGCACTCGGCCTGACCGCCGTACTGGTGGGCGGGCGGCGCAGGGCGGCGGAGACTCCGGCAGGCGTCGGCGCAGCCGCGCCGCAGGCGGTCCCGGTGGGCTGACACGCACGACGTCCTACCCGTACGCCGCCCACGCAGGGCCGGCCGTGTGTCCCCGGCGCAATGGACGGGGGCGCACGGCCTTTTGTGTGCGCTCAGCCCTCGCGGTGGCCGCCGCCGCGCTCGCCACTCTGCTCACCGCGGTGCTCGGCGGCGATACCGAAGCGGCGCCGTTCGCCCGGAGCGGACGCGAACGAGCCGATGGCGGAGACGGAGCTGATCACCTGCTCCTCGACCACCGCCGCATCGCTTTCGAGTCGCTGCAGGTCAGCGGCGGAGACCAGCGCCACGAGCGGCTTCCCGTGACGTGTCACGACCACCCGCTCCCCGCCGTACACCACGCGGTTGATCAGCTCGGCGAGCTCTGCTCGGGCTTGCGTCACCGGAATCTCATAGGCCATGCTCCCCATATTACGGCTTGTACGTCCTGTACATTTTCTACAGAGAGTGAGCCCGAGCAGCATGAGGAGAGCCACTGCCATGCACCGCACTTCCGCCGCCTCCGCGCGCTACGTACTGCCCGAGTTCACCGAGCGCACCGGCACCGAGACCCGAACCACGGACCCGTACTCCAGGCTGCTGGAGGAGCGGATCGTCTTCCTCGGAACGGCGGTCGACGACACGGCGGCCAACGACGTGACGGCGCAGTTCATGTACCTCGAACACGCCGCCCCCGACCGGGACATCTCGCTCTACATCAACTCCCCCGGCGGCTCGTTCACCGCCATGGCCGCGATCTACGACACGATCCAGTTCGTCACCTGCGACGTGGAGACGATCTGCTTGGGCCAGGCGGCATCCTCGGCCGCCGTGCTGCTCGCGGCCGGCGCCCCGGGAAAACGCCTCGCCCTGCCGGGCACCCGGGTGCTCCTCAGCCAGCCCCTCATCGACCAGCCCCTGCACGGCCAGCCGTCGGATCTGGAGATCGAGGCGCAGGAACTGCTGCGCATGCGCGACATGGTCGCCGGGATGCTGGCGCGCCACACCGGGCAGAGCCTTGAGCGCATCGGCGAGGACATCGAGCGCTACAAGATCTTCGACGCCGGCGCCGCCGAGGCGTACGGCCTGGTGGACCACATCGTGCAGAGCCGCAAGGATACCCGCGACTCCTCCTCGCCGAGGTGAGCCGCGATGCCGCTGCCCGAGCTGCCCCCGCTGCCCGCACTGACCGCACTGACCGCACTGACCCGCGCCGAGGGTGAGTTCGTCGACCGCTTTCTCGAAGTGGTCGATCTGCTGGGACGGATCAACCCGGCGCGCGCCACGGACGCCTATGGGGCACTGCGGGCCACGCGGGCTCTCGCTTCGAAGGGGCTCCCGCACTGCGGGACGCCCTCACCCTGATGCACGAGCGGGGCGAAACCCGGGTACACGCCGCCACCCTGGCGCGGGCGCTGCGCGTGCTCGACGGGGAGCGGCGCTCGGGCCGGGTCACCGCGCCACCGGTTTCATCGAGTTGACGGCGCTCGGCTCGGCCCGCGAGCCGGTCGTCGTACGACACACGCTCCCTCAAATGGCGTAGTCAACGCTGGGACAGCAGTACCGCTCGACTTGCACATCTCACCTACGCGCCAACCGGAATGAATCACTCCGCCGCTGGTTCCGCCGTCGCCACGCACCGACGGCGGTGGACGCGAACACCCCTGTCCACCCGAACGGGTCAGTGGTGAGGAGCCTCACATAACGTCGTTTCAGCTCGGAAAACAGACGGGTCTGGGTCAAGATCCCTAGGACGACAAGCCCCTGCCACACGGCGGGGCGGTCCGGGTGGACGCTGAGTCCTGCCGCCTCCCGGATGCCTGGTCGACAGAGTGCAACGGCAGGAGTGGAGGACCCAAGCGCGTCGGGGTGGCCTGTTCACCAGGCCGTCCCTTGGGGTGAAGCCGCTTGACGCGGCCGGACATCTTCGCCTGTCCGAACCCGACAGGTCATCCTTCACAGGCGGCTGACGAAGGGTTGCGCATGACTGCGCAGATGAATTTTCCGTCGCTGATGACCAGAACCGGAGCGGCTTCGGCCCTCACCATTGCCGTAATGGGCGCCTCGATGCTGGTGCCAGGAGCCGCCAATGAGGCGCAGGCCGCCCCGGCGCACTCGACGAAGGCACTGAAAGTGGCCGCGTCGAAGAAGGGGTCCCCGTACGGGTACGGGGCAGCGGGTCCCAACCGGTTCGACTGCTCGGGGCTGACGCTCTACTCGTTCAAGAAGGCGGGCAAGCGCCTGCCGCGCACCGCACAGTCGCAGTACAACAAGACCCGCCGCGTCTCCTCCTCCAGCAGGGTCCGCGGCGACCTGGTCTTCTTCCACTCCGGTCGGAACGTCTACCACGTGGGCATCTACGCCGGCAGTGGCAAGATCTGGCACTCCCCCAAGCGCGGGTCCGTGGTGCGGCTGGAGAAGATCTGGTCCAAGAGCGTCTGGTACGGCAGGGTGCGCTGACCGACCCCGACCCCGGCCCCACCCCGGTGACGGGCCTGGGCGGTCATGGCGACGGTGCTGTCCGCCTTACGACCTCGGGGGCAATAGTGCGCGGGCTCCCGACGCCCTGCGACTCCGCCTCCGGCGTTGTCGTCGGTCGACGCCGCTCGCTGATCCACGCTCCATTGCCCCCGAGGTCGTTAGCCATGACCGCCCGCCCGTCGCCGGACCCGCCCGAATTCCCCGGCGGCGCGGTCACACCGCCTCTTGGTCTGCCTAAAGAAACTGCTGGGGGTCGGCCGCCCCGGGTGTCACCGCGGTGGCGGCCGGCGAGGCTACCTGGCTCTGACCCACAGTTACGAACCGGCGCCGACCGTGCCACTGCCCTCCGGGGTGGCGGCGGAGCGGCTGCCGGTCGAGGAGCTGGTGCTGGTGACGGCGCCCGGCCATCCGCTGGCCGGAGGCTCGGAGCGGCTGCGCCTGGCGGACCTGGCCGGCCAGCCACTGATCAGCAGTGCGCCGAACCATCCCCGCCAGGGTGTGGAGGCTGCGCTGGCCGCGGCGGGGGCGACGTCGGCGGTGGTGTGCGAGTCGCCCGGGTACGCGCTGGTGTGCGCGCTGGTCAGCGCGGGGCTCGGAGTGCCCGAGATGGTCGCCGCGATGGCGACGACCCCCGTGGGATCGCGGACGCTGGCGGACGCCGGACTGCGGCGCACCATCTCGGTCGTGCACAGGACCGGCGAACGGAGCCCGGCCGCGGACACTCTGCGGGCCCTGCTGCGCGGCGTGTTCGGGCGGGCCGCCGGTACCGGCCGAAGCGGTGCCGGTACCGGCTGAGCACGGTCCACGACCGGGACCGCCCCGGCTGAGCACGCCGCACGAGCGGGCAAGCAGCCCCGAGCACCAGGCCGTTCAGGCACGCCCCCGGTCGGGACTACGCCTGGACGGGCGTCTGGGCAGGGGCGCGGACCGGCGCGGTCCACGGCAGCGCGATCCAGACCGTCTTGCCGCCCTCGGCCGTGGGGGTCACGGACAGCCGTCCGCCGAACTCCGCGGTGAGACAGCGAATGATCACCATGCCGCGCCCGTTGTCCTGCTGGACCGCGGCGGGAAGCCGCTTCGGCCACCGAGGGTGGCTGTCGGTTACGCCGATGCGCAAGCGCTCGTCCCGTTCCAGCTGTACGTCCACGGTGAAGGTGGGCGACTGGCCGAGCGTGTGCTGCACCGCGTTGGTGGCAAGCTCCGAGACGATCAGCCGGACCATATCGGCGGCATCGGAATCCGGCGGCATGCCCCAGCCGCCGAGAGTCTCCGCGACGTATCTCCGTGCCGCGGAGACCGAGGCTGGATCGCTCGGCAGAGTGACGGATGATTCCTGATGGTCTGCCATGGCGACGCTGTCCCTTTCCCACCGGGGCCGGACTCCGACTCGTAGCGGATGCAACTTCGAGGGCGGCCTCGGATTGTGCTCTGCGCCAGAGTGACACTGATGGTGCCGTGATAGGTGGCGATCCTCCAAGATATGCATAAATCTGTCGCTCGAAGCGGTGAACTCTGCTACGCGAGAACGTATTTGGGTTCCGGAATGGCGCATCGGCGCGGGGCGGAGGGAGTCAATATGCAGAAAGGTCCCGCGGTGCGGCGACGCAAGCTGGGGGGAAGAGTGCGCGGGCTGCCCTGACCGCGCCGGGCTGACCAGCCCGGAAGCCGCCTGTCTGGTCGGGTGGCACCAGTCGAAGGTGAGCAGGATCGAGACGGGGCGCAGTGCCGTGAAGGCCACCGACGTGGCCCGATTGCTGCATGTGTACGAAGTGGGCGATCCGCAGCTTCGGGCGTTGCCGGACGCGTTGGCCGGCTCCGTGAACGACTCGGGAAGCCATTGGTGCACGCCTATCGGGGGCTGCCGCCGCCGCAGTACCGGGACTTCATCAGCCTGGAGCTCCAGGCGAGTTCGGCGCGCACGCTGGAGAACACCGTGGTTCCGGGGCTGTTGCAGACGCCGGACCACGCGCGGGCGGTGACCCGGGCCGCGCGGGACGATCCGTCGGCGGAGGAGGCCGACTCTCTGGTGGAGGTGCGCCTGGCCCGCCAGGAAGTACTGCGGGCCGATGGCCCGCTGCAGTTGAGCGCGGTCCTGGACGAGGCGGTACTGCGGCGACAGGCGGGCGGCCGGGGGACCATGACACACCAGCCGAGGCAGTTGCTGGAGTTGGCGCAGCTGCCTCATGTCCGCTTACAGGTTGTGCCTTTCGCTTCCGGCGGGCATATCTATCTCACCGGCCCTTTCGCTATCTTCTCCTTTCCGAACATTGCCGATCTGGAGCTTTCTGTCGGCCATACGAAAACAGGCCATCGGCCAGTGCTGTTGAGAGTCACCCGGTGGGCGCGGTCCTGCTGATCGTGCCCACCGCCTCTTCGATCTGCTGGTCGGTCAGGTCGGCGCGCGCCGTGAGCCTGAGGCGGGAGATCCCGTCGGGCACCGACGGCGGACGGAAGCAGCCCACCACGAGCCCGGCCGCACGGCAGTCGGCCGCCCACCGCACCGCCGCATCCGGCGAGGGCGCCAGGACCGACACCACGGCGGCGTCGGGGCGTACCGCGGTCAGGCCCGCGTCGGTCAGCCCGCGGTGCAGGGCGGCCGCCACCGCTCGGGCGCGCGCTGCCAGTTCCGGTTCCCGGCGCAGCAGCCGCACACTCGCGAGGGCCGCACCGGCGGCGGCCGGGGCGAGCCCCGTGTCGAAGATGAACGTACGGGCCGTGTTGACCAGGTGGTCGATGACCTTGGCCGGGCCGAGGACCACCCCTCCCTGGCTGCCCAGGGACTTCGACAGGGTGAGGGTCGCGACCACACCGTCCGCGCCCGCGATCCGGGCCGCGTCGAGGGCGCCCCGGCCACCGTCGCCCAGCACCCCGAAGCCGTGCGCGTCGTCGACGACGAGAGCCGCCCCGTACGCGCGGCAGACCTCGGCCAGCTCCACCAGTGGCGCCGCGTCGCCGTCCACCGAGAACACCGAGTCGGTGACGGCCAGCGCACGGCCGTCGTGCGCGTCGAGCGTCTTGCGCACGGCGTCGGGGTCGGCGTGCGGCACGACCGCCGTATCGGCGCGCGAGAGGCGGCAGCCGTCGACGATCGACGCGTGGTTGAGCGCGTCGGAAACGATCAGCGAGCCGTGGCCACTGAGCGCGGTGAGGGCCGCGAGGTTGGCGGCGTAGCCGGAGGACAGGACGAGGGCCGCCTCGAAGCCGCAGAACGCGGCGAGTTCCCGCTCCAGCTCGGCGTGCAGCTCGGTGCTGCCGGTGACCAGCCGTGATCCGGTGGCGCCCGCGCCCCAGCGACGGGCGGCCCCGGCCGCCGCGGAGGTGACCTCCGGGCGGTGGGTGAGCCCGAGGTAGTCGTTGCTCGCGAGGTCGAGCAGGGCGCTCTCGGCGGGCCGCGGACGCAGCGTCCTGACGAGTCCGGCCGCCGCGCGCAGCCGCGCCTGCTCGTCGATCCAGCCGAACGGTGCGAACGGTTCCTGCGGCATCGGTGAGTCCCTATTGTAGGCAGCCCACAGACACTAGCGGTGGGCACGTGAGGGCAGGGTGTGGCAATACCCACACCTCAAGACCGTGCTCTTGTGTGATTCCACCTTGGCCAGGGGCGGTGCCGTGCGCCAGGATCAAGGCCATGGATCTGCTGAACACGCTGGTGGACAAGGGGCTGCGGCGCGAGCTGCCGACCCGCGAAGAAGCTCTCGCCGTGCTGGCGACCTCCGACGACGATCTGCTCGATGTGGTGGCCGCGGCCGGGAAAGTACGCCGCCAGTGGTTCGGGCGGCGGGTGAAACTCAATTACCTCGTCAACCTCAAGTCCGGCCTGTGCCCCGAGGACTGCTCGTACTGCTCTCAGCGGCTCGGCTCCAAGGCCGAGATTCTGAAGTACACCTGGCTGAAGCCCGACGAGGCGTCGAAGGCCGCGGCCGCCGGGGTGGCGGGCGGCGCGAAGCGGGTGTGCCTGGTCGCGAGCGGGCGCGGGCCGACGGACCGTGATGTCGACCGGGTCTCGAAGACCATCGAGGCGATCAAGGACCAGAACGGGGACGTCGAGGTGTGCGCCTGCCTCGGTCTGCTGTCGGGCGGACAGGCGGAGCGGCTCCGGGAGGCCGGCGCGGACGCCTACAACCACAACCTCAATACGTCCGAGTCGACGTACGGGAAGATCACCAGCACCCACACCTATGCCGACCGGGTGGATACCGTCCAGCAGGCCCAGGCCGCGGGTCTGTCCGCCTGCTCCGGGCTGATCGCGGGCATGGGCGAGAGCGATGAGGACCTCATCGACGTGGTCTTCGCGCTGCGCGACCTGGACCCGGACTCGGTGCCGGTCAACTTCCTGATCCCCTTCGAGGGGACACCGCTCGCCGAGGAGTGGAACCTCACCCCCCAGCGGGCGCTGCGCATCCTGGCGATGGTCCGGTTCGTCTGCCCGGACGTGGAGGTCAGGCTCGCGGGCGGGCGCGAGGTGCATCTGCGCACGATGCAGCCGCTCGCGCTGCACCTGGTCAACTCGATCTTCCTCGGCGACTACCTCACCAGTGAGGGCCAGGCGGGCCAGTCGGACCTGGAGATGATCGCGGACGCCGGCTTCGAGGTGGAGGGCACGGACACCACGACGCTGCCGCAGCACCGCGGCGGCGGTTGCGCATCGGCGTGCGGCGACGACCCGGCGGAGGTCGAGACCCAGGCCGCTGCGGAGGTGCCTGCCGCCCGTACGGACCTGGTGTCGGTACGCCGCCGGGGCGCAGGGACGGACCTCGCGCCCAATGCCTGAGCCGCTCACCCCAGCCGAGCTGCTGCGTCTTGACCGCGAGCATGTGTGGCACCCGTACGGTCCGATGCCGGGCCGGGCGGAGCCGCTCCTGGTGGAGTCCGCATCGGGGGTACGGTTGAGGCTGGCCGAGCCCGCGCACGGTCAGGACGTGCTGATCGACGGCATGTCGTCCTGGTGGTCAGCGATCCACGGCTACAACCACCCCGCGCTCAACGAGGCGGCGCGCGGCCAGCTCGACAAGATGAGCCATGTGATGTTCGGCGGGCTCACCCATGAGCCCGCCGTGCGGCTCGCCGCCAAGCTGGTGGAGATCACCCCCGAGCCGCTCCGGCATGTCTTCCTCGCCGACTCCGGTTCGGTTTCCGTCGAGGTCGCGGTCAAGATGTGCCTCCAGCACTGGCGCTCGGTAGGCCGGCCGGCGAAGCAGCGGCTGCTGACCTGGCGGGGCGGTTACCACGGAGACACCTGGCAACCCATGTCGGTGTGCGACCCCGAGGGCGGGATGCACGAGCTGTGGCAGGGGGCGCTGCCGCGGCAGGTCTTCGCGGACGCGCCGCCTGCCGAGTACGACGAGACGTACGCCGCGCATCTCGGTGACCTGATCGCCCGGCACGCGGACGAGCTGGCCGCCGTGATCGTGGAGCCGGTGGTGCAGGGCGCGGGCGGGATGCGGTTCCACTCCCCCGCGTATCTGCGGGTGCTGCGCGAGGCGTGCGACGCGCACGACGTGCTGCTGGTCTTCGACGAGATCGCGACCGGTTTCGGCCGTACGGGCACCCTCTTCGCATCCGAGCACGCGAGTGTCTCGCCCGATGTGCTGTGTGTCGGCAAGGCGCTGACCGGCGGTTATCTGACGATGGCGGCGACGCTGTGCACCTCGCGGGTCGCCGATGGCATCTCGCGCGGTGAGGTCCCTGTGCTCGCGCACGGCCCGACGTTCATGGGCAATCCGCTGGCCGCGGCGGTCGCCTGCGCCTCGATCGACCTGCTCATCGGCCAGGACTGGCAGGTGGAGGTCAAGCGCTTGGAGTCCGGGCTGCGCGAGGGTCTGGCCCAGGCGGCGGAGCTGCCCGGAGTGCGGGAGGTACGCGTACTCGGCGCGATCGGCGTCGTACAGCTGGACCACGACGTGAACATGGCGGCGGCGACGCGGGCCGCGGTGCGCGAGGGCGTGTGGCTGCGGCCCTTCCGCGATCTCATCTACACGATGCCGCCCTATGTGACGGGCGACGAGGACCTGGCCCGCATCACCCGGGCGGTGTGCGCGGCCGCGTCGGCGGCGTAAAGCCGTTTCTTCCCCCTGCAACACCCCCCACGAGGAGCACGCATGGCCGTCATCGTCGTCACAGGCACCGGGACCGGCATCGGCAAGACCGTCGTCACCGCGGCCCTCGCCGCCGCCGCCCGCGCGCAGGGCCGCACGGTCGCCGTGCTCAAGCCCGCACAGACCGGACTGGCCCCCGGTGCGCCGGGTGACGCCGACGACGCCGTGCGGCTCGCGGGTGAGGGTGTGCTGGGCGTCGAACTCGCCCGGTTCCCCGAGCCGTTGGCCCCCGCGACCGCCGCCAGGCGCGCCGGTATGCGCCCGGTGCTGCCGCGGGACGTGGCGGAGGCGGCCGAGAAGCTGGCGGCCGAACACGACCTGGTGCTGATCGAGGGCGCGGGCGGCCTGCTCGTGCGCTTCGACGACAAGGGGGCCACGCTCGCCGACGTCGCACGGCTGCTCGACGCGCCCGTTCTGGTGGTCGTCCCCGCCGGCCTCGGCACCCTCAACGCGACAGCCCTGACCGCCGAGGCCCTGCGGGCGCGAAAGCTGGAGCAGCTGGGCGTCGTGATCGGCAGCTGGCCCCGGCAGCCTGATCTGGCCGAGCGCTGTAATCTGACGGACCTGCCGGAGGCCGCGGGCGCCCCGCTGCTCGGTGTGGTTCCGCAGGGCGCGGGGGCCCTGGCACCCGAAGTGTTCCGGGGGCGCGCCACCGATTGGCTCGCGCCCCGGCTCGGCGGCACCTGGCGCCCGTAAAGTGGTCTCCATGCGAGCTCGGGTCGACGAAATCGTCTTCGACTGCGCGGCGCCGGCCGCCCTGGTGCGGTTCTGGGCCGCCCTGCTGGGCGGTGATCCGGTGGACCGCGGCGCGGACTGGTCCTTCATCGACCCGCCGGGGTTCACCCGGATCGCCTTCCAGCGTGTGCCGGAGGGCAAGGCCGTCAAGAACCGGCTCCACCTGGACCTGGCGGCGGGCGACATCGACACGGCGAGCGCTGAGGCGGTGCGGCTCGGCGCGACCCTGTCGGGCTCCGTCGTCACCGACGAGAACGGGGATTTCCAGGTGCTGCTGGACCCCGAGGGCAACGAGTTCTGCTTCGTGAGCGGCTGACCCGCCGGTACGGGGGCAGAATCGGGTGACGCGACCACGACCGCCTCAGGAGTCCGTGATGGCACTGCGCCGCAACAAGTTTCCCCGAGACGCCGTCCACCATCCGCTTTTCGCCCGTGTCTACGCCCGGCTCAGCGTGGCGGCGGATCTCAGGGGCGGGGTCGCCGCGCACCGCGAGGAGCTGCTCGTCGGGCTCTCGGGGCGGGTCATCGAGATCGGCGCGGGCAACGGGCTGAACTTCGCGCACTACCCGTCGGCAGTCTCCGAGGTGGTGGCGATCGAACCGGAGCGGAGTCTGCGCCGGCTGGCCGCGCAGGCGGCTCTCGACGCGGATGTCCCGGTGGCCGTGGTGCCGGGCGCGGCGGAGGCCCTGCCGGTCAAGGGCGAGGCGTACGACGCGGCCGTGGTGTCACTGGTGCTGTGCTCCGTACGGAACCTGCCGTGCGCCCTCGCCGAGATCGCACGGGTGCTGCGGCCCGGTGGGGAGCTGCGCTTCTTCGAGCACGGCATCGGCGAGAGCCGGTCCCTGGTGGTGACCCAGCGCGCGCTGGACCGCACCGTGTGGCCGCTGCTCTTCGGCGGCTGTCACACCGCGCGCGACCCACTGGCCGCGATCGCGGCGGCCGGTTTCGAGATCGAGCGGCATCGGCGGCTGTACGTACCGAAGAAGGGCATCAGGCTGCCGTCGTCGCCCTGTGTGCTGGGGGTCGCGCGCAAGCCCCACACCCTCTAACGACCTCTCCCGCGATACGGAGCGGGCTCCCGGCGTCCTGCGACTCCGCTCGCTGATCACTCCCTACCGCGGGGGAGGCCGTAGGGGGGGGTGCCCGGTCGATCTCCGTGGTGTCGCGCGCAGGCCCCACAGTCCCTAGAGGCTCCACTGGCGCAACTCCTCGGCGATGGTGTGGACGTCCGCCTTGCCTTCCTTCACCAGTCTGGCCAAGTCCCGTACCTGCTCGGGCGAGGTGACGACCTTGAGGCCGCAGGCGACGAGGTAGCCATAGGCGACGGCCGAAGCGAACATCGCGTTGGAGCGCTCCAGGGCCGGTACGTGCAGCAGTAGTTGGAGCAGCGCGGCGGCGCGCGCGTGCGGGTCGCTGTAGACCGGGATGCCGAATATCTCAGAGTCGTGCCGGGCCACGGCGGCGACCAGCGCACCCCAGTCGATGACCTGCGGGTCACCGGGTGTCTTGTGCTCGGCGATCATGAGGAGCCAGGCGAGGTCGATCTTCAGAGTCAACGCTTGCCTTCGTGCTCCGTGCCGAACTCCTCGGCGAACACCGATTCGTACTGCTTCATGAAGTCGGACGCGGCCTCGACGAAGGTGCGCCCCGCCTCTCCGGCGTCCTGCTTGACGAGCTCCTCGATGTAGCGGTTCACGCTCATCCCGCGTTGGAGGGCGCGCTGGCGCGCGGCCTCGGCTGTGGTCTCGTCCACCCTTACGTTCAGCTGTGTCTTAGCCACCCCATCACGCTAGCGCGACAGTGCTAGCACCGGCAAGTGGGCCCGGACGCCGAATCCGCTCTTGTCCCTTACGACCTCGGGGGCAATGGAGCGTGGATCAGCGAGCGGCGTCATGCGGCTTCGCATCCAAGGCGGAGGAGGGAGGCGACGCAAGGCGTCGTCGACCGACGACAACGCCGCAGGCGGAGTCGCGGGGCGTCGGGAGCCCGCGCACTATTGCCCCCGAGGTCGTTACACGGACCCGGCGCCACACCGACCTCACGACGGATACCCATCGCGCCTCCTGCCCTCTACTCTCATCAGCTGTACGGGAGTTGACTCTGCCGCGCCTCCGGGAGGCCACCTTGTCCACACCTGCGGCCGCACGCGCCGAGGAACCGGCGCCGCGCGATGCCAAGGACGCGGCACGCGCGCGGGGGCTCACGAAGGCGTACGGCACGGGCGAGACGGCCGTGATCGCCCTGGACTCCGTCGACGTCGACATCGCGCGCGGCCGCTTCACCGCGGTCATGGGCCCCTCCGGCTCCGGGAAGTCGACCCTGATGCACTGCCTGGCCGGGCTCGACACCGTCTCCGCGGGGCAGGTGTGGCTCGGCGACACCGAGCTGACGGGCCTCAAGGAGCGCGAGTTGACGCGGCTGCGCCGGGACAAGATCGGCTTCATGTTCCAGTCGTTCAATCTGCTGCCCACGCTCTCGGCCGCCGAGAACATCACGCTCCCCATGGACATCGCGGGCCGCAAGCCCGACCAGGAGTGGCTGGCGCGGGTGATCGACACACTGGGGCTGCGCGACCGCCTGGGCCACCGCCCCACCCAGCTGTCCGGCGGCCAGCAACAGCGGGTGGCCTGCGCCCGCGCGCTCGCCTCCCGGCCCGAGCTGATCTTCGCCGACGAACCGACCGGCAATCTCGACTCGCGGGCGGGCGCCGAGGTGCTGTCCTTCCTGCGCGAGGCGGTCGACGAGCTGGAGCAGACGGTCGTGATGGTGACGCACGACCCGGTCGCCGCCGCCCATGCCGACCTGGTGCTCTTCCTCGGCGACGGCCGGATCGTCGACGACATGCCCTCGCCCACCGCCGAGGCGGTGCTGGAGCGTCTGAAGCGTTTCGACGGCATCCGCAAGACCTGAGGAACGGGGGCCTCCATGCTGAAGGCGACACTGCGGAGCTTCTTCGCACACAAGGGACGGCTACTGCTGTCCGCGCTGGCCGTCATCCTGTCCGTGGCCTTCGTGGCGGGCAGCCTGATCTTCTCGGACACGGTGGCCCGCACCTTCGACCGGCTCTTCGCCTCCACCTCGGCGGATGTCACGATCACAGCCAAGGAGGAGATCAGCGAGAGCGTGCCGTCGGGGATCGCACAGACCGTCCCGGCGTCCCTCGCGGACCGCGTCGGCGAGGTCGACGGTGTCGCCCGTGCCTGGATCGATGTCTCCGCCGAGAACATCACCGTCGTCGACCGTGACAACGAATCAGTGGGGCCGACGAGCGGCGCCCCGACCATCGCGACCAACTGGTACGTCACCGACCGCAGTCCGGTGAAGCTGACCAGCGGCCATGAGCCGCGCGGCCCGCACGAGGCGCTGCTGGACAAGGACACCGCCGACAAGAAGGACGTCGGCATCGGCGACACGCTCACGGTCCTGGCCCGGCCGGGGTCCTTCAAGGTGCAGATCGTGGGCATCGCCACCTTCACCACCACCAACCCCGGCGCGGCCCTGGTCTTCCTGGACACCCCGACCGCCCAGAGCCGGCTGCTCGGCCGGGCCGACACGGCCAGCGGCATCTCGGTCGAGGCGGCGGCGGGCGTCGACGACAACACGCTCAAACAGCGGATCGCCGCCGAGTTGGGCTCCGGGTACGATCTGGACACCGCCGCCGAGCAGGCCGAGTCCGCCGCCGCCGATCTGGGCGGCTTCATCGATGTGATCAAGTACGTGATGCTGGGGTTCGCCGGTGTCGCGGTCCTGGTCGGCATCTTTCTGATCGTCAACACCTTCTCCATGCTGATCGCGCAGCGCACCCGCGAACTCGGGCTGATGCGGGCGCTCGGCGCGGACCGCCGCCAGGTGCGGCGCTCCGTCCTCACCGAGGCGCTGCTGCTCGGCCTGGTCGGCTCCACGCTGGGACTGGCCGCCGGGGTCGGCCTGGCGGCCGGACTCATCGCGCTGATGAGCACGTTCGGCATGAATCTCAGCGCCGCCGAGATGGTGGTCGGCTGGGGCACACCGGTCGCCGCGTACGTCGTCGGGGTCGGTGTCACCTTCGTCGCCGCCTATCTTCCCGCGCGCAGGGCCGCCCGGGTGTCACCGATGGCCGCGCTCGCCGATGTCGAAGTGGCGGGCGTCGGGCGGCCGTTGAAGGTCAGGGCCGTGGCGGGCACGCTGCTCGGCGCGGCCGGCGCCTTCGCGCTCGGCGGGACCGCAGCGAACGAGGAGACCGCGACGGCGTCCTCGCTGCTCGGCCTCGGCATCGTGCTCACCCTGATCGCCACCGTCGTCGCGGGCCCACTGCTGGTGCGGCCGGTGATCCGGGTGCTCGGCGGGGCGTTCCCCCGGCTGTACGGGCCCGTGGGCCGCATGAGCCAGCGCAACGCCCTGCGCAATCCCCGGCGTACGGGCGCCACCGCGGCGGCGCTGATGGTCGGGCTCGCCCTGGTGGCCGGGCTCTCGGTGGCGAGCGCCTCGATCACCAAGTCCTTCGACGACCAGATCGACAAGACACTGGGCGCCGACTTCGTCGTACAGAACGGCTCGTTCATGCCGTTCCCGCGCGAGGTCACCGAGAAGGTCCGCGCGGAGCCGGACGTCGCCGTCCTGGTGCGTCAGCGCTTCGTGCCGCTGGCGGTACGGCTGCCGGACGGCGAGCGCGTCGAGACGACGGCCGTCGGGTACGACGCGCGGCTGGACGAGGTCGCGCGCGTCACCTACACGAGCGGTGACACGGCCGCCGCGCTGGCGCCGGGCAGCCTGGCCATGGATGTGGAGTACGCCCGGGAGCACAAGGTGAGGATCGGCGCGGTGCTGCCGGTCGAGTTCCCCGGCGGCAAGAAGGCGGAGCTGAAGGTCGCCGCGTTCAGCGACATGGACCAGTCGGGCGGGCCCGGGATGGCGGGCGGGCTCTTCATGGGGCTCGCCACGGTGGAGAAATATTTGCCGGACGGCCAGGAGAGCGCGGTGTACGTCAACGCGGCCGACGGCGACGTGCAGCAGCTGCGCGCGGGTCTGGAGAAGGTTCTCGAACCGTATCCGCAGGTCCAGGTCAGGGACCAGGCCGACTACAAGGAGCTGATCCGCGAGCAGATCGCGGTGATGCTCTACCTGGTGTACGCCCTGCTCGGCCTGGCGATCGTCATCGCGGTGCTGGGAGTGGTCAACACCCTGGCGCTGTCCGTGGTGGAGCGGACCCGTGAGATCGGGCTGCTGCGCGCGATCGGGCTCTCCCGGGTCCAGCTGAGGCGGATGATCCGGCTGGAGTCCGTGGTGATCGCGGTGTTCGGAGCGGTGCTGGGGCTGACGCTGGGCCTGGTGTGGGGAGTGGCCATCCACCAGGTGCTCGCGCTGGAGGGCCTGACCGCCTTCGCCGTGCCGTGGGGCACGGTGGCTGCGGTGGTGGTGGGTTCGGTCGTGGTCGGCCTGGTGGCCGCGCTGCTTCCTGCGCTGCGCGCCTCGCGGATGAATGTCCTGGGGGCGATCGCCCACGAGTGAGACGGGGAGCCGAGGGGCCACCCGGCCGCCCCGACCACATGGTGGAAGCCGGTCGACGGCCACGCGCGCGCGGTGGTGGGATGACGCCATGGATGGTCTTCGAATACGGGCCGCGGGCCCCGCCGACCTCGACGCGGTACTGGCCTTCTGGAAGGAGGCCGCCGAGGGGACCAGCATCAGCGACGACCGGGCGGGCATCGAGCGGCTGGTCGCCCGTGATCCGGACACGCTGATCCTCGCGGAGCGCGGCGCCGAGCTCGTCGGCACCGTCATCGCGGGCTTCGACGGCTGGCGCTGCCATCTGTACCGGCTCGCGGTGCACCCGGACCGGCGGCGTCAGGGCATCGGCTCGGCGCTGCTCGCGGCGGCCGAGGAGCGGTTCCTCGCGCTGGGCGGGCGGCGCGGCGACGCGATGGTCCTGGACGACAACGAGCGCGCGCGCCAAGCGTGGCGCGCCGCGGGATACGCTCCGGAGCCGCAGTGGTCCCGGTGGGTCAAGGCACTGGCGCACTGACGCCGACGGCCTACTGACCTCCGCCGCGCTTTGCCCATCCTTTACCATGGGCGGACATTGATCACCCACTTCCGAAAGGTGTGAGCGTCCGCCCATGGGCGAGCCTCCCAGTAGTCGACATCGCGCGTTCCTCCCCGCCCTGCCCGACCATGGGACGGAGGTGAACCGATGACCGAAGTGCTTCTGCTCGCCCTGGCCGTGCTGCTCTCGCTCGCCTGCGGAGCCTTCGTCGCGGCGGAATTCTCGCTGACGACCATCGAGCGCGGCGACCTGGAGCGGGCCGTGGAGCGCGGCGACCGGGGCGCGGCAAGCGCCCTGAAGGCCGTACGCAGCCTCACGTTCCAGCTCTCCGGCGCCCAGCTCGGCATCACCGTCACCAACCTCCTCGTCGGCATGCTCGCCGAGCCCTCCATCGGCAAGCTGATCCGCGGACCGATGGAGGGACTCGGCCTGTCCCCCGCGACGGCATCGACGGTGGCCCTGGTCATCGGCACGGGCCTGTCCACCATCGTCCTGATGGTCGTCGGTGAGCTGGTCCCCAAGAACTGGGCGATCTCCTCGCCGCTGGCCGTGGCGAAGGTCGTCGCCACCCCGCAGCGGATGTTCAGCGCGGCCTTCCGCCCGCTCATCAGCCACCTCAACAACACGGCCAACCGCATCGTGCGGCGCTTCGGCATGGAGCCCGCCGAGGAACTGGCCTCCGCCCGCAGCCCCCAGGAGCTGGTCGCACTGGCGCGCCACTCCGCGAAGGAGGGTGCGCTGGAGGCGGACACCGCCGAGTTGTTCGTACGGACCCTCAATCTGGCGGAACTGACCGCCGAGAATGTGATGACCCCGCGCGTCCAGGTCACCGCCCTCGATCTGCAGGCGACCGCGGAGGACGTCGCGAACGCCACCCGCGCGACCGGCCTCTCCCGCTTCCCCGTGTACCGGGGCAGCCTCGACTCCGTCGTCGGCATCGCGCACATCAAGGACGTGCTGACCGTGCCGGCGGACCGCAGGGCGACGTACGCCGTCTCGGGGCTGCTGCGCGAACCGCTGCTGGTCCCGGAGACACTCACCGTCGACCGGCTGCTCGACCGGCTTTCGGGCAAGCACACCATGGCCGTCGTGATCGACGAGTACGGCGGCACGGCGGGCGTCGTGACGCTGGAGGACATAGTCGAGGAGGTTGTCGGCGAAGTACGCGACGAGCACGACCCGCACGAGACGCCCGACCTCGCCCCGGCGGGCGAGGACGCCGACGGGCACACTTTGTGGTCCGCCGACGGCGCGGCCAGGACCGACCAGCTGGAGCGGGTCGGACTGCGGGTGCCCGATGGCCCCTACGAGACGCTCGCCGGCCTGCTCGCCACCGAGCTGGGACGCATCCCGGTGGTGGGCGACCACATCGAGCTGGCCGGCTGGCAACTGAACGTGGTGGACGCGTCGGGCCGCCGCGCGGCGCGCGTGCTGCTGCACGCACCGCTGCCCAGTGACTCCACCGCGGACGAGGAGGCCCGGCGATGACCGCGATCCAATTGCTCATCGGCCTGCTCACGCTGGTCGTCAACGCGTTCTTCGTCGGCGCGGAGTTCGCGCTGATCTCGGTGCGCCGCAGTCAGATCGAGCCGGAGGCCGAAGAGGGCAACCGGCGGGCGCGCAGCGTTCTGTGGGGTCTTGAGCACATCTCGGCGCTGCTGGCCGCCGCGCAGCTGGGCATCACGCTGTGCACCCTGGTGCTGGGTGTGGTCGCCGAGCCCGCCATCGCGCATCTGCTGGAGCCGGTCTTCCACGCCGTGGGTGTGCCGGACGGGCTGACCCACCCGATCTCCTTCGTCATCGCGCTCGCCGCGGCGACGTATCTGCACATGCTCTTCGGCGAGATGGTGCCGAAGAACATCGCGCTGGCCGAGCCGGTACGGACCGCGCTGCTGCTCGGTCCGCCGCTGGTGGGGCTGGCCCGTGGCCTGCGCCCGGTGATCTTCACGATCAACGCCTTCGCCAACACCCTGCTGAAGCTGATGCGGGTGGAGACCAAGGACGAGGTGTCGGCGACGTTCTCGGACGACGAGCTGGCGCGTCTGGTCACGGACGCGGGCCACGCCGGTCTGCTCGACGGCCGGGCCGCCGAGCGGCTGCACGACGCCCTGGAGCTGGGCCGCCGCCCAGTGCGTGACGTGATCATGCCGGTGGAGCGGGTGGTGTTCGCCCAGGCCGGCACCACGCCGGAGGGGCTGGAGCAGTTGGCGGCCCAGTCGGGCTTCTCCCGCTTCCCCGTCCTGGAGGGGCTGCGGATCCTCGGCTATCTGCATGTGAAGGACGCCCTGGACGCCACTCCGCGCGACGTCCCGTTCCCAGTGTCGGCGCTGCGACCGATCGCCCGGGTCCGGGCGGACGCACCGCTCGACGACGTCCTGACGGCGATGCGGCGCAGCCGTACGCACCTGGCGGCGGTGCTGGGCGAGGACGGCGACCCCACGGGGCTCGTCACGATGGAGGACGTGCTGCGCGAGCTGGTGGGCCGCCCGGACCAGCAGCAGGCCTAGTGGACGGATGGCTGGGCGCGGTCCGTGGTCTCGGTGAGACCCGGGCCGTGCCCGCCGCCCACCCCGGACGCGCCGATCGCCGTGAGGATGGCGAGCACGGTGGCGAGGCCCGCGGTCGAGACGGCGGCGAGCCAGTTGACGTCGATGAGGTTCGTCGCCCCGGCGGTGAGGACCGCGACGAGCGACTGCGCGAAGGTGCGAAGCGCCCGCTCCCCGGTGGCCTTCCAGAATGCGGCAGTGAACATGGCTCGCTCGCTCTCTCCTCGCGGACTCCTGTACCCGGGATACCGCGCCCCCGCCCCGGTGGACAGACCCCGGGCGCATGTCTCGCGCCGCCGGGATACGATCGCACCCGCCATGGAAATGAATGCCAACTACACCAGTCTTGTCGCGCTCGGCGACTCGTTCACCGAGGGCATGTCGGACGCGCTGCCCGACGGCTCGTACCGCGGCTGGGCCGATCTGCTCGCCGCGCGGCTCGCCGCGAATACGCCTGGCTTCCGGTACGCGAATCTCGCCGTACGCGGAAAGCTCATCGCCCAGATCGTCGAGGAACAGGTCGACGTCGCGGTCGCCATGCGGGCGGACGTCGTGACCCTGGTCGGCGGACTCAACGACACCTTGCGGCCCAAGTGCGACATGGGCCGGGTGCGCGGATATCTGGAAGAGGCCGTGGAGCGGCTCGCGCCGTCCTGCGAGCGGCTGGTGCTGATGCGCAGCCCCGGACGCGACGGCCCGGTGATGCAGCGGTTCCGGCCGCGCATGGAGGAGCTGTTCGACTTCATCGACACCCTGGCCGCGAAGCACGGCGCCCTGGTCGTCGACCTGTACGGGACGCCCGCGCTCGGCGATCCACGGATGTGGCACGTCGACCGGCTGCACCTGACGGAGGAGGGGCACCGGCGGGTCGCCGAGGCCGTGTGGCAGGTGTTGGGCCGGGCGGCCGAGGACGACTGGCGGACGCCGCTGGCCCCGGGCGCGCTGCCCGGCTGGGCGGCGCGGCGCGGCAGTGATCTGCGGTTCGCGCGCGAGCATCTGGTGCCGTGGATCGGACGACGGGTCACAGGACGATCGTCCGGCGACGGCCGGCCGGCCAAGCGGCCCGAGCTGCTGCCGTACGACGACGACCCGCGCACTCCGTAGCCTCTCTCGTAGCAAGCCACAAACGGGACCGGGGCGTCGGCCTGCGTGAACCGCCAGTAGAATCTCTCCACGTGACTGCTGCTCCTGCGAAGCCCCGCATCCCCAATGTCCTGGCCGGCCGCTACGCCTCCGCGCAGCTGGCCGTCCTGTGGTCCCCCGAGCAGAAGGTGAGGCTGGAGCGCCGGCTGTGGCTCGCCGTGCTCCACGCCCAGAAGGACCTCGGCATCGAGGTGCCCGACGGCGCCCTCGCCGACTACGAGCGTGTACTCGACCAGGTCGACCTGGCGTCGATCGCCGAGCGCGAGAAGGTCACCCGCCATGACGTGAAGGCGCGGATCGAGGAGTTCAACGCGCTCGCGGGTCATGAGCAGGTCCACAAGGGCATGACCTCCCGTGACCTCACCGAGAACGTCGAGCAGCTGCAGATCCGGCTGTCCCTTGAGCTGATGCGCGACCGCACGGTCGCCGTCCTCGCGCGGCTCGGCAGGCTGTCCGGTGAGTACGCGGAGCTGGTCATGGCCGGCCGCTCGCACAATGTCGCGGCCCAGGCGACGACCCTCGGCAAGCGCTTCGCGACGGTGGCCGACGAGCTCCTGGTGGCGTACGGCCGCCTGGAGGAGCTGCTCGGCCGCTACCCGCTGCGCGGCATCAAGGGCCCGGTCGGCACCGCGCAGGACATGCTGGACCTGCTCGGCGGCGACGCGCAGAAGCTGGCCGACCTGGAGCAGCGGATCGCCGTGCACCTCGGCTTCTCGCAGGCCTTCACCTCGGTGGGCCAGGTCTACCCGCGCTCGCTGGACTACGAGGTCGTCACCGCGCTCGTGCAGCTGGCGGGCGGACCCTCGTCGCTGGCCAAGACGATCCGGCTGATGGCCGGGCACGAGCTGGTGACGGAGGGCTTCAAGCCCGGCCAGGTCGGCTCGTCCGCGATGCCGCACAAGATGAACACCCGCTCCTGCGAGCGCGTCAACGGCCTCATGGTGATCCTGCGCGGCTACGCCTCGATGACGGGCGAGCTTGCGGGCGACCAGTGGAACGAGGGCGACGTGTCCTGCTCGGTGGTGCGCCGGGTCGCGCTGCCGGACGCGTTCTTCGCCTTCGACGGTCTCCTGGAGACCTTCCTGACCGTCCTCGACGAGTTCGGCGCGTTCCCCGCGGTCGTCGCCCGCGAACTGGACCGCTACCTGCCGTTCCTCGCCACCACCAAGGTGCTGATGGCGTCGGTACGGGCCGGAGTCGGCCGCGAGGTCGCGCACGAGGCCATCAAGGAGAACGCGGTGGCGTCGGCGCTGGCCATGCGCGAGCAGGGCACCGAGCGCAACGAGCTGCTCGACAAGCTGGCGGCCGACGGCCGGATCCCACTGGACCGCGCGCAGCTGGACGGACTGATGGCGGACAAGCTGTCGTTCACCGGCGCCGCCGAGCAGCAGGTCGCGACCGTGATCTCGCGCATCGAGGAGATCACCAAGCAGCACCCCGAGGCCGCCGGGTACACCCCCGGTTCGATCCTCTGACGCGCACGGAATGATCGGACTGTCCACGGTATGACGCCGGAAGAGCTCCAGGCCGCCCGCGACCATCTCATTCCCGATGTGGTCGCGGACGGGCTTCGGGTGCTCTTCTGCGGGATCAACCCCGGGCTGATGTCCGCCGCGACGGGCCACCACTTCGCCCGCCCCGGCAACCGCTTCTGGCCGGTGCTGCACCTGTCGGGCTTCACCCCGCGGCAGCTGAAGCCCCCGGAGCAGGGCGAGTTGACGTCGTACGGCCTCGGCATCACCAATGTGGTGGCGCGGGCCAGCGCGCGGGCCGACGAGATCAGCGATGAGGAGTTCCGCGAGGGCGGGCGGCTGCTGACGGCCAGGGTCGAGCTGCTGCGGCCCCGGTGGCTCGCGGTGGTCGGGATCACCGCGTACCGCACGGCATTCGGCGAGAAGAGGGCCTCGATCGGTCAGCAGGTGAGGACGATCGGCGCGACCCGGATCTGGGCGCTGCCCAACCCCAGCGGCCTCAATGCACATTGGACCGCGCAGACCATGGCCGAGGAGTACGCCCGGCTGCGGATCGCGGCAGAGGACTGACCCCCGCGCTACGAGGCGTGCGGCGGCGGTGCGGCTCTGCGCATCTCCGAGGGGTCCTTGCCGAACCAGCGGGCCACCGCGCGGCGCAGGGTGCGTGCGTCGCTGAAGCCGAGCAGCGCGGCGATGGTGTGCAGCGGCAGATCCCTGGTGGTCAGCAACTCCTCGGCGCGGACCAGGCGTACGTAGTCGACGAGCGCCTCGTACCTGGTCCCGCACTCGGCGAGGCGTCTGCGCAGGGTGCGTTCGCTCATCCCCCGCGCCCGTGCCTGCTGGGTGAGCGGGGGCACCTGGAGCGGCCGACGGGCGGGCCCGTTGCCAGGCGAGCACCAGGGACTCGCCGCGGTCCTCGGCGGTGTACTGCACCACGGTGGGGCCGTCGTCGACCGGGCCACGGAGCCGGTGCCGGACACCGTGCTGCACGAGATGGAGGACCTGCTTGTACGTCGCCACGAACCCGTACGCCAGGACGATCGGCGGCCTCCAGGAGCGGCTGTACATGCCCGAGGCCAGTCCACGGACCGCCTCCGGGTGGACGTGCCGCCGTGCGAGCGGCGCGTCCACCCGGAGGCGGTCCGTGGCGGGGCTCAGCCCGGCTCGCCGCAGGGGGACTGCCGGGCCATGCTCGCCTTCAGGGCCACATCGATTTCGGGTGGCAGGCTGCCGTCGCAGGTCCATTCGACAAGTCGGTCGGCGACGCTTCTGACCTTGGTGTTCGTGTGCTGCGAGACCTCGACCAAGACCTCCCAGGCCTGGTCGGGGGTCAGCCGCCCGACCGCGCAGATGACGCCTATCGCCTGGTCGACGTCGGCGTGCGAGGTCACGGCCTGCTTCAGCTGCTCCACTTCCTCACGAAGGGAGGCGACCTCCGCGGCAGCGGTCGTCGTCGCGCCCTGATCACGTGTAGGCATCGCTCTCCCTTGTGCGCAACCGGCTCAATCGAAATTTCGTTCACATCCACGATGCCAAACATCCGTGATTTGCACACACCATTCTACCGATGACCACCGAGCGTGAGTTCGCGGCCCCTGAGCCCCATGGGCTTCGAGCCGGTGCGTGACGCGGCTACGCGGCGCCCGCGTCCGAGTTCGGGGCCGTCAACCTGCGGGCGAGGTAGCGCTGGAACTGCCACAGCGGCCTCTCCAGGTGCGAGACGCGTCCGCCGGGCGGTGCGGGGCCGGTGGCCAGCCCCCGCTGCACACCTCGGACCGCGACCAGGTCCCCGCCCTGGAGCACGTCGAGCTTCTCCCGCGAGCACCGCGGGTAGGTGCCGTACTCCGGGTGCTCGCTCGCCTCGGCGGGCACCCGGATCGCGAAGAGGGCGTCGTGGGTGGTTGGGCCCGGTGGGGACCCGGCCGTACGGCAAGGGTCACGCTCGCCGCGCCACGGTCCAGCGAGTACGATCCGGCCTGACACGCGTACGAACTGGGAGGACACACGTTGGGGAGGCTGACCGGCGGAGACCCCTCTCTGCTGCGGCGGATCAACTCCGCCGTGGTGCTGCACGCGCTGCGTGCGGCGGACTCCCCCACACTGACCGATCTGACCCGCGTCACCGGGCTGTCCCGGCCGACGGTCGAGGGTGTGATCGAAGGGCTCATGGAGACCGGTCTCGTCGTCGAGGCCCCGCCCGAGGACATCGAGACCCGGCGCCAGGGCCGCCCCGCGCGCCGGTTCCGGTTCCGGGCCGAGGCGGGGCATCTCCTGGGCATCGAGATCGGCCCGCACCGGATCGCCGCCCTGCTCTCCGGCCTCGACGGCCGTGTCATGGGCGCGGGATCGCGCGAGGTGTCCGAGACCGCGTGCGCGGACGAGCGACTGGAGCGGGTACGCACCGTGGTCGCCGATGTGCTGCGCCGGTCCGGAGTCGCGCGCAGCTCCCTGCGTGCCGTCGGCGTGGGCAGCCCCGGCATCGTGGAGGCCGACGGCACCGTGCGGCTGGGCACCGCGCTGCCCGGCTGGACCGGTCTTGCGCTCGGCGAGCGGCTGCGCCGGTCCTTCCGATGCCCCGTCCTGGTGGAGAACGACGCGAACACCGCGGCGGTCGCCGAGCACTGGAAGGGCGCCGCAACCGACTCCGACGACATCGTCTTCGTCATGGCCGGGCTCAGCCCGGGTGCGGGCTCGCTGATCGGCGGGCGGCTGCACCGCGGCTACGGCGGGGCGGCCGGCGAGATCGGCGCACTGCATCTGCTGGGCCGTGAGGTCACCCCGGAGACCCTGCTCTCCACGACGGACAAACCGCTGCACGCGCTCGACGAGCAGGCGGTGGCCGCCGTGTTCCGCCAGGCCAAGCAGGGTGACGTACGGGCCGGGGAGGCCGTCGAGAGGTTCATTCAGCGGCTGGTGCACGATGTCGCGGCGCTGGTGCTCGCGCTCGACCCCGAGCTGGTGGTGATCGGCGGCTGGGCGGCCGGCCTCGACGGCGTACTGGAGCCGCTGCGCGGCGAGCTGGCGCGGTACTGCCTGCGTCCGCCCAGGGTGGCGCTGTCACTGCTCGGTGAGGCGGCCGTGGCGACCGGCGCGCTGCGCCTGGCCCTCGACCATGTCGAGGAGCAGCTCTTCGCCGTCGAGGGAACGGTGACGGCCCGCCACTGAGTGAGTGACGGGCCGCGAAGAGCGATACGGGAGACGGGTCAGGACGCCTTGCGCTCCTGCGCGTGGTGGCTGATCCGCATGTCGCCCTGGTCACCGAAGGTGAGCCGACAGGTGTCCGCCCGGTAGGTGGCCACCGATACGGCGGCGGTCCTGCCCGCGGCGAAGTAACGGGCGGTGACGACGAGGACGGGCGCGCCGGGCAGCCGGTCCAGTTCCTTCGCGTCGTCGGCGCGGGCCGAACCGAGCTCGACCGCACGGTCCTGGCCGTCCATGCCGAGGCGCTGCAGCTCGCGCAGCACGCTGCGGGCGCGGGCCGGTCCGGAGGGGGCCTCGATGCCGGGGAGATCCGGCACTGACCCGACCGGTACGTACAGCAGCTCGGCGGCGACCGGCTGACCGTGCGACATCCGGGTCCGGCGCACCGTGTGGACCTCTTCCTCGGCCTCCGCGTCGAGCAGCCTGGCGGCCGCCACCGGGGGAACCGACGTCACACAGTCGACGGGCTGCCAGGCGTCGCCGACCGCGCCGGGCCAGCCGTGCTGCGAGGCGCCGACGTCCACGCCCACGCGGGGCGGTGCGACGGTGGTGCCCACGCCGCGGCGGCGCTGAAGCCGGCCTTCCAGCTCAAGCTGTTCGAGCGCCTGGCGGAGCGTGGCACGGGCGACGCCGAAGCGCGAGGCGAGGTCCCGCTCGTTGGGCAGGACCTCACCGACCGCGAAGTCGGAGTCGAGTGCCTCGCTGAGCACGGTCTTGAGATGCCAGTACTTGGGCTCCGGCACCGTGTCGAGCTGCGTGATCCCCACCCTGATCCTCCGCAATCGCCGTGTGTCCGGCGGATTTTCGCGCCCTTGTTTATTAAAGGTTCCTGCACTAACTCTGCGAGAGTAAGTCCGACCCTCCCCTTGGTCAAGACCAATGCACGGGAGACGGACACTCCTGTCAGGTGTTGTTCACGGAGCGAGTGCGGCCAGCTTGTCCGGGTTGCGCATGACATAGACGCATTGAATGAGTCCGTCCACGACGTCCACCTGGAAGACGGTGTCGGGCTTCCCGCCGGACAGGATGAGCAGGGCGGGGCCGCCGTTGACCTCCACGAAGCGGAACTCACTGTCGGGGACGGGCTGCTTGGCCACGGCGAACAGGAAACGGCCCACCTTGTCCGCGCTCTCCATGACGCGCAGCGGCGCCTTGGTCTTGCCGCCGCTGTCGCCGATGAGCCGGGCGTCGGGCGCGAGCAGGACGAGCAGGGCGTTGATGTCGCCTCCCGACGCGGCGGCGAGGAAGCGCTCGGTGAGGTCACGCCGCTCGGCCGGGTCCACGTCGTAGCGCGTCCTGCGCTCGTCGACGTGCCGGCGCGCGCGTCCCGCCAGCTGCCGGACGGCTGATTCCGAGCGGTCGAGCGCGGTGGCGATCTCCGCGAACGGGAATCCGAAGGCCTCCCGCAGCACGAACACCGCACGCTCCAGCGGAGAGAGCGATTCGAGAACGACAAGGACCGCGAGCGAGACGGAATCGGCGAGTACGGCGCGCTCGGCGGTGTCGGGAACCGCCGGACCGAAGTCGGTCACGACCGGCTCGGGAAGCCACGGACCGACGTACGTCTCTCGCCGCGACTGCGCGTGGCGCAGCCGGTCGATGGCGAGCCGGGTGGTGACGCGCACCAGATAGGCGCGCGGTTCGCGCACGTCATCACGCTCCTGGGCCGACCAGCGGAGCCAGGCGTCCTGTACGACGTCCTCCGCGTCGGCCGCCCGGCCGAGCATCCGGTAGGCCACGCCGGTCAGGACGGGTCGGTGCGCTTCGAAGACATCGGTCACGGTATCGGCAGTCACCTGCCCATCCCAGCCGACGCCACCCCGCCCTGTCCAGGCGGCATCGGTGCGCCACTCGGCACATCTGACGGGCGGACCCGGCGCCGCACAGCCTCTTGAACTCGAAGCTACTCAGCGGTAATTGTTACTGACGCAATGTCTAAGCACTCTCCCCTCGACCAGTCCCTCCGACCACCCCCGAGCACAGGGAGCAGCAGCATGGCCGAAAAGGTCTCCTTCACGATCGAGTCCACCCGGGGGAACCGCACGGTCTCCGTCGCGTACGAGCGGACGGGCGCGGGCGAACCGCTCCTGTTGCTGCACGGCGTGGGCCACCACCGGCAGGCCTGGGACCCGGTGATATCGGCGCTGTCCGCCGAGCACGATGTGATCGCGGTGGATCTGCCCGGATTCGGCGAGTCGCCCGCGCTGCCGGAAGGTTCGCCGTACGACCTGGCGACGGTGGTTCCGGTACTCGACTCGATGTGTGAGGCACTCGGCGTCGAGCGCCCGCATGTCGCGGGCAACTCTCTCGGGGGCCTGCTCGCCCTGGAGTTGGGCCGCGCGGGACGTGTCCGGTCGGTCACGGCGCTCTCCCCCGCGGGCTTCTGGACCGAGGGCGAGCGCCGCTACGCCTTCGGAACGCTGCGCGGGATGCGGCTGGGCGCCAAGTCGCTGCCCCTGACGGTCATCGAGCGCATGTCGCAGACGGCGGCCGGGCGGGCGGCGCTCACCAGCGGCATCTACGCCAAGCCGGGCAGACGTTCGCCGGAGGCCGTGGTCGCCGAGACCCTGGCGCTGCGGGACGCGCCCGGCTTCGCCCCTACCCTCGCCGCGGGCCTCGGCCTGCGGTTCACGGACGACGTGCCCGGCATCCCGGTCACCGTCGCCTGGGGCACTCGGGACCGGCTGCTGCTGCGCCGCCAGGGCATCCGGGCCAAGCACACCATTCCCGGCGCCCGGCTGATCCGGCTGCCCGGCTGCGGCCATGTCCCGATGAACGACGACCCCGCGCTGGTGGCCCGCGTCGTCCTCGACACCGGCCGCCGGGCGGTCGGTGGCTGAGGCCGGGGAAGCGGTACGGCGGCCGTACGCGGACGGCGCGGGGCCGGTTCCCCGGCACCCGGGCCGGTTGTTCACTTGGGGTTCGTGTGCTCGCCGTGGCCGGGGACTAGGCATGGCGTCGCAAGCAGCGCGACGGGCACATCGGGCGCACCTTCATGCCCCGGCGCCCTGCCGCACCCCGGACCGACCCGCCCCTGGAGGCGCATCGATGTCGCACCGCACGCACGGCCCGTCCCACGACCGCCGCACGCTTCTGCGCGGCTCTCTTGCCGCATCGGCCGCGCTGGCCCTGCCCTTCGGCGCCGCGGCGCCCGCCCAGGCGCTCCCCGGCCGACCGCACGCCGTCTGGGGCGTGCAGACCGGCGATGTCACCTCGTCGTCGGGGCTGGTGTGGGTGCGCTCCGACCGCCCGGCCCGGATGACGGTGGAGACGTCCGCGACCGAGTCCTTCCGCCGCTCCCACAGATGGCACGGGCCCCTGCTCGGCCCAGGCACGGACTTCACCGGGACGACGCCACTGCGCGGCCTGCCCGCGGGCGAGCAGGTGCACTATCGGGTCACCCTCTCCGACCCCGACGACCCCCGCCGTAGTGGGGAGCCGGTGTACGGCACGTTCCGCACGGCTTCCGCGCGGCGGCGCGACGGCGCGCGCTTCCTGTGGTCGGGGGACATCGCGGGGCAGGGCTGGGGCATCAACCCGGACCTCGGGGGCTACCGCGTGTACGAGGAAATGCGCCGCCTGGACCCGGACTTCTTCCTGTGCAGCGGCGACACCGTGTACGCGGACGGGGTGATCAACCCTAGCGTGACCCTGCCGGACGGACGGGTCTGGCGGAACGTCACCACCCCTGAGAAGTCACGGGTCGCCCAGACGCTGGCGGAGTTCCGGGGCAACTTCCGCTACAACCTGCTCGATACGCATCTGCGCCGGTTCAATGCCCAGGTGCCGTCCATCGTCCAGTGGGACGACCACGAGGTACGCAACAACTGGTACCCGGGCCAGATCCTCGACGACGTCCGCTACACCGAGAAGAACGTCGATGTGCTGGCGGCACGCTCGATGCGCGCGTTCAGTGAGTACTTCCCGATTCCGACCCTGTCGCCGCGCGGCCAAGGCGGCGGCCGAATCCACCGGGTGGTCCGGCAGGGGCCGCTGCTCGATGTCTTCGTCCTCGACATGCGTACGTACCGCAACGCCAACTCCCCCGGCCGGCAGCCCGTCGACGCGACCGGCATTCTCGGGGCCGAGCAACTCGCCTGGCTGAAGCGGGAGTTGTCGCGCTCGCGCGCGGTGTGGAAAGTGATCGCATCGGACATGCCGCTGGGCATCGTCGTACCGGACGGGGCGGCCGACTTCGAGGCGGTCGCACAGGGCGATCCGGGCGCGCCGCTGGGCCGGGAGCTCCAGATCGCCGAGCTGCTGCGGTTCATCAAACACGCCCGGATCACCGGCACGCTGTGGCTCACCGCCGATGTGCACTACACCTCGGCCCAGCACTACGACCCGTCCCGGGCGGCCTTCAAGGACTTCGCCCCCTTCTGGGAGTTCGTCTCGGGACCACTGGCCGCCGGAGGCTTCCCGGCGACGGGGCTCGACGCGACCTTCGGCCCCGACCAGGTCTTCGTGAAGGCGCCGACGCGGGCCAATGTGTCGCCGATGGAGTCGCCCCAGCACTTCGGCGAGGTCGAGATCGACGGCGGGAGCGGCGAGCTGACAGTGCGCCTGCGGGCCGAGGGCGACGCGGTGCTGTTCAGCAGGACACTGCAGCCGGGGCGCGTCGGTCAGTGACCGTCATTCCCTCCCCCCCCCGGCCACTTGCCAAGTTGGCAAGTGGCCGCCAATCTGGCAAGTGACCGCGCGGGAGACCATGCACGGCAGGTTCAAGGGGGACCCATGAGTGAACACACGGAAGCTGTCGAGGCGTTGGGCCGCGCGGGCACGGTGGAACGGGCGGCGCTGCACGACAGTGGCTGGTACGCCCGCTACCTGCTCGTCTTCGCCGCGGGGCAGCTCGTCCTCGTCCCGGTGGCCGTGCTGTGGCACGGGCTCGCCGCCGCGCTCGTCTTCGCGCTCGCCAATGCGGCACTGGTGGGCGGCCTGAGCGTGTACGCGGCCAAGCAGCGCGTCGTACGCAGGGGATTCGGTGTGCGGCACGGCACGCCGATCGGCTCCTGGGCGGTCCTTTTCGGACTCACCGTCGCCCTCAGCGTCACCGTCTTCGTGGACAGCCCGGCCTTCGCGGTGGTGGCCGCGCTGGGCTGCGCACTGCCTCCCGCGGTCGGGGCCCGGCAGGAGATGCGGCGGTCGGCATGACGAGCGGAGAGGCAGCGGGCAGGGCGGCGGGCCGTCACCCCCGTCACGCCCTGGCGCCGCTCCTGTCGTCGCCGGTACGGCTCTCGGTCGTCGCGGCGCTCGCACCGGCGGAGAAGGCCGACTTCGGCTTCGTACGCGACCTCGTCGAGATCACCGACTCGGCGCTGTCCAAGCAGGTGGCGTCGCTCGAAGAGGCCGGGTGGATCGTGGTGAAGAAGGGCCGGGTGGCCCGGCGGCCCCGCACCTGGCTCGCCCTGACCGACGAGGGGCGGGCCGTCTACCGGCGGCACCTGGACGCGCTGCGCGCCATCGCGGGCGCCTGATACGGGCAAGACCGGACAGAACAGGGACTCCGACGCGAAGGCATTGGTTGAAAACCGGTCGCTAAGCATCCAGAAGCACACTTAACCCGTCAGTCACAAAACGTTCGTGATCACGCAACACCGCTGGGTCACAGTGATGCCATGACTGACGTGACTGATATGAAACCCGCGAAGAGGTCCCGCCGCCCGCACCACTGGCGGCGGGACCTCGTCGAACTGGCCGCCCTGTTCACGGCCGTGGCCGTCGCCGATGCCATCGCGAACACGATCGCGCACGGCCCCGACGGGCCATACCTGCTGGTGGCCTCGGCGGTGGCCCTGAGCGCCACGGTCCCGTTCCACACCTGGTGGGCACGACGGCACAGCCACGCACCGCCGCCGACCCCCGGCGACACCGATACCGGCACCGGTCTCGACACCGGCACCGACGTCACCGCGCCCGGCTCGGACACCGCACTGTGGCGGATGCGCACCACCGTCCAGGACCGGCCCGGCAGCCTGGCGGCGCTCTGCGGCGCACTGGCCAGGCACCGGGTGGACATCCTCACCCTGCAGACCCATC
Source organism: Streptomyces sp. H27-C3 (assembly GCF_030063415.1). Taxonomy (GTDB): domain Bacteria; phylum Actinomycetota; class Actinomycetes; order Streptomycetales; family Streptomycetaceae; genus Streptomyces. The sequence continues at coordinate 88,988 of NZ_JASITA010000010.1, read as the reverse complement.
CGCTGCCCGAGGGCACCGTCGACGAGTTCCTGCTGCGCGCCCCCACCGCACTCCAGGCCCAGCAGCTCTCCCGCGAGGTGTCGGCCGCGGGCGGCAGCGACACCTGGCTGGAGCGCGCCGACGCCCACGACCTGGTGGACGGCCCCACCCGGGTACTCCGTCTCGCCACCCGAACCGCACTGGACGCGGCCGAACTGCCGCTGGCGCTACGCCAGTTGCTCGGCCGCTGCACCATCCACTCGCGGCCCGCGACCACCCTCACCGGCCGGCCGTCCGCCGAGAGCGCCCCGGTGGAAGGTGTGCTCGACGGCCCGGTGATGAAGCTGCGCGACCCGTCCGGCGGAACGATCACCATGGAGCGCCCCTATCTCCCCTTCACCCCGACCGAGTTCGCCCGGGCCCGCGCCCTCGTCGAGCTGGACGCCCGTCTCGGCCCCCGCATCCCCCGCAGCCAGGACGTCCTCACCCTCCCCGAGGGCAATGAGATCACCGTCCGCAGGGCCGGTCCGGCGGATCTGGAAGCCGCCCGCGCCATGCACGAGCGCTGCACCGACCGCACCCTGAGCCTGCGTTACCACGGCCCGGTGGGCGACGCGGGCCGCTACCTCAGCCATCTGCTGAGCCCGCGCTTCGGCCGCACCCTCGCCGTCCAGACCGCGTCGGGCCGCCTCGTCGCCCTCGGCCATCTCCTGTGGGACGGCGACGAGACCGAGGTCGCACTGCTCGTCGAGGATGCCTGGCAGCGCCGCGGCATCGGCTCCGAGCTGCTCGGCCGCCTGGTGACGCTCGCCGGCGAGGCGCGGTGCGAAAGCGTCTACGCCGTCACCCAGTCGTCCAACACCGGCATGGTCGCGGCCATGCGCGGCCTCGGCCTGCCCCTCGACTACCAGATCGAGGAGGGCACCCTGGTCGTCACAGCGCGGCTCGATGCTCCGTCGGAGCGGCCTCATTCCCCGCTCGACCTGGGCGAACCGTCCGCACTGCCCGACCGGCTGACCGAGCCGTACGGACAGGCCGACCGGCACTGAGCGCCTCGCACAGATCGCGCCACAGGTCCTCCACGTCCTCAAGACCCACGGACATCCGCAGCAGCCGGTCACTCACCCCCGAGGACCGCCGGTCTCCTTCCGCCACAATGCGGTGGCTGATGGAGGCCGGGTGCTGGATGAGTGAGTCCACACTGCCGAGGCTGACGGCCGGCGTGATGAGGCGTACGCCCGCGATCACCTCGTGCGGGTCGCCGTACACCTCGAAGGCGACCATCGCGCCGCCCAGCTTCGGGTAGTGCACCCGCGCCACCCGTGGATCGGCGGTCAGTCGCCTGACCAGCTCGGCGGCGGTCGCCGATGCCGCCCTGACGCGTACGGGCAGGGTGGCGAGCCCGCGCAGCAGCAGATAGCCGGCCAGCGGGTGCAGTACACCGCCGGTGGCGAACCGCACCTGGCGCAGCGACCGCGCGAACTCCTCGTCGCACGCGACGACTCCGCCCATGACGTCGCCGTGCCCGCCGAGGTACTTGGTCGCGCTGTGCAGGACGAGCCGGGCCCCGTGTTCCACCGGTCGCTGGAGCACCGGCGTGGCGAAGGTGTTGTCGACGAGCAGCGGAACCGACCCGCAGGTGTCGGCGATCGCCCGGATGTCGGCCTCGGCCAGTGTCGGATTGGCGGGGGTCTCCAGCATCACCAGACCGGTGTCCGGCCGGATCGCCGCGGCGATGTCCGCCGGTTCGACCCAGGTCACCTCGGTGCCCAGCAGGCCGGCGTTCAGCAGATGGTCGCTGCATCCGTACAGCGGGCGCACGGCCACCACATGGCGCAGGCCCATGCTCGACCGTACGAGAAGGACCGCGGTGAGCGCCGCCATGCCACTGGCGAAGGCGATCGCGCTGTCGGTCCCTTCGAGGCGGGCGAGGGCCGTCTCGAAGCGCGCGGTGGTCGGGTTGTCGAGCCGGCCGTAGACCGGCGGGCCCTGGAGCTGGGCGCCCGTCGTGGCGAAGGCGTCGATCCTGGCGGCCTCCTCCCTGCTGTCGTACGAGGGGTAGGTCGTCGAAAGGTCGATCGGCGCGGCGTGCAGCCCCAGGCCCACGAGGTCGTCGCGGCCGGCGTGCACTGCTTCTGTGGCCAGGGCCCTGGGTGTGGTCGAGGCGTCCGTGTTCATGACAGCACTCTGAACATCTACCGGGCAATTGCTGGACCTGTCCGTGTAACGTTCGGCCCATGGCTGGATCTGTCGTACTCGACCCGGTCGATCTGCACATTTTGCGTCTCCTGCAGAACGATTCCCGGACCACTTACCGTGACCTGGCGGCGGAGGTCGGCGTGGCGCCCTCGACCTGCCTGGACCGGGTGACCCGACTCCGCCGCACCGGTGTGATCCTGGGGCATCAGCTCCGGCTCGATCCGGCCAAGCTGGGCCGTGGTCTGGAAGCGCTGCTGTCGGTCCAGGTGCGGCCGCACCGCCGCGAGCTGATCGGCCCCTTCGTGGAGCGCGTCACGGCGCTGCCGGAGTCCCGCTCGCTCTTCCACCTCACCGGCCCCGACGACTATTTGGTCCATGTCGCGGTGACGGATGCGGCGGATCTGCAGCGGCTGGTGCTGGACGAGTTCACCTCGCAGCGCGAAGTCGCCCGGGTGGAAACCCGGTTGATCTTCCAGGCGTGGGACTGCGGACCGCTGCTGCCGCCCGTGTAGTACCGCCGGCCGGGGCAAGGCCGCGCTCTGTACCGGCCACGACATTTCTACGGGGGCACCTCATGGCTCCCGGTTATCTCTTCTGCTCCGATCCGCTCAGGGCGAGTCGGCCCGACCCGGCGTTCGCCGACGAGGTGGCGGGCGCGCGACGGTCGGGTGGGGACATCGCACTGGTCGACCATGACGCGCTGATCGCAGGTGACTCCGCCGGGGCGCTCGGCCGGGTGCCGCGCGGCTCGGGCCCGTACTGGTACCGGGGCTGGATGATCCCGGTACTCGAATACGAGGTCCTGTCCCGCGGGCTGCGCGAGCGCGGTCGCGCACTGCTCACCATGCCGGACCGGTTCGGCCGCGCCCATGAGCTCCCCGGCTGGTACGCGCTCTTCGCGGATCGGGTGACGACGGACCTCGCGCCGCGCGAGGACGGCAGGTGGCGGGTGGTGGAGGTGGGCGACGGTCAGGTGAGCGGCCTTCCCGCCGGGGCGGACGCCACCCTCCTCTTCGACGCGCTCACGCGCGCCGGAGGCCGCCTTACGGGTTGATCGCCCGGCCGGGTCGTCGGGCATGCCCCACCGCCCGTGCGTCGTACGCCCGGCCGCACTCCAAGTCGTACGCCAACCACCCTGTCAGCAGCCACAGTTGTCGGAGCCGACGGGCGCCGTCAGCGGGTCGGCGGCGCGGCGCTCGCGGCCCTCCCACGTCTCGACCTCGAAGCCCTCGCGAATCCAGTACTCGATGCCGCCGAGCATCTCCTTGACCTGGTAGCCGAGTTCGGCGAGGGCGAGCGCGGCGCGGGTGCCTCCGTTGCAGCCCGGGCCCCAGCAGTACGTGACGACCGGGACGGCCTTGTCCAGCAGCTTCGCCGCCTGCTCGGGGATCAGCGCCGTCGGCAGGTGGAGGGCGCCGGGCACGTGTCCCTGGTCCCAGGACTCGGTGGAGCGGGAGTCGATCACGACGAAGCCGGGGGTTTCACCGCCGGCGAGAACCGCGGCGACGTCCGACACATCGGCGTGAAAGGCGAGACTGGCGCCGAAGTACGCGGCGGCCGCGGCCGGGGGGGCGGGCGGTACGCGGAGCACGGCGTTGGCGGAGAGCGGGGCCCGGGAGTCGGTCGGCTGTGTCGTCGTCATGACTCAAAATTTACGGCCAGTGATCATCTCGGTGAAGTGGGATTTCCCGGACCTGCTCTTGATCTGCCGTTGAATTCCCTGTTGTCTCTCCGTCATGACCGGATATTCACCGGACGCCACCGACTGGCGCATCCTGGAAGCCCTGCAAGCCGAAGGCAGGGCCAGCTTCGCCGAGCTGGCGCGCGCCGTCTCCATGTCCGCGAGCGCCGTGACCGAGCGCGTGCGGCGACTGGAGGAGGCCGGGGTGATATCGGGATATACGGCGATTGTCGATCACGACCGGCTCGGGCTGCCCATTCTGGCGTTCGTACGGCTACGCTATCCGCACGGCAACTACAAGCCGTTCCACGACCTGCTGGAGTCGACGCCCGAGGTCCTCGAAGCGCATCACGTCACAGGCGACGACTGCTTCGTCGTCAAGGTCGCGACCCGCTCGATGCAGCACCTGGAGCAGGTGTCCGGCCGGTTCGGCGCGCTCGGCTCGGTCACCACGAGCGTGGTGTACTCCTCACCGCTGCCACGGCGCGCGCTCAGCCGCTGACCCCCGCCGCGTGGTGCAGTACCACCGATCCGTGCCGGTCCTTGACGACCTCCAGTTGCGTGGTGACGCGGCGCCGCAGGTCGGCCACGTGGCTGACGATGCCGACGGCGCGGTCCCGCTCCCGCAGTGAATCCAGTACGTCGAGCACCTCGTCCAAGGTCTGCTCGTCGAGGCTGCCGAAGCCCTCGTCGATGAAGAGCGTGTCCAGGCGTACGCCGCCGGCCTCGTCGGTGACCACGTCGGCGAGGCCGAGTGCGAGGGCCAGGGAGGCGAAGAAGGTCTCGCCGCCGGAGAGCGTCGCGGTGTCGCGCTCGCTGCCCGTCCACGCGTCGACCACATGCAGGCCGAGCCCGGACCGACCGCGCCCGCCCGCCCTGGCGTCGGAGTGGACCAGGGTGTAGCGGCCCGACGACATGCGCTGCAGACGCTCGGTGGCGGCTGCCGCGACCTGCTCAAGACGGGCCGCCAGGACGTACGACTCCAGCCGCATCCTGCGTTCGTTGTCCGTCGAGGTGCCCGCGGTGAGCGAGGCGAGGCGGGCGACCCGCTCGTACCGCTCGCGCAGCGGGCCGATCCTGCGGGTCTCTTCGGCCACCTGCCGGGACAGCGAGGTGAGTGCCGCGCGGCGCTCCCGGGCGGCGTCGAGGGCCGACGTCGCGTCGAGCAGTCCGCGCTCGGCGGCGTCGAAGGCCGCCTGGGTTTGCTGCGGCTCGGCCTCGGGCCGCTCGGCCGCGGCGGCGGTCCGCGGCTCGGCCAACCGGTCGGCCACCGCTGCCTGTTCGTATCGCCAGGCGTCGATCCGGTGCTGGAGGTCGCGCTGCGCGGCGTCGTCGAGCAGCGCGTCGGCGGCGGCGCGCGGGGTGTCGAACCCGGCCTTGAACGCCGCGTCGGCGAGCCGGTCGTCGGCCTCCTTGAGGCGCCGCGCGGTGGCTTCGACCACCCGCACGGCCTCCGCCGCTTCGCCGAGCAACCGGACCCGGCGCTCCAGCAGCCCGGCGTGTTCGGCGACGCTGCCCGCGCCGCCGCGCGCCCGGGTCAACTCGGCTTCCAGGACGGCCTGTTCGCGGTCGAGCGCTTCGCGCTGCGAAGTCCGGGCGGCGGTGCGCCGCTCGGCCTGCTGCTGGGCGTCGACCCGTCCCTCGTGCTCACGCTCCGCGCGCACCAGCGCCTCACGCGCCGCGTGCGTGTCCGCGGCCAGCGCATGGGCCGCGCCGTGCTCCCGCGTCAAATCATCGGCCAGGGCGCCCAGTTCGTGCACCGTGGAGCCACCGGCCTCGGCCCTGGCAGCCGCGCACTCCTCCCGGACCACCGCGAGCACGCGCTCCGCCTCGGCGCGCGCGCCCTCGGAGCGGGTGTGCTCGGCGTACGCCGCTTCTTCCGCCGTACGGTCCACGTGGCCGGCCCCGGCCCTGGCGGGCTCGGGGTGCTCGGCGGCTCCGCAGACCGCGCAGGGTTCGCCGTCACGCAGCCCGGCCGCCAACTCGGCCGCGATGCCCCGCAGTCGGCGCTCCTTGAGGTCGAGCCAGGTCTCGTGCGCGGCGGCCGCCCGCTCGCGGGCCGTGCGCAGCCGATCCCCGGCGGTGGCCACCTTGTCGTCGAGTGCGTCGCGCCTGCGGGCGGCGTCGAGCCGGTGGCGGGCCGGTTCGAGCCGGCCAGCGAGGTGCTCGGCGCGGGTCACGGCGTCCTGGGCCGCCTCGATGCGCTCCTGGCCGCGCTGCCGGGTAGCGGCCCAGCCCGCCAGCCAGTCCGCGGCATCCCTGAGCAGGTCGTCGTCGGCGCGCGCGTGCCGCTCCAGGTCGGCGCGTTCCCGGCCGATCTCCTCGCTGCGCCGCTCGGCCCTGCGGGCGGCTTCGAGGCCGCCGAGGTCCTGGCGCAGCCTTTGTTCGAGTCCGGCGAGCTGCTCGGCCCCGGCGTCGGCGAGGTCCGGCGGCAGTCCATTCCTGGAGCGCTCACGGGTCGCGCTCGCCGTGTGGTGCTCGCGCTCGGAGTCGTCGCGCAGCGCCAGGGCGGGGGCGACCCGGTCGGCCTTGCCCGCCCGGTCCCGGCGGGCGCGCAGCCGCTCATGGTCGGGGCGCCCGGCTTCGAGTACGTCGGCGCGCCGGTGTGCGTCGGCGTACCGCTGCTGAAGGGCGGCCAGTTCACGCTCGTCCTCCAGCGCCAGGCGGGCGGCGGCCCGGCGGCTCTCGGCTGCGGTCACAGCCGATTCCGCGATGCCGAGGCGCTCGAACGCACCGCAGCGTGCGACGGCGGCCCATTCCCGCAGGGCCTCGGCGAGCCCGGGGGCGCCGGGCTGCAACGCGGGCAGCGGCCGGTCGCGCGCGTCGGCGCTGTCGCCCGCGGCCTGCGCCATGCGCTGGGCGAGGGCGAGCAGTCGCTCGTCGCCGGTGCGCACCTGCTGTTCGGCGGAGCGCCGCAGTTCGGCCAGGCGGTCCTCGACGGCGGCGAAGCGGCGGGTGTCGAAGAGCCGTCCGAGCAGCTTGCCTCGGGCCTCCGCGTCGGCGCGCAGGAAGCGGGCGAAGTCACCCTGGGGCAACAGCACCACCTGGCAGAACTGCTCCCTGCTCATGCCGACGAGCTGCCCGATCTCCTCGCCGATCTCCTGGTGGGAGCGGCTCAGTGCCTGCCAGCCGTGGTCGGGGTCGTATTCGCGCAGCCAGCTCTGCGCCTTGTCGGTCGTGGTGCCCGCGCGTCCGCCCTTCTTGGGACGGTCCTGGACGGGGCGCCGGGTGATCTCCAACCGCCGTCCGCCGACGGTCAGTTCGAGGCAGACCTCGGTGGCCACGCCCGGCGCGGCGTGATCGCTGCGCAGTGAGGCCCCCGGGCTCTGCCGGGCGCCGGGGACCGCGCCGTACAGCGCGTAGCAGACCGCGTCGAGGACGGAGGTCTTCCCCGCGCCGGTCGGGCCGTGCAGCAGGAAGAGTCCGGCGGAGCTGAGCGCGTCGAAGTCGACCTCCTGGGGGGCGCCGAAGGGCCCGAAGGCCGTGATGCGCAGCTGGTGCAGTCTCACCGGGCCACCTCGTGCGCCAGGTCCTGGGTGAGCGCGGTGTCCACCCTTACGTCGTCGAAGGCGTCGTGCAGGACGGTGCGCTCCCGCTCGTCGGGGCCGGCGCCGCCGCGCACATGGGCGACGAAATCATCCGCGATCTGCTGATCGGTGCGCCCCTTGAGGCGCTGGGCGTACGAGGCGGAGGGGTCGTCGGCGGCCCGCTCGGGGTCGAAGACGAGATTGATGGTGTACGGGAAGCGGGCGCAGAGCCGGGCCATGGGATGGGCGGGGCGGGTGGGATCGGTCAGGGTCGCCTCGATCCAGGCATCCTCGTGCCGCTCCAGCGCCGGGTCGGCCAGCAGTTCCTCGACGCGGCCACGGATCCGGGCGACGGGCCTGGGCACCGGACAGTCGATGCGCTCCGCCCCGATCTCCCCGCCGGGCCCGAGGTCGATCAGCCACATCGTCTTGCGGTGGGTGGCTTCGGAGAAGGAGTAGGCGAGCGGTGAGCCCGAGTAGCGCACCCGGTCGGTGACGGCCTGCGAGCCGTGCAGGTGGCCCAGGGCGACGTAGTCGACGCCGTCGAACACTCCGGCGGGGACTGCGGCGACGCCGCCGATGGTGATGTCCCGCTCGCTGTCGCTCGGCTCGCCGCCCGCGACGAAGGCGTGGGCGAGGACCACGGACCTGGTGCCTTCGGGCCGCCCGGCGAGGTCGGCCCGCACACGCTCCATGGCCGCTCCGATCACGGCTTCGTGCCCGGCCCTGGCGGCCTTGAATTCCTCACGTACCAGGGCAGGTTCCAGGTAGGGCAGCCCGTAGAAGGCCACCTCGCCGTGCGCGTCGCCGAGGACGACGGGGGTGGCGCAGGCGGCCGGGTCGGTACGCAGGTGGATTCCGGCCCGCTGGATCAGGCCGGCGCCGACGCCGAGTCTGCGTGCCGAGTCGTGATTCCCGGAGATCATGACGGTCGGCACACCCACGTCGGCGAGCCGGTGCAGCGCCCGGTCGAAGAGCGCCACGGCGGAGAGCGGCGGCACAGCACGGTCGTACACGTCCCCCGCGACCAGCACCGCGTCGACGTCCCGCTCGCGCACCGTCGTCACCAGGTGGTCGAGGAACGCGGACTGGGCCTCCAGCAGACCCACCCGGTGGAAGGACCGTCCCAGATGCCAGTCGGATGTGTGCAAAATCCTCAAGATACGGCTCCGACCTGCATGTTTCCCCTTCTCCACCCCTGGGGCCCGCATTACATCGGCTCGGGGCCCGGCTGTCACCACGGACCACGCTATCGCCGCGCGGTACCTCATCCACCACAGACCTCAATCTTCGCCGGGTGGCCGCGCGGGGGAGGGAGTGGTCGGCGGGCGTGGCACGAAGAGGCCGAAGGGGGTCGAAGAGGTCACTGGCGGGGTTGGGGTGAACCCATGGTCACGGCGGACGGCTCCTGCGGGGCTCGGGCAGGGCCTCCAGGACATGCACGGTTCTCAGGACCGCAGATCCGCCTGCCGCCGTGGCGCGTTCTCGACGACCTTGGCGAGGCGCGCGAGCATGCTGCGGTGCCGCAGCTGCAGCACGGCGTCCACTGCCGAGTTGTGCAGCGCTCCGCCCGGTCCGCCCAACGGATGCTCGTCGACGATGACCAGGGCGTGCTCCCCCCAGGGGCGGATCTCGATGGCGATCCTGGCGGTGCCGAGCGGTCCGCTGTCGGCCTCCAGTTCGAGCACCCGGGGCCATTCGCTGAGGCGGACGGTCGTCTCGCCCTTCGCCTTCCACGGTCCGAAGCGGACCATGTATTCGATCGAGGCGCCGACCTTCGGCCAGTCGCTCCCCCTGGGCCGCGTGCGCGAGGTGCCGACGACCCAGTCCGCGTAACGCGAGCCGTCGGCCAGGACCTCCCACACGGCTTCGGGAGTCCTGCGGATCAACTGATGCCGAACGGCCATGGGTCCTCCAACACGTCGACAGAATCACCTGTGCATGCCCGAGTGCCCAGCCTAGGAGGCCCTACGCCGAACGACCCGTCGACGGCGCCCACCCGCGTCGCAGCCGGGGGCCCGGCCGACGTCCGCACGGTCCCCGGTCGCCGTACAGGTCCTCACGCATCGCGCCGTACCGGTGTTCACGCGTCGCCGTACACCTTCCTCACGCGTCCGCCGTACAGGTCCTCACGCTTCGCCGTACGCCTCCCCGCCCAGCTCGAACAGGGCGGTGCCCGCCGTGGCGTCGGCGAGCCAGGCGCGGAAGGGGGCCACGTCCGCCTCGGGCAGGCCGACCTCGATCGTGACGGCGGCTCCGTAGCGCACGTCGCGCACCGCCCGCCCGGTCGTCCGCAGGTCGTTCTCCAGCCTGCCCGCGCGCTGATGGTCGACGGTGACGGTGGCCAGCCGGAAGCGCTGCCTGGTGAGGGTTCCGAGCGCGTCGAGGGCCTCGCCGACCACTCCGCCGTATGCCCTGATGAGCCCGCCCGCGCCGAGTTTCACGCCGCCGAAGTAGCGGGTGACGACGGCGACGGTGTAGCGGATCTCGCGGCGCATGAGCATCTCGAGCATCGGCACGCCCGCGGTGCCGCCCGGCTCGCCGTCGTCGCTCGCCTTCTGCACGGAGGCGTCCGCGCCGATGACGTACGCGAAGCAGTTGTGGGAGGCCGTCGAGTGTTCCTTGCGGACGCGGGCGACGAAGTCCCGCGCTTCACGCTCGGTCGCGGCGGGGGCGAGTGAGCACAGGAAGCGCGATCTGTTGATCTCGGCTTCGTGCACGCCCGCGTGGGCGACGGTCCGGTACTGCTCCTGCATTCGGCCCACCCTATGCGGCCCGGCGGAAACGCCCCTGCTCCGGGGCATGTTCCCGCCGGGCCGCCTGGGCCCGGGCGACGCTCCTGCCGCTACTTCCGGAGCAGCAGGGTCACACCCGCGAGCACCAGACCGAGGATCAGGGCCGCGACGCCGTACGGCAACCGCTGGACGCGCAGGGCCGGCACGAAGCGGTCGACGGCGAGGCCTCCGGCGCCGGTCAGGGCGAGGGCGGCAGCGGCGGCGACAATGAGGACCTCGTACTCCACCCCCTCGGGGGAGAAGAACTTCCCGCTCCACGACACGGCGAGCGCGTTGATCATGGTCCCGACGACGGCCGCGCCGGCCAGTGGAGTGAGCAGGCCGATGGCGAGCCCGAGCCCGCCGAACGTCTCGGCGAGACCGGCCACGACGGCCATCGCCTTGCCCGCGGGGTAACCGCTCGCGGTGAAGAACTGGGCGGTGCCGTCGAGTCCACCGCCGCCGAACCAGCCGAAGAGCTTCTGCGAGCCGTGGGCGGCCATGGCCAGGCCGAGGGCCAGGCGCAGCACGAGCAGTCCGGCGTCGTAGGCGTACGGGATGGGGGCCTGACGGGGCGTGCCGGTGGTGACCGGGCTGAGCAGCGTGGTGGGGGGAGTCATGTGAGGGGCTCTCTCCTGTGTCGGGATCCGGGCGCGGGGCCGCCCGGGGTTGCTCGTGGCTTGCTACTTGAAACTTCAAGTCATAGGTGAGGACGATACACAGCGGTACAACCTTGAACAACGGGGTCCCCGTTACGTCCGGATTTCCGGCACCCCTCGGCGCACCCATCGACACGCTCATCCGAGCGCCACCTGGTCACGATCCGGTCTCGCTCTGCGGTCGAGGTCTTGCCCGCATCCGTGTAATCGATTCCAATCATCGATGTAATCGATTCCATTGCCGTTCGGTCCTGGAATCGAGCCGCACGGATTCCACAAGGAGGTGGTCCGGCGATGGCGAGCATCAAGGATGTCGCAGCCGAGGCGGGAGTATCCGTCGCCACGGTCTCGCGCGTCCTCAACAGCCATCCCTCCGTCAGCCCCGAGGCACGCGCTCGCGTCCGCGCCGCGGTCGACGTACTCGGCTACCGCCCCAACGCCGTCGCCCGGTCACTGCGCACCGACCAGACGCACACCCTCGGCCTGGTCATCAGCGACGTACTCAACCCGTACTTCACCGAACTGGCCCGCTCCGTTGAGGAAGCGGCCCGCGCGCTCGGCTACAGCGTCATCATCGGCAACGCCGACGAGCGGCCCGAGCTGCAGGACCACCACGTGCGTACGCTGCTCGACCGCCGCATCGACGGCCTGCTCGTCTCCCCCACCGACGGGGCGTCCCCGCTGATGCTGGACGCCGCGCGCGGCGCCACCCCGATGGTCTTCGTCGACCGCTGGATCCCCGGCGTGGATGTGCCCGTCGTACGCGCCGACGGCTGCCCAGCGGTGCGCGACCTGGTCGCCCATCTGTACGGCCTGGGCCACCGCAGGCTCGCCATCATCGCGGGCCCGGCGGCGACCACCACCGGCAGCGAGCGCGTCGAGGCCTTCCGTGACGCCCTGCGCGCACACGGGCTGCCGCTGCCCGACGCCTACATCGGCCAGGGCGACTTCCAGGCCGACAGTGGCCGTCGCGCCACCGAGCGGTACCTCGCCCTCGACGAACCACCAGAGGTTGTCTTCGCCGCGGACAACCTGATGGCGCTCGGCGCACTGGACGCGATCCGCTCACACGGCCTGCGCGTCCCGCACGACATCGGGCTCGCCGCCTTCGACGACATCCCGTGGTTCGTGCACACCGATCCACCGATCACCGCGATCGCCCAGCCGACCGGCGACCTCGGCCGGGCGGCCGTGCAGGCACTGATCGACCTCATCGAGGGCCGTCCCCCGCAGTCGGTCACCCTCCCCGCCCGCCTTGTCGTACGCCGTTCCTGCGGCGAGCCCGCTTCGGACCAGAGGAGCACCCTGTGAGCAGCCCGGACGAGTTGCTGCGCATCGAAGGCATCCGCAAGACCTTCCCCGGCGTCGTCGCGCTCGACTCCGTCGACTTCGACCTGCGCCGCGGCGAGGTGCACGTACTCCTCGGCGAGAACGGCGCGGGCAAGAGCACCCTCATCAAAATGCTCTCCGGCGCCTACCGCCCGGACTGTGGGCGCATCCTCGCCGAGGGCCGCGAGGTCCGCATCCACGGCGCCCAGGACGCCGAGCGACTGGGCATCGCCACCATTTACCAGGAGTTCAACCTGGTGCCCGACCTGACGGTCGCCGAGAACATCTTCCTGGGCCGCCAGCCGCGCCGCTTCGGACTGATCGACCGCGGGCGGATGGAGTCGGACGCCGAGGAACTGCTGCGCCGGGTCGGCGTGCGCGTCTCGCCCCGGACCAAGGTGCGCGAACTGGGCATCGCCCGGCTCCAGATGGTGGAGATCGCCAAGGCGCTCAGCCTGGACGCGCGCGTCCTGATCATGGACGAACCCACGGCCGTCCTCACCTCGGAGGAGGTGGACAAGCTCTTCGGCATCGTGCGCACACTGCGCGACGACGGTGTCGGCATCGTCTTCATCACCCACCACCTCGAAGAGATCGCCGCGCTCGGCGACCGGGTCACTGTGCTGCGCGACGGGCGGAGCATCGGTCAGGTCCCCGCCTCCACGCCCGAGGACGAGCTGGTACGCCTGATGGTGGGGCGCAGCATCGAGCAGCAGTATCCGCGCGAACGCCCGGACGTCGGGCAGCCGTTGCTCTCGGTGCGGGGTCTGACCAGGGGTGGCGTCTTCCACGACGTCAGCTTCGAGCTGCGCGCCGGGGAGGTCGTCGGCCTCGCCGGGCTCGTCGGCGCCGGGCGCACCGAAGTGGCCCGCGCGGTCTTCGGCGCCGACCGCTACGACACCGGCAGCATCGAGGTCCAGGGCGAGCCGCTCGCAGGACACGACGTGAACGCCGCGATGGGCGCCGGGATCGGCCTGGTGCCCGAGGACCGCAAGGGCCAGGGCCTGCTGCTCGACGCCTCCGTGCAGGAGAACCTCGGCCTGGTCACGCTGCGCTCGGCGAGCCGCGGCGGGCTCCTGGATCTCAAGGGTCAGCGCACCGCCGCCGCCCGGATCGCCGAGCAGCTGGGGGTACGGATGGCCGGCCTCGGCCAGCATGTCCGCACCCTGTCCGGCGGCAACCAGCAGAAGGTCGTCATCGGCAAATGGCTGCTCGCCGACACCAAGGTCCTGATCCTCGACGAGCCGACCCGGGGCATCGACGTCGGCGCCAAGGTCGAGATCTACCAGCTCATCAACGAGCTGACGGCCTCCGGGCACGCGGTCCTGATGATCTCCAGCGACCTGCCCGAAGTGCTGGGCATGAGCGACCGCGTGCTGGTCATGGCGCAGGGCCGCATCGCGGGCGAGCTGCCCGCCGAGAGCGCGACCCAGGACGCGGTGATGGCACTCGCCGTCAGCGCGGCCCCCGTAACAACTCCCGCAGTGAACGAAGTGGAGGGCCCCCGTGGCCACTGACACGCTCAAGAAGAACACGGGCGCCGGTGGCGCCTCGGCGGTCCGCCGCTTCCTGCTCGAAAACGGCGCGCTGAGCGCGCTCGCGGTCCTGGTGGTGGCGATGTCGCTGCTCTCCGGCGACTTCCTGACCACCCAGAACCTGCTCAACGTGGGGGTGCAGGCGGCCGTCACCGCGATCCTCGCGTTCGGCGTCACCTTCGTCATCGTCTCGGCGGGCATCGACCTGTCGGTCGGCTCGGTGGCCGCGCTCTCCGCGACCGTCCTGGCCTGGTCGGCGACGTCCGAGGGGGTGCCGGTGTGGCTGGCCGTCATCCTCGCCGTCGCCACTGGCATCGCCTGCGGCTTCGTCAACGGCGCCCTCGTGAGTTACGGCAAACTGCCGCCGTTCATCGCCACCCTCGCCATGCTCTCGATCGCCCGCGGCCTGTCGCTGGTGATCTCGCAGGGCAGCCCCATCGCCTTCCCCGACTCGGTCTCCGTGCTGGGCGACACCCTCGGTGGCTGGCTGCCGGTCCCCGTCCTGGTGATGATCGCGACGGGGCTGGTCACGGCCCTGATCCTGGCCCGTACCTACATCGGCCGTTCGATGTACGCGATCGGGGGCAACGAGGAGGCGGCTCGGCTCTCCGGTCTGCGCGTAAAGCGGCAGAAGCTCGTCATCTACGCGCTGTCCGGCCTGTTCGCCGCCGTCGCGGGCATCGTGCTCGCGTCGCGACTGGTCTCCGCACAGCCGCAGGCCGCGCAGGGGTACGAGCTGGACGCGATCGCCGCGGTCGTCATCGGCGGCGCCAGCCTGGCGGGTGGTGTCGGCAAGGCGTCCGGCACCCTCGTCGGCGCGCTGATCCTCGCCGTGCTGCGCAACGGCCTCAACCTGCTGTCCGTGTCCGCCTTCTGGCAGCAGGTCGTCATCGGTGTGGTCATCGCGCTCGCCGTCCTGCTGGACACCCTGCGCCGCCGCGCGGGCGGCGGAGCGGCATCCGCCGCCGCGGGCGGGTCGGGACCCGGGTCCGGATCCGGGCGCGGGAACGCGGCGAAACTCGGCATCGCCGCGGTGTGTGCGGCTGCCGTCGTGGGAGGCGTGTCCTTCTTCAACTCCGGCTCCTCCGGTACGAGCACCAAGGTGGGCATGTCGCTCTCCACGCTCAACAACCCCTTCTTCGTACAGATGAAGGAGGGCGCGCAGGCCGAGGCGGATGCCGCGGGGATCGACCTCACCGTCACCGACGCGCAGAACGACGCGTCCCAGCAGGCCAACCAGATTCAGAACTTCACCGGCGAGGGAATGAAGTCGATCATCGTCAACCCGGTGGACTCCGACGCGGTGGGACCCTCGGTACGGGCCGCCAACAAGTCGGACATCCCCGTGATCGCCGCCGACCGCGGCGTCAACAAGGCCGACACCGCGACCCTCGTCGCCTCCGACAATGTCGCCGGCGGCAGACTCGCCGCGAAGTCGCTGGCCGAGAAGCTCGGCGGCAAGGGCGAGATCGTCACCCTCCAGGGCACCGCGGGCACCTCCGCGAGCCGCGAGCGGGGCAAGGGTTTCGCCGACGGTCTGAAGGCGTACCCGGGGATCAAGGTCGTCGCCACCCAGCCCGCGGACTTCGACCGCGCCAAGGGCCTGGACGTCATGACCAATCTGCTGCAGACCAACCCCGACATCACCGGCGTCTTCGCCGAGAACGACGAGATGGCTCTCGGCGCGGTCAAGGCGCTGGGCAAGAAGGCGGGCGGCCCGGTGTCCGTGGTCGGTTTCGACGGCACCCCCGACGGTCTGAAGGCGGTCGAGGCGGGCACGCTCTACGCGTCCGTGGCCCAGCAGCCGAAGGAACTCGGCAGAATCGCCGTCCAGAACGCGGTCAAGGCCGCTCAGGGCAAGAAGGTCGACAGCACGGTGAAGGTGCCGGTCAAGATCGTGACCAAGAAGAACGTCACCGACTTCTCCTGATCCGCACGGCCCCCATCCCTCAGTGGAACTCACTGAAACCCCAGTGAAAGAAGATCGCGCATGCAGCACTACGACCTGCTGGTCGTAGGGTCGGCCAATGCCGACCTGGTGATCGGCGTCGAGCGCCGCCCCGCGCCCGGTGAGACCGTGCTCGGCTCCGACCTGGCCGTCCACCCGGGAGGCAAGGGAGCCAACCAGGCGGTCGCCGCCGCCCGGCTCGGCGCCCGTACGGCCCTGCTGGCCAGGGTCGGCGACGATGCCCACGGGCGGCTACTGCTGGAGTCCCAGCGCGCGGCCGGGGTGGACACCGGTGGCGTCCTCGTCGGCGGCGCGCCCACCGGGGTCGCGCTGATCACGGTGGACCCCTCGGGCGACAACAGCATCGTGGTCTCCCCCGGCGCGAACGCCCGGCTGACCCCCGAGGACGTCCGGGCCGCCCGGGATCTGCTCGGCGCCGCCCGGGTGGTGTCGGTGCAGCTGGAGATCCCTCTGGAGACCGTGGCCGAGGTGGTGCGTACGCTGCCGGCGGGCACCCGGCTCGTGCTCAATCCCTCGCCGCCCGCGCCGCTCCCGGCGCAGGTGCTCGCCGCCTGCGACCCGCTGGTCGTCAATGAGCACGAGGCCCGGTTCCTCCTCGGCGAGACTGCGGGACAGGATCCGGAGGGCTGGGCGTGCGGGCTGCTCCGTCTCGGACCGCGGTCGGTGGTGATCACCCTGGGCGCGGCGGGCGCGCTCGTCGCCGACGGCAGCGCGGACACCTGTGTACGAGTCCCGAGTCCGCGGGTCGACGCCGTGGACACCACTGGAGCGGGTGATGCCTTCACCGCCGCTCTGGGCTGGCGGCTCAGCCTCGGCGACGATCTCACGACGGCCGCCGGGTTCGCCGTCAGGGTCGGCGCCGCCGCCGTCACCGCGAAGGGCGCGCAGCAGTCCTTCCCGACGGCCGAGGAGGTCTGCGCCCCGTGAAGAAGTCCGGCATTCTCAACCGTCATCTGGCCGGAGCGCTGGCCGAGTTGGGCCATGGCGACGGGGTCCTGGTCTGCGATGTGGGCATGCCGATACCGGCGGGCCCGCGCGTCGTCGACCTGGCCTTCAGAGCGGGCACCCCCTCGTTCGCGGAGGTGCTCGACGGGCTGCTGGCCGAGCTGGTGGTGGAGGGCGCGACGGCCGCGCGCGAGGTGCGGGAGGCCAATCCGACGGCGGCGCGGCTGCTCGACGTCCGCCTCCCGGGCCTGGAGCTGGTCCCGCACGAGAAGCTCAAGGCGCTGTCCGCCGGTGCCCGGCTCGTGGTGCGGACGGGCGAGGCCCGGCCCTACGCGAACGTCCTGCTGCGCTGCGGGGTGTTCTCCTAGCGAACATCGGGAGCGGCGGGCGGCGGGAATCGTCGGCCGCCGCCGTTCGTTGGAACGCGCGAGTACCCCGACCTGCTGGAGGCAGCACATGTATGGCGACCCGGCGACGATCCGCAGGATCCTGACGGAACTCGGCGACACCTGGGCGGTGGTGGGCCTGTCAGGCAACCAGTCGCGGGCGGCGTACGGCGTCGCCGATGTGCTGCGGCGTTTCGGCAAGCGCGTCGTGCCCGTGCACCCCAAGGCCGAGACGGTCCACGGGGAGCGGGGCTACGCCTCGCTGGCGGACATCCCCTTCGACGTCGATGTGGTGGATGTCTTCGTCAACAGTGAGCTCGCGGGCGCTGTCGCCGACGAGGCGGCGGCGATCGGCGCGAAGGCCGTCTGGTTCCAGCTCGGCGTGATCGACGAGGCGGCGTACGAACGGACCCGTGCGGCGGGCCTCGACATGGTCATGGACCGCTGCCCCGCGATCGAGATCCCGCGGCTCGGCTGATCCAGCGCCTCGGCCGCTCGGATCCCGAGGCCGCGTCGGATCCCGAGGCCACCTCGGATCCCGAGATCGACTCGGACCCGCGGCCGGCTCTTGCCCCGATACCGCCTCAGACCCCGAGGCCGTCCAGCACCACGGCGCCCGGCAGGCCCGCGAAGGCCTTGCCGGGCACGATGAGCTTGCCCCGGCGGCTGCCGCTGCCGATCAGGACCCAGTCGGCGTCGACGACCGCGGCGTCCACGAGCAGCGGCCAGTCGGCGGGCAGGCCGATCGGGGTGATACCGCCGTACTCCATGCCGGACTCCCCGACAGCGGCGTCCCTCGGTGCGAACGACGCCTTGCGTGTGCCCAGCTGCCCCCGGACCACGCCGTTGACATCGACACGGGTGCTGGAGAGGACCACACAGGCGGCCAGTGTGCTCTCGCCGCCCCGCTTGCCGACGACGACCACGCAGTTGGCCGAGGCGTCGAGCAGCTCCGCGCCGTAGTGCTCGACGAAGACCGCGGTGTCGGCGATCTCCGGGTCGGTGTCGACGTAGATCAGCTGCTCGGCCGGTACGTCGCCGCGCCACGCGCGCACGGCGTCCGCCACCGGCGCGACAAGCAGCTCCAGGCAGTCGGGGGCGGGCCGGGCGTCGTCGAAGTCACCGATGGGAGCGCGCACGCGGGCACGCTAACAGCCGCCGCGGTCGGCCGTGTCGGCTGTCTCAGCGGGCGGGCGGAATGGACACGGCCATCACCATCTCGACCGTCTCGGAGCCGTCGTTGCGGTAGGCGTGCGGGACATTCGCCTCGAAGGTCGCGGACGCCCCGGCCGCGACGGTGTGCGGCTCGCCGTCCACCAGGAGGGTGAGCTCGCCCGCGCTGACGTGGAGCAGCTCGGTGGTGCCCTCCGGGTGCGGGTCCGATGTGCTGGCCTCGCCGGGCATCAGCCGCCAGGACCACAGTTCGAGCGGGCCGCGGGCCTCGGTTCCGACGAGCAGCTTGGTGTGACTGCCCGCCTCCGTGGACCACATGCGTACCGCCTGCTCCTGGGGTACGACCCTGACCTGTGGCCCCTGCTCGAAGTCGAGCAGGGTGGTGATGCTGATGCCCAGCGCGTCGGCGAGCTTCACCGTGGTGCCCACGCTCGGGTTCGTACGGGCCTGCTCGATCTGGATGATCATGCCGCGGCTGACACCGGCGCGAGCGGCCAGCGCGTCGAGGGTGAAGCCGCGATCGCCGCGCCAGCGCTTGAGGTTGCGAGCGAGCGACTGCGTGAGCTGGTCGAGGTCCGACACATTCCGTCCAATATTTTGAATGACAGGGTGCATCACGGTGAACTATGGTCCGCTGTACTGGATCGTTCACCACACTGTACTGCGAGGCCTGTCATGACCGCACTGTTCGCCCTGGCCACCAGCCTGCTGTGGGGGTTGGCCGACTTCGGCGGCGGGCTGCTCACCCGGCGTACCCCCGCCCTGACGGTGGTCGTCGCGTCTCAGTCGATCGCCGTAGTGGTGCTCGGCGCGATCGTCGTGGCCACCGGAGCGTGGAGCGAGACGGGACCGCAGCTTTGGTTCGCGGTCGCCGCGGGCGCGGTCGGGCCGGTCGCGATGCTCAGCTTCTACAAGGCCCTCGCGCTGGGCCCGATGGGCGTGGTCTCGCCGATCGGATCACTGGGCGTCGCGGTGCCGGTGACCGTCGGGCTCGTCCTCGGCGAGCGCCCCGGCCTGCTGCAGTTCGCCGGGATCGCGGTGGCCGTGGCCGGCGTGGTGCTGGCGAGCGGGCCGCAGCTGCGCGGGGCGCCGCTGCAGCGGCAGGCGATCGTGCTGACGCTGATCGCCGCGGTCGGCTTCGGCGCGGTGCTGGCGCTGATCGCCGAGGCGTCCACCACGCTCGTCGGGCTCTTCCTCGCGCTGTTCGTGCAGCGCGTGACCAATGTGGCCGTCGGCGGCGCGGCGCTCTACGTGTCGGTGAAGCGCGGCTCGCCCGCGCTGCCCGAGGGAGCCGGGATACGGGCGCTCTGGTCCTCGCTGCCGGCGCTGGCCTTCGTCGGTCTGGCCGATGTGGCGGCGAACGGTACGTACTCCATCGCCGCGCAGAACGGTCCGGTGACCGTGGCCGCGGCCCTCGCCAACCTCTACCCGGTGGTCACTGCGGTCGCGGCGGTCGCGATCCTCAAGGAACGGTTGCGCGGGGTGCAGGCGGCGGGGGCGGGAATCGCCCTGGTGGGCTCGGTGCTGCTGGCGGCGGGATGAGCAACGGGCCCTGCCCGTAAGGCGATTGACGACCGGGGGCCGAAGACCGGGGGCCGGAGCTGAGCACCCGCGGGCCAGAGGCCTGGGCGGGGTCCCGCCTACTCCACCGTCTCCGGGGCCGGCTCCGCCAGCGCCAGCAGCTGCTCCGGGGTGACGCCCTCCGGGATCGGCACCGGCGCGGGCGTCCGCAGCGGCGGCTGCCACCCCTTCTCCGCATCCCAGCTCCGCACCACCCGCGCGGGCGCCCCCGCCACCACCGCGTGGTCGGGCACCTCTCCCCGCACGACCGCGCCCGCCGCGACCACCACGTTGCGGCCCAGCCGTGCGCCCGGCAGGATCACCGCGCCGGTGCCGATCCAGCAGCCGGGGCCGATCTCCACCGGGTCCATGCGCGGCCACTGCTTGCCCACGGGCATGCCGGGGTCGTCGTAACTGTGGTTGGTGGACGTGACGTAGGTGTTCGGGCCGAAGTACACGTCGTCGCCGATGGAGATCCGGGTGTCGGCGATGACGTGGCTGCCGCGGCCGAGCACCACACCGTTGCCGAGGGTCAGGATCGGGGCGGGGCCGAGGTCGAGACCCGGCATCATCCCGGCCGTCAGGGTGACCTGCTCAGCGATGATGCAGTGGTCGCCGAGGTGGATCCATTCCTCCCCGAACACCGTGCCCTGCGGGAACGCGAGCTTCGTGCCGAAGCCGATCGCCCCGAAGCGCAGCGGTCCTGGGCGCTCCGCGCTGACCGCTCCGGCCTCCCGCAGCCACTGCCACCCGGCGTGCACGGCGCGCGTCACCAGACGGCGACGCCAGGCAGTCAGCGATGAGAACGTGTTTCTGTCCTTCGGCACGCGCACACGGTAGTCGGCCGGGCCGATCGGGGCGGGCGAGCCGGCCTGTGATCTTCGCCCCACTGGGGCGCCGCGCTCCGCACCGCCCCTTACGGTGCCGTTGAGCGCTCAGGCAAGGCACAGGGAGACGGTCATGACACAACAGGCACTCATCGCGGGCGTGGGCGGCAAGAAGCCGGAGATCGATCCCAGCGCCTTCGCCGCACCGACCTCCGTCGTGATGGGCGAGGTCACGATCCACGCAGGCGCCAGCGTCTGGTACCAGACCGTGCTGCGCGCGGACTGCGGTCCGATCGTCCTCGGCGCCGACACCAACATCCAGGACAACTGCACGGTGCACGTCGACCCCGGCTTCCCGGTCACGGTGGGCGAGCGGGTCTCCGTCGGGCACAACGCCGTCCTGCACGGCTGCACCGTCGAGGACGACGTACTGATCGGCATGGGCGCCACGGTCCTCAATGGGGCCCACATCGGTGCCGGATCGCTGGTCGCGGCGCAGGCGCTCGTGCCTCAGGGCATGCGAGTGCCCCCGGGCTCCCTGGTGGCCGGAGTACCCGCGAAGGTGCGGCGGGAGCTGACCGATGAGGAGCGCGAGGGCATCAAGCTGAACGCCGCGGTGTACCTGGACCTGGCCAAGGCACACCGCGAGGCGCACGCCGGGTAGGGGCCGTTATTCGGCGGCCGCGGCGACCTTCTCGGACGCGGGCGAGGCATCCGCCCCGTCCGCCCCCTCGGCCTCCGCCTGCGCGGCGGCCTTCTTCGCGCGGTTCTTGAGGACGAGCATCGAGACGACACCGAACAGCACCGCGAACAGCAGCCCGAGCCACGAGAAGCGCTTGAGCCACGCCTCGGCGACGATGCCCACCGAGTAGATGACGGCCGTGGTGCCGCCCGCCCACAGGATGCCGCCGAGGACATTGGCGACGAGGAACTTCCAGTACGGCATGTGCAGCACGCCGGCCAGCGGTCCCGCGAAGATCCGCAGCAGCGCGACGAAGCGGCCGAAGAAGACCGCCCACATGCCCCACTTCTCGAACGACCGCTCCGCCATGGCGATGTTCTGCTCGCCGAAATGCTTGGGGAACTTCCGGTCGAGCCACGCGAGCAGTGGTCGGCCGCCCCTGCGCCCGATCGCGTAACCGATCGAGTCACCGATGATGGCGCCCGCCGACGCGCACGCGCCGAGGACGTACGGATCGATGTCGCCGTGCTGGGAGGCGAGCAGCGCCGAGCTGACGAGGACGATCTCGCCCGGCAGCGGAATGCCCAGACTCTCCAGCCCGATGACCACCCCCACCAGGAGGTAAATGCTGACCGCGGGAACGGTCTCGAGCCACTCCTGGATGTGCAACGCCGGTTCCTAACGTCGAGTAGAACTGCCCGCCGTGCGCCCCCGTGGCGCACGGCGGGCAGCCTACCCGCTCCCCCCGACCGGGCACGACCGGCCGTGACGCGACGTCAGGCGTTGGGGCGCAGGGTCCAGACCACGGTCATCTCGCCCGTCACGGCGCCGTCCTCGCGCTGGATGGAAATGTGTACGGGGAACTCGGGACGCTGTCCGGCATCGAGCTCCGCGACCACGTCGGACACCGGGCGGCCCAGCGTCGCGGTGGCCGTCACCACACCCATGGCGAGCTTCTTGTAGCCGATCTCCGCCGTGACGGCGAGCGGCACGGCACGCGACAGCTGGTCCCCGAAGGCCGCGATGACGATCGCGCCGCTCGCCGACTCGGCCAGCGTGAACATCGCTCCGGCATGCGGGCCGCCCACATGGTTGTGGTAGTCGGCCTGGTCCGGCAGCCGTACGACGGCACGCTCCGGGGTGGTCTCCAGGAACTCGAGGTTAAGGGTGCGGGCCATGGGGACGGTCGCGACGAGCATCTCGCCGACGGACATCTGATCTGCGCTCATGAGAGCGATGTTACCCACGAGTAGGCAAGTTGACCATCCCCGGTCCGCCCCCGTCGGTCCCCCACGTCGGCCCCTGCGCACGCCCCTGTGAGGGGGCGCACGTGACGACTGTTACGCGGCCCCTCTATCGTTACCCGGCATGTGGCCAGGACAGCAGCCGCCCGGGGGCGAGCAGAACCCGCAGGACCCGAACCAGAACCCGTACCAGCAGCCGAATCCCTATCAGCAGCCGGGCTATCAGCAGCCCAATCCGTACCAGCAGCAGCCCGCCCAGTACGGCGGCCCCATGCCACCAGGTGGCCCTCAGCCGCCCGAAGGCAACCGGAAGAAGACCACGGTCATCGCGATCGTCGCGGCCACCGCGGTCGTCGCCGCGGCCGTGATCACCGGCGTCGTGGTGATGGGCAAGGACGACGAGGGTGGCAAGAAGACCACCCAGGCGTCGGACGGCAAGGATAAGAAGAAGACGTCTCCGTCGGCCGAGCAGCCCGCACCGTCCGAGGAGCCCGCCGCGCCCTCTTCCCCCGCGGAGAATCCGCGCGGTGGCTCCGCCAAGGAGGCCAAGCCGTCGATTCCCGGCTGGAAGGCCGTCACCAACCCGA
This sequence comes from Streptomyces sp. H27-C3, assembly GCF_030063415.1. Lineage (GTDB taxonomy): Bacteria > Actinomycetota > Actinomycetes > Streptomycetales > Streptomycetaceae > Streptomyces. Next base: position 65,932 of record NZ_JASITA010000010.1, on the reverse strand, counting down.
AGTACGGAACCCTCTTCGACGTACCGCCGGAGTGGGAGGTGGACATGCCCGGCATGACCATAGGCTTCACGGACGACAAGGACCCGATGGCCAAGCCGCTGATCTCGATGTCGGCGCCCGCGTACTACAAGAGCAAGTGGTGCACCGAGGACTCCGACAAGGACGGCGACTCGGAGGACAACAGGCTCGCCGCGGCCGGCACCCGAGGGGCGAACGGCGCGTCGAACGCCGGGGTCGAGGCCCAGAACGTGGCCGGTTGGTGGGTTTTCAGCCCTTACGACCAGAAGAAGACCGGCAAGGTGAAGGTCCAGAAGGCCAAGCCGTTCACCACCACGTCCGGGCTCAAGGGCAACTACTCCACCGCCACGGTCACGGGCGTCGCCAAGAAGAACAAGTGCAGCAGCGACGGCAAGTCGATCGCCTTCGCCTTCAAGAACGCCGCAGGCGACTTCGCCGTGTGGAACCTGTACACCGCCAAGGGCGTACCGGACGAGCTGCCGGACGCGACGATCCAGAAGATCCTCGCGACCGTCCGGCTGCCCGGCGCCTGAGCGATCGGGCCGTTCAACCGGTTTGGCAACAGGGGGCGGCGGCAGCGACGGTCCGGAAGCGACATCCGCTGCCGCCGCCCCCCGACACGTCCGCCGCCCCGCCTGGGCCGGCCGCAACTACACGCTGCTGACCGCCGCCGCCGTCGTGACCAACCTGGGCAGCCACGGCGCGCTGATCGCGGCGGCGTTCGCGGTTCTGCAGACGGGTGGCGACGGCGGCGACGTGGGGCTGGTGGCCGCCGCCCCGCACCCTGCCGCTCGTCCTGTTCCTGCTCATCCGCGGCGTCGCGATCGAGGTCTTCGGCGTCTCCTGGATGACCGCGCTGCACCAGGAGATCCCCGAGGAGAAGTTCTCGCGGGTGTCCGCCTACGACTGGTTCGGTTCGGTCTCGATGCGGCCCCTGGCCACCGCGGTCGCGGCCCCCGTGGAGAGCCTGATCGGGCGCGAGGAGGCGCTGTGGGGGGCGCGGGGCTGGTCGCCCTGGCCACCGGGGCGGTGCTGCTCGTGCCCGACGTACGCAATCTGACCCCGCCGCGCCCGCGAGGTGACGAAGGCCGAAGGGCCGACTGCGGACGAGCCCGGTTCAGCCGATACTGAAGGCCCCGTCGGGCGGCTCGGGTGACTCCACCGCGTCCTCGTCCCGCACCACCCGCGCGTCACCGGTGAGGCGCCGCAGCGCCGGGCCGTGCTCCACGCGCGCGGGGAAGACGTCGGCGGCGGTGCGGCGGGCGAGGCCCGCCAGGTCGAGCGGTTCGTGCGAGGCGAGCAGCACCACGTTGCCGAAGCGTCTGCCGCGCAGCACACCGGGCTCGGCGATCAGCGCGCTCTGCGCGAAGACCGCGGCGAAGGTGGCCAGTTGGGAGCGGAGGAAGGCGAAGGGCGCGCCGTCGGCCAGGTTGGCGGCGTAGATCCCGGCGGGGCGCAGGACGCGCTCGGCCAGCCGCGCGTACTCGACGGAGGTGAGGTGCGCGGGCACCCGTGAGCCGCCGAACACGTCCGCGATCAGTACGTCGGCGCGATCGGCCGGGGCGCTGTCGAGCCACTGGCGCGCGTCGGCGCCGTGCACCCGTATCCCCGATCCGTCCGGCACCGGCAGGTGCTCGGCGACGAGCGCGAGCAGCCCCCGGTCCGCCTCCACCACGTCCTGGCGGGAGCCCGGCCTGGTCACGGCCGTGTAGCGGGGCAGCGAGAACCCGCCGCCGCCCAGGTGCAGTACGTCGAGGGGGTCGCCTTCGGGCGCCGCGCAGTCGACGACATGGGCGAGCCGGCGCGCGTACTCGAATTCCAAGTGGGTCGGCTCGTCCAGATCGACATACGACTGGGGCGCACCGTCGACGGTGAGGAGCCAGGCCCGCTCCCGGTCCACGTCCGGCATCAGCTTGGCGGTGCCCCAGTCCACGTCCCGGATCACGGGTATCGGCTCGTCCACCCGACCATTGTGCGCCGCCGGTCACCCGCCCCAGACCGCGGCGACGGCGGCGGCGTGTGCGGCGGCCTGGGCGAGGCCCGCTCGGGCGGCCGCCGCCCGGCGTGCGGGGTCCAGCGTGTTGTGTCCGAAGGCCTTTCTCGCGGCGGCGTCCGGCGATATGACCTCGACGCGCGCCCCGTCCGCGGCGAGCAGCGCCGCCTGGGCGCGCGGGGTGAGGATCGCCCTGGCGCCGGACGCGATCGGCGCGATCACGACGACGCGCCGGTATCCGGCGGCGAGGTGGGCGTTGGCCGGGGAGTGCACCGCCCCGTCGATCCACTTGCGCCCCCCGATGGTGACGGGCGGCCAGACGCCGGGAACCGCGCAGCTCGCGGCCACCGCGTCCACGACCGGGACACCACTGTCCTTGTCGAAGATCCGCAGCGCGCCGGTGAGCGCGTCCACGGCGCTGATGCGCAGGGAACGCTCCGGCCAGTCGTGGGAGACGAGCCTGCGGGCGATCACCGCGCGCCGCTCCGCCTCGTCCGGGGTGTCGGCGTCGAGCGCGAACCGCCCCAGCTTCTCGCCGTACGCCTCGGGGGTGCGGGAGGTCAGCATCGCCCGTGCGAAACGCAGGAATGTACCGGCTCCGATGTGCCCGGGCATCTCACCCGCCGGGTCGGCGAGCTGGCGCTCGTACAGCTCGGGGAGAGTGAGCCGCCCCGAGGTGAGCTGGGCACCGAGAATCGAGCCTGCGGACGAACCCACGACCACATCTGCGGTGGACAGGTCCACACCCGCCTCGGCGAGACCGTGCACGATGCCCGCCTCCCAGCCGATGCCGGTGAGCCCTCCGCCGCCGAGTACCAGTGCCGTGTCCGTCATACGAGCAGTCTCGCGCACGGCCCTGCGCCCGTCTTCCCAGGGGTACTTGGGGAGACGGGCGCAGGGTCTCGGGGCGGCTCGCGTCGCCCGTGGCCCGTGGCCCGTGGCCCGTGGCCCGTGGCCCGTGGCCCGTGGCCCGTGGCCCGTCAGTCGAGCAGCGCCGTCACCGTGCCGGCCCCGACCGTGCGTCCGCCTTCGCGGATCGCGAAGCCGAGCCCCGGCTCCAGCGGCGTGTCGCGGCCCAGCTCGACGGTCAGGGTGACCGTGTCGCCGGGTCGCGCGACGGCCGCGTCACCGAGGTCGATGTCGCCGACGACGTCCGCGGTGCGGATGTAGAACTGCGGCCGGTAGCCGGTCGCGACAGGCGTCGTACGGCCGCCCTCCCGCGCCGACAGGACGTACACCTGCGCGGTGAAGCGCCGGCTGGGCGTGACGCTGCCCGGCTCCGCCACCACGTGCCCGCGGCGGACCGCGTCGCGCGGGATGCCGCGCAGCAGCAGGGCGACATTGTCACCGGCCTCGGCGGAGTCCATCGGCTTGCCGAAGGTCTCCAGGCCGGTGACGACCGTCTCGGTGTCCGCCCCGAGCACCTCCACCCGGTCGCCGACGCGTACGGCGCCGCGCTCCACCGCGCCGGTGACGACGGTGCCGCGCCCGGTGATGGTGAGGACGTTCTCGACGGGCATGAGGAACGGCGCGTCGACGTAGCGCACTGGCATCGGTACGTAGGTGTCCACCGCGTCCAGCAGCGCCTCGATCGCGGCGCTCCAGCGCGGGTCGCCCTCCAGCGCCCTGAGCCCGGAGACCCTGACGACGGGCACGGAGTCTCCTCCGTAGCCGTGCGCCGAGAGCAGTTCGCGGACCTCCAGCTCGATCAGGTCGATCAGCTCGTCGTCACCGGCGTCGGCCTTGTTGAGGGCGACGATGATGTGGTTCACACCGACCTGGCGGGCGAGCAGGACGTGCTCGGCGGTCTGCGGCATGATCCCGTCTAGCGCGGACACGACGAGGATCGCCCCGTCGAGCTGCGCGGCGCCGGTGACCATGTTCTTGACGTAGTCGGCGTGGCCCGGCATGTCGACGTGCGCGTAGTGGCGGGTGTCGGTCTCGTACTCGACGTGCGCGATGTTGATGGTGATGCCGCGCAGCGCCTCCTCGGGGGCCCGGTCGATGCGGTCGAAGGGCACGAAGGTGCCGCTCCCGCGCTCGCTCAGGACCTTGGTGATGGCGGCGGTCAGGGTGGTCTTGCCGTGGTCGACGTGGCCCATGGTGCCGATGTTCAGGTGCGGCTTGGTGCGCACGTATGCCGTCTTGGGCATGGTGATCTTCCTCGGAAGGTCGAAGCGTGATAGGGACCCCTGGGCCTCGCCGACCCTCCCCCTGTGGGGTCCGCCGGACGATCCGGGAAGGGTCAGCTTCGGGCGCCGTCGAGCGACGCTGCGGCAGCGGCGACTGCGGCCGCTGCGGGGAATGCGGCAGCCTTCGGCGCGTCCGCGACTGCGGACCTCGCTGCGAGGAAGGCGTACCTGTTCATAGCGCCGATCATGGCCTACCCAAGGGGGCGCGTCGAATGATTTTCGCTGCGCGGCAAGGAAGTTGCCCGCCTCCCGGCACGAAGCCGCTCGCCGCAGGCGGGCCGGGGCTGTGGCGCACCGGGGCTCGTGCGTCACGTGTCACATCGGTCGCCGGGGGATACCGGAGTGTTCGCTGCTCGGGCGGGGTACGGGCGTTTCGCCTGTCCGGTCCTGCGGTGGCCGTGCGACGCACATTACGGCGATCACATCCCCTTGTCGGTTACGCTCCCCCGATGCTCGACCCCGTTACACGGCCTGCCGGTTTCACTCTTCGCTGCACCAGGGTGCTGCTCTCCCCCTGGTCGCGGCTCTCACTTCTCGTGGTGGTGCTCGCAGCGGCCGCCACGACAGTGCTGACCTTCGAGCCGCAGCAGCTGCTCAGAGCCGGCTGGCCACCACAGCTGAGCGGTGGCGTGGCCGTCGTGCTGTTCGGAGTCGCGTACGGGCTCTGCACGGCCGCGTTCGTACCGCGCCCGCTCCTCAATCTCGCGGCGGGCGCCCTGTTCGGCACGCAGGCCGGGCTCGCCTCCGCCGTCGCGGGCACGGTGCTGGGCGCCGGGATCGCCTTCGGGCTCGGCCGGGTGCTGGGCCAGGACGCGCTGCGGCCCCTGCTGCGCGGGCGGGCCCTGCTGGCGGCGGACGGTCAGCTGAGCCGGCACGGATTCCGCACGATGCTGGCCATCAGACTCTTCCCCGGGGTGCCGTTCGCCGCCGCCAACTACTGTGCGGCCGTATCCCGCATGGGCTGGCTGCCATTCCTGCTGGCGACGGGGCTCGGCTCCATCCCGAACACGGCGGCGTACGTCGTCGCGGGCAGCAGCGCCGCCTCCCCGACGTCGCCGACCTTCCTGATCGCGATGGGGTTCATCGCGCTGACGGGCCTCGGCGCGCTGGTGGTCGCCTGGCGCAAGCGTCACCATCTGCGCGACGGCGAGGCGCACTCGGGACAGCGTTCCGGTGCGTAAGAGGGGGGCCTTCCCGCAGCGGCGAAGGTCGCGAACGATACGCTGCCCGGAACTGACCTGACTGCACCGCACGCTGCACCTGCATGCCGCTGCACAATCACATCCGGGACGGCACAAGCCCCATGAGTTGGTTCGAATCGTTCATCCTCGGACTCGTCCAGGGGCTCACCGAGTTTCTGCCGATCTCGTCGAGCGCCCATCTGCGGCTCACGGCGGCCTTCGCCGGCTGGCACGATCCGGGCGCGGCCTTCACCGCGATCACCCAGATCGGCACCGAGGCGGCCGTTCTCATCTACTTCCGCAAGGACATCGCCCGGATCATCTCCGCGTGGTCCCGCTCGCTCACCGACCGGTCGATGCGGGGTGACCACGATGCCCAGATGGGCTGGCTCGTCATCATCGGCTCGATCCCCATCGGCGTACTCGGCGTCACGTTCAAGGACCAGATCGAGGGCCCGTTCCGCGATCTGCGCCTGATCGCCACCACCCTGATCGTCATGGGCATCGTCCTCGGCATCGCCGACCGGCTCGCGGCCCGCGACGAGAGCGGCGGCAAGCACCGCGCGATCAAGCAGCGCAAGACACTCAAGGAACTGAGCGTCAAGGACGGGCTGATCTTCGGGTTCTGCCAGGCGATGGCGCTGATCCCCGGTGTCTCCCGGTCGGGCGCGACCATCAGTGGTGGACTCCTGATGGGCTACACCCGCGAAGCGGCGGCCCGCTATTCCTTCCTCCTCGCCATCCCTGCGGTCCTGGCATCCGGGGTCTTCGAGCTGAAGGACGCGAGCGAGGGCGGCCATGTGTCCTGGGCGCCGACGATCTTCGCGACGATCATTGCTTTTTTCGTCGGTTACGCGGTTATCGCCTGGTTCATGAAGTTCATTACCACAAAGTCCTTCATGCCGTTCGTGATCTACCGGATCATCCTCGGCATCCTGCTGTTCGTGCTGGTGGGAGCCGGTGTGCTCAGCCCACACGCGGGCGAATCCGGCGGCTGAACCAGGGCCGCACAGGTAGCGCTATCTAGCATTCCCTAGCGCCTGATTGCAGCCCCCCGCCATGATCATCTCCCACTTGTCTCCCACTCATCTCCCACCGGGGAGGCGGGATACGCCCCACTAGGACGTGTGCGTCCGCAAAGTAGGGGATGACGCGGAAGGGCCCGCACTGCCGTGCGGGCCCTTCCGTACAGAGGGTGGAGCGGGTCAGCTGAGGCTCATGTCCGGCCTAGTACTCCAGCCGTAGTTCGTGATCTCGATGGTGAAGGGTGCCGAGGAGACAGGTGGCCAGCGTTGATCGTCTGGACGAGATCGGCCACGCCATCGGGAGGTGTCGGTTCCTTCCCCGCCTACCCGAGGCCGCCGAGACGGAGGGCGTCCCTTATCTCGCTGAGCTTCGCGGTTGTCGCCGGGGTCCGCTCCTTCGCCTGTCCGCTGAGACGGAGGGCATCCTCAATCTCGCTGAGTTTCGGGGAGGACAGGACGCCTGCCCGCTCGATCAGGTCGTCCCGGGACACGGTGGTTAGCCACGTGCAAGGGGTAAAGCCTGGACGCGCGAGGGCGAACCGCAGCACGCCTTCGAAAGGCAGTCCTTCCATGGCGCCAACTCGCACTTCGACGCCCAGACCGCTGATGTCGACGCCCGCCGGAGCGACGACCTGCATCGCCCGGATCCCGGACGCGTCGTCTACCGACAGCAGTACGACCAGCCGCCGCTCGTCGAACTCGACCCACCAGACTTCGCCACGTTGCACATGTCCTCCTGACACAGGACGGCAGGCAAACGCTGCGCGACCCTGACACGCTGTGGAGACGGGTGCGGCCACCGTTGATCATCGGCGTGTGAAGACAAACGATCATGTGGTGGCCGCAGGTCACAGCGTAGACCCTGCCCGCTGGCAGGAGGCTTTCGAGGGCCTGATGAGCCGGATCGCAGGCCGGTTCACGCGGGTCGAACCCCGGCGTCGGGTCCGGCAATTGGTACTCGGCCTGCTGTCGGACCTGCCGCGCAAGAACTGCTGGACCATCGCCGAGTGGGCCGGAGAGAGGACCCCGGACGGCATGCAGCACCTGCTCGGGCGGGCCAAGTCGGACGCCGACCAGGTCCGCGACGACGTGCGTGGCTACGTGGTGGAGCACCTGCACGACGGCCAGGCGGTTCTGGTAGTCGACGAGACCGGCGACGTGAAGAAGGGCAACGGCACGGTCGGCGTGCAGCGGCAGTACACCGGCACCGCGGGCAGGATCGAGAACGCCCAGGTTGCTGTCTACCTGGTCTACGCGGGACGACGCGGACACGCCGCGGTGGACCGGGAACTGTACGTTCCTCGCTCCTGGACCTCCGACTCCGACCGCTGCCGGGCCGCCGGGCTCGGCGAGGAGACAGGGTTCGCGACCAAGCCGGAGTTGGCCGCTCGCATGGTCGCCCGGTTCCTGGACGCCGGCCACCGGGCCGCCTGGGTTGCGGGGGACGAGGTCTACGGCGGCAACCCGACGCTGCGAACCACGCTGGAGGAACGCGGCACCGGCTACGTCCTCGCGGTGGCCTGCTCGCACGAAGTCACCACAGGCGCCGGGAAGTTCCGCGCGGACGCCCTGGCCAAGAAGGTGCCCAAGCGGGCCTGGCAGAAGCTGTCCGCAGGGGCCGGAGCCAAGGGCCACCGCTTCTACGACTGGGTCGTCATCGACCTCGTCGACTCCCGGCCCGGGAATCGCCAGTTGCTCATCCGCCGCAACCGCAGCACCGGCGAACTCGCGTACTACCGCTGCTACTCGCCCGTACCGGTGCCGCTGACCACCCTGGTGCGAGTTGCTGGATCAAGGCGGCGGGTGGAGGAGTTCTTCCAGTCCGGCAAGGGCCTGGCCGCCCTGGACGAGCACCAGGTCCGCCGCTACCCGTCCTGGTCCCGCTGGGTCACCCTGGTCATGCTCGCCCACGCCTTCCTGGCCGTCGTCCGCGCGGACGAACACGCCCGCCACCCCGCACCCGAAGCCCTCATACCGCTCACCTGCAACGAGATCCAACGACTGTTCGTCACGCTCGTCGTCCAACCCGTCCACGACGCCGTCCACCGGCTCGGCTGGTCCGACTGGCGACGCCGCCACCAGGCCCGATCCCAGGCCAGCCACTACCGACGCCAAGCCACTCAGGCATGAAGATCACGATCTACGGCTGGAGTACTAGGCCGCGACCCTCGCCACGAGGAAACGCAGCCGCTCATCCACCGTGTCCCAGGCATCGCCGGTGAGGTCGTCCAGCGCGGCGGCGGCCGTGAGGATGAGCCGACCGAGGCGTGCCTCCACGTCCTCCCACGTGTGCGTCACTCGGCTGCCTCACCGTGCGGACCCGTGCCCAGTGCCCCGTACACAGCGACGGCGATTCCCCCCATGTCCCCGTTGATCGCGAGGACCTGGAGGAGCCGGATGTCCCCGGCCGCCGTGATCTTCTCCTCCACGCGGCCCTGGAGCTGCTGCTCCACCACGGTCGCGCCATCCCCGCTCACGGTGTCCAGGGCGACCATGGCCGTCACGATGACGTCCGCGAGTTCCTTCGCCACGTCCCCCCAGTCGTGGGACGCACCCTTGCGCGGGTTGGCGCCGAGCGCCCCGTGAAGGGCCTCCGCGACCTCCCCCAGTTCCTCAGAAATCTTGAGCACGCGCAGGAGCCGCGCGTCCTGCACCGACGTCGGGGCCGCGTCCGCGTCGAGCCACTTCCGCAGCCGCGTCACGTAGTCCCAGGTGTCAACCTTCATGCTGTCCTCCTCGGGTGGATTCTGCAGCAGGGTCAGAACAGCGCCGGCGCCGCGGCGTCCGCCGCGGCCGGGTCGGTCACGTCCAGCGGCGCCCCGGCGTTGAGCGCCAGGGCGACCGTCAGGGCAGAGTGGTCGGTGAGCCGGTCCTCGTCGGTCCGCGGCTCGTGCACGTACCGGCAGTCGGCCAGGCACCCAGCGAGGGGGCCGGAGACGTGGGCGAGGGTGGCGGAGACGCCGTCGCCGGAGCCGTCGACCACCAGGACGGCGGCCTCGTCGAAGCCGCTGGGGTGGAAGGCGGAGGCGGCGTGCGCGAGGTGGTGCTCGACCACGGTGACCTGCCGGGGCCGGTGGTGGCCGAACAGGGCGGGGGCGAGGAGTTCGGCGATCAGCTCGGCGTCCGTGCAGATGTTGCTCGGCGTAGGCCAGGCCGGGTTGAAGGCGATGGCGATCTCGTCAACGTCGGCCAGGGGTGATGCCGGCCTCGGACAGGCAGTAGTCCGCGGCCACCGCGCAGGACCGGGAGTCCTTGTGGTGCTTGCGGCGGGAGAAGCGCTCCTCCTCGGCGAAGGCGACCACCTTCCCGTCGATGACCAGGCAGGCGGAGGGGTGGAAGCAAAGGGGGAGGAGGGGGCGGCGGTACGGGCCGATTCGGCTGGTGCCCGTCGTCCCCGATCGGCGGCCGGTGTTTCCCCTCCACGATCCTTGCCACAGCAGCCTCCTCAAGGCCTGGGTTCTCCACTGCAGAAGCGGAGGCCCGCGATGCACGAGGGCGCACATGCGCCTGTACGCCTGCTGCATACAACCCAGCGACTGGGTCGCTCGTCAGCCTTCGAGCGGGCGGCCCTGTGCTGCCCGCAGGCGGGCCAGACCGGAGATCCGCGTGCGAGCAAGTGGCAGTTCGTCTTCGGGGGTCGGGAGCGTGACGGGCATGGACCACACACCGCTGGTCTGGGAGGCGATGCCGAGCGCGACCATCACCTCGGCGAGTCCCATGCCGTGGCCGGGACAGGGAGCCCGGCCACGGTGAGTACGTCGGTGCAGCCGGCCTCCTTCCCGGCAACCAAGGCGCGGATCTGGGCCTTGGTTGCCGTCCCGCGCAGCGGTAATCGCGGAGCCAACTCAGCCCTCTACCGCATTGCCCTCGTCCGCATGTCCAGAGACGCCGCCCCAACGAGTTTGCCGCGGCGGCGGACCGTTCCGACTTTCCTGCCGGTGGATGTCGGCCGGTGATCGGCCGCGTCCAGCTGCTCGGCGAGCGGGAAGCTGCCGCCATAATGGGAGGCATGCCCTCCAGCCCGCACCACCCCGCACCCGCGTCGAAGAACCTCTCGGGCACGGACGCCGAGGACCTCGCACTGTACCGGGAGAAGTTCCGGTGCCGTCTGCCGGAGTCGCTAGACGAGTTGCACGGCCCGACCCAGGGGGTCGTCGAGCTGCCGCTGCACATGGCCTGGTCCGGGATGACCTCGTACGACCTGGGCAAGCCGCGCCAGCGCATGGGCCTGTACCGCACTGTCTTGCATGAGGGCCTGCACGACGACCTGCCCCGCTACCTCAACCAGGACCTGCTCCTCCAGCTGTGGCCGGTGCTGCGCACTCTCGTCGGCCGCACCGTGCGCACCGTGTGGGAGGACGCCTTCGCTCAGCTCGCCTCCCGCACCCAGGCAGCCGCGTGACGGACATGCCGGAGCTGCACGCGCGGCTCCTGGCGGATGTGATCGCCCTCGGCTCCCCGTATCCCCTGGTCCTCACTGGCGGGTATGCCGTGCGGGCGCACCGCCTCGTGAACCGCCCCAGCCAGGACCTCGATGTCGCCACCGAGAACCCGGCGCCCATGGCCGACATCGCGGCCACGCTCCGCGCCGGCCTGGAAGCCCGCGGCTGGAAGGTGCACGCGCTGGAGACCGCCCCGCTGTCCGCCCGCTTCACCGTGACCGACCCGGCCACCGGGCAGGACTGCGAGGTCGACATCCTCAAGGAGATCTTGTCTTGAGGCGGCTGCCACTCAGCGAGCAGGCTGTTCCCGCAAATGGGAGAAGACCTCTGCGACCGACAGGTCGTAGTGGTCCTTGTCTCCTTCCCAGCGGGCCATGACCGCGACCGCCGCTTCGGCCATATCCGCAGGCAACCTGGCGGCGCGGAGCGTTTCGGCGATGTCCTCCATCTCCGGAGCCCAGCGCCAGGCGCGTGCGGCCACGCTGGGCAGATATCCAGGGTCGGAGAGGATGTTGGACGCCATCACCTGCGCCTCGGCCGTGAGCTCGTTGCCGACGCCATGAGCGTCGGCCAGCGCGTGGGCCACGCCGGCGAGGGTTCGGGCGGCCTTCTGGTAGCTGGCGAACGCCATCTTCAGCGCGGAGGCTGATCCGACGCTGCCGCTCGCGCGGCGGACGTGCAATGCGGTGTCCTTGAACACGGGCTGGACCGTGTCCACTGCCTGGGCTTCGCCGGCGAGGTAGAGGCGAGCAGCCCGCTGGCCACCGGGCGGCGGGCCGAAGATCGCACCGTCGAGCACCATGGCGCCCGGCCTGATCTCCTCCGCGATTCGCTGCATTCGCTGAGGGTTGATCGCGTTGGCGTCCACGTACACCCCTGCGAAGGCGTGGCCGGCGACCGTGGTCGCCACGTCTTCGGCGGCCTGCGGAGGACAGATCGACAGGACGATCTCACTCCGTTCCAGCGCCTCGTCGAGCGAGTCACACGCCGTGGCGCCGACTTCCTTCGCGCGTCGGTGGGTCGCGTCGCTGCGGCCTTTCGGCACCCACAGCACCTCGTGGCCTGCCTTGACGGCCTGGGCGGCGACGGCCGCGCCCATGGCGCCGGGGTGCAAGAGGGTCACGGTCGTCACTGGCTGCCTCCTGGCGGGAGCTGAGCGGGCATGCGTTCCTGATGAGCAATGATCACCTCACGAAGGCCGATCGCGGCAGGTGATCCGGCCCCGGGGTGCAGTGCGAGCTGACGGCTGAAGTGGCCGATCCGGCGGTCTACGCTCTCGGTGCGGCGCCGGGCGCTGACCCCGAGGACGGCGTGGATCTGTGTCGCGGCCCCGTCGATGTCTCCTCGGCCCAGCCGAGCCATGGCCAGGTCCATGCGGGCCAGGGACATCTCGCCGAGTCTCTGCTGCTCCGGCAGCGCAGACTGGAACATCTCCACAGCCTCGTCGGCGCGAGCCTCGGCAGCGCTGAGGTGTTGGGTGCCTGCCAGCCACAGGTGCGTGCTGCTGGAGTAGAAGAGTTGCTTCTCGACGGGGAAGGCCATCATCCCGCCTGGCAGTTCGTCACCTTCGACGAGACGTTCACGCAAGCGGTCGGCGGCACTCAGGGAGGCCAGGGCATCGCTGCCCCGGTTGAGCTGGCCGTAGGCGCGTGCCTTGATGCTCTCCAGCCGGATCTGCGCCGTGCCGGATTCGGGGGTGAACGCGCTTGCGGAGTCGGCGAGGCGTACGGCATCTACCGGACGCCCGTCCCAGTACGCGATGAGTGCCTGGAGGCCGCGCACCCAGGAGCGCAGTCCGTTGTGGCCGGCGAGCTCGCCGAACAGGAAGGCGGTGCGTGCCTGTGTCTCGGCCGCGTCGTAGCGGCCCAGGTCGAAGCTGGCATTGGCCAATACGCCACAGAGGACGCCAGCGCCCACGTAGAGGTCGGAGGTGTACCGCGGTGGCTGACGTCCTTCGAGGAGTTCGAAGGCGCGGTCGCGCAGGGCACGTACCTCGCGGAACAGGGGCCCGACGGGCCGGTTGGGGTACGTAATGACGAGGCGGCGGATGTCAGCTTCCAGCTGCTCCAGCGTGTGCGGTCCCACGTTGCTGCTCTCTGCCCTGGCCGCGAACTGCGCCGACTCATTCGCCGCCGCCATGACCACGTCTTCAAGGCCGTACTCGGATGGATCCACTGCGTTGCGGTCGTCAGCCGCCGGGTGGTGCGGCGAGGCCGTCGGCTTGGGCTCCGCAGGCCCGAGGAGTCGGGCGGCCGGGATGCCCGGGAACATGAACTCGAGGACGCGGCGGGCGACGGTCTGCGGGGTCCGGACCTCGCCGTGCGCGTACCGGAAGAACTGCCGCTTCTCGATCGTCGCGGTAGCGATCGAGGGTGGCCCCTCCAGCTCGGCTAACTGCTTGGCCGCCTGCTCGTAGCGCCGCTTGAAGACCTGGTAGTCCTGCCAGCCCCGCTGGTTGATCAGGGTCTGGAAGAGGGTCGGTCCTGATGGCTCCACAGCCGCTCCCTCATGCCGGGGTCCTTATCCGGTCTCCACGCTAGACATCAACAGCCGTCGATCGCAGATCTGTTGTCCAGAAATTCCAGGCGGACAGCGAATAGACATCGGTTAGGCACGAAAGGGCTGCGTTCGGCGTTGCTCAGGGCCTCGTTCAGGCGGGAGCCGCCGGGAACACTTCGTCTTCGCCCCGGCAAGACAGCGGCCCTGCGAGGCCGAGTATCCGCCGTGGTTACGCAAGTCAGGCAGCCCAGGAGGCCCGCTCATGGCAGCGCACCACCAGCTCGCGTTCACTGTCACTCACTCGCCAGCCGCCGCCCAGGAGGCACGACACCGCGTCGTCGCCGGCATCCGTTCCTGGGGCATACGGCTCGACGAGGAGGCACTGGACGGAATCGAGCTGGCGGCCGGCGAGCTGATCACCAACGCCGTGCGCCACACCAGGTCGGGGCCTGTCACCGTCAGCGTCTACCAGGAGGGGCCGGTGCTCGTGGTCGAGGTGCACGACGTCGCAAAGGTCCTGCCGCGGCCCGAGCCCTTGAGCGAGTGCGCCGAGTCCGGGCGCGGTCTGCATCTTGTATCAGTGATCGCTGACCGCCACGGTGCCGATCTGACGGCGACGGGCAAGCGCTGCTGGGCGGAGTTCAATCTGCCCAGCAGCGTGGGTGATCGAAGGGCGGATCAGGGCAGCCGTCGCGATCGGCCTCTCCCGTCTGGCCATGCCCGCGAAATGGCTGATCGGGCGGCAACGAGGGTTCGCGTACCGGCAGCGGGCTCGCCATCGCACACCCGAACGAGGGCCGGGCGTCGGACCGTATCTCGAGCCGCGAGCAGGCCCGTTGCTGGCCGGCTCATCGACTGAATAGCGCTGATTCGAAGCCAAGTTGGGGGCCTAGACTCGTGGGCTTCCCTACGGCACCGACCGGTCACAGTCGGCCCGGGAATAAGCAGTCCCCGAGCCTCTCCCCGGCCGGGCCCACGAATCAGCATCTGTACCAAGTGGAGGATTTCGCTATGCCCGAGAAGGTCACGAAGGAAAAGGTCCTCGTCTACGTCGTGCGCGACGGGCGCCTGCTGGTGTTCCGCCACACCGACTACTCCTACGAGGAGGTCGGCATCCAGGTCCCCGCGGGTAGCATCCGCCCCGGTGAGATCCCGGAGGCCGCTGCTCTGCGCGAGGCCCGCGAGGAGACTGGGCTGTCGGACTTCAAGATCGTCCGCAAGCTCGGCGAGACCGAGTACGACATCAGCCCGTACCGGTTCGAGATCCAGCACCGGCACGCCTTCCACCTGGAGCTCACCGAGCCGACCCCGGAGCGGTGGATGAGCCAGGAGGACCACGACGGCGAGCAGGAGCCGACTCACTTCGAGTGCTTCTGGATCCCGCTGGAGGCCGCGCACATTCTCCAGTCCGGCCAGGGCGCCCTGCTGGGGCGTTTGTCCGACTAGCCAGCCATCCGGTCACGGCAGCACAGGAGGGGGCAGCCGATGAACCTCAGCACAGAACAGCGCCAACCGATCGACGGGCTCTACCGAAGCCTGAACGCCGATGACACCGGCACCGCGGTGTCGGTCATCGTCAAGACGCGCGGCGAGACGTGCGACATCGACTGCCTCTACTGCTACGAGAAACGCAAGGAGGCGCCTGGGGGTGCAAGGGTCAGCGCCGACCAGATCAGGCGCCTGGCCAGCGTCTTCAAGGGGTGTGACCGAGATACGGGCCAAAGGGGCAACGGGATGATCTTGAAGCCTTGATGCGCTCGGACTCACTTGTGACGGCGGGCGGCAGGGTCCCGCTCGGCGACGTGCCGGGCGACCGAGTCGACGCCGGGGCGGGCGTACCGCTCCAGGGAGCGCACGGAGGCGTGGCGGGAGCGGGCCAGCAGCATCGGGGTGGATGTGCCACCCTCGGCGTCGTGTGTCAGGGCACTGTGCCGGAGCCGGTGAAGTGTCCAGCCGTCCAGGTCCTCGATGTCCTCGGGTGAGGCGAGCGGGTTGGCCAGCAGCCGGGTGTTCTCCTCGAAGATCTCCTCAGCCCGGCGGTAGGAGAGCCGGGCCCGGCTGGTCTCCGGGCACACGTCGAGCGTCGGCGTTCCGGCCGGGGCTTTGCGGTCGGTGAGGAACAGCGGGCCGCGAGTGCGGCGGGCGATCAGACGTGGCAGCAGCTGGGCGGTCCCGGACTGCCAGTGAATCCACTCCGTCGCCCCGCCCTTGGCGGTGATCCTGCCGCGCTTGTCCTGCGGGTACAGGTCTTCCACGTTCAGGCACAGCAGCTCATCAGCCCGTGCGGCGGACTCGTAGAGCATCTTCCACTGCGCCTTCTCCCGGAGCCCGACGTCCAGCCGCCACAGGGCGGCGATCTGGTTCTCCGCCAGGGCCTTGGTGCGGTCCGGCGGCGCCGGCCGCCGCTCGATCCCGATCGTCGGATCGCATTCGATCCAGCCCTGGCGCTGCCACCAGCCGATCGCCTTGCGCGCGATGGACAGCTCCCGGTTGACGGTGTCGGCGTCCATCGCCTCCGCCCGCGCCGCCGCCAGCTCGGCCAGGACCTCCGGCAGCGCCGGGTCGTCGATCGCGGCGACGGGGAAGACGGGCGGCTTCGCGCCCCGGCGGGCAGGTCCGGTCGGCGCCGCCTCGCCGGTGAGCATCCACCCCCACGTCGTCAGCGAGATCCGGTAGATCCGCGCGGAGGACTTCGCGATGCCCGCACCCGTCAAGTACCGGTCGACCGCCGCGGTGTACGACGCGGGAGGGGCGGACATGGGCACGATGCGGGCGCGCGGCAGCCGCAACGCGCCCCCGTTCCCGATCTCGGTCACTGGTTCGATCGACATGACCGCCCCACCTCTCTAGAGCTGTCGCAGTAAATGCGTACACCTCGTCCCGGCAGCCGGAACGGCCAGCCGCAGGTCGCGATGATCACGGTAGGGGCTCCGTCGCGGTAAATCCGGCATTTACTGCGGCGGCAAGCTGCGTCGGAGCCACGGACCGCTGACCAGGGGTTCCTACTCGCTATGCCTGTTCCGGTCGCACTCCCGCCGCCCTCCTACTGAGGACAACGACGAGTTCGCCATCTTGCGTGGGCGCGCGGCCGTGGTCGTCGGCCGACCGCTGACGCTCAGTCCTGCGTGGAGATGCAGAAGGGGTGGCCTGCGGGGTCCAGCAGGACCCTCCTCTGATCGGGGTGCGGTTGGACAGGGGGTTCCATGGCGCCCAGTGCCAGCATCCGTGCGTGGGCGGCGTCCAGATCGTCGACGCCCAGTTCCATGTGAGCCTGCTTGCCCTGGGACGGGTCCGGCCAGGTCGGACGCCGGTAGTCGGCCACCCGGATGAAGCCCAGTCCAGGTGAACCCTCCCGACCGAGCAGGATGAAGTCGTCGCTGGAGTAGACGACGGGCAAGCCGAGCGCGTCGCCGTAGAAGCGGGCCAGCTCGGCGGGGTCTGGGCAATCGAAGTCGACGGACAGCAAGCGGATTGCGGGTCCGGATGTGGGTTCGGTACTCATGGGGAGGACGCTATGACGGAACCAGGACAGTTCCGGTCCTGGTCATGGGGAACACTTCGGGATGTGATCAGCACCTCCGCCCGCCTGCTGCGATTGGTCTCGCTGCTGTCCACTCGACCGACGTGGACCTGCCGCGAGCTGGCCGAGCGAATGGCGGTCACCGACCGCACGGTCCGGCGGGACATCGCCCGGCTGAGGGAACTCGGCTACGGCATCGAGTCCGACCCCGGACCCTGGGGCGGCTACCGCCTCGGCGGTGGCACCCGAGTGCCACCGCTGATCCTCGACGACGAGGAGGCGCTTGCCGTGGCCATCGCGCTGCGAGAGGCCGCGCTCAGCGGCGTCCTGGGCAGCGACCAGGCCGCGCTGTCGGCGCTCTTGAAACTACGGCAGGTCCTACCGCCCCGGATCGCGGACCGGCTGGGGGAGATGGACGCTACCTTCGTACACACTCCCAGGCCCGAGGGACGTCAGATCTCGCCCGGCGTGCTGCTGGAACTGGCCGCCGCCTGCCGTCGTGGCGAGCGCACCCGTCTTTCGTACCGCGACCATGCGGGGAAGGCCACTGTTCGGGACATCGACCCCTACCGCCTGGTACACACAGGCCGCCGCTGGTACTTCGTCGCCCGGGACGTGGCCCGGGACCAGTGGCGGACATTCCGGGCCGACCGGGTGGTACAGGTCCAGCCGACCGGACATACCGTCGAACTCGTCGACCCGCCCGACCCGGCGCTCCTCGTCTCTCGATCCATCGCGGGCGTCGTGTACCCGCTCTATGTCACAGTCCGGCTAGCGCACCCCATGGACCAGGCGCTACGGCTGGTCCCGCCCACGATCGGCACCCATCACCCGGACGGCCCCGATGCCACCATCGTCGAAATCGGCGGCAACGACGCCGACCAGCTCGCCACATACCTCCTCAGCCTGGGCACCACGCTACGGATCCTGTCACCGGACCACGTACGGGAGGCGCTGCTGCGCCGTACCCGAGACCTGTTCGAGGACAACGGGGGCGGTCAGCCCCGGTAGCGGGCGTTGCGCCGGGTACGAGACCTCAGCCGCAACTGGTGTCAGAGGGTCGCTCAGCTCCTTCGGACGGATGTGATCAGCGGGTGCCTTCAGGACCGGCCCGGACGGCGGGTCCGCGATGGCCAACCTACAGAAGTCCTGGGTAGCAGATGCAGCGGTGAGGATCTGCGCCGGTGCGCTCACCGGCACTTCGGCCGGCGCGCAGGCTCAAGCGCCGGTCGCAATCGTCGTACGCAGCTCGCGGTCGGTCAAGCGGCCTGGTCGAGTCCGGCAGCGGTCAGGTCCTGCTCGCGCAGCGGGGTGAAGTCGACGTCGAGTTTCGGGTCGTACGCGTCGGGCTGGATGCCGAGCTCGTGCGTGGAGTACTCGCCGAACCGGTTGATGTGCTCGGTCAGGTACGGCGAGATGTGCGCCAGGTCTTCCGGGTCGATCTCCCATCCCTCCTCCAGCAGCTGCCGCACGATCTCCGCGATGTCCAGGGCGTTGTGGAAGATCACCGCGTTCGTGAGCAGCGCGTTGAACTTCATCGCCTTTTCCTGCTCAATGGGGTCGTTGTCGGCGATGACGCCACGGTTGCCGAAGCCGATCCACTGAGAGAACCGGTTGAACGACTCCACCTTGTTGGTGGCCGCCGTCACCCGCCGGCGCAGCGGTGCGTCGGAGAGGTAGCGCAGGAGCTGCACGGTGCGGATCACGCGGCCGACCTCGCGGAAGGCGGCGTAGGTGGCGTTCTTCCGCGAGCCCGAGCGCAGGCGCTTGAGCAGCGTGGAGGAGGAGATGGTGCCCTCGCGGACGGAGACGGCCACGCGCATCAGGTGGCGGAACTGGGACTCGATCAGGTCGAAGTCGATTGTGTTCTTGCCCGGTTCGCCGAACAGGGCGTCGATGTGCACGTACTCCGTCTGCTTGGAGGGCCGGTAGAAGGTGAGTTCCTTCCAGTTCCTGATCCTGGGCATCAGATCGAAGCCCAGCAGGTGGGCGAGTGCGAAGACAGGGAAGCTCTGGCCTTGGGTATCCGCGTGCACGGTGGTCGGCTGCACCTCGCTGGTGTTCTTCAGCAGGCCCTCGATGATGTAGACGGCCTCCCACACGCCGCACGGGATGAAGTGCGTGAACAGCGCGATGTAGGTGTCCGAGACGTGGTGGTAGGCGATGCCGCCCGGCTTGCCGTACCGGACGCTTGTCTCGGAGAGCAGGTTGTCGAGATAGGTGTCCATGTGGGTGCCGTCCGCCGCCACCACGGTTCCGTCGCCCCACGCCTGCGAGATGTCCAGGCGGGCGTGCGCGTTGACCAGGCCGGCGATCGCCTCGTTCAGCAGCACGATCGAGAAGTGCTTGTTGGCGACGTACGACAGCTCGTGTCCGCTCACGCCGGGGATGTGCCGGGCGGCCTCGTACGGGCCCATGTTGGTGCCCTTGACGAACGTGACGATCACGTAGCGGCCCAAGGGGTCGATGAGCTTGGGCTCGTTGCCCGACGGGGGACCGAAACGGCGCCACCACTCCACCCAGTACGCGGTCCGGGCCACGATCCCCATCAGGGAACGCTCTGGCATCCTGGCCTTGATCTCCTGCTCCAGCCGCTTCGCCGAGGGCCGCTGACCGTCAGCCCTGAACGCCTTCAGCGACGGGATGCCCGTCTCCGGGTCGACGATCAGGCCCTCGTTCTCCGGGTACCCGGCGTCCGCCGCCGCGGCGGCGCCTCGCAGCTTGTCCTCCAGCTGCCGGCGGAAGAACTTCGCCTCGAACTCTGCGGTCTCGCCCTCCTCGCACAGGCCGACCTCCACCAGGTAGGAACCCAGCGTCTCCTGGACGGTCTCCCAGGCCAGCAGCTGCTCGGACCAGTCGGCGTACTCCTCCGAGCCGACCACCGCGACGTCGCCGGTACGCAGCTCCTCCGCCAGCGCGGTGAAGACCATCGCCTCGAAGTGCTTGCGGACGAACTGCCCGGTCCGGGTCTTGTCGACCACGGCCTTGCGCCAGTTCTGGGTGGCGAAGGAGATGTCGACCTCCTTGCCCTCCTCGTTGAAGGCGGTGATGTACTCGCCGCGGGCCGCCTGGTGCCGCTGTGCGTGCGCGAGGGCGTCCAGTACCCGGCTGTCCTCGCTGGTCGTGGTGAACTTCAGCTTGTCGTTGTCGGCCAGGTCGAACATCACCGCCCGGTCCCGGCTGATTTGCCCGTACAGCAGCACTTCCCAGAAGTTCCCGTGGTGGGCGGAGACCTTCTCGATCTGCGCGTACTGCTTGGCGAACCCGCCGAAGCCCTCCACCGCCCGCGTGACCGCGCCGAGCCCGCTGGCCTGCACCATCTGGGCCTTCACCAGGGCGAGGACGGCAGGGGAGACTCGGCCCTCCAGCCGCGTCGCGACCTCGTCCACCGAAGCCTCCTCGTCCAGGCCCTGAAGCGCCTGGCGGGCCTCGGCGGTCATGGCCGCGGCCTTCTCCAACGCCTCCTGGGCCGGGCCGCCCTCGTCGATGTGCTTGAGCACGGTGCGGTAGTTCCCGATCAGGGCCTCGACGATCTCCCGCTCGGCGAGCCGGATCTCCTCCAGCTCCGCCTTGGCCTTCTTGATCTTCGTCGCCACGCGCTTGCAGAACATCGTCGCGAGGTCGTCCCGCACCCGCATCCTCGCCTTGTGCGTCAGGGTCGCGACCAGCGCAATGCGTTTGACAGGGACGAAGTCCCGCAGCTCCGAGGCATCCGCCGCATCCGCCTCCCCGGCAAAGTCGGTGATCTTCCCCGCGGCGACACCGTCCATCCACACATCGGTGTCGCCGAGACTGTCCAGCCATTCCAGACGCTTGGTCAGGTTCTTGAAGTGCGACCAGGTCGGACCCTGCGCGGGCTTCTTCAGCCGGTTGAACAGCGTCGTCCCGTCGCTGTCGCGCTCCTCCAGCAGCCGCATGATCCCCGCCCGCTGAGCGGCACTCATGCGGTCGTGGATGCCCGCGCGGATCGAGGCGTTCACCTCGGTGCGGATCTTCGAGGCCATCTTGTCGAAGGTGGAGAACCCCGGCAGCTCCAGCCCGGCCTCCACCACCTTCTCCAGCGCGATGTTGATCAGATCCGCCGGGCGGTTCTTCGCCGCGGCCTCCTTGCGGATCGACTGCTCGACGATCCCCCGGGCCCTGGCCTGGTCGTACGTCACGCCGACATGCTTGCGGACCAGGCCTCGGTGATACTTGGCCGTCCTCTCCGCCCGGTACACCGGCAGCGTGCCCTCCGGCAGCTCCACCGCCCGCCGCACGAAGTCCACCACCATCTCCGGGACGTCCTCCATTGCCGGGAAACACCCCATGCGCCGGTACGACTTCAGCATCAGCAGCAGGGCCAGCAGATGCTCATCGCAGTCCGTGGCATCGGCCGACCACTCCAGCTCACCGCGAGTCGGCGAGAAGAACAGATGCAACTCGTGCGCGGTGATCAGCCGCTTGAACCGCGGATACGCGGTCCGTTCGATCGATGTCACAACCCACCCCAGGCCCCAGACGACGGTCAGCATCACCACCAACGACACTGAGACGAACGGGTGACGGCCGGGCGTTCAGGGCTTCAAGATCATCCCGTTGCCCCTTTGGCACGTATCTCGGTCACACCCCTTCAAGGGCCGCAAGCTCGCCGTCGAACTCCACGGCGGCGAGCCCCTGACGGCGGGGCGCGAGCAGATCGGCGAGATCCTCGCGGAGCTGGCCGGCCTGCCGCAGGTCGTCCGCGTCAGCCTGCAGACCAACGGTGTCCTGCTAGACGCCGACTGGCTCGACATGTTCGACGCCCTCTGCCCCGACCTCCGGATCGGCATCTCGCTCGACGGCGACGCCCAGGGCAACGCCTGGCGCGTCGGCTACGACGGCAAGCCCGTGTATCCGCGCGTCGCCGCCGCCCTGAACCTTCTCGCGGAGCGGGGCCGGAGCGTCGGTGTGATCGCCGCCGTGACCCCGGTGGTGCTGAACCGCGCCGAAGAGGTGTTGGAACACCTCGCCGGCTTCGGTTCGGTCAACGCGATCAGCTTCGTACCCTGCTTCGACTCCACGATCCGCCGTTCCACGGCCCTGCCGAGCAGGCGCAAGTCGGCGAGCCGACTGCTTCAGCAGGCTGCCGTGAACGAAGCCGATGGCCCGGCCTGGGCGATCCATCCCGACGAGTACGCCCAGTTCGTCCTCACCGCCACCGCCCACTGGATCACCGCCGGGCACTTCACCCGCATCAAGCTGGAACCGGCCGTCTCCACGATCCGGCGATTACGAGGTCTGACGACGGGGTTCTGCCACTTCTCCGACCTCAAGTGCGACCACGTCTTCACCCTCTACCCCGATGGCCGCCTCGGAAGCTGCGACGAACTGCCCTGGCCCCAGGCCCGCCTCACCCAGCTGGAGTCCACGGCCGACGAGCACGAGGTGGTCCGCGCCCAGCAGGACTCCCTCCTCCTGAATCAGGGCAAAGCCCTGATGGACAAGTGCACGACCTGCGACTACCGCACCACCTGCGGCGGAGGGTGCATCGCCACCCGCTGGCGCAG
This sequence comes from Streptomyces sp. H27-C3, assembly GCF_030063415.1. Classification (GTDB taxonomy): domain Bacteria; phylum Actinomycetota; class Actinomycetes; order Streptomycetales; family Streptomycetaceae; genus Streptomyces. The sequence goes on along the minus strand of NZ_JASITA010000010.1, from coordinate 43,534 downwards.
GGACCCGGCCAACGATCACGACGCGTACTGCGACTACCGCATGCGGATGATCGACGGCGTCGCCGCGCTGCTGGCCCAGCCCGCACAACCCGCCGGCGCCTGGTGCCAGAGCCTGCGCTGGCGCCCGCGCACCCCGAACAGCATGCGCAACGTGAACACCTTCCTGACCAGCTGGGATGCTCCCGACCTCGCCCGAGGCGAAGTGAGGCTGCACACCAGTGAGCACGGCAACATCAACACCGTGGGCCTGGCCGGCGTCCACGAGGCCGACGATCTCACCCCGGCCCACCCGATGTGGCGGGCGGCCATCGAACCCGGCGTCTGGCCGTTGGTCGACACGGTCACCCGAGCCTGGGGGCTCGTCACGTACGACAGCTGCCAGGGCCACCAGTACACCGGCGTGGACCTGGCCCCGACGGGTCTACGCATCGGGCTCCTCCCCCGCAACCGCCAGGAGTACGCCCATATTGCTGCGGCACTGTGCCGTGCCGCCACCTTCACAAGCGCCCTCCTGCCCGCAGGCATCGAGGTCAACGTCGGCCGCTCGGAGCTCACCTGCGAGAACACGGGCGCCACCACCCCGGTCCTCGACCTGAGCCTGGACCCCGGCTCCGGTCGGGTGTGGGACGGCTACTTCGACCGCCTGAACGAGGCCACCGCTGTGTTGGCCGCAGCCCTCGACGCCGAGTGCCCCAAGGCCGAATCCGTGTGCGCCTGCCCGCTGCCGGTGTTGCCGCAAGCCCCCGAGGGGGTGCTGCGATGAAGCCCGGCGACGCGGTCACCATCCACCAGCTCCTGGGGCGCATCGCCTACTTCCACACCTTGTTCATCGAACCCGTCCTCACCTCCAGGAAGCAGCCCCGAGCGGGCGAGGCCTGCTGCAACCACAAGGACACCTCGGGATTCGGACAGCCAGACATCGGTACCGTGCTGGCAAGTACCGCTTGGGCAGTCCTAGACGAGATCGCGACCACCCTCGGCAAGCACCTTCGCCTCTGCCCGGACTCCGACCACCGGTGCTGCGCGGCCTGCCGCATCGCAGCCTCCGGCGCCGGCATCGCCCAAGCATGGGCAGTCACCGAACACCGCTCGTACGGCCTGCCGCTACCCGCGGACCCTCTCCTGCGGGCCTGCCGTATCGCGGCCGCATCCCGTCTCGCCCTCGTCTTCGCCCAGCAGCACAAGACCTCGTGCCGCGCCCTGGCCCAGGCCGAGACACCTGATGCTGGCCTGCTGCCCGACAGCGCCACCTTGCCGTTGACCGGAGAACTCCTCGCCCTGTGGCAGGACCCGCTGGCCGCCACCCGCAGCCCGGTCGTCAGCTGGCTCAACCACTGCACGGACCTGAACGACATCCACCACGTGCTCCAACAAGGGGGAACCACGAAGTGATCCACATAGCCGAGACCGTCGGCGTCGGAAGCATCGAGAACTTCCTCAGCGACGCCGAGCGTGCCCACCTCGCCGACCTGATGAACGACGTCCTGACCAGCGGCGGCACCAGCAGCTTCGGTGACGAGCGCCGCACCTCCATCCACGAAATCCCCGGCCACAGCCCCGAACAGGCCATGGCCGTCTACGAGCCAGCCGGACGCGTCGAGATCCCCTCGATCCCCGAGGCCGCCGAGAAGCTCCTGGGTGACGCCTTCGAACGCGCTCGCCCGGCCCTCTCCCGCGTCATGCCCTCGATCACCCTCTGCCGCCCGTGGACGTACATCGAGTACGGCGTGGGCCAGCACATCACCAGCCACCTCGACGGCATCGCCCCCGACCCACTCGCCTGGCCCCGCCAGATCGCCGGCATCAGCGTCGTGATCACCCAGGCCGACGCCGGAGGCGACTTCTACGTCGAGACCGCCTCCAACGACCGGCTGTGGAACGGCAAGGCCCCCGATGCCGCCTCGAACGGCTACGCGGAGGGCATGTGGCTGGCCCACGACGGAGCCGACAACTCAGCGACCTGGTTCCAGCAGATGCCCCGCACCCGCTGGAGCGTCGCCCCGTCCCCCGGAACGGCCCTGCTGTACGGCTCCCAGCTCGCGCACGGAACCCTCCCGGTCACCGCTGGCCGGGTCGCCAAGTTCATCAGTTGGCTCATCGCCGAACCCACCGCGGCCGGGTGAGCGCGTGCTCCTGGCCTTGGAAGGCATAGCCGGCGCCGGAAAGAGCACCCTGCGAGACCGGCTCCTGGCCACCGCCCACGCCGAGGATATCTCCCTCAGCCACATCGGCCAGTTCTCCTGGCTCTCCCACTCGGCCACTCGCACGTTGATCCACCTGCGAGCCGGGCACGGGGGCGACGAGCCGGAGGCCATCGAGGCCGCCGCCCAGGACCTGGCTCTGCACTCCCGCTTCAACATCGCCGTCGCCCTCACCGAGGGCCCGGTCCTCGCCGACCGGCTCACCCTCTCCACCACCTGCCTGCTCGCCCTGCTCCACCGGCAGCCCGCCGACGCGTACGTCGAGCGCCTCGCCGAGCAGACCCAGGCCCGTCCGCAGCTGACAGTTCTGCTGACCACCGAGCCCGACATCTGCCACGACCGCATCACGCGACGTGCGACAGAGCGCCGCTTCACCGAACAGCCCGAGGCCGCTGTACGGCTGACCGACCTCTACCACGAGGCCGCCGACGCCTGGACCAAGGCCACCGGCTTGCCAGTGCTGAAGCACCCCTGCACGACCCATGCCGACCTCGAAGCCCTGGTCGATGCCTGCATGGAGGACCTCCGCTCGGCCGATAGCCCGACGGCCCCGAACAAGGAAGCGAGCCGATGAACCTGCACCCGATGCATCCCGCAGCCTGGGTCCTCGATCAGCTCCGCACGGACGGCTGGCACATCAGCGACCTCCTGGCGTTCACGCGGGCCAGCACCCTGGTCAGAGCAAGCCGCCCCAGCCAGGAGGACGTCGTACTCAAGGCGGGGTTCGGCAGCTACCACGTCCTGGCCGAGCTTGACCCCAGCGAGAGGCTCGCCGCGTACGGCTTCTACTGGTACGCGCAGATGACGGAGACCGAACGCGCCCTCACCCGCGAAGACTTTGGCCACGAGGCGGAGCTGACCGCCGCCGCCGGAGGAACCGATCACATCGTCCCGCTGCTGCAACAGGGCAGCTCGGTTCGGTTCGACTGGTACACCATGCCGCACTGCGACGGCGGGAACTTCCGGGCCTTCATGGCCACGTCCAAGGACACCGGTAAGGGCCTCAGCATCCTCGCCGACGTCGCCGGCGGCCTGGGCAACCTGCACCAGCGTGGAATCGTCCACCGCGACGTCTACCAGGAGAACATCCTCATCGACCAGGGTCGGGGCCTGATCACCGACCTCGGAGCCGCCCGCCGCCTGTCCACCCCGCGCGGGCCTGAACACCGCGGCCCCGAGGTCCACTGGCCGCCGGAGTACCTCACCGGCTACCACGAGGCCACCCCGGCCGCCGACGTGTTCAGCCTCGCCGTCCTCATCTACCGGTACCTGTGCGCGGACATCCCCCGCCTCGCCGGCCGCACGAAACTCCCCCTCATCCTCGAGCCGCTGCGCAGCATCGTCACCGCCGCGCTCTCCGACGACGCGGGTGACCGCCCCGCCATGGACGACCTACACACCGCGCTCCGCACAGCGGCCGACCTCCACCAACGCTGATCAACGCGAGGGAGCCCCTCATGCCCAGGGCGAGAGCACCGCCGCGCACCCGGCACCACCGCAGAGCAAGCGGAACAAGCGGAACAAGCGGAAGCCAACGAGACCGAAAGGCGGAACACCTTATGAACCAGGACCGCATCGCCGACTTCCTCGCCAACGTCGAGGACCTGCGCGGCGAGGACGAGACCGTCCGTACCACCGCCCACACCTCCAGCGTCTCGGCCGAGGGCTGGCCGGCGGCCGAGGCGGAGACCACCACCGCCTGAACCACAGCCGCCCGGCGCGCTGAACGCAGCAGGTGAACACACCTGGGGCCGGGCCGTCAGCACCTGCGGCCCGGCCCCAGGCCCACCACCGAACAGGAGAGCCGCCTCATGCACGTCCTCGCCGACCTCTTCGCCCTCCCGCCGATCGGCCGTCTGCACCACGAGCGGACGCAGCGCATCCACGCGATCATCCGCCCCGGAGCCCAGGCGCCTCAGCCCAGCACCAGTACGGCGGCCGACTTCTGCCTGGCTCACCACGCCCTCGAAGGAGCCGAAGCAGCCGCCCGCGCCAGCGATGCCTCGACCTTCGACTGGTACGTCGCCCACCCCGACGCGGGGGCCACCACCAACTCCGTCCCCACCGCCGTCGGCGCCCGCGTGGTCGTCACGCCCATACTCGCCGACCTGCCCCGATCCGCGATTTCCGAGACCCCCTACTACGTCCTGGGCCCCGGCACCGAAGCCGCCCTGCCCCACCTGTGCAGCCTCGCGGCCGACGCGTACGCCAGCGCCGCACGAGCGGGCTTCGGCGACCTGCTAGCCGCGCACGCAGTCGTCCTGTGCCTTCTACGGACGAAGAACCTCGGTGAGACCCTCGACAGCTGGAGCATCAGCCGCCTGCCGGGCACGGTCTTCATGGACCACGTCGACGACCCGGTGGTCCTGGCCCGTGACTCATCCACGAGGCTGGGCACAACTGGCTGAACGACGCGCTCGCGGCCACGGGATGCAAGATCAGCGACACCGTGCACTTCTACTCCCCGTGGAAGCAGACGAAGCGGCCGGCGTTCGGCTTCCTCCACGCCTGCTGGGCGTTCCCGCTCACCATGCTGTTCACCGCGCACGCGCTGACCAGCACCACGGGAGACTTGCACCGGTTCCTGACCGCATACCTCGACAAGCAGCGAAGCCTCCTCGCCGGAACCGCTCCCGATCATGCCCGCGCTCTGGAGCTGATCAGCGACGATGGTCTCCGCTACCTCCTCGCTGCCGCCCACCGCCAGGCACTCGCCCTGTGAACGCGGCCCGCGACGAGGAGCCCGGCCTGTCCCTGCTAGTCCACCGGCCAGGCGAAGAGCCCGCTCTTCTGCACACCGGTCTGGCTAGCCTCGAACACGGACTGCCCATCGGATCGGACACCAGCTTCAACGTCGGCTCGGTCGCGAAGCAGATCACCGCCCACCTGATCCTGATCGCCGCGCACGACAACCTCCTGCACCTGGATCAGCAGGCCGCGGACCTGCTGCCCCGACTCAAGATCAGCGACGTCACCATCGCGGACCTGGTCACCCATCGATCGGGCATACGCGACGCCGAGTCCCTGCTCTCCCTCGCCGGCTTCCGGGACCTCGACCACTACACGGCCGACGACCTGCGAACCCTCGCCTACCGCCAGGACCAGCGCGCCGTCCCCGAAGGCCACTTCCTGTACAGCAACACCAACTACCTCCTCCTGGCAGAGATCCTCGAAACGGTCCACCGCACCACGCTGTCCGAACTCGCCCGGCACCGCATTTTCGGCCAGCTCGGCATGCACGCCACCCACTTCAAGACGGACCCGCGCCAGCTCATCCCCGAAGCCGCATCCGCCTACCAGGCCACCCAGCACGGCTGGCGGCACACAGAAGTGCCGGTCACCCTGCCCGGCCCCGGAACCCTATGGACCACCGTCGGCGACCTCGACCGCTGGCTCACCCACCTCCACCAGCACTGGCAGCACCCCCAACAGCTCCCCTGGCAGGAAACGGTCGCCTACGAGCCCAGCGACCACGAGCCCTATCTCTACGGCCCCGGGCTCTACGCCGACGCCCGCCCCGGGCGCACTGCTGTCTTCCACTACGGCCACGAACAGGGCTTCTCCGCCGCTGCCCGCGTGGAAGCATCAGGGCTACGCGTGATCGCCCTGTCCAACAACGCCGGGCTCTCGGCCGACCGTGTCACCGCCGCCATCCTCCGGGACCTCCACCAGCAGCCGACGCTGGCCCAGAACGAAGCCCTCGTCCGCGCAGCAGCCCGGGAGCGAGCCCCAAGCACTGGCATACAAGATCAGCCCACACCCGACTACCTCGGCCAGCACACAGAGCTCGGCACCTTCGCCTGCGACCAGGCCCCCGGCAGCCTTCGCCTCACCCGCAGAGCCGACGCTCTCCACCTGTGGCGCCGAGGGACATGCGACCAGCTCACCCCCACGGGCTTGGGCATCTACGCCGGCAACGGCTACACCCTCACCGTGCCCAGCAGCACAGACCAGGTCGACCGCTTCACCCTCGACCTCGACCGCGCCCCCGGACTCACGTACATCCGCCAGTAGTCACCACCGCAAGGCGCCATCTGACTTCCCCACCCACAACCGGTGAAGACGCGAACCGAACTGGAGACTCCTGATGCTCAACCACCTGGTGATTCCCGGGATCGCGGCGTACGCCCACGAAGGTCTGCCCACGCCCGCCCAAACCGATGACTCGAACGCGTGGGTCGACGGTGTCTGCTGGCTGTACTGCGGCCAACGCCGGACACGCGTCTTATGGATAGGGCCAGCGAGCGTCGCGGGCATGCAGGCGCCGATGTTCGCCTGTGACCCCTGCATCTCCGAACTCCACGAGCGGGTATGGCAGTCCATCCGCCTCAGAGACGAACCACACCGGAGCAGCACCCGCACGCGAATCGAGGTCGACGACCATCCCCGCCCCCGCGGTGGCCGCCACCGAGCCCGCAGTAGTTCCCTGCGTGCATGAACCACAACACCTGCCTGACCAGCGATGGCGGATGATGATGGCCGAGCGAAGCCGACCCAGGGAGTGCCGTGAACCTGCTGCCGACTACCACCAGAGGGGACATCGCGGAGCTTCAGCCGCGCGTCGCAGTGCTCCCCGTCGGCTCCTTCGAGCAGCATGGCCGCTACCTCCCACTGATCACCGACACGGCGATCGCCTGCACTATCGGCCAGGCGATCGCCGACGCGTATCCCGTGCACATGCTCCCGCCGATCACGATGTCCTGCAGCCACGAGCACGCCGCGTTCCCCGGCACCGTCAGCATCAGCGCGAAGACCCTCTACGCCGTTATCGACGACATCCGGGCATCCCTCGCCCGGTCCGGCATAAGGAAGCTCGTGATCGTCAACGACCACGGCGGCAACTACGTCCTGTCCAACATCGTCCAGGAAGCCAACGTCGACGGCCCCGCCGTCTCCCTCTTCCCGCTCAGCGCCGACTGGGACCGCGCCCGCGACCACGCCGGCCTGGTCTCCGACCGCCACGCCGACATGCATGCCGGCGAGATCGAGACCTCCATCCTCCTCCACGCCGCCCCAGAGCTCGTGCGAGACACCGATGCCGACCATGATGGCGGCCCCCGCCCCTTCCTCCTGGTCCAGGGGATGAGCGCGTATACCGAATCCGGCGTGATCGGCTTTCCGTCCTTCGCCACTGCGGGCAAGGGCAACGCCGTGCTGGCCAGCCTCACCGATAGCTTCGCAGACCACCTCAAAGTCCTCGGTGCCACCTCTTGGCACGGGGGCCTCGGCGAGGGTGGCTAGGACGGCTGCTCTCCAGGTCCGAATGTAAGGACGAGGCTTCCGGTCTTCTTGATCCCGCTGAGCAGGACATTCCCGGTGGGGCGGATGCGGAGCTGACTCAGGGGATCCGGGATCAGGCGCAGGGTGGGCTCGGAGCCCGCAGCGAGTCCGGAGGCCACCACCAGAAAGAAGGCGTCTCCAGAAGCGGCCCGTTCGCACTCCGCTGCCGTCAGAGTCACTGTGTCCTGTTCGGGTCCGTACGTTGTCTTGAGCTCGTAGAACCGGCCCAGACCGTCCACGGCGTCAGCGCCCACGCCGTGCTGGGCCCGCAGGTCACGCAGCCAATCCGGTTCCTCCTCTGCACCAAGGACCTTGCGCAGCAGGTCCAGGGCGACCCTCTCCTGCCGGTCGACGTCGTGCGCGGGTGGCATCGGACGCGGGCCCGGCACGACCGGCACCGGAGCAGGCTGGGCGAGGCCGGACCTGGCCGGGGCCTGTCCACCAGACCCGGCGACCCCGACATCGCTGGACGGTGTCACCTGGGTGGTCCGCCGGGTGCTGACCAGGCGGACGGCCGCCGGATCGACGAACTCGCGTGGTGCCGGGACGGGTACGTGGGGGACCTGGTGGGCAGAGGGAGGGGACGGTGACGGCCGGGCGGGTGGCCTTGCCGCGGCCTTGGTCTGAGCCTGCTTCAGGTCCTGCTCCATCGATGCGAGTCGTAGATCGAGCTCGGCGTCCGTCGCTGCCTGATCCCGTTCAACCTGTTCTTCGGCGAGCCTGAGCAGTACCGCCGCGCGTCCCCGTTCCGCCTCGTCGTAGGCAGCTGCCCAGGAGTTGGCGACCTCGCGTCTGTCCTGGGTGAAGCGTGTCGCGATGGCCCGGCCCACCTCTGAGGGCCGGCCCAGAAGGCTCGGGTCCACCGTCCACAGCGTGCGGGACTGCAGGTCGAGGGCGGTACGGACCTGACCCCGGGCGGATTCGCCACCGGGGAGGGTGACGAGGCACTCCAGAGACGAGGTGAACCGCACACTGACGTCGACGAGGTCTTCCCAGGAACAGTCAAGCGATCTCGCCGCTGATAGGGCGTTGCGCTGCAGGTCTTCCCGCAGCAAGGCCAGCGCCGACCGCGCCAGGGCGGTCGCGTCCTCGTCGATGGGTGCGTCTCCGCTGGGGCTGAAGGTAACGCTCTTCGCTCCCAGCTCGACCACGCGGAGCGGTCCCAGGAGAGCACGGAACTGTTCGAGCTCCGCACCCGGCAGCCATACCGGTATCTGGGAGCCCAGTGCTTCGGCCAGCATCGCGTCGGCCGCGTACACCGGGCGTTTCGTGGTCCAGCCCTTACTCGTGCGCAGCGGCAGTTTCCCCAGGAGAGAGGCGGTCACCGAATCGGGCCGGCCACTCGCCATCTGCGCAAGCATCTGCAAGGTCTGGAGCATGACGGTCTCGGATTCGGGATCGACCGATGCCTGCGGACCTCGCTCCTGCTTCGCCTCCCGGGCCACTTCCCTGACGACCCGTACCGCGTCCTGGACACCGGCCTCCGGTACTCCCAGAGTCTCCCAGAAGCCGTCACTCCCCCTAAAGGAAGGCGCAAAGCCAGCCCAGCGGCCGAAGACCGGCAGACCACGGAGACACTCAGCCGGCCGACGCCAGCCCAAGGAGGTAAGGACCAGTCCTCGGTCCTGCGCGAAGGCACGCACGACCGTGGCAGTCACTTGCGGGGCGTCCTTCCCCCTGTGGGCGGCCAGGCGCTCAGCGAGCGCCCGGTACAAGAGCTGCGCCGCCGGATGGTCGGGGCCATCGCCTTCCTTGCCTCGCAGCCTGCGCAGCGACTCGAGGAGGTCGTCGATGCCCGGCTCGCCAGTGACCCCCAGAGCGACCAGGACCTCTCCTCGCCTGCCCACCGCTTGTTGGAGCTCAGGGTGCAGGAATCCGGTGCTGTCCGTGCCGTAGACGGCGACCGTACTGGTCGTACGCTCGCGCAACTGGCTGGGAGCAGTCGGGACACCCACCTGGTTGTCCAGCCATGCAGTGGTCTTCAACTTCCACAGCCAGAAGCCGTCCGTCTCCCCACGGGCGATCCACTGCTGGTAGTCGTACACCGCGCGCACTTTCCGGTGCTCGGACAGGACGCCCCAGCCCCGCCCCAGCACCCGCAGAAGCGCGGCGGCCCGCCGCCGTCGTACGTGCTCGTCCGGCTCTGCGGCAATGTTACGGATGACGGCCATCAGATCAGGGCTGTCGCAGTCCGCCAAGGTGTACGTGGCCGACCGGCTCTGCAGGTCCTTCAAACGCTCGGAGGGGCCGCCCGTGATCCGGGCCGGCAGCCCCTCATTTGGAATCGAAGCGTTGAACCGGTGCTCAGTGCCGGGGTGCGGCCGGAGCCGAGGGCCCTTCTCGGCACCGAGCAGGTGGAGGAAGGCCCGGGCGCCCAGACCGGTCCCCGCCCCGGGCAGAACCTTGGCGTAGCGGGGCAATAGCCACGCCAGGCCAACGGCCGCACCCGCGGCGGTCTCGAAGCTGTCCTCGCGGTCCACGCTGTCCAGCCGGGCCGGGAGGTACGCCTCGGCGGGACGGACCTTTGTATCCTCCCGATGGCCCTTCGGCCCAAAGCGGCGGCCCTGCAGCAGGATGGCGCGGCCCGCGTCCCGCCCCAGCCGTTCCCGCTCCTTCTCGGGAACGTGCAGGAAACCGTTGCGCAACGCCACCAGCTGGTCATCCTCCAGAAACAGGGGCGCGGCCGAGCCGTTGGCACCACGAGCAGCGAGCAGCCGGATGGCGGGCACCGGATCCGCACCGGTCACGAATACCTTTTGCTGGCTCAGCCACGTACGTACCCTGCCTGCTTCCGAGTTCTCAGCGAGGAACGCGGAGTGCAGGGCACGGCTGAGCCCGAGTACCTTCGAGAGCCCTTGGGCCTTGTCGGTGAAAACCTCGGCGGCTCCGGTTGCCGGTACCCCGTGCCGTGCCCCAGAAGCATCAACCAGCCAGTCATTCCGTCGGAGTGCAAAGGTCTCGGTGTTGGCAATCGCCACTGCGGCAAGCGCGACCGTCGCCTCCGGGCTACGGGACTCGTCCCCCAGGAGGGTGTGCAGAGCCATCGGGACGCTGACGGCCGCGGGCGCCGCGCCGCCATGGCCGGCCCAGTCCCTGAGTAGGTCCTGCCACCGGCCGGCTCCGTCTCGCGCCGACTGGGGCAGGACTGCCGTTCGCCGGGCTACCTGCGCAATTTCGGACTCCGAGAGCACGCTGGCGAGTGCCTCGTCGCAGACCGCAAGGTCTGCAAGGCCGAGATCGCCGTGGCTCACCGTCTGAAGGCGGAGTTCGTGGGACACCTTTTCGCGGGCCAATGTCAGCAGCTGCTTCTCCAACTTGCGCACCGGGCCCTTCGGCGCCTGTACGTCCTCAGGCAGCGGCAGGCACTGCCAGGCCACGGCCGGGTCCAGCCGGAGCTGGCGGATCATCGCTGCTGCCCAAAGATCGGCCAGCAACGGACGCAGCGCCCCGTTCCACGAGGTGTCGTTGAGCTGTTGGCGGCTCGGGTTCGGATCGAACTGGGCACTCACCCTGAGCGGGAGGCCAAGCTCGATGACGGGCAGTCCGACATGCACCTGCCCGGGAACCCCGCGGTCCACGGCCTGCTGCAGAGGTAGTGCGACGGCCAGCCCTGTCGTTTCACCTGCGGCCTTGCGGATGCGCGGGACATCCGGCGGACTCGGCACGGTGGCGCGGCTGACCTGCCACGACGTACCGTCCGTTGCCTGAGCTGTACGAACGCCAACCATGGTGTCCCGACCGTCGACGGTCGCTTCATAGGTGCCGCGTTCGGTCCACTTCAGAGCGAGCTGGCTGCGTACGCTCCCGTCCTCCCGCTGATGCAGGACTGTGCGGACGTGGTCGAGGAACAGCAGCGCCTCATCGCCCCACGTGTTCAGCCAGTCGTCCACGTCGCCGCCCTGGACTTCAGTGGGTGCGGCGAGCGGGATACGCAGGACCGTCCAGCCGTCATCAGCAAACGGGGCAGGAACCGGGAAGGGGTCGGCGAGGGACACGTCGGGGTCGCCGATCCGGACTCGGTAGAAATCACAGAACACTTCCAGCACAGGTGAAAGCCGCCGGAGGGTCATGAGACCGATGCCGAACCTGCCCGTGGCGTCCGGGTCGTCGGCCTTGCTCGTTAGCCACGGCATGGCCAGCGCCATTACGTCGGGCAGCCTCACTGGACTGCCGTCGTGCGCCACCAGCAGTTCCGTCTCCCGCAGCAGAATCCTGACCTGGGAGGCTCGGAGATCATCGGCGTTCTGCACGATCTCGGACAGTCCTTGCAGAGGGTCAGTTGAAAGATCCCCAGCGTTGTCCCGCTGCTGGCGCAACCCAAACCGCATCATTCCGGGAAGGCCCGCGAACAGTTGCCCGAGCCGTTCAACAGCCGCACAGGTCGCCTCTGGACCGACTGGTTCCGCCACCTCTGCCCCGCCCGCGAGTCCCTCCCGTTCGAAGAGCTCCTCGGCCGCCTGTACCGCACACGCCACTTCGGCCGCACTCGACTCGGCGCGCTCAGCACCCATGCCCCGCCCCCTTGGTTTCCCATCCCCCCGAGCACCGATCGTAGATCGTCAACGGGGATGAGGGACGAGAACAGCAGACGAGCGTGACACCCTTGCCTGGCTGATAGCCAAGCAGAACGCGAAAGTGCGTGGTCTCATTTCGAGTCTAATTCGCCCGCGTCCAAAGCCTTCCAGAATCCCGGCGGCCAAACGCTCCGCCGCAGGTCGGGGCCACGCAGCCGGGCGGCCTACGCCACTCTCCAGCACCCTCTTCGTCGTCGCCGAGTCAATTCTGGCCCCAGTTGCGCTTCCGCGCCCCAGTTCGCCCCAATGTCCGATCGTCGACACCTTCAAACAATTGCTCGCGTAGCGCGCCCGCAGGAGCCCTCCGCAGAGCCCTGAGCAGGCCGGAGGCCCCGATCCGGTCCAGGTGCCATTTGGTCGGAATCAGTCCTGATGTGCAGGACTGTCCCCACTGCTGCTAGACATGGAACCGTGCACTCAGATCTCTCCCCTTCGCAGCTTCAACTTCTACACCACCTCATGACCGCCGAGATTCCATCTGCCGATGCGATAGCGGTGGCAGTCCGGGATCTCGACGAGACGAACATCGCTGGCGACGTGCAGACTCTCAGCTGGATGGGCCTGCTGGAAGTCACGGGTGAACGTATCTCCATCAATCCACGCGGCAGGGCGGCCTGCCTCGAAGCCGAGTGCGCCACTCTTGGGAAACGTCTGGTCGAGGTCAGCGTCTTCGCGGACGAGCTGCAGCGCCGTACCCCGTCACTCAGCACGGAAATGCATGCGCTCCGTCAACTCGCAGAAGGGGTGTGGAGCATGACGGAGGCGACCGCGTACCTGGAGCGCCGGGCGTAGGAGGCTGAGGCGCCCCTACGGCTCCTCGCCCACGTGCGGGGGAAACTCGACTCGCCGGTGGGGTTTGCGTGCCTTGGCGGGTACCGGAAGGATGCCAGCCTTCTCCAGGTCGGCTGCCGTGACCGTGGGAGCAGCGAGGATCCGATCCAACAGGTCCTGCTGTGCCGGAGCGAGGTCGACGAGCCGACGCAGTACGGAGAGCAGTTCCATGAGCTCGCGGGACCAGTCGGCCGGCCAGGACTCGACATGCAGATCGTCCAGGGGACTGGTCTTACGACTGTTGGGGCTTGCCTTGCGGTAGCCGAACCACTTTTTGACGATTTGCATGCCGCCGACGTCGTAGTTCCACACCTCTGCGGGGACCGGACTGACGTATCCAGCACCCAGGTGCAGGGTCCCGTTCATTTCGGCGTAGCGGATCTCTGCGGGAACTTCCGTCCCGATGTGCTGGTCGTATCGGAGCCGGCGTGGATCACCCTGCGGGAAGAGGACGTCGCCGGCTGGCCGACCGTCTTCCGGATCTACGTACCGTTCCCCGTAGGTCGAGGCCCACAAGAGCTGGCTGCCCAGTTGTACCGCCTCATGCCACATGGCGGGATCACGGGTGAGCGGAAGCCGCACGCCCGGGGTGAGGAGTTCTTCGGTGAACCGCTTGGTGAATCCGGCGTGGCCGGCGACAGTCGCCGCGTACGCAGCCAGATCGTGCACCGTGATGTGGTCCAGGCCGAGTTCGCCAGCGAGGTACGTGAGGAGGCGAGGGTGCACGTTGGGGGTGCCGTCTGGATGGAGGATCGGCATGATCTTGCCACCGCGGCCGTTGAAGTGGTGGGTGTCGGGGAGCAAAGCGGTAGCGACGATCGCTGGCCCGGTCTCGATCTCATGCGAGGACTGCTGGTTCAGGAAGAGCTGACCCGGCTGCATGGCTTCCCACAACTCAGGTCGGGGGCGGTCGACGACACGGCTGTCAGAGATCAGCCACTGGCGGTCGAAGCTGCGCATAGCGATGGGTACCACGTCAGGCGTCAGGTCTGTTTCGGCCGCGAGTGGCCGGAGGTGCTCAGGCTGTCCGTACAACGGAGCCCTGCTGGCGTGCAGCGAACGGTCTTCTGTCTCCTTGAGTAGTTCCGCCTTCTTGACCAGGTCGTCCTCATGGATCAGCCGTGCCCATCGCTTCTCAAGTACCTGCTTGCTCGGGCCGTTCACCCACGAGCGGTTGGCCTTGATGCCCGGGTTTCCCCAACGGAAAAGATCGTCGAGAGCGGGGTAGTCCTCCCACCCCGTCTCGGTCGTCGGGCGGAAGGGGCGGATGGCATCCGTGTGCGTATCCTGCCAACCGTCATCGTCCAGTCGGATCTCTTTGAGCTGGCGGTATTTGACTGCCCGTTTGCCGTGCACAGCGCGGTAGTGGATACGGGCTGGCCGCGCAGGGTCGGTGTCCTTGTTGCGGACGAAGATGCAGATGGCCAGCGGCTGGGCGACGCCGGGGAAGATCCGACTGGCCACGTCTGGGCGGTGCCCTTCCGGAGACAGGTCGATGATCCAGCCCTCGTCACAGGTGCGCCGCAGGTAGTTCCGCATGCCGCGCCCGCCCGGTCCGGTGGTGAAGCCGGAGGGGGTGATGAAGCATACGACCCCCTGCTGGTCCTGCGGATGGGCGTCGAATACCTTCCATGTCGCCCAGCGCCAGAAGTAGACATACAGGTTCTTGAGCACGTGCTCATAGCGACCGTTGCCGGACCACTTGAAGGCCTCGATGGGGGCAACGCCCTGAGCGGAAGTTCCCTTCTCGATCCAGCCGCCGCGCCCCTTGGCCTTGTCGTCGTAGGGCGGATTGCCGATCGCAACGGTGACGGGCGTCTTGGCTTTCACCTCGTTCGCCCGCTTACGGGACTCCGATATCACCCCGTATGTCGAGGCGAGAGATTCCTCAGCCAGGTAGGGGTCGTCCAATGTGTCGGTGACGAACAGCTTCAGGCCGTCCGGCGGTGCAACTGCTTGATGCCGCTTTAGCAGGTCCGAAGCCCGTAATTCCGCGACAGCGAAGGGGCCCATCTGCAGCTCGAAACCAATCAGACGCTTCGCCAGACTGCCAATCGCGTCCGGTGTCGCCCCCGGTCCGATGTTCTCCGCTGCCCAAGCGGCTACATGCTCGATGACCGCGTGAAGGTACGTGCCCGTCCCCATCGCCGGATCGACGATTCGCACGCTCTCGTCCGCGTAGCCGTCCGCACGCCCCAGGCGGGTACGCAGGACGTCCTCAGTGAGGCGCACCATCTCCTCGACCACTTCGCGCGGGGTGTAGTACGAGCCGCTCTTCTGCCGCAGCTTCTCGTCATACACCTCCAGGAACGACTCGTACAGGTGCAGGTACGCGTCCCTGCGGCCCTTGCGAATCGCGGCCCAGTCGACCGCGTCGATGACTTGGATGAGCAGGTCGAGGCTGACCTCGAAGCTCACCGTGATGTTGTCGGTCAGGAGCTGGAGAGCTTTACCCATCAGGGCATGTCCGGCATCCAGGCGCCGGCCGACCTCATGCAGCCCCACCCCCTTCAGGGAGATGCCCTCCGTGCGCGCGAGCAGCAGCGCGAAAGTCACCGTCTGGGCGTATCCATCAGCGAACGTCGCATCGTCCGCCGTCGGAAAGAGCAGTCTGCGCCAGTCGTTCTTCAGCCCAGTGAAACGCAACTCCTCGGGACGCGCGCCTTCCGCCGCATACTGCCCCTCGAAGTCCAGTTGTTCCAGGACCGCCGCCCGCAGAAGGCGGCACAGCGGGGCAGTGCGTCGGACCAGTGCGGAGGCTTGACGGATCGGCTCGGGAACCCAGTGTAGGAAGGTTCGCAGGAGACTGCTAAATGCGGCAGGCTCGCGGGCGGCCAACGCCCGGCCCGCAGTCGCCAAATCACCCTCGAAGATGACCGGGGTGCCGATCAGCTCTCCGGTGCGGAAGAGCCGCCATTCCGTGCCGTTTGTGTAGAGCACGTTCGGCAGGTCGCGCAGTCGCTCCCACTGCGTCTTATTGCGCCCGGTGAACTTCGCTGGATCAACAGGGTGACCGGGACGCTTGACCTCGATGTAGCCGACGATGTCGCCATGCACCTCGACCGCATAGTCGGGGCGCACCCCCACGTCACGCAGAGGCGTTTCGGAGTGCCACAGAACTCCGTCCATGGCATCGTGACTGCCAACGGTCTCCAGGAGCTTCTGCAACGGCGGGCGGATCGACGCCTCCGGATCGCCCGGGCCGTTCACCATGTCTTTGCACGACGCACCGAAGGTCGATATGGCCTCCGTGAGCCAGTCGGACTGCTCCTGCGTCACTGCCGCACCCCCACGCACTGCCGATCATGATCCAAGGAGTATGTCAGGCATGCCAGATGCTTGGGACCACATCAACTCAGTCTATTTTCAGCCACCTTGGCCCGACAGCTAACGGTGTTGACGGTTCTCCTGGCGCCCGCCGGGGCGCGGAAACCGAACAGGAGTCGGCCCTCTACAGCTCCACAGCCACTGGCATGTGGATCAGCACGGCCCAAAGCCGCTGGGCCGTACTTCATCTACACGGCCGCCATCGCCTGCTCGCTGCGCACGGTGCTCCCGATCGTCGACCTGACCGACGGCGAGGACGACAGGCCGACCGGTCACCGCTCGTTGCTGCACGGGGTGAAGCCGGTGGACGAGGGGCACCTCACCGAACCGGCAGAGGCCGGCACCGCGCCCTGCGGGCGCTCGACCGGATGGCGGCAGGCATGGCACCGTCCAAGATCACAGTCTGCGCTGGTTTCAAGACGCCGACCTGGCCGCTGAGCGGCGCCTGCCCTTCATTGCGTGCACTCGCGCGAGAAAGACACGTGTCGCACAACGGGCGGGCAAGTCGGACCACCGGATCCGGTGGATGTGCTCAGCACCCTGGATCGATACACTGAAAACAAAGTCAAACTACAGAATGCGTGCCGGGCCTCTTCGCTCATGCGGGACGGCTGCCGACACCTGGCGTTCCGGGAGGAGCGAGATGGCCCAACGTACGGATCAAGTGTCGGTAACCCTGGCGGCGATCGCCCGTCTCGCGGGGGTCGGCCGCGCGGCGGTGAGCAACTGGAGGCGCAGACACCCGGACTTCCCCGAACCGGTCGGCGGCACGGATGCGAGCCCGCAGTTCGCCCTGGAGGCGGTCGAGGAATGGCTGAAGCGGAATGACAAGATCGCTCCAACGGCGGGTCCGCTGGAACGGTTGTGGCCGCGGGTCGCGGACCTGGGGGACCGAGACAGGATGGGCCGAGTCGTCGCCGGTCTCGGCAAACAACTCGCCGACGCGTCGGTGGCCGATGAGGATGCGGCTGCTGACCGTGCGGACCAAGGCGTACCGCTAGATCCGGCGGAGCAGGCGCTCGTGGACGAGGCCGTGCGCATGGCCAGTGTCGAGGGTGGAGCCGAGACCTTCCGGTTCCTGCTCGACCGGTGGCTGGGCACGCACGTCCGCCAGATCGCCACCACGCCGGCCCCGCTCGCCACCCTGATGGCTGCCATCGCGGCTGAGGTGCGCGGCGCGGACCCGGTGCGGACGGTGGCCGATCCCGCCTGCGGCACCGGCACACTGCTGCTCGCCGCGGCCCACCAATGGTCCGAACCAGAAGCGGGCGGGAGCGAGCTCCGCCCTCTTGGGCTTCTGGGGAACGATGCCGACCCGGTTCTATCCTCGGTCGCAGACGCCAGGCTGATCCTGGAGGTCGGACAGCAGGCGTTGGTATCGGTCACCACCACGGACACGCTGCGGGACACGATCGGCCCGCCGTCCGAACCGGTCGACGTCGTACTCTGCAATCCGCCTGCCAACGAACGCGACTGGGGCCACACGGAACTCGCCACGGACCAGCGCTGGACGTACGGACAACCACCCCGCACGGAATCGGAACTGGCCTGGGTCCAGCACGTCGTCTCCATGCTGGATGAGGGCAAGGGCGCCAGCGTCACCGGCTATGGCGGTGTGGCTGTCGTCCTCCTGCCTCCGGGGGTGGCCGCCCGCCGGGCCGGGCGGCGCATCCGTGCAGGTCTGCTCCGGGCTGGTGTGATCCGCGCGGTGGTCGCTCTGCCTGCCGGGTCCGCGCCGCCCTACGGAATTGGACTGCACCTGTGGGTCCTCGCCGCACCCGCGCCGCGCCCCCAAGACTCGGTGGTCCTGGTGGACACGTCGGACTGCCGCCACACACCATCCACAGTTTCGGCTTCCCGCCTACCGGCCATCGACTGGGATGCGATAGGAGACCGGGTTCTCACCGCACTTCGGGGCGGTGAACGGCCTGGCAGCGTGTCCGTTCCAGTGACCGACCTGCTCGGCGAGGAAACCGACCTCACCCCGGCCCGGCACGCCGCGGCTGCTGGACCGACGAGGCCGGTGGACCTGCGACGCCTGTGGACCCGGTACGAGAAGGGGCTGCTCGCCACCCAGGACGCGGGGAGGTCCCTGCGCGAATTCTCTGCGGTGCAGGACGCCGTCAGTCACGGCACCGTGAGCGTCGCCGAACTAGAACAGGCGAAGGCCCTCAGCATCCTCTCCGGCAGCGCCTTGCCGGAGGAAACGGTACGGCGGGGCGACGTCCCGGACGACGGGGTCGGACTGGTCACGGGCCTCCTCGCGATCGGCCCGGAAGAACAGCAGTGGCTCGACCGGACTGCCGCCGAACAAGCGGACCAGGACGGGCTGTTCCCGCTGACATCATTCGGTGACGTGGTCGTCGTCGCCACGGCACACGGCTTCGACGCATGGGTCGAGACGGCCGCTCCGCGAGCTCTCGGCCACCACGTGTACCGCCTCCGGGTCGATCCGGACCGCCTCGACCCGTGGTTCCTCGCCGCCTGCTTGCGGGAGAGGTCGAATGCCAGGCGAGCCGGCGCCCACGCTTCGAACGCCTCGCGGGTTGACGTCCGCCGACTCCACGCGCTGCGGCTGCCGCTGCAAGAGCAGCAGGCGTACGGCGAAGTGCACAGGAAGCTGGTCGAGATGGAAAAGGCACTCGCGGAATTGGGGGGCGTCGGACGAGAGCTGAGCGACGGGTTGTCCGCGCTCTTGGCGACGGGGCGTCTGGAGTACCGCTGAGCGTGGCCGCTCAGCCCTGACCGGCGTCCGGCAAGCCGTTCAGGACGACTTCGATCAGTTCCAGGGGACGACAGTCGGAGTGCGAGCAGTCCGTCTCCGGGCACTCGGCCATGAACGCGGCGAGCTCCCGAATGAGCGACAGCAGATGCCGCTGCCCGAGGAGTCCGTCTACAGGAGCGTGGCAGACCTGCGCCGCGCATTGCGCCCACTCGGCGAGAGCCTCGTCCCGTTGGCCGGGCAGATCCATCTCCGATGCTCGACACTCCACCAACCCCAGGCGGGCCGCGAGGAGCGTCGCGAAAGCCGACTCCCCGGGCTGAGCCACGCCCCTCAGGTCACGGACGACGTCCCGGTACCGCTTGTCCGCGCCGACTCCTTCCTGGTGAATCCGCTCCCGGTCAGCGACAAGGACGCGCGCCGTGAGCACATCGGGATCGAACACTCCCCAGCGCCTCTGCGCCGGAGAAAGCAAGTCTGTCAGCCGGTCTGCCACCGGACCCGGCACTGAGCCAGCGCCGTGGATCTCGTCGTACGCCGTGGCGAGGGCATGCTGGAGGCCGTCCCGGTCGACAGCACCCCCGGGGCGCCGAATCCGGGAGCGGCCCCCCGGACGCGCGCCGCGCCTCGGCTCGTGACGAGCCGAGGGTGCCGGGCGACGGAAGGGGAGAGTGAGGTCGGGGTAGACCGCCGGGACCGGCTCGGGGTCGTCGGGTTGGGGCAGGTACGGCCGCAACGCCTCGGCGGCGCTGCGCGCGGAAGGACGCCGAGCAGGGTCCTTGGCGAGCATCCAGTCGACCAAGTCGGCCAGCTGGGAGGGGAATCCAGGCAGAACCCGGTCGAGACGGGGCGGTGGTTCATGCAAATGGGCCTGCGCCATCTGGATGTCACTGGCCGGGTGGACGAAGACCGGCCGGCCTGCCGCCAGTTCGAAGAACAGGCAGGCTACGGCATAGACATCCGCCGCACCCGTGGGGTTCTCCTCCCCGTCGAGGACCTCCGGGGCCTTGTACCCCATGGTGCCCGGGGTCTGCCCCTCGGTGTACCGGGTCGCGTCGTGATCGGTGAGCAGGGCGATGCCGAAGTCGCCCAGGTAGGCGCGACCGGTGGCGTCCTCCAGGAGGATGTTGTGGGGCTTGACGTCACGGTGCACCGTGCCCGCTTCGTGCACTCGGGCCAGGGTCTCCAGGATCTGGAAAGCGACGGAAACCGCCACTCCGACGTGCCTGCAGTTCGTATTCAGGTATTTCCGCAGGTCAGTTCCCTCGATGTACTGCATCACCAGATAGGGGCGGACCCGGAAACGACCGTGGTGCACCAGGAACGGGACGCCTGCACCACCCAGACGCTCGTACAAACCGATCTCCCGCTCGAAGCGCCGCACCTCTGTGAGCGTCGGCTCGACGCTCCAGGCGTCCAGGGCAGACCTTGCGGCGTCGGGAATGAGGAACTTGACGGCGACAACGGAGTTGTCGGTCAGGTCGATGGCACGACATACCGCACCCATCCCGCCCACGGAGGGGGTTCCGTCGATCCGGAAACGTTCATCAATGATCTTGCCGCGCTCCACGTGAACGCCTCCCCGCTCCTGGGTGATCCAGACCGAGGCACAGAGTAGCGGAAACTGACGCACCTTCATGGAATCGCTTGACTTTGTTCACAACAGCGCGTCATGGTTCCTTCCAGAGTCGACCGAGGGACCATCCGACGACCAGCCACGAGGAGCGGCCCATGACCGCGTTCCGCAAGCCGCCACACTCCATCGGGGACAGCACCCTGCTGCGGATCGGTGCCTCGCTGGTGCGGCCCGACCCTGCCGGCTGCCCACTGGGCCGCGCACTGCGAGCCAGGGCCCTGGTCAAGGCCCCGGGACGTCTCCCTGCCAAGCCGGTCGAAGACTTCTCCTTCAAGCCGTTCTTCGCTCTCCTCGACGCTGTCGAACACGGCGGCCGGAGCCTCGTCGAGGCTGCGGCGGATCCGGCGAACTTCCGCAAGTGCACCCCGGTCCATGTCGCCTGGGCCCGCGAGGCCGCCCACTACTACCTGACCGCCAGGACCGACCGGGAAGCTGCGCAAGGCGCGGCAGACCAGTCCCCCCTCCTGCCGGTCGCCCCTGCCTGGGTCGCCGGGAGCAAGAAGCTGGCGCAACCGGATGCCCGTGGGGTGACGCAGTACGAACGCACCGTGTGGGGGCGAGGGTACGCCTCGCAGGACGGGCGCGTACGCGAGATCTGGATCCCTTCCCTGGGCACCGCGAAGCGGGACAGGCCGGCGGTGGAGATCGCCGCGGTCGCCCACGTCCTGCTGACCGGCGCCCCCTCCCTAACGGCGTTCGGCGCCCCTTCCACTCCCCTCTCCGGACCTCACGTCCGGCCGGAGCGGATCCGTGTGATCGGAGTAGGGCTAGCCGACGGAGGTACGGAAACACTCGCCGACTGGACGGCTGAGGAGACCGAACATCGCTATCTGAGAGCCGAGGTCGCTGGCTCGATGGCCGACCTCGCCGACGCCACCGAGGCCCGCCCGAGCGCCGACTGCGTCCGCTGTGTGGGACTGCCCGACTGCGTGGCCGTCCCCCGGGTTCCGGGACTCCTCGGCGTGGCCGCCACTCCACGGAAACGCCGCAGTCTGTCCGTCAGCGACCTTCGGGCGCACGGGAACTGCGCCGAGCAGTACCACGCCACCCGCGTACTCAAGCTCCGCGACGGACGCACTGAGAGTGCTGCCATCCGCCGGGGACGGGCGGTTGACGCCTGGCTGAACGGGCGGCATGCAGATCCCGCCCGTGGATCCTGCCGTGCGGCGCCCCTCCCCGAGCACCTACCCGGTCTCACAGCCGACGAGCAGTACGAAGCCCTCGCCATGCTCCACCAGCACCGGGCCCACTGCCCCTTCGACGGACTGGCCGATCACGAGACGGTCGAACCGCAACGGCGGATCGTCGCCTACGACCCACAGGCCGACGTGGTGCTCGTCGCGGACTGCGACCTGATCCACACCGACCGGGGTGGCGTGGTGGTCCGCGAGACCAAGACGACCACGAGCAGCTACACCCACGCCGGAGGACTGATGCGGCAGTACCCACAGCTGACTCTCGCCGTCCTCCTTGTCGAAGGAGGCGTCCTCGGCGGCGACGCCCTCCGCTCCCGCATCGAACTGGAGGTGCTGCGCCCCGACGGTGCCCGCCTCGAAGAGCTCGACCCCCACGACTCGCGTACCGCCGGCCGTGCCCGTGCGCTGCTCCGCGAGCTCGTTGCCGACTGGGCCGCCGACCGCGGCTACCAGGCCGCGCCCTCGTCCGGGACCGACTGCCGCACATGCGACGTTCACGGCTGGTGCGCCACGGGCCGCGAACGCACCAACACCGTGGACGGTGCGGCATGACCCGCCCGAACGCCCCCATGAGCGACGACTTCCTGCCACTGCCCGCCGAGGAGTGGGCCGCCCACGAGGGCGTGCCCTTGCTGAAGACGCTCGCCCAGGCGCTGCTCATCTTGGAGGACACCGCCGGCCTGGAGTCCTTCACCCTGCCCTATCCCGCCGAGGCCCAGCGTGCGCTGGACCGCACGGCTCTCGCCTGCCTCGTGCGCGGTGAGGAACCACCCGCGTCGCTCGCCGAGCTGATCGACCGCTGCCGCACCCTGCCCCTCGCCGAGTGGCCCCTCGACCTGCCCGCCGACGCGGCAGGTCCGCAGGACATGCTTCTCGACCCGGTGTCGGGGAGGCCCGGTGACCTGTGCCACGAGTGGGCCGAGCGCTGTCCCGACACCGCCGCCCGGTTCCGCGACCGCATGATCGTGCACACCGCACTGAGGCTGTGCCGGGAGCACGGCGAGGAGGAGGCGTACACAGAATTCAGGAGGCTCCTCGTGCGGCGCCCGGTGCTCACCGTCGCCGAACTGTCCGCTCTCGGTGGAGATCTGGTCCTCGAACCCGTCCACGAACTGATCATGCGAATCTACCAGGACGTGCCCGACAGCTACCTCCGCAACGACCACTACACCACCTGCGGGCGCTGCCTCACCCTGCTGGTTCCCGTACGCGACGGCTCATGGTGGTGCGAACGTGACCGCTGCCGCCGGACCGGGCCGGCGCCGCTGGGACGACGACTGGAACGGGCGACGACCGGACGACCGGTCCAACTCGAGCGCCCTCTGAGGCAGTTCGTCACCGGACCGGGACGGGCCGAGGCCGATCTGGAGCGACAGCTACTCGACCTGGGTCTCGATGTGCGGATGTGGCCCGGGTACGACGCTTACGACCTGCTGGTCACGTTCCCCGACGGGCACCGCTGGGCCATCGACGTCAAGGACTGGGCCCATCCCGTATTCCTCGGCCGCTCCGCCCGCCCGGTCCCCGCCGACCCGCCGTACGACGACGGGTTCTGGGTTGTTCCCCAGTACCGGGTTGCCGCCCGGCCCGGCTATCTGGCCGCCTTCGCCCGTGCCCGGGCGGCCCGCGCCCGCGGATTGCCTCTGCTCACCGACCGTGCCCTGGTCTCACGAGCCACAGCGCGGCTCCGCGAGATCGGGACCCCGCGCCCCCGCCCCCGGGCCGCAGGACTCACCACAACCCGCACGAACCGAACCACCCCCGACGGAGCCCGCCATGCGTGACCAGATCGAGTGGAACCGATCCGTCGTCCGGGAACTGAAGAGAGTCTGGTCGGGGGACCCCGGTCTCGAAGGCCTCAAACCCTCCCATCTCTGCCAGGTTGAACTGGCCCTGCACCTTCTCGAACTCATCGCCCCGGACCAGCCCGCCGAGAGCGCATACGTCCTCCTTGGCGGATACCCGTACGCCGAGGCCGCGGGCCTGGTCACCAGTGAGGAGCATCGGACGGCCCTCATCGCCGGCCGGCATCTGCTGTGGACACTGCGCCGCAGCCACGCATGGCGTCAGGCCCTTTCCCGGTACGAGCGCGTGCCTGACCGGCTGCGGGCGTACCACCTGCCGGAACCCGGTGCGCGGACCCCGCCCCGCCGCATCGTCCCCACCGTGGCGGCCGGCCGCCACGCGGTCTACGGCGAGGCGCTCTCGCGGGTACCTGACTTCGTGCGCCGCCCGCTGCCGCTCGCGCCGGCAGGACGCAGCGAGTTCCAGGAGGGCAACCGGGCGGCGTCGGTGCGCTTTCCGGCCGACCTGATCGAGGACGGCCTCGAGGGGCACGAGCTCAGCGCCGGGCCTCCTGTCCGATCGGGCCCGATCGAGATCACCCGCGAACAACTCCTTGATACCGCACGGTGGATGGACGAGGTAGAGGAGGACGAGGGCGTCGAGCGGCCGGGCCGCTGGGAGCAACGACTCACCGAGGTGCGCATCGCCCCGCGTGACGCCGACGGCCGAGATTTCACCGAGCACGACCGCATCGTCTTGGACGGCACACTGCACTTGGTCGGCATGGTCGGGGCGGGAAAGAGCACCTTCATGGTCCTGGCCGCTGCCACCGCGGCCCGACGCGGTATGCGGACCACTCTCGTAGTGGGTGATGCGGCCGAACAGCTGAGGCTCTGCGAGCTGTTCGAAACCGTCGGGCTGCCGGCCGTCCCCGTGCTAGGCGTCTCCACCCGCGAGACCCATGTACAGCGCCTCCACCGCAGACTCGCCTCCCGCGGTCACGACAACCTCCTCGACCACCACGCGCCCGCCTTCGACAATCTCAGCACCATCTGCATCGCCGACGCCCTGCGGGGCAACGAGGCGATCGAACCACTCGCCTACAGCGATGCGCCGTGCACCCGACTCCACCCGGAGAAGGAGACGCAAGAGGCCGGGACGACTACGGAAGCCGCATCGCTGCCCGCGCCATGGCGCCCTTCGGGCGTGCAGTCGGCACCAGCCCGCCAACCTGCCGACCGGGGCCCGAACGGCACCGCCCTGGCGACTCCGCACGGCTGCCCCCTGTGGTCACGGTGCCCCCGGCACCGAGCCGCCCGCCACCAGGTCGACGGACTCATCTGGGTTGCCAACCCGTCCAGCCTCGTCCAGAGCCCTGTGCCCGCGCACCTCAACGACGAACGGCTCCGCCAGCTGGAACTCGCCTGTCTGCGCAGCAACCTGGTATTCGTCGACGAGGCCGACTCCGTCCAGATGCGCTTCGACGAACTCTTCGCTCCTTCCGCGACCCTGGTGAAGCCGGGCACCGAATCCTGGCTCGACCAGCTGCACACGCACAAGATCGAGGAGTTGAGCAGGCGTGGCAGGCTACTGCTCGCCGACCGGGACGTGGAGCAGTGGAACGCGGCGCTCTCCGTGGTCGCCACTGCCGCCGATCGGATCTACCAGCGGCTCATCTCGGACACCACCCTTCGCGAGTGGGTGGACCAGGAGTACTTCAGCCCCTGGGCCTTGCAGGAGAAGTTGATCGCGGAATGGTTCGAGCTACCGCGCCATCCGGAACACCCCGAACCCTTCGAAGGGGCAGTCGAAGACGAGCGGAGCCTCTACGAAGGGTACGAGGACGACTCGGAAGGGGCGGAGGACTCCACAGCTGCGGTGCCGGAGCCCGATCCTCGTCGTGCCGCGCTCACCGCCGTCCTCGACGACTTCCGGGACGATCCGCTTGGCGACGGGGACTTCACGGACCCGCTCTCCACGACTCTGTCCGCCGCCGCGAAGGACCTGCTGTACACACTGTCGCCGGCGGCCTCCCGTACCCGGGTCCAGTCCCTGCTCGACGCGCTCCTCGCAGGAACGCCAGTCCTCGACCGTTTGACTCCGGAACACCGGGACGAGTGGAAGCGCATCACCCGTGACCGCCTGGAGTTCGTGCTCCTCCTCTCCGTTCTCCATCAGCGCCTCGACCGGCTGACCTATCTGTGGCCCATGGTGGAAGCAGCTCTCCGCCTCGACCGGCAGGGCAAGGAACTGGCCCGCCGCGCACCGCTCGACTACGCGCCAATCATCCCCGAAGCCCCCATGGGCAACGTTCTCGGCTATCAGTACCAGCCCCAGGAGGACACCTACGACGAGGTGGGGCGCACCAGCGGCACACTGCGCTTCTTCCGCTGCACGGGGGTCGGCCGCGAGCTGCTGCTCTCCCTCACCGGTCTCGGCGAGGACCGTGCGATCGGCCGCCCTGGCCCCAACGTCGTCCTGATGTCAGGTACCAGCTGGGCTGGGGAATCCACCCGGGCCCACATCCTCGCTCCTGTCGGCGCCGTCCTGATGCCGTCGGAGAAGTCCCTCGAAGGTGTCGGGCAGACCCGGTTCGCCACCCACTTCCTCTACGACGCCGCAGGGGAGCCCATGCGGCTCTCCGGCACCGAGCTCGAAGCTCGGATCCCCCAGGCCCGTGCCATGGCAGACCGGCTCGCCCGGCCCGGCGCCGGAGGTGCCGGCAGCGTCCTCGACCAAGAGCTCGCCCGCATCGCCGACGACCACCGCCGGCGCGTCCTAGTCCTGGTCGGCAGTTATCGCGAAGCGTACGCCGTGGCCGAGACCATCGACGGACAGCGCTCGGAACGGTGGAAGGGCCGGGTCCGCGTCCTCGTACCGGACGATGCCGACCTGGGTCACCTGCCCGGCGTGGATGGCCCGGCCCTGCTGGCAAGCCTCCGCCGGGGCGACCTCGCCACCTTTGCCGAGGACCGCACGGCCGAGATCCTGGTGGCCCCGCTGATGGCCGTGGAACGCGGCCACAACATTCTCAACGGCCAGGGCAGGGCAGCCTTCGGCACCGCCGTCTTCCTCGCCCGGCCGCATCCCCGGCCCGACGACCTGTCCCTGTCCGTGTACGCCCTCAACGACTGGATCACCCGCTTCATCCGCGACCAATCACGCAACGACGACCGCGTGGGCCCTGCCACTTTCACCGATCTGGTCCGCAATGCGGAGAACCTGGACCAGGCAGGCCATGCGCTGCGTCAGGAAGCCCGCAAGGAATGGCGTCGGCTGCTCTCCCGCCGCTACGCCTACTCCGCCCTCCGTCCCTGGGAACAGCGCGCCTTCGCCTGGGACCAAATGGTCACTATGTGGCAGGTCATCGGCCGCCTGGTACGCGGCGGCGTACCCGCCCGGGTCCTCTTCGTGGACGCGGCCTTCGCCCCGGCCGCTGCGTGGGCTTCGGCCCCCGCGGTCAGGGCCGTCGGCGGCCGTCGGCCCGGCCCCGGCCTCCTCCACGCCGTGCGGTCCGTGCTCGCCCCGTACTTCGTCGGCACTTCGTCGCCCGGAGCCGAATCCGGAGCGGCGGACCCGGCCGACGCCGCAGTCGCCCGTCTGCTGTACGCCCCGCTCTACAGCGCCCTCGGTCGGATCGACCATCTCAGCCGCACCACCTGAGAACAGCACCCACGGCTCCTTCCCACACCGGACGGCAGACTCCTCGACGTCGTGCGTCCCGACCTCATAGGAAGACCCTGACATGCCCGTGAACTACCGCCACGTGCGCACCACGGCCTGGCTCCCTGACCGCCAGGACATCTCCGTCACGGGCCGATACCGGGCCCTGCCCTTCCCCGAGGAGTGGCGCGACAGCGTCCTCGAACTCTGCAACGCCGGCCGCGACAAGGATTCCGAGCCTTGGCGCACGGCCCCCACCCGAGCCCTGGAACAGGCGATCCAGGCTTACGCCCCCGATGTCCTGGCCATGCCGCGGCCTTTCGGCTCCCGCACCGAAGGTGACTCGGCACGCTGGCTGTACGCGGACGCCGACCTTGCCGATCCGCTGCCCCCCGAGGTCCTCGGTACTCTCATCGCCCACTGGCTCCGCGACATCCGTCCCGAACCCGAGCACCGCGGCCTGCTCCGTGAAGTGCGTGCCCAACTCGCCGCGCACACCCCGCAGTGGGAGTCCGTAGGACGTGAAATCGTCGCGTGTGGCCACACCGACGGGGGCACCGCCGCCCCGGCCGGACACCAGTTCACGCTCACCCCCGACTGGCTGGCCCGCCGCGTGCTCGATCTCGGACCTTACCCGTTCGAAGGCGGTGCGCTCCGGTTCCGGGCCATGCCTCGCGGGCCCCGCGACAAGGGCGCCGAACTCGTCTCTCAGCCGATTCCGTACGAGCCGGGCGGCTCCAAGGGCACGTGGTGGTTCGCGATCGTCCTCAACATCACCCTGCACACCGTCCCCTTCGACCCCCTCCCCCGCTACCACCTGCACTGGAGCATCCGCCGCTGGGCGACGCGCGTGAGCGGAAAGAGCGGGCGCCTGCACCTTCCCTATGGCAGCCGCACGACCGTACTGCTGCGCCCCAGGGTTCCTGTCCTCCCCGGCGTGCCGCTGAGCGAACGCTTCGCCGTCGCTCAGCTGGAGCGGTACCGCGACCGCGAGACGGGCACCTTCTCGGAGCGCTGGTCACACGGAGGCCCCGCCAGGCTCCTCGGTGGAGTCGTCCTCGGTGACGAACTCCCCGGTGTCGACGATCTACTCACCTCTCCCGAAAAGTGGCTCACCGACGGGATGCGTGCCAGCATCGTCTACCGCACGGCGATGGGCCGTCACGAGGTGGGAGCCGGTCTGATGCCGGACCAGGTCTCCCGGCTCACGGAATGGGCGGAGCAGGCGGTGCCCGAAGGGCTCGGCGCCGCACAGCCCCACTCCCGGTCCGTCCTGTCTGGTAATCGCCCGGTCAATGCCCCTCCGACGAACGTGAAGCCCGAGGACAGGACTGCCGATGAGGCGCGCCGGACGGCCGAACGGCGGCGCGCCGCCGCCCTCGCGGTCTCTGCCTACAACGGCCCGGACGAAGACGACAGGCCGGTCCTCGAACTTCAGCTGGTGTGGCAGACCTCCGAGCTGCGGGAGACCACGATCTCGGCGCTCGTGGAGCTGCTCGGTCTGCCCGAGGCAGCGCCCGAACACGACGAGGCCACCCACCTCGACGCCCGTGCCGAAAGCCCCGTTGTACTGGAATGGGTCACCTCTGAACTAGCCGTCCGGCTGAACTGCTTCCGGCCCGTCCACCGTCGAGCCGACGACAGCACGGTCTCGTTCACCGACGGCCTGGAGCTCCCCGAAGGACCGCGGCGCCCGGAAGCCGTCGTGTCAGCCGCTCTGTACTCCCGTCAGGCAGAGACCGCCGACTGGCTCAACGGCGTCAAGGGACGCGCGCCGAATGCGAGTTCGCCTCCCGCGCTCGCGCTGGTAGAAATCGACCGGGCCGACGACTTCGCGAGCACCGACCATGATCCGAAGTTCGCACTGCGACTCGGCTTCGCCGACGCGGGCTACGTCACCCAGTTCCTCGCCGTACCCAAGAAGGTCAAGGGTTACAACACGGTCGACAACCAGCACCACCGCGCCCGTATGGCCTGGGACGACGGGCTGCGCCAGCTCGGCGCACGGGTATACCCCGAACTCGGCATCGACAGTGGCCTCCCAGGCGGCCTGCGCCATGCGGCCGTCTGGATGGTCCGCAGGAACCGCACCAGTAAGAACCGGTGGGCCACCGATGTACCGGTGGCGGTCCTAGTGACCCCCGAGGGCACGGGGCTGGCCCGGATCCAGGGGTGGGACCCGAATGCCGACGACGGCGCAGGGGCCTGGATCCCGTACCCGACCATGCTGATCAGGCTGACCCGGCTCGCCGAGGTACGTCCTCTGCTGCCCGGGCCGCGCGGCGAGGAAGACGTCCCCAAGCGCCGAAGCTGGCACGTCGACCGCGCCGAACAGCGCCGTCGCGCCGAGGAATGGCTGCAGCGAATCCGCACCTCTCTCCGGCGCGAACCCACTCTGCTCCTGGTCGAGGCCCAGAACGCCCGCTCCCACTGGACCTGGCTCCAGGACGGCCGTACCGAACCCGACCGCATGCGGGACGGTGAGGCGGATTCCCGGCGCCTCGACCCCGATCTTCGTCTCGTCCGCGTCCGCACGGGGCGCGGCAGGGAGACCCCACAGTGGTGGGGCGTCCATCCAGCCGACGGGGCGAACGGCATCGCAGCCGGCTTGTGGCTGCCCGCTGGTCACGGCCCCGATGGGCGGGTCTTTCACTCGGCCAACTCCAAGCCGGTGCAATTCAAGTCTTCCGCCGTCGAAGCGGACAAGCTCGCGCCACGCCCGATCCGGATGGGCAAGCGCAAGGGCGAGCCCACCATCGACACCGGAATGGTCGGATGGACTCCTGATTTCCTGGAGATCGCAGTCCTCGGCTGCCACCCCGAAGCCGGCGACGCCCCCGAGTCCTTCGCCTCCGCAGTCCACCTGCTCCGCCAGCCCCCGGACTACCCGGAGGCTCTGTCCCTGCCGCTCCCACTGCACTTGGCGGGTCTCGGCCAGGACTACGTGCTGCCGCATCGCGCGTCTCCTGAGACCTCTTCGGAAGTCTCCGAGATCTCTGACCCGGTCAAAGACTCCGACCCCGCACAGGGCCAGGCACCGGGTCTCGAAGAGGAGGCGGACGTAGTTGAGGCAGCCGACCAGCTGGCGCTGTTCGACAGCTGACCCCCCACGGCCAGCACCCGCATCGTGAAACCGACCGGATGCCGTCCCCCGCTCCGCGACGGCAAAGCGGGGAACGCTTTCGAGAAGATACTGATCCGAAAGAGTTCGGGTTCTGGGTGGTTGGACGACAATCCGTTGCCGTCTACGCAGGAGGCCCTGCAGTTCCGGGCAGTGGTCGCGCTGGTGGCGGGGCGGGACCGTGAGGACGTAGCAACGCCATTCGGGGGCGCTCAGAGCAGATGACGAGTGGTGGGAAAAATAGCAGACCGCCGGCACCACCTCTGCCGCCTACTCCCGCCCCGCCACCACTACATCGCGTAACCCTTCCCGTCGCTCAGATCGTCGGCCGGCCAGCGGAAAGCCTCCATCCGAAGCAGCCTCACCTGGGGAGAATCTGGGGAGAATGAGCCCCGTTGGGGAGCGGCTGGGGAGGATCGGCCGTACAAACGGGCAGCACGGTGAAAGGGTCGGAAAGGCCGATCGCCGCAGGTCGGACCGCCTGTTCGGGCGATTTCCGCAGGTCAGCGGTGTGGGGGTGACGACTTCAAGAAGATCTCCTCGTGGGCAGCCATCTTGTTTGCACCCACACTCGTGGGAACCATCTACGGCATGAACTTCGAGGACATGCCGGAGCTGAAGTGGGCGGGCGGCTACCCCTTCGCAATCCTGCTGATGGCGGTGGTCTGCGTCAGCCTCTACGTCATCTTCAAGAAGCGCGACTGGCTATAGGCAGCGGCCCCACCCATGAACAAATTTCACATTCGCAAACGTCTTGAAGGGCGCCTCCGAGGGGCCTGGGGGGAATCTGGGGGGAATGCGCTCCGCTGGGCAGAGAGGCGCTTCACTCTCACCTGCCACTCCCCACGGTGCTGTCACGTTGTCCGGGTGGGGGTGGGATGATCTTCGGGTTGTCCGTCTGGGGAGGCAGTCAGTGGTGCCGTCGTACGCGAATCACCGCTACCCGGTCGAGGTGATCTCTCATTGTGTGTGGCTGTACTTCCGCTTCCCGCTCAGCTTCCGCGAGGTCGAGGAGCTGATGCTCGAGCGCGGCGTGACCGTGTCCTACGAGACGGTCCGGCGTTGGTGTCTGAAGTTCGGTCAGGCGTACGCAAACGCGCTGCGCCGACGACGTGCCCGGCCTGGTGACAAGTGGCATCTGGACGAGGTCTTCGTCAAGATCAACGGCGTGCAGAAGTACTTGTGGAGGGCTGTCGATGCCGACGGCGACGTCCTCGACATCCTGGTCCAGAACCGTCGTGACCAGGCCGCGGCCGGTGGGAGACGCTCTCCACAGGCCAGCAGGCCGTCAACCGGTCCCACACGAAGATCCGGGCCCTGGTCGAGCATGCCGTCGCCACCTTCAAGTCCTGGCGGCTTCTCCGCAAGCTCCGCTGCTCGACCACCCGCATCACGAGCCTTGTTCAGGCTGTCCTCACCCTGCATCTGGCCAGCTCAGGCTGAAGATGGAAAAGGCTCACGGCGCTCTTCGCCATCCATGACCACGAGTACCTGTTCCCGGCTATTGGCGGCGGGCTGCTGTCCAACGGAAACTTCAGCTACTACTACTGGCAGCCGGTCTTGCGCGGTCGACCGGCCTCCGAGGAATTCAAGAGGGTCCGCCTGAACCAGCCCAGCTGGTCACCTCCCGCCGTCCCCTTCCGGAGGTCCCCGCGACCGCGTACGCCGGGAAGCGGCTGTACCTGCTTCGTCACGGCGGCAAGGAGTGGCTGGACGAAGATCGACACAGTCGCATAGCCGTGGAGACCCGCATGGGCCACGAGGTCGCCGGCGTGGAAGGTCTCGCACGTTCCCCTAACCATGGAGCCGGAGATCGCCGATTTGCTGCAAACTAGGTGGCTGCGTTTCGTGGCTGGCGAGGGAGAGCACTGGAAAGTGCCATCTCCCACTGCTCTCCCATTCAATCTTGTGAGTGGTGGAAACAGCAGGTCAGAGCCGCTCAGAACCTCGACTTGAACTGGTTCATGAAGTTCATTACGACCAAGAGCTTCATGCCGTTCGTGATCTACCGGATCGTCCTCGGCATCGTGCTGTTCATCCTGGTCGGCATGGGTGTGCTCAGCCCGCACGCGGGCGAGTCGGCGGGCTGACCGGGGGCTGCTTCTACCGAACGGCGGCAGCACACGGGCACATTTCGGCGTTCTGTCCTACTTTGAGACGGTAAGCAACCGTACCGCTCTAGGAGCAGCAGTGACTGACGAAAGCGCCAAGGACAAGTTCAAGGGCAAGACCAAGGAAGCCATGGGCAAGATGACGGGCGACCGACGTCAGGAAGCCGAAGGCAAGACGGACCAGGCCAAGGGCCGGGCCAAGGACGCCGGGAACGAGGCCCGCGAGCGTGCCGAAGGCATGAAGGACTCCATGCGCCGCGACGACAAGTAGGCGGCAGGCACAGAGCACGACGAAGCCCCTCGCCCGGTATCCCCCGTGGGCGAGGGGCCTCAGTCCAACGTCCGGAGCCTTCGCTCCCGGACCACTTCCACGATAGTCGGCCGCTGGTTGGCGAGCACCTCATTTCCGGGCTGCGCGACCGCCGTGCGGGCCAGTTGGGTAAGGCCGGGCACCTGACAGGCGCACACTGGGGCCATGAGTAACTATCAGGGCCCCGCGACCCTCATCGCCGGCGACTCGAAGATCGAAGTCGAAGCCACACTGAGTTCCGGCCCCTCCGGTGCGCTCAGCCAGTGGGGCGGCAGTGTGCAGACCCGCGAGGCCGCGGAGGACTTCTACACCGCCATGAAGGACGTCGACGTGTCCCTCCTGCTGCCCGGCGGCGAGGAGTGCCCGGTCGTCGCGACGCCCACGGCCATCGGCAGCGGACGGCTGCGGATCTCCGGCAGCGGCACCATCCCCTTCTGATCCACCCCCTCCGTAAAGCCCGGAGCCCTGCCACGCCTACTTCCAGTACAGGCCGCGGGCCCGGGTGGAGCTGATCGTGACCGGCTGCTCGTCGGTGCTGTGAACCGGGTAGTAGACCACCTCGAAGCGGAGCCTCTCGCTGGACGCGATGGACCCCGAATTGTGGAAGTCGAGGAAACTGCCACCGCCCGTGGCGAGGCGCTCGGTGATCCCGGCCGTCCAGCGGGAGCCGTCGGTCCGGTAGTGGTAGAAGCGGCCCTGCACGGTGGCGCCCGCCGGTGCGGTGAGGTTGAGCCACACCGACGCGGTGTACGACTTCGCGCCGGTGAGCAGGTCGACGCCGCTGATCGTGACGTTCTTCCACTGGCGGGGCACCAAGGCCCTCTCGGTGTCGTCGTAGCGGCCGAGCGTCTCGGGCATGTCGTCCTCCTGGTTGGTTGCGCGGGCGACGATGGCGGGGAAGACCTTCTCCTTGAACTGCTTCACCCGTGCGTTGCCGGGGCAGGCCGTGCCGGCCACGGCCCAGGCCGGGTGCAGCCGGTGGTAACCGAAGCCCGGGTCCGATGCGGACCGGCAGACGCGCAGCGGAATGCCGTGCGTGCGGTGCAGCCACACGCCCAGCTCAATGAGCTTCTCCAGTTGCTGCGCCGTCCACGGGTCGGAGCCCCGCAGATTGGACGCGGTCTCGATGGACACCGCGCCCGTACCGTCGGGGCGTCTGTTGGCCGCGGCGTTCGCGTCGGCGCGGGTCTCGGTCCCGATGTACTGACCGAGGTCGCCCGCGTAACCGAGGCCGAAGTGCGATTCCAGGTTGGTGCTGTCGCGCCAGTACTCGTAGATGCGGCGCGCGGTCCACGGCGCGATCACCGAATGCAGGATGAACTGCGTGGGCCGGATTGCCGCTTGGCCGTCCGACTCCGGTTGCAGTTCCATCTTCGTGGCGCCCGGATACCAGGCCATACGTCCTCCTCCGGGGTGGGGAGGCCCCGTCGTGGGGCGAGGCGGTTGGATGCCCCGAGGATGTGATACCCATCCGTACCTGTTGGTACTGGCCCCGGCGCGAAGAGCCCCGCCCGTAACGCCCGGGCGGGGCCGCTGACTTGATGCACCGTCGGCCGATGTCCGGTCCGTGTCGGTTCAGCCGGTGACGATCGGGGTGAGTTCGGTGAGGGAGTCGATGCGCCAGTCCGCCGCTGCGACGACCTCGGGGTCGTCCGCCCACAGATAGCCCCACGGCCCGCGGCGAATGTGCGCGGCCCGTAGGCCCGCCTTCTTCGCCGGGTAGAGGTCGTTCACCGGGTGGTCGCCGACGTACATGGTCTCGTGCGGGTCGGCGCCCGCGATCTCGACGACCCGGGCGAAGAATTCGTCCGTGGGCTTCGCCACGCCCCACTCGGCCGACGTCACCACCAGATCCACCGGAAGGTCGAGGCCGCGCAGAAGTTCACCGGCCCGGCCCGTCTGGTTTCCCGCTACGACGACCCGCACCCCCAGGCCGCGGAGGCCGGCGAGGGCCGGGCGCACATCGGAGTACAGGTCGGTCTCGTCGAGGTGTTCACCGCGTCCCGCCGCCTCGCGCGCCCGGTACGCCTCACGCACATCCATGCCGGGCTTGATGAGGCGCAGGGCGTCGGCGTTGTCACGGCTCTGAGCGGTGACGGCGCCGACGAGCGTGGACATGGTGTGTCTTGGAATGCCGAGCCAGTCGGCCCACGACGCCCAGTAACGGTCGTCACGGACGAGGGTTTCGCCGACATCGAAGACGATGGTCTCAATCATCGGCGTAAGCGTAGAGGGCGCGAGGCATATCCACGGTCAGTAACTGCCCGTATTCATTCAATTCGCCCTCTACTCCACTCTCCCGTGTTCTCATCCGCCTCTGCGCGGCCCTGAGACCGCGAAGCGCCGAAGCCGTGCAGCGCTGAAGTCGCGAATGAGGAAAGGCCCTTCCGTCAGCAGAGCGCGATGCGACCGTATGAGCCCATCCCCCACTTCCACTCGAGGCGCTCGCCCGGAGAAGTGGACCAGCAGCGCCCGTCGGGCCCGTTCTTGACGACGAGCTGGATATGCATCCGCCGGCCGCAGTTGTTGGTCGTCCAGGCCCTCTTTTCCTGCTTGATGACGTCACGGGCAATGCACGCCGGGGCGGTGTCGCCGGCGGCGACCGCCGGAGCGGCGGTGACCAGGGACATCGCGGCCATGAGCGTGGCCGCGGCGAAGGCGGACATGACGGCGCGGGCAGAGCACCTTACAGGGATGCTGAGCAAGGGGGACTCCTGTCCAAAGGTTCTTCCGGGACAGGGCTTGCTTACCGGTAGGACGCCGGGTGCGCCGGGAGGCGCTCGGAGCAGGTCACCCGCGCGAGCGAAGCCCGGGGCGGTCCGGAGCTCTACCAGCGCGTCGGGCGGGTGAGCCTGGGCGGCAGCTTCGTACCGGAGTCGCCCTTGGCCGCGTTGATCTGGGCCTGGGTGAGGAAGAGGCTCCCGGTGAGATCGGCGCCACCGAGGTCGGCGTCCCTGAAGTCGACCCCGATCAGGTCGGCTTCTCTCAGGTCGGCGCCCCTGAGGTCGGCGCCGATGAGGTAGGCCCCGCGCAGATTGGCGCTGCTGAGGTCGGCGCCCCTGAGGTCGGCCCCCATGAGGTCGGCGCCTCGGCGTTCCTTCTTCTTCTGCCGCCGGGCCCCGCCGCGTACGAGTTCGCTCGTGCGCAGCAGCAGCGTATTGACCTCTCCCCGGTGCGCCGCCACATCCAATTCCACGAGACTGTCGGGAGTGGCGAGCGTGAGGCGTTCGGTCTTGTCGAGTACGCGGCCGATCTCACGGTGCAGCGGGCGGGCCTGTCGCAGTGTCAGCGCCTCGCTCAGATACCAGAGCAACTCGTGGAGCTGGCGCATGATCGGGAGAATGGCGAACATCTGCTGCGCGGCGTCCGGGGCTTCGCGCCAGCTCTTTCCCTCAAAGGTGACCCGGGAGACCTTCTGTCCCGCGCCGAAGCAGTCGTACACGGTGCAGCCCTGAAATCCTTGCGGCCGCAGGCGGTTGTGGATGCCGCAGCGGTAGTCCGGCCGCAGATTCGGGCAGGGGTCCCCGGCGTCCTTGTTGATCGCGAAGTCGGCCGAGACCGTGCGGGTCAGCGCGACACAGCAAAGGCCGAAGCAACTCTCGCAGTCGGCTCGCAGGCTGAGGGGGTCCATGTCGGCGGCAGGTTCCGTATGATCGCGTTTCTCGGACACGGTGGAAGATCTCCTGTTACGTGGTGAGCACCGCTCTCCGTGACCTGGTCGACTCCCATTGTCCCCAATGGACGGAGAGCCTCGCGCGTCACCCCGTACGGTCAACTCCTGACAGGCACTTGCCACGAGCGTGTGCCACTCGGGTAACGCGAGCACCCGTTCAAGGCCCGCAGGAAGATCTACTTCCGCCGCCGCACGGGACTGTCGTCACGCAAAGTGGCGTTTCCGGGGTGCCGGGTCATGCGGCGACATGCGCATGGCGCCCCTTTTAAACAGAGAGATGCTGGTCAGGCGCGATCTCCAAGGAAAATCATTGCCGACCTGGTGCCTACTGTGCGTATCTGCCCGTACTCTTATCGCATGTACCCCTCTCCCCCGCCGTCTGGTTCCGTGCGGTCCCTGACCGATGCGAACGAGGCAATCCGCGCGCTGGTCGAGTCGCGCGCGGACGGGTCGGAATGGCCGGCAGAGGAGTACGAGATGCTCCTGCTGAAGTGGGCCGCCGCGGTACGCGGCGAGGTCACCGAAGCCGCCTGACCGTCACCCGTACAGCCCAGCAACAGATGAGACTCCGCGATCCCCCGACCCACGATGGTCGGTAGCCGCACCAGTGACGGTGCGGCGGATCCGGAGGGGCGCATGGCTGCGGGGTCCAGGAAAACGGCTGCCCGGCGGACCGGACGGCTCCGGGAAGCCGTGCCCGTCTCCCGCGCGGTGATGACGGGGTTCGCGGCAGGCGTTCCCCGGCGGGCGGGCCGAGCTGGTCCACAGCAACCTGGGCAGCGAGGCCGAGGCGAAGCTCCGCGCGGTCTTCGCGCACTGACGGGTGCGCCCGGCGCAGTTCCGGCAGATACGGGAGATGCGGGCGGTCGAGCTCTTGGCGCGGGGCCCCCGCTGCCAGAGACTGACCCGATGACGCAGCGTGTGGAGCTCTCGACCGTAATGGACCGACTTGCCATCGACTCGGTGATCACCGGTTACGCGGTGGCGGTGGACGACGGCAACTGGCTCGACTACCGGGCCCTGTTCACCCCCGACGGCCGGGCCGACTACCGGACGGCGGGCGGCATCGAGGGGCCGGCCGGCGAGGTCGCCGGATGGCTGGCGGAGACGATGCGCCTCTTTCCCGTACGCCAGCACTTCATCGTCAACAGGCGCCTGCGGCTGGAGAACCTCAACGGTGACACGGGGGACCGCGCCGAACTCCAGGCCGACTACCTGAACCCCATGCGTCTCGAAACCGAGCCCGACCACTCCAACGGCGCCGAGCAGTCGACGGCCCCCAACTTCGAGTCCGGCGGCCGGTACACGTTCAGCCTGCGCCGGACGGAAGGCGGCTGGCGGCTGCTCGCTGTGGTCGTCGAGGAGAAGTGGCGGCGTACGACGGGGGCGCACGGCGCCCGCTGACACGCCGGGCGCCCAGCCCCGGCCGACCCCCGGACCGGCCCACTGTCCGCGATCCTCATGCTCCCCCACACTGGGGGCAGAGACTTCTCACGGGGCACGATGAGGAGGCGCCGCATGCGGATTCCGGCCGGCCGGTGGGAGCGGCTTTCGTCGCCCTGGTGGCGTGGTGCGACCGCGGTGGTGCTCGGCGCGCTGCCCGCGCTCGCGTTTCCGGCGCCGTCCCTGTGGTGGTTCGCGTACGTCGCCCTCGTCCCGTGGATGCTGTTGATCCGCTCGGCGCCCACGGGCCGGCGGGCGGCGCTGGACGGCTGGCTCGGCGGTACGGGTTTCATGGTCGCCGCACATCACTGGCTGATGCCGAGCCTGCATGTGTTCATCGTGGTGCTGGCCGCGCTGCTCGCCCTGCTGTGGCTGCCGTGGGGCTGGCTGGTCCGGTCGATGCTCGGCGGCGCGCCGTCGGCCGCCCGCGCGACAGCGGCGCTCGCGGCGCTCCCCGCGGGCTGGCTGATGGTCGAACTGGTCAGGTCCTGGGAGGGCTTGGGCGGCCCGTGGGGGCTGCTCGGTTCGAGCCAGTGGCAGGTCGCTCCGGCGCTGCGGGCGGCCTCGGTCGGCGGCGTGTGGCTGGTGAGCCTGCTGGTGGTCGCGGCGAACACCGGCGTCACCGTACTGGTGGCGGTGCCCACGGCCCGTACCCCGGTGGCGGCGGGCGTGCTGGCCTGCGCTCTGCTGACGGCGGCGGCCTGGGGGTGGGCCCCGCGCCCGGAGCGGACGGGCCAGGCCCGGATCGCGGTTGTCCAGCCCGGCATCATCGACGGCATCGGCGGCGCCGAGCGGCGCTTCGCCCGCAGCGAGACCCTGACCCGCGAACTCGCCGGGCAGGACATCGATCTGGTGATCTGGGGCGAGAGCAGCGTCGGGGAGGACTTGGCGCGCCGTCCGGATCTGGCGGACCGGCTGGCCGCCGTGTCCCGGCGGGTCGGCGCGGACGTACTGGTCAATGTGGACGCGCGGCGCTCCGACCGGCCCGGCATCTTCAAGAGCTCCGTGCTGGTCGGCCCCCGGGGCCCGACCGGCTACCGCTACGACAAGATGCGGCTGGTGCCCTTCGGCGAGTACGTCCCCGCGCGCTCGCTGCTCGGCTGGGCGACCTCGGTGGGCAAGGCGGCGGGCGAGGACCGCATGCGCGGCACGAGGCCGGTGGTGATGGCTCTGCCCTACGACGCCGCGGACGGCCTGCGCGTCGGGCCCCTGGTGTGTTTCGAGTCCGCCTTCCCCGACATGAGCCGCAAGCTCACCAGGGGCGGCGCCCAGCTGCTGGTCACCCAGTCGGCGACCTCGACGTTCCAGGGCAGCTGGGCGCCCGAGCAGCACGCGTCGCTCGCGGCACTGCGGGCCGCCGAGAACGGCCGCCCGGTGGTGCACGCGACCCTCACCGGCGTGAGCGCGGTATACGGACCCGAGGGTGAGCGCATCGGCTCACCGCTGGGGACCGACCGCAGCGAGGCCGCGGTGTACGACGTACCACTGGCCCGCGGGAGCACCCTGTACGTCAGGGCCGGCGACTGGGCCGTCCACGGCGCGCTGGCCGTGCTGGCCCTGCTGTGCGCCGCCGAGGGCGTGCGCGCGTTCAGGCAGCCTGCTCGGCGGCCACGCGGACCACACGCTCGCACAGCTCATGGGTCAGCAGCGCGTCCTGGGCGCTGAGCAGCTTTCCGGCCCGTACGGCGTCCAGGAAGGACACGACGGACTGCTCGATGCCGCGCTGGCGGGCGACGGGCACCCAGTCGCCGCGGCGGCGGACACTCGGCTGGCCCTTGTGGTCCACGATCTCCGCAAGGTTGAGGACCTGACGCTTGGTGTCCTGCCCGGAGACTTCGAGGATCTCTTCGGTGGAGCCGTTCATCCGGTTCATGGTGCCGATGGCGGTGAAGCCGTCGCCGGAGAGCTGGAGCACGACGTGGTGCATGAGGCCGTCGATGATCCGGGCCCGTACGTCGACGTGCTCGATCTCGCCGGGCACCAGGAAGCGCAGGGTGTCGATGACATGGATGAAGTCGTCGAGGACGAGGGTGCGCGGGTCCTCGGGCAGGCCGACCCGGTTCTTCTGCATCAGGATCAGCTCGCGGGGATGCTCGACGCACTGCGCGTAGCCGGGCGCGAGACGGCGGTTGAACCCGACGGCCAGGCTGACGCCGCGCTGGTCGGCGAGGCGCACCAGCCGCTCCGACTCGTCGAGCTCGTACGCGAGCGGCTTGTCGACGTACGTCGGTACGCCCGCCTCCAGGAGCCGGGTCACGATCTCGGGGTGCACGGCCGTCGGCGCATGCACGAACGCGGCGTCCAGGCCCTGGGCGAGCAGTGCGTCCAGGTCGGTGTGGCACTGCCCGTCCGGGATGCGGTGGGTCTCGGCGATCCTGTGCAGGGTGGCGGGGGTGCGGGTCTGCAGGTGCAGTTCGAGCCCCGGCCGGGTGGCCAGTACGGGCAGATATGCCTTCTGCGCGATGTCCCCGAGCCCGATGACGCCAACCTTCACAGGGGCCTCCCTAACGCTGGATGTGTGGGTCCTGGACCTGGCGGTCCCGTGTCCGGGCAGCATACGTGCGCTGCGGGGGGCGCCAGTCGGCGATGCCGTCCAAGGTGCGCAGAGCGAGGCCGGGGCCGAACCGGGAGAGGGATATCAGGGTGTCGCGCAGGGCGACGGCCGGGGCGGCACCGAGGCTGACCAGGCGAACGATGCGCGCCGACTTGCGGACGATGCCCGTGGTGCGCGGCAGGCGTGCGGCGGAGTACGTCGCGAGGCCGGCGCCGAGGCCTTCGGGGGACGGGGCGTGGTGGGCGAGGACGATGCCGTCCTCGATGGCCTGGTTGCCGCCCTGGCCCATGGTGGGCGCCATGGGGTGTGCCGCGTCGCCGATGAGCACGGTTCTGCCCCGGTGGAATGCGGGCAGCGGGGTGGTCATGTGGTGCACGTCGTGCCGCAGGATCCGGCCGGGGTCGGCGGCGGCGAGGATCGCGGGGACCGGGTCGTGCCAGTCGCCGAAGCGGCGCAGCAGTTCGGCCTTCTCCCCGTTGGGCGCGCGGCCTCCGGCGGGGACGGCCGCCGCGGCGTACGCGTAGACGCGGCCGTCCTTGAGCGGCTGGGTGCCCCACAACGTCCCGCGCCCCCAGGTCTCATGGGGTTCGAAGGGGCGGTCCGGTGCGGGCACGACCACCCGCCAGGTGGTCAGTCCGGAGTACGCCGGGGCGGGGTGCTCCGGGTAGAGCGCGCGGCGTACGGCGGAGCCGATGCCGTCGGCGCCGACGACGAGGTCGGCCTCGATGTCGCCCTCGGGGGTGGTGACCACGGCGGGGCGGCCGTCCGCGACACCGGGGTCGGCGAGCGAGGCCGCGGCCCCGGTGCGCACGACGCCCTCGGGCAGCCGGGACGCGAGTCGGTCGATCAGGGTGGCCCGGTGGACCAGGACGAGCGGTCCGCCGAAGCGCTCGGCGGCGGCTTCGCTGTTCGTCCGGGCGAGCCAGCGTCCGCTCGGGGAGCGCATGCCCCCGTCGCCCTGCCAGGCGGCCAGCTCCCTGATCTCGGCGCCGAGGCCGATGACGTCGAGGGCGCGCTGGCCGTTGGGGGTGAGGCCGATGCCGGCGCCCACAGCCTCCAGCGAGGGCGCGCGCTCCAGGACGGTGACCCGCCAGCCGCGCTGATGCAGTGCGACGGCTGCGGTCAGCCCGCCGATTCCGCCTCCCACGACGACGGCACGGGACTCGACCATGGCTGCCTCCCCTTCAGAAACTACAGTTGTAGTGCCAGGGATTGAAAGTACTACAGATGTAGTCACGGCGGTAGGTTGGCATCATGACCGCTCCCACCACCGCTCCAGTCCCCCGCGCCGAACTCATCGCCGACACCGCACTTGCCCTCCTCGTCGAGCGCGGTATGCGCGGCCTCACCCACCGGGCGGTGGACGAACTCGCCGGGCTGCCCCAGGGCTCGACGTCGAACTACGCCCGCACCCGGCTGGCGCTGCTGGAGGCCACGGTGCGGCGGCTGGCGGAGCGCGAGGCCCGGGTGCTCACCCTGGAGACGATGCCCGGCCCGTCGGAGGGCGTCGACGCCCTCGTCGACGCCCTCGCACGGGCCCTGCACCTCCATCTGAGCGGCCACCGCGGACTGCTCGTGGCCCGGTACGAATTGGGGCTCGAAGCCACCCGGCGACCGGAGCTGCGGAAGTTCTACGACGCGGCGGGCAGGGAGCGGTTCCGTGAACCGATGATCGCGATGATGGCCGCGGCCGGCTCGCGGGAACCGGAGCGCCACGCCTTGTCGCTGGTGGCCTGGTGCGAAGGGCTGATGTTCTCGTGCGCAGCAGGCGCGTACCACTCGGCGGTGCCCAGCCGCGAGGAGCTGCGCACCGGCTTCGGTGAACTGATGCGCGGCATGCTCGGCCGATAGCAGGGGACGCCACGCCTGGCGATAAGCCGTGGCGCGTCCATGATCCGTACGTGAGGATGTCCGGCATGAAGACACCCGAACGCACCGAACCCTCCACCACCGCCGACGAAC
Source organism: Streptomyces sp. H27-C3 (assembly GCF_030063415.1). Classification (GTDB taxonomy): domain Bacteria; phylum Actinomycetota; class Actinomycetes; order Streptomycetales; family Streptomycetaceae; genus Streptomyces. The sequence continues at coordinate 1,145 of NZ_JASITA010000010.1, read as the reverse complement.
GCGCCATGCTGGACGGCTGGCTGGAGCATCACCGCGAGACCCTCGCCTGGAAGTGTTCCGGTCTGGACGACGCCCAACTGCGCCAGGTGGCCGTCCCGCCCTCCGAGCTCTCGCTGCTCGGTCTTGTACGGCACATGGCGGAGGTCGAGCGGGGCTGGTTCCGCCGGACGCTGGCCGGCGAGGAGGCGCCCGCGCTCTTCTACACCGCCGAGGACCCCGACGCGGATTTCCATCTCGCCGAGACGGACACCTGGGAGGAGGCGAACACCCACTGGCAGGCCGAGATCGCACACGCCCGCGAAGTCGTGGCGGGCCGCTCGCTCGACGACCTGGCCGAGGGGAAACACCGCAGCGGGGAGACCTTCAACCTCCGCTGGATCTACACCCACATGATCGAGGAGTACGCGCGACACAACGGCCACGCCGACCTCATCCGGCAGCGCGTCGACGGCATGACGGGCGAGTGACGGCGTCACTCGTGCGGGCCAAAATCCGCCGGCGACCTCCCCAAACGACTTCGCGCCCAGCAAAGTTGCGCGGATGCACCGAACGAAAACCTCAGCGATGATCCTGGTGGGCGTGGTGGTCTCGGCCGTCTCCGGCTGTGTGGCGGTCCAGCCGCGGCCCGCCCACACACCGCCGACGGACCTGCCGCGGCTCTCCCAGGATGTACAGCCGCAGATCGTGCAGGCACCGGCCCGGGAGGCACTGGAGGCCGTACTCCCGCCGGCGCCCACGCCGTCGGCGCCGGGCGGTGGCGCCGAACGGGAGGCCCCGCGCCGGGCCGCCGTGGCGCGGCCGGCGCCCGCTTCCGCCCGGCAGGCGCCCGCAGAACCGGCGGCGCCCCCGAAGGCCGCCGATCGCCTGCCACGCATCCTGCCGTCCCCGCCCGTGCCCGTTCCGGCGGGGGCGGCGGCCGGCACGGGGACGGACGTGTGCGCGCTGGGTGAGGGCTACGGCGGCTGGCGTCCCGACAGCCCCCAGGCCCGCATTTGCCGCGAGACGTACGGGCATTGACCCGGGCAACGACTGAGGAACCGACCGGCGTGGGCCGGACGCATCCCTGACCGGCGACCGCCCCACCGCCGAGATCCGGCAGGCCGCCACCGTCCCAGCCCGCCCCCCCCCGCCTCACTCCCCGGCCG
>NZ_JASITA010000109.1 GCF_030063415.1 Streptomyces sp. H27-C3 | reverse complement strand
GCCGTTGCCCTGGCCTCCCGCATGGCCAAGACCGGTCTGGCCATGCTTGCGGCGACCTCCGCCCTGACCCTGCTCCTACTGCTGCGCGTGGCGCTCGCCGACACTCTCGCCGCCTGGCTGACCGCCGCCATCGCCGCCTGGCTGAACACCGTATGGGTCGCCCTTCCTGCCTGGGCCAGACACCACTACGCCCCCCCGTAAGTAGCTCCGCGGGCCGGGAGCACCCGACGCTGCCTCCCGTACGGGGCACGGGGCGGGCGGCTGAGGGTGCTGGAGCTGGTTCGGAGACGTGACCAGGCCGCACGAGACGGCGCCGGACCAGATGGGGCAGCCCATGGTGCACCTCCGCGACAGACCCGAGGCCGCCGGCCTACGCACCAGGCGGCGGCCCGGCGTTTTTCGTGTGACGGTAGATCGGAACGTTTGGGGGGTCGTCGAACCACGCCACTGAACGGAGCACGCCATGGTTATCCAAAAGCTGCACGACATGGGCATGCGCAGCGAACACGCCTACACCGCCGCACTCGCCTCCATCGGCCTCACCGTCGCGGTCTGGGCCGGATCGCTCAAGATGGAACCCGGCACCGGCCTGGCCCGAGCGGACCGTTGGGGGCTCTTCGTTGGCGAGTGGGCGCCCACCTTTTTCGGGCTGGGGCTTGCTCTGTCCCACTATGAGCAGCAGGACGGCACCCTGACTGCCAGTGGTGCTGATGTGCGGGACCTCCACCGCAACGCCGGGTAAGCGGCCTGGCTCAACGTCATGATGAGGGCCGGCGTCGGGCAGGCGCTGGCCCTCCCAAGGGCAGCCAGGTGACGACCGTTTTCCCAAGCTCCGGGATGGGTGGAGAGCCTGGTGGGGTGGTGGTGAATTCTTATGACTGCGGGGGGCGAGGCCCGGGCGCGCTCGGGGCGGCGCCAATGGGTCCATACTGGGATCATGACGACCTACCAGGGGCCCGTGACCGTAGTCGGCAGCGACGTCGAAGCCACTATGCAGGCCGACTTGTCTGTCAGGGCACGCGACCAGACGAAGATCTGGAGCGGCCAACTGTCCGGCTACGAGGACGCCGACATGTTCAAGGTACTGACGTCAGACACAGCTGTCATGCGGCTGCCGGACGGGCGGGAGGGCCGGTTCGTCCTGGAGGGCAAGCTGGTGCCGGGCCAAACGTCAGTGGGAGTGCTGGGTAGCGGCCCGCCGCCTTTCTGAGAGGCACAGCAATTCCGCGCGTCATCGGCAGCGCGGTGTCCCGCAATGCGACGAAGAGGGTCAGTCGCGGCGGGTCCCTGCGCGTGGCTGGTGGCCTCCTGGGCCCTGTCGGGGTGCGGGAGGCCACCAGCCGGTGTACGCGCGGGTTTGCTACATGGGGTCGATGCCCTGGCCGCCCATGCCGCCCTCCTGCTGCTTG
>NZ_JASITA010000108.1 GCF_030063415.1 Streptomyces sp. H27-C3 | reverse complement strand
TGCGCGATCACCTCCGGCGGATAGCGGTGGCCCCTGTACGACGGTGGCGTCGACGCCACGAACGATCCCCTCCCAGCACGGCCAATCACAAGATCATCCCACGCCGGTCAGCCAACGTGACAACACCCGCACTGCGGCTCCGACTCGTAGTGCAGTGCATCAGTCTGGGGCGCCAGGACGGCCTGATTCAATTCGTACGCCCCGACGACTCTCCCCGAGTTCGCATCCTCACCGGTCACAGCGCGGCGTGGGTCAAGGAACGCGTCGTACGCTCCCTACAGCTGGCGGCAAACCACCCGCGCCTGGCCCAGTGCGCTGCCGGGATCGGCTGAGACCCCAACGGCTGTTTCCTTGCGGCCAAGACATCAGACGGTCCGGCCCACCGCCCGGTCCACCAGGTTCCCAGCGGCACCCGTGTACCGTCGCGGATCACACAGCCACGACAGCTCCGCGACGGTGAACAGGCCCTTGAGCTCCGGAACTTCGGAGAGTGTGGCGGTCAGCGGCCGACCCGTTGTCTCGGTGGCGAGGGATGCTTGGCGGAGCAGGCGCTTGGCGGCCGATTTGCCCAGCCGAGGGGCCAGGACAGCGGTGATCCGTTCCGAGACGATCCGACCTCCGGTGAGTTCGAGGTTGGAGCTCATGCGGTCGGGTCGTACCTCGATGCCTTCGGCGAGCTCCACCGCGGTGTGGACGGCGCCGCCAGTCAGCCGCAGGCACTCCCGTAGCAGTTGCCATTCCGCGTGCCAGGCACCGGCGGAGCGCTCGTCCTCACCGGCCAGAAGCTGCGTCAAGATGCCTGCCAGCCCCGGTACTTGGAGGGCCGCACTGCGAATGAGCGTCGCCAGCACCGGGTTGCGCTTGTGCGGCATAGCCGAGGAAGTGCCACGTCCGGCGGTGGGGACGGGCTCGTCGAGCTCCCCGATCTCGGTTCTGGCCAGAGTCTGCACATCGGTCGCGATCTTTCCCAGAGCTGCGGCGGTGAAGGCCAGCGCGGCCGCGAGATCGGCGACCGGGGTACGCAGCACGTGCCAGGGCAGGCCGGGGCAGCTCAGACCGGTCTCCTCGGCAAACGCCTCGACCAGCGAGATGGCGTAAGCCTCCGCGTCCGGCGCCGCTTCGCCCGCCGCGCCGTCGATCCGCGCGTATTCCAGGTAGCCGGCGAGAGTTCCGGCGGCGCCGCCCAGGGAGAGGGGAAGCCCGCCCTCCTCCACCAGGGCCAGCCGCCGCTCCGCGTCGAGGATCAGCTTGCGCCAACCGGCGGCCTTGAGGCCGAAGGTGACGGGCACGGCGTGGAGGGCGAGGGTGCGGCCGGCCATGACGGTATCGCGGTGGGCTAGTACTGCAACCGTGTTTGGCGTGACGGTGGTTCAGGGCAGGGGTTGTGGCCTCGTCGTTTGTAGTGGCTGATGCGTGCCCGGTGTTGTGCTTGTCGTCGCCAGTGGGACCAGTGCAGGACATGG
>NZ_JASITA010000107.1 GCF_030063415.1 Streptomyces sp. H27-C3 | reverse complement strand
CTTGGGTTCCAGTGGTCGTTGCAACACCGCCTGGTTTTCAGGTGGTGAGTAGATCACGTAGACGCTCGGCTGGAGTACTCCAGCCGAGCGTCTTGCGTGGGCGGCCGTTGAGTTCCTGGGCGACGTGTTCGAGGTCTTCGGGGCTGTGGACGCTGAGGTCGGTGCCTTTGGGGAAGTACTGGCGCAGGAGTCCGTTGGTGTTTTCGTTGGAGCCGCGTTGCCAGGGTGAGGCGGGGTCGCAGAAGTAGACGGGCATGCCGGTGGCCATGGTGAACTGCTTGTGGCGTGCCATCTCGCTGCCCTGGTCCCAGGTGAGGGAACCGCGCAGGTGTGCGGGCAGGGTCTGGATCGTGGCGACGAGGCCATCGCGCACGGTTTCGGCGTCGTGGGCTCCGCCGGGCAGGTGGACCAGCATGGTGTAGCGGGTGCTTCGCTCGACCAGCGTGGCAATCGCGGAGCGGCTGTTGGCGCCGATGATCAGGTCGCCTTCCCAGTGGCCGGGCACGGCCCGGTCCTCGACGTCGGCAGGGCGGTCGCTGATCATCACCATCGGGTCGATGAACCGTGGGGTGCGCCGCTGGGGGTCCCGGCGTGGTTTACGGCGGGTCCGGCCGGAGCGGACGGCGGCCTGGACTTCCCGTTTCAGGCCGCCGCGGGCCTGGAAATACAGCGCCTGGTAGATCGTTTCCACGCTCACCCGCATGCTCCGGTCGTCGGGATACTCCTTGCCCAGAGCGTGACAGATCTGCTCCGGCGACCAGCGCCCGCGCAGTCCGTCCTGGACGAAGCGTCGCAGTCGGCCCTCGCGCAGCAGCTTGCGGTCCTTGGGGCGGGGTCTGCGCGTGGCGGCCGCCCGGTGGGCCGCGTAGGGCTGATAGCCCTCAAGGCCCGAGTTCGCGTCGATCTCCCGCTTGACCGTGCTCGCCGGCCGCCCCAGGGCCCGTCCAGTCGCCTGCAGCGACTGCCCCGCCGCGCGGAGATCGCGGATCTTCTCGCGCTCGGCGAGCGTCAGGAACCGTGGGTGGATCTGCTTCTCCAGGGCCTTCAGGCCCACCGGCGTTGTGGTCACGCCACCCATCGTGACGGTCCCGGTGGTGTAGTCGACACGGCGGCCGTCGGCGTAGGTGCGTGTGGTGCCGCTCTTCTTGACGCCCCAGTCCCAGTCCTTGGCCGTGCGCTCGTTCACGTCGACCTGCCGGGCCGCTGCCCGGCGTGCGACTCCGGCGGCCCGAAGCCGCTCGTACTCGTCGCGCCCGGGGTGCCGCTGCGGCAGGCGCACCGACCCGCGTCCGGCCTTCCGGGCCCAGCCGAAGGCCGTGTTGCGGTTCACGCCCAGCTCACGCGCCACCACGGTCACGCTCCCCACGACATCCAGCCGCGCAAGGAAACGTGCCTTCAACCCTGCAAGATCACCACGCTCAACGCCCACGGTCCCCGCAACTCCCACAGATCATGGGTGTTGCGAGGACCGTTAGAACCCAAG
>NZ_JASITA010000106.1 GCF_030063415.1 Streptomyces sp. H27-C3 | reverse complement strand
CCTCGATCCACCGCGTAGTGGTCGGGCTGTGGATGGAGAAATCAGAAGAGGTGCCCGCTGGCCTGGGATGATGGGAGTTCTTACGCTTCCATCAGACCCGAGCAAGAGGGCACCTGGTAAGTGAAATCGTCCCACAGTCCGGCAGTGACCTTCGCCGCGTTCGACGAGCCGAATCTGATCGCGCATGCCGGGCTGGTCCCGGTGATCCGGCTGGCCGAGCGGTGCGGTCTGCCGGCCCTGGTCGCCGAGAAGATCCGCCTGGCCGGTGCGAAGAACGGTGCAGGCACGGCCGCCGACGCGAAGGCGATGAGCATCGTGGGCGGCATGGTCGCTGGTGCCGACTCCATCGACGACCTGGACGTGCTGCGCCACGGAGGACTGCCGAAACTGTTCGGCGGAGTGCGGGCACCGTCCACGCTGGGCACGTTTCTGCGGGCCTTCACCTGGGGCCATGTCCGTCAACTGGAGTCTGCGACCCGCGCGTTCACCTGCAACCTGGCCGCGCATACGGGCTTCCTCCCGAAGGGTGACGAAGTGGTGTTCGTGGATATCGACTCCAAGGTCAAGCAGGTCTACGGCCCGGCCAAGCAGGGCGCCTCCTTCGGCTACACGAAGGTCCGCGGTCTCCACTTCCAGATCGTCACCGTCAAAACCGCGACCTGCGCGCCGGTCATCGTCGCCACCCGCCTGCGCAAAGGCTCGGCAGGCTCCGGCAAGGGCGCCGCCAGTCTGCTGCGCGAGGCCCTGGCGACGGTGCGGGCGATGGGTATCACCGCGCAGATCGTCGTCCGCGCGGACTCCGCGTACTTCTCCCACAAGGTCGTCGCCACCTGCCGACAGGCCGGCGCCCGCTTCTCGCTGGCCGTCGCGGTCACCAAGACGATCCGCGCGGCCATCGAGACAGTTCCGGCCACCGCCTGGACCCCGATCAAATACACCGACGCGATCTGGGACGACGAGGACCAACGCTGGATCTCCGACGCCGAGATAGCCGAGATCGGCTTCACCGCGTTCACCAGCAAGAAGAAGGCGTTCCACACCAGCGCCCGGCTCATCGTCCGCCGGGTCAAGCGGCTGAATCCGAAGACGGTGCCCGAGGGGCAGAGCGAGCTGTTCGCCGTCTGGCGCCACCACGTGATCTTCACCGACAGCCGCTTCGTCCTCACCGACGCCGAGCCCATGCACCGCGATCACGCCGCGGTCGAACAGGTCTTCGCCGACCTGGAGGACTCCGCCCTCGCCCATCTGCCCTCGGGAAAGTTCACCGCGAACGCCGCCTGGCTCACCCTGGCCGCATCCGCCTACAACCTCACCCGCGCCGCCGGACACCTCGCCTCCACCTTCCACGCACGGGCCCGAACCGGCACCATCCGCCGCCACCTCATCAACGTCCCGGCCCGCATCGCCCGCCCGGGACGACGCGTGGTGCTGCATCTTCCCCAACGATGGCGCTGGGACCACGACTTCACCGACCTGTGGACCGCCACCGGCCAGCGCATGCAGACCTGACCAGCACCACCCCGTCCGCACACGACCTGGAAGACCTCGGAGACCCCGCCCCGGACGGCCACCCGGCACAACGTGCTGCCCGCACCCGGAAAGATCACGAGAAGCCCAGCCGGAAACCCGATCAGAATTCACACGGTGGATCGAGGCT
>NZ_JASITA010000105.1 GCF_030063415.1 Streptomyces sp. H27-C3 | reverse complement strand
TCAGACGCCGTATTCCTATCGATCAGGTGGACGGTTCTGAATCGAACAGGAGGACCGGGAGGGTGATCTTGGCCGGGCGGGCGCATGAGGACAGGGCCTCTTGGTAGCTCGGGGTTGCGACACCAACCGAGTGCCAAGGAGGCCCTGTTGCTCCAGTCTTGCGTGATCGTGCCTGCTGCGTCCAACTCCCGCGTGTCGGTGTGCGATTGCCTCGCTCACCGGTTCGGGAACGCGGCCGACCGCCCGGACCGGGCGCCGGTGTATCCATCCGACATGACGGACGCGGAATGGGCGGTGGTGCGCGACGCGCTGCCGGTCCCGGCCTGGCTGGAAGGACGGGGCGGACAGCCGGAGGGCTACTGCCACCGGCAGATGCTGGATGCGGTCTTCTACGTCACCGACAACGGGATCAAGTGGCGTGCGATGCCGGCCGACTTCCCCGTCTGGGACCGCGTGTATGCGTTCTTCCGCAGGTGGCGGAAGGCGGGCCTGGCCAAGGAGTTCCACGACCGGCTGCGTGGTCGGGCCCGTACGGCCGAAGGGCGCGAGGCGGAACCGACGGCGGCGGTCATCGACTCGCAGTCGGTCAAGGGCGCCGCCTCGGTGCCCGCCTCCTCACGCGGTTACGACGGCGGGAAGAAGATTAACGGGAGGCGCCGGCACGTCATCACGGACTGCCTCGGTCTGCTGTTGATGGTGCTGGTGACCGCCGGTGATGTCACCGACCGCGAAGCCGCCCACGTCATGCTTCCCGGGCTGCGGGCACGGTTCCGCAAGATCACCCTGGTATGGGCCGACGGTGGCTATACCGGGCACCTGGCCGACTGGGCGCGGGAGAAACTGCAGGTCACCCTTCAGATCGTCAAACGCAGCGACGACATGACGGGGTTCGTGGTGCTGCCGAGACGGTGGGTGGTGGAGCGCACTTTGGGGTGGTTGATGCGCTCGCGCCGTCTGGCGCGGGACTTCGAGACGCTGCCCTCCAGCAGCGAGGCGTTCATCTACTTCTCGCTGGCCATGCTCATGAGCCGCCGCCTCGCCCGCCGCCCGGCTGGCCGACCGCGGCAGGAGCAGTCGCGGTGGGCTGCCGCGGCGTGAACCGCCCGGACGGCGACGCCGCCAGCCACTCTCGCTCGACCAGCCGTTTCGCCCTTGAGCGCACTCCTTCGATTTTCGCCGGCACCAACTCCAGACCCAGCTCGACCGCCAGGTCTTTCGCCGACACCCCATCACCCCCGCCCGGCCCGGACTCCACCAGCTCCACGAGCCGCCGGTAGTCCGGCGCGAGCGCCTGAAGCGTCAATCCCTGGCGCCGTCGCGGCACGGTCGACCCCGTGACCGGGACCTTCTCCACCGCCGTCGGCACCTTTCGCGGGCCGGGGACGAGGACATCCGTCTCCTCGGCCCCAGCGGCCAGGGCCTCAGCGAGCTCTGCCCGCGCGATCACCCGGCGGCCCAACACCGCTTCCGCCTCGCCGAGTTCAGCCGCGATCCGCTCCACCTGAGCGCGAAGTTCCTCCGCCCGTACCCGGGCCGCCATCTCCCGCTCCTCCAACAACCCCATCACCGATGTCATCGGTCATCTCCGCATCGCCGAGAACGAACTGATCGCCCGAACTCTCCCGCAACGACACCGAAACCATGCCTGAACAGCGGAAACTCAACGGTCAGGTCCGGAAAGACAACGGCTTCTCA
>NZ_JASITA010000104.1 GCF_030063415.1 Streptomyces sp. H27-C3 | reverse complement strand
AGGGCTCGCAGAGATTCAACGTGTTGCTTCCGGCGATTTGGCTCGTTGACGTGGTATGGGAATACCTCATGAGATTCGGGATCGACTCGCCTTGAAGTTCGGGGTGTTGTTCCCGCACCTGGACGAGCGGCAGCAGCGTCTGCTGATGGGAGCCGAGGCCCGTCTCCTGGGCCACGGTGGGATCCGGGCCGTTGCTCGGGCAGCCGAGGCCAGCGAGACGACGGTCCGGAAGGGAGTGGATGAGCTGGAGGCGGGAGGGGAGCCTCTGGGGCGGGTCCGCCGGCCCGGCGGCGGCCGGAAGAAGGCCGCTGACCTGGATGCGGGGCTCCGGCCCGCGCTGCTGGCCCTGGTCGAGCCGGACATGCGCGGGGACCCGATGTCGCCGATGCGCTGGACGACCAAGTCGACCCGGAACCTGGCCGCCGAGCTGACCCGCCAGGGGCACAAGGTCAGCGCCGACACTGTCGGTGACCTGCTGCGGGAGGAAGGCTTCAGTCTGCAGGCCAACTCCAAGACCATAGAGGGCAAGCAGCACCCGGACCGGGACGCCCAGTTCCACTACATCAACGAGCAGGCCAGGGACCACACTGGCGCCGGGGACCCGGTGGTCAGCGTGGACAGCAAGAAGAAGGAACTGGTCGGCGAGTACAAGAACGCGGGGCGTGAGTGGCAGCCCACGGGCGATCCAGTGAAGGTCAAAACGCATGACTTTCTTGACCGGGAGGGGCCCGGCAAGGCGATCCCGTACGGAATTTACGACATCGCCCAGAACTCCGGCTGGGTCAGTGTCGGCACCGACCACGACACCGCCGCTTTCGCGGTCGCCTCGATCCGCCGCTGGTGGCGCGGGGCCGGACAGGGCGACTACCCTCGCGCCCAGCGTCTGCTGATCACCGCCGACGCCGGAGGCTCCAACGGCTACCGCACCCGGGCATGGAAGATCGAACTTGCCGCCCTGGCCGCCGAGACCGGCCTTGAAATCACCGTCTGTCACCTACCTCCGGGCACATCGAAGTGGAATCGGATTGAGCACCGGCTGTTCTCCCACATCTCCATGAACTGGCGCGGCAGGCCCCTGACCAGCCATGAAGTCATCCTGCAGTCCATTGCGGCAACCACCACCCGCACCGGACTGACAGTCCGCGCCGAACTCGACACCGGCACCTACCCCACCGGCGTGAAAGTCGACGACGCCCAGGTCGACGCGCTGACGATGACCCGCCACCGCTTCCACGGCGACTGGAACTACACCCTCCACACCCAACAGCGCGGCCCCACAACCACCCGCACTCCACACGGAGCGGAACTGCGGCAATGGGGTGCCCGGCAGCACGCCCGGCTCATCGATCCAGAACTCACCGGCCTCACCCGCCCACAACTTGACACCCTGATCAGCAAGTTGGCGCCCATCCAGGCCGCCCAGCGGGAACACCAGCGCCGTCACCGACGCGGCCGCGAACGACAGCGGGCCCCCGGCGCGGGCCCCAGACAGGCATTCACTGACGCCGACCGGATCCTGGCCACCGTCCTCTATCAGCGCGGCTGCTTCACCCACGCCCTCCTCGGCGCACTCTTCGAGACCAGCTCGCAAACCATCACCCGCGCGATCCAGGAGACCCAACCCCTTCTGGACCAGCACGAATGCACCGTCCCTCGCTCCACAGCACGATTCACCACCCCCGCAGACGTGGCCGCCTACCTCGATGCCTACGGCACCGAACCCCCGGACAACATCAAACACGCATGTTGAATCTCTGCGAGCCCT
>NZ_JASITA010000103.1 GCF_030063415.1 Streptomyces sp. H27-C3 | reverse complement strand
ATTTGGGATTTTGGAGTGTGCGGCCTTGTCTGAGCGGCGAGTTGATGGCAGATGGCCTCGTTTTCCCTGGTCCAGGGGATGCTGAGTCGGCCGCCTTTGTCTCGGTGGACGTTCAGGCGGCTGCGGGCGATGGTGTAGTAGAGGGCGCCGGGGCGGATGCTGAGCCGTGCGGCGACCTGCTGGACGCTCAACTCGCCGCTCTCCAGGGTTGTTTCGGGAAGCGGGTGGCTTCCGAGGCCGGTGGGGCCGGGATGCTTGGGCCGTGCCAGCTGGCTGCGGGTCTCGGATTCCACTTGATCGTTCCAGGGGATGATGACCCGGCCGGTGGGGCCGCGGCGGGCCGGAAGGCGGCCGGTACGGACCTGGTAGGCGACGGCTGCGGGCAGTACCCCGAGGCGGCTGGCGACCTGCTGAACGCTGAGTTCACTCTCGTCGCAGGTGCCGGTGGTCAGCGGGCGGCTGCCGGTTCCGGTGCGGAGGAACCGCTCGGGGTGGGCGAGCCAGTCGCGGCAACCGGCCTCGACGGTGTGGTTCCAGGGGATGGCAACCCGGCCGGTGCTGGTGCGGCGGCTGGTCAGACGGCCGGTGCGGATCCAGTAGTAGACGTCGTAGTCGTGAACGCCCAGGCGGCGAGCCGCGTCCTGCACGGAGACTTCGCCCTCGCGGGCGGTTCCGGTGAGGGCTCGGGCTCCCTGGCCTGCGGGATTGAGGTGTCCGGAGCTGGCGATGCGCCGACGGCAGTCGGCCTCGGTCTCCGGGGTCCAGGGAATGCACCAGCGTCCTGTGCGGTCCTGACGGGCCGGCAACCGGCGGTGGGTGATCCAGTAGTAGGCCGCGTTGTAGCTGACGGCCAGGATGCGGGCCATGTCGTCGATGCCGATCTCGCCGTCGCGGAACGGAACCGTGCGGGGTGCCGGGATCTTGTAGGCGTGGCGGGCCCATCGCACCGCTTTGACGTCGAAGGGTCGCCGGTGGCCGGTCAGCAGCCGGGCGGCGGCCAGTTCGGTGACGAGTTCCTCGTCGGTCAGCGCCGGGCCGAGCCGGGTGATCAACTCGATGGCGCCGGCCGGGGTGCGGGGTGCCGCACTGCGTGCAGTGGTGATCAGATCGGTGGCGCCGGTGTGCCAGCGCACCCCGATGCGGGCCTGGCCGTCGCCTTCGTCGGGCAGCACGGTGATGTCGCTGATCAGGGTCCGCAGCAGGCGTTTTCGGTCCTTGGCGCTGGTGGTGGGAGCGTCCCAGAGGCGGGGCAGGTCGGCGGCAAGCGTCTCCAGTTCGGCCCGGCCGGGCAATGGTGGGCGGGCGTCACGGGTGGCGACCAGGGCAGCCTCCGCCTCGATGAGCGCGGCCAGTTTCGTCTCCCATCGGCTTTCCAGTGTCCGGGCGACCAAGCGGTTTTCCGGTTCGACCTGTCCGAAGGCCCGCTCGGCGCGGTCGGCTTCGTAGCGGGCGCGCTCGACGGCGAGTTCGGCGGCGTGATGGGCGCGGGTGTGCCGGACGGAGACCTGCTCGGCCGCGTCCAGGGCGAGGGCGACCTGCGCGGTGGTGAGCGTGGTCAGCAGCAGGGCGGCGACCGCGGTGTCCACGATGCTGGCCGCGATCGAGCGGCAGGCGGTGGTGCGGGCGGCGTCCCGGTGGCCCATGCAGTCGTAGTAGGCCCGGTGGAAGGTGCCCTGGTAGCGGGTGCCGATCCGGTTCCCGCACGACCCGCAGCCGATGGCGCCCTGGCACAGAGGTTCACCCTCGCGGGGCGGCCGGGCACCGCTGTGGGTGCAGTTCGCGGTGAGTTTCGCCTCGATGTCCAGGAACTGCTGCCAGGTGATGTACCCCTGGTGGTGATCGAGCAGGACGATGGGCCAATCGGCGCGCGGAATCCGCGGACTGGTGGTGGAGACGGTGCCGTCCGGGCGGACCGTGCGCTGGGTGCGGTGCCGGCCATAGACGTACGTTCCGGCGTAGGCCGGGTTGGTGAGCAGGCCCAGGACCCGGCCATGGGTAAGCTTTCCCCACCGCAACTGCCCGTCCCAGACGCCCCCGTACGCGCGCAGCGGGAAGGTGCGGCCGACGAACGCGGCGACCGTGCCGTAGGCGGAACCGGTGCGGGCGAACTCGGCAAACACGT
>NZ_JASITA010000102.1 GCF_030063415.1 Streptomyces sp. H27-C3 | reverse complement strand
CCTGGTGGCTGGACCGTACGTTCCTGGAGTGTCGGCCGCGACCTGGTCCGCCACCGCCGCCCAACTCTGGAATTTCCGCACGGACTTCTCCGTGTCGGAGTCGAAGTCGCCGTAGCGGTGGCCGTGGTAGAGGCCGATCGAGTAGAGCTGCCGCTGCATTGCTTCGACCGCGGCTCCTCGGGCACCCCGCTTGAGCGTCGGGGACGCGGGCGAGGATGGGGATGAGGACGAGGGGGTCGGCCGGGCAGGCTGGCGCGAGGAGGGCGGGGCGACCGGGCTTCCGGTGTGCGAGGTCCCGGTGCTCCGCGATGCCGCATCCCGTGTCTCGTCGCGCGCCCCACCCGAGCTCGGCCCCGACGCCTTGTCACGCGCGGTCGGCCCGGCGCTTGCGGACGGGGTGCGGCCCGAGGCGGACGGGCTCGGCTCGCCGCTCCCGCCCTTTGGGCGTCCCGTCCCGTCCGAGGGGGCCCAGGCGGCAGGCAGGCCATCCCGTGAGGGCGGCGCGGAGAGGTTCCCGGAGCGTTCGATGCCCTTGATGCCGGCGATGACGAAGCAGGGTATGGCGACCACTCCCAGGGCGGCGAGGACCGGTGGCCGCCGGATCAGAGGGCGCCGTCGGTGGGTAGTGAATTCCGGTGCGTGCCGCTGGCTGTGACCCATGAGAGATTGTTTTTCCTTCAACTTTTCGATGTGGCGGCTGGCGTCCAGGAGCGATGATCTTCCTGCTGCGGCGAGATTACCGGTGGGCCCTGTCGCCCCCTGGTTGTCCGAATGGCCCAACAGTCCGCCCGGAGAATTGCACTTCCGTCAACTTTCGACGCCCGGTGCATCAACTTCCGGCACGTATGCGAACTGCACTGCCCCGCGGAACGCCGCTCCCCGCCACCGGGGTACTGCGGCGATTGTCGACAGGAAGTCCACCGTGGATCCGCCGAGTCAATCTGTGGCGGGTCCAGGAACGCCGAATGCCGGGGCAGGATGGGAATCGACACGGAGGCGGCTGATGGTGAGTTCCGCTGATGAACCCAGTCGTTCCTTTCCCCCGAGGGCCTCTCGTGTCGTTGTCGGCCCGGCCAGCGCCCCGTCACGGCCGGGCCGGCTGTTTTTCACCGGCAAGGTTCTGCCAGTAATGAGTCGGCGTATTGCGAGCTGTCCCCTGACGAGCCTCACAGGGACATGGCCTATTGTTGCCTCGTGCCTGAGTCGCCTATGCGGGCACCCTTGATCAGTCGATTCCGACTGGCGCAGGTTGGATGGTCGGGGGTATGAGCCTCCTGTCGCAGTGAGGAAGCATCAGTGACGATCCGGGTTCTGATTGTTGACGACCAGAGTCTTATCCGCTCGGGTCTGCGGTCGGTCCTCGGGGCCGACAGTGAAATCGTCGTGGTCGCGGAGGCCGCCGACGGTGCGGAGGCCGTCAGTGCCACCCGTGAGCACTGTCCTCAAGTGGTCATCATGGACCTGCACATGCCCCTCATCGGCGGAGTGGAGGCCACACTCCAGTTGATGCGCCTCAAAGAGGTCCCCCGCGTCCTGGTGCTCACCACCTTCAACACCGACGACCTGGTGATCGAGGCGCTTCAGGCGGGCGCGGCGGGATTCCTCCTCAAGGACCTGAGGACGGAAGAGCTGGTCGCCGCGGTCCGTACGGTCGCGGCGGGCGGCACCGTCATGTCCCCCGAGATCATGAGCAAGCTGGTGAGCCGGGCGCACGCCCGCATGCCGGTCGGCTCCAACGGGCTGCGGGAGAAGATCGATTCCCTGACGGACAGCGAGCGCGAGGTCCTCACCCTCATCGGCGCCGGCTACACCAACCAGAAGATCGCCGAGGCGCTCCATCTGTCCCTGGCCAGCGTCAAGACGTATGCCTCGCGCATGCTGGCCCGCCTCGGCCTGGACAACCGCACACAGGCGGCGATCCTCGCGTACGAAGCCGGCCTGGTCGGCGCCGAGCGCGCGCGCCCACCGAGGAAGTGACCCGGAGCTCCGGACATGCGTTCGCCGAGGCATTCAGCGTGTGGTCGGCTGCGCCTCCGTAGTGCTCAGCAGGCGGTGACGCCGCCGGAACTCGTCGAGATGCTGATGGACCGCAGCGACCGTGACCGGCGTGCGGTGCTGCCCGCCGACCCCTCTCCGTGAGGCTTCCTGTACGACGGCCGCGGGCGTCGGTTCCTCGCCTTCGTCCTCATACATACGCGCCCAGACCTGGTAGAGCTGGAAGTCCAGAAGGTGGCGGTGCAGCACACCGGAACGGGCGGGCGCCCCGGCCGACCCGTCACCGAGGAAGTCGGAGAGCTCGTCGGCGTGCGGTTCGCGCCCGTGCCATACGACGAAGGCGTCCCACCTCAGGTAGTAGCGGTCCGCCGTGGTCAGCTCGCGACCTGTCAACCCGGCCTGTTCCGAAGGGACGTCACCGGAGACCTCCGGCGGCAGCGGTGGTGACGCGGGCAACCGGTGGGCCTCGATACCGGGGAACGGCCCGGGATG
>NZ_JASITA010000101.1 GCF_030063415.1 Streptomyces sp. H27-C3 | reverse complement strand
CTCAGCCCGATCGAGTTCGAGGAGAGGTACTACTCCGATCAGGCAACGACCAGAAGAGCGAACCTGAAACCCCGTCAACCCTCCCTGACCAGCTGATCAGCATCTCCCGAGTAACGGGGGAACCTCACAGGTCACAGTGCAGCGGGACAAGAGCAGGAAGCCGTTGATCGCCCGCTTCGGCGGGACCCCGCTCAAGCGACAGCGCACCGCCGTCATTACCGACCTCCGACCCGTCATGGCCACTGCCCGACGCAACGAGCTGATCCACCGGCTCCTCGCCGGGCAGTGCGAGATGTGCGAGGGACGTACCGGACTACAGGTCCACCACGTCCGCAAACTCGCCGATCTCAACAAGCCAGGACGGCCGGAACGGCCGCCGTGGGCACACCTGATGGCCATGCGCAAGCGCAAGACCCTCGTGGTCTGCGACCGCTGCCACCAGGCCATCCACGCGGGACGGGCCACAGCCACCACCCGGAAATGACCGCTGGAGAGCCGGATGCGGTGAAAGCCGCCTGTCCGGTTCGGGAAGGGGCCGTCGGAAAAGGACCCGAGCCACGGGCACCTCGTCGGCGGCCTACTTCACTCCGTGAGAGCCGAGGGGTGAAATTCCCCTCGGCTACTCGATCGAGGACACCCTGATCATTGGATCGTGAAGATCCATAGGACAGGAGTTCCCGATGGGGACGTCGAAGTACACCCCTGAGTTCCGGGCCGATGCCGTCGCGCTGTACCGCGCGAGCCCGGGGCGTACGTACGCCCCGGTGGCCAAGGACCTGGGCGTCAACCACGAGACGCTGCGGGTCTGGGTCCGTGAGGCCGAGCAGGCCGCCGTGCCCGGTACGGCCGAGGCCACCGCTCTGGCGAGGGAGAACAGGCAGCTGCGGACGCAGGGAGCGTTCCGGCCGGGGGCGGCTGGTTCGGTTGCGCCTTGGTCGCGGGGACGTCGTCGGCGCGGCTTGTGGCCAGGATCTCCCGGACGTGGCGCGCATCTTTAATGGCCGCAGTCAACGAGGCGGACTGCTGATCCACTCTCCCCCCGCCCTTGCTCACCCGACTGCCGGGCGTCTGTACGGATGCCGCGCTCGTTGACCGCAGTGTGACCTCACCCAAGTACTTCCCTCGAGCGACGGGCAAACAGGCCACCGGCCAGATCAGTTCACTGTGGGCCGCAGTCCCGCCGGTTCCCCCGGCAGAGCGCCCCAGAGGACTCACCAGCCAGCCGCTCACACGCGCGCCCGCAGCCCATGGCCCCATGTACTTCGCGGAGATCCTGGAGGAATTCCTGCAGAAGCTCGACCATCTGCAAACCGATTTTCACAACCGGACGGTTTCCACCGGCCCCTCAGGCGCGAGCGCGCCGACGACGCGCTCATCAGCTGGTGACACCGCGTCGGATGTGATGGCGCAACCTGCAATCCAGTGCTGCACTTCAGCCCAGGAACAGGGTACCGGCCGGGGGCGTAATCGCCATGTATGACCATCGCGGAGCCTTCGAGCCCCACCCCGACCCGTCCTACGAGCATCTGGACCCCATCGGGTCCGGGCCCCCCGCAGCACACCCCGAAAATCTGGTGAACATGCAGGAACTTTTCATCCCGAAGCAGGAACCTTTCCCCCCGAGAGCGACGAGCGACCCGCCGGACCCGCTCGATTTCGACCACACCCCGGGTCTGGAGCTGAGCTGGGACGACGAACTGGCGCAGATGGTGCGCACCTCCGCCGGGCAGCAACAGAGCATCCAGGCCGCCGTGCCGCACCCCCGGCCCGGAACCCACGACCACCGCAAACCACGCCTGCGCCGGCTCCGCCGCCTGAAGGGGCAGTCGTGGCTGCGGGTGGCCAGCATCAGCCTTGCAGCACTCGCAGCGCTCATCGTCGCCATGGTCAGCGTGTTCGGCGCCGTCGTCTCGTATGACCCGCTGCGTCATCTGGCCGCCCCGACCGTGCCCCGCGGCCTGGCACAGTGCTGGCCACTGCTGGTATTCGGCCCCTGGCTCGTTGCCTCGCTGTCCCTCCTGCGCGCGGCTCTCCACCGGCGCCGGGCCACGCACTCCTGGGTCGTCGTCGTGCTCTTCTCCGCCCTCGCGGTCACCCTGTGCGTCAACCAGGCCGATAAGACGCTGCCCGGCATCGCGGTGGCCGGCCTCCCCCCGATTACCGCACTGACGTGCTTTCACCAGCTCCTCCGCCAGATCACCCTCACCCGCCCCCACCGGCGACCGCCCCGCCGCAGGCCCCACCGCGCCCGCCGCTGAGCATCGGCTCGGCCGGATGAAACGGTGGCATCCGGATTCCGTGGAGAGCGACGCCTCAACACATCGCCGAGCAGTGAGGGAATCCCGCTATGGGATGGGACAGCTCAAAAAGGCCACCGAGGCAGCCATGCCGGGTCCGCCACCGGCAAGGGGAAGACGAAGAAGTGGCTGGCCCGTGCCGGGATCACCGGCCTGGCACCAGGTGATCCCCGACGAAGAGCGCCAAAAGGGCCCGGCGGTGCTCGGCGCTACTAGCCCAGGCGAGCGGGGGCCGTTCGGCCGATGGCCCACTGATCAGGACGACGACGAGGCCGGGCCGACCCCCGGTCAGGCGTCCATCCCCGCGCCGAGAGACGGGAACCGATGAGTCCGGGAATCTGGCGCCAAGTCCTGTCCGCCCTCTCCGGTGAGGGCCACGACGATGCCGACCGCGAACGGCTGCTGGCCCTGGGCGCCGCCGAACTGGCCCACGCACGCAGCACCGGCGAGCCCGTCACCACGCAAGATGTCCAGCGCATCGCCTACGAGGAGTTCTCGCTCCTGATCGACGACACCCAGGCCCGCACCGCCCTGCGCGCGCGACGCAGCATCCGAGGGTGACCGAAGCGGCACTGAGCCGTTACTAGCGGCGCGGGGTGCGCCGGCGCAGGAGTCTGCGGATCTGGCGCAGTGGATGGAGGGACAGGTCGTGGGGGACGGGTGACACTCGGCCTGGAGGCATCTGGGGCATGGGGTGCATGCGCCCGGCGAGCTC
>NZ_JASITA010000100.1 GCF_030063415.1 Streptomyces sp. H27-C3 | reverse complement strand
GGGCGGGGAGGGTGGGGGGTGCTCTGCACGACGGGTTTTCCTTCCAGGGCACTTCGGCGGGCAAAAGCTCTCGCCGAGAGAAAGAAGGACAGCAAATTGGTATGTACCTGCATATCGAACAGGTGAGCAAAGCCGTTCATTGTCCGTACGCGAACAATCGCACTTTCGCACATTCCATGGACCGGTAACAAGAGATTCGGAACACCGGCCATTAACGGAGAGGTTCCGCAGCGAATTTGACCGTGGGTCAAACATTTCTGTGCGGCACCGGACCGGATCCCGCACGATCATGTACCGGATCCCGCACGATCATGTGAGGTCCCGCCCGGTCCCCGCCCCCGCCCCCGCGCGCGGGGCTGAGACACTGTGCCCATGACGGAGACCATGGTCGGCATCGGTGGCGCGGCGGAGAGCACGGACATGGTGCTCAACATCGGTCCGCAGCACCCGTCCACGCACGGCGTGCTGCGCCTGCGGATCGTCCTCGACGGCGAGCGGATCCAGCAGGCGGAGCCGGTGGTCGGCTATATGCACCGCGGCGCGGAGAAGCTCTTCGAGGCGCGCGACTACCGGCAGATCGTGATGCTGGCGAACCGCCACGACTGGCTGTCCGCCTTCTCCAACGAGCTGGGCGTGGTGATGGCCGTCGAGCGGATGCTCGGCATGGAGGTCCCGGAGCGCGCGGTCTGGACGCGGACGCTGCTGGCCGAGCTGAACCGGGTGCTCAACCACCTGATGTTCCTCGGCTCCTACCCCCTCGAACTCGGCGGGATCACCCCGGTTTTCTACGCGTTCCGCGAGCGCGAGGAGCTCCAGGCCGTGATGGAGGAGGTCTCAGGCGGCCGGATGCACTACATGTTCAACCGCGTCGGCGGCCTCAAGGAGGACCTCCCCGCGGGCTGGACGGGCCGCGCGCGGGCCGCGATCGCGGACGTCCGGTCCCGGATGGACGTGTACGACGGCCTGGTCCTCGGCAATGAGATCTTCCGCGGCCGTACGCGCGGCGTCGGCGTGCTGTCGGCCGAGGCGGTCCACGCGTACGGGGTGTCCGGGCCGATCGCCCGCGCCTCGGGCGTCGACTTCGACCTGCGGCGCGACGAGCCGTACCTCGGGTACGGGGAACTCCAGGACACCCTCAAGGTCGTCACCCGGACCGAGGGCGACTGCCTGGCCCGCTTCGAGGTCCTCCTTGAGCAGACGCACAACGCGCTGGCCCTGGCGGACGCGTGCCTGGACCGACTCACCGCGCTCGACCCCGGGCCGATCAATCAGCGGCTGCCGAAGGTGCTGAAGGCCCCGGAGGGCCACACCTACGCCTGGACCGAGAACCCGCTCGGCATCAACGGCTACTACTTGGTGTCGAAGGGCGAGAAGACGCCGTACCGGCTGAAGCTGCGCTCGGCGTCGTTCAACAATATTCAGGCGCTGACGGAGCTGCTGCCGGGGACGCTGGTCGCGGACATGGTGGCGATCCTGGGCTCGCTCTTCTTCGTCGTCGGCGACATCGACAAGTAGCGCCTACGCCACGGCAGTTCGGGGGCTCGGGCATGTGGGCGCGGCTCCCAGGAGGCTACCTGAGCACTCCCTCCAGGAAGTCGCTCCCCAGCCGGGCCACCACCTGGAGGTCCAGCTGGTGCATCACGTACCGGCCGCGGCGCTGCGTCGTCAGCAGTCCGGCCTTCTTCAGGACCGTCAGGTGCCGTGAGACCTCGGGCGCGGTGATGCCGTGCGAGTCGGCGAGCTCGCCCGTCGTGTACGGCGAGCGCGCCAGGTTGCGGCACAGGCGCATGCGCATCGGGTGGGCCAGGGCCTCCATCCGCAGCTTGAGCAGCTCGACCGATGCGGGTGACGGCAACTCGGGGGAGCCGACCGGGTAGTGGATCACCGGCCGCCAGCCGGGCGCGTGCAGCACCATCAGATGCGGCCAGCCGAAGCTGGACGGGATGAAGGAGAGCCCCGCGCCGACCGCCGGGTCCACGGCGTTGGTGTGCCCCTCGGCCAGCTTGTCGGCGCGAATCAGGGTCCTGGCCCCGCCCGCCCCGCCCTGCTCGTCCAGCGACAGTGCGGGGGACACCGCGTGCAGCGCGTCGGCCAGCCCCTTGTACCGCAGCAGCTCGCTCTTGTGCCGGGCGTCGGCGGCCAGCTGGACACGGGTGCGGCGCCAGGTGTCCGCGAAGAACGCCTGCTCGCAATCCTCGAAGAGGCGGCGCAGCCACTTCCGCACGACCGACGGGTCGTCCAGCAGCCGCCGCGTGAAGTCCAGTTGCTTCGGTCCGCGCGCCGCGGCCAGCTCCAGCGCGCGCTCGCGGGTCGCCGGGGCGGTGAGCGCGGACGGGCCGCCGATCCCGTACGTACTGGAGCAGGTGAACTCCAGGGCCGAGGAGACGAACTGCTCGTCGTCCAGCCGGTCCAGCGCGTCCAGGTCCTCGACGAGGGTGGCGCCCGTCCTGCCGCTCCCGCCCCGCACCCCGGCGAACGGCATGAAGACGTCCGAGAAGGTGGTGCGCCACAGGAAGTCCGCCTCGTGCAGCCGGTCGGCGACGTCCGGCTTGAGGCAGGCGGACGTCGCGGTCGCCCAGCCGTGCAGACCCGGGTGGTGGCCGGGCTCGGCCAAGGCGTGCAGGGCCATGCCGAGCTCCGCCAACGGCGAGGTCTCGAAGGTGATGCGCTCGGTGGGCAGGCCGGTGATGTCGATGGACACGCTCATGGATCCATCGTGCCTGCCACCACTGACAGTCGGCCGCCGATTGACTGGCCTCGTCAAACGAAGCGCGTGCGGGCGGGGGCGGTCCGCATCGTGGAGCACATGAACGCAACCCAGCAGCACATGCTCGATGTCTACCGCGCCGCCCAGCTCGGCACGACCGCTCCGCCGGCGCCCGGACGCCACGACTGGCAGGTGATTCGCGAGGCCCGCGACTACGGGCGCTTCCGGGCGGTGGTCGAGGGACGGCCGGTACGGGGGCGGGTACGGGCCCGGATCGGGGCGGCGCTGAGGCGGGTGGCGGGGGCGTGGGTGGGGCCGCTGCGCGGGGCTGTTCCCCACCCCGCCCCTTCCCGAAACCGGGGCTCCGCCCCAGACCCCGGTCCTCAAGCGCCGGACGGGCTGAAAGTC